>NZ_JARUBM010000002.1:3910000-5385000 GCF_029626175.1 Micromonospora sp. WMMD1082 | reverse complement strand
GCCATCGCCGGCGCCGCCATCCAGTACCTCATGGTCGCCCACCCCGGATACTCGGATCAGGCGATGGTGTGGCTGGCCGGCAGCGTCTACGGCAGCACCCCGACCGACGTCGCGTTCCTGGCGATCTGGCTGCTCTGCTGCACCCCGTTCGTCCTCGTGTGCGCCGCCCGGCTCGATCTGGCCGCCTTCGACGACGACACCCAGGGCAGCCTCGGCGTCGCCCCGGTCGTGAACCGCACCCTGTTCGTCTGCACCGCGGTCGCGCTGACCGCCGGTGCGGTCAGCGCGGTCGGCGGCATCGGGTTCCTCGGCCTGCTCGCCCCGCACCTGGCCCGGCTCGTCGTCGGGCCACGCGCGCGCTGGTGCGTGCCCACCACGGCGCTGCTCGGCGCCATGCTGCTCACCCTCGCCGACCTCACCGGGCGGCTCATCGCGCTGCCCAACGAGATTCCCGCCGGCATCGTCGCCGCCATCGCCGGTGGCCCCTACCTCCTCTTCTTGCTCTTCAGAGAGGCCAGACGAGATGGCTGACGTCGCTGTCCCACTGCTCGAGGCACGCCGCCTGTCCGTCGGATACCACCCGGGCAACCCCATCCTCGACGGGGTCGACCTGACGATTCCACCCGGACGCATCACCGCGCTCATCGGCGCGAACGGCAGCGGCAAGTCCACCCTGCTGCGTACCCTCGGCAACGCCCTCCCGCCGCTGCGCGGCCAGGTCCTGCTCGACGGCACGGACCTGCGGGCGATCCCGCGCCGCCGCATCGCCCGCACCGTGTCGATGCTGCCGCAACAGCCGGTCGCGCCGGAGGGCATTACCGTGCGGGGGCTCAGCGAGTTCGGCCGGCACCCGCACCGCGGGTTCCTCACGAGGGAGCGCCCCGAGGATCGGGCCATCGTCGAGCAGTCGCTCGCCGCGGCCGGGCTCGACGACCTCGCCGACCGTACGCTGGACTCGCTCTCCGGTGGGCAACGGCAACGCGCCTGGATCTCCATGGCGCTGGCCCAGGACACCCCCGTCATGCTGCTGGACGAGCCGACCACCTACCTCGACATCGCCCATCAACTCGAGGTGCTCGACCTCCTCGCGGACCTCAACCGCCGCCGTGGCACGGCGATCGTCATGGTCGTGCACGACCTCAACCAGGCCGCGCACTACGCCCACCACGTCGTCGCCGTCCACAGTGGGCGCGTACACGCGACCGGCACACCGCACGAGGTCCTCACCGAGCAGCTCGTCAAGGAGGTGTTCGGCGTCGGATCGGTCGTCATCGACCACCCCGTCACCCACGCCCCGCTCGTCCTGCCCCTTCCCCGCACCCCGTACGCCGTCGCCACCCTTGGCTCGCAGACCGATACCCTGGCGGGCCGGAGGTGGCGGCAACGATGAGCGGCGGAACCGGCAGCGACGACGTACTCGCCGAGCGACTGCGCACGCACGGGGGCACCCTGCCGCGCGCCGAGCGCAGGATCGCGGAGTACCTCGCCACGGTGCCCCCCGCCGAGCTGCCGTTCCTCGGGGCCACCCAGATCGCCCAGGCGACCGGCACCAGCGACGCCAGCGTCATCCGCACCGCGCGCAGCCTCGGCTTCAGCGGGCTTCCGGAGCTCAAGCGCGTCGCGAGCCGACCCCGCCGCGTCGAGGTGTCGCGCGCCGAGCGCCGGCAGGCGCAGCTGTCCGCGCTCGGCGGTGAATCCGCGACGGTCGCACGGGCGTTCCACGACGCGTTGCGGGAACTCCTCGACGACAACGAACAACTCCTCGACCTCACGGAACTCGAACGCGCCCGAGCCGCGATCGTTGCCGCCCAGACCGTGTGGACGATCGGGATCGGCACCTCGGGCGCCGCCGCCCTGTACCTCGCCGACCAACTCACCCGCGCCGGACATCGCGCACGCTGGACCCGCGCGTCCGGCTTCGACCTCGCCAACGAACTGCTGGCGGTCCAGCCGGGTGACGCCATCGTGCTCATCCACGCCGCCAGCCCGATCCGGGAGTTCGCGGACGTGATCGCGTGGGCGTCCGGCGCGGGTGTTCCCGTCGTCCTCATCACCGGCACGCAGCTCGCCGAGCGCTACCGCGACGAGGTCTCGGCCGTGCTGCGCTGCGTGGGCACCGCCTCGGAACTCACCCGGTGGGTGATCGCCGCCGTGCAGCTCGCCGAACTCCTCGCGATCATCGTCGCCACCTCGGATCCGGCGCAGGCGGCCGGAGCCAGCAGGCGCCTGGCCGAACTCCGCCAGGCGGTCGCCGGCGAGCCCTCGGCGTGACCCGACGGCGTCAGTAGCCGGTCACCGTCACGGCCACGGAGCCCAGCGCGGCGGCGAGCAGCACGCTGCCGGTGGCGAGCCCGGTGACGGCGCTCACCGGCAGCGCCCGCGCGCGAGCCACCGGGATCGCGGCGACCGCCACCAGCGTGATCAGGGCCGCCACCACATGGATCAGCGGGTAGCCGATGAGCGCCGCGACCGGAAACAGGTGTACGCCGACGACGAAGGCCACCCAGGCCGAGATGAGATCGGCACGGCGGCGTACGGCGAGCAGCCCGGCGCCGAGCGCGGCGGCGCCGAACTCGATGCCCACGACGATGCCGAAGGCCCGGCTGGTGTCGTCGTCGAACGCCGTGCCGGCCGACCAGTGCCGCCAGGCGAGGAGCCCGCCGACGATCGCGGTCACCGCGGCGACCGCCGAACCGATGCCGAGCGGGACACGCCAGCCCTTCGGCGGCGCCTCCTGCCCCCAGCCGTACCAGCTGAGGGCGAAGAACCCGAAGATGACCGCGGTCGCCGCCGCGTCCCGGACGTACTCCGCGATCATGCTGCTTCCCGTCCGTCACGACTCGATCTTGCCGATGCACAGTAGCACCGGCCGCCGGCCCTCCCCCGACCCGCTCTAGGTGGCGAACTCGACGCCGGCGAGGGCGACGGCACGGTACGCGGCCAGGCGCTCGGCCTGTTCGACGATGCTGTCGCGCGCGGTGGCGGGCAGCTTCCGCCACGGGTGGACGGCGACCTTCAACGTCCTGCCGGACTTGCGGGGACGCCAGGTGCCGACCACCTCGCCGTCGACCAGGACGGCGCCGGGGCGACCCAGCACCGGCCACAACTCCTTGGCGTGGGCCGTGCCCGGCACCAGGGTCGCTCGGTCTCTGGCCTGGAGGAAGAGGTCGAACGGGCCGAGCAGGCGGACCGCCGTGGCGGCGGCCGACTCCAGCGCCGGTTCGTCGGCGGCCAGGAGCGAGCGGGCCTCGCCGCCGACCATCACCACGATCACGTCTTCGGGCCAGCGTGCCTTCACCTCCTTGACCGGAGCATCGAGATAGTCGGCGACGTGTTTGGGAGTGGCCGGGCCGAGCAGACGGAGGTACGTACGGATGAGGTCGAACCTGTCGCCCGGAGCGACGGCCTTCTCGAACCCCGCGGTGCGCTGCAGGACCGGCGGTGAGGTGTCGAGTCGCAGCTCCAGCCCGGCCCGCACGGCGGCCAACCGGAACGGCATCTCGTAGAGGTGGGTGGCGCCGCATGGTCGGCAGGACCGCAGGTAGGGCTCGGGCATCACCGCCGCCAGACGCCCGGAGACCTCGCCCTTGACCGTCGGCCCGGTGACGATGGCCCGCATCTGGGCGGCCACCTCGTCGAGGGCAGCCAGGATGCCGATGCCCGCCGCCTTCAACGGCCGGGCGGCATCGTAGATGCGCTTGCCCGCGTCAGCGTCGGAGAACGGCTCGACGGCGGCCGCCACCTTCCCCAGGTCAGCGCGACGGTACAGGTGGGGAGCACCGCGCACGGTCCACAGCAGGATCAGATCCGCCACGGACGACGCCGCCACATCGACCCCGCGGATGGCCAGCGCCCACCTGCCGCCGTCCGGTCCGGTCTCCTGCACCCCGATATCGAGCACTGCGGTGTCTGCGAGCGTGCCCTCGACCCGGTCGAGCTGCTGCGCCTGGACGCGGAAGTTCATCACCTGCCGCGGATCAACCATCCCGTTACCCTAGGTAGTACCCCCGACAGGCGCCAACCCGGACGACGCTCCGGTCAGCACGGCCCGACGTCGCGCCACGGCCCGTGCGGCGACCCGCCCGGCTCCTGGTTGCGGCTGTACCACTGGGCCTGCCAACGGCGGCCGGCATGTACGACGGTCTCCCCGCCCTCGTACACCCAGGAGTCGGTCCAGGCAGGGTAGGTGCGCCCGGCACAGCCGGTGGCGGTGCCCACCCTGGCCCATGCTCCCCACGGCGAGGCGTCCGGCCGCGCGCCGCTGGTCCACCACAACGCCTCGAACACCGCGCCGCCGAACGTCACCCGGTCACCGGCGTGATACACCGTCCTGGCGTCCCACACCGGCGGGGCGGGATCCTCCGGCACCGCGGCCTCGCGCTGCAGCAGGGTGACCCGGTCGATCGTGACCGTGCCCGGGTCGAGGCGCAGGCTGAGGGTCGGCGCCCACCCGGTGATCTCCTGCCCGGTCATGGTGAGGCTGAGCAGGCCGGACCGGAGTGGCCGCCACTGGCCGTCGCGCTCCAGCCACGACGTCAGCTCCCCGTGGTCGACGACCGCCGCCAGCCGGTCGCCCGGTTGCCACGTGACGGCACGCGACCCCGGCCCGGTCGACAGCGCTCGACTCCGGCCGGCCACCACCACGTCGAGGCCGCTCTCCCGCCGGGTGTGGTTGTACCAGCTGTGGGCCCGGTTGCCCGGGCCGTCCGTCAGGCCGAGGAACAGGCTGTCCTCTGCCGCTCCGGTATCGGCGAAGCGGGCCGGCTCGACGATCAGTGCGAAACTCTCGCCGGCCGGTACCGGCAACGCCAGATGGCTCCACCGGCGGCCGTCCGCCGTCGCGGTGAGCACCCCCGCCGCCGTGTCCACGCGCAGCTGCACCGCCGGCTCGCCACCCTCGCCGTGGCTGCGGTACTCGTCGAGACGATCCGTGGTGAAGTCGTCGTCCCAGGTGACCTCGCCGAACGTGGCCGGGTCGAACGGCTCGTCGGTCGGCAACGCGGCCCGCGCCGGCGGCACCGACGGACCGGGGACCTCGGTGCCCTCCTCGGTCACCCACTTCGCGCCGGTGTCGTACTTCGTGATGGTGAACGCGTCGAGGGTCTCCCCCACCCGCACCGGCGACTCCCCGCCCGCGACGGTGTACGTCGCCACGGACTCGTACCGCAGCGTCCCGCCGTCCACCGTGATCGCCTGGTACGCCGAGACGTCCTGTGCCCGCCGGACGGTGACCGCGTTGTTGCGCTCCCACACGCTGTCGGCCAGGTTCAGCCGGTACTGCTTGCGTCCACCGTTGGAGACCACGTACACCGGACCGGCCGTGATTCCGGCGCTCGCCGTCGCGGACGAGTCGTGATGGCCGCGCCCGTACGAGTGATCGTGGCCCTGCAACACGAGGTCGACGTCGTTGCGCTCGATGACCGGCAGGATGTACTGCCGCCAGTCGGCCTCGTCCCGCACGTTGCCCGCCCCGTCCAGCGCGGTCGAGAAGATCGGCTGGTGCGCGAGGACGACCGCCCACCGGTGCGGGTTCTCCCGCAGCACCCGGTTGAGCCACGTCGCCTGGGCCGTCATCCAGGCGCGACGCCCCACCCCGCAGTCGAACGTGGCAAGCCCGGGCGGCCGGATCAGCGTACAGATGTCGTCCCGGTTGGCGTTCAGCGTGATGAACCGGACCCCCTGGTGGTCGGTGAAGTAGACGGTGTCCGCGAGGACCGCGGCCAGGTGCGCGCCGTACCCGGCGGCATACTCCCCCGCGTCCGAGGCCACCGGCCCATTGCGGGCGTACTCGAAGTGGTCGGTGAAGTTCTCGGCCAGCGGCTGCCCGCCGATCTCGTGGTTGCCGAGTGCGGTGAGCACGTTGTGGGTGGTGCGCAGGCGGGCGTTGGCCTCGAACCAGTCCTCCCACTCGACCTCGTTGGTGGCGGTGTTGACCAGGTCACCGGCGTACATGCTGAGCGCCGCGTCCGGATGCGCCGCCACCGCCCGTGCCACGGTGCCCGCCCACTCGGTGGCGATCCCCTCCTGCGCGTCACCGAAGTACAGGAAGGTGAAGGGCGCCGCCACGGCCGCGGCCGTGGTGAACGCCGACCATCCGCTCCACCGGCCCGCGCCGCCGACCCGGTACTCGTAGGTGGTTGCCGGAGTGAGGTCCGAAAGAATGGCCGAGTGGCTGCGCGCCGGATAGCCGCCGACGGTGCGCTCCGGCAGTTCCGTCGCGTCGACCCGCCTGGTCGGACCGCCACCGGCGGGCCGCAGCTCGACCACCCCGTCGATCGGCAGCAGGCTGCTGGTACGCCAGGTGACGTGCTGCGCGGTGGACGGGTCCTGCGCGGGGTTGAGCACGACCCGCCACGGCTCGCCGGTCGGCGCCTCGGGGTCGACCTGCTCCCGGGTCGTGGTCGCCACGTCGAAGACGTGCATGATGCCCCGGTCGGTGTGCTCCGGCAGAAGCACCGCGGCGATGGTCTTCGTCGGGTCCACCGGGGCGGGTCGGGTGCCGAAGACCCGGAAGGTGCCGCCCCCGCTCGTGCCGTCGCGGTGGTGGCGGCCGGTCACCTCGACCAGGGCCGTGTTCCCACCGCCCGGGGCCGCCGCCCAGTCGCTGAACTCGACCGGCACTGGCTGCCGGGAGCCGTCGGTGTACTCGACCTGGGCCGTGCCGCGGGCCGGCCCGTTCGTGGCCAGGCCGAGGAACGACACCGCCGCGGCCTGGGTCGGCGCCAGGTCGATCCGCTGCCCGTGCACGATCCAGTTGTCGGGCTCCCCGTCGGCGACCGCCGGCCAGGTGAAGACCACGCCGGTGGTGCCGTGCGCGATCTCGGCCCCGGGCGCCGCGCCGGCCGCCGCCAACTGTTCCCGGGGCAGCGACCAGTCGCTGAGGTCGAGCGAGCCCCGGTTGCCCGCGCCGGCCGAGGTGATGCCGATGTTGTTCCGGTCGTGACGGCCGTCGTCGTACGAGGGCGGCACGTCGGCGGCGCCGGTGCCCCACGTTCCGGGGGCCGCGGACAGGGTGAAGTCGAGCACCCCGCCGGCGGCGGCGAAGTCACCGCCCACCCAGGACGCCGACTGGGCAACCCCGTTCACCGACAGGCCCGTCGTGTACCGGCCCGAGCCGCCGGCACCCGGTGCGTTGATCTGGTAGGCGCGGTCGACGCCGGCCGGGTCGATCGTGATCGACTCGAACATCGGGGCACTCACCATGAGGTCCGCGGTGCCGTAGATCGCCGGGTAGATCCCGAGGTTCGCCCAGACGTACCAGGAGCTGAGCGAACCCTGGTCGTCGTTGCCCGGTAGCCCGGTCGGCGTGGTGTCGTACAGCTCCGCGACGGCCCGGCGGAGCACGTCGGTGGTCTTGTGCGGGGCCCGCAGCCAGTGGTAAACCCACGGCGAGTTGAAGGTCGGCTGGTTGCTCAGGTAGTTGCCGGTCTGCGTGTACGCGCCGGCGTCCAGCTGCGCCATCAGCACGTCGAGCGCGCGTTCCGACGCCTCGATGCCGCCCCGCGCCTCGACCAGGCCACCGATGTCGTGCGGCACCATCCAGCCGTACTGGTATCCGGTGGCCTGGTTGAACTGGCCGCGGCCGGCGGCGTCGTCGCGCACCCGCAGGTCGAAGGAGCGGTCGAAGCCGGTGCGCTCGCGCGGCCGGATGTGCCCGGTCTCGCCGTCGAAGACGTTGCGCCAGTTCTGCGCCCGCCGCATGAAGGCCCGGTAGGAGGCGTCGTCGTCGAGCCGGCCGGCCAGCTGCGCGATGGCGAAGTCCTCGACCGCGTACTCCAGGACCCGGGCGGTCGCGAAGTTCCCCTTGCGGTTCTCGACCATGCCGGTGGCGAAGTACTGGTACGCGTCGGGCCGGGTGCTGGTGTCACCCGGCAGCCGCTGCGTGTCGAGCAGCGAGCGGAGCGCCGCCGCCCGGTCGTAGTCGGTGGCGCCGAAGGCGTCCGCGGCGGCGAGGGCGATCGGCAGGGAGTCGGCGGCCATCCGTGCCTGGACCAGGTTGTACGTCGGCCCGTCGTACCAGGTGCCGGTCTGCTCGGCCATCAGCACGAGCGACTGGTTCACGTCGCTGGCCACCCTCGGGTACGCCATCGCGAGCAACTGGGCGTGGCCGCGGTAGAAGTCCCAGCCGGCGAAGTTGACATAGAGCTGTCGACCCGGCGCGACCCGGCGCCGCTCGCCGTCGTAGCCGACGTACTCGCCGTTGACGTCGTTGAAGACGTTCGGGTGGTGCAGCGCGTGGTAGAGCGCCGTGTAGAACGTGGTCCGTGCCTCCCCCGTCCCGCCGCGGACGCTGATCGCCCCGAGCGCGTCACGCCAGGCGTCGCGCGCCTCGCTCCGGACGGCGTCGAAGCTCCTGCCGTCCACCTCGGCCAGTCGGTTGCGCTCCGCGTTCTCGACGCTCGTGTACGACAGCCCGATCCGGGCGGTCACCGTGGCGCCGGGCGCGAAGGTGAGGAAGGCCCCGGTGCCGTGCCGGGCCGTGGTGCCGCTGGCGGTGGTGGCGCCGACCCTCGTCGTGGCGTCCTGCCACACCCCGTGCGAGGCGAACGGCTGGTCGAAGGTGGCCGAGAAGTGCACGGTGTAGTAGGTGCCCTGGTTGCAGACGGCACCGGCGGTCACCGTGCCGGTGACCCGCCCGGCCGCCGGGTCGATCGTGACCTGGCTCGCCCGGATCGAGTTGTTCGACCCGGAGACGTTCAGCAGCAGGGTCGCGCTGCCGGCCCCGGCCGGGAAGTCGAACCTGCTCACCGCCGACCGCGGGCTCGCGGTGAGCGCGGTGGTCACACCGTTGTCCGTGGTGACCGAGTAGTACCCGGGCTGCGCGATCTCGTTCTCGTGCGAGAAACCGAGGTAGTAGTCGCGGATGTTGGCGCCGGGGGCGCGCGGTGGTGCGCCGGCGTCGAGCGCACCGGTGAACGGGATGACCGGGAAGTCGAAGCCACCGTAGTTCCCCGTGCATCCGGTCCCGGACAGGCGGGTCATGCCGAAGCCGCGCAGCTGAGTCGCCGTGTACTCGTACCCGCCCTTCTCCCCGTTGGCCCCCTCCCGGTACGTCGTCGGGCTCGACTGGACGAGACCGAACGGCACCGTCGCCCCGGGGAAGGTGTTGCCGTAGGCGTCGTTGCTCTTGTTCTGGGTCGGATCCAGCTCGGTGCCGATGAACGGGTCGACCGCGTCGAACGGCGCCAGGTCCCCGGCCACCGCCGCCCTCGCGGCCGGCACCGCCACCGCAGCCGGCACCGCCGCCACGGCCGGCACCGCCACCGGCGAGGCCGCGAGGACGACCACCGTCGACAGCGCCACCACCAACCACCTGCGTCGCGACGAGGGCATACCGGTTCCTTCCGCAAGGATCAGGACGTCTCCACTATCCAGGCGCCGCCCTGCCGGCTCCCGGCCGAGAAGTGATCATGCAGTGAACAGATCCCGCTCACACAGGCCCTAGCGGGACTGCTGGTCGGTGCGTACCGCCGGCGCCTGCTCGAGCACCGAGGCGGGCAGTTGCGGCCCGGCCGGCAGTTCCAGCGGCTGCTTGGCCCGGGTGACCAGCTCGACCACGGTCTGCGACAGCCGGTTGGCCGACTGCGCCATGGACTGGTTGGCGGTGACGATCGCGTCCACCACCTCGGCGCGCTTCTGCTGGCCGTAGCGGACCGCCTCTTCGATGCCCCGTGCCTGCGCGTCGATCGACTCCGCGACCTCCAGGAGGGTCTCCGGGCGGATGGTGGGGGTCTGGATGGTCCGGGCGATCTGCGGCACGGCGGACTGCGACGCCCGGGCGTACGCGGAGAGCACGTCGTTGGCGCCGTCGGCGACCGCCTGCTGCATGTCGGCGGCCTGGTTGGCCTGCAACAGCAGCGCCCACTGCGCGATGGTGAGCTTCATCGTCGGGATGGTCAGGTTCATCAGCAGCGCGAGGCGCTGGCCCAGGCCGTAGTTGAGCGTCCGGATGTTGCGGACCTGCGGCGAGGTCGACCAGGCCACGAAGAGGCGCTGCTGGAACTCGTTGATGCGCACCTCGAGCGCCTGGATGAACTCGGTGACCAGGGAGAGCCGTTCCTGCTGGTCGCGCTCGTCGACCGCGCCCGGCGTGACGGTGATCGACCGGGCCTCGGCGAGCGCTTCGTCGCGGACCAGCTCCATCACCGCGATCGCGCCGATGAGCTGGCCGATGGCCGCCTCGTTGGCCTTGTAGAGCTCGTCGCAGAGCACCACGTTGCGCCGCAGTTCGTGCTGCTTCGCGCTGAGCTGTCCGGCCACCCTGTCGAGTTGCTGCTCGACCGTCCTGGCCTCCTCGAAGAGCATCTCCAACAGGTCGCGGCCCTTGCGGAACAGGCCCTTGACGGCGTCGGAGAACTTGTTGAAGGTCTCCCGGATCCGGGGGTCGCTCGGGTCGTACTTGCGCCGGAACGTCCGCATCCGGTCGTTGAGCTGCCGCATGATGCTGGTCAGCTCCGGGATGTCGACCCGCCCGACCTCCTTGAAGATCCGGCTGACCTGGGTGTTGACCTGGTCGATCGCGCTGTTGCCGAAGGATGCCAGCTGTTCGGTGTTGGCCAGCATCGCCGGGTAGAGCTGCCGGGCCGCGGCCTCGGCCTGGCTGCGCTGCGCGGGGGTGAGCAGGTCACTGCAGACCAGCTCGCGTGGCTGGCCGGCGGTCAGCGCGCCGGTGATGGCGGTGTCGGCCGCGCCGGCCGGCGGTTCGGCCGCGCCCCCCACGATGCTGCCGAAGTCGATCTGCAATCCGTCGGTCATGACCCCTCGGTCCCCTCACTGGCAGGTGTTGGCGTCCTTGATGCAGTTCAGCAGCGCGAGCGTCACGTCGGCGGCGGGCGCCGGGGTGGTGCGGATCTGCTCGGCGAGCGCGAGATCGGGAAAGTCGGCGACGTCGTTGGCGCCGACCTGTAGCGCCGACCGGAACCCGTACGTCTTCCAGGCGATCGCCTGGATCTCCGGGTCCTTCATCGCCTCGATCAGGCGGGCGGCGGAGGCGTTGAGCGCCAGCAGCGGATGATCGCTGTAGATGGTCGGGTCGGGGTAGAGCAGCCGGACGTTCTTGAGCACGCTGGCGGTGTTCACGTCGCCGTGCGCGACCAGCTGGATGAGCTGGTTCTCGTAGCCGGCGTAGAGCGGTGACTTGAACTCGCCGCCCTGGGTGAGCCATTCCCGGAACCCGGAGTCGGAGCTGCGTGCCTGTAGCCCCTGCGCGTCGTACACCGCCCGCATGGTGGGCAGGGCCCGGCGCGCCTGGGCGAGGTTCGGTGCCTGGAACACGTCGTCGGTGGCGATGATGCTCAACTGGAGCTGGGCGAGCACGAAGCCGCTGTTCGACTTGGCCGCGTCGGTGCTGGCCACGCTGATCGGCCCGCGCAGGTCGGCCGCGCCGATGCCGTCCCAGGTCTGCTTCTTGAGTACGTGCTCCAGCAGCAGGGACTTCATGTCGACCAGGTAGTACCGGTTCTCCCGCTGCTCGACGAGACCGCGTTTGATCAGGGCCTCGGTGCCGCGCGGCCCCGCGTAGACCACCTCGGGAGACTGGAGCAGGTTCTCCGCCCGGTAGTCCGGGAACGCGCCCTGATGCTGCGCCTCGAAGACGCTCTGCGCGCTGGCGCTCGACGGCCAGAGGCAGTCGAGCTGGCGTGCCTTGAGGTCGTCGCTGCTCAACTGCACCTGGTCGTACGAGCCGAGTGGCTGGAAGCTGATCTCCAGCTGGTACCTGTCGCGCAGGATCCGGGTGACGTCGGCGTCGGCCATCAGCTCGGTCTTCTCGGAGCCGCCGAGGCAGCTGACCACGGTCGGCGGGGCGGCCGAGGTGGCCGGTTCGTCGGCACGGACCCACAGCGCCGCGGCGACGACGCAGACGACGATCACCGTGACCAGGCCGATCAGGAATCGAACGCTCGGCAATCTCACGATGGCTCCTTCATCCCAGTTCCGGCAGCTTCGGCGGTGCGACGGTGTCGAGGTTGGCGCGGTACTGCGCGATGTCGCCCTGGTTGACCAGCCGCACGCTGTCCAGGGCGAAGGCGGCGAAGCGGTCGAACGCCAGCTCCCCGCTGCGCTTGAGCGCCTCCGGATCGGTGTAGAGCACCGGCTTGCGCTGGATGTCGAGGTACTGCCGCACGGCACCGTCGAGGCTGGTCAGGTGGCCGCCGATCTGGCTGGCCGTGGAGTAGAGGCTGTTCGGCGCGGCCGTGCGGACCCGGTCGAACAACTCGGGTACGTAGTGGCAGGCCGATTGCAGGGCGGCGCGGGCGGCCGGTGCGTGCACCTCGCGGCTGAGCCGTTCGACGCCCCGCAGGACCCTGAGCGCCTCCTCGACCTTGACCCGCGCCTCGTCGTGGTAGTCGTCGCCCTGGGCCTGGGCGGGGCTGCGGTCGTCGAGCATGAGGTACGTGCCGAGGGCCGCGGCGACCGCCAGCAGCGGCGCCCACAGGAAGCTGCCGCTGCCGGCGAAGACCCCGGTGAACACCGCGACCGCGGCGGCGAGCGCGACCGGGGCGGCCAGTTTCCTTCTCATCGCGGCGCCCGGGGTCCGTCGGTGGGGCGGCCGGTCACTTGTAACCCGCCGCCTGACGCAGCGCCGACACCAGGTCGTCCTGCTGGACGTACGCGCCGCCGGTGGCCGTGGCCACCTCCCTGAGTTGCGCGGCGTCGACGTCGCGGCCGAAGGCGATGGCGACCACCGGTACGCCCAGCGACGTCAGCGCCGCCACCGCGCCACCCCGGTCGGCGCTCTCGGACTGGCCGTCGGTCATCAGCACCACCAGCCGCCGCCGGTCGGCGGGCTGCGGCCGGCTCAGCTCGGCGGCGGCCCGTTGCAGGCAGGCGTACATGTTGGTGCCGCCGGTGGGGCGGTAGGCGTTGATCCGCTCGGTGAGCCCGTGCAGGCCGGCCGCGTCGTCGCCGTCCACCACCCACGGCGTGCCCTCGACGAGATCCCGGTTGAAGATGCCGACGGTGGTCGAGTCCTGCGGGTGCGTACGCAGGAAGTTGAGCGCGGCCTGGTCCTGGTCGAAGATCTGGTGCGCGGCGGCCTGCACCCCGTTCCATCCCTCGTTCGCGGCCATCGACCCGCTGCCGTCGAGGCAGTAGAACGTGTTGACAGGGCGCCGGTACCGGGTCTGGTAGCGGTCCAGCGCCGCCTCGATGACCGGCGCCGCCGGATACTGGATGCCCTGCTCGTTGATGGTCGCCTGGATGCCCCACTCCGGGTTGAACACGGACAGGTCCGGGTTGTCCAGGGTCAAACCGACGCCGGTGACGGGGCGCCGCCCCAGCTTGAGCAACTGGGCCTGCGCGCCCGGGTCGGTGAGCAGGTGGTCCTGCAGCTCGCGGACGATGCCGCGCCGGACGGCGTCGCCCTCGTCGCCCTGCGGCAGGAAGCCCAGTGGCGCGTCGCTGATCGCCAGCGAGCCGCGGGGGTACGCGACCACCAGCGGCTCCTTGCCGGCCCTGACCAGCTCCTGGTTCTTCTCGATGACCAGGTCCTCGTAGGTGAACATGGTGCGGCAGTCGGCCGGGCGGGCGAGGCACTCGGTCATCAGGGTGCCCGTCGACGGCGGCGTCTGGTCCATCGCCGCGATGAACCGGGTGACGCCCTGCTCGACCGCCGGGGAGTCGAGTTGCTGCTGACTCAGCGGGGTGCCCGGGCCGTTGCCGGCGAAGTAGTTCATGAAGCCGAACAGCACGGTGGCGCCGGAGTTGGACTGCGTCGGGTTGGTCACCCAGACCCGCGTACGGCCCGACTCGACCGCCCGCAGGATCTCGGCGATCCCGACGTCCGCCCGGTCGGCGAAGCCCAGCCGTTGCATCTCGCCGCGCCAGCCGGCGAAGACCACCGGCGTCAGGAACATCGGCTGCACGTCCTGCAGGACGTTGGCCTTGTCGCCGAGCTGGGAGAAGACGCTGGAGGCGAACCAGTAGGCGTCGTGCTCGCGGCTGCCGGCGGCGAGCAGTCGGGCCTGGTCGACGGAGCCCTTGAGCGTCACCTCGCAGTGGTACCCCTTGCCGGCGCACCACGGTTCGACGATCGTCTCGACCACGCTCTCCTGCTCGGACCCGGCGACGATCCGCAACGTTGGTCCGTCGATGCCGGTCGACCTGCGCGGATCGGGCTCGTCGCTGGTACATCCGGCGGCAAGCACCATCATCGCAGCGGCGACCGCCGCAATCCCCTTGACCCGCACCTGTGCCCCATCCCGTCGCTGCCGTTGATCTTCGAAGGACCTGGCTTGTTGGTAGCAGCGGTGAACGAACGGGATGGAGAACACAGGGTGAACAATGAGCCTCCGCGCCTCAGCGGGTACGCGGGACCAGCCCGGCGGCGCCCGTCGCCGCGCGGGCCGTCGATGGCTGGTCGAGCCGATCGGGCGGGTTCAGCCGATCGGGCGGGTCGAGCCGGTCGAGCCGCGCGAGCGCGGCGGTGCCGTCCCGGACCACGGTCGCGGCCAGCGCGGTGCTCGCCGGGTGGGCGCCGCTCTGCCGCGCCGCGTCGGCGATCCGGACCGACTGCGTCAGGTGCGCGCGCAGGTGCCCCGCGACCAGCCGGCGGAACGCCTCGCCAGTGGCCGAGCGCAGCGTGGCCAGTTCCTCGTCGGTGACCATGCCCGGCATGTCGTGGCCCTCGTGCGGGTTGGTCGACGGCGCGCCGGAGTCGCCGAGCAGCCGGTGGGACCGGGCCAGGTCGGTGCGGTGGGTGGCCTCGACCTGGGCGGCGAGGCGCCGCCAGGCCGGGTCGGTGGTCCGGGTGGGCACCAGGTCGAGCACCGGCAGCAGCCGTTCGGCCATCGCCGCCGTCAGCTGGAGCCAGGCGATGTCGGTGGCGCTGAACGCCCCAGCGGCGGTCGAGCCCGGCGCCGCCACGCTCGTCGGTGCGGCATCGCTCGTCGGTGCGGCCTGGCTTGTCGGTGCGGCCTGGCTCGTCGGCGCGGTGGCCGGCGGCGAGGTGCCGCCGGTGGCGGGCGGTGACCCGGCGGAGCAGCCGGCGACGAGCAGCACCGCGAGCAACGTGGACGGTGCGGTGACGGTGACCCGCATCCGGCCTCCTCGGCGTCCGGGGCGGCGGGCCCGGCGTGACCGGGCCCGCCTCGGGTGCGATCGTGTCCGGCTCAGATCGGCCGGCCGTCGTGCCCGCACTTGATGACCGGACGGATGCAGTCGCGGACCCGGCGGGACAGTTCCGCCACCGGCCAGGCGTTGAAGAAGTCGCCGTGCATCGTGTAGCCCGGCCCGGAGGCCAGTCGGAACCGCGACGGGTCACCGTTGACCGGGTATCGCAGCACCTGCCGCAGCTTCGGCACGTGCACCGGGTGACTGGCCGGGCAGGCCTGGTTCACCGGGTACGCCAGGTGGCTCTTGTGGTCCGGCGAGTCCAGGTCCCGGCCGTTCCAGCACTGCGGGAAGTCCAGGTACGACTCCAGCATCGTGCCGGCCGGGCAGTTGACGAAGTCCTTGGACGGCGGCACGTGCCCGGCGTGCAGGCAGGACCAGCGGGCGATGCTCTGACCCGGCCCGGTGGCCACCGCGTTGCCGGCGACGAGCCGCAACCCCAGCGGGAACGGCTGGGTCTGCGCGACGACGTCGTCGCGTACCCCCTCGCCCAGGTAGTAGAACGTGGCGATGGCCGGCTCCACCGGCACGTTGTTGTTGTAGAGGGTCGGCACCCAGTACGACGAGACGTCCACCCGCGGGTTGCAGGTGGTGGGCGAGTTGACCAGGTCGGGAAGGGTGGTGTGGGCGTTGGTCACCGTGCTGCCGAAGAAGCTGTGCATGTGCGAGGCGCCGGGCAGCCCGGGGAAGATGATCGGGTCGTCCGGGAGCCGGTGACTGTAGGTGCAGTCGGCGGGGAACTCCGCCACCCGGATGGCGTTGATGCCCGGGGCGGCGTCGGCCCGCGCGGTGGTGGACACCACGTAGGTGCCGAGCAGCACCAGCAGGGCGCCGATCGCCGTGGCGAGGCGCAGTCGGCTGCGGATGGCGGAGAGGGGTGCGGCCCTGTCCATCTCGTGACTCCTGTCGGGGGTACGGGTCAGGGACACCTCCGGCGCCGCCGCCGAAGACATCGGAGTTTCCCTGGCCAGACTGGTGGTGGTCGGTGGGACCCGATGTGAGAGAGCGCTCTCTCGTCCAGCCTCACCCGAATGTCGACACTTGTCAATACGTCCGGCAGTTGGTGGGAATCAGGCAATAGCGTCGGCGGTCAATCGGCGCGCTGTCCGACCCGGAGGACGCTCAGGTAGCGGCGTGCCGCCCGGTCGCCCATCCGGGTACGGATGCGCTCGGCGACGGCGTCGAGGAGCGGCTCGCGGACGTCGCGATCAAGCCTCCGGTACGGCGACGTCGAGCGAAGGAGATCGGCGAAGCCCGCCCCGTCCAGCCACTGGACGGTCGGGTGCCAGCGCACGACCGTCGGTCCGAACAGGCCGCCCGGATCGGCCACCGGTCCCCAGCCCACGTCGGTGGCGCGCACGTCGTCCTCCGACGGCGGATGGCCCCAGTCCGGGTTCCCGGGGGCGAACCGCTCGTGCAGGTCGACGGTTTCGGCGTACACCTCCGGCTTTCCCGGTCGGCGGACCACGACGTGGCCGAGCAGCGCCAGCCACCCGCCGGGACGGAGCACGTCGTGCGCTCGCCGCCAGCCGATCGACGGGTCGACCCAGTGCCAGGACGAGGCGGCCACCAGGAGATCGAAGCGTCTGCCGCGGTCGTCCCACGCCTCGAACGTCGACCGCTCCACGGTGACCCTGCCGAAGGCGGCGAGCCGTCGGCGGGCCAGTGCCGCCATGCCCGCGCCCGGCTCGACGGCGGTCAGCGCACAACCGAGCGCCGCCAGCGAACGGGTCGCCTGGCCGGTCCCGCAGCCCACCTCCAGCACCGACGATCGCTCGCCGACGCCCGTGACGGTGACGAGATCGGCGACGAGGTCGTCGGGGTATCCCGGCCGGATCCGGTCGTAGAGCTCCGGCACCTCGTCGAACACCCCACCGAGGTCACGCCGATTCGGGATCGCCACCGCACCATCCTGCCAAGACTGCCGCCGCCGCACCGGCGGAGGCCGGATCGCGCCCTGGTGGCGCGGGCCAGGAGGCGTCGAGCCCCGGTCGATCGCAGGTGGATCGACCGGGGCTCGGCGGTGCGGTCGGGTCAGACCAGGTCGAACCGGTCGAGTTCCATGACCTTGGTCCAGGCGGCAACGAAATCGGCGACGAACTTGCCCCGCGCGTCCTCGCTGGCGTAGACCTCCGCGAGGGCCCGGAGCTGGGAGTTGGAGCCGAAGATGAGGTCGACCGCGGTGGCGGTCCACTTCACCTTGTCGGTGGCCAGGTCCCGGATCTCGTACACGTGCTCGTCGGACTCCGACGCCTTCCACCGGGTGCCCGGGGAGAGCACGTTGGTGAAGAAGTCGTTGGTCAGCACGCCGGGCCGGTCGGTGAGGACGCCGTGCGGCGTGCCGCCGACGTTGGCCCCGAGGGAGCGCAGACCGCCGACGAGGACGGTCATCTCGGGCGCGGTCAGGTCGAGCATGTAGGCCCGGTCGAGCAGCAGCACCTCCGGCTGGGTCTTCTCGCCGGCCCGCAGGTAGTTGCGGAACCCGTCGGCGCGCGGCTCGAGGACCCGGAAGGAGTCGACGTCGGTCTGCTCCGCGGTGGCGTCGGTGCGGCCCGGCCGGAACGGCACGGTCACCTCGACGCCGGCGTCGCGCGCCGCCTTCTCGACGGCGGCCGAGCCGGCCAGCACGATCAGGTCCGCGAGCGAGATCTTCGCCCCGCCGGCCTCGTTGAACTCCCGCTGGATGCCCTCCAGGGTCGCCAGGACCGTCGCGAGCTGCTCGGGCTGGTTGACCTCCCAGCTGCGCTGCGGCTCAAGGCGGATCCGGGCGCCGTTGGCGCCGCCCCGCTTGTCGGTGGACCGGAAGCTGGCAGCCGAGGCCCAGGCGGTGGCGACCAGCTGGGCGGTCGTGAGGCCGGACTCCAGGATCTTCGCCTTGAGGGCGGCGACGTCGGCGTCACCGACGAGCTCGTGGTCGACGGCCGGCACCGGGTCCTGCCACAGCTGGGCCTCCGGGACCCACGGCCCGAGGAAGCGGCTGACCGGACCCATGTCGCGGTGCAGCAGCTTGTACCACGCCTTGGCGAACGCCAGCGCGAACTCGTCGGGGTTCTCCAGGAACCGGCGCGAGATCTTCTCGTACGCCGGGTCGACGCGCAGCGACAGGTCGGTCGTGAGCATCGTCGGCAGGTGCTTCTTCGACGGGTCGTGCGCGTCCGGAACGATCGCCTCGGCGTCCTTGGCGACCCACTGCTTCGCGCCGCCGGGGCTCGTGGTGAGTTCCCACTCGTAGCCGAAGAGGATCTCGAAGAAGCGGTTGCTCCACTGCGTCGGCCGGTCGGTCCACGTCACCTCGAGACCGCTGGTGATGGTGTCCGCACCCTTGCCGCTGCCGTGGGTGCTCAGCCAGCCCAGGCCCTGCGCCTCCAACGGGGCGGCCTCGGGCTCGGGACCGACGTGGTCGTCGGCGATACCGGCGCCGTGGGTCTTGCCGAAGGTGTGGCCACCGGCGATGAGGGCGACGGTCTCCTCGTCGTTCATCGCCATCCGGCCGAAGGTCTCGCGGATGAAGTGCGCCGCCGCGGCCGGGTCCGCGTTGCCGCGGGGGCCCTCCGGGTTGACGTAGATGAGCCCCATCTCGGTGGCCCCGACGCCGGTCACCATCTCCTTCTCGGAGGCGTAGCGCTCGTCGCCGAGCCAGGCGTCCTCCGGACCCCAGAAGATCTCCTCGGGCTCCCAGACGTCCTCCCGGCCGAAGCCGAAGCCGAAGGTCTTGAAGCCCATCGACTCCAGGGCGACGTTGCCGGCGAGCACGAGCAGGTCGGCCCAGGAGATCTTCTGGCCGTACTTCTGCTTGACCGGCCACAGCAGCCGGCGGGCCTTGTCCAGGTTGGCATTGTCCGGCCAGCTGTTGAGCGGGGCGAACCGCTGACCGCCGTCGCCGGCGCCGCCGCGACCGTCGTGGATGCGGTAGGTGCCCGCGGCGTGCCAGCTCATCCGGATCATGAGGCCGCCGTAGTGGCCGAAGTCGGCGGGCCACCAGTCCTGCGAGGTGGTGAGAACCTGGACGATGTCCCGCTTGAGGGCCTCGACGTCGAGCTTGGCGAACTCGCCGGCGTAGCTGAAGCTCTCCCCCAGCGGGTTGCCCTTCGGCGACTGGGCGTGCAACACCGAGAGGTCGAGCTGGTTGGGCCACCAGTCCCGGTTGGTACGCGGGCGGCCGCCGGTCTTCGGCGTCGGCGAGTCGATCGCCGGGTTCTCACTCTCGCTGCCCCGCGCGGTCACGGAGTCGTGCGCGACCGGGCAACCGGCCGCCGCCTTCTGGTCCACGCCCTGCGCGCTCGCGGGCGCGTTGTCCTGGGTGTCGCTCATCTGTTTCCTTCCGAACTGGCGGATCACTGGCGGGTGCGTTCGGTCGCACAGTCGGGGCAGGTGCCCCAGTAGACGACCTCCGCCTCGTCGACCACGAAGCCGTGGTCGCCGGAGGCGGTGAGACAGGGAGCATGGCCGACAGCGCAGTCGACGTCGGCGATCGCGCCGCAGGAGCGGCAGACGACATGGTGATGGTTGTCCCCCACCCGGGACTCGTACCGGGCGGTCGCCCCGGCGGGCTGGATGCGCCGCACCAGGCCGGCCTCGGTGAGCGCGCGCAGCACGTCGTACACCGTCTGGTGGGACACCGTGGGATGATTCGCCCGCACCAGGGCGATCACCGTGTCGGTGTCGACGTGCCGGTGGTCACGCAGCGCGGCGAGCACCGCCAACCGGGGCCGGGTCACGCGCAACGAGACCGCCCGCAGCTGCGCCTCGAGGTCGGTCATCACGTGACGAACCCTAGCCCACTCTTCTGGAATAAATCCAGTTTATCGACGCCTGCGGTCGCGTACCGTCGCAGCAACCGAGGGAACCGACCTAGGGCATGAGGTCGGGTGGATCCCAGGCGACGTGCCGTGCCATGGATCTCAGCGCCACCGACGCGGGGGTGAGCCGCATCATCGCGTTGCGCAGCGCCACGGCGACCGGGTTGTCGAGCTGCTGACCGAACCTGCCGGCCAGCAGCGAGGCCCGCGCGACGCTTCGGGTACGCGGAAGCCGCAGCTGGTCGTAGCGGGCCAACGCCTCCCCCGGCGGCGCCCCACCGGCGAACGCTCGGCCGAGCACCACCGCGTCCTCGATCGCCTGACAGGCGCCCTGTCCCAGGAACGGGGTCATCGCGTGGGCGGCGTCGCCGACCAGCGCCACCCGGCCCTTGACGTACGTGTCGGGTAGCCGATCCAGGTGGTAGAGGTCGTGCCGTAGGACCGCCTCGGCGGGGGTGGCGTCGATCAGCGCCGCGATGGGCTCGTGCCACGCGCCGAAGCGATCCCGTACGGCCGCGTGCTCGTTGGTGGACCGCTGCCCCGCCGGAGCGCACACGGCGGCGTACCAGTAGACCCGGTTGTCCGCGAACGGGAGCATGCCGAACTCCGCACCCCGGTCCCAACTGAGTGCGGCCGGGACCGGTTCGGGCCACGGCTGTGGTGTCACCCCGCGCCACGCGGTGGACCCGCAGTATGCCGGCAGCGGGAGATCCGGCCACAGCAGGTTACGCACCCTGCTGTGGATGCCGTCCGCCCCGACGACCAGGTCGGCGGGGATGGTGACCGAATCGCCATCGCGCAGGTAGGTCACCTCGGCGGGCGGCCCGTTGGCCATCAGGCTGAGGCCCGCCCCGACCTCCCCGAACTCCGGCTGCCGCTCCAGCACCGTCACCTGCCAGCCGGCCCGGTGCAGGGCCAGCGCGCTCGACAGCCCGGCGATCCCGCCGCCCACCACCACCGCAGAAGGTGGTGTCCGCATCTGGCTCGTCACGTGTCCCTCCCACTCTCTCTACACCTGTAGAAGTACTCTACAGGTGTAGAGAAGGCGAACGAGGAGGCGCGGTGACCGGCAGTCGGATTGCCCTGCTCGCGGACGCGGCGATCGACCTGATCGCCGAAGCCGGCATGCGCGGGCTGACCCACCGGGCGGTGGACGCCCGGGCGCGGTTGCCCCTCGGCTCCACCTCGGCCTACTTCCGCACCCGGGAGGCGCTCATCGAAGGCGTGGTACGGCGTCTGGCCGAGCTGGAGTGGGCCGACATCACGCGGGACCAGCTGGCGTCCGGCCCGCCCCGCGCCGACCCGGCGCCGCTGACCGCCGCCGACATCGAGCACCTGGCGATCGGCATCGCCACGCTGCTCGACCGTTGGCTGAGCGCCCACCGCAACCGGACACTGGCCCGGTACGCCTGCCTGATCGAGGCCACTCACCGCCCCCAGTTGCGCCAGATCCTGAGCCATGGCACCGCCTTCCGGGCACAGGCCGAGGCGTTGCTGGCCCGCGCCGGGGCGCCCGACCCATCGCGGCAGGGCGCTCACCTCGTGGCGTACATCGACGGTCTGCTCTTCGATCGGCTGGCCGGCGCCGGCGCGCTGACCGCTCCGACACCGGGCACCACCGAGAGCCGGGAAGATCTCCGCCAGGCCGTCCAGGCCGTGCTGTACGCCACGACGGCGCCACACCCCTAGCCCCGCACTACGCTCGGAGGTCCCGGCCGAGAAGACACCGGTGGTCGAGGTGCGCATCCGCAACCACGTGGGCACCGCACCGCCGGCGCGTACTGACAGGTAGCGGATTCTCCAGCGTTGGCCCGTGGTGTCGGTGCTGGCAATCCTCGGCCAATCAGGAAGTTTGAAACTTGCTGCGACCAAGGGGTAGCGCATTGCTGTCCGTGGTTGGATGATTGCCGCCAACGCATTGCTGATCCCGGTACGTCCACGCCGACCGGAGGGATTGTCCGTGAAGCATGACCACTCGCCTGTCCTGCCGGGTTCCGGCGCTACGGACTACGCGCGTTATATGCGGACGGATACTTTGCTGGGTCTGCAACGATCGCCGGGCGAGGTGATCCATCGCGACGAGCTGCTTTTCCAGGTGGTGCACCAGTCCGCCGAGCTGTGGCTGAAACTGGCGGCGGCGGAGCTGGCCGAGGCGACCGATCGGGTGGATGCCGGGGAGCTGTCGGTCGCCGAGGCGCTGCTGGTCCGGGCGACGCTCGCGGTCCGGTTGATCACCGACCAACTGGACATGCTGCGGTATCTGTCCCCAGTGGACTTTCAGGCGATGCAGCCGGCTCTCGGCAACGGTTCCGGCGCGGAGTCGCCGGGTTGGCGGCAGGTCCAGTCGGCCAGTCGGAAGCTCGGTCGCTCGTTCGACGGGCAGCTTGCCGTCCGGGGTGTCCCGGCCGCGGACCTGTGCCCGGCGGACCTGTCGGATCCGCTGCACCGGCTCGCCGAGGCGATGGTGGAGTGGGACGAGCGGGTATCGCTGTGGCGGGTCCGTCATTACCAGGTGGCGCTCCGAATCGGTGGTCACCCACCGGCTGGCACCCCGGGTAGTCCGGTGAACATGCTGGCCAAACTCGCCGGACACCGATTCTTCCCCGAGCTGTGGCAGGTGCGGATGCACTCCACCGCCGACGATTAGCGTCGCTCAACCTCAACCTTCGCGCCGGCACAACCTGCGGCCTTTGACCGTGGTTCGTCTCGTCAATTTCGAGGGGTGACACGTGCGTGCTGTAGCTCACTGGTTGTCCGGTACGGCCGGACCGCGCAGCTTTCCCTATTCGGCGGTCCTGGACGAATTTCACCGGGTCGGTAAACACTTTGTCGAAAAGAGCTTCCTCGCCCTGCTCGACGAGGCGCGGGGGAAGGTCGCCAGCCGGACACCAGCCGACGGTGACGCCTCGACACGGCTGCTGACCGACTTTCTCGACGTCGCACTCGACAAGTGGGACGGCCGCTACGACTACCGCAGCTACCTCGCCCTACGCCTGCTCCGGTTCTCCGATGGAGCAGACGATCAGTCCCCGGCAGCGCGGGCGGCCGACGGACGGCGTGCCCGGGACCGGCTCCTCGTCCGCCTGATCGCCGACACGCTGGCCTTCGAGTTGGCTGCCGCCGCGCACACCACCGGGCTGCTGCCACAGCACCGCCCCGGGCCGGCGGTGGTCACCAAACGTTGCCGACTCGGGGTCCGCGCCGCTGCTCCCGCGCTGGCCCGTCTCGGCCTGAACAAGGCGGTCGGTGCGGACGACCCGGCCACCGCCGCCGCCGACCTGCACGCCATCGCCGGTGACCTCGCGTCCCCCGAGGATCCGTCGCTGCGGTTGAGCATGCTGCCGGTCCACGTGACGCACGACGAGTACCTGTTCATCCGGGTGCTGCAGGGCTATGAGTGCCTCTTCGCCGGGGTCGCCGACGAACTTCGCGCGGTGGTCACCGCACTGGCCGGGGACGCGCCGGGCGCCGCCGCCGACCGGCTCGGGTACGCGGGTGACCTGCTGCGCGCCGCGGGTCCGCTCTTCTCTCTGCTGGCCACCATGCAGCCGGAGTCGTTCCGCACGTTCCGGCAGTACACCGAGGGGGCCAGCGCGATCCAGTCCCGCTCGTACAAGCTGGTGGAGTCGCTGTGTCGTACCCCGGATGCGGATCGGCTGGACTCGGTGGCCTACCGGGCGGTGCCGGAGGTGCGGGCCCAGGTACAGGACGGCCAGCCGACGGTTGACGAGACGTACCGGTCGGCTGTTGCCGATGGCCGGCTCGCCGGTCCGGACCACGCCCTGGTGGCGCGGCGGATGGCCGCGTTCGCCGGCACCCTGTCGCAGTGGCGACGCACCCATCACCGGCTGGCGGTGCGGATGCTCGGCGCGCGCTCCGGCACCGGCTACACCGAGGGCACGCCATACCTGGCGGCGGTCAGCGCCGCACCGGTCTTCACCGCCGTGACCACCGATCCACCTGCGGCCGACCGGAGTGGAAGGCACTGCGCGTGAGCCAGTCCGAGCAGAGCCCACGATGCCTCGACACCGGCACGCACGCCGCCCTGCGCGCCGAGTTCCCCCTGTTGCAGACCTGCGTCTACCTGAACAGCAACTCCACCGGCGCGGTGCCGAGGGGGGTCGAGCGGGTGCTGCACGACTACTGGGAGACGCTACGCACCTGGCGCGACGACGTGTGGCAGGACTGGCACGTCGGCCTTGACCGGTATGCCGACTCGGTGGCCGCGCTCCTCGGCGCGCCGCCGGGCAGCGTGCTCACCGACGCGAACCTGAGCACCTTCCTGGCCCGGGTGGCGTCCTGCTTCGACTACCGCCCGCCGCGCAACCGGGTGGTCAGCACGGATCTCGACTATCCGACGGTGCCGTTCATCTTCCGGGCGTACGGCCGCTATGGCGCCGAACTCGACGTGGTCGGCACCGGTGGCCCCCACCTCGACCAGGACGCTCTCGAGGCCAGGATCGACGAGCGGACGCTGCTGGTGTGCGTGCCACACGCCAGCTTCACCTCCGGCGCCACCGTCGACCTGCCCCGCCTGGTGGCCCACGCCCACGACGTCGGCGCGTTGGTGGTGGTGGACGCCTTCCAGACCGTCGGGGTGGTGCCGTTGGATGTCACCGCGCTCGGCGTCGACGTCGTCATCGGCGGTTCCCACAAGTGGCTGTGTGGTGTCGGCACCGCGTTCCTCTACGTCCGGCCGGACCTGGTGCCGCTGTTGACGCCGGCGGCCACCGGCTGGCAGGCCGGCGACCGCGCACTGACGTTCCGGCCCTCGCACGGGTGGGCGGCGGGAGTGCGCCGGTTCGCCGGTGGCACACCGTACCCGCCCACCTCGCTGGTGTCCCAGGTCGGTCTGGACCTGCTGGCCGGCGTCGGCGTCGACGCCATCCGGCGGCATTCGCTGGCGCTCACCCAGCGGCTGCTGGACCGGGCCGAGGCCGCCGGCATCGTGGTGGTGAGCCCCACCGACGCGGGCCGACGTGGCGGGGTGGTGTGCCTGGACGTCCCCGACGGCGAGGCCGTCAAGCAGCGGCTGGCCGCCCGCGGCGTGATCTGCAGCTGGCGTGGCTATCTGCGGGTCGGCCCGCACGTCTACAACACCCTCGACGAGATCGACCTGTTCATGGACGCGTTGGAGAAGGAGCCGCACCGGTGACCGTCACCCTCTCGCCCCGGGCGTTGATGAGCCTGCTCGTCAACGGGCCCAAGGCCATGGACGTGCTGCAGACGGCGCTGGACCTGGGGCTGCTCGACGCGCTGGAGCCCGGACCGGTCCGTCTCGACGCGCTGGCCGCCCGGTTCGGGGTGCTTCCGCTCCGGCTGTACAAGTTCCTCGACTGCATCGAGAGCCTCGGCTGCTTGACCCGCGACGAGGCCGACGACGACATCGGCGCGACCAGCTACCGAGCCGTGCCGGGGCTGCACGACGCGGTCAACGCGGTGGTCGGGCCGGGCGCCACCGAACGGGACCGGGACCGCTACCCCTGGCGGCAGTTGCACGGGCGGCTGGCCGAGAGCCTGCGCGGCGACGTCAGCATCGACGACGGTTTCACCTGGCCGCCGACCACCGCCGCCCAGACCGCGGAGTTCGAGCGCAGCATGGCCCTCGGGCTGGGGCCGGCGATCGAGACGGTACGCCGGCACGCGGGCCACCTCTGGTCGGACCGGCGTCGCCTGCTGGACGTGGGCGGTGGCGACGGGACACTCGCCGCCCACATCCTCGACGCCGCGCCGGATCTGCGGGCCGACGTGTACAACCTGCCGGCGGTGGCACCGCTGGTGGCCGCCACCCGGGCCACCTCCGGTCACCCGGATCGGCTGGGCTTCGTCGGCGGCGACTTCTTCGCCGAACCCCTGCCGCCGGGCTACGACGCGCTCTCCTTCGTCCGGGTACTGCACGACTGGCCCAACGCCGTGGCCCGCGAACTGGTGCGACAGGCGTACGCGGCGTTGGAGCCGGGCGGGCTGATCCTGATCTGCGAGGAGTTCCGCACCCCGGACCGGCTGGCCATGCAGTTCTTCTGGAGCTACTTCCTGATCGGCGTCGACAGCAGCGTCAGCCGCCTACGCGAGGCGGACTTCTACACCACACTGCTCGAGGAGATCGGCTTCCAGCACGTGGCAGTGCTTCCCGGCACCTGGGAGCTGGTCACCGCGTACAAGCCGGACTCCGCCGCCCGTCGAACACCTCATCCGCCGGCGGTGCCTCCCGGCGGAACACCGTAGCCGCGAGCGCGCCGAGGAGCGGCAGCGGTGAGCAGTTCGCTGCGGCGGCCGAAGGAGCGCCGGTACGCGGCGGGCGAGGTGCGTACCGTGTCGCGGAAGCCTCTGCGCAGGTTGGCGGCCGAGGAGAGGCCGGTCCGGTCGGCGACCGCGTCGACCGACAGGTCGGTCTCTTCCAGCAGCGCCTGAGCCGCCGCGATGCGCTGGTGGAGAAGCCACCTGCCTGGGCTGACGCCGAGTTGGTCGGCGAACCGGCGGGCGAGGGTACGCGCGGACACCCTCGCGAATCTGGCCAGGGCGTCGACCGTGAGGGGTTCATGCAGCCGTTCGACGGCCCAGTCCAGCAGGGGCGCGAGAGAGTCTGGCGGGCGCTCGGTGTGGGCAGGCGCGGCGTACTGAAGCTGCCCGCCCTCGCGATGCGGTGGCATGACCATGTGCCGCGCGATCTGCGCGGCGTAGGCGGCGCCGTGGTCGGTGCGGACCAGGTGCAGGCAGAGGTCGATGCCGGCGGCGGTGCCCGCGCTGGTGGCGATGTTGTCCTGGTCGACGTACAGCGTGTCGGGTTCGACGGCGACGTTCGGGAAGCGGGCCTGTAGCTCACCCGCCATCCGCCAATGGGTGGTGGCTCGACGATGATCGAGCAGTCCCGCCTGGGCGAGCAGGAAGGCACCGGAGCAGATCGCCACGATGCGCGCGCCGCGCTGATGCGCCCGCCTGACCGCCTCGATCACGGCAGGTGAGGCGGGCTGGTCACGAAGCTGCTGGCCGGGGATGACGATCGTGTCGGCGCGCCGCAGCGCGGACAGTCCTGCGGGCACCACCATCGCGTAGCCCGCGAGGGTCGGCACCGCGCCCGGTTCTTCGGCGCACACCGTGAACTCGTAGTGGGCGGGAAGGCCGGGGCGGGGCACTCCGAAGACCTCGGCGGCGCACGCCAACTCGAACGTGGATTGCGGCGGCAGGACCAGCGCGACGACCCGATGGAGCACCATGGCAAGAAAGTACCCTGGCGCGTCAGGCCAGACACTGGGCTGATCGCGGATCCACGGCCACCATGTAGCCATGAGGCAAGAACACGATGATGTCCAGGTCCTGCACGTCGACGAGGTGGACGCGGTGGAGGTGGCCCCCGGAATCCTGCGGCGGCAACTGCCGAGGACCGAATGGGCGGGCGGCTGGATGTACGACTTCGCGCCCGGCAGCGAGTGGCCGGAGGTGGACGTGCACGAGGGCGAGGAACGCTACTACGTCGTCTCGGGCGAGTTCATCGACAGGGGCCATCGGCTCGGTCCAGGCAGCTACGTGGTGTTCGCGCCAGGCAGTAGTCACCGACCACGGACGGAAACGGGCGCGCGGATGCTCGGCATCAGCATCCTCCCCCGCTGACGGCTCGCAGACGGCCATCCCCGCCGTGACCCATTCGCGCTATCAGCTCGACAGCGCACACAGCCCACCCCAGGCGCTGCCGGCCTGAATCGCCTCGGCGAAGGTCCGTGGTGGGCGGCCGAGGGCGCGCCGCACACCGTCGGACACGTGCGCGTCCTTGCCCAGGCGGAGCGACTCGGCCACGTTGGCGAACGCTTCGGCGTCCGTGGCCGGTACACCCTGCTCCACAAGCTCGGCGACGTACTCCCGCCTCGACAGCGGCACGTATCGGACGGTGCGGCCGGTGGCCGCGGAGAGGGTGGTGGCCACTTCGGTGAGTGTCACCGGGTTCGGGCCGGACAGCTCGTAGGTCTGGCCCGGGTGGCCATCTTCGGTGAGGGCGGCGACCACCACTGCGGCGACATCGTCGGCGTCGAGGAAGCTGGCGGCGCCGTCACCGGCGGGAAGGCGCAGCTCACCGGCTCGGACGGCGTTGGCGTAGATGCCTTCGGTGAAGGTCTGTGCGAACCAGCCGGGGCGGCTGATCGTCCACTCCAGCCCGCTGTCGCGTACGGCGGCTTCGCTGTCGAGCGCCGCGTCCCGGATGCCGCTGCTGCCCTGGATGTAGTCGGGATCGTCGAGGCCACGGCCCGAGGCGAGGACGATGCGCCGCACTCCGTGACGCACCGCGCTGTCGACGAACGGGCGGACCAGCCGGCTGCCGTTGAGCTGCACGAGGTAGAGCGCGCGCACGCCGTCGAGCGCGGCGTCCCAGGTGCCGAGGTCGGTCCAGTCGAAGGGGTGCTCGCCGGTGCGGGACGCCGCGCGCACCGGTATCCCGCGGGCGCGCAGCCGGGCGACGACGCGGCGTCCGGACTTGCCGGTGGCCCCGGTGACAAGGATCGGTGGTGCGTTCATGACTCGAGCCAACCGGGACGGGACGCGAGGATCCATGCTCTGGACGATCTGACCGATGTCCCGGCGTCTACACTCGCGACGGTGGATGCGGTGTCCGAGCTGCTGGCGGACGTGTGGGGCCGCGGTGCGGTGTTCCGGCCGACGGTCCTGCGACCGCCCTGGGTGCTGCGGATGTCCACCGGTGCCCCGCTGATGCTGGCCGTGATGCTGCGAGGCCATGCCTGGGTGGTCGCCGACGGGCGGGATCCGGTGCGCATCGCCGAGGGCGACATCGCCGTCGTGCGCGGCGACGTGCCGTACGCCGTGGCCGACGCCCCGTCGTCGGCTCTGTCGTCGGGCCCGATGTGGACGGTCACCGCAGCCGACTACTGCCCCGGCGGCACCGGGCCCACGCGTTCCTGCGGCAGGCGGGACGATGACGACCCCGACGACGGTCCCGTGCTGCTCAGCGGGGCGTTCGAACGCCGGGGTGGGCTCAGCGGCCGCTTGCGGCAGGCCCTGCCCTCCTTCCTGGTCGTGCCCGCCGCCGGCAGCGCGATCCCGTCGGCGGAGGCGATGGCCGAGGAGGTGACCCGCAACCGGCCGGGGCAGATGCTGGTGCTGGAACGGTTGCTGGACCTGATCCTGGTTTCGGCGCTGCGTGGGTGGTTCGACGACGCCCCGGGCTGGTGCCGTGCCCTGGACGATCCGTGGGCGGGCAGCGCCCTGCGGCTGATGCACGACAGTCCGGCGTACCCGTGGACGGTGGCCGAGTTCGCCGCGAAGACCGGGGTGTCCCGGGCAGCGTTCGCCCGCCGGTTCACGGCGCTGGTCGGCGAACCGCCGATGACCTACCTGACGGGCTGGCGGATCGCCCTCGCCGTCGAGCTGCTGCGTCACACCGACCTGACCGTCGACGCGATCGCCCGGCGGGTCGGCTACTCCGGGGCGTTCGCGTTGAGCGTGGCGTTCAAACGGGTACGCGGCTCGCGGCCCAGCGACCACCGCCGACAACCTCGTGAGCGACGGTGAACAGCGGTCTCGCCCACGCAGGAGGCGGTCCAGTTGTACGCCGATTGTGCGCGGTTAGTACGACGGCCGCCGTACCATCGGCCCACTGAAGCAAAGATCCTCTAGAGCTGTGACTGTCCTGGAGGCCCGCGATGCAGCAGCCCCCTGTCACGATCGTCGCTGTCGGTGACTTCGGTCGCGCGGTCGCCGGCCGCCTGGTGTCCAGGATCGCCGGGACGCACGTGACGGAGAGCGCCCCGGCGGCGGCAACCACTCCGCTGCTACCGATCGTGCTGGCGTCCTGGCGGGAAGCCCGCACCGTCGCCCGGGCCATCGACGCGAACGACGCGGTGCCCTGGTGGCTACCGGTGATCCTGGCGCACCCGCAGATCCGGGTCGGGCCGGTCTTCGGCCCACACGTGTCCGGCTGCTATGACTGCCTACTGGGCCGGGTGCTCGCCGCCGACCCGCAGCCTCACCTCACCAGGGCGCTGTGGGACCTGTACGACCGGGACGCGACGGCCGGCCCGCTCGGTTACCTTGAGCACCACGCGAGCGTCGCGGCGGCCCTCGCCACGATGCTCATCAGGCACGACGATTCCTCCCGCCGCCGGGTCCTCCGCTACAACGTGCTCGGCGGCACCCTGCGGGTGGACGAGTTCGTGCCGGTCGACGGCTGTTCCCGGTGGAAGCACCCCGGGGCGGCGGAGACGATTTCCGGTGCGATCGGCAGCGCGGGAGTTCCGGAGTGACCGGGCGGGTGTACCGCCTCAGCGGTGGGCTGGTCGGGTTCGCCGTCGGTGACGTCTACGTCCTGGAGGGCGGCCCGGCGCGGGTGGGTTTCACCAGGCCCGGGGCGACGGACGTCCTGCCGCAGATCTGCGAACTGCTCGACGGCAACCACTGCGTGCCGCACATCGCGCAGTTGCTGTGCGTTCCGGTGTCGGAGGTCACCGACTGGATCGCGCTGCTCGTGCGGCACGGACTCGCGCACCCCGTCAGCGCGGGTGCCGCCGTTTCGGCGGGAACCGGCCCGCCGACGCCAGCGGCTGACTTCCTCTCCCGTACCGCCGGCCTTGGGCACCCGGCCGACGTGGAGCAACTGCTGGACAACCTGTGCCAGGGCCGGGCCCTCGTGGCGGGACGCGGCTGGCTCCCCGCCGCGATCACCGCCGAGTTGGACCGCAGCGGAGTCACGATGCGGCCGTACCATCCGGACCTGCTGGTCGGGGTGCCGCCCGCCACGGCCGGCGGCCGGGCCTCGGCGCTCGTGGTGGAGGTCGTCAACGACGGCGCACCCACCGCTCTGGCCGCGACCCTGCGCTCCGGGCAGTGGTGGCTCGGCGCCCGGGTCGACGATCGCGGCGGGTCCGTCGGGCCGCTGCTGCGCCCGGGCCTGTCCTGCGCCTGTCAACTGCCGCCACCACCTCGGCCCGACCGGTCCGGCCCGGCGGCGACGACGGTCGACCTGATCGCGACGCTGGTGGCCGGCGAGGTCGTCCACGCGCTCACCCGCGGCGCGGACCTCACCACGCTGGATGCCATCCTGGAGATCCGCTGCTCCGACGGGGCGCCCGTGGCGATCGACCGGCGTCTTCTCCGCCGCCGCGGCTGCACCGACTGCGGTCCGAACGGCACCGTGGACGAGGGCCGGCACGGCGGGGAGTACGAGCGGGAGAACACCATCCGGCCCACGCCGCGACACCTCCCGCTCCGGCCCAGCCCGTTGCTACCGCAACCGGCCCACCCGCTCGCCGATCCGGTGCGGGACGCGGCCAGCGGATGACCTGCCGGCACCGCGGCCGGCATATCGTGGCGGCCTACGGCAGACTCTCCCGCATGGCGGTCGCGGCGGGGTGCACATGGGATCAGGTCAACGCACGGCGTCTGGAGCGCGCGGGGCTGACCGGGCCCCGCCGCCACGGCGAGGCGGCGATCGGGCAGGTCGCGACGGCACAGTGTGGCGTACACGCGCAGGTGATGTCGGCCGCCGAGTGGTCCCTCGGGTCGCGGCTCGACGGGGTGTCCCGGCAGGCCGTGCAGGATGCGCTCTGGCGCGATCATCGCCTGGTGAAGACGCGAGGGCCGCGCGGCACCGTGCATCTGCTCGCCGCCGCCGAGCTGCCGATGTGGACGGGTGCGCTCTCGGCACTCCCGGCCGGCCAGGACGGGCAGCCTCCGGGGGTACGGATGACGAGACCACAGATCGAGGCAGTGATCGAAGCGATCGGCGACGCGCTGCGGGAGGCCGACCTGACCGTTGACGAACTCACCGAGGCCATCGCCGAACGCGTCGGCGACTGGGCGGCCGATCGGGTGATGGAGGCGTTCGGTGACCGATGGCCGCGGTGGCGACAGGTCGAGCACGAGGTGGCCAACCGGGGTGTGCTGTGCTTCGGTCCGCTGCGGGGCCGCAAGGTGACGTATACGAGCCTGTCGCGGTTGCTGCCGGGCTGCACGCCGGCCCCGGGCGAGGTCGCGCTCACCGATCTGCTGGAGCGCTACCTCTGGGCGTACGGGCCGGCGACACCCGCGCACGTGGCGCAGTGGCTGTCGATTCCGCGCACATTCGCCACTGAAATGTTCCGGCGAGCGGCCGATCGATTGGAGCCAATCGATCTGGAAGGTGAGAAAGCCTGGGTGGTGGCGGGCGACCGCGAGTTCGACCAGGAGCCGCCGGCCGGACTTCGACTGCTGCCCTACTTCGACGCGTACGTCATCGGCTGCCATCCCCGCGACCGGCTATTCGCCGGCCGCGCCGCCCGGCGCGGGCTCGCCAACGGTCAGGCGGGCACCTTTCCCGTGCTCCTCGTCGACGGCCAGGTCGCCGGCGTGTGGCATCAACGCAAGTCCGGACGGCGGATCGACGTGACGGTGGAGCCGCTGGACGAGTTGTCGGCCGCGCGGCGCCGCGCGCTCGACGAGGAGGCGGAGCGGCTTGCCGCGTTCTTCGGGGCGCGGGCGACGGTTCGGATCGGCCCGATCACGGTCGGCGGTCACGCCTAGCCTCCACGAGGCCGGGTGCGTAACTTCAGTCAGCGCTGCCGCCGAGAGCACCGTTGAGCAGGAAGCCGAGAGTGTGCAGGCCCTCCTGCGCGTTGAGCCGGGCCGGCCCCGCGGCCACGCCCGTCGACACAGACATGCGCCTTTCGGGGTGTAGCGGTCAAACACGATCGTGTTGATGGGGTAGGCTCTGCGGCGCAATTCAACTAGAGTCATAACAGTGGCAATAACAGGAGTCGTGGGGCAGATGGCGAAAGGGCAGAAGGGCTGGCTCCCGCAGGGTGAGCTTGCCGTGACCCAACCGGAGTTCGGTCAGCGACTAAAGGCCCGGCGCTCGGCGCTGCGCATGTCGCAGCGCGAACTCGCCGGTGATTCCGTCACCCCGAGCTACATCTCCCTGCTGGAAGCGGGCAGCCGGGTACCGACACTGGACGTGGTGGTGTATCTGGGCCACATGCTCGACTGCAGTCTGGAGGAGCTGCTCGGCGTGGACTCGGTGCCGCTGCTGCCGGCGGAGGCCACCCGCCGCCCCCTCCTCTTCGAACAGGTCCTGGCCCGCAGCGCGAGCGAGGTCGGCGACCACGCGCAGGCACGCCGGTTCCTGGAGAGCGCGTTGGCCAGCGCGAGGTCCGACGGCCTGCCGGAGCGCGTGGTCGACGTCGGCCTGGAGTTGCAGGACACCCTGCGGATGCTCAGCGAGCACCAGGCCCGGCTGCGGCTGCTGGAGGAACTGGCCGAGATCCCCCTCGTGCAGTCCGCGCCGGAACTGCTGCTGGTGGTCAAGACCCATCTCGCGTCGGTGCTGCGCGACCTCGGCCAACTGCGCGAGGCCCGGCGCACGGCGTACGGGGCCCTGACTCACCTGCGACAGCCCGGAATCGGCGGCACGAGCGTGCACGTACGGCTGCTCGGTGTGCTGATCTCGGTGCTCTGCGAGGCCGGCGAGCTGGACCAGGTCGAGCCGCTGATCAGCGAGATGCTGAACGTCGCGGACAAGCTGGACTGGCCGGGCTTCGTCGGCCGGGCGCACTGGGTGGCGAGCATGGCGTACGCGCAACTGGGCCGCCCGGAGGAGGCACGCCAGCACTTCGGGCTGGCCCGGGACGCGCTGGCCTTCCCCAGCATGTCGCTGATCGACTGGCTGCGGTTCTGCCGCTCGGCGGCGTCGGTGCTGCTGGACATCGGCGACGACCTCGACGGCGCGCGGCAGTGGATCCGTGACGCGGAGACCACGTCGCGGATGCTCGGGCTTCCGCACGAGCAGGCCATCGTCTCCGCGCTGCGCGCCCGGTACGAGCTGAACACGGGCAACCCCCGGGAGGCGCTGCGGTTGTACGAGCCGCTGACCGGCCCGGACACGCCGCTGGCCGGCCTGGACCTGATCTACAGCTACCTGAGCCACGCCAGCGCGCTGCACCAGACCCACGAGACCGACAGGGCGATCGCCCTGCTGCGCTCGGCCGTCGAGCTCTGCGAGAGGGGCGGCTCGTACCAGCTCGCCGCGCAGGTGTGGCGGCAGATCGACGAACTGACCCGGGAACGCGACACGGTGCTGGCGGCGGACGACCAACCATAGGAGACGCGGTGGCCGACGAGACGACGGATCTGCTACGACGGCTGGCGTCCCTGCCGGCGAACCGACGTGCGGCGGCGCTGCGGCTGCTGGGACGCGACAGCGGCGCCGGCTCGTTGCGGCCGCGCCCCGATCCGAGCGCGCCGGTACGACTCTCCAGCGGACAGGAGCAGGTCTGGCTGACCGACCTGATGACCGGGGAACCGGGAAGTCTGGTCGACCACGTCGCGTTCCGACTCACCGGCCCACTCGACCTCGCCGCGCTCCAGGCCGCGTTCGGAGATCTCGTCGCCCGGCACGAGCCGTTGCGCAGCCGACTGATCCGCCAGGGCGAGATGCCGATGCTCGTGTCCGGGTCCGCGCCGGTGGATGTCAGCGTCACGGAGCTGCCGGCGCAGGGAGTCGCCGTGGCGACCGCGGCCGCCACGAGCGATCTCGCGGTGCCGTTCGATCTGGAGCAGGGACCACTGGCGCGGCTGAGACTGTACCGGCTCTCGCCGGACGACCACGTCCTGGTGCTCGCCTCGCACCACATGGTGACCGACGGAGTCTCGCAGGGTGTGCTCCTCGTCGACCTGGAGGCGCTGTACCAGGCTCGGCGCGAAGGTCGGCCCGCCGCGCTCCCGCCGCTGACGGTCCACTACGGCGACTTCGCCGAGTGGCAGCGCGGCTTTCTCGCCGGCGACCGGCTGACCGCGCTGACCCGGTACTGGACGGATCGACTGGCGGACGCGTCCGCTCGGCTCGCCCTGCCGTTGGATCGTCCGCGCTCGGCCCGACGCGGCGGCGCCTACCTGGACGCCGTCGCCCCCGCCGGGCTGGCCGACCGGGTGACCGCCGCGGCCCGCCAGCACGCGACGACGCCGTTCGTCGTCCTGCTGACCGCGTTCCGGCTCCTGCTCTGGCGCCTCACCGGGGCGCGCGACACCCTGGTCGGTACGCCGATCAGCGCGCGGCCGCTGGCCGAGACCGAGAACATGGTCGGCTACTTCCTGAACATGGTGGTGCTGCGCGGCGCGGCCGACCCCGACGCGTCGGTGCGCGACCTCGTCGCCGCCGAACACGCCTCGGCGATGTCGGCCTACGCACACCAGGACCTGCCGTTCGAGCAACTGGTGGCGCAGCTGCGTCCGCCGCGGGAGATCGGCTCCACGCCGCTGGTGCAGACCGTCTTCTCGGTCGAGGGACAACCCGGCATGAGCGGCAGCTACCTGGGGGTGGACTGCGAGGAGATCGTGCTGACCGGTGGCTGGGCGCAGTACGACCTGATGGTGAAGGTGGTCCGCGACGCGGACCTGACCGCCCGGTGGGACTTCGACGACGCGATCATGGATGTGTCCCGGATCGCGCAGTGGGCGCAGGAGTTCTGGGCGCTGGTCGACGCCGTGGTGGACGACCCGGACCGCCGGGTGCGCGACATCCCGGGGCTCGGTGACGTGCCGCCCGCCCCGGCCCAGGCCGACGTCGAGGTGCTGGCGTGGGCCGGCACCGCGGAGCGGGTCGAGCCGCAGGGCTACCTCCAGGAGACCATCGCCGCTGCCTGGCAGGCGCTGCTCGGTGTCTCCCCCGGCGCCCACGACGCCCTCTTCGACCTGGGCGGGCACTCGCTCACCGTCGCGCAGCTCTCGTTCCGGTTGAGTGAGGCGTTCCACGCCCCCGTCGGGGTGGCCGAGCTGTTCGGGTACCAGACGGTCGCCGCCCAGGCCGAGTATGTCGAGGGCCTGCTGCTGGACCGCGCGGCGCGGTTGTCGCCCGACGAACTGGCGCGGTTGCTCGACGGCCGGTCCTGACCCGAGGCGGACTCTCTCTCCCGGGTGGGTTCCATGGCGACGGCACGGACCGGACCATCGACGGCGGGCTCCACGATCAGGCCGTGAGGCCCGCGGCACGATCAGGCGGTGAGGCTTGCGGCGAGGTCGCGGACCCGACGGCAGGCGGCCAGCAGGGGGCGGAGCCGCTCCACCGGATACATCTGTGCGGCGTCGCCGGGCCGGTACATCCGCTCCGGCGCGGGATGGGTCTCGACCAGCAGTCCGTCCACCCCGAACACGGCGGCCGCCAGCGCGGCCGGCGCGACCGCGGCGGCGCTGCCGGTGCTGTGGCTCGGGTCGAAGATGACGGGCAGGTGGGTGTGCCGACGCACCGCCGCCACGGCACCGTAGTCCAGCTGGTACGCCAGCGACCGGTCGAACGACACGACGCCCCGCGCGCACATGACCACGTGCGGGTTGCCGTGGCTGACCACGTACTCCGCGGCCCTGAGCCACTCCACGACGGTCGCGCGGACACCACGCATCAACAGCACCGGACGGCCGCAGCCGCCGAGTTCGGTCAGGAGCGCCCGGTTGGTCATGTTGCGCGGGTCGACCTGGAGGCAGTCGGCAACCTGGGCGACCGGCTCGACGTCACGCGGGTCGACCACCTCGGTGATGACCGGCAGGCCGCCCGCCGCGCGGACCTCGGCCAACGCCGGCAGGCCGGCACGTCCCTTGCCGGGGAAGTGGTAGGGCCCGCTCCTCACCTTGAACAGGCTCGCCCGCACCGCGTCGGCACCGGCACGACGCACCAGCGAGGCGGTCCGCACCGTGTCCGGCACCGATTCGAGAGCACACGGGCCGGCCCCGCACCACCAGCCACCGCCGCCGACGTGCCCGGTACCGAGCGGCACCCGCTCCGGAAGCAGCGCGTTGGCCCGGTCCACCAGCCAGTAGCCACGGTCGGCGGTGCTGTGCCAGGCGCGGATCGCGGCGGAGGGCACCCGGGTGACCAACCGTTCGTCCCCGGCGACGACCAGGAAACACCGGCCGGCCAGGCGAACCGGCCACGCGGTGACGTCCTCGTGCCCCGCGATCCGGTCGCCGAGCGAGACCAGCTCGGCGTCGGTGCTGTGTGGGGCCACCTCGACGAGCACGGGTCAGCTCCGCGTGGCGACGCGCAGCCGCGCGCGGACGAACTCCGAGAGTTCGACCAGGGTGGGGTGCTCCAGCACCGCGCGTACGGTGACCCGCGCCCGCAGCCGGCTGTTCAGGCGTACGGCGAGCCGGTTGGCCGACATCGAGTCGCCGCCCAGGTGGAAGAAGTGGTCGTCCAGACCGATCTGCGCCACGGGCAGCAGGTCCGCCCAGAGCTGGGCAAGTTGCCTCTCCACCTCGTCCCGGGGGGCCCGGTAGGGCTTGCGTAGCGTGGTCCAGTCGGGGGCGGGCAGCGCGTTGCGGTCCACCTTGCCGTTGGCCGTCACCGGCAGCCGGTCCAGCAGGGTGAACGCGGCCGGCACCGCGTGCCCGGGCAGCACGTCGACGATCGCGGCCCGGACCAGGTGTGGTTCGGCGGTCGGGGCGACCAGGTAGGCGCAGAGCTGGCGCTCGCCGTCCTCGTCGGCCAGGGCCACCACCACCGCGTCGTCCACGCCGGGCTGGGCGAGCAACGCGCGCTCCACCTCCGCCGGGTCGACCCGGAACCCCCGGATCTTGACTTCCCGGTCGACGCGGCCCCGGTGGTGCAACCGCCCCTGCTCGTCGAAGTAGGCGAGGTCACCGGTGCGGTAGAGCCGGGCACCGGGCGGACCGTACGGGTCGGGCCGGAAGCGGTCGGCGGTGTGGCCCGGGTCGCCCAGGTACCCCCGGGCGAGTTCCGGTCCACCGAGGTACATCTCCCCGACCGCGCCGGGCAGCAGGCGGCGCATGCCCGCGTCGAGCAGTTCGACGCGTACGCCCGGCCACGGCCGGCCGATCGGAGGCGGGGCGGCCCGGTCGGCGGCGGTGGCGGTGGCGCTGGTGAGGCGGTCCTCCCACGGCACCAGGCAGCTGCTGATGCCGTTTGCCTCGGACGAGCCACACGCGACGGCGACCTCGAACGGCAGTTCCGGCGCCGCCCACCGCCGTACCTTGTCGCTGCCGACCGTCAACAGTCGCAGGGCCGTGTCCGCGGGCCAGGGCAGTTGGTATAGCTGCTCGGCGAGGGGCATGCTGACGTACGCCTTGGTGATCTGCTCCCGCACCAGCCAGTCGCGCAGCAGCGGCGCCGCACCGACGATCTCCGGCGGCGCGGTGTGCACACTCGCCCCGGCGCACAGGTACGGCCACAGCTCCCCGACCGACACCGAGGAGCCGGGTGGGGCCAGCCAGGCGGCGCGGTCCGCCGCGCTGATGCGGTGGCCCTCCTGGTGGGTGGCGACGGAGTGGGCGACCGACCGGTGGAGGACCGCGACGCGTTTGGGCGTACCAGTGGACCCGGAGGTGTGCACCACGTAGGCGACGTCCTCGGGATGCAGGGTGATGCCCGCGTCGTCGGAGGGCAGCCGGTGGATGCGCGGCCACTCGGTGTCGACGGCCACCACGGTGCCCGCGGCGGCCGGTAGGACGGCGCCGAGCCGAGCCAGGGTGAGTACGGCGCGCGGGCGGGCCAGTTCGAGCACCTCGGCGATCCGCTGCGCCGGATGGGCCGGATCCAGCAGGATCGCCGCCGCGCCGCTCTTGAGGATGGCGAGGAAGGAGACGAGCATCTCGCTGCCCCGGTCCATCATGAGGGCGACGCAACCGTCCCGCTGGGCGCCGAGTTCCCGCAGCACCCGCGCCAGCTGGTTGGCGCGCGCGTCGAGGTCGCCGTAGGTCAGGGTGCCGGGGCCGGATCCGAAGGCGGGGCGCTCAGGGTGGCGGTGTGCCTGGCGCGAGACCAGTTCGGGCACGAGCCCCGACACCTGGGCGGTGTCGGCGGGGCGCCCGTGGTGCGTCAACCACTGCTGCGCCGTCCGGTCCGGTACGGCCAGTGTCCCGATGGGCCGGTGGGGGTCGTCGGCCATCTGTGCCATCAGGGATGCGAGGTTGCGGTCCAGTTCGGTGGCGAGCATCGGCGCGGACCAGCCCGGCGTGAGCTGCCAGGAGATCCTGGTCTCGTCGCCGGCGAGGAGGAGCTGGGCGTCGGGGGCGGGGCGCGGGTGGCGCCAGTGGAACGCCGCCGGGGCCGACACCTCGTCGGCGTTCCAGGATGCCTCGGCAATGGCGTCGACGAGTTGCGCCGCGGTCGTCCGCCCGGACGGCACGGGCACCGTCGCCGACGCGCCGTCGACCCGCAGGGCGACCCGGCCGGGCGCGTGCGGGCCGCAATGGCGGAGCAGCACGAGCAGGGCGGCGGCGTAGGTCGCCCAGTGCGGGGACACGGCGTCCCGCGCGGCCGTCCCCGGGGCGACCTCTGCCGATGTCTCCGTGGTTGCGGATGTCGTCGATCTGGGATGCGGCGCCGATGCGGTCACAGCGGTCTCCTCGCGCGAGCCGTGGGTCACGGCCAACCCCTCGGACCACCAAGCATAACTAGAGTCAGCGATATGTCGAAAGAATTGAGACTCTAGTTGTCGACAGTTATGCTCCCGGGCAGTGCACACCCGAGGAGGGCTTATGAGCCTGGCGGACGACGACGACGCCGAGTACGTGGTGGTCTCCAACGACGAGGAGCAGTTCTCCCTCTGGTTAACCGAGCGCAGCCTGCCCAACGGCTGGCGCGAGGCGGGAAAGCGGGGCAGCCGCGAGGAGTGCCTCGCCTACATCGAGCAGGTCTGGACCGACATGCGGCCGCGCAGCCTCCGCGAGTTCGCGGCGCGTCCGTCGACGCAGTGATCCGCGCCGTCGTCTTCGACATCGACGACACCCTTGTCGACTTCTCCGGGGCGACCGGCCGCGGTCTGCTGGCCCATCTGGCCACGACCGCCCCGGTCAGCACCGCCGACACCGACCGGTACCTCGCCCTCTGGCGGCACCTGGAGCGCATCCACTTCAACGCCTACCTACGGGGCGAATACAGCTTCACGGAACAACGCCGGCGCCGGGCGCGGGAGTTCTGCGCGACAGCCGGGTTCCCGCTGGGCCCCGAGGAGGCCGAGGTGGACGCCTGGGTGTCGCGGTACCTGGCGCACTGCGACCGGGCGTTCGTGCTGTTCCCCGACGTACTGCCCGCGCTCGACACCCTGGACTGTGCCGAGCTCCGGCTCGCCGCGATGAGCAACAGCGACCGGGCCTACCAGGACCGCAAGCTGACCGCACTCGGCATCCGGCACCGGATGGAGACCCTGGTCTGCTGCGACGACGTCGGCGGCGTGGCGAAACCGGATCCGCGGATCTTCCACGCCGTCTGCGACCGTCTCGGCATCGCACCAGCCGAAGCGGTCTACGTCGGGGACCGACTCGACTCCGACGCCCGCGCCGCCATCGCCGCCGGACTGACCGGGGTGTGGCTGGACCGGACCGGGAACGGGCACGCCGACGTACCCATCATCACCACACTCGACGAGCTCGGCCGGGTGCTGCCTGCCCGGACGGTGCGGAAGGGAGCCCGATGACGCTGACCCGACCGGGAACCAGCTTTGCCGGAAGGTGGTCGGCACTGAGCGCCCAGCGGGGCGGCCTCTGCCTCGGGGTCGCTCCGTCACCGGCCTGGCTGCAGCGATGGGGCCTGGCGGACAGCACGGAGTCGGTGCGCCGCTACGGCGACGTGCTGCTGGACGCGGCCGGTGACACCGTCGCCGGCTACAAGATCCAGACCCCGTTCTACCTGCGCCACGGTGCCGCCGGAATGGCCGCGTTGCGCCGCTTCCGCGACGGCGCACACGAGCGGGGCGCGCTCGTGCTGCTGGACGCCAAGATCGGCGACGCCGACGACACGATGGCCGCCTACGCGGACCTCTACCTCGGACCGCAGAGCCAACTCGGCGGGGACGCGGTCACCGCCTGCGCGTTCATGGGCGCGGCGACACTGCACCCGCTGCTGCGGATCGCACAGGACCGTGGTGCCGCCGTCTTCACGCTGGTGCGTACGTCGAACCACGGTGCCGGGGAGGTTCAGGGCAGCCGTACCCCCGATGGCCACAGCACCGCCGAGGCGATCGCGGACGCGCTGACCGCCTGGCATGCCGAGCACTGCGGTACCCCGGAGCCCGGACCGGCCGCGGCGGTGGTGGGTGCCCGGTTGCCCGAGTCGGTGCAGTTGGTTCGCCGCCTGCCGCACAGCGTCCTGGAGATTCCCGGGTTGGGCCGGGCCGACCGCCGCACCGAGGAGGTCCTCACCCCGGTCCGGGACGCGACCGACCGGGCGATGCTGACGGTGACGACCGGGGTGCTGCGGCACGGTCCCGTGCCGGCCGCGCTGCGCGCCGGGATCCGGTGGTGGCAGGAGGAGATCGCCCGGCACCGCTAGGCGCGCCGGTGTCGGGGCCCTCGGACCGGCCGAGGGCCCCGACATCCGGTCCGTCGTGCTCAGCCGGCGAGTTCGGACAGTCGCTGCCCGGGTCGCCGCGCCGCCGCCAGCAGCAGGTCGCGCCACCGGGCCAGCAACCCGCGTGCGCTCGCCGCATCCCACAGGTTGGTGTTGAACTCGACGCTGAGCTCCAGCCGATCGGCCCGGACCGCGGCGGTGAAGTACAGGTCGTTGCGGGCCGTGTCGAGCCGGGTGAACTGCCAGTCGACCGCGCAGCCGGCCAGGTCCCAGCCGCTGCGGTCGGGCTCCTGCCACTCCACCGCCACCTGGAACAGGGGCAGCCGATCCAGTTGCCGCGGCATCGCGGCGGCCCGTACCAGCTGGGGGAAGGGCAGGCCCTGGTGGTCGTACGCGTCGAGCACGGTGTCCCGCACCCGGGCCAGCAGCTCCGCGAAGGACGGGTCACCCGCGCAGTCCACCCGCAACACCAGCGTCGCGATCGTGCATCCGACCAGCCCCGGTGCTCCGGGCAGGCGGCGGTTCTCCCCCACCGCGCCGATCGGGATGTCGTCGCTGCCGGCAAGCTGGTGCAGCAGCGCCGCCAGGGCGGCGGTGGCCAGGACGAACGGGCTGACCCGCTGGGTGGCGGCCAGCCGCAGCACCGTGCCGGTCTGCTCCGGGTCGAGCAGGACGGCGAGCTGGTCACCGTCGAAGGTGGGCAGGGGCGGCCGCGGCAGCGGGGTCGGCAGGGGCAGCACCGGCAGCCCCGCCAGGGTCCGCTCCCAGTACGCCCACAGCCTGGTCGGTTCGGGGCCGGAGAGCCACTCGTCCTCCCACCGGGCGTACTGCTGCCAGGTCAACCGGGGCGACGGCGACGGTGCCACGTCCCCGGCGACGAGTGCGTTGTAGCAGGCGCTCAGGTCCCGACAGAACGCCTGGTAGCCCACCCCGTCCATGGCGATGTGGTGCACCGTCAGCAGCAGGACGTGTCGCCGGTCGGGTGCCACGATCAGGGTCGCCCGGATGCCCGGCTCCCGGGCGAGGTCGAACGGTCGCAGCGCCTGGGCCACGGCGAGCCGGTCGATCTCGGCGGCCCGGGCCTGCGGCGGCAGCGCACTCAGGTCGGTGACGGCCAGCTGCGGACCGTGCGGCTGCGGTACCTGTACCGGCCGGTCCACCACGAAGCGGATCACGCTGCGCAGCATCTCGTGCCCTTCGACCACCCGTGCGAACGCCTGCCGTAACGCGGCCGGGTCGAGTGGGCCGGTGATGTCGACGCGCAGCGGGCTGTGATAGGTCGCCCGACCGGGCGCGAGCCGGTCGAGTACCCAGATCTGGGTCTGCGCCGCCGTCAGCGGGGCGCCGGCGGCGCCGGCCGGGACGGCTGCCGACCCGGGCGGCACGACGCCGGGCCGGGCGGCCGTGCCCGCCCGCAGCGCGCCCGGGACGGCCTCCCGCTCGATCCGACGGACCAGGGACCGCACCGTCGGTGCCTCGAAGATCCACCGGATCGACACCGGCCTGCCCAGCTCGGTACGCAGCCGCGACGCCAGCTCCGCCGCCATGATGGAGTGGCCGCCAAGGGCGAAGAAGTCGTCGTCGTCACCGATCTCGTCCTGGGCCATCACCTGTCGCCAGATCTCGCGCACCTGGCCCGCGAGCCGACCACCGTCGGTGCTCCCGTCGACGGGGCGGTCCATCTCGATCACGGTGGGAATCGCGTAACGGGGCAGTCGGGTGGCGAGGAACTCGGCCAGCTGCGCGGATGTCGGCGCCGCGTCCCCGGCGCGGGTCACCCGGGCCCGCAGCACCGGCGGAGCGCCGTCGTACGCGACCTGCGCGGCACGGACGCCGGGGTGCACCGAGAGCGTGGCGGCCACGTCGTCCAGCGGCACCGTGAGACCGTTGACCATCGGGTGACGGTCACGCCGGCCGAGCCGTACGATGTCTCCCCGCTCGTCCACGAAGCCCAGGTCACCGGTGTCGGCGAGGATCTGACCGTGGACCGGCATGAGCCGGTCCACGACCAGCCGGACGTGCTGCGGGTCGATCGCCACGATCCGTCCGGTCACGCCGCGTGGCGCGAGGGTGTCGATTCCCTGCACCACCTGCTCCGACGCGGGAACGGGGGTACCCGCCGGCGGAACCTCGGCGATCGCCACGGCCCGTTCCGCCGCGGACAGCATCGGCAGGTCGGTGATGGCCATCCGGGGTGCCTCGATCGCCGCGGCCAGCAGGGTCCGCAGGTGGGTGAAGAGGCCCCGGACGAACGGCTCGGGGAGCAGGGCCTCGTCGAACTCGAGCCAGAAGCCGAGGCTGCCCGGACCGGTCTGGGCTTCCACGATCAGGTCGAAGCGGGAGCGGGAGCGGGGCACGTGTTCGTAGCGGATGCGCAGGGTGTGGCCGCTCAGCTCGGCGTCGCGGACGTCGACGTGCGAGAAGACCACCTGTACCAGCGGGTGGTAACTCGGATCCCGGTCGGGTCGGACCAGGTCGACCAGGTGGGAGAAGGGCAGCCGGTCGTGGTCGAGCGCGTCGAGGCTGACCTCCATCACGTGCCGTACCAGCTCGTGGAAGGACTGCTCGGGCGCGGGCCGCAGGCGTAGCGGCACCGTCGCGGCGAAGAAGCCGACCAGCGGCTCCCACTGCTCGTCCGGGCGGGCCGCGCTGGCCGTGCCGATCAGCAGGTCCTGACGACCGGTGTAGCGGTGCACGACCGCGGTGAAGGCGGCGAGCAGCACCGCGGCGGGGGTGCTGCGGCCGCCGGTGGCGTACCGGTACAGCGACCGGGCCAGACCCGCTGGGAAGGTGACCTGGATCCGCCGCCCGCGCGGGGACTTGACCGGCGGGCGGAGGGTGGCCGGACGCAGGTGGAGGACCGGGACGGCGCCGTCGAGCTGGTCGCGCCAGTACCGTCGCTCGTCGGCGAGTTCCCGCTCGTCGAGCAGCCGACGCTGTTCCTCGGCGAAGTGCCGGTACTGGCGCGGCAGCGCCGGGAGGTCGGGCACCCGACCGGCGGCGAACGCCTCGTAGGCGGCCAGCAGCTCGTGCAGCACCACCCGCAGCGACCACCCGTCGGCGACGATGTGGTGGGTGGCGAGCACGAGCACGTGCTCGGTGTCGTCCAGGTGCAGCAGCGACGCGCGGACCAGCGGACCCGTGCGCAGGTCGTACGGGGGGTCCGCGACCATCGCGGCGAGATCGGCCACCATCCGGTCGCGCAGGGTCACCGGCACGTACGACAGGTCCGTCGGCTGACCCAGGTCGATGGTGAGTTCGGGCAGGATGCGACAGACCGGTGCGCCGTCGACGGTGTCGAAGGTGGAGCGCAGCACCTCGTGCCGGCCGAGGACCACGTCGAGGCTGCGCTGGAGCAGCGGCAGGCGCAGGTCGCCCTCGATGCGCAGCACCCAGACCTCGTTGTAGGTGCCGGGCGCGAGGCTCTCCATGAGCCAGAGCTGCTCCTGCGGGAACGACAGCGGGGCGAGCCGGCCGGCGGCGGTCTCGATGTCGGTCACCCCGCCCCCCACCGCCGGGCCAGGAGCCTGGTGACCGAGTGCCGGTGCGGGATGGGCTGGTCCGCGTGGGAGGAGACGACGTCGTCGTCGTGCACCTCGGCCAGTTCCCAGTCCGGGTTCAGGTAGTGACCGACGAGGGTGCCGTGCGGCAGGATGCAGCGCGGCGGGTTGACGTGGTTCGCCAGCTCCTGTGCGCGGTCGTTGAAGGAGCACAGGACGTGCCAGCCACCGACCCGGGTGGCCTGTTGCAGGGCGGTGACCGCCTCGGCGACGGCCGCCTCGTCGGCGAGCCAGTGCGCCACGCTGTCGAAGACGACGACGTCGTAGCTGGCCGGCGGGAGCGGTTGGGTGAGGACGTCGCGCACCGACCAGGTGATCCCCGGCTCGTGTGGCCAGGCCCGGCGGGCGTTGCGCAGCGCCAGCTCGGAGATGTCGGTCGCGTCGACGAGCGCGCCCTGCCGGGCCAGGTACGCGGCGTTGCGTCCCTCACCACAGCCCGCGTCCAACACCCGAAGGCCCTCCAGCGAGGTGCGCTGGGCCAGGCTCTCGACGACCGGTTCCGGATCACGCCCCCAGAGGCAGGGGCTCATCTCGTAGCCGCGGTCGCAGCCGCCGTCGAGCGTCGCGCCGCTCATGCGGTCGCCTCCACGTCCTGCACGGTGCGCAGCTTCGGAATCGGCGAGAAGATCAGCCAGAGCAGCGACAGCGGGATGCCCACCGCGGTGATGAACAGCGTCGCCCGCAGGCCGATGGCGTCGCCGAGCAGGCCCGCCACGAGCGCGGAGATCGGTACCAGGCCACCGATGAGGAACCGGAAGCTCGCGTTGACCCGCCCCAGGATGTTCTGCGGGATCACCATCTGCCGCATGGTCATCTCGGCGATGTTGGAGGAGACGATGCCGTAGCCGACCACGAAGTGGATGACGCCGAAGAGGATCGCGGCCATGGTCGGCGTACCGTCCACCAGCGGAATGGTCATGATCGGCACGACGGCCAGCACGTAGGCGACGATCAGCAGCCGCCCGTAGCCCAGCACCTTGAGCAGCTGGCCCATGGTGAGCGCGCCGATGAGCCCACCGACGCCGAAGGCGGCGAAGATGAGGCCGAGTGCCGCCGGGCTGATGTTGAACTCGCGCGTGGCGTAGAGCACGAAGAGGGTGAGCATCAGCACCGAGAAGAAGTTGAAGGTGGCGCTGTTGCCGGCCAGTGCCCGCACCACCGGGTGCCGGACGGTGACCCGCAGGCCATGGCCGATGTCGCTGAAGACGCCGCGCCAACCGCGTCCGATATCCTCGGCGGGCCGCTCGACCGGCGGCTCCGGCGTCTTCACCAGCATGATGGCGATCGCCGAGGCCAGGAACGAGATCGCGTCGATGACCAGCGCGAACGGGGCGCGCAGCGCCTGCACGAGCAGACCGGCCAGTCCGGGCCCGGCGATCTGGGACAGCGAGTCCGTCGCCTGGAGCCGGCTGTTGCCGGCCATCAGCTGCTCCCGCGAGACGATGCTGGGCAGGTAGGAGCGGTAGGCCAGGTCGAAGATGACCGACAGGCACCCGACCGTGAAGGCGACGAGGTACATCACCGTCATGGTCAGCGAGTCGAGGAAGGCCAGCACCGGAACGAGACCGATCACGAAAGCGCGGGCCAGGTCGGTACCGATCATCAGCGGGCGCCGGCGCATCCGGTCGACCAGGACGCCGAAGAGCAGCATCGGGCCGAGGAAGGCCAGCTCGCGCAGGGCCGACATGATGCCGATCTGGGTGGCGGTCGCGTCGAGGATGAGGATCGCGGTGAGCGGCAACGCCAGGGTGGTGATCTCGGTGCCGAAGGCGGAGATCGCCTGTCCGAGCCAGAGCTTGTTGAAGTCACGGTGACGGTTCAGCGATGGCGATGGAGCGCCGTCATCCGACGGTGCCCCATCGTGAACGGTTTCGGTGCTCATAACGGGGTTTCCTCTCGGGCTCCGAGCACGGCCGGCGCGTTGCCGGTGGTCCAGGGGTCGCAGAGCAGTGCGGAGTCGCCAGCGTGTCGGCGCAGCGCGGTGACGGCGGTCGCCGGGTCCTTCGCGGCGACGGTCAGCCGCGAGGTGGCGTACACCTGGTGCGACGGGTTGTTGAACGGTGTGCCGGTGTACGGCACCTCGGCGGCGTACCGGTGGGCCGGCAGCGCCGCCGACGACGGCAGGTGGTGCAGTGAGAAGACGGGTACGTCGGCGGCCAGCGCGGCGATCCGCAGGGTGCCGCAGATCCGCGGGTTGATCTCCAGGACGAGGCCGGCGCCGTCGGCCTGGACCAGGAACTCCACCTCCAGGTAGCCGTCGACGTCCGCGGTCCGCGCGATCGTCTCGGTGACCTCACGCAACCAGGCGTCGAGGTGGGGGGTGATGCCCGGTGCGGGGCACAGCCGCAACCGGCGCCAGGGCGGGACCAGCATCGGCGACGTCGATCCCTTCCAGACCGGGGGCAACGTGATGGTGCGCCCGGCGGTGCGGTGGGCGACGACGGAGTACTCCACGCCGTCGGCGTACCGTTCGGTGAAGCACTGCGGGGACGCCGACACCTCGGTGGCCATCCGGATGCCGATGCTCTGGGTGCTGTTGCGGCCCTTCACCACCAGCGGGTCGCCGTCGGCGTCGGCGAGGGTGCCCTCGCCCTGGTAGTGCCAGGGCGCCGTGGGGATGCCGTGCCGGTCGAAGAACCGCTTCATCGCCACCTTGTCGATGCCGAGGGTGGCCGCGCCGGCTGACTGGACGATGGCCCGGTGGCCGGCGGCGCGCAGCCCGGCCGCGAGTTGCCGGTCACGGAGCAGCGTGTCGTGGCTGGTGAGGAAGACGGCGGTCGCGGCGCTGAGGCCGTCGAAGCCGCGCCGCAGTGTCTCGGCGCCGACCCGTGGTCCCTCGCCCAGATGCACCTGGCGATCGCCGGGTCGCCACTGGACGAAGTGGGTGAACCAACTGGCCAGGCTCTCCACCCCGACGAGGTAGACCGAGACCGGGCTCATCGGGGTGCCGCCAGGTCGGACAACGCCCGGTCGGCGGCGCGCAGGTACGCGCCGAGGAACTGCTCCTGGGGCTGGTTGAAGAAGGTGCCCGGGAGGCTGATCCACTCGTCATGCAGCCGGACGCTGACCGGGAGGTCCTCCGGGGCGTACGCGAAGCGTTGGCGCAGCGTGGCCGGCGAGTACGCGTGCCAGGTGGACGGTCGGGCCCCGGTGAAGACCGACGTGCGGTGCAGCGGCGCGGTCTGCGGTACACCGGCGCGCACGCCGTGCCGCCGCAGGGCGGCGACGAGATCGTCGCGGCCGAAGCCGGCGCGTCGCGGGTCGACGCGCAGCACGATGTCGTACCAGCCGCCCATGGTGTGCCCGGGTGCGATGCCCAGGCCCTCGACGCCGGGGTGGGCGCCGAGCGCGGCGACGAGCGCGGTGGCGTTGTGGTGTTTGGCGGCCACGAGTTCGTCAAGGCGCCGCAGGTGGCTGCTGGCCAGGACCGCCGCGACCGGACTGATCCGCAGGTTGCCGCCCAGCCCGACGTCGGCGAGACGGCGCAGCGCCGGATCGCGGACGGTGAGGTTGCTGCGTTGGCGGAAGCTGCTCAGCAGGCACGCCAGGTCGTAGTGCCGGGCGTCGCGGCAGGCGAGGACGCCGCCCATGCCGCCGCTGACCAGTTTGAGGCCGCCGATGCTGAAGACCGCGAGGTCGCCGAAGGTGCCGACCGGGACACCGTCGACGGTGGACCCGTGGGCGTGTGAACAGTCCTCGATCAGCGCCAGCGACCGCTCGCGGGCCAGCCGCGCGATCTCGGCCATCGGACAGGGGTGGCCGAACAGGTGGGTGACCGCGATGGCCCGGGTCCGGCTGGTGATCCGGTCGGCCAGGGTGGCGGCGGTGACGTTGCCGGTGGCCGACCCGCTGTCGCAGAGCACCGGGGTGGCACCGAGCACGAACAGCGGAGAGGCGGTGGCGAGGAAGGTCAGGGAGGGGACCAGCACCTCGTCACCGGGGCCGAGCCCGAGGACGTAGTACGCGGCGAGCAGCGCGCTGGTGCCGGAGTTGACCGCGAGGACGTGGCGTCCGTCCAGGACGGCGGAGAAGAGCTGCTCGATCTCGGCGAGTTCGGGACCGTGCCGGTAGTCGAAGGTGCGGCCGGCGCGGATCAGTGCGGTGGCCCGGGCGACGGCCTGGTCGTCGTAGACCGGCCACTCCTGGGGATGGTCGATGGCCGGCGCGGTGGCGGCGAGTCCGGTGGAGGTCATGGCGGCCTACCGCGCCACGCTGAGCAGGTCGTCGTCGATCAGCCGCAGTATCTCGCCGGCGTGCTCGTGCACGAAGAAGTGTCCGCCGGGGAAGATGTCCACGCGACAGGGGCCAGTGGTCTCGCGTTCCCAGGCCCGGGCCCGCTCCGGCGTGGCGTAGTCGTCGTCGGTGGCGGCGAAGGCGTGCACCGGCACCGACGACGCGGTGGTGTACGGGTACCGCCAGGTGGCGCCGATGGTCAGGTCGGCGCGGATGACCGGCAGGGCCAGCTGCATGAGGTCCGGGTTGCCGAGCACCTCGGGCGGTGTGCCGCCGAGGTCGGCCAGCCAGGCCAGCAGCCGGTCGTCGGGTTCGGCCCAGGCCACCTCGGGGATCCGTAGCCAGGGTGCGGGGCTGCCGGAGACGAAGAGCCAGGTGGGCAGCGGGCCGCCCTGCTGTTCGAGTCGCCGGGTCAGCGCGTACGCGATCCGTGCCCCCATGCTGTGCCCGAAGAAGGCGAACGACCGCTCCCGCAGCAGCGGGTCGAGGGCGTCGACCAGCAGGTCGAGCAGGATGTCCATGGCGGCGATGGGACGTTCACCGAGCCGGTTCTCCCGGCCCGGCAGCTGCACCGCGGCCACCTCGACCTGGGGCAGCCAGCGGTGCCACTCCCGGTACGCCGACGCGCCGCCCCCGGCGTACGGGAAGCAGAACAGCCGCGTGGGGGCGGCGAGGTTCGGCGTGGCGATGGTTACCCACTTGTCCATCAGCACCTCAACTCGTCTTGACCGCCGATGACAGACGGAATTTACCAGAGTCAACGCTTTAAGTCATGACACTAGTCATGACGAGTCAACAGCGGGAGAGGGAATCGCCCTGCGCCTCCCACAGCGGCCACATCCCGTGGTGGGCGGTGCGGCCGTGCGCCATCCGTACGTTGTCGACCACCAGCAGGTCGCCCGGTGTCCAGGACACCCGGACCGTCGAGGCGTCGATCGCCTCCTGCACCGCCACCAGATCCTCGGCCGGTACCGGCTCCCCGTCGCCGTAGCAGGTGTTGAACGGCAACCCGTCGCGGCCGTACGCGCCCACCAGCACGTCGCGCTCGTCCGGTTGCAGGCTCCACTCGCTGAGGAAGGCGATCTGGTTGAACCACGCCGGGCTACCCGTGTCGGGGTGCACGAAGGTCGACGAGCGGGCCTGCCGGGTACGTAGCGTGCCGTCCGGCAGCCACTCGTGGCCGATCCCCTGCGCGGCGCAGTACGCCTCGACCTCGGCGACCGTCGCCACCTCGAACGCCTGTCCCCAGCCCATGCCCACATACGGTCGGAAGTTGCGGACCAGCATCCAGCCTCGGGTGAGAAACGCCTCGCGGACCCGCGACGACAACCGGGACAGCGTCTCGACTCCGTCGGCGAGCAACGTCTGCCCCGAGGACACCAGCCCCGCCGGATGCGCCAGGAGCAGGATCGCGGGGAACTCCAGGGCATGGCTCTGCTCGTTGTGCGGGCACATGTCCCGGTACGCCGGCCAGGTCGGTGCGCCGTACACCTCCCCCAGCACGCGCGGTCGCGGCGCGAACGGCTCCCGACGCGGGCACCGCCGCACCAGTGCCCCGACGACCGCCGCGAAGCGCGCGGGGGTGTCCAGGGCGAGCCCGCGCAGGTGCACCACGCCGGCCGCGGCGAGCCGCTGACGGAGTTCGACGCGGTGGTCGCACACCCAGTCGACGGCGTCAGCCGCGCCGATGTCGACCCGCCATGGCGCGACGGCCTGGCCGGTACCCGCCGTCGCGGTCACCGCGACACCACCCGGGCGACGATCTCCACGGCCCGGTCGACATCGGCGCGGCTGACGCCGCGGTGGGTCACCGCGCGGATCCGGCCGTGCCCGAACTCCGCCACCCGCAGCCCGAGGTGGGCCGTCTCGGCGACGAACCGCTGCCAGGGCAGGTCGGTGAGTCGGAACAGGACGATGTTCGTCCGCACCCGCTTCGGGTCGATCGTCACCCCGGGCAGCTGCGCCAGCCCGTCGGCGAGGCGTAGCGCGTTCGCGTGGTCCTCGACGAGCCGCTGCGGCATCCGCGTCACCGCGACCAGCCCGGCCGCGGCCAGCACACCCGCCTGGCGCATCCCGCCGCCGAGCAGCTTGCGCGCCCGCCGGGCGCGGGTGATGACGTCGGCGGGACCGGCCAGCATCGAGCCGACCGGGGCGCAGAGTCCCTTGGAGAGGCAGAACTGCACGGTGTCGGCGTGCCGGGCCACGTCCTCGGCGGTGGTCCCGGCCGCCAGTGCGGCGTTGAACAGGCGGGCCCCGTCGAGATGGACCGGGACGCCGCGCTCGTCGGCGAGGTTCCGCACCGCCGCCAGGTACGCCTCGTCAAGCACCACGCCACCGGCCCGGTTGTGGGTGTTCTCCAGGCAGATCAGCGCGGGCAGCGCGAACTGCGGATCGTCCGGATCGTCGGGAAAGGCCGCGGCCAGCCGGTCGAGCGGCAGCCGGCCGTCCTCGTCGGTGACGACCGGCTCGTAGCTCGCCCCCGCGCAGACACTCGCGCCCGCGGCCTCGTACAGGTAGATGTCGGACTCGTCGCCGACGACGACCTTCGCGCCGCGCGGCACCTGGGCCAGGATCGCGCACAGGTTGGCCATCGTGCCGCTGGGCAGGAAGCAGGCGGCCTGCTTGCCGGTCAGGTCCGCGCTCGTCTCTTCCAACTCGCGGACGGTCGGATCCTCGCCATAGACGTCGTCGCCGAGCGTTGCGCTGGTCATCGCGGCGAGCATCTGCGGGGTCGGCAGGGTGAAGGTGTCGCTGCGCATCTCGATCACGCCCGTACCATCACTTTCTCGTCAGTCGCGGCGGTGCCGTCCGACGCGGGGGTCACCTCCAGCGCCACCCGGGCCAGCGCCTCGTCGAGGCTCGCCCGCACCGCCTCGGGGCTGTCGCCGTCGGCGATCACCCAGCCGAGCCGGCCGTACGCGTCCACCGCCGGGCCGACCGTGGCGCCGGGCCGTGCCGTGACGGTCACGTCGCGCACACCCGGCAGCGCGGCGGCCTCCTCGACGCCGTCGACGGCACGGAGCACCCCGGAGGTCGCGGTGGTCAGGAAGCGGATCCCGGCGTACCGGGTCGGGGGTGCCAGGGGTTCCACCGGCAGCCCGGCCGCCGCCCGGAGCTGCCGCTCCACCAGGTCGAGCCCGGACGCGAGGCGGATCAGCTCGGGGATCATGCCGCCGGCCAGCCGGGCGTTGATCTCGACGACCACCGGCCCGGCGTCGGTCAGGCGGATCTCGACGTGCGCCGCGCCATGGCCGAGCCCGACCGCGACGAGCGCCCGTCGGGCGGTCTCCCGAACCGCCTCGCTCGCCGGCCCCTGCGCCGCCGGGAAGACGTGACCGACCTCCACGAAGTGCGGCTCGGGCCCGACCTCCTTCGCGGTGACGCCGACGATCTCCACCCGCCCGTCCGACGCGAAGGTCTCCACACTCACCTCCGGGCCGGCGAGGTACTGCTCGACCAGCACGGCTCCGGAGGTCGCCTGCCCGCGCACGTTCACGCTGACCGCGAGCAGCGCGGCGACCTGTGCCCGCGCCTCGGCCTCGGTGCGGCACAGCCGGACCCCGGTCGAGGCGGAGTCGTCAGTCGGCTTGACCACGCAGGGCAGCCCGGCCCGCGCCACCGCCGCGGCGACCTGATCCGGGGCGCGCACCACGGCGTACCGCGGCTGCGCCAGACCCGCCCGGTGCAGCAGGACCCGGGTACGGGCCTTGTCCCGGCACGCCGCGACCGCGTCCGCGCCGCTGCCGGCCAGTCGCAGGCAGTTCGCCAGGGTGGCCGCGGTCACCAGGTAGAACTCGCTCGTGGTGGTGATCCCGGCGAGGGGACGCCGCCGGGCCCGCCGGGACAGTGACGCGCGGAGGGCGTCGATGTCGTTGGTGTCGCACTCGACCACCTCCGCCGGGGTGTCGGACAGCCCGAGGTACCGCCCCGGGCGGTTGGTCAGCAGGACCGGGCGCAGCCCCAGCCGCGCCGCCTGGCGCAGCGCCAGCATCCCGGTGCCGGTGGTGTTGGACTCGACGAAGATCAGCTCCCGGCGCGGCACCGGCGCGTACGACCAGGAGGTGACCTGGCTGCCGTACGGCACCGGCACCGGTTCACGGGCCAGCGGAAGATCGTCGAGCCGCTGCTCGGTCCAGTACGTGTCGTCGTAGAAGCCCTCGGCATACCGGTCGCCCCGGTCGGGCAGGATGCCGACCACCCGGGCGCCCCGGGCGAGTCGGGCGGTCAGTCCCTTCATCACCTGGTACACCGATCCGGCCGAGTTCCCGGCGAAGATCGCCTGTTCCCGGGCGAGGTCGCGGGTGGCGGCGAACGCCTCCCGGTCGTTGAGCCAGTGGATCTCGTCGATCACCGCGTGGTCGAGGTTCTCCGGGTGCAGGCTGTTGCCCAGGCCGCTCTGCCGTCGACGGGGCAGGTCGGGTTGGCCGAACAGGACGCTGCCGACGCAGTCGACCGCGACGACCCGCAGGGCCGGCTGGTGCTCGCGCAGGGCGCGGGCGGCACCACAGAGGGAACCGCCGCTGCCGACCGAGCCGACCAGCACGTCGACCTGTCCCAGGTCGGCGGTGATCTCTCGGGCCAGCGCCCGGTAGGCACGCGGGTTCAGGGGGTTGCCGTACTGCTGCGGCCAGTACGCGCCGGGCAGCTCCCGCCGCAGCTCGGCGAGGCGCTCCAGGCGGGCGCTCTGCCACCCGTGGCGCGCCATCGCCGGCACCACGTGCACGACGCAGCCGAGCGCGCGGAGCTTGGCCAGGGTGATCGGGTCGATGCGGGGGTCAGTGACGATGTGCACCGGGTGTCCCAGCACCGCGCCGACCAGCGCGAGCCCGAGCGCCAACGTGCCGGAGGAACTCTCCAGGATCGGTGCGCCCGGGGCCAGCTCGCCGCTCTCCCGCGCGGCGAGCACCACCTCGCGGGCGACCCGGTCCTTCATCCCGTACGGGTTCTGTAGTTCCAGCTTGGCGTAGAGCTGCACGTCGCCGGGGGCCCGCAGGCGGACCAGCGGCGTGTGCCCAATCGCGTCCACCATGGAGTCGAAGCGCATGGCAGCTCCTATCGGTAGTCCACACAGAGGGCGTGGTAGAGCAGGACCTGGTCGCTGAGTTCGGCGCAGCGGCGCAGGGTCAGGTCAAGGCGGCGCTCGTAGCCGAGCGCCTGGTGCGGTAGGAGCACGCCGATCGCGGTGCCGCTGTGTGCCACCACGACACCGACCCCACCCGCCTCGGCGCAGATCGCGAGCATCGCGGTCAGGCACCGCTTGGGCCGCAGCTGCTGGTTGATCTCGGCGCTGCGAGTGGCCACCCGGCCGACGGTCGCAAGGTCACCCACCGCGACGGCGGTGGTGATGGTGTCCAGCAGGCGCGCGTACTCGGCCCGGGTGGCGGCGGTGAACGGCTTCGGGATGCGGTTGAAGGCGACCGTGTCCACCGTGCCGCCCTCGTCGATGCCGACCACGGTCAGCGGCGGCAGCACGCCGAGGCGGGCCCGCAGCCGTACCGCCCGGTGCGCGAAGGCCACCACCTCCGGGTACATCACTCCGTCGGTGGGTTCGATCTCCCGTAGAAAGTCCTCGATGCCGGTGTCGGGCAGGTGGACGCCGAGCGCGTTGGCGGCCGCGCGGGCGGTCGCCACGAGGTCCGCCGAGGAACTGGCCAGCCCCTTGCCCTCCGGGATGGTGCTGTCGAGCACCAGTCGTCCCCCGGCTCCGGGTGCGTAGACGGCGAGCATCGCCTCGGCGAGTCGGCGTGCCTTGACCTTGTGCGCGGGGACGACACTGACCCCGCCCGAGGCGGCCAGCTCGAAGGTCGCGGTGGCCCACCGGGCGATCGGCAGGGTGACCAGGAAGTCGACCTGATCCGGCAGCACGCCCTGGAGCAGTTCACCGAAGGTGCCGAAGGCGGAGCTGACGCCGGTGGCGGTCCGGGCCCGGTGGGCCTGCCCGGTACTCATGGCGCCACGGTCGCGGTCGGCGGTCCGGCGGCGACGAGGGCGTACGCCTCCCGGACCGCGGACTCGACGGTGCCGCGACGCCGGTGCCACTCGCGCGCCAGCGCGTCGAGCGCGGTCTCCTGGCGGTCCAGCAGGTCACGGACGTGGTCGGGCCGGGCGGAGCCGGCGGAGCACTTGACGGCCAGTTGCCCGTCGCTGTCGAGTCCCCGCAACCGCGCCGCCGGCTCGGTCAGCGGGTGTCCCGCCGCCTCGGCCAGGCGGGCCAGCAGCCGTGGGTCCGGCCGGTCCAGGGGGTCACCGGCGGCCAGTTTGGCGCTGACGTACCGCCCGACGACGACCTGCGCGGTCCGCCAGGGGACGCCCTCGTCGAGGGTGAGCCGGTTGGCGAGGGTGAACCCGCCGAGGAACTCACGGTCGCAGGCGGCCCGCATCGTCTCGGGATGCCAGCGCAGGTGCTCCAGGACGGCCCGCAGCAGGGCAAGTACGCCACGGGCGGATCGGAACAGGTCGTGCAGGTGGGCGCCGGCCTCCTTGGAGACCTCGACCATGTTGCTGTAGGGGGTGGACCGTTGGCCGGTGGCGAGGTCGAGGGCGAGTGAGGTCAGGTGGGCGGTCCGGCCCCGGATCCGCTCCAGCACCGGATAGTTCTTCTTCTGCGGCATGGCCGCGGAGATGCCGGCGAGTTCGTCGGGCAGTTCGACGAAGCCGTAGGCGCTGCTGGCCCAGGCCATCAGGTCGGTGACGAACCGGCTCAGCCCCACGCCGAAGTGGGAGAACTCGCCGGCGATCTCCAGCGCCCAGGCCCGGGACGCGACGGCGGTCAGCGCGTGCGGCTGCGGGCCGGCGCAACCGAGCAGCAGGGCCATCCGGTCCCGGTCCCACGGCAGCTCCTGGCCGCTCATCGCGCCCGCGCCGAGTGGGCTCAGGTTGATCTCGTCGTAGGTCATCACGAGTCGCCGCAGCGTCCGCAGGCAGTGCTCGACCAGTGCGCTGAGGAAGAAGCCGGGCGTGATGACCTGGGCGGCCTGCAGGTGGGTGTAGCCGGGCATCGGCAGGTGTGCGACGGCGCCGGCCCGGTGCCGGGCGACCCGGGCGAGCTCCAGCAGGGCCTCGGCGAGGTCGAGCAGCTCGCTGCGGGCGTACAGGAGGTGGGCGGTGGCCTGGATGTCGTTGCGGCTGCGGTCGACGTGCCAGGCGGGCGGCACCGCCGGCAGCCCGGTCAGCACGTGCCGCTCCAGCGCCAGGCAGATGTCGGAGAGGTTGGCGGCCGGGTCGGCCGTGATCCGCTCGGCGGTGGCCTCGTCGAGCAGCCCGGCGATCGAGGCCGCCTCGGCGTCGGTGACCAGCCCCATCCGGGTGTACTCGGCGAGCAGCACCCGCTCGACGAGCCGGTACCAGCCGAGCAGGTGGTCGGCCTCGAACCGGAACTGCGGTGCCAGCACGTGCTCGTGCAGGACGGCGGACGGCGCACGGCCGAGCCGCCCGGTGAGCGGCGGGGTCGGGTCCGCGACCGGTCGCCCGGTCACGCGGCGATCCGGGTGGCCACGACCGACCGGAGGAGGTCGACCACCTCGACGGCGTGGGTGCGGAGGAAGTGCCGTCCCGCACCGGGCAGGACGACCGGCCGGGCCGCCGGGGCGAAGCGCCGCCAGGCCCGCTCGGGGTGCGGCTCGGCCGCCAGCCGCATGTCGTTGTCGCCGGCGACGACCCAGGTGGGAACGGGCAGTTCCGGCCAGCCGTCCCGGGCGTTCTGGAGGAAGTGCGCGGCACCGCGGGTGTCGTGCCGGTATGCCCGTTCGATGAGCGCCTCCCGTTCGCTCTTGAGCTCGTCCAACTCGGTGTAGGTGGCCTCGGCGGCCATCTGCCGGCGGATCTCCCCCTCCCCCATCGCCTCCAGCTGGGCGAGATCCGCCGCGAGCTGTGTCGGGTCGGCGGTGGCGGCGGCGAGGAAGAGCTGGGCCGGCGGGCGGCCCCGCTCGTGCAGCCGGCGGGCGCATTCCAGCGCGATCGCCGCACCGGCGCCCTGGCCCCAGAGGATCAGCGGCGTGGTGGTGCGCGCGGCGATCTCGTCGGCGAGCCGGCCGGCGACCTGCGCCACCTCTGCCAGGGGCTCGTCGGGGCGGGCGAGGTCGTGCCCGGGTAGCTCGGTGGCGAGCAGCGCACAGTTCATCGCCGTCAGGCCGGCGACGAGCGGTTGGAAGTTGAGCGCGGTGCCGGCCGCGTCGGGCACGGTCACCACCGTCGCGACGGGCCGCTCCGGCGCGGCCAGGGCCTGTAGGAGCAGCGCCTGGTTGGTGCTGCTCGCGGCCTGGGCGAGGTCGGCCAGCACCGGATTGCTGGTCAGGTCGGTGAGGGTGATGAGGTGCTTGAGCTTGACGATCAACCGGACCGCCGAGAGCGAGTTGCCGCCGAGGGCGAAGAAGTTGTCGGTGCGGTAGATGTCCTCCAGCGGGCGGTTGAGTACCTCGGCCCAGGCTGCCGCGAGCCGGCGCTCCAGCGGGTTGGTGGCCGGTTCACGGTCCTGGTGCGCGGTTGCCTGGGTGCCCGCCCGGAGGGCGGCGGCGACCAGCGCGGCCTTGTCCACCTTGCCGTTCTCGGTCAGCGGCAGCGCGTCGAGCTGGTGGACCGTGGAGGGGACCATGTGGGCCGGCAGCAGGTCGACCAGCCGACGTTTGAGATCCGGTACCGGTTCGTCGGCGGTGAAGAAGGCGGCGAGGCGCTTGCTCGTCCCGATCGGGACGACGACGAGGCAGGCGGAGCGTACGCCGGGCACCCGCAGGACGGTGTTCTCGACCTCACCGACCTCGACGCGCATTCCACTGATCTTGACCTGCTCGTCGCGGCGGCCGAGGAACTCCAGATGCCCGTTGGGCAGCCAGCGGCCGTAGTCGCCGGTCAGGTACATCCGCTGGCCGGGCTGGAACGGGTCGGCCACGAAGGCGAGAGCGCTCCGGTCCGGGTCGTTGATGTAGCCGGGGCCGACGCAGCGACCGGCGAACGCGATCTGTCCGGGCGCGCCGAAGGGTACCGGGGCGAGACGACTGTCCAGGATGTACACCGACACGTTCTGCACCGGGCGGCCGACCGGGACCAGTTCGGTGGCGGGCACCGCCCGCATGATCTCGTGCGTCGTGTCGTCCGAGACCTCGGTGGCGCCGTAGGCGTTGACCAGGGGGACGTCGGGGAAGCATCCGAACCACCGGGCGACGAGGTTGCGGGAGATGGCCTCGCCGGTGACGCAGACGATCCGCAGTGCCGGGCGTTGCTGCGGGGCGAGGTCCAGATGGCCGAGGAGGACCTCGAGGTAGGAGGGGACGAGTTGCAGGACGGTGATCCGTTCCCGGTCGAGGGTGGCGAGGAACGCCTCGACGTCGAGGATCACCTGCGGCGGCACGAGGACGGTGCGACCGCCAACCAGCAGCGGTGCCAGCACCTGCCACAGGGAGATGTCGAAGCACTGCGGCGCGTTCTGGCAGACGGCGTCCTGTTCGCTCAGGTCCAGGTCGTCGATCTTGGCGCTCAGGTGGTTGAGCATGCCGTCGTGGGCGCAGACCGCTCCCTTCGGCTCGCCGGTGGAGCCGGAGGTGAAGTAGATGTACGCCGGGGCGTCGGCCGCCACGGACACGCGCGGGTCGGTGGTGGCTCCGGGCGCCTGCAGCGGAAGGACCGGGACGTCGGCGATCGGTTCGACCGACGCCTCGGCTAGGAGCAGTCGGGCGGCGCTGCGCCGCAAAATGCCGACGATCCGGGAGCGCGGATAGGCCGGGTCGACCGGGAGGTAGACCAGACCGGCCTTGAGGATGCCGAGGATCGCGGCCACCCACGGCAGGGTCCGCTCGCTGAGCACGGCGACGACATCGCCGGGACGCGCACCGGCCTCGACGAGCCGGTTCGCCACCGCGTTGGCGCGCTGGTCCAGTTCGGCGTACGTCCACCGCAGCTCGCCGAGGACGGCGGCGACCGCCTCCGGGGTACGCCGGGCCTGTTCGCCGATCAGCTCGTGCGCCCGCCGGTCGGGTAGCTCGCGCAGCTCGCCGTGGAGCACGTTGAGCTGCCGCCACACGTCCTTGCCGGTCAGCAGTGAGTGCTGCTCGTGCGGTGCGTCCAGGTCGGCGGCGATGGCCCGCAGGACCTCCCCGAGGTACTCGCCGACCCGTGACGCGTCGACGTGGCGCAGCAGGTCGGCCCGGTGCCGCAGCAGGACGGCGCCCGGTGGTTCACCGTCGAGGGTGGCCTCGCCGGTGTCGGTGCCGAGCAGGGAGCGCCAGGGGCCGGGGGGTAGCTCAGGCTCCCCGGTCAGCACCGACCTGACCTTGGTCCAGGCTGCGGCGGCCACCTGCCCGGGTGGCACCTGCGCGGCGTGGGCCGCCCTCGTCACGGCGGCGGCCGCCTCGTCAGACAACTTCCATCGATCGTGGTCGACCGGTACCGATAGCGACTCTGTCACGTACTCGCCCCTCCCCACGTGCGCATCCGTAGTCAGCGTCTAGCAACTACTGTAATCTCTTCACAACTACAGTCAATATCAGGTGACTGGGTGGCTTGGCCGGATGGCCGGACACGAAGGGTCGACCGAAACGGAGGTACGGCGCGTGGAGCGGATGCGCCTGCCCAACGGCTGTGACGTCGCGCAACTGAACGCCGGCGAGACGAGCCTGATGTACCGCAACATCGTGACCGGACGCGCCTACCTGCAACACGGCGTCACGCTGACGCCGGGTGGGACCGTCTTCGACGTGGGGGCGAACGTCGGCATCGCCTCGCTCTTCTTCCACTGGGAGGCAGGTAGCCGCGTCCTCGCGTTCGAACCCGCACCCCGGTGTTACCAGGCGCTCGCCGCCAACTTCGCCGAACACGGCGTCCGCGGCGCCGCCTACCCCTTCGCCCTGTCGGACCGTTCCGGCAGCGCGGTGCTCACCAACTACCCGGAGATCACCGCGATGACCAGCTTCCACGCCGACCGGGAGTACGACGAACAGCTCACCCGCACCTTCCTCGCCAACAGCGGGTTCGACACCGACGACATCGAGGAGATGGTGGCCGGCCGGCACCACAGCGAGACGCTCACCTGCGAGCTGCGGACCTTCTCCGACGTCGCCGACGAGCTGGGCGGCGCACCGATCGACCTGGTGAAGATCAACGTCGAGAAGGCGGAGGTCGAGGTGCTGCGCGGGATAGCGGAACGACACTGGCCGGCGATCCGACAGGTCGTCGTGCAACTGCACGACATCGCGGGACGGCTGCACCACCTGCGCCAGGAACTCACCGGCCGCGGATACCGGGTCGGTGTGGCCCAGGATCCGCTGCTCACCGGCACCGACATCGTCGAGTTGTTCGCGGTACGCACGCACGGAGGCGCGGGATGAACCAGCTGACCGACGTGGACCTGGGCGATCCCGAACTGTACGTCAGCGGCGACCCGTACCGGGTCTGGGACCACCTGCGTGAGCACGCTCCGATGTACCGCAACCGGCGGCCCGACGGCGCCGAGTTCTGGGCGATCACCACCCACCGCCTGGCCACCGCCGTCTACGAGGATCGACAGTCCTTCACCTCGGAACGCGGGATGCGCATCGGCGGTGAGGGTGCCGCCGGGCGCGCCTCCGCCGGCAAGATGCTGATCGTCACCGACGGGATCCGGCACCGGCGGATGCGCGACGTGCTCAACCCGGCCTTCACCCCGAAATCGGTACACCGGCTGGAGCAGAGCATGCGCGCCATCGTGCGGCAGCTCCTCCAGGAGGTACGCGACCTCGACTCCTTCGACTTCGTGGACCGCTTCGCCGGGCGGCTGCCACTCTACGTCACCTGCCAGCTGCTCGGCGTACCGCGCGACGACTGGGACCTGATGATCGAGCTGACCCGTACCGCATTCGGCTCGGTCACCGAGGTCGACGGCGAGCCGATCAGCGCCGAGTCACAGGAACAGGCGCATGCCGACATCTTCCTGTACTCGGCGGACCTGATCGCCGAACGCCGCCGCAGGCCCGGCGACGACCTCGTCAGCGCCATGGTGACCGGGCAGTCCGCCGGCTACCGGATGTCCGACGAGGACATCCAGGTCAACATCAACGGCATCCTGACCGGCGGCAACGAGACCACCCGGCACGCCACGGCCGGTGGCGTGCTGGCGTTCGTCCAGAACCCGTCGCAGTGGCACCGGATGCGGCACGAGACCGGCGCCGTCATGCCGACCGCCGTCGAGGAGATCCTGCGCTGGACCGCGCCGAGCCTGCACGTCATGCGCACCGCGCTCACCGACGTCATGGTCGGGCCGCAACTCGTCGAGGCCGGTGAACAGGTGACCGTCTGGAACCCGGCGGTCAACCGCGACGAGGCGGCCTTTCCCGACGCGTCCCGCTTCGACATCACCCGATGGCCCAACCGGCACGTCACCTTCGGCATGGGGCAGCACTTCTGCATCGGGGCCGCCCTGGCCCGGCTCGAACTGCGGGTCGCCCTCGACGCCCTGGCCAGCCAGGTGACGCGCTTCGAGCTGACCGGACCGGTCCGCCGGCTCAGGTCGAACCTGATGTGGGGTCTGGACCAGCTTCCCGTACGCATTCACCTGGAGGACGATCGTGACTGAGGCGCTGACCTCCGCGGGGCCGACGGGTGCGCTCGGCGCGCCGACCGACCTGACCGACGACCCCCGACACGTGGAGTACTGGCGGCGGCACCTGCGGGGCGCCCCGCCTCGGCTCGGCCTGCCGTACGACCGGCCACCGGTGCCCGGTGCGCCCCTCACCGCCGCCTCCTGCGAGCTGACGCTGCCACCGGAGGTCGGCCGGGCGGTCGGCCGGCTGGCCCGGCGCGAGCGGGCGAGCGCCCTGATGGTGGTGACCGCCGCCGCGGCCGGCTGGGCGTCGCGCCTCACCGGACAGGACGACGTGCTGGTCAGCACGCCACTGGCGCGGGCCCGGCACCCGGAACACGTGCTGCCCGTGACGGTACGTCTCGACTGCGCCGGTGAGCCCACGTTCACCGATCTCCTGCGCCACACCCGGGACGTGCTGCTCGACGCGTTGGCGCACCGCAACCTCGACGCGTCGACGCTGCTGGCGATCTCCGGGCCTCCGCAACTGGCGGTCTCGGTCGGCCCCACGCCGCCGCCCATGTGCGACGGCACCGAGCTGCACCTGTGGGTGGCCGAGGACGGCGGCCGGGCCCTGCTGCACTACCGCTCGCCCTGGTTCGCCGCGGCCACCGCGCGGCGGCTGCTGGACCAGCTCACCCTGCTGCTGGCGGGTACCGCGGTCGACGACGGCACCCGGCTGTCCGAGCTGCCGATGCTCAGCCCGGCCGACCGGGAGCTGCTGGACCGGCTCCCCCGCCATCGCGCGGACGCACCGTTGGCCGTACCGGCGCAGCTGTTCGCCGAGACGGCCGCGGCCCGACCGGACGCCGTCGCGGTCCGGACCCGCGACACCACGATCAGCTACCGGGAGCTGGAGGACCGGGCGACGAGGCTGGCACATCACCTGCGGCGGTCGGGCGCGGGTCGCGGCTCGGTGGTGGGTGTCTGCGTCGGACGCGGTGTGGATCTGCCGCTGAGCTTCCTCGCGGTGCTCAAGAGCGGGGCGGCGTACCTGCCGCTGGATCCCCGGCACCCGGCCGAGCGGATACGCGACATCCTCACCGCCGCCGGGGCGTCGCTGGTCGTCACCACCAGCGGCGAGGCCGGTGCGGTGGCCGCCCACACCGGTCCGCTCCTGCTGCTCGACCGCGACGCGGAGGCGATCGCCGCCCAGCCCGACACTCCCGTCACCGACCCGCCGGCCGCAACGGACCTGGCCTACGTCATCTACACCTCCGGCTCGACCGGACGACCCAAGGGGGTGGAGATCACCCAGGCCGGACTGGCCAACCTGGCGGTGACGTTGCGGGACCGATTCGCGGTGGGCCCGGACGACCGCACGTCACTGTTCTCCTCGGCGGCCTTCGACGCCTCCGTCTGGGAGATGGCGATGGCCTTCGCCGGTGGGGCGTCGCTCGGTGTCCTCAGCACCGCCGAGGCGACCCCGGCGGAGATCGCCGCGGAGATCCGGGAGCTGGGCCTGACCGTCGGCACGTACCCACCGACCCTGCTGCGCGCGCTGACCCCGGACGATCTCGGCAACCCGCGCGTGGTCGTCTCCGCCGGGGAGCAGTGCGACACCGACCTGGCCGCCGTCTGGGCGCCCGGCCGCCGTTTCGTCAACGCGTACGGGCCGACGGAGACGACCGTCTGCGCCACCTTCACCGACGTCGCCGCGCCGGTCACCAGCGCGCCCCCGATCGGCGTGGCCCTCCCGAACCTGGCGGTCTACCTGCTCGACCGCGCGTTGCGGCCGGTGCCGGTCGGCGCCCCCGGGGAGATCTTCGTGGCCGGGGTCGGACTCGCCCGCGGGTACCGGGCGCAGCCCGCGACGACCGCTGCGGCGTTCCTGCCCGACCCGCACGGCCCGGCCGGCTCGCGCATGTACCGCACGGGTGACCTCGGACGGTTCGGCAACGACGGCCAGTTGCACCACCTCGGTCGGGTGGACCACCAGGTGAAGCTGCGCGGCTTCCGGGTCGAGCTGGGCGAGATCGAGCATCACCTGATGGCACAGCCAGAGGTCCGGGACGCCGCCGTGGTGGTACGCCGGGACGGCGGCCACGACCGGCTGGTGGCGTACCTGACCCTCAGCGACCCGACCATCGACCCGGTGGCGCTGCGCGGAACGCTGCGCGCTCCGCTGAGCCGGGCACTGCCGGACTACATGCTCCCGGCCAGCTACCTGGTGCTGGACGCGATGCCGCTGAACAGCAGCGGCAAGATCGATCGCGCGGCCCTTCCCGAGCCCTCGGGCGAGGCTGCCGACGAACCGGCCGGGCAGTGGCAGACCCCGGATGAGCAGCGCATCGCCGGCTACTGGCGGGAGGCGCTGGGCGTACCGAGGGTGGGGCGCACCGACAGCTTCTTCGAGTTGGGCGGGCACTCGCTGGTGGCAGCCCAGATGATCGGCTCGGTCCGGCAGGCGTACCAGCTCACCCGGTTGCCGATGCGCCTGTTGTTCGAGAAGCCGGTGCTGGCCGACTTCGCCGCGGCGGTCAGGCGGCTCCAGTCCGCGTGACCCGGACACCTCAGCCGGTTAGGTCCTCCGCGATGACCCGCAGCAGGGCCGGCGAGGGGTCCAGGAAGGCCCAATGGTCGCCGTCGAGACTGACCGCGCGGTCCCGGCCGAACCGGGTCCAGCCAGCGGTCAGGCTCGGCGGCACCGTGCGGTCGTGCCGCCACGACAGCACGGTGACCGGGCAGGGCATCGTGCCGGGCGGGGCACCGCCGAAATCGCGGTAGGCGCGCAGGTCACCCTCGACCGCCTCCATGGCCAGCTCGACGATCTCCGGTGACGGCGCGACGCCACGCGCCCGCATCAGGTCGGCGACGACCTCGGGCAGGCGGTCTGCGGGGACGTCGAGCAGGCCGCCGAACGGCACCTGGTCGGGGGCGACCATCGAGGAGGCGAAGAAGCGCCGTGGCGGGTGGCCGGCGGCGGCCAGTCGCAGCGCCACCACGTAGGCGGCGAAGACGCTGTTGCAGTGCGCGAAGAGCGCGTACGGCCGGTCCAGCAGCGGCGCCACCGCGGCCAGCAGGTCCTCGGCGAACGGTCCGTACGCCTGGTGTGCCGGTTCCAGCAGCCGGTTCTCCCGGCCCGGTGGTTGCAGCAGGCAGACCTCGACGTCACCGATGCGGCGCGGCCAGCGGTGGTACATCGAGGCGCCGGCGCCGAGGTACGGCAGGCAGAACAGGCGGCTGGCCGGGTCACCCTCGACCGGGCGCAGCAGCCATCCGTTGGCGCGGGCGGCATCTACCGGCATGGTGTCCTCACCTCACGGGAGACGGATGCGGGCGAGCGCGGCGCGGTCCACTTTCCCGGTCGTGGTGGTGGGCATGGTGCGCAGCGCGCCGATCGCCGCGGGTCGCAGGTATCCGGGGAGCCGGTCGCACAGGTACGCGCGGAGCGTGTCGAGCGCCGTCACTGGCGCGGCCGGACGCAACTGCACGTACCCGACGAGGCGCTGGTCCGCGCCGGCCGGTACGACCACGGCGGCGGCCACCGCGACGTCGGGATGTTCGCTCATCACGTTCTCGATCTCGCCCAACTCGATCCGGTGACCACGGATCTTCACCTGGTCGTCAGCGCGGCCGCGCAGTTCGAGTCGCCCGTCGGGCAGCAGCCGCGCGCGGTCGCCGGTGCGGTAGAGCCGCTCGCCGGGATGGTCGGGATCGGGCACGAAGCGCTGCGCGGTCAGGGCGGGCCGGCCGAGGTAGCCACGGGCCAGGCAGGCGCCGCCGAGGCAGAGCTCACCGACCGTACCGGGCGGCACCGGATGGAGCGCGGGGTCGAGCACCACCGCCCGGGTGCCAGGAATCGCGACGCCGATGGGCAGCACGGCGGGCGGTGGCCCGGGGCGCACGATGTCGCTGACGGCGTACATGGTCGCCTCGGTGGGACCGTACAGGTGGTGGACCCGTTCGACGCACTCCGCCAGTCGCCCGCCGAGCGCGGGCGGCACCCGGTCGCCGCCGATCAGGGCGACGAGTCCGGCGGCACCGGTCCAGCCGGTGGTGAAGAGCAGCTGCCAGGTCAGCGGCGTGGCGTGCAGGTAGCGCGGGGTGGTGGCGGCGAGCAGCCGAGCCAGGGCGGGACCGCTGCGGGCCTCCTCGCGTCCGGCGATCTCGACCTGACCGCCGGCGCAGAGCGGTAGCAGCAGTTCCAGCATGGCGATGTCGAAGGTGGGCGGGGTGACCGCGAGCCACCGCTCGCCGGGGGCGTAGGCCAGCGCACGGGCGGTCGCGGTGAGGCAGTTGACCAGCGCGCCGTGGGTCACTCCGACGCCCTTGGGCCGCCCGGTGGAGCCGGAGGTGTAGAGCACGTACGCCAGCTGGTGCTGGTGCCCGTCGAAGCCGATCTCCCCCGGCGCCGGGGCCAGCGTGTCCAGCCGGAGCACCGGCAGCCCGGCCAGGGCGGGCGGTACCGGTCGCGCCCCGTCGGTGAGCACGAGGCGGGCCTGGGCGTCGGCGGCGACATAGCCGAGCCGCTCCGCCGGGTGGGTGGCGTCCATCGGGACGCACACCGCGCCGGACGCGGCGATCCCCAGCAGCGCCCCGGGCAGGTCGACGCCGCGGTCTGCCAGGAGGGCGACCCGGTCCTCGGCCCGTATCCCGGCGTCGGCGAGCCGGTCGGCCACGGCGCGGGCCAGGCCGGCGACGGCCCGGTAGTCGCGCGACCGGGCGCCGTGGCGCACCGCGGGAGCGTGCGGGGCCCGCCGGATCCACGGCCACACCAACTGCGGTACGGCGATCGCCGCACTGGTCGTCGTCATCCGATGGTGTCGGTGATGAAGCGGGCGAGCCGCCCGACGCCGTCGACGATCTCCTGCTCGGTGAGGTAGCTGACGGACAGGCGGATGGCACGCAGTCCCGCCTCGGCGCCGGGCTCGACGTGGAAGTAGCTCATCGGGGTCCACAGCACGCCGTACTCGCGGGCGCAGTGGTCGAGTTGCTCGTCGGCGGCGACGAACGGCACGGTCAGGCTGAGGAAGAAGCCGCCGTCCGGGTCGTTCCAGTCCACACCGAGCCGTTGGCGCAGCGGCGGCGGGAAGTGGCGGTCCAGTTCGGTGCGCAGCAGGCGCATCATCGCCGAGTACCGGCGGGCGGCCGGTGCGGTGGCCTCGCCGAGGCGATGGCCGGCGCGCAGCAGCAGCCCGCCGACGAGGGCCTGGCTGACCGGCGAGGTGTTCACCGTGACCATGCTCTTGATCTTGCTGAGTTCGTCGGCGAGCAGGCCGACGCCGTCCGGCCGGTGCACGACCTGGTCGGCGATGACGTAGCCCACCCGGGCGCCGGGAAAGGCGGACTTGGCGAAGGATCCGACGTGGACGACCTGCCCGTGCCGGTCGAGCGCCTTGAGCGTGGGTGGCCGATCCGGCGGGCAGAGCAGCCGGTACGGGGAGTCTTCGAGCACCAGCGTGCCGTGCGGGCGCAGCACCCGCAGCAGGCGCTCGCGGGCGTCCCGGCTCATGGTGGTGCCGGAGGGATTGGCGGCGTCGGGGACCAGGTACAGCAGGCGGGCCCGCCGGCCCTGGGCGGTGAGCCGCACCAGGAGACGGTCCAGGTACGCCGGGTCGGGACCGTCGCCGGTCTCGGGCACCGCCAGCACGGTCACGCCGAGCAGGCTCGCGACGCCCGTGATGCCGGTGTAGCACGGGTCGGGCACCAGCAGGACGTCGTCGGGGCCGGCACAGAGCGCCCGGACGGTGATCAGGAGGCCCTCCTGCGCCCCCACCGTGATCACGTACGCCTCGGGGGCGGCGCGGATCGCCTCGTCCTCGGTGACGGTCCGGGCGACGATGTCGCGGATCGTGCCGGCGGTCGGTCCGTACTGGAACAGTTCGCGGGTCAGCGCGGTCTCACTGTGCCCGTCCGCGCATCGGTGGTCGAGGTAGGCGCGCAGGTGCCCGGTCAGCTCCGCCAGGTCGTACCCGTCCTCGAACGGGCGGCCGGGCGCGAACGACACCGCCTTCGGGTAGCGGGCGACGATCTCGTTGAGGAAGGTCATGGTGCGCAGGACGGGATGACGGAGGCTGGCGTGCAGCTGGGTGAGGTGCAGACCGGTCGACGGCGGCGCGCTGGCCACCGGGTCGGTCGCCCGGCCGGTCGACGGCGGCCCGCCGGCCGGCTCGTGAACTCCGATCGCCGGGGCGGTGATCGTGGCGGGGCCGATGCCGGCGACGGTGGCCAGACCGGCCAGGAGCATGCACTCGGTGGTCTCCTCGATCAGGATCCGGAGGACGTCGCCGACCCCCTGCTCCCCGTCGACGGCCAGCCCGTGCAGCACGGGCCGGCCGACGAACACGGCGGTGGCGCCCAGGGCCAGCGCGGCCAGCACGTCGCCGCCACCGCGTACGCCGCCGTCGAGCAGGACGACGACGGAGCTGTCGACGGCGCGTACCACCTCGGAGAGCGCGTCGACGGCGGCGGGTACCCCGTCGAGCTGCCGTCCGCCGTGATTGGAGACGACCAGGCCGGCGACGCCCGCCGCGACGGCCAGCCGGGCGTCCTCGGCGGTCAGCACGCCCTTGACGATCACCGGAAGGGCCGTGGCGTCGCAGAGCCGTGCGACGGTGTCCCAGGTGAGCCCGGTCGCGAAGCTGGTCGCCGCGTGCCCGGCGGGACGGCTGGCGCCGTCGCGCCACGACGCGGGCAGGTTGACCGGCACGACCCCGTCCGGCAGTCGGAAGCCGTTGCGCAGGTCACGCAGGCGTCGGCCGAGGCAGGGGACGTCGACGGTGAGGACCAGCGCTTCGAAACCGGCCCGCTCGGCCGCGCCCACCAGGTTCGCCGTCTCGGCCGGGTCGCGCAGCGGATACAGCTGCAACCACAGCGGAGCGGTGCTCTGCGCGCGGATCTCGGCGAAGGTGCGGCCCGCCATCGTGCTGACCACCAGCGGTACGCCGTGGGCACCGGCGGCCCGGGCGGAGGCCAACTCCCCGTCCGGGTGGACCAGCGTGTGGTACGCCATCGGCGCGATGCCGACCGGGGCGGCCCAGCGGCGGCCGAGGACGGTGACGCCCGGGTCGACGGTGGTCACCCCGGTGAGCACCCGGGGCCGGAGCCTGATCCGGCCGAACGCCTGACGGTTGGCCGCGAGGGTGCGTTCGTGGCCGGCCCCACCCTCGACGAAGTCCCAGATGTCGGCGGGCAACGTGGCGCGGGCCGCCGACGCGAGGTCTTCGAGGGTGAGGTAGGGCCGGTGCGGTGCGGTCATCGGCTGCGGGCGCTCTCGCGTTGGCGCTCGCGTTCGACCGCCTCGTAGAGGGCGCGGATGTTGGCGCTGCCGAAGCCGCGGGCGTCGTTGCGCTGGATGAGTTCGTAGAAGAGGGTCCGGCGCGGGTACGGCGAGCGGGTGAAGATCTGGAGCAGGTAACCCCACTCGTCGCAGTCGGCGAGGACCCCGGTGTCGCGCAGGTCCTCGATGCGGTCGCTGAGCGAGGTGACCCGTTCGAGGAGGGTCTCGTAGTAGACGCCCGGTGGGGTGAGGAAGGCGATCCCGGCGTCGCGCCCCTGCCGCACGGCGGTGACGATGTCGTCGACCAGGAAGGCAAGGTGCTGTACGCCGGCACCCGAGTGCCGGTCGAGGAACTCGTCGATCTGTCCGGGCTCGTGTGACAGGTCGGGCTCGATGAGGGTGAACGTGATGGCGCCGGAAGGGCTGCGTACCACCACCGAGTCCATCGCCTGCGCACCCACCTCGATGTACTCGCTGGAGTAGCGGGGCAGACCGAAGGCGGACGCGTAGTGGTCGGCCGTCTGCTGCAGGGTTCCGCCGGGCAGGCAGACGGCGATGTGGTCGAGCGCCTGCACGTCGAGAGCACCCCGGGCGACGGCGGGCTCGGGCAGCGACGTCCATTCCAGACCGGGTGGCAGTGGAGCCGCGCCGGTGGGCAGCAGGGTGTGCACGACGGGCCCGAACCCGGCGGCGACCGCGACGCCCGGCGACGCGGGCAGCATCGGGGTGCCCGCGCGGACCAGCGTTCGCACGTCGGCGTCGAGGTCGGTACTGGTCATCGGGATGTCGATGATGCCGGCGCCGTGCCGGTCGAGATGTCTGGCAATGGGCCCACCGGTGCCCACCGGGGACGACACGACGATGGTCACCGGGCCGTTGCGCAGCGCCAACGCCCGCCGGTCGGCGTCGGCGGCGCTCGCCGCCGGCACGAAGGCGAGCCGGTCGCAGAGGTAGTCGATGGCGCCCTGCGGTTCGTCGGTGACCAGGTCCAGGTACGGGATGTCACGAAACACTTGGACTCCCACCGCTGTTAACTGTTGTTATGTTGACTTTACTGCTGTCACTGTATGCGTTTAGTATCGCCTCGTCAACGGGCGCAGGACGCGGGCCGCGACGGCTGCCGACGTCGATGTGACCGGTGGCTTTTCCCTGATCGGAGTCGCATGACCAGTCAGATGAGGATCTTCATCCGCGACGAGGAACACGATGTCGAGGCATTCGTGGTCGCCGACTCGTTCGTCGCCGGCCGGGCGATGGGCGGTACCCGGATGACCACGGACGTCACCGTCGACGAGGTCGCCGCCCTCGCCTCGGCGATGACCAGAAAGCTGGCCCTGGCCGGAGTCCCGATCGGCGGCGCGAAGGCGGGTATCCGCTGCGGACTGCCGCCGGGACCACACCGCAACCGGGTCCTGGCGGCGTTCGGACGGCAGATCGCCCCGCTGTTGCGCGGTGGCCTGTACCTCGGCTCGGACCAGGGCATCACCCACGATGACCGAGACCTGTTCTTCTCCGCCGCCGGCTTCGACCCGCAACGTCGGCTCTCCTGGCTGCCCTGCGGCTGGGGCGACCTGTGGCGCCGCTGCCGGGAGGTGACCGGATTCGGCGTCTGCGAGGCGGTCGACACGGCCGCCGGAGAGCTGCTCGGCCCGGATGCGGTGCGCTCGATCGCCATCCAGGGCTTCGGCGTCGTCGGGCGGGCGGTCGCCTCCGGGCTCGCCGCCCGCGGCTACCCCGTGGTCGCGGTCGCCGACCGGCACGGCACCATCAGCGCCCACGGTGGGCTGCCGGTCAGCGCACTGCTGGACGCCACCGACAGCACCGGCAGCATCGACCGGTGGCGGCTGCCGCCCAGCCTCGACCTGACCACCACACCCGACGCCTGGCTCGACGTGCCCGCCGACATCCTGGTGCTGGCCGCCGGCAGCGGCGCGGTCAACGACGACAACGTGCACCGGGTCACCCCACGGTTGCTGGTCGAGGCAGGCAACCTGACGTGCACTCCCACCGCGGAGGCGACGCTTGCCGGGCGCGGCGCCTACACGCTGCCCGGCCCGGTGGTCAACGTCGGGGCGGCGGCCGTGACCGGCCTGCTGCTGACCGACTCGGTAGGCAGGTGCGCCGACCCGGACAGTCTGGTCGCCGGCCTGTTCGAAACCGTCGCCACGATCATCCGGGGCAACACGACCGAGGTCATCACCCGGGCCCGCAGCACGGACCAGCCCCTGAGCGTCGTCGCCGACGCCCTCGCCGCCGAACGGGTCGGCACGCACGCCGCGACCGTGGAACCGCTGACGGTATGAGCCCCCGCGTCTGCGTCTACCACCCGAGCATGGGTCCGGCCATCGCCCGGGCCCTGCGGGCGGCCCACCCGTCGGTACGCGTCGACGTCGCGCCCGACGTGCGGGTCGACCCGCCACGACCAGAGACCATCGACGTCCTGGTCGCCAACCGCCTCCCCGACGGCCTGCTGGGCCGCTGCCCGCGGCTGTCCTGGCTGCACCTGACCGGCACCGGCACCGACCACCTGGCCGCCGCCGGCATGGCGCCGGGGCTGCGCGTCACCACCTCCGCCACCGTCCCGGTCCGCGCCGTGGCGGAATTCGCCTGGATGGCGGTCCTGGCGTTGGCCAAGGACGCGCCCCGGCTCCGCGACCAGCAGCACGAACGGCGCTGGTCGCCGCCGGACGCACGGCTGGTGGCCGGGTCGCGGCTGCTGCTGCTCGGTCTGGGCCGCATCGGCTCGGCGATCGCCGAGCTGGCGGCCCCGTTCGGCGTACGGGTCACCGCGGTGACCCGTACCGCCCGGCCGTCGCCGCTGGCGGACGCGGTCCTGCCGCCGCACCTGCTGCGGGCCGCCGCGGCCGACACCGACCACCTCGTCAGCACCCTGCCGAGCGACCCGAGCACCCGGGGCCTCGTCGACCGTCAGGTGATCGAGGCGCTGCCGGCCGACGCCGTCGTGGTCAACGTCGGCCGGGCCGACACCCTCGACAGCGGCGCCCTCGTCGCCGCGCTGCGTGCCGGCCGTCTGCGCGGCGCGGTACTCGACGTCCACGACGTGGAGCCCCTACCACCCGACAGTCCCCTGTGGGAGGTGCCCGGTCTCTTCGTCACCCCGCACGGGGCGTACCGGTTCCCGGAGGAGGAACATGCCGTCGCCAAGGTCTTCCTGGCCGAGTTCGCCGCCTGGTCCCGCGAGAGCGCGACGGCCGGCCAGGACGCTGCCGCCTGCCCGTTCCTGGCTCGCAACGGGGTGATCCGATGACCACACAGCTCACCCTCGACCCGGCCGCGATGCTCGCCGAGGCCGGCCTGCCCGCCGACCCGCAGGCTCCCCATCAGCAGGGCCTGTACCGGCTCGCCGAGGCGTTGCGCGACGAGGCCCGGCTGCACCCGCGCGGTGCGGCGGCGGTGCACGCCGGCCTGGTCACGGCGCTGCGGCTGCGCGCGGCGGTGCACCGGCTGCACGCGGAGGTGCCGGAGGTCGGCAAGGTTCCGCTGCGGCGGCCCATCTTCGTCACCGGGCTGCTGCGCACCGGCACCACACTCGTCCAGAACCTGCTCACCGAGCACCCCGCGCTGCGGGCACCCGCGCTGTGGGAGCTGATGCTGCCGGTCAGCGACCCCGGCGCGAGCGAGCACGACCTCGCGGACCGGGCACAGGGGTACGTGGACGAGTACTACACCGTCGCCCCGCTGTTGCGCTCGATGCACTTCCTCGACGCGCGGCGCCCCGACGAGTGCCACCGACTCACCGGCAACGCCTTCGCCAGCATGGTCTACGGGATGCGGTACCGGGTGCCCTCGTACGACCGTTGGCTCGACGAGACCGGCATGCTGGCGGCGTACCGTGACCACCGGCGCCAGGTGCAGGCGATCCTGTGGCGCCGCCCGGGCCGGGACGTGGTGCTCAAGTGCCCGTTCCACCTGTGGCACCTGCCGGACCTGGTCCGGGTCTACCCCGACGCGCGGATCGTGGTGCTGCACCGTGATCCCGCCGTCGCCGTCGTCTCCACCTGCCTGCTCTGCGAGACGGTACGCGGCGCCCGTTCGGACGCGGTCGATCGGCACGAGATCGGTCGACAGTGGTCGTCCGCGGTCACCACCGGGCTGCGCCGCTTCGCCCGCGACCGGACGGCCCTGCCCCCGACGGCGCAACTGATCGAGGCGGAGTACACCGCCCTGGTCCGCGACCCGATCGCCACCATGCGCGGCATCTGCGACCAGCTCGGCGTCGGGCTGGACGGGCCGGCCGAGACGGCGATGCGCCGTTACCTCGCGGCCCACCCGCAGTACAGCACTGGCGCCTACCGCTACCGCGCCGAGGACTACGGCCTGGACCCGGCCCGCCTGGCCCGGGACCTCACCCCCCTCCGACGCTCGTGACCCGCACATACCACGACACCGGCACCCGGGAGGACCATCGTGACCACCCCCCAGTCTCGCGCGGCCGCGCTGATCGCGGCCACCAACCAGCCCTCGGCGGAGGCGAACGAGGCATTCACCATCGGCCTGCTGACGCCCGTCACCGGCCCCGGTGACGCCACCGCCGGCGAACTCATCACCCGGGCGGCCTGCCTCGGCGCGGAGTACCTCAACGGGCGTGGCGGCGTGCGTGGTGGCCTGCCGGTGCGACTGGTGCTGCAGAACGACCAGCCCCTGGAGGAGGGCGAGATCATGCAGCGCAGCGCGGTCGGCGCGCTGGCGAAACTCGCGCTCGTGGACCAGGTGCACGCGGTCATCGGGCAGTGGCACCTGCGGACCGCACCCGGGGTGTCGGCGGCCGCCGAACTCTTCGGCGTACCGCTGTTCGTGGAGAACGGGCACAGCACGCTCACCCAGCAGCACCGCCGTACGCTGTTCCGCACCTACTTCACCATCGCCGACCGGGCTCCGATGATCGCGGACCTGCTCGTCGAACAGGGCGTCCGCCGGGCGGGGATCCTGGCCGCGGACACCGTCTTCGGCCTGATGAACGCCGACACCATCGCCGACGAGCTGACCGCGCGCGGCGTCGAGGTGCTCCGCTTCGACTTCCCGCAGGACAGCACCTACGACGTACGCGACCAGCTGCGGGCGGTCAAGGACTTCGCGCCGGACGTACTCATCAACGGCGGTGTCGTCCGCACCAACTACATGATCATCCAACAGGCGGCGGAGGTCGGGCTGCTGCCCGGACCGATGCTGGTGGTCCTCTTCCCCTTCCCGATGCGGTCCGAGGACTACTGGCGGCTCGCCGGCGAGGTCGGCAACCACGTCGTCTGGCCGGCCCTGCTGTACCGGCCGTCCTGGCCCGGCCTGGCCGAGATCGGTCGCTGGTTCACCCAGCGCTACGCCGAACGCTTCGGCTCGTTCCCACCGGACAACGCGTTGAACGCCTTCACCGACGTCACGATCCTCGGTCAGGCCGCCGACGCCGCCACCGAGCTGAGCCGCGACGCCCTGATCGACGCGCTGGAGACCCACGAGTTCGACACGTGGCGTGGCCCGGTGCGGTTCCGCCGGGACGAGGAGCACTGGCACCACAGCCCACCACCGATCGTCCTGATGCAGTACCAGCGGTTCGGGCAGACCTTCGACGAGGCGACGATCGTCTACCCGCCCGAGGCCCGCACGGGGCAGCTGACCCGACCCGACCGCGACGTCCAGGTCGCCCGGTGACCGAGGACCCACCGGCGATGGCCGCCGACCGGCTCCTCGCCACGCTGCGGGCACACGGCGTGGACCGGGTCTTCTGCGTACCGGGCGAGAGTTTCCTGCCGGTGCTGGACCGGCTCGCCGGTGCCGGCATCGACCTGGTCACCTGCCGGCACGAGGGTGGGGCCGCGTTCATGGCGCTGGCCGACGCGAAGCTCACCGGAACGCCCGGGGTGGTGCTGGTCAACCGCGGTCCGGGCGCGACGAACGCCGCCATCGCGGTGCACTCGGCGGACCTCGACGCCACCGGGCTGCTGCTGATCGTCGGCGACGTCCGCACCGCCGAACGGGGGCGGCGGTCCTTCCAGGAACTCGACCACCAGGCCGCCTTCGCCGGGATGTCCCGGGGCGTGTTCACCGTCGGGCACCCCCGCCACGTCGCCGAGTTCACCGCCCGTGCCCTCGCCGCCGCGCGCGGCGGGGTGCCCGGACCGGCCGTCCTCGTCGTACCGGAGGACGTGCTCGCCGAGCCGGTGCCGCCGTCGGTCGGCGGCGCACCGGTGGTGACCGAACCCGCCCGGCCACCGGCCGGGGCGGTGGACCGGACACTGGCCCTGTTGACCGGGAGCGAACGGCCGGTACTGGTCGCCGGCGGCCGGCTGGACAGCCCGCAGGGCCGGCGCGCGCTACGCGAGGCCGCCCGCCGGCACCGCCTGCCGGTGCTGGTGACCAACAAGCGGCAGGACCTGTTCGACAACACCGACCCGCTGTACGCCGGGCACCTGAACCTGGCCACCCCACCGCGACAGCGCGACCTGATCGGGCGGAGCGATCTCGTACTGGCCGTCGGCACCCGGCTCGACGCGGTCAGCACCCAGCGGTACACGCTGCCCGACCCGGCCACCGCACTGGTGCACGTGTACCCGGACGCGACCGTGCCGGGCGGGGCCTACCAGCCCCGGCTGGCGTACGCCTGCTCCCCCACCGCCTTCCTGGAGCAGCTCGCCGCCGCACCACCGCGCGCCCCGGCCGACGACGGCTGGCTCCGGCAACTCGCCGGCCACGAGGCGGAGCAGGCCCGGTGGCACCCGGTCACCGCCTCCGACGGGGTCGTCTTCGGCCAGGTCGTCGCGGCCCTCGGCGAACTGACCTCGGGACGCGGCACCGTGACGGTCGACGCGGGCAACTTCACCTCATGGGTGCATCGCTACCACCGGGTCGCCGACGGTGGCCGGCTGCTGGGCATCGGGTCCAGCGCGATGGGCTTCGGCGTCCCGGCCGGCGTGGCGGCCGCCCTGCGCCGCCCGGGGGAGCCCACCGTGGTCTTCGTCGGCGACGGGGGCTTCCTGATGACCGGGACAGAACTCGCCACCGCGGTCCGGTACCGCGCCCGGGTGGTGATCGTGGTCGCGGACAACGGCAGCTACGGCACGATCCGCCAGCACCAGGAGCGCGCCTACCCGGGACGGGTCGCCGGGACCGACCTGACCAACCCCGACTTCGCGCTGCTCGCCCACGCGTACGGGGCGCTGGGCCTGACCATCGGTACGGATGCCGAGGTGGAGCCGGTGCTGTCGAAGGCCCTGGCCCACCGTGGCCCCGTCGTCGTGCACGTACGGACCAGTCTCGCGCACATCTCCGCCTACCAGCACCTCGCCGGCCTGAGGAGGACCCGATGAGCATCGCAGAGCGACTGACCGGCCTCGTCGGCGCCGAGCACGTGCTGCTCGGCGACGCGATCGGTGGGCGGTACGCGCAGGACCTGTGGGGCAGCGACCGGGTCGGCGCGCCCACGGTGGTGGCCCGTCCGGCGAGCACCGCCGAGGTGGCGGCCGTCCTGGCGGAGTGCCATCGCCGGCGTCAGCCGGTGGTGGTGCAGGGCGGGATGACCGGACTGGTGGGTGGCGGAGTGCCGGACGCGCACGAGGTGGTGCTCTCGCTGGAACGGATGACCGCGATCGAGGAGATCGACGTGGTCGGCGCGACGATGACGGTTCAGGCGGGTGCGACGTTGCAGCAGGTGCAGGAGGCCGCCGAGCGGCACGGACTGATGTTCCCGCTGGACCTCGCGTCGCGCGGTTCGTGCACGATCGGTGGCTGTCTGGCCACCAACGCGGGTGGCAACCGGGTGCTGCGCTACGGCATGACGCGGGATCTGGTGCTCGGCGTCGAAGCGGTCCTCGCCGACGGCACCACGCTGCCGGGGTTGCACAAGCTGGTCAAGAACAACGCCGGGTACGACCTCAAGCACCTCTTCATCGGCTCGGAGGGGACGCTCGGCGTGATCACCCGCGCGGTGCTGCGCCTACAGCCGCTGCCCCGGACCCGCTACGTGGCCTTCTGCGGGCTGCCCGGCGTCGACGCGGCGCTCGCGCTGTTGGGCCGGCTCCGCGCGGCGATGCCGGGCTCGATCAGCGCGTTCGAGGCGATCTGGGACGAGGCGTACCAGCTGATCCTGCCGCTGCGGGACACGGTGCGTACGCCGCTGACCGGCCGGTACCCGGTCTACGCGCTGGTGGAGATGCAGGGTTCGGATCCGACCGGCGACACCGAGCGGTTCGTCGCCGCCCTGGACGCCTGCGACGACCTGATCGCCGAGTCCGCCGTCGGTCTGGAGCCGGCCGAGGTGGCGGCCCTGTGGGCGGTACGGGAGCGGATCCCGTCGCTCATCCTCGGTGGCGAGCTGCCGCTCTTCGGTTTCGACGTGAGCCTGCCCGCCACCTGCCTGGAGACCTACCTGGCCAGGGTCGACCGCGAGTTGCGCGAGCTGTGGCCGCAGGTGACGCTGCAGGTGTTCGGGCATCTGGGCGACGGCAACGTGCACATCGCGGTCGTCACCGGCGAGACCACCCGCAGGCGCAAGTCGGAGGTGGAGCACATCGTCTACCGCAATGTGGAGCGCTACCAGGGATCGATCTCCGCCGAACACGGCATCGGCTTCGAGAAGGAACCGTACCTGGCCTACTCCCGCCGTCCGGCGGAGATCGCGACAATGCGGCTGCTCAAGCAGGCACTCGACCCGCGCGGGATCCTCAACGGTGGGCGGATCTTCGCCGCCGTCCCCGCCTGCCCGGCCGCGCAGGCGCAGCCGGAGGTGCCGGCGTGACCCTGCTCCGCAGCGACCTGCGCCCGTACGGGACCTCGATCTTCACCGCGATGAGTCAGCTGGCGGCGCGACAGCAGGCGGTGAACCTGGCACAGGGGGCGCCGGACTTCGGCCCGCCCGCCGCGCTGCTGGCCGCCGCCGACGAGGCGGTCCGCAAGGGTGGGCACCAGTACAGCCTCAGCATCGGCGTGCCCGCGCTGCGCCAGGCGGTCGCCGCCGACCTGCTGCGGCGCTACGGTCGCCAGGTCGATCCGGAGACCGAGGTGACGGTGACCGCCGGTGCCAGCGAAGCGATCTGGTGCGCCGCCATCGGGCTACTCGAACCGGGCGACGAGGCGATCGTGCTGGAGCCCTTCTACGAACAGTATCCGCCCAGCGTGACCGCGGCCGGGGCGACGGTACGCTACGTCTCCTGCGGTTTCCCCGACTTCCGGCTGGACCCGCAGCGGCTGACCGAGGCGTTCACCCCCCGTACCCGGCTGGTCTTCCTCAACACGCCGTGGAATCCGGCCGGCCGGGTGCTGCGCCACTCGGAACTGGCGCTGCTCGGCGAGCTCGCCGACCGGTACGACGCCTACCTGGTCTCGGACGAGACCTACGAGCACCTGACCTTCGATGGTGTGGCGCACCTTCCGGTCGCCGAGGTGCCGGCGTGCCGGGACCGTACGGTGACCATCTCGTCGGTGTCGAAGACCTTCTCGGCGACCGGGTGGCGGGTCGGCTGGGCCGTCGCCCCACCGGCGCTGACCGCGGCGCTGCGCGCGGTCAAGCAGTTCGTGACGTTCGCGCCGGCGACCCCGCTGCAACTGGCGACGGCCGCAATGCTGGGCGAGGCCCCGGCGAGCGGCTACTACGACCTGCTGCGCGCCCAGTACGCCCAGCGGCGGGCGGTGCTGCGGGACTACCTGCAACGCACCCCGTTGACGCTGGCCGAGAACGAGGGGACGTACTTCCTTCTCGGCCGGTGCCCGGACGACGACGTCGCCTACTGCACCGACCTGATCCGCAGCCGGGGCGTGGCGGCGATCCCGGCCTCCCGCTTCTACGCCGACCCGGGCCGGGGCAGGGGACTCGTCCGCTTCGCATTCTGTAAACGCCTCGATACGCTGCGCCTGGCGGGTGACCGCCTGACCGGAGAAGGGTGAACTGACGATGGAGTCGACACCGCTGCCCCTGGCGGCACGGGACTACCTCGAACCGCTGGCGGCGGAGATGGCCGCGTTCGAGGCGATCGCCCGCAAGGCTGACCTGTCGCTGCCAGTGCGGGTGAGCCGCCACTGGCAACTGCGGGATCTGGTTGGTCACCTCGGCGGCATCCACCGGTGGGCAGCGGAGAACATCCGCACCGGCAAGCGGGCCCGGCAGGTACCGAAGCCGGACGAGGACGTGGCGCCCGCGGACTGGTACCGCGCCGGGGCGGACCTGTTGCTGCGCGAGCTGGCGGAGACCGATCCGCACGCGCCGTGCTGGAACTTCAGCACCGTGCCACGCACCGCCGACTTCTGGTTCCGCCGGCAGTTGCACGAGACCACGATCCACGGCCGGGACGCCGACCAGGCGCTCGGCGAGGTGCGACCGGTGCCGGACCTGCTGGCCGCCGACGGTGTGGACGAGGTGCTGCGGGTGATGCTGGCGGTGGGCCACCGTTGGGACGGCAAGCCGGTGGCCGCGCTGACCGGCCCGGTGGCGGTGGAACTGCCCGACACCGGGCACCGGTGGGTGCTGTCCCCCTCGGACGGCCGGGTGCCGACGGTCAGCGGCCCGGCCGCGACCGCGGCGGACGATCCGGTGGCAGTGCTGCGGGGGCCGGCCGAGCAGGTGCTGCTCCTGCTCTGGCAGCGGCTGCCGATCGCGGCGGGGAAGCATCTGATCAGCGGTGACGCCGACCTGGTGCAGCGGCTGCTGAAGAGTCAGATCACCCCTTGACGTCTCAGACGCCCAGGCCGCCGCTGACCACGAGCTGGGTGCCGGTCACGTGCCGGGACTCGTCGCTGGCGAGATAGAGGATCGCGGCTGCCGCGTCGTCGGGCGTACCGAGTTCACCCATCGGCACCCGGGCCAGGTACGCGGCACGGGCCCGGTCCACGTCCGGGTCGAAGAGGGCGAGCACCTGGTCGCCGAGTTCGGTCTCGACGAGTCCGGGGTGCACCGAGTTGCACCGGATGCCGTACCGGCGCCAGGCACAGTGGACCGCGACCGACTTGGTCAGCTGGGTGACCGCGGCCTTCGCCGCACCGTACGCGGTGAACAGCGGGGTGGACATGAGTCCGGCGGTGCTGGAGACGTTGACGATGCTGCCGCCTCCCCTGGTCCCCATCACGCGTACCGCGGCGCGGCAGCCGAGCATGACGCTGTCCAGGTTGACGGCGAGGATACGCCGCCACTGGTCGAGTTCGACCTCCTCGATGTCCTGCGCCTGGTCGTCGCCGATCCAGCCGGCGTTGTTGACCAGGATGTCGAGGCGTCCGTAACGGGCCACGACCGCGTCGACGACCTCGTCCCAGCGGTGTTCGTCGACCACGTCCTGGGGCAGGTACCAGGCGGTCCCGCCGAGCCTCTCGACCGCGGCGGCGCCACGCTCGGGGTCGCGGCCGGTCACGACGACGGCCCGTGCGTCGTGCCGGGTGAACGTCTGGGCGGTGGTCAGGCCGATGCCCGCGGTGCCGCCGCTGATCAGGCAGACCTTGCCGGTCAGCCGCATGGTTGCCCCCTCGTCACGGTCCCGCGCCGTCGAGCAGGCGCTGCACCTCGTCGTCGGTCATCGATTCCACCCTGGCCAGCACGTCGTCGAGGAGGTGCTCGTCGACGGCCTGCGGAGCCAGTTGCCGCCGTACCTCGGTGGCGAGCGTGGCGAGCGTGGGGCGCTGGAAGTAGCTCAGGGCGTCGACCTCGACGCCGAAGGTGAGCTGGGCCATGGCCACCAGCCGGATCAGCATGACGCTGTCGCCGCCGATCTCGAACAGGTCGTCGTCGGCGGACACCGGTACGCCGGGAAGCACGACCCCGTAGCACTCATCGCGCAACCGGTGCAGAACCTGGTCGTCTCCGGTGCCGCCGGTCAGGTTTTCGGTGTCCACCCGCACCCTCCCGATCAACCGAACAACAACTCAACTATTGACTGTAGTTATATCCTGAGTCAAGGCCGAATATCGGAGGCGACGCATGACCACGGAGTCCGACGCGGAAGCGATCCAACGGCGATTCGCGCACCTACCCGCCGAGCGCCGCAGGGCGCTGGAACGAGTGCTCCGCGCCCGCGCCGAGCCACCTCGTAGCGCCGCGCCACTGGCCCCCCGAGCCGACCCCGACGCACCCGTTCCCCTGTCCTACGCGCAGGAGAGGCTCTGGTATCTCGAACAGCTCTACCAGCGCCGCGACATCTTCGCCTTCCCCACCGCCAGCCGCCTGCGTGGACCGTTGGACCTGACCGCCCTCCGCAGCGCCTGCGCCGACCTCGCCGCCCGGCACGACTCGTTGCGCACCGTCGTCACGACCGTGGACGGCGCGCCCACGCAACGGATCCTGCCCGTGCGCACCGTGGACTTCGAGCTGGTCGACCTGACCGGCGCCGACCCCGCCACTTGTGCCGAGCGGGCCAGCGCCGAGGCGCTCACCGGCTTCGACCTCGCGACGCAGCCCCCGCTGCGGGTACGCGTCTACCGGCTCGCCGCCGACGACCACGTCCTCGTCGTCAACCAGCACGTGGCCGTCGCCGACATGCCATCCCGGGCGATCCTGCTCCGCGATCTGTGGAACCGGTACGAGGCCGCCGCGTACGGCAGCGCGCCGCCGCTGCCCACCCTGCCGATCCAGTACGCCGACTTCGCCGTCTGGCAACGCGACCGCCTCGACGGGGAACGGTTGGACCGGCTGCTCGACTACTGGCAGCGGCACCTCGCCGACGCGCCGCACAAACTGGCCATGCCCACCACCCGGCCCCGTCCCGCCCGGCACGAGGGCTCCGGGCGGTTCTACTACGGCACCGCGCCCGAAGGGCTGGGCGAGCGGGTGCACGAGGCCGCGCGGTCGTGGCGTACCACCCCGTCGGTCCTGCTGCTCGCCTGCTACCGCATCCTGCTGTGGCAGTACAGCGGCCAGGAGGACATCGTCGTCGGGGTGCCCAAGAGCGAGCGGGCCCACCCGGAGACGGAGAACCTCATCGGCTACTTCGTCAATGTGCTGCCCCTGCGGTCGCAGGTACGGGACACCGACACGGCACGGCAGGTCATCGCCCGCGAGCACACCCGCGCCCTGGCCGCGTACGCCCGGCAGGAGCTGCCGTACGAACGGGTGGTGCGGGCCGTCAACCCGGTCCGCGAGGCCGGCGTGCCACCGCTGTACCAGGTCTCCTACTCGTACCTGGCCGACGCCGGCCCCGGGCTGCCCCTGTCCCCCAGCGGTCTGCGCGGGGAGCCGTTCCCGCTGCGCTCCGAGGGCACCGAGTACGACCTCGGCGTCAACATCCTGCACGGGGTACGGCTCGGCGCGCAGTGGCCGTACAACGACGACATCTTCGACGAGTCGACCGTCGAGACGCTCGCCGGACAGTTCTGGGCGCTGGTCGCCGCCGTCGTCGCCGATGTCGACACCCCGGTCACCGCGCTGCCCGTGACCTCCACCGGACACGACGGCACGGCACCGTCCACCACCGGTGCAAAGCCGCCGCACACCCCCGGCGACGCTGCACCCCGCGCGACGATCCCGGCCGCCGCCGCTCTCGTCGGTCCCGTCGGCCGGCTGCTGAGCACCGCGCCACCCGGCAGCGCCCTGGCCGACGTCGACGCCGGGCTGGCCGACGCCACCGGGGCCGAGCTGACCCGGGTCCCCGGCGGCGGCACCGACCTCGCCGCGCTGGTGGACCGGCTGCGACCGGGCCTCGTCAGCGCGACCACCGCGCTGCTGGCCCGGCTCCCCGCCGGCTGGCGGGCCCCGGATGGCTGTGCCCTGCTGGCCGTCGGTGACCTGCACCGTGCCGCCGCCGAGCGCCTCGCCGCCCGGGCCGGCCTGGTCTGGTACGGCTGCCTACGCCCCGGCGGCGGCCTGGCGACGCTGGGCCGGCTGTCCGTCGGCCGGGAACGGGTCGGCGCCGGCCGGCCGCTCGCCCCGCTGCGGGCGTGGACGGCACACCCGTCGGGCCGTCCGCTGCCGCAGGGCGCCTTCGGCACCCTGCACCTGCGGGCCGCCGACGGTCCGGGGCCGGCCGAGCCGACCGACTGGTACGCCCGGCTCCGCGCGGACGACACGGTCGAACTCGCCGGCCCGGCCGCCGACCGGACCGTCCTGCGCGGGGTACCGCTGCACCCGAGCGAGATCACCGACCTGCTCGTCCAGCTTCCCGGCGTACGGGACGCCACGACGGTCACCACACCGGACGGCACCCCGCACGCGTACCTGGTGCTGGCCGAGACGGTCGACCCGGAGCAGGTGCGGCAGTGGTTGGGTCAGCGGTTGCCGAGCTTCGCCGTCCCGGGGCTGACCGTGCTGCCCGGCCTTCCCCACACCGTGGACGGACGCGTCGACCGGGCCGCGCTGCCCACACCCACCACCGACGGCGGATCCGACTCCCGACCGCCGTCCGGCCCCACCGAGCAGGTCATCGCCGGCGCGTGGACCGAACTGCTGGGCCGGGCACCCGCGTACGTCGACGACAACTTCTTCGACCTCGGCGGGCACTCCCTGATGCTGCAGCAGCTCTCGGCCCGGCTCTCGCAGGTGCTGGGCGGCCCCGTGCCGCTGATCGAGCTGCTGGAGCATCCGACGGTGGCGCAGCAGGCCCAACTCGTCGGCGAACTCGGTCTGGCCGGTGAGCCGGCATGAGCGACGCTTCGCTGCACGAGCCGGTCGCGGCCCTCCTGCGCGACGAGGTCATCGCGGCCGTCCTGCCCGGACACGAGATCGATCCCACGGCGAACCTGTTCGAGCTGGGCGCCGACAGCCTCGCCCTGATCCGGCTGGTGAACCGCACCAACTTGGTCTTCGAGGTCGAGGTGGACGCCGCCGCGTTCTTCCAGCAACCCACCGGCGAGCTGTTGGCCCGCCTGGTGGTGGCGCAGTTGGACGGCGACCTGACGGAAGGCACCCCACGGTGAGCAGCTCCGACGACGATCCCCGTCTCGGCGTGACCGTGACGCACCGGCGCTACGTCTCCCGGTCCGACGTCCGCTACGCGGGCGACCTGGTCAACGGCGCGTACGCGCTGGCCGGCTTCGGTGACGCGGTCACCGAACTCGCCATCCGCACCGACGGCGACGAGGGGCTGCTCGCCGGCTACCGGGCCGTCGAGTTCCACGCTCCGATCCGTGCCGGCGACGTGGTCGAGTTCGCCGGCACGGTGACCCGGGTCCGCACCCGGTCCCGTACGGTCGCCCTGACCTGCTCGGTGCTCTGCCGGGCCGAGCCCGAACGGGGGGTCACCTCGGCCCGCCCGCTGGACCCACCCGTCGTCGCGGTCACCGCCGAGGCCACCGTGGTGGTGCCTCCGGCGCGGTGACCGCCCACCCCCGGCGGTGCAGGTCCACCCCGGGCGGTCCGGCGACCCCCGGGGTGGACGTTGGTCCGGTCGTCTCACCCGTCGCCGAGTCGCTGCCGGAGCACCTCGCCGATCTCCGCCAGCGGCGCGGGCTCGGTCATCGTCCAGTGTGTCGCCGCGACGTCGATCCGTGCCAGTCCGCCGCCGACGTACGGCTGCCACGTGTCCGCCGTGGGCGCGTCCTCGGGTCGTCCTTCGGTGGCGGTGACGAAGAGGACCTCGCCGTCGTAGCGGCGGGGCACGTGGTGGCGCATCGCGTCGAGGTGACTCGCGGCGGCGCGGGCGAGCGCGGCGATCTCACCGGTCCGCAGCTGCGCCAGCGCGGGGTTGGCCCCGCGTACCAGCCGGGCGAGTTCCTCGTCGTCGGGCAACGCGGACAGTGCGGAATCGGTCCGGCTCAGCTCGGGGTCGCCGGTGAGCACGCCGAGCACCTCGGCCGGGGTGGGCGGCTGCGCGGCCGCGCCCTGCTGCGGCACCGGGTAGGCGTCGAGTAGCGCCAGGACGCCGACCTGCTCGCCCCGCTCGCGCAGCCGCACCGCGATCTCCTGGGCCACCAGTCCGCCGAACGACCAGCCGAGCAGGTGGTACGGCCCCCGGGGCGCGACCGCGCGGATCTGCCCGAGATACTCCTCGGCCAGGGCCGCGATGTCCCGTGCCGCCGCGTCCGGATCGGTGAGCAGGGGTGACTGAAGGCCGTACAGCGGCCGGTCGGGCCCCAGGTGCCGGGCGAGCCCCGCGTAGCCCCAGCTGAGACCGGTGAACGGGTGGACGCAGAACAGCGGCTCCCGGCTGCCGGTGGAGCGCAGCGGCAGCAGGACGTCGAGACCGCCGTGCTCGGGTCCGCCGGAGAGCAGCCCGGCGACGGTGGGGGTGACGAAGACCGACCGGACGCTGAGCTGCCGCCCGGTCGCCGCGGCGATCCGGTTGACCAGTTGGACCGTCAGCAGTGAGTGGCCGCCCAGGTCGAAGAAGTTGTCGTCGATGGTGACCCGGTCCAGGCGCAGCAGGTCCGCGACGACGCCGCAGGCGATCTCCTCCTCGCGGGTGCGGGGTGCCCGCCCCGTACCCCCGCCCCGGCCGGGCTCGGGCAGCCGGGACCGGTCGAGCTTGCCGTTCGTCGACAGCGGCAGCCGGTCGAGCAGGACGAAGCGCTGGGGCACCAGGTGTTCCGGCAGTACGTGGCGGGTCTCGTCCCGCACGTCGGCGACGAACTCCGCCTCCGACCGGGGACACCCGACCTGCGCCGGTCGTGGCGACGGCGGCGGGTCCTCGGGGCGAACCGCGTGCAGGCTGACCAGCCCGGTGCCCGCGAGCAGTGCCGGCGTGCGCCGGGTGACCGCGAACCCGTGGCGGATGAGCAGCGCGGTGAGGTCGTCGGCGCGGCCATCGGTGTCGTCGGTCTCCACCAGCACCTGCCGGATCAGCGGCCAGTGCTCGTCGCGGATCCCGCGCAGCACGTCGAGTTCACCGCGCTCGACGTCGATCTTGAGTAGGTCGACTCGCGGCACGGCAGTCTCGTCGAGGACGGCGGAGAGGGTCCGCAGCGCGACGGTGAGCCGCTCCGGCCGCAGCCGCTCGTCGAGCAGCTCACGCCAGTGGGGACTGTCCGGACTGTCCGCCGACACCCCTTCGTACGCCTCGACGATGCGGGCGTCGGCCACGGTGTCCGCGTACCGGCCGGACATCACCGACAGGTGCGGGTAGTAGGTGAAGTCGACCTCGCCGTCGGTCTCGCCGAGCCCGTAGGCGAAGGTCCGCGCCGGCACCCCGTACAGGGTGGTGTTGACCTCCAGCATCTCGTGCAGCGCGGGCACCGGCTCGAAGGCGTACGTCACGGCGTCCGGGTACGCGCGGTGCAGGGCGAGGCTGAACATGCCGACGTGCGCGCCGACGTCGAAGACACACGCGCCGGGCGGCAGGTCGAGCCGTGCCGGTGACACCGCGCCGTCCTCGAACAGCTCCCGGTGCAGGAAGGTCGCGGTGGCCCGGTCCGGTGCCGCGACGACGGTGCCGTCGGGGAGCGGCTGCCACGGCAGTGACTCGGCGGCGCGCAGCGTTGCCAGGCGGTGCATCACGGGTTCCGTCGCCGGGTCCGGCACCAGGTAGCCGATGAGTTGGGCACCGCCGTCCGGTGCGGGTCGGGCCGCGACAGCGGCGTGCGCGACGCCGGTGTGCCGGGTGAGTGCCTCCTCCACCTCCTGGGGTTCGATGCGCAGGCCACGGATCTTCATCTGGTCGTCCGCGCGGCCCATGAACTCCAGTGCGCCGTCGGTCCGCCACCGGGCGAGGTCACCGCTGCGATACATCCGGGCACCGGCGGGGCCGTACGGGTCGGGCAGGAATCGCTGGGCGGTCAGGGCCGGTTGCCGCTGGTAACCGTCGGCGAGCTGGCGGCCGGCGAGGTACAGCTCGCCGGTGACGCCGATCGGTAGCGGGTTCAGGTGGCCGTCGAGGACGTAGAGGCGGCTGTTCCAGACCGGTCGTCCGATCGGTACCGGTCCGGCGTCCCCGGGGTGGCAGTGCCATGCGGTGATCTCGACGGTTGCCTCCGTCGGGCCGTACAGGTTGTGCAGTTCCGCATCGAGGAGCTGGTGGAAGCGGCGCTGCACCACGGCCGGAAGCTCCTCGCCACTGACGAAGACCCGCCGCAGACCGGTGCAGGTCGCCGCGGCGGGCTCGGCCAGGAACGCCCGCAGCATCGACGGTACGAAGTGCACGACGGTGACCCCGCCCTCGCGGATGCGGGCCGCAAGGCGGCCCGGGTCGGCCTGCTCCCCCGGTGCGGCGAGCACGAGCGCGGCGCCCACCTGCAGCGGCCCGAAGAACTCCGGTACCGACACGTCGAATCCTGCCGGTGTCTTCTGTAGCACCCGGTCGGTGGCCCCGAGGGGGTGGTGGTGCTGCATCCAGCAGAGCCGGTTGACGATCGCGTGGTGCGACACCACGACCGCCTTCGGCTGCCCGGTCGAGCCGGAGGTGTAGATCACGTACGCGGGGTGCCGGGTGTGCAGGGTGCGCGCCGGGCGGGTGGCGGGGCGGCTGGCCAGTTCGGTGCGGATCCGTGGGTCGTCGAGGGCCACGACCGGTACGTCGAGATCGGGCAGCTTGACGTCGCTGGTGGTCAGGACGACGGTCGGGCGACTGTGGCGGACGGCGTACCGCAGTCGCTCGGCGGGGTGGTCGATCTCCAACGGTAGGTAGGCCGCGCCGGCCTTGTGTACGGCGTAGAGGGCGACCATCAGCTCGACCCGACGGGGAATCGCGACCGCGACGATCGCCGCGGGCGTGACCCCGTGCGCGATGAGCTGGTGCGCGAGCCGGTTCGCGGCCTCGTCCAGCGCCGCGTAGCTGACGGTACCCGTGTCCGCGACGACGGCGGGGGCACCGGGACTGCGGTCCACCTGTGCCTCGAAGAGGTCGGGCAGGACCGCGTCGGGGACCGGATGGCCGGTGCGGTTGAACTCCTCGAGAACCTGGTCGCGTTCCCCCGGCAGGAACAGGTCCATGGCGTCCAGCGGCTGCGCCGGATCACGGCTGACGGAGTCGAGGAGGTGGACCAGCCGGAGCGCCAGCCGGTGCACGGTGTCCCGGTCGAACAGGTCGGTGGCGTACTCGAACGAGCCGAGGATGCCGGCCGGCCGGCCGTCGGCGTAGCTCTCCTCCGCGCCGAGCACCAGGTCGAACTTGGCCACGTGCAGGTCGACCAGTTCCGCGGTCACGGTGACGTCGCCCAGCGGGGGCAGGCTGCCCGCGCCACCGCTGTTGACCTGGAGCACCACCTGGAACAGGGGGTGGTGCGCGGCGGTACGCGGCGGATTGAGCGCCTCGGCGAGCAGTTCGAACGGCAGGTCCTGGTGGGCGAAGGCCGCGAGATCGGTGTCGCGTACCCGGGTGAGCAGCTCACCGAAGCTGGGATCCCCGGCGGTGTCGGTGCGCAGCACCAGGGTGTTGACGAAGAAGCCGACCAGCGCGTCGAGTTCGGCCTCGGGCCGGCCGGCGGTGGGTGCGCCCACCGGAATGTCGGTGCCCGCACCGAGGCGGGTCAGCAGGGCGGCGAACGCGGCCTGGAAGAGCATGAACATGCTGACCCGGTGGCGTTGGGTCAGGTGGAGCAGGCGGGCGTGCAGCTCGGCGCCGATCGGGAAGGTGAGCAGGTCGCCCCGGTAGCTGGCGACGGCGGGGCGGGGCCGGTCGGCGGGCAGTGGCAGCGCGGGCGGTAGTTGCGCCAGCGTCCGCTTCCAGTAGGCGAGCTGGCGGCCCAGCGGGCTGTCCGGGTCGGTGACGTCGCCGAGTTGCGCCCGTTGGCGCAGGGTGTGGTCGGCGTACTGCATCGGCAGCGGTCGCCAGGTCGGCGCCTGCCCGCCACGGCGGGCCGTGTAGGCGACGCCCAGGTCGGTCAGCAGTGGCAGCAGGGAGAGGCCGTCACTGGCGATGTGGTGCAGGACGAGCATGAGCACGTGCTCGTGCTCATGCTCGTGCTCCTGCGGCCCGGTGGGCAGCAGCCACGCCCGGATCGGCAGGTCGGTGGCGAGATCGAAGACGGTACCGGCGGCGTCGGCGAGAAGCTGTGGCAGTTGTTCCGGCGCGACGTCCGGACGGACCAGCGGGACGTGGGCGTCCGCGATGATCTGCTGCACCGGCTCGCCGTCGACCGACGGGAAGACGGTACGCAGCACCTCGTGCCGGGCCACCACGTCATCGAGCGCGGCCCGCAACGCTTGCGGATCCAGCGGCCCGGTCAGCCGCAGCGCCATCGGCACGTTGTAGGTGGCGGTCGGGCCCTCCATCTGGGCCAGGAACCACAGGCGCCGCTGGGCGTAGGAGAGGGGAAGCCGGTCCGGGCGCCCCGGTGCCGCCTCGGCCGCCGCCCCGTCACCCGCCGTGTCCGGCTCGCTCACCGGCCCGGTCACCGGCTCGCTTGCCGGCCCGCGTACCGGCTCGGTGTCGGCAGCCGCGACGGCGTCCGGTGCCAGCGGCTCCACGGCGACCAGCGGCGGAGGCTGGTCATCGTCGACCGGGTGCCGGCCCGCGGCGTGGTCGCCCGTCAGGTGGTGGGCCATCCCGGCGACGGTCGGTGTGTCGAAGATGGTCCGGATCTCCAGCTCGACGCCGAGTCGCTCGCGTACCCGGTTCACCAGCCGCACCACCAGCAGCGAGTACCCGCCCAGGTCGAAGAAGCTGTCGTCGACGCTGATCTCGTCCACCCCGAGCACCTCGGCGAAGAGTTCGCAGAGCACCCGCTCCGGTTCGGTGCGGGGGGCGCGGCCGCCGGTGAGGTGTGGTGCGGGCAGCGCCGCATGGTCGATCTTGCCCACCGTGGTCAGGGGCAGTTCGTCGAGCATGACGTAGCTGCCGGGGACGACGTTGGCGGGCAGGTCACGGGCGAGGTGGGCGCGCAGTTCGGCCTCGTCGGGCACCCGGGAGCCGGGAACCAGGTACGCGACGAGCCGGGGGCCGCCGGGCAGGTCCGTACGGAGCAGGACGGTGGCCCGGCGTACGTCCGGATGGCTGGCGAGGCAGGCCTCGATCTCGGTCAGCTCGATCCGTACGCCGCGCAGCTTGACCTGGGTGTCGATGCGCCCGAGAAACTGCAGGTGGCCGGTCTCGCTCCAGATGCCGAGGTCGCCGGTGCGGTACATGAGTTCACCGGGGCGGAACGGATTCGGCACGAACCGCGCCGCGGTCAGCTCGGGGGCGTTCAGGTAGCCCCGGGCCAGACCGACGCCGCCGACGGTGATCTCGCCGGGCACCCCGATCGGGGTGGGCTGGTCGAACCGGTCCAGCACGTAGACGAAGCGGTTCGGCATGGCCCGACCGATGGGGGGCTGTCCCCGCCACTCGCGGTGTTCGCAGACGTAGTAACTGCAGCCGATGGTGATCTCGGTGGGGCCGTATCCGTTGACGAAGCGGCGGCCGGGGGCGCGCCAGCGGTTCACCAGGTCGCCGGGCAACGCCTCGCCCCCGACGAGGATCTTGCGCAGCAGCGGGTGGTCCGCCGGCGGGATGAGGCTCAGGACCGCCGGTGGAGCGCCCAGGTAGGTGATGCCCTCGGCCTCGATCAGCCCGGAGAGCGAACTCGGGTCGCTGCGCAGCGACTCCGGGGCGAGCACGAGGGTGGCCCCGGAGGTGAGCGCGGAGAAGATCTCGCCCTCGGCCAGGTCGAAGTTGACCGCGGCGTACTGCAGCATCTGGTCGCCGGGTCCGAGTTCGAACACCCCGGTCATCCAGGAGACGAAGTTGGACAGCGCGCCGTGTTCGATGAGCACGCCCTTGGGCCGCCCGGTCGAACCGGCCGTGTACAGGACGTAGACGAGCGAGGACTCGGTGACCGGCGACGGCCCGGCGGGTTTCGGCGCGGCGTCGATGGCGGCGGCGTCGAGATCCAGCCAGACGGGCTCCCAGCCGGTGCGCTCGGGGAGGCGGTGACGTACCCGGCTGTGGCTGACCACCACCTTGGCCCCCGCGTCGTCGAGCTGGTACGCGAGCCGGTTCGGCGGGTGGGCGAGGTCCAGTGGCAGGAACGCGGCGTCGGCGTTCATCACCGCGAGGAAGGCGACGACGGTGTCGATGCCGCGCTCCAGGCCGACCGCGACGACGTCCTCGTGCCCGACCGCGCGACCCCGCAGGTAGCCGGCCAGCCGGTCGGCCCGTTCGACCAGCTCGCGATAGGTGATCTGGTCGTCGCCGTGCCGCAGGGCGATGGTGCGTGGGGTGCGCGCCGCCTGGGCCGCGATCTGCCGGTGCACCGGCTCGCGCAGGTACGGCCGGCGCGCGCCCTGCCATGCCTCCAGGACCTGCTCGCGCTCGATCGGGGTGAGTACCGGCAGCTCGCCCAGCACGGTGGAGCTGTCCGCCGCGACGGCCTCCAGCACGGTGCACAGGTGCGTGACGAGCCGCTCGATCCGGGGCGCGGCGAACAGGTCGGTGCGGAAGTCGGCGCTGATGTGCAGCGCTTCCTCCGCTTCCCGGACGGTCAATGACAGGTCGAACGGATGCCGGTCCAGCCCCGCCTCCACCAGCGAGGCCGTCACCTCGGGCAGGTCCAGCGGTGCGCCGACGGCCGCCTCGGGTAACAGTTGGAGTCCCACCTGGAACAGGGGGTTCCGCCCGGCCTCCCGTTCGGGACGCACCGCGGCGACGACCTTCTCGAACGGGACGTCCTGGTGCCGCCAGGCGCCCAGGACGGTCCGTTGTACGCGGTCAAGCAGTTCGTCGAAGGTGGGGTTGCCGCCGACACGGGTGCGCAGCACGACCATGTTGACGAAGTGGCCGATCATCTGCTCCAGCTGGGGATGGTGCCGGCCGGTGGTGGTGGTGCCGATGACGATGTCGTCCTGCCCGGTGTAGCGGGACAGCACCGCGTCGAAGGCGGCGATGAGAGTCATGAACAGCGTCGCGCCGCGTCGGCGGGACACCTCGCGCAGGGCCGGCACCACCGCGCCACGGAGGACCGTCGTCACGCTGTCGCTGCGGTCGGAGGGTACGGCCGGGCGCGGGAAGTCGGTGGGTATCGACAACGTCGGCAGGTCCCGCAGCGTCTCCTGCCAGTAGTCCAGCTGCCCGGTCAGCGTGTCGTCGGGTCGGCCGCGCTGCCACAGCGCGAAGTCGGGGTAGTGCACCTGGGGTACGGCCAGCGCCGGCTCGACGCCGGTCACCGCAGCCCGGTACAACTCGGTCAGCTCGGTGACCAGGGTCTGTGCCGACCAGCCGTCGACACAGATGTGGTGCATGGTGAGGGCGAGCAGGTAGTCCCGCGGCCCGACGACGGCGACCGAGGCCCGGAAGAGGGGCTCCCGGTCGAGGTCGAAGGGCGCGTCGACGGCCTCTCGGGCCCAGCGCGCGGCCGTGGCCGCCCGTTCAGCCGCCGGGGTATGCGACAGGTCGACGACGGTCACGGCGCCGCCGGTGTCGTGGACCACCTGGACGGGTCGACCGTCCCGGTCGACGACGGTGGTGCGCAGTGCCTCGTGACGACCGATGAGGTGGTGCAGGCTGGCGCAGAGTGCGCCGACGTCGAGCCGCCCGCGGAGCCGGAAGGTGGCGCCGAGATTGTAGGTGCTGGTGCCGGGGGTCAGCCGGTCCAGGAACCAGAGATGCTCCTGTAGATGGGACAGCGGCACCGGCCCAGTGTCGTCAGGGCGGCGTCGGATGAGGTCCTGCTCGGGTTCGCCGAGGCTGCCGGCGAGTCTTCTGAGCACCTCGTCCCGCTCGTCGGCCGGGAGTGAACGGACTCGATCCCCGAAGCTATCCATAGCCACCCCCACCCGTCACATGACTGTAGTCTTTGAATGATGACTACAGTAATGTCGAGGGCATGCAGCGTCAACGAGATCCACTCACCCTCGCCGCTCGCCCGAGCGCCGCTGGCGGACCGAGATTCACCGAGAATCCACCCCGGCGGATATTTACAAGAGTCATGGTGATCAGTAACGATGCATCAGGTAGTCGATCGCCAACACAGCGTTGGGAGGTTGTCCAGTGCACACCCCTCACCTCATCGACTGGCCCTGGTAAACCCACCCGCCCGGCGCCGTGCGGACCGTCGGCCGGCGGTCCGCACGAGCCCCACGTACCACCCCGAAACCATCGAGCCACCCGCACTCCGGACACGGCCGCTCGCCGGGCGTCTCAGCCATGAACGGCGCGGTGGGCTACACGATCAGCGCGCTCCACAGCGTCATCGCGCTCGCGCTCGTCCTCGCCGCCGCCTACCTCTTCCGCCGGCTCGCCCGGCTCATCGGCCAGACAGGAGTGGTCGGGGAGATCACCCTGGGGCTGCTCGCGGGCCCGCTCGTCCTGGCGATTGGCGGGGCCGGCGCGGCCGAGACCCTGCTCCCGGCGGACGTACTCGCCGTCCTGCAACTCTGCGGCCACGTCGGCCTCGTCCTCTTCCTCGTCGCGACCGCCGCTGAACTCACCGCCTCCACGGTGTCACTACACGGCCGTGGGATCGCCTGGGTGACGGCGGGAGCGCTGTTCCCGTCCCTGGCCGCCGGCGCCGCGCTGGCCGGGTGGCTGCTCTGGCTCGACGATCCGAACCTACGCGGTGACGCTCCCCAACCCGCGTTCCTCATCTTCATCACCATCGCGCTCGCCGTCTCGGCGGTACCCGTCCTCGCCCGCATCATCACCGACCACGGCCTGACCGGAACCCGTGCCGCCAAACTGTCCCTGTCGTCCGCGGTGGTCGTCGACGCCATCGCCTGGCTGCTGCTCGGGTTGGCCGTGGGCCTGGCCGGCACCGGCACCCACGCGGCACTGACCGGAATCCTGGTGCTCGTCGGCGGTCTCGGCACCTCGCTCCTGCTTCGCCGCCTGCTCGCCGCCGCCACCGTCCCCCCGGTCCTCGCCAGACACCCCTACCCCGTCGCCGTGGCGGTCGCCGCGGTCGCCCTGGTCGCGGCGCACGCCACCGAGTCCGGCGGGCTGACCGCGATCTCCGGCGCCTTCCTCGTCGGCCTGTGTCTGCCCGCCAGGGACCCGTGGATGGCGTCCGCCGTCAGGCGGGTCAACCGGGTCGGCACCGCGCTGCTGCCGGCGTTCTTCGTCGCCACCGGGCTCACCGTCTGGACCGCGCAGACCACGGCGGTCCCCTGGCTGATCATCACTGCGGCGACCGTCCTCGCCGTGGCCGGCAAGACCCTCGGCAGTTACGTCGGCGCCCGCCTGGCCGGCGAAACACGACACACCGCCCGGCGGGTCGGAGTGCTGCTCAACGCCCGGGGTCTCACCGAGATCGCCCTGTTGCAGGCCGGACACGCCGCCGGCATCGTGACCGGAGAGCTGTACCTCGCGCTGGTCGTCATGGCCCTCGTCACCACCGCGATGACGGGCTGGTGGCTGCGGTTGATGGACCGCCGCCAGCAAGAACCGACAGCGGTCGCCGCTCACGCCGACACCGACCCGGACAGGTCGCCGAGCCGATCCGGTCCCACTGGTCGCCACATCCGGTGACCGGGGTAGCTGTCCCAGGCTTGCCACCATCTACCCGTCCGCGGCTCGACCCGGCGACCACACCCGCCCAGAGCTCCCCCCGCAGGGAATCCTCGCGTCTGAGCTGTCAGTATGCGGTAGCAGCGACGATCGTTAGCAGGCGGTTCTGTACGGCAAGATGCATCTGCTCACCGGCGTCATTGAGGAGGTCGAGGGCTTCTTGACAATGGGCGTGGGCGGTGCGGTGTTCCCCCGTGGCGACGAGGGCCTCTGCAAGGACGACGAGTGCCCGCGCCTCACGTAGGGGGTCGGCCAGTCCTTCGCTGACTGCTCGGGCAAGGGTGGCCTCGGACAGACAGTGGCGGTGTTGTCCCAGGTGAAGTCGAGCTTCTGCGGCGGCAACGAGCGCGTCGCAACGGATGACGTCGTCGTTGACGCGGTGGTGTACGATCGATCGCTGCCATCCCATACAGCGCCGTCGGCCGAGCTTCGGGAGCGAGCTGCGCAACCGGCAAGGCACGCCGACCTTTGATCGGCTCGCCCCTCAGCCCAGCGGGAATCGAGGGGGTACCACCGCTGACACGACCGGGCAGTCACCACGACCACCCCCGAGACGAGGCGGCGCAGACAACGCTGGGAACTGGAGTCCGGTGGTCAAACGGGTTTGACCACCGGGATTCGTGCCGAGGTTTCAGTCCGAGCCGAGGCCGTAGCGCTGCGCCAGCAGTCCCGCCTGGGTCCGGTTGGTGCAGCCGAGCTTGGTCAGCACGCGGGACACGTACCCCTTGACGGTCTGCTCGGTCAGGTGCAGCCGGGCGCCGATCTGCGCGTTGGACAGGCCTTCGCCGAGACAGGTAAGGACCTCGACGTCCCGCGCCGTCAGCCCGTCGGGCAGGGCCGACCGCGCCACTCCGGCCAGCAGTCCCTTGGCTGTGCCGGGCGGGAGGACCGTGTGCCCGGCTGCGGCCAGCTGCACCAGCCCGATGAGGTCCTGGGGGGGCGTCGACTTCAGCAGGTATCCCGCCGCGCCCGCGCGAAGGGCGGCGAGGATGTACCGGTCTGCGTCGAACGTGGTCAGCGCGACGACCACCGGCGGCTTGGGCAGTGCGATGATCCGTGTGGTAGCGACCAGCCCGTCTACGCCCGGCATCCGCAGATCCATGAGCGCGAGGTCGGGCTGGTGCCGGATCACCGCGTCGAGCCCGGCCGCGCCGTCGTGCGCCACCTCAACGACCCGGATGTTGCCGGCGGACTCGAGGATCGTGCGCAGGTGGGCACAGACCATCGGATCGTCGTCAACGACGACCACGCGCGCCGGAGCCAGGTTCATCGGTCCGGCCGTCCCGGCAGGTCGGCGCGCAGTTCGAAGCCGCCGTCCGCGCACGGGCCGGCCGTGAACGAGCCGCCGATCAGCTCGATGCGCTGGTGCAGGCCCAGCAGCCCCGTACCTGAGCCGCTCGTGGCGAGCGCCGGGTCGGGCGGCGCGGTCGCGGTGCTGTTGCGAATCGAGAGGGCCAATCCTTCCTCGCCGTACGCGAGCTGCAGCCAGGCGGGAGCGCCCGCTGCGTGCTTGCGCACATTGGTCAGCCCCTCGTGGACGAACCGGTACACGGTCCGGCCGACGACCGGCGCGACCGGGATCGGCGCGCCTATCTCGACGACCTCGACCCGCGTGCCGGCGGTCCGCGCGGCGTCCAGCAAGGGAGCGAGGTCGGGCAGCGCCTGCGGCGCGTCCTCGTGGTCGCCCGGCTCCGGCAGCATGCGTACGAGTTCGCGAAGCTCGCCCAACGCCTTGCAACCCGTCGCCCGGATTCGCTCGGCCGCCGCAAGCGTGGTCTCGTCGGCCGAGGTGAGGCCGAGCGCCCCGGCCTCGAGGACAATCAGGCTGACTCGGTGCGAGACGACGTCATGCATCTCGGCGGTCAGCCGCGCCCGTTCCCGCGCCACAGCCTCGGCGGCGCGCAGGTCACGCTCGCGTTCAGCCCGTTCGGCACGGTCCCGCAGCGCCGCGAGAAGACGGCGGCGGGCTCCCGCGTACAGGCCGAGGAGGACCGGGATCCCGATCAGCAGCAAGCCGTTCCGGAAGCTTCCTAACGCAGGCTGCGAGGGAACGACGGCTACGGCGACGAGGGCGGCGATGGCGAGCCAGGCCGAGCGGCTGCGGCCCGCGTACACCGCCACGGCGTAGGCGGCGAACGGAGCCGTCGGAGCCACCAGCACGGTCGGCTCCCCCGCGTATGGGCGCAGTACCGCGCCCGGCACCAGCGCCTCTGCGAGCACGAGGACGGTGCTGAAGAGCACCGCGATCCAGGCCACCGCGCCCGGGGCCGAACGGCGCCACCACAGCACGACGGCCAGCACGACCAGCACCGCCGAGCCGCCCAGGCCATACGGGCGAACTACCGCGTTGGGCCCGTACATGAGCAGTACGCCGACCATCACGGCCAGGACAACCGTGGCCGCGTCCACCATCGCATGCCGGCGCATGCCGCAACCCTATTCGCAACGCACACCCGTCGAGTACTGACGAAAGTAGGTCGGTCGGCCCACGTTCCGGGCTGTCGGAGCGGGACTGCGCAGGCGTCAATAGAGTGCATGACCGCACCCGACCGGACCACCCGCCGACTGCTCACCTGTGGCGTCTTCGGCCCGCCCCTGTTCGTTATCGCGTTTCTCGTCGAGGGGGCGCTGCGACCGGGGTACAGCATGCTGCGCCAGACCGTCAGCGAACTCGCGGCCGGCCCGCGGGGCTGGCAGCAGATCGCCAACTTCCTGGTGTTCGGCGTCCTGCTGCTCCTCTTCGCCGCGGGGTTGCGCCGCGCGACGAGAAGCGTGGTGGTGCCGGCACTCGTCGCGCTGATCGCCGCCGCGCTTGTCGTGTCCGGCCTCTTCGTGACTGACCCGGTCCACAGCGCTGCGACGTCCTGGCATGGCACCGTGCACAACGCTGCCGCGATACCGGTGTTCCTCGGCCTACCGGCGCTGTGCCTAGTCGTGGCTGTACTGTCGCTGCGCCGCGGCAGTTGGGGCTGGGCGGTGTACAGCACCGTGACCGCAGTGGCGATGCTCGCCACCATCCAGGGCCTAGCGAGCGATGCCTACGCGGGCCTCTTCCAGCGCATCACCATCGTCCTTGGTTGGACCTGGTTCACCGTCCTCGCGCTTCGGGTGCGCGCCGGTCAGTCGCCGATGGCCACCAGCGAGGTGGGACGGTATCGAGGTCGTTGACGCCGACCATGGTCATCGGCGACGCGAACAGCACCATTCCGCGGCACCTACTCGCCGAGACGGTCGAGCGGATGCCGGATGCCGGATGCCGGCCTCGTCACCCGACGTAGCCCGTCGTGGTGTCCATAGTAGAGTGGCCGCAGGTGTCTGCCGATGCGCTCCCACAGGTGGTCGTAGCGGCGATACGTGATCGGCTTGCCGTTGCGGTAACGCAGCAGCGGCGTTGTCGGCGCGGCCGGCCGCTCCTCCACGTGCTGTTGCAGATGCCGCATCAAGGTAGGCGACACCGGCTGCCAGCGCACCGTCTCCCCCTTCTCGTGCAGCATGATGAGGCACTGATCCGGGTCAAGGTCCGCTGGCCGTAGAGCCAGCGCTCCGCCTCGGCGGCAGGCTGTCTCCGTGTGTAGCCGCAGCGGTAGGCAGTCCAGAGCCGGGTCGTCGCCGGTCGTGGCGGCGATCTGATTGATCTCGGCGAGCCGGGTGTCCGGCACCGCGCGGCGGGTGCTGGGTAGGCGCCGCGGTTTGGCGACCTTCCGGGCGGGATTGTCCGCCTCGGCGAGGTGCCCGTCGGCGACGGCGTGGTTGTAGAGACATCGTAAGGCGGCGATGAGGCTGCTCCGCCGCGCTGCGACCGCCGCGGGCGTTGCGGCGGGTGACGACGTGCGCCTTGACGTGCTCGGCGAGGCGCTTGATCTCGGTCGGATCAGGCTCGTCTAACCGCCGGTGGCCCCACTCCTTGAGAACGCGGTTCCAGTTAGGAGGCGTAGACCCTGCGGGTACCCGGGCTGACCGCCTCGGACACCACGGGGATGTACTCGGCGAACGTCGGTGCCGGCGGACCGGCAGGGGCGCTCTGTTGCAGGTCGCCCGGTGAGATACCAAGCCGGGACAGCAGGAGCATTGCCGCGTCCAAGGTCAGCCTGGCTCGGCCGACTCGAAGATGGCTGCATGGTCATACGGCCCCACCGTCCAACGCAGCCGCCTGCGATGCGGTGATCATCGCGTGCACGGCGGCCGGCGGATAGACCACAAGCCGCCCGACAGCCGGGTCAGCGACCAGCAGGACCCGACTGCCGGCTGCGAGCCCACACCAGTGCCGGACCGTCGCCGGCAACCGAACCTGACCAGGCCGAGTCACCCGGAACGCAGCATGCGGATCGGCCGTCACCACCACTAGTACGGCAGCCGCCGTTTGAGATGTCGCTGGTGGGGCCTGGTAGGCGAGGTGCGGCCACCGCGTGATCGTCTGTCTGCTGTGGACATAACTTCAGATCTGGCGGTGGCCGCGTGCCACAGCGTAAACCCTGCCCGGTGGCGGCAGGTTCTGGCCGGGGTGTGTGATGCGTTCGCGGGACGGTTCGGGCGGGTCGAGCCGCGGCGCACGGCTACGGCGTTCGTGAGTGGGCTGCTGGCCGACATTGAGGTCAAGACGTGCTGGCAGTTGGCGGAGCGGGCCGGGCATGCCCGGCCGGACGCGATGCAGAGGTTGTTGTATCGGGCGGTGTGGGACGCCGACGCTGTCCGCGACGATCTGCGCGACGTGGTCGTGGCCCGGTTCGGTGACTCGGACGGCGTGCTGGTTGTCGACGAGACCGGGGACCTGAAGAAGGGCACGCATTCGGTCGGGGTGCAACGCCAGTACACCGGCACTGCCGGCAGGATCGAGAACGCGCAGGTAGGGGTGTTCTGCGGCTATGCCAGCCGGCATGGGCACACGCTGATCGACCGCCGGGTCTACCTGCCGGTGTCGTGGACCGATGACCGGGACAGATGCCAGGCCGCTGGGGTTCCCGACGAGGTTGCCTTCGCCACGAAGTCCGAGCTGGCCGCCGACATGATCACCGCTGCGGTCGACGCCGGCGTTCCCGTCGGGTGGGCGGCTGCGGACGAGGCCTACGGCAACAGCAGCGTCTTCCGCACTCACCTGCGCGAACACCGCCTGGGCTATGTCCTGGCCGTGTCCCGCAGCCACCTGGTCCCTCTCGACGGTGGCAAGACCCGGGTGCGGGCTGATCGGGTCGCCGTCGACCTACCGGCCTCGGCGTGGCAGCGCCGCAGCGCAGGCGCCGGATCCAAGGGCCCGCGTTTCTACGACTGGGCCTGGCTCAACGACGTCTGCACCGATGCCGACCCCGACGACGGCGGCCACCACAGCCTCCTGATCCGCCGCAACACCACCACCGGCGAGCTGGCCTTCTACCGCTGCTGGACCCCGCAACAAGCCACCCTTGCCCGACTCGTGCGGGTCGCGGGCATCCGCTGGACGGTCGAGGAAAGCTTCCAGGCCGCCAAGGGCCAGGTCGGCCTCGACCAGCACCAGGTCCGCCGCTGGGACTCCTGGCACCGCTTCACCACCCTCGCCCTGGCCGCCCTCGCCGTCCTGGCGATCTGCGCCGCCGACGCCGACGACGACTCCACCGACACAGGGCTGATCAAGCTGACCGTCAACGAGACCCGCCGACTGATCAACACCCTCGTACTCCGCCCGATCCGCGACCTCACCCACCGTCTGCGCTGGTCAGACTGGCGCCGCCGCCATCAAGCCCGAGCCCGCCAAGCCCACTACACCCGACGCCTCAACCTCGAACACCAGCCATAGTCCCGAACGGCGGCTGCCGTACTAGGCCACCACGCACCCGAACATCCACCCAGGTACCCGATAGCCACCCCAGAGCAGGGATAACCACCGCTTCGGCCAGCCGAACATCACGATCGATCGCCGCCATCCCATACAGCGCCGTCGACCGCGCCTCGGGAGCCAGCTGCGCAACCGGCAAGGCACGCCGCCCTTGATCGGCTCACCCCTCGACCCAGCGGGAATCGACGGCGGCACCACTGCCGCCACGACCCGGGTAGTCATCGCGACCACCGCCGAGACGAGGCAGGGAAGACAGCGCTGGGAGCTGGAGTCCGGTGGTCAAACGGGTTTGACCACCGGTACGTCACATCACGCAGATATGCGGGGAAACTGTGTCCGAGGGGGAAGCTGAACACATATTTAGAGCATCCACGCTTAGCGTGGGTGTTCATGCATTCAACTTACCAGCTCACGGGACTGAGACAAAGCATCCCGCCCCAGCTCCTTCATACCTGAGTTTGGTCACCGCCTCGCGGCGCGACGGGGTGTAGCGCTCTGACCTGGGGTGTTGGGTGCTGGTGGGATGTTTCTGAGGCACTAATTGGTGTCTTACGCTCGGGTTCGTGGCGTGGATTCGGCGGGTGCGGACGGCTTCGGGCGCGACGGCGGTGCAGATCGCCGAGTCCGTTGGCGGGCGTCGGCGGATCGTTGCTCATGTGGGCTCGGCGCGTACCGAGGCTGAGTTGGGGCTGCTGTTGTCGCGGGCCCGCGAGCTTCTCGCCGATCCCGGGCAGGGTGAGTTCGAGCTCGGTATCGAGCCGGTCGCGCCGAGGGCGACGTTGGTCGGCCCGGCCGGTGACGCGGCGCTGTTGGACGCCGACGGTTCACCGGAGCGTGGGCCAGCGGCGGTCGCCGCGCCGCGGGTGGTGTCGACGGCGTCGCGGGTGCTGTACGACGTGCTGGCCTCGGTGTTCACAGCCCTGGGGTTCGACGCGGTGGGTGACAGGGTCTTCCGGGACCTGGTGATCGCGCGGATCGTGGAGCCGACCTCGATCCGAGACACCGGCCGGGTGCTGACCGACCTGGGTTGTAAGCCGGCCAGCGAGAAGACGATGCGCCGCACCCTGACCCGCGCCCACACAGGCGCATACCGCGACCAGATCGCGCAGTTGTGCTTCGCCCACGCCATGAGCAGCGGCGATGTCAGCCTGTGCCTGTACGACGTGACCACGTTGTACTTCGAGGCCGACAAGGAGGACGACCTGCGCAAGGTCGGATACTCCAAGGAACGACGCGTAGACCCGCAGATCGTCGTCGGGCTGCTCGTCGACCGGCACGGGTTCCCGTTGGAGATCGGCTGCTTCGCCGGCAACAAGGCCGAGACGCTGACGTTGCTGCCGGTCATCCGCCAGTTCCAGGCCCGCCACCAGATCACCGGCATGGTCATCGTCGCCGACGCCGGCATGCTCTCGGCGACCAACCTACGCGAACTCGACGAGGCCGGCCTCGGCTTCATCGTCGGCTCCCGCACCACCAAAGCGCCGATCGACCTGGAGTCCCACTACCGCTGGCACGGGGACTACTTCACCGACGGGCAGATCATCGACACGATCACCCCCCGCACCGGCACCAACCGCGACAACGACCCCGCCCTCAAAGCCGAACCGGTGTGGAACCCACGAACCCATACATCCTCGTGGCGGGCGGTGTGGGCCTACTCAGCCACCCGCGCTGTCCGGGACAACAAGACCCTCAACGCCCAAGAGGCAAAGGCACGAGCCGTCATCGCCGGAGAGAAGACGACCCGAACCCCGAGGTTCGTCACCATCAACGGCAACACCCGCACCCTCGACGAAGCGTCACTGGCCAGAGCACGCAAACTCGTCGGGCTCAAGGGCTACGTCACCAACATCGGCCACCACGTGATGAGCCCCAGCAACGTGATCTCCAACTACCACGACCTGTGGCACGTCGAGCAGTCCTTCCGCATGTCCAAAACCGACCTCGCCGCCCGACCCATGTTCCACCACACCAAAGACGCCATCGAGGCACACCTGACCATCGTCTTCACCGCCCTGGCCGTCACCCGCGAAGTCCAGAACCGCACCGGACTCGCGATCCGCAACGTCCTCCGTCAACTACGCCCACTACGATCCGCGACCCTCGCGATCAACAACGCCACCCAGACGTTCCCACCCCAAATCGACCCCGACCAGCAAGCCATCATCAACGCCCTCACGCCGAGCGGACCTCAGGCACTAACGAAATGACCAAACTCAGGTCATAGGGGCGGCCTTGGCAGTGCTGCGAACTCTCCGCAAGGAGTCGAACCGCACTACTGGCTCGATGAACTGTAATCTATTCCCGTCGCCACAAGACCTTCGCCCGAGGCGAACAACCCGGTGGGCGTGCAAGCCTGCAGATGACCCTGGGACCACAGTGGCACCTCGCGCCCTGACCAGTGCGATCCGACGGTCGCAACCTCGCTGGCAGCGCCCTAGTCATGCTGTCCCAGAAGTCAACCGAGAGTCGCTGGGCGTCATTGGTTCCTTCTCCAGCAGGCCAGCTATGTTCCGTCCGCCTGGTGAGGTGTGGTAGTCGCTGGGCGCGCCAAGGATCTTGTAACCCGCGTGGGCGGCGAGTGTCTGTCCTGGCCACGGTCGGCCTGCTCGGAGTGTGTTGTTTGACCACGCTGACTATTCAGCAGGGCATCAGTGATAGCGGAGTACCGGATGTACTCCTGCTCAAGCCGCAACGAAGGCGCGAAGATATCATCGAGGAGGTCACCGAGGAGCGACCGTTCTTCTGCGGTGAGCTGGGAGAGTGCACGGCGAGTCGGACTGGGCTCGGATCCCCAATGCCCACGGTGGGCCAGCAACGTTTTTCGGTCCATGAGTATCGAATGTGCATGGGGAAAGATTTCCCGGATTCGATTAAGGATTGCAAAGCCGTGTGTGTCGATATCGCCCCAGTAGACGATATTTCGTTCGTGAAGCCATGTTAACGGCTCGAGTTTCGCTACCGCGTAGCCGCTTCCGTGAATTACGGCCGCGTCTTCGATGGCGGGGAAGGCAAGGAAGGTGGTCTCGTTCTCGACGACGTAGATGGTCGATACAGGCGATGGCGTCGCGGCCAGCTCGTCGGCGCGCACAGTGATGTCGGCGAACGGCGCGGAGCGTCGGTGTTCGTCGAGGAAGCGGATCCGAACCAGCACCGGCTTGGGTCGCATTCCGTAACGTTCGGCGAACGCAGACGGAGGATAAGCGATCTTGACCCGCTCGACGGGTAGGTGCCGATCCAGGATTTCGGCAAGGATGCCGCGGCGTGTCTCGATGAACTTCGTGTCGACGCCGGGGACGTCCACCTGCCGCAGATAGGTGGCGGGGTTGCCGTGCCGACCGATCCAGGTGGCCGTGTCGAGGAGGCGAGTCCAATCTTGGTGATGGTGAAGGACCTTCATTGGGTGCTCCATGGCCCACTGAGCTACCGCCGGTGAGGCAGAGTGGGTCAGGTCGAGCAGGACTTGGTAGCGGTCGACTAGCTGGCGAACGCCGAGCGTTCGCCAGAGGGCGTCGGGGGTGTCAATCCACGCCTTGTGCGGTAGTTGGTTGGTGCCGACCAGTCGACCGCCGACGCGTCGATATTCGACCCGTACGGTACTGCCATCGGTCTGCCGCCAGCGGGACGCCCACTGTTGGACGTCGCCGAACTGGTCGGCGATCGCCGTGACGTTCGGCCCTTTGAGCGCAACGCTGACCGGCGTCGGCGGGGTGCCTTGGGCGATGTGACGGAGAAAGTCGCCGCGGTCCCAGCGTCGTCTGAGGCTGGCGATGACGTCCTCGAAGGTGCTCCAACCGGTGGAGTCGCTCCTCGCGGGCATAGCTAGATCTCCGTTGAGGCTTCCGTGTGGGCTTGCCGCCGGTGTTGGTATTCCTCGATGCTCAGTGTCTGTAGTCGGGAGAAGTTGCCGGTGGGATTGTCGACGAAGCCGACGGCGGATACGTGTGGCTCGATGACGTGGATCTTCTGCAGGGGCGTGACGATCAGCAGTTGCAGGCCGAGGCGCTGAAACAGGGCGAGGGCGAAGCGGGTGGAGTCGTCAGAGCCGCGGCCGAAGGCTTCGTCGATGACGACGAAGCGGAAGGTGCCGGTGGTGTCGGCGTCGAGGCGGAACTGGTAGGCCAGGGATGCTGCCAGGATGGTGTAGGCGAGTTTTTCCTTCTGCCCGCCGGACTTGCCGCCGGAGTCGGCATAGGTCTCGTACTCGGCGTTGCCGTCTCGCCAGCGCTCGGTGGCGGTGAAGGTGAACCAGTTGCGGACGTCGGTGACGCGCCTGGTCCAGGCGCGGTCGGGTTCCGTCTGGCCCTCGCGGCCTCTGAACCGTTCGACGAGGGCCTTGACCTGGAGGAACTTGCGCTCGGAGTACTGCTCTGAGTCGTCGTTGCCGAGGGCGTCGTCGGTGCATGCCCGCAGCTCGGTGCGAAACTCGCGGATTTCGACGTTGGGTGTGGGGTTCCCATCGAGCCGGATGTATCGACCTGGGTTGTAGTCGATACCGACGAGGGACTCATTGATGGTCGCGATGCGTTCATTGATGAGCGCAGCCTGCTGACGTAGCTGGGAGTGGAAGGTGGCGATGTCGCGGATGGCGTTGGTGTTGAGGTAGGTCTTGAATTCGTCCTCGAAGCGGGGCAGGTCATCGTGGACGAGGCGCTGATGCATGGCCCGGTACTCAGCATGGGCGGCGAGCGAGGCGTCCATCTCGGCGCAGTCGACGGGATACCTGCTGCGGAAGGCCGCCATCAGGCCGACGGCCTTGTTGCTCTCCTGATTCTGCTTTTTCATGGTGTCCTCGCGTTGACGGTTCAGCGTCGTCGTGAGGCTGTCGCGGAGCCGGTACCAGCCGTCCGGGGTGGCCGGCGGGGCGGGGATGAGAGCCATCAGTTGGGGGAAGTGAGCGGTCGCTGCGTCATGGCTGGGATCGTGAAGGAAGTCGTCGGCCTCGGTGCGCCGTTGCGTGGCTGCGGCCGACTCGGTTTCCGCTACCGTGATTGCTTTGTGGTGTTCGTCGCGGCGGACTTTCGCGTCGGTGATGAGACCGCTGAGGCGTTCGAGTTCGGCGGTGAGCTCCACGATTCCCTGGGCGCCTGCCTCGATGCGTTGTTTCTCCTCACGTAGAAGCCCCGCTTGGCGGGAGGCTGTTTCCCAGTCGAGGTCGGTGAAGTCACTGAACATGGTGATTTTGTGCAGGTCCGCCAGCCGCAGGCTCAGCTTCTTGAGGGCGTCGCCATGCTTGCGCTCGGTGGCGCGTGCTGCTCGCAGGAGGGCGTCGATACGTGTTGCCTCGGCGATGAGCGCCTCGATCTTGGACTCGCTGGACCAACCAAGGACGTACTGGCTGCGGTCGTCGATGCGCCCGCGGTCGTCCTTCTCGTGTCGCCCGGATGGGTCCTTGAGCTGACCAGTACGGGTGATCGCCTTGGGTTCGTGCCGGAAGTCGGCCATCGAGGTGACGCATCGATGCGACGCGCGGTGCCGCAGCTCCCGCTTGAGCCAGGCGCTGAGCGGGCTGTCTTGCAGGTCGAGCGTGTCACAAAGCAGGAGAGCATCGTCGGCCGTTGGCTTGTCAGCCGGCCGGAGCACGGCGAGCGGCACGCGGTAGTAAACGAGCCGCCCGCCCAGGTGGTGACCGTCAACCCAGTCGGCGACCGCTCGGTAGTGCTCTTCGGGGACGAGCAGCGAGAGCGCGAAGCCTCTCAGCACGCGCTCTGCGGCGCCCTCCCACTCCGCGTGCTCGGCACGCACCTGAATCAGTTCACCCACGTAGGGCAGCTCGCCTTCCGGCAGTTCGATTGCGGCGCACAGTCGCTGCCGGAGGGCCAGGTTGTGCCGGGGGATGTTGCTCGGCCGGCCATTGAGGCTGCGCAGCTCATCGTTGACCTCTGCGGCCTCCTTTTCGAGGTCTCGAACAGCGACACCTGCGTCGGTGGCGGCGGTGTGTAGGTCGGCGACCTCGCTGTCGTGCTGCTGAATCTCTTGCGTCACGGCCGCCTGTCGGGCAGCGAACGTGGAGGCGTCAGCGATTCGCGCTAGCTTGGCGGCGTCGAGTAGCGCGTTAAGGCTGCTCAGGCGGTTGCGCCGCAGGTCGAGGGTGTTCTCCATGTCGGTGATGTGGCGTTCGAGTTCGCCGAGGCGGCCGCCGCCGAGGCCTTCCCGGGCGAGGTCGGCGCGGCGGTGCGCGTCCTCCATGCCTTTGATGTCGTGATCGACCTGGCGAACGAGCCCTTGGTTGCGTTCTCTGTCGTCGGCCAGGGCTGCGATCTGCTCGTCCAGGAGATCAGCGCTACGGCGTGCGGTCAGGTGTGGCAGCGCGGCGCGTTGGGCATCCACTGTTTCCAGGGTTCGCCCGAGTCGTTCGTGTGCGTCGCAGGCATCGATGATCGGGGTGAGTCCGGCGATCTGCTCTCGCGCCCGGAGAACGGCGTCATGGGCGCGATTGAGGTCGTCGAAGTGGCTGATGAGTTGACGGATCACCGCTGCGGAGTCGAAGGGCTCGAGCATGTGGCTCCGGACGAAGTCGTTGAGGTTCCCGACCGCTTTCATCGACACAGTCTGGTGGAACAGATCCATCGCCTGCTCTGAGGCGATGCCGAGCCGGCGACGGAAGTCCTGACCGTATTCGGGAAAGTGATCGGCGATCTTCGCCCCGTACTGGCGTAGCCGTCGACGCAGTTGGCTGATCTCGGTGCCGAAGTTGAGGAAGTCGTCGGCGATCGTCAGTGCGGTGCCAGCGGTGACGTAGAAGCGTTCCGGTTGGCCGCTGTTCCCATCGTGCAGCCAGAACACCTGCGCGAGGGTCACCGTCGTGCCCAAGCTCTCGTCGGTGAAGACCCCGAGGATCACCGAGAAGCAGCTACCTGCGCGCAAGCCGACCGGCCGGGATGTGCCGGTCGCGTCATTGCTTTCTGACTTGTAGTACCCGAGCACGTAGGAGCGCAGTGATCGTTCGCGAGTCTCGGCTCCGGCCGCCTTGTTGTAGGAGATCTTGTTGGCCGGTAACAGGAGGGTGGTCACCGCGTCGACGAGGGTTGATTTCCCGGAGCCGATGTCGCCGGTGAGAAGGCTGTCGGCTCCGTCGACGTGGAATGTCCAGATCCGCTGGTCGAAGGTGCCCCAGTTGCGGACTTCGAGACGGTGCAGACGGTAGCCATGTTGTGTCATGCGGCGCCTTCCGCGTCTGGGGAAAGTTCGGCGGCGTACTCGGCGAGCCGGGCGTCGAAGTCCGCGAGCCACTGGGCGTCGACGAACGCCTTGACGATCCGGCGGACCTCGAAGCTGGGCTCCTTGTCCTTTGTCCGGCGTAGGAAGCCCAACTCGATGACCTTTGTCAGATGCGCATCGATCTGGTCCACCAGGCGGGCGTCGTCGGCACCCGAGGGCATGAACACGGTGAGCATGTCGATGATCTGGCGGCGAGAGAGAACGAGTCGAGGGTCGGACCCGCTGGCGTCTGCCTCGGCAAGTTTGCGGCGCAGCAATGCCAGCAGGAGACTGACGTGAAACGACAGGGACCGACGAGGCACCAGCCGCGGCACAGGCGGAAGGTCCGGGTCCTCAGGTCGGGACTTCAGATAGGCGTAGCCCTCCGACTCGTCAACGACGACGACCAGGCCGAGCACAGCGACGTGGTCGCGGACGTGCGGCTGCAGGACTGACAGGTGGTGCCACGCCGCCGTGTGGGTATCGCGGTAGACCACGCCCTTCATCAGCTGGGTCACCGCCACCGACAGCGATGGCTCGTCCTGCGAATCGGGTGGAGTCACCGGCCGCTGTCCTCCCTGTCGCGGACGAACATCACGGTCGGAGCGGTCGCGGTGCGACGACCGCCTGCGGCATCGGTCCAGGTGATCGATTCGCGACGCGCCTCGTCGAATGTCACCGTGAACGAGCCGTCGTCCAACGACAGGTAGGCGACAAGCTCAGCTAGGCCCTCTTTCAACGGATGACGGCTCATCACGTCTCGCAGGGGCACCTGAGACTGCTCGCGCAGCAGGTCACGCACGGCGGCTATCAGACGGGCGGGGTCGACATAGACCTGTTCGAACAGCGCGGACAGGTCGACCTGCCCGGTAGGTTCCTCGGCGGTGACGCTGTCGACGGCATGCCCGGCCCGGGGCCGGTACAGCGGCCGTTCCATCGGCAACACGACATCGACCTTCGTGTCGTCAATCGACGTTTTCACCGCCGACGTGTCGCCGTCGCGCAGGATCAGCGCGTGCGCTTCGATACTGCGCAGGACATCCATGACCCTGCGATTTTCCAGCCACGCTTGGTCGTCAAGGAACCGGCGGAGCTGTTCCGAGAGTAGCCGTACCGTCGATTGGGTTCGGCCGGCCGCGTTCAACCAGTCGTGCTGCACGCGGGTGATGCGGTGATCGACCTGTCCGACGGCGGCCAGGGTCTGCACGCGTTCCAGCAGGTCGGTGAACTCCTCCTGTCGTCGGATCGACAGGAGGAAGTCGTAGAACGCGTCGAAGCTGCGGCCCTGGTCGGACCCGGAGATCGCGTGGCGGCCACCGACAATCTCATCGAGCAGTTCGCCCTTCGATCCCTGCCAGGCCGCGATCCGCTCACGTACCCGACGGTCCAGGGCGCGGAAGTTTTCCTCTACCTCCCGCAGATCGCCGAGCAGGCTGCGCGCTGTCGCCACGAACTGTTGGTACCGGTCGCGTTGGGCAGCATCGTCGAGGATTGTGAAGTCGCCCACGCGAACCCGAGCGATCTCCGCGTCGATCTCACCGCGGCGTCGTTGTAACTCCTCCAGGCGTGCGTCGGAGTCGGTCTCGGCACCAAAGGCCATCTGCCGGAGCAGATCAACCCCGATGTTGAGCCGTGACTCCGTACCAACGAACTCGCGCGCCTGCAGAGTCCGCACCCATGCCAGAGCGCGTTCGACGGCAGGGGTCGCGTCGAAGTGCACCTCGTCGGAGTCCGGCGGGTAGTACCGGCGTAGCCAGCCCGCATCCGCCCAGTCACCAAGGTAGGCGCGGGCGTTCTTCGGAAACGTTGCCTCGCCGTACTGTTCGTTGAGCGCGAACAGGGTGTCATCGAGCCGTTCGGCCAGCTGGTCCCCCGAAATTGACCGGATGTTGTCGTCGACGAACACCTGTCCCAGGAACCGCAGCACCAGTGGGGCGTGGTCGGCGCGAAGCAGCCGCCAGGCCTGGTCCTGCCTGCGCAGCCAGTCAATCTCGTCGTACTCCACGGGCGCCTTCCCTCTCGGGCTCGCGTAGCGGCGGTAGGTTAACCGCACCCTGCGACGAAACCAATACCTGTGGTGATCAACCGACAGAGTTTCGGCTATCGCGATGACAGTGCAGCGCGGGCTGCCTCACCGGAGCTTGTTGAGCGGCGTCCCGTCGCGCTCGCGGCGCCAGGCTGTCCAGCCGTTGGCCGCTCCAGCCGCACAGGCACTGGCAGCGTCTGATGGTGACTGATAGCGGCGGCCAGCGATCTCCAGCTCTCCGGATGCCAGGACAACAGCGATGAAGGTCTTACCGAGGCGAGGTCGACGCCAGTAAAGGCGTTCCCCCACCTGAAGATCTCCGCGAGCCATCAGAGGGGCAAGCGGACCTTTCGGCGGACCGACCGGCTGCGCCGGCGCGGTCGGTTGGTCGTCGATGTCGACGACGACTCGCACTCGTAGGGGTTCCTTGCGACGCAGCCCGTCAATGACGAGTTCGTCGTCAATCACCAACGTGATCTCCACAGCCACTACTCTCCGTCTCTACTCTTCTGAGATCTTAGCATCGTTCAAGCTTCAGCGATTGTCAAGTACGGATGCGGCAATGAGCCCAACGACGACGAGCACGATGACAGCGAGTCATCGCCATGTCTCGCGCGTCATCACGAGGCGCGACCAGAAGACCCGCCGGTCCCGTGCAAGACTGTCCACGTGGTGAGCGTCCTTGAGCGTGAAGTCTTCTCCGAGGCCGAGGCGGCACGGCTGCTGCGCGTCGCCCAGTCGACGCTGCACTACTGGCTTGAGGGCGACAAACGGCGAGGCAAGAGCTACAAGCCGATCCTGCGCACCGAACCGCGCGGCGGCCGCTCCGTGACGTGGGCCGAGTTCGTCGAGGCTGGCCTGCTGCGTGAGTACCGCCGCACCCATCGAGTGCCAATGGTCGAGCTGCGGGCCTTCATTGACCTGCTCCGGGAGCGGTTCGACGTCCCCTACCCCCTGGCCGACCGCCGCCCCTACGTCGCCGGCCGTAAACTGGTTCTCGAAGCACAGACGGCTGCTGGCCTCGACCCGGACTACTGCCTAGTGGCTGTCGTCGGTGGCCAACTGCTGCTCACACCACCCTCGGCCGCATTTTGGGAACGCGTGACGTGGGACGGCGACCTTGCCGCCGGTTGGCGTCCAGACCCCAACCCCCAGTCCCCCGTGCGCATCCTGCCGGACGTCCGCTTCGGCCGGCCGTCGATCAAGGGCATCAGCACCGAAACGATCTGGGAGCAGGACGAAGTCGGGCTCAACGTCGATGAGATAGCCGAGACCTACCAACTCGACATCGCCGACGTTCGATGGGCGCTGGCATACGAGAACTCCCAGCGAGCGGCGTGAGCCGGATCAAACCCGCCGAGGTTCGCTACTACCTCGACGCTGACCTACTTGGTCTCGCACGGGTTCTCGCAGGACTACGCCCCGACATCACCTACCCCGGCGACCCCGGGGCAGTGATCCACAAGCGGCACCGGCCGCCATGCCCGATCGCTAGCCCGTCGGTGAAGGACACCGTGTGGATCCCGGAAGTAGCCCGACAAGGTTGGTTGATCATCACCCGCGACCGCCACATACAAGAACACCGGCTGGAAATCGCCGCAGTGCGTGACCATGCGGCAAAGATGATCGCGCTCACCGGCGAGGACGCGTCCAGCGTGTTCGCGCAGCTCGAGGTGGTCATGAGTCGTTGGCGCGACATCGAGCGCTGCGCGGCGGAACCGGCACCCTTCATCTACGGCGTCACCCGCACCGGCATGCGCAAGATCTCGCTTTACTAGCACCGCCCGTCATCCGGAATCCACCACCTGCAACTGGCCGACGGATCTCCCCGCTGTCGGACTCACCGAAGCCGGGCCTGGCCCGGCATACCTGCGCACCAGCTTCCCGCTGCATACGATTGTCATAGGGATCGCTGCACCTGGCCCTGTCATCGCAACTCAGCCCTACCAGCGCAACTTGCGCAGGCGCGTTCGGTCAAGCGGGCGGATCCGAAGTGCCGCCAGTTCGCCACGCAGTGTCGGACGGACAACCTCAAGCCACTCCACACCGTCGTAGTCGGCAAGGCATCGGGGCGCCGAAGACAGGTACCGCAGCCCGAAGCCAGCGAAGTACGGTGTCACCTCGCCTCGGACGTCCTGCCCATGCAGGTGAATAGAACCTGAGTCCACCCCCTGCTGCTCGTAGTGGGCGAGCACGGCTTGCCCCGCTCTGAACGACACACCGCCGGGCTGCCATCTCTCCCGCAGGTACGACGCACTTTCAGCGCTATCCACAACGCGGTCCTCAAGAGCCACACGTTCCAGTTCGATCGCACGCATGGCTACCGCTTCGAGAAGCTGCTCACGCACCGGTCGCGGCAACCACCGGTCAAGCCCCTCAAACTCGGGGCTCATCGCGTCCCGTGGGGCACGGGCCGCCGTCGGATCTACCGCGATGCCACGCAGCCTCTCCAGAGCGACGCTCAGGTCGTCACCCCGGCGCCACAACAGCGTCAAGTCGAGATCCGCCCGCGCCCGCATGTTGTAGACCACCTGACATCCTCGTGTCCGGCCGACCAGCGGCCGGCGCAAGTCTCCGTGTGGATCCCGGCCAGCACTGAGCGCCTGCGCCCTCTCACCCGCAAACTGCCAATCAGTCCCATCGAACTCGATATCCAGATCAACGTCAGCAGGCTCTGGAGCTCCCCGGGCGAACGAACCAAACACGTACACCTCGGTCACCAACCGAAGCGGCCATTCGTCCTGCAGTTGGTCAAGACGCTCGAGGAATTGCTCGACAAGCAGCGCCGCCCGTTGTCTCTTCATGCTACTGATAGTCACATCGCTGATGCCGCACGTCGAGCTGCTCCAGGCACGCAGATCAACGAGCCCTACTCGCGCGCTGCTCACCGCGGGCCGCAGCATCACAGTGACTGCCAAGATGATCAGCTGTCCGGTCTCCTATGTGCCGGGCGGCTCCTACTTCAGCCGCTGTCACCGCCCCGCCGGGTTCTCGCCACGATCCCGCCGCAAGGATCACGCCTGACGGGGTGTTCCTCACCGACGGTGACCGCACGTGGCTCCATAAGCTGTACGTCGGAACAGGAGAAGGGATCCGGCGATGAGTATCGACATCACCTGGGGACGCGGCGACGGCGCCGCGTCGGTCAGCACCGTCGCCGAACTCGACGCCGCACTGGACACGATCAGTCACGCCCACAGCGCACAGCTGCCCTACTGCGTCACCCTCGTCGCTCCCGGCGACGGCGAGTTTCCCGTCATGCTCGACATCTGCGTCGGGCACCCCGATCGGTCGTTCGTTTACCACGTCGCCGCCGACGGCAGCAGCGCTTGGGGAGACCAGCCAGACCTCGAACCCGGGCCCGCGTTCACCTTCGACTACGCCGGCACGCCCACCGACGCCTGGCCCGAACGCACCCGCGTCACCAACGCGACCGCCCGGCAAACGGCACGACAGTTCCTCACTAGCGGCGGGCAACGAACCGCCGCGCTGGCCTGGGAAACCGCCGAATAGCTTCGAGCATGGCCACGGCTCACAGGGCAGATGCCACGACCACGGTAGGACGTCAGTCGCGGGGCCGCGCCGCGTGCGGTGTACCCCGGAGCCGCCGACATCCCGGGAGCACCGCACGCGGCCCCCATCCCTTACTCGGTCGTGGGTGAGACGGTGCCGCCCGCCTGCGACCACCGGTCGGCGTGGGGAGTTTGTCGATTTCCGTGTTTGGGCCTGTGGTGTGATCGATGCTGTTAGATGGTTATCCGGTCGCCGTAGGCGAGGATCAGGGCGTTGAGGGCCTTGGCCCAACCGTAGACCCGGCCGGTGATGCTCCCGCCGCCCTTACGTTTCTGCTGGACGACGAGGTAGAGGACCTTCATCGCGGCCTGCTCGGTCGGGAAATGCCCGCGTCGGCGGGCGGCCTGACGGAACCGGGCGTTGAGGGACTCGATGATGTTGGTGGTGTAGAGGACTTTGCGGACCTCGTGGTCGTAGTCGAGGAAGGGCACGAACTGTGGCCAGGAGGTGCGCCAGAGCCGGATCACGGCCGGGTACTGGTCACCGAACTGCGTGGCGAACTCCTCGAAGCGGGCCTCGGCGGCGGCGACGGTGGGGGCGGTGTAGATGTCCCGCAACGCGGGGGTGATCTTCTGCCAGTCCTTGCGATTCGTGTACCGCAGGCTGGCCCGCACCAAGTGGACGACGCACTGCTGGTGCACCGCCTGCGGCCAGACCTGCTCGATGGCGTCGGTCATGCCCTTCAGCCCGTCGGAGCAGACCATGAACACGTCCTCGACGCCTCGGTTACGTAGTTCGGTGAGGTAGCCGGCCCACTGCTTGGCGCCCTCACCGCCGGTCCCGGCCCACATACCGAGGACGTCGCGTTCCCCGTCGAGGCTGATCCCGACCACGACGTAGACGGGCCGGTTCGCGACCTGCCCCTGCCGGATCTTCATCACCAGCGCGTCGATGAACACCACCGGATAGACCCGGTCCAGGGGCCGTTGCCGCCAGGCCTCCATCTCGTCCACGACGCTGTCGGTAACCCGGCTGATCAACTCCCGAGACACGTCAGCGTCATACACATCCGCCAGATGCGCGGCAATCTCCCCGGTCGTCAGGCCTTTGGCATACAGCGACAGGATCGCCTCGTTGAACCCGTCCAACCGGCGGACGTGCTTCGGGACGATCCGCGGTGTGAACGACCCCGTCCGGTCCCGCGGGACCTGGATCCGCACCGGCCCGACCTCGGTCTGGACCGTCTTCGCACCGTGCCCGTTACGGATGTTGGTCCGCCGACCCGACTCCTCGTCGACGCCGACCTCGTCGAGGTGGGCATCCAACTCGGCGTCGAGCGCTGATTCCAGGACGGTGCGGGTGATCCCCGCAAGGAGCCCTCCCGGGCCGACCAACGAGACTCCGTCGGCCTTGGCCCGCTGCACCAACTGCTGCGCGAACTCCACCTCAGCCGCCGACGGCCGCGGAAGCTGAACAGCGTTCTTCTTGTCTGCCATGACGTGGTCCTTCCCGGACAGGATCAACGTCCTGTCCAACGGACCACACCCAGGTCAAACACGGAAATCTAGGCTCTGTCTCACATTCGGTGGTGACCGAAGGTAATCGATGTCGTTGAGGTCATGTGTGCAAGATCGATGATCTGACGAAGATGGTGTTCTCGGGGTTGTCCCCGCTGGTGATCGATGACGTCACGGACGAGGGCGAGCGGATTCTGGTGCGGGCTCGGACTCCTGAAGCGACGGTGGCGTGTCCGGGCTGCAAGGTGGTGACGGGCCGGGTGCACGGGTATCACCAGCGGACTCTGGCGGATGTGCCGGTCGATGCCCGGCCGGTGGTGCTGCGGGTACGAGTGCGCCGTCTGGTGTGCCCGACGCAGGGCTGCCGTCGCACGTTCCGGGAGCAGCTTCCGGGAGTTCTGGAGCGTTACCAGCGTCGCACGTCCCGGTTGATTTCGCAGGTGGCTGCGGTCGTGCGTCAGCTGGCCGGCCGGGCCGGTGCTCGCCTGATGTCGGTCCTGGCGATGGTCGTCATGTCCCGGCACACTGCCCTGCGGGCGCTGCTGCGTATTCCGTTGCCGCAGCGGCGGGTGCCCCGCGTGCTCGGGGTCGACGACTTCGCGTTGTGTCGTCGTCGCCGTTACGCCACCGTCCTGATCGACGCGGTCACCCGTGAGCGCATCGATGTGCTGCCCGACCGCAAGGCCCACACGTTGGAGACGTGGCTGTGTGAGCATCCCGGTGTCGAGATAGTGTGCCGGGACTCCTCCGGCGCCTACGCCGAAGCGGTCCGCCGCGCCCTACCCCAGGCGGTGCAGGTCGCCGATCGCTGGCACCTGTGGCACAACCTCGCCGAAGCCGTCCGCAAAGAAGTCACCGCACACAGCACGTGCTGGGCCACCACCGGCCTACCGCCCCAGGACGGCATCCGGGCCGTGACCACCCGGCAGCGGTGGCAGCAGGTCCACGATCTGCTCGACAAGGGCGTCGGCCTACTCGAATGCGCCCGCCGCCTCAACCTCGGCCTCAACACCATCAAACGCTACGCCCGCATCAGCCAACCCGAACGTCTGGTCCGCGCACCCCAGTACCGGCCCACCCTCGTCGACCCCTACCGCGCCCACCTACGCCAACGCCGCCAACAGGACCCCGCCGTCGGCGCCACCCAACTCCTCGCCGAGATCAGGGAACTGGGCTACACCGGCAGCCTCAACCTGCTCTACCGCTACATCACCCAAGGCCGCGTCGAAGCCGACCGCCCAGCCCTGTCACCCCGACGCCTCACCCGCTACCTCCTGACCCCACCCGATCAGCTCACAGACCACCAACGGTCGCTCGTCGACGCCCTCACCGCCGCCTGCCCGGAGATGACCACGCTGACCGGCTTCATCGGCTCGTTCGCCAGCCTCCTCACACCCGCAGCCGGCAACGACCACCGTCTCGACACATGGATCACCGAGGTCACAACAACGGACCTGCCCCACCTACACACCTTCACCCGCGGCCTCGGCCTGGACCGCGACGCCGTCAACGCCGCCCTGACAACCCCCTTCCACAACGGCGGCACCGAAGGCGTCAACACCAAAACCAAATTGATCAAGCGGCAAATGTACGGACGCGCCGGGTTCGACCTTCTACGACACCGAATCCTGCTCGGCTAACCGGCACCCTCCGTCACCACCGAATGTGAGACAGAGCCGAAATCTACGCAGTCCCACCGCCTCGAATCTCACTTTAGGACGGTGAGAGATGCCCGTGGCACGTCATCGGAGTCAGCGCTCGGTATGGGCGGGTTGGATTTTCTTTGGTGTAGTCATCGCCGGTGTAGTGATGTACTTGGTCGTAGTCGGACTAGACAAGGCCGACAAGACGGCCAGCAGTATCGGCGCGGTCGTGGCGTTGATCGCTTTAGGAGTTCCGTACCTACTAAACCCACGGAAGACTGGAGGCGTCTCGGTGTCCGATACGGACCTCGTATACACACCGAGTCCGACCTACGAGCGTGCCGCCGCTGGTGCGCCCGACCATGACCTTGACCCGCTGACTACGGCCCTGCTCGCCATCGAGCGGTACGTTCGCTGGTTGCAAGACGTTTGCCAGTACCAGCCCACAACCGTGTCCCTCGACTGTCAGCAGTGGTTGGCTTCTATCGGGTCTGCGTCATCGACGCGATACTGGAGCGCTCGTTAGCCGACTACGTCCCCGACCCACGGTCCCTCCGGGCCGAGTCGCCGACCCTAGGACTGGGGCACTTGCAGTTCGAAGCTCTGATTGCGACCGCTCGCCAGTCCTCGAACCGGACGACTTCGCCCGGGTCGCAATCTTGGGCCTGCTCGGTCTGCGGATCTTCGAAGCCTGCGGATCGAGCATCGCCGACTTGGGCGAGGAACACGGCCGCCGGATCCTACACGTGTGCGGGAAGGGCGGCAAGGTCGTCCTCGTCTCAGACTTCCACGAGCCCCATCGATGGGATCAGTCTCAGATGTTGGTGCCCGGCCGCCGAGCGACCGGAGGGTGGGCGGAACGTGGCTGTCTCACGGGCCGTTCCCACTTCAGGACGTAGTAGACCATCGCGCGAGTGATATCGTGCCGGTTCGGTTCCTCGCGGATCCACTCGTAAATCTGCCGCGGCCCCCAGCTGGGCTCATCGAGCGCGATTCTCTTGATGTAGTCGTATTTTGCATCGGTCAGGTCTGCCGGCCGTTCGGCAGGTGCCAAGTCGGCGTCGCGGATGACGTTGTGCACCGGTTCGCTGGTGTCGTCGTCATGGACCATGCGGACCTCCGGTGGGGTCGTCCACGTGACCACGCTATAGACGATCGCCGACGCCGGTCCATGCCAGGCTGCGGCGGGACGGTGACGTGAATACGGCATGATCCTGCCCGGGGCGCGGCGGTCCGTCTGCTCCTCGACGGTAGATGCTTAGCTCTTGCCGGTGGTGGTCCATGTCGCGGTCGTCGATCCCCTTCCGATGTTCCGGCATGGCGTCGCGACCGTGCTGACTCCTGCCGGTCACCGGGTCGAGACACCGGAAGACGTCCTGGCGTGGGCGCGTTCCCGCCAGCCTGCGGTGGTCCTGGTCACGCTGTCGTCCCAGCAGAGTTGGGATCTGCTCGGTGCGCTGCACGACGCCGGGTCCGCTCACGTTGTGGCGCTGTTGGAGGAGCAGCCGGCGGAGCAGACAGCCAGCATGGCCGGTGTTCGGGCAGTGCGGGCCGGCGCCACGTCCGTGCTGTTCCGAGGCTCCGAGGGGGAGGCAGTGTTGCGGACCGTGGAGGCAACCGCCGACGGTCTGGCCGTGCTACCTGCCGACGTTCTCACCGCGCTGGCCAGTGCGAGCCTGCCGAGTGGCGGTTCGCCGGACCGGCCTGCGGAGGAGCGGCTGTCGTGGTTACGCCAACTCGCGGCCGGTGCGACGGTGGCTGAGCTGGCCGGTCGCGTCGGTTATTCGGAGCGTGCGATGTTTCGGATGCTGCGATCGCTGTACCGAGACATGGGTGTGGAGACGAGGATGCAAGCGGTCCTGCGGGCGCAGGAGCTCGGATGGCTTCCGCCTGCAGCCGATCGGTTATCCCGTCGGCCGTGACCCGGTGTTGGCCAGTACCTCGAGCACCGGCCGCAGCCCACCGGGCCGCTGGGCGTAACCATCGAGCCGGCTCACCAGCATCTGCATCCGTTCGCGAAGGTAGGGTGCGGCCGCCTTGGTCACGTCGTTGGCTACCGTGAACTCGTCGTGGGCGGGGCGGAGTGACTCGCTGGTATTCAGGCGTTGGCCACAGATGGCGAACCCCAACATGTGGCGCGCGCCAAAGTCACGCCCGTCCCGATCGATCCGCTTGCGGGCTTGCTCGGCGAGGTCGTCGAAGAGGCGCCCGGCGGTGACAGGATCCGACTCCTGGGTCGTGAGCGCCCGCAGCGCGAGCACGATGAGGGCCTGCCCGTCCCGCCGGTACCGATCCGCCTTCTCGATGTGCTGCCTGGCCGTCCCGACCTCGTCCCGTGTCAGATAGGTCATGGCGAGGGTGGTGCGGGCCTGCAGGATGGTCACCGGATCGTGCACTCGCACCGCCTGCTCGACCGCGTCGTTCGCCATCTCGATCGCCTTGCTGAGCCTGCCCTGCGCGAGCAGGAGGTCGGCGCGGGCATCTTGGCAGGCGACCAACCGCCAGCCGTCCGCACGGGATGCCGCCGCCTGCTCGGCGTGCTCGATGTACTCCTCGGCACGGTCGGGGTCCTTCATCTCGGTACACCAGCGGGCGAGCCGCAACAAGATACGGATCATCCGCGCGTAGCCGTCGCTTGCGGCGCCAGATGCGTCCGCGAAGTCAGGGCGCGCCGCGATAGCGAGCGCCTCCTCCTCGCGGGCCAAGGCCTGGTCGTACTGTCCCCAGCGCCTGTGACAGTCGGCCAGCCCTCCGAGCGCACCCATCAGCACCACCAACGCGCGCTGTGTCTGCGCTTCCGACCGTGCCTGTTCGTAGTAGTTGTAGGCGTGCTCGGCGTCGCCGTTCTGCCAGTACATTGCGCCAAGGTTGGCGCGGATCTTGGTGCGGAGCTCGGGAGTGCCGATCTCCTTCGCCCGGTCCAGCGCGCGGCCGTATGCCTGGCTGGCCCCGTCGAAGTCTCCACGCCGTCCATATAGGTCGCCCAGCACGTTGTCGTTGGCCATCTCCGCGGCCGGATCGCCGAGCTTGCCGCACACTTCCAGGCGCTGGTCGAATAGCAGGAAGCCGCAGTTCCACTCATTCAGGATGTCGGCAGTCAGCGCGATCACGTCGTAGGCCACCGGATACCACCCACTCCTGATCAGCACACGTATCTGAGCGAAGTGGATGTGGAGATCATCAATGTCGCGTGGCTCTGCCACGCGCCGCCGCCCCAGCGCGATTGCCGCGCGTCGCAGCAGGACGCGTCGCTTCCCGGCGTCTCTGGGCAGCAGCGCGTCGACGTCAGCCACCTCCAGGTGGTACAGCCCGCCTTGTGTCGCGGTGACGAACTCGCTCTCCGCTAATACCTCCAGAATGCCCTCGACCTCGTCCCGGGTGGCCTTGCCAGCCAGCGCCTCGGTTACCCCGGCGGCCTCGATTGGTGTCGCGAAGGCGGCGAGTGCCTCAATGACGCGGCGGCGGGGCGCGGGCAGGTGCTGGCACAGGAAGTCGGCGAGGCGCCGCGGCGCGTCCGCCGGCTCCATCTGCGCAACGTTCGCGAGGAGGGTAGCTACCCGGACGGCAGGTTCGGAGTGCGTGATGATCGCCTGCATCAGCTGGGCACAGCGCGGGTTGCCATGCAGCCTCCAGTACAGCATCGTCAGGTCCGCCGGCGGTAGGTCAGTCAGCCCGAGCCGGCCCCGCTTGTCCAGGGCGCGCAGAAGGCTCGCGAAGTCCGGCTTCGGTAGGCGCCCCAGAGCGATCGACGGATCTACCGTGGACCAGATGCCACGGGTCTGAGCCTCCAGCGGGTCCCGGCTGAGCAGCACGACAGCCACGCGGTGCCGATGGTTGGTGGCGAACGCTTCCAGCGCCTCGTCGAGCTGAAGGTCGACGTGCCTGCGATCGCCCGGGACGACGAGGTGCTGGGCGGAGTCGATGACGATGACGATGTGTCTCAGCTCCGTCCCCTCCAACGCCGCTTCCAGGCGGCCGAGCAGTGATTCGCCCGGCCGGAGTACGGCGGGCCTGCCGTGCCGGCCCTCAAGATCTGCGATCAAGTTGCGCACGTCCAGCCTGCCGTACGGCACCGCCTCATGCCTGTACACCGAAACGGTCCTGTCGGCAGCCCTCACCTCGTCGAGTACCGCGTCGACCAGCCTGGTCTTACCGATGCCCGGCGGGCCGGTGACGGCAACGACGCCCCACGGTCCCTCGGTTAGCCGGTCGCGAAGACGCTCATACTCGCTGTCGCGGTCCAGCAGTGAAGGATCTCGCCGCAGCTGAGGTGCCGGGGCGGCCCGGTCGACCTCTTTCCGCATCGAACGCAGCGCGATCACCAGGGACGCGCCGCCGAAGACGGCACCGAGGCTGCCGGAGACGGCACCCACGATCCAACCGGTAGCCTCGATCCACGGCCAGGCGCCCTTCTCCGGGTCACCGAACGCCCGCCACCAGCCAAACCGCGTCCCAAGGGCGACGAGCAGTGCCAAAGCAGCGATGGTGAACACCGCGTACAACGGACGACGCGACCTGCCAGCCATCCCGTAATGATGCCGCCACATTCCGTATTGAGAAAGGGGCCATAGCCCAGGGCTCAGCTGCTCCTTCGCCGGTCCGGCGGCCTGCAGCGCTGCCCGCAGCAATCGCATGACCCGCCGCACAGCCTGCGCGGGCACACGTACTGCGTAACCCAACGACCCCGCGCCGTCGCTGACGGGAGCCCAGTACCACCTCACCGTGGCCCAACAGCCAGGGCTCGTTCGCCAACAGCCGATCCGAGGCGGCCAACACGACTGGCCGAACCAGCCGCCACGGCGTCCCTCAACATGGCCAACAGTCCTGGTCAGAGCAGATCTGTCCGACACCGGATCATGATCGTTTTCTGTTGGGTGGGCGGGTTACGGTGAGGACTCATTTCTGAGTTCTCTATCGTGCACCACCCCCGGGCCTTGGCCCGTCACGGCAGGAGCCGCACCCGCCCACCCGCCTCATCGGCCGGTCGGCAGCGACATCTCCTCCCGCGACGTTCCGCCCACCAGCACCACCAAATCTCTCCCACGCTCTCCACGCCGTCGCTTCGTCCAACGCTGTTGCCCACCCATGGATCTATCCGGCCAACAGCCGCGATGGCGACGCATCTCGCCGACCATTTCTGTCTTCGAGTGGACGTAGACGCATGTCCGCGTCCTTGACCATCGTGGTCACTCTCGACCCCGAAATCACCACTGACGCCCTGACCGGCTCCGCCGCGGACCGCGTCCACACGCAGGGGCACCTTCGTCCCACTGAGCCTTTCCGAGTAACGGTGTAGGGACTCGGGGTAACTGGCGCGGTCGGTGGTCCGGACGCGCCCGGATCCGTTGCGGTACAACGAGAAGACGCAGAACCCCGGTATGAAGGTGGTCCTTCCCGGGATCACCGTCATCGAGGTTCTGCGTCGCCATGAGTGACACATACACCGCCGTCCTGCCCGTACGCGAGGCGACCGTGTCGTTCCTGTCCGGCCTCCTGCACGCGCAACGGCAAAGGCTCGGAACCCGCGCCGAGACCCGGTCGTTGGGCTGCTTCAAGCAGGCCGTCCTGGTGATCCGTTGGTTGATCGACGGCACCCGCGTCTCGCAACTGGTCGCCGACAACAAGATCAGCCGGTCGACCGGGTACGCGTACCTGCATGAGGGCATCACCGTGCTCGCCGCCCAAGCGCCCGGCCTGCACTCGGTGTTGCTGGCCGCGAAGATGGCCGGCTACGCCCACGTCAACATCGACGGCACGCTGATCGAGACGGACCGGTGCCGCGCCCCCGGGCCGACACCCGGGGTAGATCTGTGGTGGTCGGGCAAGCATGACAACCACGGCGGGAACGTACAGGTCATCACCGCTCCGGACGGGTGGCCGCTGTGGACCTCACCGGTACGCCCCGGCCGTGAACACGACACCACCGCGCTGCGCGAGCACGGCATCCTGCCGCTGCTGAGCACCTGGACCGACGGCGATCTACGGGTCCTCGGCGATCTCGGCTACGAAGGCGAGGCCGACACGATCACGGTGGCGTTCAAGAAGCCGCGCAACGAAGCCTGCACCGACGTGCAGCAGCAGTTCAACAAGGCCCACAACGCGGTCCGCGCCATCGGCGAACGCGGGAACTCCCTGCTCAAGACCACCTTCAAAGCGCTACGCAACGTCAGCCTGTGTCCCTGGAACATCGGCCGGATCACCGCTGCCGCCCTGGTCCTACTCCACATCGACCACGGCCGCACTACATGATCACCCAACGCCACCAGCCGTTACTCGGAAAGGCTCAATGGCTGAACGAGCAGTCGGAGGCGCGTACAAAGCCGCGAACCCGTCGACGGGGCAGTCTGCGTTTCGCGTTCTACGGTCGGATGTCGACGGTTGAGCACCAGGACCGGGCGACGTCCCGGAACTGGCAGCTGGACTGCGTGACCGAACTCGTGTCCGGTCACGGGGAGATCGTCGCCGAGTACTTCGACGTCGGCTGCTCCCGCCGTCGCGGCTGGCGGCACCGCCCGCAATCCACTGCCCTGTTGGCCGCGCTCGGCGATCCTCTACGCGAATTCAACCATCACCGCACCGGTGAGAGGTGGACCCTCCGGACTGTCGCGGCGATCCTCGCCAATCCCCGCTACACCGGCCGGCAGGTATGAAACCGGCAACGCACCGACGTCGACACCACCAATTGCGCCCGCGACGCACGCGGAACCGTCCGCTGGAAACACACCAAGGACTGGGTGGTCTCTAATCAACAAGCCCACACCGCACTGGTCACCGAGCAGGAGTTCATCGCCACCCAGGCCGTCCGCTTCCGCCGAAGCGCCCACGACGGTACTGCCCGCAGCTACCTGCTCACGGGCCTGCTGCGATGCGGACTATGCGGCCGGAGGATGGACGCCCACTGGGTCAATCAACGCCCCGGCTACCGATGCCGCCACGGACATACCAGCAGCCAACGCCCCGGCAGCCGGCGTCGCAAGATCCTCTACCTGAGGGAGGACCACATCATCGCCAGGCTGGCCACCCATCCGAGCATCGCCGAAGACGCCCGCAGCCCGCACGCACTGGCCACATTCCTACGCGCCAATAGGATGGGCGTGGTGTGCGATCAAGCGCACTGCACACCGATCAAGGAATTCTTGCAGGTCAACCCATTGCACCCATGATCGATATGGGGTAATGATGTGTCCGAGGGGGGACTTGAACCCCCACGCTGCGGGCCGCTGACCTGCGCCAATCCTATCGACCCTGCTCAGCGCGTGTCCAGTCGTACCCGCTTGTAGCCGCTTGTGGCCCGTTGTTCCCGCCCGTTATCCCGCCGGGATCACCGTTGATCTTGCCCAAGCAAAGGGGGCCAGCGCATCGCACCGGCCCCAGCTATACGGCTACAGTTCCACGGACCCGTGCACCGTGTCGGCCGCGTCCCTCGGGACTTCCTCCCAGGCCCAGAGGCCGCCCATCACGACGTACATGCCGTGCTCGTTCGGCTCGATCCGCAGGTATTCCCCGTCCTCACCGAGGGCACTGCGGCCGACCACGATCGTGTCGCCGTCCCACCGCATCTCCGGGACGTCCGCGTCGAGGGTACGGCTCAGTCTCGGCTCGGTCATGCCGGACGACTCGTAGACGGCCCGCCAGTGCCGGCGAGCGTGTTCTTCGTCGGTCACGATCGCCTCGGCCACGTTGCGGGTGCATTCCCACAACGCCCAGCCGTGCCAGCGCCTCAACAGCGTGCCGGCGTACGCCGACTCGAAGCGTCGGCCGCCGTCGTACGGGTACTCCAGCCACTCGCCCGCGAAGTACCCGGACTCACCGGGTCGCAGGTCGATGTCGAGGTCTAGGGGCACGTCCATCTCAGCGGGCGGCCGGTCAAGAGTCATTTCCACGTGAACTCCGTCTTGGTCAGTCGAACAGGGTCAGGGCGGGCGGTTCGCGCCGCTCGCCAAGCTCGGGCACCTCTCGGCCGGTCTGGTCTTCCCACCACGCGGCGAACATTCGCCGGTGGCACCAGTTGTCCGGCGGAGGCACGGACAGGTCGCAGAAGCAGAGCAGGACCAGGCGACCGGCGCCGGCGACATCGGCGATCTCCGCCAGCTGCTCGGAGATCAGGTCGACTCCGGCGTCTTCCAGCCGCTCCAGGTAGATGTGCCGGTACGGGCCCTCGGCCATCTTGAGCATTGCGTAGGTCGGCGCGAGGAGCCGGGCGTACCCGGCCAGGTCGTACGGCAGTGGGAACCGGGGAGCGCCGACGGTCGTCCGGATCGGCGCGCCCTGTTCGGGGCGGAACCGCTGGTAGCGGTTCGTGAACAGCTGCAACTCAATCTCCATCTTGAGGCTACGTGTGGTCGTCGTAGAGCTGCCCGATCACTGCGGTCAGCTCGCCCCGGTGTGCTGGGCTACGTCCTCCCCTCAGCCGGGCGGCCACCGCCCGGCACCATCCGCGGTTGACGGCGAACCGCGCCGCCACGTCGTCCGGCGCGTAGCCGTTGACCAGGTAGCGGGTGGCCAGCGCCGCCACGTCGTCGCTGACCGGTGCGTTGGCGGCCGCCGGCACCGGTGCGGGTGGCCGGCTCCGGCGTGGCGGCAGCTCGGCTCCCGTCTCGCGCCGGGTGGCGCGGGCCCGGGCCAACGCCCGGTCCCGCGCCGTTTCCGGATCCGCGCCGGCCACTACCGTGCCCGCCGCCGTCGTTGCCGCAGCCGCCTCCGGTACGCCAGGCGCATCACCCGCAGCCGTTCCCGGCGCTGGTCCGCCAGTCGGACTAGCGCCGGGAGCGCGCGGCACACGGCGACGCCGAGCGCGCGGATCAGCCCGGCCAGCCCTCGGGCGGCCGCCTGGACGATCTCCCAGCGCCGCGCGAGGACGGCGGCGACCTGCCGCCACCACGCCGCGACGGCCTGCGCCAGCTGACGGCCCAACTGCTCCAGCGCCGACCGAATCCGGGCGGCCTGCTCCGGGTCGAGCTGCGGCACCGCGACGACGGGCGAGGTCACGCCGCCGCTCTCGCCTCGGCGTGAGCCTCGGCCGCCGGCAGCGGCACCACGGCGCTCGCCGGCAGCTGCACCAGCCACGTCCGGCCTACCCGGGCCAGCCGCTCGGTCAGCTCGTTGCGCACCTTCTCCGCGCCCTGGGCGTACTGCTCCAGGTAGCCGAGCGTCTTGTGCGCCTCGGGGTCGGTCTTGGCCTTCTCCCTCGCCGGTGAGAGCAGCCACCACTCGTTGGCGGCCACCTCCATGTCGGCGACGTCGCACGCAAACGCGATCCCGTGCAGCTCGGCTGGCTTGTGAATCGCCTCGACCACGGCGGTGGCCAGGTCGCGGGCGTCCCGCTCTGCCAGAGCCAAGCCGAGCTCCTCTGCCATCGTGATCAGCGCTGCGGTGGCCAACTCGCGGACGGCAACGTAGCCGGGCAGGGCGTTCCTGACCTGGCGGGCCTCCGTCTCGATCTTCGCCTCCTGGCTCATGCGACACCTTTCCGCCCTGATTGATGGCCGCAGTAGAGCATTGCGGCCGTACAGCATTCGGACACAGTGGTCCCTTCTGTTCCGGTTGCCTCGGCAGATGACCTGCCCTTACTTCTGCGACGAGCGCCGGATCGACGTGGGTGTCGAACTCCGCCCGGAGGGTGACCCGGTAGGTCACCGGCCCGGACGGGACCGCGTTCGGCAGCCGCGCATGCCAGTGCAGCTCGGTCCGCGTCCGTCGCACGTCCGCCGTGGGTCGGCCGGCTCGTGCGGCAGCGGCCAGACCCACAGGGCCGCGACCACGGCGCGCACATCGATCTTCCCCAGCAGACAAAGTCGTACATAGACATTGTACGCCGACGGGCACTAGCTGTCAAATTGAGACCGTACAGGTCGAAGGCACATGTACGCGCCGATCGTCTGCTCGGGGTCCAGCGCCCGCCGCTGGTCGTCGTCGGGGTTGAGCGCGGGCACTCTCGAACAGCGGCCCACCATCCCACGCCAGGCACACCTCCACCGGGTCTTGGTCCCCGCGCCGCGCTCTCCGAGGATCAAGCAGGCTGGGCGGCAGACCGATCGGGCCAAGCGCGGGCATCAGCGCGCTGCCCACGCTCACAGGCGTCCCACTGTGTCGGCATTGGGTACGCCGCCAAGACGAGAGCGCCCCGCGCGACCGCGCGGGGCGCTCGTTGCGACCCCTTACCTGGCGTTCACAACCGATTTTGGTGTCGCAGGATGATCTGTAGTGCGGTGTCTGTCGCGTCACGGATCGTCTCAAGGGCCTCGGCCAGGCCGTCCGGGTACTTCACGGTCTCCCGCATGTATGCCGCAGACGTCTCCAGCGCCTCACCTTCTTCGGGACCGTCGTGCACCCGCAGCCGGAGCGCCATGGCCATCAGCTGGTCGTCAAGGTTCACGCCCGGGATCCTGCCATGATCAACCGGCCGAAACTGGTGCCACGTCGACCAGCTCCGCCGGGATGCTCACCGCGACATCCGGGTCCAGTTCGACGGTCGCCGCCGCCGCGAGAGCCTGGGCCTTGCGCAGCTTCGCCGACACCTTGCCCGCCAGCGAGCGGAGGTCGTCAACGCGCTGCCGGTGACCGGCAACGCCGCCCTCGGCGCCAGCGAGCACCCGCGCCAGTTCCTCGGCGTCCATCTGCGCCAGCTCGTGCAGGACTTTCCCGGCCGCCGACAGTCGCTCGATCTTGCTCACGACCTTCTTGCGCTCCTCCACCACCCGCGCCTGCGCCTCCTCGTCGTGCTCGGCCTTGTCGAGCTGGAAGAACTCGGCCTGGTCCTCGGCCGCCTTGCACGCCTTGGCGAACGCCTCCGCATCCCGCGCCGAGGAAAACTCGCCCCGAGCCCACCGGACGACGAACCGCCGCTGCTGGTCGGCGCTCAGCCGGCACACGTACCAGGCGACGCCCACCTGCATCTGGCCCTTGGCGACGAGCTGCTTCGCGTCGTCGATCAGGCCGAGCAGATCGATCCGCCAGCCGATGTACGGCTGAGACTTGCCGAACAGCTCCGCGATCGCCTCCGTCTCCCAGCCGGCGTCGGCGAGGCGCGCGTACGCGGAAGCCTCCTCCATCGGCGTCATGTCCATCCGGTTGACGTTCTCAGCGACCTGCGCGATGAACGCCGCCTCGTCGTCCATCTCCCAGACCATCGCGGACAACTCGGCGATGTCGCCCTGCTGCGCGGCCCGCCAGCGTCGCTCGCCGACGACCAGGCGGTAGTGGCCCGGCTTCCCCGTCTTGCGCACCGCGACCGGCTGGAGCTGGCCGAGCTTCTTCATCGAGGCCGCCAACTCGGCCAGTTCTTCCTCGGTGAACAGCTTGCGGGGCTGGTCGGGGTCCGCCTCGATCTTCGCGACCGGGATGCTCCGTAGGGCTGGCTTCGCCACCATCGTCTTCCTCATTCCACGTGAAGGAGTACGGCTTTCGTACAACTTCATTGTATGCGAAAGACGATCTTGTCGTCAATGTTATATGTACGCCAAGGAGGATGTCAAAGTGGCGGCGGGGCGTTCGCGGCCAGGGAAAACAGGGTCGGGACGTGGATGACCGCAGCGGTGCTCTGTGACAGCCACCGCCGAAACCGCCCACCGGCCGCCGGGGTGGCAGTGGTCGACATCGCGGGCGGTGTCGGCGTCGGCGGCCTCAGAAGTCCGGCCAACCGCTGCACCTGCTCGTCGCTCAGCTCTACCTCATCCACCCGCCCGGAGGCCAGTTCCGCCTCGATCCGCTGGGCCAGCTTCAACACCTCGATCTTGCGCCTGCGCGGCACGCTACGTCCCCCCGTTTCTCGCATCGATGCACCAGCAGTGCCACTGCGACCCGACAGCAGTGGTCACGGTTAAGGCGCCCTTAAGAAACCGCGATGAAGATCGTAAACCGTTGACCACGGGGAGCGACAGCCCAAATGGATAGCCGGAAGCAACTTTCAGCCGATCAAGCAAACGGTTGCAACCCGGAAGGCAGGAGCGCCTAGGAGGACCGGCGGCTCACTTCCAGACGAATTCCAGCCGCTCGGCGTCCAGGTGCGTCCTCCCCGGCTGCGTCGCCGGCAACACAACGATTCGGTCCAGCACCAGCGCCAGCAACTCCCGCCGCCGCTCCAGCGGCGCATCCACCCACCAGGCCGCCAGGCCCTCGGGAGTCGTCGCCGGCAGCGACTGCAACCGCGCAGACTGGGCCAGCGCCTCCTGGAGGGAGCGTCGCTCCAGCTTCGCCTCTTCCTCGATCGCCTTGAGCGTCACCAAGCTGATCTCCCGCTTCGCGTACGCCTGGCCGGCCTCCATCAGCCGCTCGTCGATCGCCTCCACCGCGCGAGCGACGTGTTCGCTAGTGAGGGTCGCAGAACCCACGGCAGCCTCTAGCCGAGCGCGCACCTTCGGCGACGCCAGTCGCGCCAGGGCGCGGGTAGCCACCTCATCCTCCAGGGCGGCTGCCGCAATCCGGATCCGGCCGCACCCGTAGCTCGGGCTACCCGATCGGCACACATAGCCGCGCTTGCCGCTGTTGCTCGGCTGCGTGTACAGCGACTTCCCGCAACGCCGCACCTCGTCGCCCTCACCGTCGAGGGGGAATCCACATGCTAGGAACCCCCCGCTGAGCAGGTACTTGCGTACGTTCGTCGCAGTCGGCTGCTTACGCGACGGGTCGTCAAGGACCTCTAGCAGCTTTCGATGTGTGCTCTTCTCAATGATCGGGTCCCACTCGCCCTTGCCGACCACCTCACCGCGGTACGTCTTGAGACCTGCCAGGCGTGGGTTCCGCAAGAGGCGCGACAGCGACTGCTGAGTCCACGGGCGCCCGGCGGACGTCATGATTTCGCGCTTCCGCAGGTCGGCGACGATGGAGCGCATGCTCTCGCCCTCCAGGACGCGCTGCACGACCTCGCGGATCACTGCGGCCTCAGCCTGAATGACTGTGCGGCCCGTTTCGTCGTACCCGTAGCAGCGCACTTGCGGCCCCCCAGTTGTCGTTCTCCCTGTTGATTTCTCCGGCCGGCAGGCCCCAACACCGCCTCAGACATCGGACGTTGGCCAAGACCCCCACCTTGACCTGCGTCGGCGCTGTTAGCATTCTGCCTCGACCCAGACAGGACGACCTATAAGGTAGCAGTGCGTCAACGCACTGTGCCACCCACAAGAGCGTGTGAGTTGCGACATCGTTACCGACAGCGGCCGACGCCGGATGCTCACAACCGTCCCGATACGATTCGGCAGCGTACTCGACGCTAGGTATCCGCAGCGCAGAGAGCCCGGAACGCCGCGTAGAGCGGGTTCCGGGCTCTCTGTTCGCTTTGAGCTGGCGTGGGGCCGACCAGCCATTTGTCCCCCGACAGTTACACCGGTGGGCCCCACACCGCTTCTGACGCGACGCATCGCGTACGGTCACATTTAACCACTGCGACCGCATCGCACGCCACTACGAAGAGGCCAGCATTCTGAGCCTGTTCAGGCATCCTGGCGGTTCGGCCTGGGGTGAGGCCGCCGCCGCGTGACGCTCCACCTCTATCGGATTCCAGCGCCAGCCGGCGCCCGGTCGGCACTCTCGCCGACGTCGCCGCCGGCTTCTTCGGCATTGCGCTCGGCCTTTGCTTCTGCGATGCGGTCCCGGCCCCACCTCTCGCCGCGTCCAAACTGCTTGCCGAGCGCCTTGCCGGTCAACGGTTCCCCGGCGGCAGCGGAGTCACGCCAAGCCCTCCGGGCGGCAGCCCACAGTTCCTCCGTCGCCGCGTCGGACGGCACCGGCGGCGGTGTCACCGGCAGTGGCTGCTGCTGCGGCCAGGGCACCGGTGGTACGACCGGCTCCATACGCGGCATCGGGTCCGGCCCCGACGGCACCGACACCTGCTCGGCAGCAGGCTGCGGCTCCACCTCTGGTAGCGGATCCGGCACAGGCCCGGGGGCAGACCGCGGCACCGAGTCGGGAGCGGCAGCCGGCCGCCCGGCAAGTGCCGGTTCATCCAGCGGCATCGGCACCGGCCGCGGCGCGGCGACAGCCAGGGCGGCGGTACGCTCGGCGGCGATCGCGTCGCGCCGCTGGTGCGCAAGCACGACCAGCGCGATCGATGCCACCAGCGCCAAGCCGTCGACGGACAGCGGCAGGGTGCTCGCCGTCAGATTGTCTTCGCCGTACTCCAGGGCCAGGGCCTTCATGTGTCGGTAGCTCGCCACCGCGGCGACGCCGGCAACGACCACGGTGCCGATGATCTGCAACGCCCTTACCGGCGGATGCCGCGGTGCCGGCACCCGCATCATCACCTCGGAGCACAACAGCAGCGCTAGGGGCGGCCAGCCGGCAACGAACTTCTCCCCGATGCCGTCTCCCGCGTGCGCGATGTTTGCGGCGAGGCTCGCGCCGATCCCGGCAGCGAATGCCGACCAGGCGACCACCCACGCGCCCTTGCTCGGGCGCTCCGGTACCTCGGTGCTGGCGGTCTTCTCCACGTGAACCACTGCCGTCACCTCCCGGCAGGCCCGCCGGCAGCGCCGGCCTCGCGCAGCATCGCCGCCAGGGTCCACAGTGCCGCGCGAGCCGATGCCGCACTGTGCTGGCTCGGCGCTGCCGCGACGTGCTCGGCAACGGCAATCCACGCGGCACGCGGAAATGCCGGGTGGAGTCGCTGCCGCGCGCATCCCTCGCACCATCGCAGGCTGCCCAGCTTTACCGCCACCTGACGGTCGCCGATGTCGCGGCCGCAGCCGAGGCACCACGGCGCCCACTCGTCGCCGACCATGAAGGCCGGCAGGCAAACCGTGATCTCGACGCTGGTGCGGGGCGGCGGCGACTCCGGGTCGGTCCGGCCCAGGAACTCCAATGTGTCCACTCATCTTCCTCCACATGTCGAGGCCGTCCGGGAAGCCCTCAGCGGCCGTCGTCGGTCTTTACAGCTCGGTCAGCGTTCCGCCGACCAGTTCGCCGCGCTCCGCCACCGTCGCCTGGTGCTCGTGCAGGTGGCTGGCGCACAGCAGCTCCGTCTGCCCAGCCCTATTCCGTTGGGGCGGGCTGTGGGCGGACGGACGGAACGGGCTAGTCCCGCGCGGGCCGCTCACCCAGCCGCCGCGCCTCCAACTCGGCCGCCGCCTCCAACACCCACGCCCGGGGTGCCGGCCGCCAACTCGCCGGCCGAGGCCGGCACCGGCCGCCCGGCGACGTCCGCTCCGCGTCGCATGATCGGCAGCGGAGCGTCAGCCACACCAGCCCGCCGCCGTCCTGGACCGACCCGTCTAGCAGCCCGCCGCAGCCGTCGCATACCCCCACCGGCCCGCCCTCGGCGGCCGCGGTGAAGGCGTCGACGTCGACCAGACCGTCACGCACCAGGCTCGCGTAGATCGCCACCGCCCACCTCCCGGTCTCCGACGTGGAGCGGGGCCGGGTGGCGCTTGCACACCAGCCGGCCCCGCACCGCTCACTCCGGCGGTGCCGCCGGCAACGCCAGCAACTCAGGCAACGCCAGCCGACCGTCCCGGTAGGCTGCCGCGACCTCCTCACGGCCGCCCTTCCTGAAGCTCAGCGTCGTCGACGGCGGGCCCGGCTCCGCGATCTCCACGAAGTCGAGAACCCGGCCCGTCTCACCGTCGACGACGGTGCCGTCCCGCTCGACTCGCAACCGACCGAGCAGCGCCTTCCGGAACGCCGCCCGCACCGACTCCACCGGCTTCGGGACAGTCGCTTGGACCTCGGTCGGATGCTCCGCCTTGCAGTACGCCAGGAACCCGGCCTCCTCGACCACGAAACCCGCCTTTGGCAGGGAAAGCGTCACCTGCGCCACCGCGCCGTCGTAGCCCGGCAACCGGACCTCGATCGTCGTCACACCCAACGCCCGGTGCAGATCGAACAGGCCGGAGTCTGCGTCGGCCCGCACGGCGTCGTACACCTTCTTCACCTCGTCCATGAGGGCCTTGAGCACCGCCGCCCGCATGGCCCGCTGCTGCACGTCGCTCACCGGCCCGCCCTCGCCGTCTCCGCCATCCGGCCGGCGTCGCGGGCCTGCTGCGCGGCGGCCGACTCGGAGGTGTCCGGGTCGGCCGCATGCGCACCAGCCGCCTCGGTCACCGCGCTGGCGAGCTGCGTACCCGGGACTCCGGCGGCACGCCGGGCGGCTGCGATCTCCGCACCCCGCGCGTTGAAGGCGTCCCGCAGCCGCTGCGTCTTGCCGAGCCGTTGCGCCCGCTGCCACAGCACCGCCAGGTCCTCTCGCGACGTGCACGCCGCGAGCGCCTTCGGCCAGTCGACGTCCCGCGTTGGCTCGCCATAGTCCAGCCAGTCGAGCAGCTGGTGGCCCAGCTCCGCGCCCGGCTTGTGAATCACCCGGTCGGCGAGAGCGTCGCACCGGCTTTTTGTCACCCGCAGGTAGTGCTCCGCGTCGATGTCACCGACCACGTCGAACTCGAACTCGATGCCCTCGCGCTGGTCGGGCTGCATTCCCAGCTTCGCCACCTTGGCCTTGCCGTCCGTTCCCTCGACCAGCTCGTAGCGCTGCTTGGACCGCAGGCACACCACGACGTGCCCGGGGAAACTCATCAGCGCCTCGATGTACGCCCGCTCGAACGGGCGCACTTCCCGCCATCCATCCATCGACCGGCCGCCGTGGTTGCGGGCAGCCAGGTCGACCATCTCCAAGACCCCGCCGGGCCCGAACCAGTAGTGCGACAGCGAGTCGATGATCAGCCCGCCAAACCCGACCAAGGCCGCCTCGTCAATCAGCTCGATCAGCTGGCGCGGGTCGTACCGCACCGGGCTGATCTTCGAGAAGCCGTACCCGCCGGCCTCCTCGGGCGTCATGCCGCCGACACCGGGCAGCTCCGGGTTCACCGCGTACTTGTCGGCCGAGTCCCGCTCGGTGTCGACGAACGCGATCCGCTCGATCCCATCGGTGATCGTGACCGCACCAGTGAGCGTGTACAGCAGCTTGAGGCCAGTCAGGGTCTTTCCCGCCCCGCTCGGCCCTGCGAGGGCGATGCGCGCCTTCGCCTTCTTTCGGGTAGCGGGCATGAACCGCGAACTCATCTCGTCCCTTTCCACGTGAACGAACCTACATAGATACCATACGGTCGCAATGGTTGACCGTAGCCGTACAGCATCCGCTTACGAAAAAGTGCCCGCGTGGCTCACGCAGGCCAGCGCTCCGACGGCAGCCGGCAGGCCGCAGTCTCCGTGCCAGCAGATCACCGGTGTGGCCAGTTCAGTGCAGCCGCCCGGTACCGCGTGCCGCCAGTCGTCCCCGGCGGGAACCAGCTCGCCACCACAGGTCACACACTGCGCGAACTCAATCGGCACCCCGTGCGCCGTCATTCCCCGATCACTTTCCTCTCCCTTCTCGATACGACGTTCAGTCGTCGGGTGTGCAGCGGAGCCGACTTCGTGCATCCGGGGAGCGCGCATCTGCCGTTCGGCCCCTCGATGTACGCGTGGTCGTCGCCGCCGGTGCCGGCAGACTGAACCGGTTCTTGTTCCCCGTATGTCTTGCGTCCGAGTGGCGGACCAACTCGGTCCGATGAGCGGACTAGCGCTAGTCCGCGTGTCGAACCATTGCCCGCCTTCACTGGTCCGCCTCTCGAACCAGCCGACCCGGACGAGTCGGACGTGCCGGACGCCGCTGGTCCGGCACGCGGACCAACCACGCCCAACTCGGTGAGCGCTCGCAACAGGTCGGGCGGCACCCCCAGGCGATAGACCGTCCTCGCCTTCTTGCTCCGGGCGTCCGCGACCGTCGGCCGGTCGCGCCACACCCACTTGTGCTTGGTGCGCTCCTCGCCGTTGTCGCCGTCTTTGCCCTCCAGCAGGTTGAGCCACTTCGCGACCGTCGATCGGGCGAGCCCGGTCGCGTTCACCAGGTCTGTCAGGCTGGGTGTGAAGCGCTCCGGGATCGTCGCTGTGGCAGGGTCCGACCAGGTGAGCAGCGTCAGGATGAGCTGCCGACCGGGAGGGTCGAGCGGGCACAGCCTGTGCCTCACTGCGCGCTCGACCGTCCACCTGTCCATCATGGAGGCGGCCTCTCTGTACAGCGCCGCCAGCGCACCGTCGCCCGAACTGGCGTACGATGCGCGTGCGACCCGTTCTCTGTTCCGGGTTAGCCTTCGGCCCCGCCAGATGACCGCCTGGCGGGGTCGACGCGTTTTCCGGCACCCTACACCCGACCTGTACGGCCGCAGTTCGGTCGGGCTTGCTCACAGCCATGCTGCCTCCTCGTCTTCTTCGAGCACGTCCCACGGGTCCCACACGATCTGCCGCTTCGTCTCCTCGGCGAAGGCGTAGATCGTCGTCAGCTTCCACACCGGGTTGTTGCTGACCTCGCCGTCCTCTTTCGGCAGGATCCCCTTCGACCGCCACTGGTACGGCGTGTTGTCCTTCACGTCGAACATCCGGACGATCTCCTTGAGCCCCACCACCGGCGGCAGGTCCAGCGGCCCCGGCTTCGTCAGGTTGTCGGACACCTTGCGCGCGACCGCCTTCAGCTTTGTCCGGCTCACCTTCACGGTTCCTCTCCTCCCACGGCCGACTGCCATACAACGTCAATGTACGGCACCCGCCGGGGATGGTCAGGCCGCCACCCGGGCGATGATCGTTGGCCCGCGACGCACCACGTCGCGGGCCATCGCCAGCAGGCGACATCGTCCGATCAGGTGCACCCGGCCGTCCGAGAAGATCGACGCCGGATCCAGCGGCACCTCGTCGAGGACCGGCACGGCGAACTCCTCGGCCAGCGCCAGCGCCACGTGGTCGTGCCGCCACGACGGCATGAGGCCGAACCGCACGCCTGCGCCGGCGAGCCGGACGGCGACCCGCCGGCTGGCCATCGCGTTGCGCTGCACGTTGCCGACCAGCAGCACCAGGTCACACAGCCGCGCCGCCTCGACCTGCGCGCCGCCCAGCGTTCGGTCCAGGTCGACCACCTTCACCTCGGCCGCGTTCTGCTCGACCTCCACCGCCGGGTAGTCCGGCGCGTCAACCACTCGCAACGACGTGACCGGCGCACCGAGCCGGTCATCGACCCCGCCACGCCCAATCGCGTCGACCAGCAGCGTGCGCCAACCCTCGTCGGCGGCGACAAGCGCCAGAGCGACCGCCAGAGTGGTCGCCCCGGCGCCGCCGTGGCCACCAACCACACCGATCCGCACCTCGGCAGGGCGCCCACCAGCAACCGTCAACGCTACGAGTTCGCGGAGACCAGGCGCAGCGCGGGGCAGCCTGCACACAGCCGAATCCGGGTATTCGGCCTGCCAGCCGCGAATCGCGGCGGCCAACCGGTCGCCGGTCAGCGCAGCCGGTGCGACGATCTGCATCCGCGGGTGCGCCGGCATTCCAGCCGTCAGCGCCTGGCGCCGCGCGTCGACCAACACGAGCAGCGCGGTCCGCCATTCGTCGACAGTCGGCTTCCCGACCACAACCTCCACCTCGACGTCCCCGAGGGCGTCCAGCACCTCATCGACAAACTCATGGCCCCGGGCCACGAGCAGAAGCTTCCCCATCCATTCCTCCTCTACAAACGGGGCATTGCATACAAAGACATTGTATGACACAGATAGGTTTGCCGTCAATAAAGTATGTACGCTTAGTGAGCCGCTTTGCCCGATGTGCCTCCCGCTCGCTATGCTGGTGTCTCCACGTGAACGCAGCGCAGCCCCGGATTTCGCGATCCGGGGCTGCGCTGTGTCCGATGACCTTCAAGCCGGCGGTAACGGGTAGTCGACGGACACTCGCACGATGTCGTTCGTCGCAATCACGGACGTCGAGTGCATGTCCAGCAGAGTCAACTGACCGAGCGTGTCCAGCACCGCCGACCCAGACGTGACCGACGACCGGAACAGGTGATGCTTCGGCATCGTCGGTCTGAACCTCGGATCGGTCAGCGTCACCATCAGCGTGTCCGTGATGTTGCCCAAGGCGCTCGCCGTGATGGCCGCGCCAGTGCGCCGCACGTTCAGATTCAGCTCGATGCGCGAGCCGACGATCCGGTAGGAGTTGTCCTCCTGCGCCCAACCCGGTGCGTACGTCACCGCCAGCTCGTTGGTCACCACCCCGGTGTCGGTCAGGTACGCCGACCGGGGCGGTGCTCCCAGGTACCCCACCACATGGTGACCGGCCGGCGGCGTCATCAGCACCATCACCCGCGCGTCATTCGGCAGCGCGCCCACCAGCGACACGACCCGCATCGGCGTGGCGTCGCCGTCCATTACCACAAGGAACCCGCCATCGGACGCCGGGCCGGCCGCTGTCGCCGGCCGCAGCCGGCTCGTGATCCCCATCGCCAACACCCGGTCGAGGACCGCTGCGGCGATCGCCCGCACCGGGACCTGCACCATCCGCTGGTCGATCACAGGTCATCGCCGCCCGTGCCCGGGGTACGCGCGACGCAGCGTGTGTCGCATCTCCCCACCAGCGGCCAGCGGCATCGTCCAGCCCGTCTCCAGCCACGGCACTCCGTCCCACCGCACCACGTCGTACCCGTCGTGCCGCGGGTCCGGCGGCGTCGACAGCTCCACCGTCTCGTACGCCGTCTGCTGGATACCCAGCGTCCGCGCATACACGTCGACCGCCACCTGCGACGGCAGCTGCGCCTCCACCACGCGCGGCAGTACGAACCCTCGCTGCGAGATCGAATGCGGCGCCGACGCGGGTACGTCGTACACACCTACGATCGGGGCGACGTCCGTCCCCGGATCGTTGCTGACCACGACGAAGCGGTTCGGGGCGGTCAGCAGCTCCGAACCGCGCGCCGCCGACCCGCGGATCACCCGCTGCGAGGCGTCCAGGTCGATCGTCGGCCGCCGGCTCGCCGGCTCGAACGCCCGCATCAGCCGCAGCCGGCCGCCATGGTTGAACCACGGCAGGAAGAAGTTGCCCTGCCTGGACAGGTCCCGCAGTGCCATCCCTCGCGTGTTTCCCGGCGACCACGACGACACCGACGTCAGGTCCGTCCAGTCCACCTGCACCTCGCCGATCGGCAGCCCCGCCAGCAGCCTCAACACCGCCTGGTCGACCCGCTGCCCGCCGCCCTCGAAGCCCGTCTCCAACTCCTGGTCGACGACGAACATCTCGTCGAACAGGACCAGCGGTGCCGTCGACCCCGCCGACGTCTGCAACTGGATGGCGTCGCCAACCATGTAGCGGCCCAACGGGTACTCGCGCCCGCCGACGATCATCGAGATCGCCACCCGGTCGGTCAACGGCCGCAACCGCCGCGCGTCGGCCACGCCCAGCGTCAGCGACTCCACCCGCCGCACGATGATGCCGGTCACGTCATGGACCAGGCTCGGTGTGGTGTCCCGCAGCGGCGTTACCGGCCCGCGCCGCGTCCCGGTCCGCCCGTCCACCAGCGCGAACCGGTACGACACCGACCGCTGCCCGACCCCGGACGGCAGGTCCAGTGGATCACGCACCGCAAATCCCGACACCCTCCACCTCCCACGTCGCGCCGGCCACATCAAGGAACACCTTCGTGCCCTTCGGCTGCGCCTCGAAGTCCGGGCCGACGATCAGCGGCCCGTCGACGCCGTTGCGCACCTCCACCCGCGACACCGTGATGTCTCCGCGAGCGCTCACCTCGATGAACCCCGCGTCCAGGTCCAGCGGCTCCGGGAAGCCATCCACCGCGAACCCTGACCCCCACGTCACCCCGTCCAACGACGTGTAGAACGTCACCCGGGCCTGGCCGTCACCGGCGTCCAGCTCGTACGCCGCCCGCAGCCAGCGCCGCTGGTTCCGCACCACCCCCAGCTGCTCTGCCGGCACACACTCGTAGAACACGTCGTAGTCGAACACCTCGAAGCAGGCTTCTACGTCCGACCAGCGGACGTTCCAACCCGACCCGAGGAACTCCGGGTTCGTGTCGGAGAAGTGCTCGATACGCACCTCCCACAGATCGCCGGTCGGGCGGATCTCCACCCGCAGGTCGACGTCGGGCATCGGCTTCCGTACCTGGACGCTGTCGACCTCCACCCGCCCGTCGATGTTGCCGTTCCCTGGCGACAAACCCGCCCCGACGCCGGCCAGGCCCGCCGCTGGCAGCGTCACCTCGACCTCCTGCACCGTCCATCCCGGCCAGTAGCTGCCCGGCTCGTCCTTCCACGCCGCCGCCCGCACCACCTGACCCCGGACCTGCATCCGGAACCAGTACCAGTCACCGACGACGACTGGCACCTCAACCCACTGCCAGTCGTACGCCGTCTCCAGCTCCGCCAGGACGATCGACTCGCCCTCGTGCAGCATCTCCAGGCCGACGCCGACCGTGCCGTCCGGAGCGAACGCCAGCCGAGCCATGTACCCGTTCGCCTCATCGAGGTGCCGGCCGTGCAGGTACGCGTTGATCGGCTCCCCTCCGGGTGGCCGGGTGATCCGCAGCCGCGCCAACACCTCGACGTCCCGCACGGGCGGGCCGGTGACGACCTGCCTGTCCACCGGCTCTGGACCGATCCCCGCCTCGTCGATGAACAGGCGATGCGAAGGGGGAGCCTCACCCGGCAGGTACACATCCCCGGCTACCTGCACCGTGTCCTCAGGAGCCGTCCAGGAGAACACCAGCTGCACCCACGTATTCGCCGGCACCGTCACCGGGTCGCTCTCGTCCAGGTCCAGCAGGTCGCCCTCGCCGTCGAACCAGTAGAGCGACAGCACGACATCGCGCGACACGTCGCAGCGCACCCACGCCGCGATCCGCCACGTCGCTCCTGGCACCGTCTCGGGGCCCGGCTCGCACTCGACGAACACGAAATCGTCTTCGCCGCTGGGCGTCAACAGCCCCGACGCGACACCCTCGTGGGCGTGCTCGGTCGACCGGACGAACGTGCCACCGCTCGGCTCCCAACCGGCCACGTCTTTCTCGAAGTACGGGTTCGCGTTCAGCGGCTCAGCCAGCTGGATCACCCCGACGCCGCCAGTCACCCACAGGTCCTCCGGCGGCCCGGACACCACCACCCACGGGTCCCCCGGCCTGTTAGTCGACCCGAACCCGCCGGTCGGCACTTCCCGATCGAACTGGTCGTCCACAGCCAGCGGACTCCAGCCGACGCTGGCCGGAGTGTCCGCCGCCGCGTACACCTGGGTCGTGTGGCCCTCTGGGCGCAGCCCTTCACATGGCGGCGGTCCACCGTCGACCGGCGCGGGAATGTCCGCCGCCTCCACGATCGTCACCTGCGCCAGCTGCATCTGCCCGCGCTGCCGCTTGCGCCGCACCGACCCGGACGGCACCAACAGCGTCGCCAGCCACCGGTTGTCCAGCTCGTCCCGCACGCACACGTACGGCACCTGGTCCCAGGCCAGATCCCGCAGGCTGCGGAATCCCCGGTCGAGGGTCTGCGCCGGCACCGCGACCGCGTTGACCAGCACGGTCCGAGTGAACTCCACGCCGCCGCGTTCCAGCGGGCGGAACGCCGCCCGGTAGTCGCGGCCGTACATCGCCCGCAACTCGACGTCCCGGGCCTCCGGGAACGTGAACTCCTCACCCGCGTTGCGGTCCTGGTTCGTGACGTACGCCAGGTTGCCGGCCGGGTGGTGGTTGCTCGTCAGGATCAGCGCACCGACATCCACGCGGGTGCCGGTCACCCCCGGCGCGGGGATCGTCGCCGCGACCGGCGCCGACCAGGGCCCGGGCACCCCGATGCGGTGCATCATCCGAATCCGGTACCGCGACTCGACACCGACCCGCGCCTCGTAGTCGTCGACGGCGGTGACGTTCGGCGCGGTGACCAGCGCGACCGTCTCCCACGCCTCGTCGTCCATCGTGTCGTCCTGGCGCTGCACCTCGTACGCGCCCCACCCGGCCACGACCTCGCTGTTGACGGCATCCCACGCCAGTCGGTGATAGTGGATGCCGGTCGGGACTCCGCCCGCCGGGCGGTCGCACTGATCGTCGACGACCGTCAGCGGCTGCACAGCCGACTGCACGACCAGGCCAGCAACCTCGTCCATCTCCCGGACCAGCATCAGGGTCAGATCCGCCGACCGGTCGTCAGCGTTGTCGATAGTGGCGTATGCTTCCGCCCCGCCGTACGTCGCGTCGCTGATCGTGCTCGGCCCCCCGCTGCCCGGTTCGGCGTCCGCGCCGAGGACCTGCCACGGCGCATCATCCTCCGCAGAGCTGGCCATCGTCCACCACATCACCCCACCGCCGCCGGCTGTCTCCAGCGGCGGATCCAGCCGCAGGGTGACCTCCCGCCACCCGTCGGCGACCTCCGGCAACGTCTCGAACTCGCCAACGCTGATCGTCGCTCTGGCGCCGAGGCTCACCCACGGGTCCGCCGGATCGGCCTGGTACAGGTGCAGCGGCTCCCGGGTGCCGGGCAGGTGCCGCGCGTAGAACCGCACCCACACGTACGTGCCGGCCGTGTCATCGACGATCCGCTGCATCAGGTCGCCGCCGAAGAACCGCCCGGACACCGTGCCGATCGCCTGCGCGAGGTAGACGTGGGAACGCCTGTCGGCGTCGCCCGGCAGCGGCAACCCCGTGTACATGACGATCGCCGGCAGGTCGTTGACCGTCTCCACGCTCGGCACGGCACCCTCGCGGACCGTCTTGCGGAGCTGCACCCCCCGCAGGCTGGGCAGCGCGTCGACCGTACCCAGCCGGTCAACCGGCACGGGCACCGTCGACGCCACGGACAACTGCCCGGAGCTCGCCCGACCAACCGTCACCGCGTACCGGTCGCCCGGCCGCATGGACACCGCGGACCCGTAGTTGTACATCCCGAACATCGGGACCTCGTAGTACGCCCCGCCCTGCTGGCCGGCGCCGTCAGAGATGTCGACCCCTCCGCCGCCGGCCCGGTTCTCCCCCCCCGTACGCCACCTCCAACGCGAGGTAGTGCAGCCGGAACACCGCATCATCGAGTGCCGACCCGGCAACCTGGAGGCACACGTTGACGTTCGTGCCGCCAGGTGCCGCCCACGCCGTCAGCCCCGACGTGGGCGACGTGTGACCCGCATACGTGTACGGCATCCGCCACTTCGTGGTCAGCGGCGTCGCCGCGGTGCTCCACCACGGGTTGAGCTCGCCGAGCCGCGACCGCCGCACCTCCGTCGCGGCCGCGTGCAGCGCCGGCCCCGTCAACGTCTCGTCCATCGGCCACACCACACCGGCCGACGGCCGTTCCAAGCCGAGCGTCACCCCCTCGGCCAGGTCGGCGAACGGGCCCGACATCACGTACAGCACCGACACGTCCAGGATCCGCCGCCGGTACAGAGCCCCCTGCACCGCCGCGGTGACCGTCGAGAACCAGAACCGGGCGGCGGCACCCGGACCCGTCAGGGCGATGTACCGAGGGTCGGACGGGTTCGCCACCGCGTCCTCCACGGACATGGCGGAGCCGCCCAGGGCCGCGCCGGCCAGCAAGGCCCCCGACCCGCAGGGAATCACCAGCTTCCGCACCGGTCCGGTGCCGGCGATCACGCCCGCCTGATACAGGTTCACCAGCAGCTCGGTGCGCGTCGGTCGACCCGGCGGCGTCGACGTCGACCGCAGCCACACCCGATCCACCTTCTCGGTAGCGGTCCTGAACGTGTACCCAGCCTCGGTGGCGGTGTCCAACACGACCGGTGCCTTCACCATCGGCGCCCACTGCATGCCCAACACGTACGGCCGGTCCGGGTTGTACTCGCCCATCAGATCGTCCTCACCGTCGTGGCCACGGACCGCCGGGCCAACGTCTCCAACACGCCGTCGCCGACCGCCCGACCCGCGTCCAGGGCCTCCTGTCGGGTCGGCACGACACCCTCGAACACCACTGAGATCGCGCCTCTGCCGAACGTGATCGGCGTCCCGCCTCGGCCCATCTCGCCGGCGAGCAGCGACAGCAGGCCCGACTCCTCGGCGAGCTGCCGGGCCCGCCGGGGCCGGGTCAGCGGGATCACTACCTCGTCGCCGGCCTCGCCGCCGACGAACAGCGTCGGGGCCCGCAGGATCGCGCCGTTGGCAAGCATCGGGATCCGGGGCAACGACCCGGGCAGCATCGCGTCGACCTTCGCGATGCCCGAGTTGATCGCTGCGATAATCCGGTTGAGCTGACGGCGGATCGTGTCCGTGATCGCCGACGCGATGCTGCCCAGCGACGGCACCTGCCGCAGCCCGTCAACGAGCTTTCTCACCAGCCCGGACCCTGCACTGAGGAACCGGCCGGCGTACCCGGAGATGCGACCGGGAATATCGTTGATAAACGACAAGATCGAGTTGAAGCCATTCACGGCCGCCGTGCGGCCGCTGCTGAGCGCGTTGCGGAACGCGTTCGTGATGATTCCGCCCAGCCGGGACAGCCCCGACCCGATCCGGTCCGGCAGGTCCAGCGCGAACCTCACCACCGCGTCGACACCGGTCCGGAACGCCTGCCGGCCCAGGTCGATCGCCTGGTGAAGCAGGTTGCGCAGCAGCCCCGGCAGCGCGTTGAGGCCGGCGAGGATCTGCCCCGGCAGCTGCGTCACCGCGTAGAGGATCAGCCCGATACCGACGCCCAGGGCCTGCAACGCCAGGTTCGCCGCCGACGTGAACAGCGACCACAGCAGCTGCGGCAGGCTCGCCAGGAACGCGCCGATCCTCCCGGGCAGCTCCGCGAACCACGTGCCGATCGACTCGAAGAAGCCCTTCACCGCGGTCCACGCCGTCGAGAACGCCCCGCCGATCGCCGACCCCACGCCACCCCAGTCGATCCGGGTCAGCCAGCCCGCGACGTCGGCCAGCCAGCCGGCCACACCCGACAGCGGCGACAGCAGCCACGCCATCGCGGAGGCGAGCGCCGACACCAGCGGCGCGACCGCCTGAGCGGCGAGGAAACCGACCAGCACCGCCGCGACCTTGATGAGCGGCGCTGCGACGGACACCGCGACGGCGGCGAGCTGCGCGACCAGCTCGATCAGCGGCGTCAACGCCACCAGGATGTCCACCATCGGCGGCAGCAGCCCGACGAGCGTCGGAATCAGCGGCATCAGGGCCTGCACGACCTGGACGACCAGCGGACCCAACGCGGCCAGGATCGGCGCGAGGGCAGTGCCGAGAGCGGCGACGACGTTGCCGAGCGGCGGACCCAGCTTGGTGAACAACTCGGCGAGCAGCCCGGCGACCGGGGCGAGGACCGCCGTCACGGTCCGGCCGAGTTGAAGCAGCACCGGACCGAGTGCCGACACGATCGGTCCAAGCAGCGGACCCAACGCGGTCAGCGCCTGCGCCAGCGGCCCGACCAGCATCGTCACCAGCTCACCGATCACCGGCAGGACCGGGGCGAGAGACACCAGCAGCGACGCGAGGAGCTGACCGATCGGCCCCAGCGACGGGGCGAGCGCCTGGATGCCCTGCGACAGCGCCGAGAACACCGGCCCAAGGGCTGGGCCGAGGGCACCGATCGCCGGCACGAGCGCCGATGCCAGCGCCTGCAACGCCGGCACGATGGCCTTCGCGATCGGCAAGAGCGCCGGCACCAGCGAATCGCCGATGATCCCCAGCAGCGTCATTAACACCGGCGACAACCCGGCCGCGACCGTGCCCAACGCCTGGAACACGCCACTCAGCGCGGCTCCGCCCTCCGCCGTGGCGAAGAACTCCCGCAACGTGCCCGTCGCCTGGACAAGTCCGGCGAGCAGGCCGCCGGTCGCCGCCTCGCTGGCCGCCTGGAGGACGCGGTTGAGGATCGCGCCGACGTTCGCCGTCAGCTGGCCCAACTGCGACAGCACCCCGCCCGCGCGGTCGATCGCCGCGACGGCCGTACCGCTGGCGGCCATAGCCGACAGCCACTCTCCGAACCGGACCGTAGCCCCGCCGGCAAGGTCGGACACCCGCGCGATCGACGGCAATGCCACCGCGGTGATGTCGCGGAACCCGGTCAACAGCGGCCCGATCGACGTGGCCAGGCTCCCCACCGACAGCCGAGCCGTGTCCAGGACCCCGGAGAGCACCTGCACGCTGGTCGCCTCGCGGACGAACTCCAACGCCGCCCGCGCCGCCGCCCCCCACTCGGAAGCGACACCGGCCAGGCCGGTCCGCAGCGGGCCCGCCAGCACCGATGCCGTTGCCGACAGCTGCCCCACCAACTGGCCCGTGAACGCGTCCTGCGCGGCGCTCCGCACGTCCGACAGCGCCGGGTAGATGTCGCGGAACTCCCGCGCCAGGCGCTGCGCCTGCGGGGACAGCTCCGCGATCGCCGCCTCGAACTTCGCGATGTCATCGCCGCCTGCGGTGGCGAACGCCTCGCCGAGCCCACGAGTGGCGACCATCAGCGCGCCGATGGCAGCCCCGCCGACCACCGCCGCCGCCGCCGGCAGGGCGTACATCGCTCCGCCGACTGACGCCAGGGAACCGGCCAGTCCGAGGAGGCTTCCTGACGCGCTTGCCGCGATCGTGCCAACCGACGCGATCTTGAACGCCTGCGTCAGGCCCCTCCGCAACTCCGGCGCGAACCGCTTTACGTCGCCGACGATCTCGATGTACGCACGCCCCAGCGCCACACCCTCAACGTAAGCCGTCTGATAGGGCCGCAATCGTCCATTGCGGCCGTATAAAAAACTCACATCGCTGCACCTCGGAGCGCCAGGGGGAGTCGCGTCGGCCGACTGCGGCCCGCTACCGTGAGAGGCGTCCCCCGACAGCCTATTGACGCTGCCGGGAGGACAACTCAGTGGACATCATCAGCCGCGCCGAATGGGGCGCCCGACCACCCGAAGGCCGCGACGTCACCACCTGGTCGAGGCGGACCGTCTTCATGGGCCACTACTCGGCCGCCAGCGCTACCCAAACCCCGCGTCAGATCCAGGACTTCCACATGCGGGAACGGGGCTGGGCCGATATCGGCTACAACTTCCTCATCTCGTCGACCAGCGGCGCGATCTTCGAGGGCCGAGGCTGGTTGACGATCGGCGCGCACTGCGCCGGCCACAACACCCCGGCCATCGGCGTCTGCGTCATCGGTGCCGACAAGCCCGGCGTGCAGGACGTCTCCGACGCCGCGCGCCGCTCCTTCAAGTGGCTCTACGAAGAGGCCAACCGGCGCAAGGGCAGCAAGCTGACCCTTCTCGGCCACAAAGACCGCGGCAACACCGCCTGCCCCGGCGACGAGATCTACTCGTGGCTCAAGGCGGGTCTACCAATCATCGGGCAGCCCGCGCCGGCACCGAAGCCCCCCACCGGCAGCAAGCCCGCACCCGGCACCCCCATCGCCTTCCCGTTGCCGGGCGGCTGGTACTTCGGCCCCGCGTCCGGCCCGGACTATTCGGTGTCCGGCAAGTACGAGCGCTACTTCCGGGGCCGCACCGACCGGGCCTGGCTCAAGGAGTGGGCCACCCAGCTCGGCAGGCGAGGCTGGAACATCGGCAAGGACCGCCGGTGGCTGTCCGGGCACGGCAACGACGGCATCTACGGTCCCGAGTACCGTGCCTTGACCCTGGCGTTTCAGCGTGACCAGCGTCTCCGCCAGGACGGGCTGATCGGCATCAACACGTGGACCGCCGCCTACCGCAACCCGGTCACCTGACGGCCGCCGATGAAGCCCGAACTGGTCCTCACGCTGCTCGGCGGCGGGTCGATCGCGGGCATCATCGTCGACCGCATCTGGACGTGGCTCGCTGGTCGGCGGAAGGAACGCGTCACCCTCGCCGACCAGTCGACCCAGATGGCAGAGCGGCTGCTGGTCCGCATGGACGCCCAGCTGGCCGGGGCCGAAACGAAGCTCCAACTCGCCGAGACGCAGATGGCGGCCGCGAACCTGACCATCGCCCAGCTCCGCGAGGAGCTGACCCGCACCAAGGGCGAGGTCGCCCACCTACGCGCCGAGCTGCGCAGCCGCAAGGACGTATCCGCTGAACGTGACCGACTCCTGGTCGAAAACGCCCAGCTCAAAGCCCAGGTCATCTCCCTCGGAGGACAACCATGACCCACACGACCCAGACCCGCCACCCATGGCGGGCAACCCTTCGCACCATCTTCGCCGCCGTGATCGGCCTGCTGTCGCTGCTGCCGACCATCGCGCTCGCGGCCGGCGTGGACGACGTGCCGCTCATCGCCCAGGCCCTCGGCGTCGCCGCCGCGGTGACCCGGGTCCTCGCGATCCCCGGCGTCGACGCCTGGCTCCGGGAGTACGTGCCGTGGCTGGCGAGCGCACCGAACGGCGAGGCGCAGTCCGAGGCGACGGACCAGCGGACGCCGCTACCGCCGCGCACCACCTTCCGCGACAGCGACTTCCGATAGTCCAGCGACGGATCATGACGGCTGTTGAGGCGGTAGCGGCGATGCGATGTCAGCCGAAGGCGCCGTTGAAGGCCAGTTCGGTAACGGCCTGAGCAGCGCCCCCAGCGGCGGCGGTCACCGAGCCAACGCCGAGCTTGCTGGCAATAGCGCGCAGCCTGCCGGTTTTCGCCATCACCTCGCCGGTGTCCGGCTCGTCGCTCTCGACAGCGGCGCGGAGTTCAGTCAGGGCGTCGAGGAGTTCGACGCGCTGACTGTCCGCGATGTCGGCCGCCGCCTCCTGCACCTTGTCGAGCAGCCGGAGCACGTCCTCGACGGTCAAGCCCTCCGTGCTGGCCTTCGCCTTGGCACCGATGGCGACGGGTCCGTTAGTGCTCTGGATCGTCGTGTTGTAGACATCCCCGATGCGGTGGCTCACCGCGGCGTCGACCTGGTCCTTCTTGGGTAGCTCGGTCAAGGGCGTGTCGGCGGTAAGGTCCGCGACGAGGTCCACAAGGTTGGTACGGATCTGACCGAGGATGCCTGCGATCGTTGAGCCGGACACGACGTAACGCAGGCCCATGATGCCCTCGAACTCGTCGAGCCTGCTGTTCCATGCGCTCTGCGCGTAGGCCAGGCCGGATGATCCGAAGGCCGAGTGCGACTGCACGGCAAGCCGCTCCAACTCCTCGATCGGCTGCCTAAACGGGAACGTGTCCGACAGGTATTTTCCCGCGTCATGCGGCAACTGATTGCGATCGATGATCTGATTCTGGGCGACTGTGAAACCGCCGAACGAGTCCATCGCGATCGGCGGACTAGGAATCTTGCGGTACTGCGGGATCTTGTCGTCGGCGCCGTACCCATTGAGCTCCTTGCGCGCCCAATCTCGCAACGCCTCGGAGCCGGTCTCGGCCCCGAGCAGCAGGCACTTACGGAGCAGCCCGGCGAGCGGCTCCGATTCATCGAGAAGGCGCTCGCGCAGCGAGCGAAGCAATGTATCGGTCATGTGTCGAGACTAGGAGAAGGGTCCGACAACCGAGCGGAGGCGCGCAACCGGCCGGCGTCCCGTCACGGGAGATGTTTGGCCCAATCGCTTCACCTTGCCCGCCTGGCCCGCGTCATTGCGTTGCTCGGTTAGCATCCGCCGGTGGACATCCTCTCGGAAGCACAGTACGAGGTGCTTGCCTTCGTCGGCGCCTGCAACCGGAACTTCTACAACCCGACTGCGACGCAGGTGGTGCTCTGGCGGAACAACCGCAACCCGGCGCACCCTGTGTACCGAACCGTTAGCCGGCCGGTCGGGCCGGCTACCGAGCGTGTCGTACCGCTCTACCGTCTGAGCACTGCGGGTAACCGAATGGTCGAGTCTCTTCTGGGAGACGTCCTGCGGCCGATCCAGGACAGGATGAGCGTGCTGGCGACGGCGCGGGTCTATCTTGCTGGCCACCCCCGCCACGTCACCGAGCAGCAACTTGTGAAACCGGGCGAGACGATGACCGAGCACCTGGTCCGTCTCACCTGGCTTGAGGAGGTCCCGGCACCGCATGGCGAGGACTTTGGGCTTCGGCTTACAGATCTGGGCCGCGCGCTGCTCCGTGACGCCGAGACAGACGACGAGAGCGACGAGGACGTTAGCGTCGTTGTCCTCGGGCGGGAGGACCCTCTCGCGTACCCGATCCTCGTCGGGCAGTTCGCTGCGGCCGGGACCGGGCTGCTGGTCGACCCGTACCTGAAGCTGGCGGATCTGCACACGATCGTGGTTAGCACCCAGCTCACGCGGTTGCTGGTGAGTGGAAAGCCCAACAACCGTGGCGTGGTCGCGTCCATGGAGGCTTACCTCGGCAGCAAGAGCCTCGCCCGGCAGATCGAGGTCCGATCGTCAGAAGGGCTACACGATCGGGTACTCATCGCGGACGATGGAGATGTGCTCACCGTCGGCACGTCACTCAACGGTGTCGGACGGACGACAACAGTCATGACTCCGATCCCGTCTCCGGCTCGGAAATCCCTGCGGGACGAGTACGAGCGGCTCTGGTCGGAGGCGACTCTGGTTGGCCCGAGCCCGACAGAGGACGAGGCAGACGAGGATCCCGACAACGTCAGTTCGCCGGAAGCAGGAGAGCCCTCGGGTGAGGGCGGTAAAGCCTGAGCCGCGTCTTCGTGGTGCTCTGGAGTTGGCTCTACGAGGTACCCAACCTCAGAGCAGTCCGAGGCTGGGGTTGGGCGATGTGACAAGGGACCCGCACTTCACGACGAAGGGCGACCCGACAGGGTCGCCCTTCGCTATCCGCGTGCCGCCCGCCGCATCCCGCCCAAAGCTCGGAGGAACGACTCGTCCGTCTCCTCGTCCGACCACTCGTCGCGGCCGTCCAGGTCGGCGCCGGTCGGCGGCGTCTCCAACGCCTGCCGGAACTTTGCCACGTCCTTCTCCGTGCCGCCTTCCACCCACCAGGCGTAGATCACGTCCAGCAGCGACGGCAGCGGCAGGTCCAGCGGCTCCCGGCCGGTGCGCAGCAGCACGCTCCCATGGAACTCGGGCCAGCGTGTGACCGCCAGGGTCAGGAGTCGCTGCCCGATCCAGTAGGGCGGCCGGACCACTCCTCACACACATGCTCGAAGATCGCCATGGCGTCGGGGAAGTCGAAGCTGTCCGTCGTGTTCAGCAACCGCCGCCGGAACACCGCCAGGCTGGCCGGGTCGAGGGTCTGCTCGAAGAAGTCCAACACCGCCGCCACCTGATCCGCTTCGGTGCGGCTCTGCGACGCCGCCGCGATCAGGTACGCCAGCTGAGCGTCCTTCGGCGCCCGGCAGGTCATCTCCACCGTGTCCAGCTTGAACTTCACATCCGGCAGCTTCCTACCGCTGTCGGTGGCCGTCTTGGCGCTAGTCGTGAACTCCCTCAACGTGTGTCCTCCCTATCTCCGGACGAGCCGGAATCCCTCCTGGCGCGCCACGTCTTCCATCGCCTCACGCAGCCACGGCTGCGCCCGAGTCCCCGGGTGGTTCACCAGCGTCGTGAACACCACCTGCCCGCCCGCCTCGAACCGCAAGAACCCGCCGGCGCGGTGAGGCCGGATGACGTGGGCGCCGCCGCCGTCGTGCACGGCCGCCGCGTACTCCACATCGTTGTGGACGAACCCGTACACCTGACCCAGGCGTACGCCGACCTCCTCGCGGTGCGCCGACCGCAGCCGTCCAGTGTCGACCGGGCACGTCAACACCGCCCGGGTCCGCACCTTCCGCGCCACCGAGCGGACGAACCGGACCACCGGTCCGACCGGGCCGTAGAGCAGCTTCCGGATCTCCCCGGCGTGCAGGTCGATACGAACGTCGGCGCGGACCATCAGCGCCGACGGGTGCGTCTCGCCGGTGCCCGCTCCTCGTCGACGCCGTCGGCCGTCTCGGTGTCGGCCGGCGGCTCGTCGACATCGGCCACCGCTGTGGTCGGCTGCTCCGGGTCGAGGACCTCGTACCGGCCGGCGTCGACCAGCTTGGCCAGCCGCGGCCCCCACTCCACCCCGTGCCGTACCTCGCCATCGGCGACACCGGGCATCGCCGTCAACGCCCGCACCGTCACCGCCTGCCCATCCCGCATCGGTCACGCCTCCTCGCACACGCAGATGTTCGTCATCACCGCGACCAAGACCTCCTGGCCGACGCAGCCGCCGGACGGACCGACGCTGGACTGCTCCCCGATCCACACCGCCTCCGCCTCTCCAGCGTTCAGCAGCTCGCCCAGGACCGACCGTCGGATCCGGCCGGCGTCGTCGGCCAGTTCCGCCGCCGAGCGCTCGAGTTCAGCGGCGGTCGGCGGCTGGCCGGCGTCGTCGATCGTCGGCGCGCACCGGGCGCTGCCCGCGCCCAGCTCCACCGCCCAGAACGCCCCCGGGTCGGCCCCGGAGTCCAGTGGAGTGCCCCGACCGCCCGGGAACTCGGCCGGCAGCACCGGGTACGTCCGCACGATCCGCACCCACGCCTGCCCGTCGCAGCAGGAGTCGATCGCCACGTCCCTGCCGGGTACCACCGCGCACACCGCTGGGGTGCCGCCGAGCGCGTCGGTCAGCGCCTCGCCGACGAGCTCACGCAGCCGCACCGCCACCGGCCACGCCACGTCGTCGGCGACGGTCAGCTCTGGCTGCGTCATGACGTTCGTCTCCTGCCTCTGTCCAGGTCCGGGGACCACACCACCGAGTCGCGGGGCAACCGGTGCGGGTTCACCACCCGCAGCCACTGGTCGACCTCCGGCAGCCCGGTCATGCCGTCCTTCACGAGCTGCGACGGGTCCACGAACGTGGCCTGCACCCCTTGGCGCACCACCGACTGCACCCGCCGAGGTAGCCGGCAGGTGCTGTCCCCGGTAAGGGCCTTGGCGACCTCGCAGGCGTACTGGCCGGCGGCGACCTGCCCGCCGACCGGCACCTGCACACCCCGGCGGTACGTCACCGCCCACGCGCCCGGCTGGTCGTCGCCGAGCGTCAGGTCCTGCGTCCACGGCCAGGAGCCGCCGTCGACGCGGACCAGCCACCGCCGGTCCTGCACCACGTACGCCTCGGGAGACAACACCTCGCCGTCCACCATCGCCTGAATGACGTCGTAGACCGGGCCGTTCAGCGACACCTCCGCTGCCGCCGGCACGCATTCGCAGCTGCCGAACCCGACGCAGCCGCACCAGGTCACCGCTAGGCTGCCGTACGGCAGCGTCAGCCACGGCTCTCGCCGCAGCCACCCGTCGTAGGTGCCGCGCCGGCACGGCCGCACCGTCAACGAGCACAGGCCGAACCGGCGACCCGACAGTGACCACAGCACCTCCCGCGCGAGGTCCGTGGCCGCCGTCCTGGCCGCCTCGTCGATCGTGTCCCAGCCCTTGCAGTACGCCGTGTTCAGCTGCCACTCGCAGGGGCCGGTCCGTGCCGGCTGCGTCACATCAGGCCGCCACGAACGACTTGAAGCGCTGCGCGCCCGACACCGTGTGCGTCACCGTGATCAGGTGCGTACCCGCCGCCGCGTACTGGTGGCTCACCGACGCGGCCATGGCCGGGCCGGCGGACTGCGTACCGTCGCCCCAATCCACCGTGTAACCGTTGTCCGGCAGCGCCGGGACGTACGTCGCGGTGAACTCGGCGGTCAGACCCGTCGCGTCGTCCTCGTCGGCGACCACGGTGCCGTCCGGCGGCCGCAGCGTCACGCCGCACGTCGGCGCCGGGGGCGGCAGCATCGTCCAGTCCATGTGCAGCAGGTCGGCGTCGCCCATCGGATCCATCAGCGGCTCGACACCCGTCGACCGTAGGTACACGTCGTACGGGCCGACACCCCAGCCCGCGTTCTCGATCGCCTTGCCGGTCAGCGTGAAGTTCGCCGCCCCGTTCTCGATCGTGAAGTCTCCGATCATCCCGTCGATGATCTGCGGCAGCAGGAAATATCCGAACCGGGGCCGCTGCACCGCGCCGGGCTGGCACTTCTTGAGCTGGGTGCCCGACCACAGCTCCAGGGCCACCGCCGAGTCGAGATTCACCTTGCTGGTGATCCGCAGGCCGGTCGCGTTACCGTCCTCGTCGAGCACGACCGGCATCCCGCTGAACAGCGTGTACAGCTCCGGGTCGACCCGCCCGCAAGTGACGGTGACGTTGTACAGCTTGATTCGCCGCCGCGCCGGCTCGTAGACGAGCGGGTCACCGTTGGCGTCCTTCTGGTCAATCTCCTCGCCCTCGTCGACCTCACCGGCGTACTCGACGGAGATGAAGCCCTTGGACGTGACGTGGATCGGCCAACCTCCGGCGCCCAGGATCGGGTCGCCGCACACTCCGAGCTTCGTGGCCCGGAGCATCTTCCCCTTCACGGGGGTGTCGCACACCGCGGACATCGGCACATCCTCAGGAGGAGAGTCCCATTGCCCGGCCCGCAGCCAGCGGCGAATACCTCGCCAGCGTAACCGAGAGGGCGCTGGCCCCGGGTGGGACACAGCGCCCTCGTCGACGAGCTAATGGCCTCGCAGTGCCAGGAGTCCCGTCACAGCTGGCGGCCGTCGATCACCTCAACCTCCATGCCCAGCTTGCTGGCCTTCGCCCGCAGCTCCGACTCCACCTCGTCCCAGGCGGCACCGTCGAGCACGAACGCCGAGCGGCTGTCACCCTTGACCATCGTCACCAAGACCGCCCGGGCGACGTCAAGCACCCGGCCGCTCCGCGAGCAGGTGATCGCCCGCATCACGGCGTGCCGCAGAACCTCGCGGTTGACGTACCGGTCCCGGTCGGCGTCGTTGTCGGCCATCAGCGCCCGCAGCACATCGCCCGACATCAGCGCCTCCCCACCGGGGCGACGAGCGGCAGCACCAGCGTGCCCTCCGCCACCGGCACCGCGCACAGGTCACACAGCGCCCGCCTCGGCGTGCCCATGGCCAGGTCCACGCGGATTGCCATCGGCCGCCCGCACGCCACGCAGGGCAGCCGCACCAGCCGCCGCACCGACAGCCCCAGCAGCTCCATTCCGCGCGGCACCAGCGTCTCCCTCGGCGTCCCGCCTGGCAGGGGCCGGATCACCAGGTTGACCGTCGTCGGGAACTCCCGCACGGCCTGCACGTCCATGACCTCCACGAGTTGCCCGAACAGAAGCACCTGGTCCCGGCGGTGAAGGTCCTCTGTCCTGACGGGCAGCCCGCCGTGCTTCACCTCGCCCATCATGCCGCCGCCTCCTTCCGGGCCAGCCAGCACCAGCGGGCCTCCACGTCGACCACGATCCGCGTCGTCAGGTCCGCCCACACCCCGGGCGGCAACGTCGCCAGGTGGTGCCACTCGCCGCCGTACGCCGCGTAGACATGCAGCGCGCCCAGCTGGTGCTCCCACAGGTACGCCCAGCACTCGCCGCCGAACGGGCGGCCGTTGCCGATCGACCCGGCGATCACCGGGCCGGACTCGGCACCGTGCTCAGCGCGGCCGACGCCGGACACGTACCGCCACCGGTCGCGGCCCTCCTCGACCACGGCCGTCGGCCACTCGGTCGCGGCGAGCAGCTGCCAGTCTCGGCGCAGGAGCGTCCCCACCAGCCGATCCGTGTTTCCCCGGAACTGGCCGGCCCACATCGCCCGCAGCTGGACGAGCGTCCAGGTCGGCTGGCCCTCCAGCTCGACGTGCCGCGCCCGGAACGACCCGGCCTCCGGAACGAATCGTCCCACCAGCGCCCTCATCGCGCCTCCTCCATTTCCAACTCCTTGGCGGCGGCCAGGTACGCCATCCGGTCACCGCACAGCCACTGATGCCGGTAGCCCGCCCGCTGCACGTCCAGCAGCTCAAGGCCGGGCACCAGCGGCAGCTCGGACACCGACCAGCACGCCCACGGCACCCACTTGCGCACGAACGGCGCGGTGGGCACCCCGAGGTAGACGTGCAACCGGTGGCCGCCGAACAGGTACGCCCACTCCCGGTCGTCGGTGCCGGTGGCGTCGATTCGGCCAGTCAGCACGTCGCCGGGCTCCTCGTCGGGGACACCGATCATCTGGGTGAACCCGGGCAGCGCGTAGACGCGCCGCCAGCTGCTCTCCAACAGCCGGTCGACAGCGGCCGCCAGGTCGTGGTCCAGCTCCTCGTGCACCAGCACCGACAGGGCCGGGACGATCGCGGTCGGGCAGCCGTCGTAATGGACGGGCCGCGCCCGGTACGAGCCATCAGCATCCTCGATGCCGATCAGCGCGCGTAGACCCATGTCAACCTCCACGTGAACTTGGGTCTTGCTCGAACAGTACCTTGCATCTATACGGTCGCAATAGTCAATAGCGGCCGTACGGCATGAGCCCAGCTAGGGACTCCGCATCAGGGCCGGGCGGCCACCCGGCCCCGACTACGCAGTCACTAGACGCGCTTCGGCACCGTCACCACGCCGACCCACTCGCCGCGCCCCAACTCGCCCTCCCGCCGCCGGAACACGGGTACGGCCGGGCCACAAACATCGAGGCCCTCACGCAGCAGCACCTCCACGGCCTCGCGCACGATCTCCACCCCGTCACCCACGCCGCGCAGTTCGATGTACGCCTGAAACACAGCCGACTCCGCCGGCCGCGCGTCACACTCGTCAGCCGGCTCGTCAGCGTGCTTGCAGTCCGGCTCATGCGGATCCGCAAAGTGTGCCCCGCAGTGCCTGCAGCAGTTGTTTTCGTCCAGGCAGTTGAACAGTCCACAGGACTCTTCCGCCACGTGCCTGCCACGCTGCGCGTTGCTATCGCCCATGTTTACCTCCACGTGAACTTGGGCTTCGGTTGTACATAGATATTGTATGACACAGAGCCCCGCATGTACATAAAAGATGTACATGCGGGGCGTGGGGCGGATCACACAAGCCCAGGTCAGAACAGGCGACCTTGGCGGAACACCGCCTCCGCGTCGAACGTTGACGAGTCCGGGGCAGGTGGGGGCGGGGGCGGCGCCTTCGGCATCGCCATCCGCACGTGCCGCTCCAGTGCGCTCTCTGGCGTCGGCAGCTCCAGCACCTCCCGCACCGCGCGGATCTGCTGGGCCACCCGCCACGCCCGCCGCATCTCGTCGATCGCGATCTGCCGGGTCCGCAGGGCCTCGTGCATCCACCTGTCCAGCAAGCCGTCACCGCAGCCGACGACCACCCGCCAGCCCAACCCCCACAGGTGCAGGTTCACCGCGCACAGCGCCGCCGCCAGCGGATCCAGGTCGTTCGCCCACCACTCACACACCGCCGGGTCGAGGCCCTTCTCCCGCATGGCCCGGGCCGCGCCGAGAAGCATCGTGCCCGTGCCTGCGCACGGCTCCAGGATCCGGTCGCCCTCCTTCGACCCCGCCATCCGGCCGAGCAGTTCCGTCACGTCCACCGGCGTCAGGAACTGGCCAATGCCCTTCCGCCCGCCGTGGCTCTTCATCTGCTGGAGCAGCGTCCCCAGCAGGTCGTAGTCGCCCCAGCCGTTCGGCCCGAACCGGGCGAGCACCCCGCGCCGCAGCGCCGCCTGGCCGACCGCGTACACCGCCCGCTTCACCGTCTCGTCCGGCTCATCCTCGGTCCACTCCCACAGGTGCTTCGTCCGCGGGTTCAGGTCCGGGCGCAGCGCTGCGAACTCGCACCACAATCGCTGGATGAGCAGCCAGAAGCCCTCGTGGTTCAGGCGCTCTGCCATCTCGCCCACCCGGTCGAGCTGGTCGGGGTCCGGCGCCTCCCGCGCCAGGATCGCCAGGACAGCCACCACCGACATCGGCACCTCGATCCGCGAGCCGCCGTACCGGCTGTGCCATGCCTGGTCGACCGCCTCCGCGATCGATCGCGCGTGCTCGCGCGGGTTGGACGGCACGGCGTTCGCGCGCCCCGCCACCGTCGTAGTCGACATTTCTTCTCCACATGAACTGCCGCCGGCTATCCCGCCGGCGGGAACGGCAGCGCCCCCGCAGCCGGCTGGCTGCGGGGGCGCTCAGTCGTCGGTTAGCCCGCAGTCGGCTCGTCGGTCGGGGCCGCGTCCCGGGCGGAGCTGTCTGCGGCCGCGACGGTGGAGCGCTGCGCGTCCGCCAGGTCCATCTCGTCCCGGTAGCGGTAGATCGGACGGGACGCGCCGTCCCACCCGACCAGCACGACCGCGCGGCGGACCGGCGACTCGACGGCTGCGCTAGCCGCCGGCTTAGGCCGCTTCAACCGCGCCATCTCGGCGGCCAGGCCCAGGGCCGCGCGCCGCTCGGCGACCTCCATCAGCACCGCGTCGTACGCGCCGGCCTTGTCGACCGCGCCGGCCGTCAGCTGGCCGCGCACCGTCTTGCGCAGGTCGCCCTTCTTCGCCAGCTCCAAGCCGCGCTCGGCGGCGGCGATGAGCTCACCGGTCACCCGCTCCAGGCGCTGCTCGGCGCTGGCCACCCGCAGCGCGAGGCGCGCGATGAGGTCGATCCGGTCGGCGTCCTCCGCCGGCACCCGGTACGCCCGAAGTAGCTCCTGAATCCGTTCTTCCATCTCTGCCCGTCCTCTGCCTGAAACGGCGAGCCGGCCGGGGCTTCCCAGCCGGCGCGCAGCGGCTTTCTCAGCTCGCCCGGTTGGCCTTCACGCTCTCGGCGACGAATGCCAGGGCCGTCCGCCGCTCAGCCACCTTCATGAGCGCCGCGTCGAACGCCGCCGCCTTGTCGCTCACAGCGGCCAGCAGGTCGCCGCGCACAGACGTCCGCAGGTAGCCCGCCGTCGCGGTCGTCACGGCGCTCGCGGTCGCCGCGGTGAGTTCGACGGCCTGCCGGCTCCAGCTCCCGCTCGGCCTCGACCAGCCGCACGGTCAGCTGGAGGATCAGGCCGTCCCCCTCGGCACCCTCGGCCCCGACATTGAACTCCGCGAGCCGCTCGTTGATCCGGTTCTCCATCTCGATCCCTCTCAGCGGGGGTGGCGCGTTGCGTACATATTCATTGTATACATCAGGCATCTTTACCGTACATATTTTTTGTATGTGTGGGCTGTGGATCGAGTCACACGAAAGACGCCGCCCCGCCGGTCCACGAGGAAGGGACCAGGCGGGGCGGCGTAGCCCGAGGTGTTAAGGTCAGCCGGTCAGCGACCACGCGAGGACCGCGACCGGGCCGCCTTCCCCGGCGGCTGAGAGGAACCGCCCACCGGCTCGGCGTCCAACTCGGACACGTCGGCCCCGGCGACGACCGACGCGCTCTCCTCGCCGGCCCCAGCCGTCTCACTCTCGCCGCCGGCCTCAGCCAACGTGCTCGCCTCGCCGCCCTCGACCAGGGCGCTGTCCGCCTCAGTGCCGGCAGGCGCCTCCAGGCTCGGCTGCACCAACCGGCTGCCGCCGGTGCCGAGAACCACGTCTGCGATGTCGTCCGGCACCTCGAACGCCAGGCCCAACGCCCCATCAGTGTTCGTCCGTACCTCGTCGTGCCGCTCTGGACCGGCCGCGTCGAGCAGCTGCCGCGCCAGCCGCCCAGCGTCTTCCCGATCCGTCGGGTAGATCAGCGTCATCTCTCCTCCTACGCCGGCACGCCCGGCAGCTTGACCTTCACCGCCGCCACCGTGCAGCTCCACCCCACCGTGTAAAACCGCTCAGCGACCGCGAACACCTCGTTGGACGTGCGGTTCAGGGACTCCGGCAGTCTCGGCAGGAACACCGCCGACCTGCGCACCATCACCGGCCCGGTCCCGTACAGCCATGCCTCATCCGCGTCCGGCACCTCACCGTCCGGCCCGACACCGGTCGTCTGCGCGAACACGACCGGGTTGCCCAGCGGCCCGACGAGCCGCGGCCCCTCCAGCCGAGTCAGCTGCTTCGACGCGAACCAGCCGGCCGTCCAGCGCGGGGCCCACAGCACGCCGAGCACACCCGCCGCCTGCGCCAGGTGCGACTCCAGCAGCCCGACGCCGGCCTCCAGTGCGACAGGCGCCGCGTCGGACCCGAAGAGCACCGCCGTACTGGCGGCTGCCAGGTGCGGCGTCGTGTCGGCCTCGCCGGTCCAAACGTAGTGCTCCAGCGACTGCTGCTCGACCAGGCCGATAGCCCGCCGGGCTCGCTCCAACAGGTCTGGTCGGGCCGCCGACCGACCCGTCAGACCTGTGTACAGCCGGATCACGCGGGACTGCACCAGCGGCACCCCGTCGGGCAGTTCCATCGCCTCCCGGTCGAGGTCCGACGCCGCCGCCGTGTTCGTCGGCGCGGGTGCGTCGACGCACTGCGGCTCCCACTCCACGCCGGCCTGGAACTCGCGCTGGTCCGCCGGATCGACCACGGCCGCCGCCGAGAACAGGCTGTACCGGTACGGCGTCGCCGCAGGAGCGTCGACGTACACGAAGGGCTGAGTCATCCGCCACCTCCCTGTGAAACTGAGGGCCACACCTGGTAGGGCGTCAGCCCCATCGGTGGGTCGCTCAGTCCTCGGACGTCGCGCACGAGAACGCGACGGTCTGCCCGGTGACACCGGTCGGGCACAGCGGCACGGTCAGCCGGTACGACACGTAACACCGCTTCACCAGCAGCGTCGCCTGCTCAGTGAACAGGGCGATGTACTCGTTCTCCTTCAGCTTCATGCTGTCGTAGACCGCCGACAGGTCGATGATCGGCTTCGTACCCTTCACCCACGTACCGGGCGCGTAGATCAGGAAGTCGACCGTAGCCGGCCACTGGCCCGGCGCGGTGGCCCCGCCGAATCCGGCACCGCCCGCGTTGACGTATCCGTCCTGCCAGTCATAGATGAACTGTGGACGCAGGTGCCTCCGCGTGAACCAGGCGGTGATTTGCTCGTCGGTCACGTCGAAGTAGGGCACCCCGGCTCGGCGTGCCATGTCGGCCCGGATCCAGTCGAGCAGCCACAGCGGCACGACACACTCCAGCAGGGCACGCCGGCTCATCCGATACCGGTACCGGTAGTCGGTCGCCGCGAGCGACAACGCACCGAGCACCGCGGTGGTCGTCTCGTCGCCGCCGATGTCGCCGCCGAGAGTGAGCGTGAACTGCGTCGACTGCGACGGAGCGGTGGCCATCCGCTGCACCATCCGCGCGTTGATCTTATGCTCGTGGGCGGTCATCGCCCGCCGCACCACGTCCCGAGTCAGTTCCGGCCACACCGCGTTCTGCACGATGTCCTGCTCAATCTGCACTCCGTCGATTTCCAAGCGGGTCTCGACGAAGTCGACCGTGGGCACGCGGTAGCTCGGCTTGTCGGTGCCGGCGACCGAGTCGGCCTCCGTCTGCACGAACCCGGTCGCCGAGTACAGCGTGGCGAAGTCCAGGTTGGCCGGCACCTTGATGCCGCCGCCACGGGGGATCGAGATGCCCGGCAGGTCGAGGATGCCCTCGGTCGTCTCCAGCCCTTCGCACAGCTCCCACAGCGTCTCCGACGGCGCACCCCAACCACCGGCGGCCACCAGGTTCCCGCCGGTAAGACGCGATTCGCTGCCGGCCAGGTCGATCAGTCCCAGGTCGACCAGGCCGCTGCCCCCGGCGACGAGGGCCTGGTCGACGGGCAGCTCCACCCGAGCCACGTTCTGCTTGATGCGCGTCTGCACCTGCGAGCCCACGCCACGCGGGAACCCCGCGAACTTGTCATCGAACGCCGCCGCGACCTCGGTCACCGACGAGAACACGTGCCCATGCGGCACGTTCGGCACATCCGCCGCCGCCTTGATGATCGCCGACCGGCCAACCTGCGTCACCTTCGGCTTCGGCTGCCGGCGGGCCGCTCGCCGCGCCAGCGACGCCACGACCGGCATCGGCTGCTGCGGTGCTGGCTGTGCTTCGGCCGGGGGTTCCTCGGCCGAAGGCTCCTCAACCGGGCCGCCTTCACCGTCGCCGCCGCCCGGCTCATCGTCGCCGCCCTCACCGTCGGGCTCCTCCGGGTTCCCGTGAATGGCGGCGTCCAGGTCATCCAGCTCCGACGCGACCGCTGCCGCGTGTTGCTCGATCTGTTCCTGCTGTGCACGAACCGACGCGACGAAGGTCGCCAGTTCCCGCAGCCGGACCAAGCCCGCAGCGTTCAGCTCCGGGTCGTCACGAAGGGCGTCAAACGCCGCGACGGCCTCAGCTTCCAGGCGACCCAGCGCATCAAGGTCGAGCCCGTCCAAGCTCGCGGGAATCTCAAACACCGTCGGCTCCTCAGCACGGTAGGGATCTCATCCCGACCGGCCCGCAGCCAGCATCGGCGGTACAGCGCCCAGACTAACGCAGCGAGGGACGGGCAGGTCCGACGCAGGCTCCGCGTCAGCGTCCGTCGGGCGTTGAAGCCCCTCTACGCCCATAGAGCGGATCGCACTACGTGTCGCGCGTTCGGCGGATCGTGGTGCCAAGGATCGGTGCCCCACAGCTCGTCGCGAGGGCCCGCCACTTACGCCGCAAGAACCTCCGCGAGTCCGCGTGCAGCTGGCCTAGAGCGGAGGATTGCAGGGATGCTGCGGTAAAGGTCGACGGCACGGCGGCGGGCCAGGCCGGTGCGGTAGCGAGCGGGGACGCCAACAAGAGTGGCGGTGGCGGCATGGCAGGCGTCGATGGTGTGTCCGTCGCGGTGTTGGCAGGCTGCGGCGTCGAGGCGTAGCAGGGTGGGGGTAAGTGTGCTGGTGGGGGCGGAGAGGGCGAGGGCGTGAGCCTGGCTTTCCCGTGCGCGGTTCGTCTCGCCGAGCGCGGTGAGGGCGTGGGAGAGATGGACGTGGTGCTTCTGCTCGCAGTGGCCGAACCAGGTGTCCGCGCGTTCGGTCTCATTCAGCCTGTCGGCGAGGCGGTCGGCGTCGCGAAGTGCCGCGGTGGCTTCGTCGCGGCGTCCGGCCAGAGCGTAGGCGCGGCCGGTGACGGCGGCGGCGAGGGTAGCGACGGCAGTAGGTGCTGTTCCAGCGATGCGCCTAGCCTGTTCAGCTAGTTCGGCTGCGGCCTGGGGTGCGCCGAAGTTGAGCGGCAGCATCGCCTTACGAGCGAGGATCCAAGCATGCAACTGCCGGTCGCCGGACTCCTCTGCGGAGCGGGCTGCGGTGGCGAACCAGCTGTATGCCTCGCGCTGGTTGCCGAGGTCGTGAAGGACGACAGCGGCCATGCCGCCGAGTTGGCCCATGATCCGTGTCAAAGCGGTCCGGGTCACAGCCGGCTGAGGACGCTGGAGCAGGGGAACCACGTCGGCGAAGTCGGCGATCAGGTCGGCCAGGACGTCAGTAGGCGCCCGGCCTCCGTAGCCGTAGCTGTGCTTCTCGGTCGCGGCCTCGAGATGCCCGAGGTCAGCCGGGTCGGTGACGGCGAGGGCGTTATCGGCTTTGGCCAGCACGTCGGACAGCTCAGTGAGCGGGGCAGCGGTCAGTCCAGCGGCGAGGGCGGAGCGCAGAAGATTTCGTCGATGCATAGATTCATCCTCCCTCGCGGGCTGCTGTTCGACACCGGTGTGGCTCTCCCAGGATCGCGCAGCCAGGCCCACCATGGCACCGGGGATGCGCAATCCGTCGGCGATCCGTTCGATGGTGTCGATGCCGGTGATCCGCGCTTCGCCTCGGGCGACGAGGCTGATCCGGTCGGCTTTCAAGCCTGCGGCGGCGGCCATGGCGTTCCAGCTCAGCCCCGCCGCCTTTGCGGCGGCGAAGACCGCTTGAAAGTTGCGGTCGCGTAGGGCTTGCACCACGACGGGGTCGCGAAGCAGTCGGCGGGGAAGCATGCGTGCGGATGCCGACGGATCCACAGGACTCCTCAATGGAATCGCAGGCTGATCGGTGGACTATACCGCCAATCACCCACACCCGTGTGACCCCCCGTAATGGTGCCCCCATCGTAGGGTTACACGGCGTGGGTTGGGTGGGGTGTAGTGACCCTCGTCGTTGCAATCCTCGTAGGAAGGCAGATCGATGGTCCCCAACACCTCGCCCACGGCCCCCGCGGCCACCTCGACCCCCAGAGGCTCCGACCGCGTCCGGCAGTTCTCCTCCGTTGCGGAGGCGACGCTCGCGCTGGGCTGCAAGACCTACTCCGGCACCATCGCCCAGGGCGGTGGCGGCCTCCCCACCGTGACGTCCGCGCAGTAGATCCGCCCCCGCTCTTGATCAGAGCGGATCGAGATGGCTGCCGGCTCGCGAACCCCGTCGCGGGCCGGCAGCCCAGTCTGGGAGGCACCTGTGACATCACTTCCCCCGGCGCTGCGGATAGCGGACATGCGGCTCCGCCACGAGCACTTCGGCGCCTTCGCCTGGACCACCACCCAGCCCCGCCGCTTCGTGGAACTACCGAGAGCAGCGGCGATGGTCGCGCTGCTGGCTCGCGAGCCGCTGGCCCCGCAGTTCCCGCCGTTGGCACAGACCGCCCTCGGCGACCGTTTCGGCCTCGACCAAGCCCGATGGGATGCCACCGTCGGTGACCTGCGCTCCGCAGGTGTTCTTGCGCCGGCTGACGATGTGACGGCCGAGCCGGTGACCGCCGCGCGTGTTCACGCGGTCGCCGACGAGGCGGACACTGCCCGGCCCAAGGTGAAGGTGCTCAAGCCGTTCTGGGTCCATCTCCAGCCATTCACGGTCTGCAACCAGCGGTGCTTGCACTGCTACTGCTCGGGCAGCCCCAAGGCAGACCCGTTCCTGGTGCCTCTGGACGGGTGGCACGAGATCATCCGTCGGCTCGACGACTACGGCGTGCCGGACATCTACATCACCGGCGGGGAGAGCCTCCTCTTGCCGGGATTCTTCGACCTAGCGGCCGACATCATCGGCCGGGGGTTGGGCTTCGGGGTGTCAACCAACGCCACGGTGCTCAACGCCGGCCGGCTGGAGCGGCTGCGCGAGTTGGCGGTGTCCCCGGTGCAGGTGTCGCTGGACGGTGGCCAGGCCACGACGCACGAGATGATCCGGGGCGCGCCGGGATCCTGGCCCAAGACCCTCGCGGGTATCCGTGCGCTCGGCGAGTTCACCGAGGTCGTCATCAACACCGTGGTCAACCACGTCAACCTGGGTGAGCTGGAACAGGTCGTGCAGGTCGGACTCGACGTCGGGGTACGCCGGTTCAAGTTCTTCCCGCAGAAGCCGGTCGGGCGGTCCAACCCAGCGGTGACCCTGAACGACCGCACGATCCTGACTGTACTGCTGCCGGAATGCCAGCGTTTGGCTCAGGCGTACGACGTGGAGATCGAGACGATCAGCCCGGCCCAAGGGTGCGGCAGCGGCAGCATCGGCTTCGCCGTCGACCAGCGCGGCGACGTGTACCCGTGCATCTTCGGGGTGGAGAACCGGTCCCTGCGGGCCGGGAATCTCCTCACCGACGACCTGGACACCATGTGGTTCGGCGCAGCGGTGTGGGAGCAGTTCCGCGGTGAGTCGACCACGCCGTGCCGGCGGTGCGAGGTGCCATGCCCGCGGTGACCGATCCCGACCGGGCGAGGGTGCTGGTGTGGGCGCCGACGCTATACGAGTCTGGGTTCAAACAGCGCCACGTCGACGGCGACGCCCTGGCAGTACAGGCGTCCCTGCGCACCGCCGGCTACGACAGCGTCTTGTTAGACGCCTACTACCGGGGCAGGCCCGCCGTGAGCCTAGCCGACACCCTCGCTGATGCCGCCGCCGTCACCGGGTTCGACGTGCTGGTTGTGCACCTGTTCACCTCGGACGCGTACGGACCTCGGCTGCGGCGCATCGCCGACGAGTTGGTGGCCACGCGGCTACGGCATCCTCGGCTGGCCGTCATCGGCTTCGGACCTCTCGCGGTGTCCGCCGCCGGGGAGTTGATGGCGCACGGCGCGGTGGACCACGTTGTCGCCGGGCCCGCCACCGTCGCGACCGACCCGTTCGTCGCAGGGCTTCTAACGCACCTTCGCGCGCACCTCGCGGTCTACACGTCGCTCCGGTCGCTCACCGCTGCCGACCTGCCCTACGGCGCCGACTCGGTGGTGTCGGTGGCCGCGAGCCGGGGTTGCCGATCCCGCTGTACGTTCTGTGCCTACAACGCCGACCTGCCCGGCGGCGGCTGGCGTGACATGCCCATGGCCCCGGTCGTTGACGACATCGCCCACCTGCACCAGGCCATCGGGGCGACAGCGTTCGCGTTCTCGGACTCCGACTTCGGTGGCACCCGCCACGAGTGCGCCCGCCGCGCCGTCGAGTTGCGCGACGGTCTGCGGGCGACGGGCCTCGCGGGCACGCTCACGTTCGCGATCAGCGTGCGCGCGGAAACCCTCGACCCGGACACCGTCGGCGTGCTGGCCGACGCGGGGGTCCGCACCATGCTCATCGGCGTGGAATCGTTCAACCCGGACACCCTGCACCGCGTCTACGGCAAACGTCAGAACCTCACGCACCTGCGGGAGGTGGTGGCCGCCGCCGATGATGCCGCAGTCACGACCGTGGCCAGCTACATCTTGTGGCATCCCTGGCAAACCCTCGACGGGCTCCGCACCGAACTGGATGCCCTGCACCGCTTCGGCCGACACCGGATCCCGCACTTCATGGCCCGCAGCCGCCTGGAGGTCATCCCCGGCACCGTCATCGAACGGCAGATCGCCGCTGACGGGCTGCTCATCACTGCACCGTTCCACCGCGCGTTCACCATCGCGGACCCGGCCGCCGCCGCCGTCGCCGATGCCCTGACCGAGTGGTTTGCCACCACGGCGGCGCCGGTGCTCGCCGGCCTGCACGAAGCCGACCCCGGCAGCCTGGACCGGCTCGCCGAACTCAAGATCGCCGAGTGGGCATGGCTCACCGAAACCGTGCACCGAGAGGCCGCCTGTCATGGGTGATCTGCTGCTCGGCATCCACGGCGGTGCGAACGCCACCGCCGCCATCGCCGTCGACGGGCACCTCGCGCACTGCGTGCAGGAGGAACGGCTGACCGGGATCAAGGGCTACATGGGCTTCCCGCACCAGGCCGTCGCCGCGTGCCTGCGCGCGGTCGGCGCCGTCCCCAGCGATGTCACCGAAGTCGTCTACGGCAGCCGCTCCGGGCCCGTGGACCACTGCCCCCGCGACGAGTGGCTGCACCGTCTCGCCGCCTTCCACCACCAACCGACCCTGGTCGAGGGCGAGGAGCACCTGGTGGTCGCCGCGCCCGGCGCGATGCCGCGACGGGTCACCGAGCTGCTGCGGCAGGATGGCCTCACCGCCGCTCGGGTCACCTACGTCGACCACCACACCGCGCACGCCGCCGCCGCATACTACGGGCTACGCACCGACCCCGACCGTCCCTACCTGGTACTGACCTGCGACGGGTTCGGGGACGGCGCCTGCGCGACCGTCTCCGCCTGGACCGCCGGCCAGCGCACCGAGATCGCCCGCACCGACATGCGCAACTCCATCGGCCTGCTGTGGTTCTGGTTCACCCACGCCGCCGGGTTCACCCCACACGAGGACGAGTACAAGCTCATGGGCATGGCCCCCTACGCCCGCCCTGACCGGGCCCGGCAGGTCGCCGACATCCTGCACACCTACCTCGGCCTCGACCCCACCGGCCTCCGGCTGCACCGCACCACGACCGCCAGCATCGAGCGAGCCTGGCCCGACATCGAACAACGCCTGCGAGGCCGACGCTTCGACGACCTCTTCGCCGGCCTGCAACTGTTCACCGAAGACCTGCTCACCCGATGGACCCGCAACGCCGTCACCGCCACCGGCATCCGAGACGTGCTCGCCGGCGGCGGCGTCTTCATGAACATTAAGGTCAACCAGCGTATCGCCGATCTGGACTGCGTCGACACATTCGCTGCGTTCCCCTCCTGCGGCGACGAAAGTCTCCCGCTGGGCGCCCTCTACCACCGCCTCGCCGTCACCCATGGGCACCACAGCGTGCAGCCGATGGCCGACTGTTACCTCGGCGACGACATCACCCCCGACGACGCCCGGCGCGCCGTCGCCGGCACCGGTCTGCACCTGCACGAACCCGACCGCATCGAGGACGTGGTGGCCGGTCTCCTCGCCGAGGGGCAGATCGTCGCCCGCTGCACCGGCCGGATGGAGTACGGCGCCCGCGCCCTCGGCAACCGTTCCATCCTCGCGAACCCTGCCGACGCCGATGTACCACGACGCCTGAACCAGCTCATCAAGCAGCGGGACTTCTGGATGCCGTTCGCGCCCGCGATCCTCCGCAGCCACCAGCACCGCTACATCCGCAACCCCCGCCGGCTACGCAGCCCTTACATGATGCTCGGCTTCGACACCCAACCCGACGCCGCCACCGACATGATCGCGGCAATCCACCCCGCAGACCTGAGCTGCCGACCTCAGATCGTCGATGAGGACAGCCCCACCGGCCTCGCCAGGATTCTGCACGCCTACCACGCCCGCACCGGCCAGGCCGTGCTGCTCAACACCTCGCTGAACCTGCACGGCCACCCCATCGCCCGCACCGCCGTCGACGCCGTCACCGTGCTCCGGCACTCCGACCTGGCCTACCTCCAACTCGGGCCGTACCTCGTCACGAAGCACGCACCGACATGCTGAGGCTCATCGCGATATCCACCGCCTGATCGGCCGTGATGATCGCCTCCCGCAGCTCCACCTCGCGCGGGTCGAACGCGGTCAACACGCTGCCCCGCAGGTCCGCGCGGGAAAAATCCGCCTCCCGCACATCCGCACCGGACAGGTCCACATCCCGCAGCACGACACCCTGGCACCGGGCACCGCTCAGGTTCGCCCCGCGCATCCGCACCCGGGTGAACTCGGCGGTGCCCAGATCGGCGCCCAACATCTCGACGTCCGACCAGTCCCCGCCCTGCACCTCCAGACCAGATAGGTCACACCGGTCGAACACCGACCCGGTCAGCGTGCAGTCCGTCATCGACGCATCCCAGCAGTTGCAGCCAGCGAACCGGCAATCCTTGAACGTCGAACCGACAAGCCTCGCGCAGTTGAACCGCACCGCGGTGAACGTGCATGACTCGAACACACAGTCTTCAAGCGTCGCCTCACACAGGTCGACCTCCCGGATCGCGGCCCCCTCGTACCGCAACCCCACAAACCCTTCCGCCCCATCGGAGCTCGGTTCCGGAGCCGGCCAGTCAGCACTGGTGACAACCGGCCGGGCCGCCGATGTGCGCCTACCCGCCCTCATGAATCCTCATCCTCAATACGAATGCCCGCGGCCCGTGCAAGCCCATACGACAGACTCATCAAATCGGTGTGGTGCACGATCGCTCCCTTCCAATTGGAAACGTCACCCACACCGGCCAAATTGCAGCCGCGGAACCGCGCCCCTTCCATTGAGGCATGGTGGAACACCGCACTGGTCAGATCGCAATCCCGAAACACTGCTCCACTCAGATCGGCGTTGGTAAAGTCAGCTCCGCTGAGATTGCATTCCACGAAGCTGACCGCATCAAACTTCGTCATCCGCCAAGCCGACAAATCCGCCCGACACTCCGCGATGGTGACATCCCGCAGTAAACCGTCAGCCCAGGTCACGCCTGTCATCCTGCATTGGGAAAGCCGAATCCGGGTCATGCTTCCACCGTCAGAGCGGAGGTTCGCCAAGCTGGAGTCCGTCACCAGACAGTCCGTCATCGTCACTTGGTCCAAGCGGCAGCTGGACAGATCCGCCCCGCGAAAGCGGCACTGGGCAAACGTTACCGAGTCGGCATCCTGTCCGGCCAGGTTGACGCTATAGAAGGCGCGGCTCTCTAGCTCCGACTCAGATTCCAGAGCGGCGGCCTCGAAGAGCAGTAGTTCGGACGGCGGCAACGGACTCCGAGGGTCTCTCACCTTCCTGGTAGCGGCTGAACGGGCGGTGGACACACGTCGGGGTGACATGCCCTTCAGCCTAGGCCCTACCATCCTGATTGCCAGGGGTTGAATCGCCGTACTTCAACTGGATCGAGACAACACCGGTTACCGAGGACGGCCCGAACCGCCGTCCTGTAGAGCAATAGCCCAGCCGCGTGGGCTGGGCGAACTATCGGTAGCGCTGCCATACTGCCGAATTGTCGCCAGCCAGGTACGTACGTAGCCGATGTCCCAGCGTATCTGCCACTTCGGGTCTGCCGGGAAGCTTGTCCATCACGCTGGTCACGAGTTGGAGTTCGCGCACGTCCCGTAGCAGCGGCCAGAACGGCGACGTCGCAAGGTCGAAGCCGTAGGCCGCTGTGAACCTCTCGTACGGCTCTGTTGGGTCGCCGAAGCGGATGGCGCTGTGCACCAGCGGGACCAGGTCCCACTCCCGCGGCCCGATCGCCAGCGAGTCGAAATCACACAACCGGCCCGCGAGGACGTTGCCGACGTGGGCGTCGCCGTGCACGACACCGATGGGTAGCTGCCAGGTGGCGGACGCGACCTGAGGTTCCAACTCGTCGCAGCGCTCGCGCAGCCGTGCAACGAGATCGTCGAGTGGTAGCGCGACTTCGCGTGATGCCCATCGTTGCGTGAACAGCAGTTCGTCGGCGGGGAGAGTGGCGAGCCCGGCCAGCCGGCGTCGAGCCGTGGCGACGGGTGACCAGCGCGGCAGGAATGCTGGTGTCTCGACGATGGCGTGCAGCCGCGCCAGGGGTGCGGCCAGTTCGACTGGATCGGGGCGGCGTGCCGGATGCGGAAGGTAGTGCCAGATCGTGGCCACCCACTCGTCGACCACTACGGGCTGCGCGACGCTGGTGTCCAGTTCGACCGCTGGCACCTCGTGCTGTCTGAGCAGTGCCATCGCGCGGACGACGCGTTGAGCCCGCTCTCGTGCCACCTCGCCACGCGACAGCCGTAGCACTCTGTCGCCGATCCTGTAGACCGCGTTGATCGTGTATCGCATGAGTTGCGCCTTGCCAGAGACAAGTCCGGCCTGCTGGCGGACGGCGTCGAGTCCCCGCTGGATCTCGTCGGCAGCCTCAGCGGTCAGGGTGGTCGACATACCCGCCAGGTTAGGTCACGCGGCCACTCGTGCTCGGATGGCCGTCACCACCTCCGCCAGCTGCCTGTCTCGGCGCGGTTCGATAACGTCCGCGACGTCGCTGAGCCGGTCGAGCAGCCGGCGAGACCTCACGTGTTCTGCCGCATCCAGGACTGCTTGAGCGTGGGGTGCAACCTTGTCTTGTTGCCCGAGAAGGGCGTACCCCATTGCCATCGTCACGTGGTCGAACGCACCGCTGCGTGATGTCTCGGTTCGCCGCTCCAACGCCCGACTCGCATGATTCAGCGCAAGGACGGCGTGTTGCTCACGGTACTGAGAATAGCGAGCGAGGGCAGAGTGGACGACTCCTGACATGCCCTCCAAGTCGCCTGGCTCGCAGAAGAACCGCGTCCATTGGGGTGCTTGCGTGGTGTCGGCCCTGCCGATTTCGTCGCGAGCGCGCGCTAGTGAGTCGCGCATCGCGGGCGCGTTTCCCATTCTGGCGTGGGCCCAGGCAATGTTGGCGTGCAGGATCGCCACCGACGTCAAGCAGTTCGAGTTCGTGGCAACCATCTGGCCGAGCTGGAACAGGTGCAGCGCCTCTGCGGAGTTCCCCTGGTGGATGCTGACGCGGCCGAGCCGATAGTAGGCATCCGCCATCAGCGTTGAGCTATCAGCTTTTTGCGCGTAAACGAGACCTTGCGCGAGATGGCGGCGCGCGTCCATATGTTTACCCAGATCATGGGACATCCACCCAACGAGGTTGTGCAGGTCCGCCAGCCCGGCATACAACGCAGCCGCGATGCCGGGAGTTTGGCAACGGCTGCGAGTGAGACACTGCGCCCATGCCAGGTAGCCCAGCGCCGAATCACGGCACGAGCCACCGCCGTACGCAGCATCCAACTCTCGATGACGCTGAGTAATCTCCCGAACGGTAGCGACGGCCGCCGGATTCACGACTTCCGGCACTGATGCCGGCCATTCTCCTGACCGAGGAAGCCATACTTCGACGTCCGGTGAACCGCCAACGGCAAATCCGGCCAGTGCAGCAATGAACTGCCTTCGCTGCCCAGGTTCATCCAGAGGAAGCGGCTCGGCATGATTCGCGTAAGCCGATTCTGTCCCGTATCCGAGGCCCATCAAGGCACGCGGAATGCCTAATCCCTCTGCGATACGCACAAGGACGTCGTAAGCCATGACCTGGCGGCCGCGGGTGATTTCGTACACCTCCGACGCAGCGAATCCAGCAAGCTCGGCGATACGGCGCTGCGTCATGCCGTGACGCCGGTTCAGCAGCATGAAGATTTGACCAACGTCCCGGCGCGCCAGGGCACTTCGCATGGCTGGCTCATCCCACCACGACTGATCAGGATGCATCATCTGCGAAAAGCGGTCCACGTTCACGACAGCCCCATCGACGGAGGGAAGTGAGAGCAGCATAACCCGCAGTCATCGCCCAGCCAGCCTTCCTCGTCCTCGGACCAGCCAAGGCGACTAGTCGCGCTAGTCGCCACCCGCAGCCCGAGCTATCCCGCACGGTCTGACCTGCCGCGCGGGTTCCATGCCACCGGCGCCGGTTGCCATGGTCAAACCGCTTCCACATTGCCTCCGACGACCCACTGCCTTCACGAAGCCAGGAACCCGTCGGAGGCCGGCGAACAAGCCGGGTGCAGTGCCCATGCGTTCTCACACGGGAACGGGCACCGCAACCCAATCGGTCAGGTGCGCGGTCGGTGCCGGGGAGGGCCCGGCCGCGCATCTCAAACCGCTCAGAAGAAGGTGACCGCAGTGCGCGTCAAGTGGTTCGTCCCCGGTGACGGTGAGCAGTCCTTCAAGCCCTTCGGCATCGACTGCGAAGGGCCGGCCACGCGCTACGCCCACAGCGACGGGTCTGCGCTCGCCGGCCATAGCGGTGAGGGCACCGCATCACTCACCCATCTCGCCAGGAACAAGCACACGTTTCACGCGAGTCCCGACCGGCCCTCCCCAGGCACCGGCCTGCGCCAGCGTTCGGAGCGAGGAAGGACACGGCCATGAACCGAAGCCCTGAGCCTCTCCCCGACATCGCCCCAGGCACTCTGCTGCTGCTGGATCCGAACGACTGGTCCTACGGCCGTGATCTCACCCCCGGCACACCGGTCGCCGTCACCGTAACGGGCGTCCGTGATCTGCCGAACCGCAGCGACGAGTGGGTCTGGGTGCTCGGCCACCAACCCGAGTGCGTATACCCGCACGTCGACCGGCACCCGCCATGTATGGAGATGCGGGTCACCGTCGCCGCCATTCGCCGTCACCACGCCACGCAATGACCGGCACCGACGACGGTGATCGCGCGGTGGATCGCTTCGAGTCCGCGCGCAGCACCGTGCTTCAGCACCGCGACGAGGGCAGCTGCTTCCACTGCCGCGACGGCGGGTGCGGGCAGTACGCCTGGGCGGTCGAGGAACTGGGCCACCATCCCGGTGGCCGTGACCTCCTCCTACAGCTCGGGCTCCCCATCCCCTGTGACCCATCGACTCAGGAAGGCCAGCCGCGGTGAACACCCCACCTCACGGCGCAGCCGACGATTACGCCCCACACCTGCGCGAGCATGCGGCACCAGCAGAACCGACTCGGCCGGTACGCGCCATCGGCAGCGCCGCAGCGCAACCCACACGCCTCGCTGACGAGTTCTTCTACCTGGCGCACGACGATCAGACCGGCCGCCCTCGCCTGTTCGAGTCCGCGACGGCGCACGGCCTGGCCGCCGCGCTGCTCGCCGAGCTGTACCGGGAAGGCCGGATCACCTTCGAGGGCCGGCACATACGGGTGACCAACCCCTTCCCGCCGACGGATTGGCTGCAACACCTCGTCCTCGACCGCCTCGTTGCCGAACCCCGTCACACCGCGACCCGCACGTGGCTGGCATTCCTCGGCACCACCGCCTACGAGCAGGTGGCGACCCGGATGTGGCAACTCGGACTGCTCCAGCCGCAGCAGGTCGGCCGGTTCTGGCGGCAACGAACCGTCTACGTCCCCACCGATATGAACACCGCTGCCTGGTCGTGGGCGCGGCTGTCGTTCCAGCTGCGCAACTACCGCCCACTCGACGCCTTCGACGTGGCGCTCGCGGGTGTGGCTCTGCACACCCAGCTCTCTCCGATCCTCCTCGACGGCACATCCCCGACGACGCGGGCGTTCCTGCGCCAGCAGATCGAGCAGGCCCACCCGCCGTTGCGCGACCTGCTCGCCGACCTCGGCGCCGTGGTCGGTGGCGCTGTCCTCAGTCACCGCACCTCCTAAGTGTGCGGCCCCCTCCATCCCTCCTTCATTTGAGAGAGACCTCCATGCCTCGTTCCAGTCCTGACACCGTGTCCGCCGTGCTTGCGCGGGGGCGGCTCGGTATTCCGTCGGTGGTGTTCTTCGTGATCGCCGCCGCCGCACCCCTCACGGTGATTGCCGGTGGGGCGACCACCGGGTACGCGGTCACCGGTGTGACCGGCATCCCCGTGTCGTACCTGCTGGTCGCGGCGGTGCTGGCGTTGTTCGCGGTGGGCTATGTGGCGATGTCGCGGCGGATCGTCAACGCGGGCGCGTTCTACACCTACGTCACCCGGGGCCTGGGTCGCCCGGCCGGGGTCGGTGCGGCGATGGTGGCGTTGCTGGCCTACAACGCGATGCAGATCGGCCTGTACGGCGGGGCGGGTGCGGTGACCGCGATGTTCCTCAACGACCGGTACGGGTTCAACCTGCCCTGGTGGGCGTGCGCCCTCACGGTGTGGGCGGTGGTGGCGGTGCTCGGCGTGGCTCGGATCGACCTCAACGGTCGCGTCCTGGCCGTGGTGCTGGTCGCCGAATGCGTGGTCGCGTTGACCTTCGACGCCATCATGGTCACCCACCCGGCCGACGGGACGGTCAGCTTCGACACCCTCGCCCCGTCGCACGTGTTCGCCGCCGGGATCGGGGCCGCGCTGGTCACCGCGATCACCGGGTTCGTCGGCTTCGAAGGCACCGTCGTGTTCTCCGAGGAGACCAAGGACCCCCGGCGGACGATCGCCCGCGCCACCTACATCGCCGTCGGGGTGACCGGTCTGCTGTACGGGTTGTCGGCGTGGGCGATGTCGGTGGCCACCGGCCCGGACCGCATCGTCGAGGCGGCCCGCACCGACGGCACCGACCTGATCTTCAACCTGGTGTCGCCGTACCTGAGCCAGAGTGTCATCACCGTCGCCCGGGTCCTGTTCATCACCAGCCTGTTCGCCGCCCTGCTCTCCTTCCACCACACGGTGGCCCGGTACCTGTTCGCCCTCGGCCGGGAACGGGTCCTACCCGCCGTGTTCGGCCGCACCAGCCGCCGCACCGGCGCCCCCAAGGTCGGCTCCCTCGTCCAGAGCGGCCTCGCCCTGGCGGTGCTGGTCGGTTATGCCCTCGCCGGGGCGGATCCGATCGTGCACCTGTTCTTCTGGATCACCGTCACCGGCGGCCTCGGCGTCCTCATCCTCATGACCGTCACCTCCGCCGCCGTCATCGGCTTCTTCACCCACACCCTCCACACCGAAGGACCCTGGCGAGCATTCATCGCACCCCTGGCCGCCACCATCGCCCTCGGCGGGATCCTCACCGTCACCCTGCGGGAGTTCGCCACCCTGCTCGGCGTCGCCCCGGACTCGCCGCTGCGGTGGGCGTTCCCCGCCGCGTACGCCGCGGCCGCGCTGCTCGGCATCGCCTGGGCGCTGGTCCTGCGGGCTGCCAACCCGGAGGTCTACCACGCCATCGGCCTCGGCGCCGACAGCGACATTGGTCCGCTGCGCGTCCCCGACGCCGTCCGCCAACCCGCCTAACCAACCAGGGAGTTGCCGTGACCATCACCAACAACGAGCTGCGTATCCGACCCGCCGCCGAAGCCGACGCCGCACCGCTGATCGCCGTTCTCGCCGAGGCGTTCCACGCAGGGCCTCTCGCCGAGTGGCTGATTCCCGACCCGGGCGACCGGCGGGCGGTCTACTACCGGTACTTCGCCGACGCCTTCTACCAGGGCCTGGCGCGGGGACAGGTTTACACCACCGGCGACCAGGCGGCCGTCACCATCTGGTACCCCCGCCTGGCACCCGCGCCCACCGACAGTCATCGGCGGGTGGAGGAGTTGGAGGGCATCGCGGGCGCGTACGCGCCGAAGTTCGTGCTGCTGGAGGAGATGTTCGACGCCTTCCACCCGGACGAGCCCCACCACTACCTGGCCTACGCCGCCGTCGACCCCCGCCGGCAGAACCGTGGCATCGGCACGGCGCTGCTCACCGACTACCATCGTCGTCTCGACGAACTCGGTCTGCCGGCGTATCTGGAGGCCAGCAACCTGCACAACCGGCGGATCTACCTGCGCCACGACTACACCGCCGGCCCCACCATCGTGCTCCCCACCGCCGGGCCACCCATCTGGCGCATGTGGCGCGGCGCCCCCACCACCAACGACGGCCGGACCCCGTTCCCACCCACCAGACCACGCCGGCGGTCACTGTGACCACCACCCCCGTGACCACCACACCGATCCGGCCCGCACAAGCCGGCGACGTGGCCGCCATCACCGCCCTACTCACCGACGCGGTCGCCAAAGACCCGATGGGCGCATGGCTGGTACCCGACCCCGCCGAGCGGCGGCACGTCTTCCACCGGCTGCTCGCCATGGAAATCGACCACGCCATCGAATGGGGCAACGTCGACGTCACCCTCGACATGACCGCCGTCGCCGTCTGGCACCACCACCCCAGACCACCCACCGCACCCCTGTTCGACTACCACCTCTACACCTCCGCCGGCCCCGCCCTCCCCCGCTTCCAACGCCTGCACACCCTCATCCGCCGCTACCGCACCGCCGCCCCACACCACTGGCTCGCCTGGCTGCACGTCACCCCCAACACCCGCCAACAGGGCACCGGACAGGCCCTGCTCGAACAGCACCACCAACGCGTCGACCAACACGGCTATCCCATCGACACCATCGCCACCAACACCCCCACCCGCGACTACCTGACCAAACACGGCTACCGCGCGGGAACCCCCCTACGCACCCGCCCACACCTGTGGCCCCTGCACCGCGCCGGGCGACCCGTCCCGCCCACCACGGCGGGCAGCTAAGCCACCCACCCACACCCGATTTCGGCGGGCTGCCGCAACGACGCGGCAGCCCCAGGCGACGAAGATTAACCACGGCAAGGAATCCCATACCCATGATCCGTTCGACCGGCCCTGCCCGCCGCGTGACCGCTGCTCTCGGCAGCCTCCTGCTCGCCGGCTGCCAGGCCGCTCCCGCCATCCCCGCCCCCGCACCACCCTCGTCGACCTCGGGCAGTCAGCAGCCCACGGCCACCCCTGACACAGCGGCGGCCACCGCACCCGGCCTCACCCCGCAACAACGCCTCACCACCATCGCCACCACCCTGCACCCGGTCCCCGCCGACAACACCACCCACCTGCCCATCACTTACCTGCACCTGCAAACCTGGACCCGCGCCACCACCGTGATCCGCCGCGAAGACCTACAACGCTGGCGGCACCCAGATGGCTCCGGCCGCGAAGTCAGCCGCCGCGCAGCCGACGTGCGGGACGTCGACCACCAACCCACACCTGGCGAACGGCACCTGTTCCTCGACGCCCCGCCCACCACCACCCGCTACCGAGGCGACCTACACCCATACCTGCCCGAACCGCTGCCCACCGACCCGAGCACCCTGGCGGAGCTGCTGGCACCACCCGAACTGGCCACCGAACCCGCCTACCCCAGAATCCTCACCGGAGCAGTCATCGCCCTCGCCGCCAGCCAATACCTCAACCAACAACAACGCACGACCACCCTGCACGTCCTCGCCACCGTCCCCGGCATCGACTACCTCGGCACCACCACCGACCTCGCCGGACGCACCGGACTCGCCTTCCAGGTCATCGCCGACACATCGACCACCACACTGATCATCAACCCCGCCACCGGTGAACTACTCGCCGCACAAGAACGCATCACCGGACCCAGGCTCGGCCTGTTCTCCCACGTCCTCATCCTTCGGCGGGGACACACCAGCACAGACGGCGTACCGCCCGAGCCCGCCTAGCCCCGGGGTAGTGGCTTCTACGGCGACGGCTACTCACACCACCGACACCACATCCCTGCCTCAACGGCCCAGCAGCCCTCCGGGAACCAGACCAACACGGCAAGGACCTACGCACATCGCAGCAGTCGATGCAGCAAATGCAAGTGCGTTCTGCAACCTCTAAACTACTTACCGTGCTTTATGCCGGATCATTTGCCCGAATTCTAGCCGCAGCGAGCTGAATCATCATCACTCTTCGTGACCAATCCGTCCGATAGGTCTGATGTGGCAAAAGATGCGCCTTGATCCCATTGAATCGATCACCTACGGTGAGTGAATCGAGCGGTGACGATGCGTCCACATCGCCACCGCCCTTCGTCCTCACTGATCACAGAAGGAGGCTCTCCATGAGGACACGTGCCAGATTACTGCTGTCCGCATCGCTGGCCCTATCGATCGTCCTGCTAGTTCCCACCGCCGCTGTCGCGAACTCCGCAGAACCGGCAACGCCAACGCCCGCAGCGTCGAAGGCGGCTGACGAAGAACAGGGTGTCGACAAGAAGACGGTCCTCTTCGTCACCCCGAAGAAGAAAGAGAACGTGGCTCGCTTCACGGTCAGCAACTTCCGCCTACTGCAGGATCCGCCCCTAGGCGGCTGCGACTTGAGCGACGTGAACGGCAGTATCAGGGCCACGTACCTCAATGGTGTTCTGGCAACCACCGAATCCGAGTGGAGCGCCAAGGTGCTGTGCATCACGACCGCACCGGGCCAGGCGATGGCCGGCATCAGCGTGGACTCCACCTGGTGGCATAACGGGGTAAACGTCGCAAACGGTGCCACGTTCACCTGCACCAACTGCAACCTGGGGAACTCCACCGGCGCTGACATCTGCGCTGGCGTCACTTGCGCCGGAGGCTACTTCGCCGGCTCACTGGTCACCCTCACCCTGCCGGCAGGATGGATCTGGACAGGGACACCGTCGAACTGCCTTGCCCTCTCGCCGCAGGCAATCACCTGCTCGGAGGTAAGCAACGTGGCCAACGTGCCCGCGTCAAACTGACCCCCTACAGGGCATTCCGCGCCGGCCGGTCGAGCAGTGCCTGCTCGGCCGGCCGGCGCAGGTAGACTACGGCCGCCAAGCTGTGCCGACGCAGGGAACGGACGCGTGGACCGACAGGAGATACTCGCCGAACTGCTCCGCCAACATCTCGAAGCCGGGACGGGCTTGACCGATGATGGCTCGTTGGCCCGCCTCGGAACGGCCGGCGTTGAGGGTGTTGCGCTCGGCCTGGTAGCCGCGTCCAACCTGCCGCCAGGGGAACTTAGCCGAGCGCGGGCAAGCCTGGAGCCGGTGCTTGAAGACCTCGGTTTACTCAAGCGTCGTCGGGCGGTATTGCAGCGACTAGAGGCGGTCCCGACGATGTCGGTCATCCGCGAAAGCGAGAACACGTCCGCAGACAAGCCGGTCCACGGTCACCCAACCCCCGCTCAGCAACTCCCGATGCTACTGCGCGTCCAATCCTTGGCCGGTGAGGAGATCAGCATCGGCGGCCAGCCCGCCGTCCTGGTCAGCCTAGAGCTGTGGTCGATGTCTATGAGGCTACGACTGGCCTACCCGAACCTGCGCCGCCCAGCAGCCGAAATTCTGCGCCGGCACCGTCCCTGGCGCGCCTGGGACGACGCAGGAACGCAGTACCGCGAGCGAGGCAGCGAAACGTCCGATACGGGGGGAATCCTCGTTGAATCCCGAGTGTTCGACGCGACAGCGCCTGCCGAGGCTGCTCTCCTGACCGTCACAGCCGAACACGAAGCAGGAGCCGACCAGTTCACCGTCCCGCTTCGACCAAATTCCTCGGAGCACCATTCACCTCGATAATTCCAATGTCACCCCCACCTCCGCTGATGGTTCTCCCAGCACAAGGCGGGGCACACCCGCCCGGCCTCACCGCTGCCTCGCCGGACCCCAGAGAACCAAAATCAAGCCGCTATCCAGACACCGAGGCAGACGGGCACCGCCCGAACCATCCAACACGCGAGCGGGTTCACCGGCACCGTTGACGGGCCGGGCGCCCGCCTCGACGCCCCTGCTCATGCCTACTGCCGGCGGGTCCACCAACACGGCGGGCGGCGATCCAGGTGTCGGATCGCCGCCCGCCGCGATGTGGTGTGCCCCGACTCACGTACGCCGGGACGGCCAGGTGGGACTCAGGTCACTTGAGGGTGACCTTGGCGCCCTCGCCCTCCAGCTTGGCCTTCGCCTTCTCGGCGGTCTCCTTGTTGACCTTCTCCAGGATGGCCTTCGGCGCGGACTCGACCGCGTCCTTGGCCTCCTTGAGGCCCAGGCCGGTCAGCTCCCGCACGACCTTGATGACCTGGATCTTCTTGCCACCGTCGGCGTCGAGGATGACGTCGAACTCGTCCTTCTCCGGCTCGGCCTCGGCGGCGGCGCCGCCGCCGACCGGGGCAGCCCCGGCCACGGCGACCGGAGCGGCCGCGGTGACCTCGAAGGTCTCCTCGAACTGCTTCACGAACTCGGAGAGCTCGATCAGCGTCATCTCCTTGAACGCGTCGAGCAGCTCGTCAGTGCTGAGCTTCGCCATGTCTGGCGTCCTTTCCTGAATGATTTACCTAAGAACGTGGTGGCACCGGGCAGCCTCAGGCCGCCTCGGCGCCCTCCTTCTCGCGCTTCTCCTGCAGGGCAGCCGCCAGGCGGGCGGTCTTCGACAACGGGGCCTGGAACAGGGCCGCGGCCTTGCTCAGGTTGCCCTTCATCGCACCGGCCAGCTTGGCCAGCAGCACCTCACGGGACTCCAGGTCGGCGAGCTTCGTGACCTCGGCCGCGGAAATGGCCTTGCCCTCGAAGACGCCGCCCTTGATGACGAGCTTCGGGTTGGCCTTCGCGAAGTCGCGAAGCCCCTTCGCCGCCTCGACGACGTCGCCCGAAACGAAAGTCAGCGCGGTAGGACCGGTGAACAGCTCGTCGAGGCCGGAGATGCCCGCGTCCGCCGCAGCACGCTTGGCCAGCGTGTTCTTGGCGACCGTGTAGGTCGACTCCTTGCCGAGCGAGCGCCGCAGCTGGGTCAGCTGGGAAACCGTCAGACCGCGGTACTCGGTCAGCACGGTGGCACCCGCGCTGCGGAAGCTGTCGGTCAGCTCAGCGACGGCCGTGGCCTTGTCGGCCCGGATCGGCTTGTCCGCCATGTCCCTCCTCTCTCGTTGCTCGAGGCTGGTCACCGCCGCAGGCGATCGCCTGTGACGATGGCGGAGGTGGCGCGGCAACAGAAAAGCCCCGGCGCAGGGCGCTCGGGGCGAGGCCGGCGGAGATCACCGTGGTCGGCGGACCACAGGACGCTGCCGATGTTCGCTTGCCGCCCTGCGCGGGTCGCCCGTCTTCGCGGAACCTTCGACCGTGCCGGAGCACGGTGACCAGCGGTCTCTGGGTGGAACTTCGCGGCTAAGGTTACGCGACACGCACGGTGACCACAAATCGCCCCCCAGAGTGCGCCCTCCCACTCTGCTCCGGCCGGCGGCCGCACCTGAAGTCGGTGACGTTCACACCCATCGACCGGGCGGTGGGCCGGCGATGATCTTCTGAGCGTGGTCGAGGTCTGGATCGTCCCGCCGCCCCTTCTGGATATCGGCGATCTCCGCTGCCGTCTTCAAGCTGTACTCGCTCACCGGGCTGGTGCTGTCGTTCGCCGCGATCGCCTGCATCCTGCCGGTGACCCGATCCCGAGACGGTCGCCGGCTACCAGGCCGCTGCGGAGACCCTGTACGGCCGAGTTGCGCATGGGGAAGCAGCTTGGAGACTCCTAGAGAAGTTCGCCGACGCGGATCTCGTTGTTGCCGACCGGGACCCCAGGGGTAGCCGCTAGGCCAGCTGCCGGCACGCCATCGGTGATACCGACCTGGACGAGGATCGCCGGCATGCCAGCGGGCCACACAGTGGACGCCTCTTAATTCACCTACTATCGTTAAGCGCATGCCTGACGGACCTGTACGGATAACGGGACCGCTCCTGGCCGTCCTGAACGCCCTCCTCGAAGCTGCCAACTACGAGCTGCACGGCTGGGCGATCATGAAGACGACGGGGCGATCCGGACCCACCATCTACAAGATCTTGGAGCGGCTCGCCGAGTCGGGGTGGGTGACCTCTCGCTGGGACACCCACACCGAGCCCGGCAAGCCCCGCCGCCGCTACTACCAGCTCACCGGACACGGCATAGCCAGCGCCCGACAGCTGATCGCCCAGCGACAGACCAAGGCGGCACCGGCCACCAGGACCCGCCTGGCCTTCGGCTGGTGCCGCGCGTGAACCGCTGGGAGATCATCCTCGGCGTCGTCCTCGGACTCTTCGTGAACGAGGTCACCGACATCTCGCCATGGATCGCGCGGAAGCTGGTGCGCTGGTCGGCGTACCGCTGGACGACTAATCCCGAGATCGCCGCAGAGTACGCGGAGGAGTGGACAGCACTCATCAACGACCGACCCGGCATGCTGCCTAAGCTTCTGACCGCTATGCGGTTCAGCGTTGGAGCCGCCGGTCGCGCTGCACCAAGGATCATCCGAAACCGCCTCAGGGCCGCCCGCAGAATTGGCCGCAGATCCAGGTCACCCCGGGCATTGCTCAACATGCTCTCCAGGGACCAGCGCCCCACGGTGTGGGTCGACCGGATCTACCTGACCCAGGGTATCGACGTCAAAGAGTGGCAGGTGCGGCGGGCCGACATCGTCGTTGACGATGTCATCATCTATCAGGTAAAGCCAACTCCGAAGCACAGACCGTTTCGGCACCCGCCCAGGTAGCGCATCCCCTAGTTCCGCGACCGCCGACCAGCCCGTCTTCTGAGACGGGACGGGTAGATGCCTGGGGTGCGGTGCCCGCCCGCGAGGTACCGCACCCCATTTCTACTTCTGCGCCTGGCGGATCGTGCCACCGCCGCCCTTCTGGACGTCGGCGACCTCCGCTGCCGTCTTCGACTTGTACTCGCCACCGGTGCGGTTGTCCTCGTAGGACAGCACCCACACGGTGCGACGGGCCTTGCTTCCGCAGTTGCAGCCCACCAGCCTTCCTCCCTACTTGCCGTGTACCTCCGAGGCCAGCGCCGCCACGAGCGTGCGCCGGTCCCGGCCGATCGTCGCAGCGATCCGGTCGGCGACAGCCGCGTTCGCGAGCCGCTGCCGCTCGGCGGCGAACCCGGCCGCGACCGCACGCCGCACCGCCGCGTCCAGAACGGCCGCGTCGTGCCGGCCGGCGGTCGGGTCGGTCGGCTTCCAGCCGGCCCAGCCGGAGGCGACCATCGCGTACGCTCGTCCGCCCGACGACCGTCCCCGTACGACGGGGAACCCACCGACGTTGACGCACAGCGCGGCAACGAGCTGACGGGCTCCGCCGATCCACCGCCAGTCCCCGGACAGCGGCGAGCGGCGCAGCATCTGCACCTGCTCCTCCGTGGCCTCCGGCACCAGCGATCCGGCAACCCACGTGCCGTGCGCATCGCGGCCGGCTCGGATTACCGCCACCTGCGTGCCGGTGTCGTCGTAGTGCGCCACCGCACTGGCCGCGCTGGCCGCAAGGTCAGCGTGCCCGGTCGCCGCCGTGATGTGCCCGACCGCGAGCAAATCGCCCTCGGCGGTCTGGATCTCCGGCCGGTGGAACCAGTCGAACCCGCCCTCGGCCGGCGGCAGCACGCACTGGCCGCCGGTCAGGAACGACAGGTGGCAATCGTTGTCCGCAAGGTGCCCGAACACTCGCCCGTCCGCAGTCACCTGGATGGGCGTCAGCTCGGACAGGCCCGGGTCGTCGAACCACACCCGGGGCGGGTACAGCGGCGCGACTCCCTTCCGGGTACCGTCCGCGCCGGCCGCGGTGACAGCGGCCTCGTCCTCCGCCTCGTCCGATGGCGCCTCCTCCTCGGCGTCGTCCGCAGGCTCGTCGTCGACCAGGTCCAGGCGCGCCTCCATGAACGCCTGCGTGCCGAGCATGGTCACCGCCATGACCCGGCCCTTCGTCACCGTGATGTACGGCTCCTCGCCGGACTCGATGAACGCTTCCCACTCCTCGTCACTCATGTCCGCGATCGGCGTACCGTCGCCGTCGGTGTACACGAACTCGAAGTCGTCCAGGTCCACGCTCGGGAACAGCACCCCGGCCCGCCACAGCTCCAGGGCCTCGGCCAGTTCCGGCACTGCGTCGATGAAGTCACCTTCGCCGGCCAGCTGCGTCGGCTGCACCTCGCCTGCCGTGATCCGGCCGATCGTCACTGCGCCCTCGTGCGCGGGGGCGTCTTCCCGTGCCCACCGCAGCGGCAGCGGCAGGTCGCGGAATGACCACTCGCCGTCCTTTGCGAATATCCGCCGGTCGCCGGACACGGCGCCCAGCGGCGCCAGCTTTCCCTTCCAACTCGCCATTGGTTTGCCACCCTTCGCGGCTGCCGCCGCCGTCACCGTGATGTCCAACCCGGTAGCCCGTCGGGGCCACGGGTGCTTCGGGATCGCGGGCAGCGGCTCGTCGGCCGGCACCCCGATCATCGTGCAGCGGCAGCTCACGACCTGGCCCGGCGGCGCCGCCGGGTCGCCCGGGAACCGCAGCGGCACCCCGCCGACCATGAACACGCCATCCAGGGCGACGCGCTGCCCGTCCGCGTCCCGGTGGTCGTGCCTCGTACGGTGGTCGTGGGTGGCCACCCACACCTTGTCCACCTTCTCGTCGAACGCCCGCGCTGACGTCAACCAGGCCGTCAGGGTGCCCGCGTTGTAGGCGCCGATCGTCTCCGTCCGGGCGATCGTCGCGGCCCGGTCCTCCCACGCCAGGTCCCCGAGGATCAGCTCGATCGCGTCCCGGATCCGCGGGATGCTCGCACCCTCTGCGGTCAACTCGGCGACCGCCGCGGTGACCTGCATCCACGCCCCGTCCGGCACCCCTTGCAGCCGGTTCGGCAGCTGCGCCAGGTACTCGTCTTTCAACTGCTCGACCCGCAGCACGTCGACATCGCCGCCCGCGTCCGCGACGCCCTCGAGGAACGTCGCGTCGACGGCGGGCACCAGGTGCACCGTCATCGCCTCGAACCACGCCTGCCCGGCCCCGGCGAGCGCGTTCGGATCGGGGGGCAGCGCCGCCGCGGTGACCGTTGGCAGGGTCACCGTCCGGGCCGACCGTAACCAGGCCCGCAAGGCTGCGCGGGTCGCCTGCGTCATACGCTTCTCGGCAGCGATCACCCGCGCTTCGTGCGTGAGCCGCAGCGGCAGCCACGGGTCCCGGTCGGCCACGCTCACTCCTCCTGGGCTGGCGGCGTTTCGGCGACCACGGTGATCGTCTGCCCGACGCACTGCACGCCACCGTTGGGCAGGCACGCCGGCATCCCCGACTCGGTACGCACTAGCCGGTGCACCGTCAGCCCGTTCTCCCGCAGCTCCAGGCTCACGAAGTCCTCGTCGAGGACGATGCCGACCTGCGTGAGAGCAACGCGCAGGTCGCTCACGGTCACGCTCTGCGGATCATCCACCGGTCCTCCTGGTCTGCTGGTAGCGGGCCGCCGCATCCGGGTCGCAGGCGTGCTCCGCGTCGCTGAGGGGCGGCTGGTCGCCGTCCCACAGCTCGCCCCACCACCCGCAGGTTCGGCACCGCGACCAGCGGATGAGCTGACAGCCCTTGCCACGCCCGGACCGCTGGCAGGCGTGCCCGTGCGCCAGCACCAGGTCAGGGACGAGGACGGCCGGGGTGGTCACGCCGGCACCAACTCCCCAGCGACGGTGCCGGCCAGGTGCTCCCGCAGCTCGTCGGCATCGTGCCGGCGTCCGCTCACCAACAGCGCACCGACGTAGCCGGTGAGGGCGGCCGTCAGCCTCTCCGCGTCGACACCGAGCCGGCCGGCCACGGCCGGGACCGCGCCGAACGCGTCCTGGAGCAGGCGGGGAACCGACGTGGGCGTGGACTGCCGCACCGTGTGGTACTCCCACACGGACAGGTCAGTGTGCCGGTACCGCTCCCGGCCGATCACCCGCTTCCCAGCGACTTCCAACGCCCGCAGTGTTAGGGCCTCGCAGGCCGCCACGAACGGCCCTGACAGCGGGTCGGCCGCAGCGGCGATCGCCGTCTGCTCGGGCGGGCCGCGACCCTCGGTGTCGCCGTCCGGCGGCGGGTCCGTAGCCGGCTCCTCGTCCCCGGCCGGCGTCTCGGCGGGCAACTCGGCCGGCGTCGTGTTCAACGCCTCCGGGTCGACCTGTACCGACACCCCGGCGACCTCCAAGAGCCGCTGCACGAGCAGCGGCCCAGCCGCCGGCACCGTCCGGATGATCTCCAGGAGTCGGCGCAGCTCCCGCTCATCGTCCGTGGGCTTGTCCTCGTCCCCGAAGCCCGTCTCCCGGCGCAGCGCGTCACCGGACAGCTCACCGAGTCCGTAGAGGTCCTTCGCGTCGGCGCCCTTGTCCGGGCTCTGCGTCAACTCGCTGGTGTCGTACCAGACGATCCACCGCTTCGCGTCGACGACGCCGGAAGCACCTTCAAGCGCCGGCCGCAGCATCTGCTGGGTCAGTGCCGCGCACACCAGCTCTAGCTTGCTCTCGACGTGGTACTTGATCGTCGCCTCGTCGGTCATCCAGGCGCCCCAATGGTTCGCCTGGGTCATTCCCAACAGCATTTCCGGCGGGGCGTCCAGGCCGAGGGCGAGCCGCCGGATCGCGCCGTCGAGCATCGACGGGACCGACGACGACAGCTCCGTGGCGAAGCTGAGCAGGCGAGCCTTCTCCAGGTGCTCCGCCGGCCCCTGCACGACGATCGGCACCAACGCGGCAACCGAGTCGCGGTCCTTGACCGCGGTGGTCATCGCCTCGGTCAGTGCCGCCAGGAACGACGACACCCCGTCCTCCGGGTTCTCCTCCTGCTCCGGAGCAACGAAACTCAGCTCGTTCGGCAGCAACAGCACACCCGCGCCCGCCAAACGAGAGTCGATCTGCGACTGCACATACTGCGTCAGCCGCTCGATCAGACGCAGCACCCGCCGGTTGGACTGCACCTGCGATGACGGCAGGGCGTGCTTGCGAGGGCTCGGCGACCAGATCCGCACGATGACCGTCTCGTCGGGCTCCAACTCCCTAACACCCGCGCCCTGGTCGAGGACGTACTTCCCGGCACGCTCGGACAGCTCCTCCGTCGAGGCAATGATCCACGTCTCCCGGTCGGTGGCCCTGCCGTCGTCGTCGCGTTCTGGCTCACCGATCAGGTAGCACTCGCCGGGCACGCCAAGCTGGATCCCGGCATCCGACAGCAGCTCGGCCTGCTTACTCGGGCCGCCGAGGAACGTCTCGTTGACGCCGGCCGGCGCCTGGTCCGGCGTCTCGACCGGCCGGCCCTCGTCATTGACCTGCGTGATGTACAGCCGGGCCCGGCCCATCGCCTTGGCGATCGTGTTCACCAGGTAGGCCAGCTCGCCGCACTCCTCGTAGTGCCGCCACGCCTCGTCCTGCCACTGCTGCTTCGTCACCTTCCGCAGCGCGCCGCTCGACTCGTAGCGCATCTTCGCAGCCGACGCGACGACCGCGGTCGCCTTGCCGAGCGGGCTGTCGGCGCTCGGCTTCGTGCCCCACCAGGCCACCGGCTACGCCTCCGGCTCGGCGCGCACCAGCAGGCCGGTCGCGTACGACAAGGCCAGGGCTACGGTCGGCACGTCCACCCACCAGTAGCCGGACCAGCGGGGCAGATGCGACAGGTGCCACCAGCCTGCGGCGGCCAGCGCGGCAACCCAGACGGACAGGCACCACCGGCACATCACCAGGTACGCCAACGGGCTTCCCTCGGGCAGTCGTCTCACGATCGCTTCCCGGGGCGGGCGGGTGACTTCGTCGGCCACGATCAGCCGGGTCACCCGGGCCACGACGAACAACACCACCACGATCTCGATCAGCATCGTCACGGCTATGAGCATATGCAAAGCAACTGCGACCGGACAGATGCCGGGCGTGCGAGCCCGCTCTACCGTGTAGCCGTGGCAGGAGCGGACTGGATGGTCTTGGCCGCCGGACTCGGCGGTACCGCACTCGGCTCCGCGCTGCAATGGGCGCAGAGCGCGTTCCACGCGCGGCGGGAGCGCATACGGGAGGAGCGAGCCTGGTCGAGAGAGGACCGGCGGCTCTGGGCGGAAAAGCGCCAGGCGGTCTACCAGGACGGCCTCTCCGTCGCACAGCGCCAGATCTGGTCGCTCGATTTCCCCCATCGCTTGAGCGCTCTCGGGCTGTCAGCTGAGTTCGCCAGACCAGAGGGGAAGTGGCGTCGAGCGCCTGACGTGGTGGGCTCGTGGAACCAGCGGCTCGCCGAGGTTGAGTTCTACGGCTCCGACGAGGTGCGCGCTGCCATCACAAAGCTCGCCGAGACGCTGAACGTACTCGAAGATGTCGCCACTGGGGAGGACCTGTACGTTGCGCTCTCCTCCCTCGCCAAGGAAACCTACGCGGACTGCGTCTCCTTGATGCGACGCGACCTCGGCCTGTCCGACGGCAGCCTCGTCGATCGCGACGAGATCGCCCGGACACTTGGAGAGGTTCTGAGCCGCGTCAGTCGCGCCCGAGAGAGCCTGGGCGACCGGGAGGGGCAACCCAAGGACCGGCCGGAGTGACGCAGACTCGGACACATGGCGTGACGGTCATCGAGCGCTTCGTCAAGCCCCTGACCCGGCCGAGGCACCTGGACGGGCGGCACGCGCCGGCCGCCTGGGCGCGCGTCCGGCGCGCCGCTGTCGCTCCACGCCGGCTACGCAACACGCCTGGCGGCTGCCGCGGAGAGCGGAGAGCCCGGGGACCGCCGCAGAGGGGATGGGTGTGGGTGTTCCAGGGGGAGGGCGGGTCGGCGACAGACAGGATGGAGAAACATGCTCTCGGATTGATACGCTAGTGGTGGTAGCAATTCCCTTGTGATACGCGAGAAAAGGTCACCCGAAGATGCCTTTGAGGCCATACTTGCCAATAGGATGGAACAAGCGCATTACCAATGTGCGGGTATATTTGGATGACGTAGATCAAGCACTCTCGGATCTCGCACCTAAAGGGGACGCGCGCCTACTGGCAACCCATAAGGACGGGCGGCTATCCAGCTGTGAGACATCTAATGATCTCATGGGGCGAGAAGACATAGTTGGCCTCATCGTAGTGCTCGTAACGCCCAACAACCATGAGCGTGTCAGCATCGAGGTAGACGCCAGTGCCATTCGGGCGGAGGTCGGCACCAACCGACACGACATAAAAGTTCTGGTCGAAAATTTCATCGACTCACTAGAACGGATTAAGCCCATCAAGCTCCTTGTTCCATCGCCATTCCCTATTTTAGGTGCCCTCAGCCTTCGTGAACGCACCTATAACCGAGTGCAACTAGTTCTAGACCGTCGAATAAGTTCTTTCCAGGCGCGTCAGCAGCGTCGCCACAACCTCCTCGTCAGCATTGTCTCAGGAATTGTTGGAGCAGTTCTCGGCGCCGTCGCAACCATCGCAGCGACCGTCCTTGGCAAGTCATAGGTTAAGGACCGGCGGCGCGGAATGCCTGTGCTCGTGCCCGAGGCGTCCCCGATGCAGCGGTCTACAGCGGCGTGAAAAAGCACACCGACAGCGGCGAGCTGGACGTTCCCCGCCTGCCAGGCGGAACAACTATTCGCAGTACAGATCAAGCCGATTCCCAAACTGACAGTGGCTCCAGAGAAGGTCGAGTCCGCGATCAGGAGGCCAGGCTGCCCGTAGTGCCGCTCGTATTACTTTCCTCGCTGCAAGTTGTCCAGCTTGGAAAGTTGTCTTAACATCGCCGCCGATATTGCTTGAGTATCGGACTGGCGACCAACTCCCGAGCCCTTGAATGTTGGGTGCAACATTCTATTGCGGACATTCAAGAGCATCAAGAAATCTTGGATATCCGATTCCGTTACTCCAGGAAGCCTTTCGTAACTCTTAAGCAGAACCTTCATTGGAATAACGCCCGCCTGGGAGGAGTCGATCGGCGCCACTTCGCGAAGTCGCCGCTCCAGTACGGCCCAGGCGACCAAGAACTCGTCCTCGGTGCGCAGGTTCAGCAGCGGGAAAGGAGGTGCGGAATCCCCGCCTCGTCTGAAACCAAAGAAAGCGAATGCTGCTGCGACTAGACCAAGAATCGCTGCTACTATGCTCGCGGCTTGGTCGCCGGCAGCGATGTCGCCGAGAAATAGGAATACGCCAAGGGCGCCGATTGTGAGGATTGCGCCAAGAGTGAGAATGGCAATTTTGGTTAGCCGCCCGCCCATGTCACTCCGTTCCTTTACTGAAAGTAACTAAAGCGGCAAGGGCGCATATGGCGAATCCAATAGCGCCCCACGGCTTGTTCATATTGTTGGTAAAGTAACCCAGAATTGCGGTTGCGAGTAAGCTTGAAAGCATCCAGTTGCGCGCCTTCTTGCTCATCCGGGGCTTAGCATAGCCAAGCTGTTTGAACATGTCCGCATGATTAATCATGAAAGGAGTGATCATAGGCTTACGAGAGTCCGGGTTCGCTGCCGCCTCCAACCGTCCCGCTTCCTCGATGAGTTCCTTCGCGCGACGCGTCAACACCTCTCGGACCGCTTCTTGGCTCTCGGCAGGTAAGGCCGACAGCCCAACGACCGTGATACTCACCTCTTCGTCCACACAGGGATGTTATCGATGCGGGGATGGTGATCACGAGCCGTCACTGTCCTGTCGCTGACCGCCCGTCCAGGTCGCCCAAGGTCGATCGGTCTGAGGTTATGGGTGACCAACCTCCACATGACTGTCGGCGCTGCTCGACTCGATCCGGGTCAACAATCCGGACCCGGGCGACCCCGCAAGCGCCCGACGTCCTGATCGCGGACAGGGCTACGCCCACGACTGCACCAGACGCGCCCTGCGCCACCGAGGAATCCGACACCTCATCCCCGAACGCAGCAACCAGGTCGCCCGCCGCGTCGCCAAAGGCAACACCGGCGGGCCACCCGCCTTCGACCGATCGACCTACCGCAACACGCAACGTCGCGGAACGCTGCTTCAACCGCCTCAAGCAATGGTGTGACCTAGCCACCCGCTACGCCAAACGGGCATCCCTCTATCGATCGAGCCTCACCGATCGCCACCATCTACTCCCATGATCGACAGGACGGTCCTAGCCCAGCGGGTCCGCGCCGACCCTCACGTGGTCACCTTCCCGTGCTGCGGGTAGGGGAGTTGGTCGGCTACGCGCCGGAGTGCTCTGAACCCGGGGCTCGACAAGGGCGCTGTCCGCAAAAACAGGCGCCGCTACGGCGGCGACGATCAGCCGGGTCACCCGGGCCACGACGAACAGCACCACCGCGATCTCGGCTGGCCTCGCCGCAGCTATGGGCTCCTGCAATGCTATTGCGGCCGGACAGACCTCGCGTGCGCGGCCGGTCTACCGTATGTCCGTGGAGGAATCGCAATGGGCCGTCCTGATCGCCACCTTGGCCGGCATCGTGCTCGGCGCGGGGCTGCAATGGATGCAAGCCGCGTGGCAGGCGCGCCGGGAACGGCAACGTGAGCGGGAGGGCTGGGCGCGGGAGGACCGGCGGCACTGGGCCGACGAGCGCAAGCGTATCTACCTAGACGCTACCGACAATGCGCGCCGCCAACTCAACTCGTACATCTACGCGAAGCACCCGAATCTCGACCCGCAAGGCCGTCCCGGTCCATCGGTTGACCCGTCACTGTGGAGCCGCAGGCCGAAGACGCCGGACGAGTGGGTATGGAGCCGCAGTCCCGAGGTGCTAGCCGAGTGGGGTCGCCTGCTGACCGAGGTCGAGTTCTACGGCTCGGACGCGGTCCGCGAAGCGCTCGAAGGGCTTGAGCTGCAGCTCCGCATGCTCGAAATGGCGCCGGCTGAGGACCATGACGATCTCTTCAACAACGCGGAGGCCGCCTACGTGGAGTCGGTGGCGAACATGCGGCACGACCTCGGCCTGTCGGCAGGCCGCAAGGCGGGCTCGCGGTCCAGCTTCTGGTTCCTCTCGGTAAATCTTGATCAAACGGACTTTCGCGGCGAAAAGGGTAGCATCCCGCCGTCGGCTACGAAAGCCTGACGCACCGCCGCCAGAGCCGCCGAGCATCCTACGATCGAACGCCTGTTCGAGTACGGTCAGGTCGTGGAGTGGCGTACGCGATGGCACATCACCATCCGCTGGGACCGGGCCGACAACAGCCCGGCCGGCGTGACCGTCATCGGGCGCGTCGTCGACTCCCCAGCGCAACTGCGGCACCTGGTCCAGCGGGCCCGCGCCGACCCGCACGTGGTCGCCTTCCCACACCGGCAGACGCGCGAGCTGGTGGGCGACGAACCGACACACTGCCGCAGCGGACACTCCTACGCTGGCGGGTCCGCGACCCGGCCGGCGCGCGACTGGTGGACGTGCTCGTGCGGCGGTCACCTGGTGCTGCGCTGCCTCTGTGGTGACGTGCTGGCGGACCCCCCGGTCGGCCCTGGCTGCGACGTCCGCGAGAGCTAGGTCCTTCCCGCGGCCGGTCATTGACACAGCCTACGGGCACCTTCGGTCCACAGTAGAGCATCCACAATGGAGGTCCAACGGTGGCGAAACGGTGAAATGCTGGACGCGGCCTGGCTGGTCAGGCAGCATCAACAAAGGAAGCTATCGGGCACACCTACTGTCCACCAACCCACCCGATTTCCCCGTAGCATGTTCGCTCCGATAGCGCCTCTCGGCATCTACAGTTTCATCGTCCAGCAAGTCGAAGCCCGACGTGAATTGCGCCGGAGCACCCGGCATCTGGACGCCGTGCCACGCGGCACGGAACAGACGGCGGGCACCCGGTCCGACCCAGGTGCCCGCCAGATACGCCAAACCCACCGGCAGTCAGACCCAGGAAGGCTCAACGCGATGACCAGCGTACGACCTCACAACAACGAATCCCACAACAAGGTCCAAGAATTTAGGCCGAAGGAAACTCCCAACCCTGCTGCGATGAGATCCGCAGTTAATTCGTCAGAACGAAGCCCAGAACGCTCCATCCCTCTAACAGTCGTTTTCAAACTTGTGATAGCTGCCGCCGTTGGCGTCGGTGGACACCACGTTCCCGAGGTCGGCGGAGTGGTGGCCCTCGGCCTGGTGACGTTCCTGGCCATGGATCGGATCACTCGCCAAGTCCGTTGAGTCAGTTTCGCCATGGCCGACTGTGCAGGGGCTGTCTCGTCGGCGCTGGCGCACGTGCCCCGCCGCTATGGGTCAGCGCCGACTGCGGCACACGAGGGGCGGGCCACGGCATCACCGTGACCCGCCCCGGTTGGTCCGCTCAGCGGACCTGCTGCCGAACTCGGATCGACGTCCGCGCATCCACGAGGCGACGGGGCCGGCGCGGGCGACCCTCGGCGGCCTCCTCCTGCCGGATACCCGGGTTCACTGGCCGCGCCTGATCGCGTCGTCTGCCAGCGCCTCGACGTGAGCCCGCTGGATGGCATGGCGATCCGTCGGGGCGAGGATGAAGCTCTGCATCGGAGCGCAGCGGACAGTGCATCCGGCCGAGGTCTGGAACTGGTAGTAACGCTGCGTCCGACGACCCGTGTCGTCGGATCCCACGACCACGTCGGTCACTACCAGCGTCATGACGTTGGTCCTCCGATTCGTCGGCTGGAGAAGGGGCTCCCGGCCACACCGCTCGGCCGAGGCCGCATTTTCCCGGACCATCAGGACGCGGACCGGCTCCACGGCGGACACGTGGACAGCGAGAGCCGCGGCAGTGACCTTTCCGTACCGGCCTGGGCCGGCGTTCGCGAATCCGCTGGGCGACGCGTCCGTGTCGGCCGGGCGGTCCGGGTTGTCGGAGTGCTCTTCAGACAGCAGGTGCCTGGTGAGCGTCTGTTGGTGGTCCAGCAGTATCCGCAGCATCTCAACGTCGGTCAGGCCGTGCTCTTCCTGGAGCCGATCCAGTTCACCGCTGATGGTGGTGCCGGCCCCCTGGACGAGCAGAGCGCGCGGGTGCAGTTTCATGGGCCGCTTCCGTTCCTGACGGGTAGCCGTGCGAGGCAGCAAGGGTGAGGGTACGGGGGCGGCCCGCGGCCTCGCAGTGACCCGCCCCGGTTGGTCCGATCAGCGGCCCGACTGCCGCACCCGGGCCGGCGTCCGCGCGTCCAGCGGTCCGCGGGTCCGGTGACGGGAGCCCTCAACGACCTCCTCCTGCCGGATGCCCAGCTCGCTCACCAGGTCGTCGTGCGTGTCCCGGCCGATGACCGGCGTGAGGCCGCCGACGCCGGCGAGCCGCGGATCGAGCAGCAGCCGCTTGAGCGTCTGCGTCGTCCACGGCGTGCCGTCGCGGCGCGTTAGCCCACGGGAGGCGAGGTCCTGGCACACCGCGCTGAGGCTCATGTCCTCGTCGAGGATCTTCACCGCAACCTCGCGGATCGTCTCGGCTTCGCTGGCGACAACCTGACCGTCTGGGTCGTAGACGTAGTTCATGGGCACAGCTGGCTCCTTGGCCTCGACGCATCTCCGTCCCGCACGATACCTATACGGCCGCAATGGCTCAAGCGCGGGCATTGCTGCGGCGCGCATACACGCCGAGGCGGGCCACGGCATCGCCGTGACCCGCCTCTCGGCTGGTCCGCTGGACGGACTAGCTGCCCGCGTGCCGTGGCCTCCCGTCGTTGCCGCCGAGGTCACCGATCACCGGCACCGCCCGCGCCTCTCCGTCTCCCGGATCGCGCACACCATGCACAACACCAGGGTCGCCTCCGGCGCCCGCACCGCCACCGCCTGCTGCCTAGGCCCGATCCACATGTCCGTACCGCAGTCGCCGCACCGCGTCAGCGAGTGTTCGACGGTCGGCACGTACCGGGGGTTGCCCGTGCCCTCTAGCAGCTCGTTCATGTTCGTCGGCGGGCACGCCAGAATCACCCTCCTCTCTCGCGGCATACCCTGGCCGTCCCGCTGGGCGATGTTCACCGCCGCGCCGACCTCGACATCATCCGCGCCGAGCGTCCGCATCCGGTCGGGGTCGAGCGTCCCGTAGCGGTTCAGCAGCGCCTCGCGCGCCACGTCGAACGCGCTGCGCTTCCCGTCCTCCATCGTGGATTCCCTTCACGTTCCGGCGGTCGTCGTCTCAACGACCCGCCCGGCCTCGTCGACGTGCAGCCCCGGCCCGGCGACGTCGCCGCCGAGGCGCCGTACGGCAGCGATCCGCTCGAACACCTGCTTGCCGAACCCGAGGCGCTCCACCGACGGCACCACGACCAGCTCCGCCGCGCCGTCCTCGACGTCGGCCACCGTCTCCCGCCAGCCGCGCGGCCCGACCCGCGACGCGACCACCTCGATGCCCTGCTCGTCACACCAGCGGGCCGCGACCTTCGCCAGCTCCTCGACCGTGGCCCGGCCGCCGCGCACCGCGCGGGCGAACAGCACCCCCCGGCGCCGCACCCACCGCCGCCGGTCCGTGTCCCACCGCGCCTGCTCGTACAGGCGGGTCAGGTTCGGGCCCGAGCCCTCCACGTCCGGGGAGCACGGCACCCACCGGCTGGCTTCCTGGTCCCACTGGATGTGCCAGCCGAACTCCCGGCACTCCCGGTGGCCGGGCCACCGGCCGGTCCAGTCGGCCTGCCCGCAGTCGTGGCCGGCGGAATCGGCCAGGGCCCGGCACCACAGCCGCTTCCGGCCAGTCGCCAGGCACTCGGCCACATCGCAGTCATCGGCGTGCATCCCGCCGATCCCGGCCTCGCAGGCCGGGCAGCTGCCGCGCAACACTTCCTCGTCCACGGTCATACCCCGGCCTCATCAAGGATCCGCGCCATGCTGAGGTCCTGCCGGAAACGGTGCCTGATCTCCGCTTCCACTGCGGCATACTCGCGCGCCAGATCAGGACGAAGACGGCACGCCGTCAGCAGGTCCCGCCGCGACGCGAGAACGCAGAACGAGCACGACAGCCGCGACATGCCCTCGTCGTACGCCGGGTGGTGCGGCATGCCGCTGGCGCGGATCTGATTCCACACCTGATCGACGGTCCAGCCGAGGATCGGCAGCCACGTCCACACGTGCCGGGTCGTCTGCGTCGACGCTGCCTGGTCGTAGGCGAACGCTTCCTTGGCCGCCCGGCCCGGCGACTCCTGGGCCCGGAAGCCGTAGCACTGCACGATCCGCGCGGGCCGGGCCAGGGCGAGTTCGCGCGTCAGCTCCGTCAGCAAGGTCCGGCCGGGCCCACGCTTATGGTCACTGGTGCACCAGCGGCGTGCGGCATCAGGGAACTTTCCCCGCCGACGGATGTCGTCCAGCAGGTCCGGGCCGCGGCGGCTCCGTACCTCAAACCGAAGCCCGTAGTGCTCGGCGTGCTGCTGGGCGATCTCGCGGGCGCCGGGCCACTCGACTCGGCCAAGGTCGTTGTGTTGCACCACGACGCGGTTCAGTACGCCGGCAGCGTCGGTGTCGTGCGCGACGACATCCAGCATGGCCAGGGAGTCCTTCCCGCCGCTGTGGTTGGCCACGAACACGTCGCATTCCGCGAGTTCGGGCGCGTTCGGGTGTGCCGGGAGACGCCGGGAGGCGGCCACCGTGGTGGCCGCCTCCCGCCCGTCCCGGGCAGGGACGAGTCGCGTCACGCCTGCGCTACCCCCTCCGTGTCAGCCTCGGCGCGCGGGTCCGGGTCGGCCTCCGGCTCAGGGGCGACGTCTTGCTCGGGCAAGTCCACGTCCACGATTGCCGTCTCGGTGACCTCCTGGTCGTCGTCCTCCTCAGCCTCGTACGCCAGGCGCTCGGCTTCCTCCTCCTCTTCCTCGCGCCGGCGTTCCTCTTCCTCCACGGCGAGCCGCGTGCGCAGCTCGACCTCGGCATCAGACAGTTCGTAGCCGTCCTCCTCCAGCCAGGTCAGCCACTTCACGATTAGGTCCTTGTACTGCGACCATCGGCCGGCCGCGACCTGCTCGACGTTGGACTCCTGGGCGCCGATCAGCCGGGCGACGAGCATCCGGTTCAGCCGGTCCTGCCCGGCGGTCATGCCGTCGGTCAGCTCACCGCCGCACAAGTCCCGGAGCAGTTGCCCGTCGACGTTGTGTACCAGGAAGCTGGGGTACACCACGGCGATCCGCAGCGCGTCGACGAGCAGCGTCTTGGCACCCTTCGCACTGCCGTACTTCTCGATCAGGAACGTGCGGCGCACCCGGGCCGCCTCGTTCAGCCGCTTCCGGCGGTCCTCTTCGGCCCTCCGCTGCTCTTCCTCGGCGGCCTTCTGGACCGGACTCGTGTAGTAGCTGTAGCCGGTACGGACGTAGCCGTGGGCGTCGGGGTCGATGCAGACGATGATCGCCTCCGCCGACTCCCACCGCTCCTCCACGAGTGCGCCGAACCCGTCCAGCGTCTTCACGGCCTCGGGGTCGATCTCCTGGCCGTCAGCCGTCGTCAGCGAGGTCACCCTGGTCATTGCGCAGTTGTGCGGCCACTCCTTCGGCCGCTTGACGATCTTCACGCCCGCCGCTTTCAGGTCGGCGGTCAGCTTCGCGACGGCCTCCTTGACCTTCCGCTTGCGTCGTTCCTCTTCGACCCTGTGCTTGATACCCCAGCTGTTGCCGACGTCCTTGAGGATCTTGTTGACCAGGGCCGGGTCGTCCTCGAACTCGGCCAGTTGGGCAACATCGTCCAGAGTCAGCTTGCCGGCGTCGGCCGCCGCCGTGGCCTTCTCACCGAACGCGACGAGCCGCAGCGAGTCGGTGACGTGCTTGAGGCTGCGTCCGGTGCGCCGGGCGATCTGCATGGTGTCGAGGCCGAACAGTTCCAGTTGCGCGTACGCGACGGCCCGCTCGGTGACCGTGATGTCGGCGCGCTGGTCGTTCTCGATCAGCATGGACAACACCTGGCTGGCGGGGACGCCGGCCAGGTCGGGCCGCACGAGGCACGGCACGGTGGGGGGCATGTCCTCGGGCCAGTCGCCGGCTTCCAGCGCCTCTGCGGCTGCGGCGGCGCGGCGGTGGCCGGCGACGATCAGGTGGCCGCCGTCTTCGGGAACGACGAGCAGTGCCTGGATGACGCCGCTGGCGGCGATCGAGGCGCGCAACTCGGTCAGGTCGCCGTGCTGGTTGCGGACGTTACGCGGGTTCGCTAGCAGGTCGCGCGGGTCGATGTCCGCGAGGTACGGCGCCTTGGTCTTCGGGCGCCGTTTGGTGGCTGCTGTCACTGGTGGTCCTTCCTCTTCCACGTGAACTGCATACAGCTCATGCCGTACATAATCATTGTATCAATCAAGATCATTTCCCGTCCAATCGAGATCCCCAGTGACCTGCGGATTTGCCCTACCTGGGCTCGGCGGTCCACGATCGAACCCATGCCGACACTGAGGAATTGCCGACTCGAACAGCTCCTCGGTGGACCCATCGACGAATCCCTGACCTATAAGCAGGTCACGGGCCTCATCCCGGGCACCGCCGAAGGCCCCGACCTGGACTTCAAGCGCGACACATACGGCAGCCGGGACAAGGACCGGAAGGCGCTGTGCGGCGATGTCGGCGGCTTGGCCAACGCCAACGGCGGCCTGCTCATCCTCGGCATGGCGGAGGACAGTCAAGGCCGCGCCACGAAGGACGAAGGCGTCGACATCAGCGACGCCGAGCGCCTCCGGCTCCACCAGACCGTCGTCGCCAACGTCCAGCCGACTCCGACGTTCGACATCATCCCGGTCGAGGATCCCGACCGGCCCGGCACCGGTTTCCTCATCATCTGGGTCGCCCGGACGGCGACAGCCCCACACGCCTACATCCAGAACAACTCGCTGCTCTACCCCAGGCGCATCGGCACCCAGACTGTATGGCTGTCCGAGGCACTGGTGGCCGAGGCGTACCGGGCACGGTTCGTCGGATTGACCAACCGCATTGAGGAGGCTGCCCGCCTCGAAGCTGACTTCGCCTCGCGCCATGCGGCCGACGAATTGCTCGTGGTGGTCACCCTCGTTCCGGACGTGCCGGGCGGATTCACCGTCGACACCGCTGCCCTGAGGGCCTTCGAGCTCAGCAATGCCAGCCACACTGCCGGTGCTTTCGGCAATCCAGTACGCCGCTTCACCCGGTCGACAGTGCGGCATCGCCGGCTGGTAGGTGTCGGCACGTTCAAGCCCAGCACGCCTTACAGCCGTGGGGCATGTGAACTCCATGAGAACGGCGGTGGCACCTTCTCCACTGCCGTTGGTTCGACGGTGTCCGGAAACGAGGACCCCAGCGCCCGCCTCGTAGACACACAGTGGCTGACCCTCGGCGTGGGAGCCGGCCTCCAGTTCCTCGCCCACCACGCACGCGACCGGGCTGCGGCCGGAGGGCTCGCGACCGTCCGAGCCACAATCTGGCCCATCAGTAATCGACCTATCGCGCTCGTGTCCAACGTCGGCTGGCCGAACGAACAGATTGGCTCCGACACGATCATTGAGCAGCCGTACGCCGACACAGTCGCCGACATCGACGACCTCTGCGCCGGGGACAGGGGCCTGGTCGCGACGACGCATCGGCTCACCAGTGAGCTGTTTCAAGCGTTCGGCGCACCTGAGGTAGCACAGGTCACTGCGGAAGGAGCAATCCGCATCCGGCACTGGCATCGGTCCAGCCAGGCAGCCATCACCCGCTGGGCCGAGGAATCGGGCGTCCAAGTGCTCACCGAGACGCTGGGCTGATTCCCACATCACGGCGGTCCTGAGCGTGGTGGGATCCGCGGTCCGAGTGGCGAGGCAACGACCGCACGGCGAGACTCCTTTGCCCGCAGGTACGCCACCCCGTGCACCAGCGCGTCCAGCCGGTCCGGGGAGTTCCCGGACTCCGGCGTCCACGTCGTCTGCTGGTCCTCCAACGCCGGGAACGTGCCGACGTGGTGCACCCGTGGCGGAACAACCTCGTACCGAGCCGCCACCGGCTCGGCGCGTACCCGCTTCGACTGGCGGGCCTGCACCACGTCGATCGGCGGGTCACCGCCCGGCAGCAGCCCCTCCGTCTGCATGGCCACCCAGGCGTCGACCAGGATGTCCCGCAGCCACGCCGACGACCCCTCGTAGATCACCACGTCGGCGTCGACGTCCAGGTAGCACTGCCAGATCCGCCGGGCGGCGGCCACCCCGGCGATCTTCATGCTCCGGTCGGCCAGCACGTAGTGGTCGCCGTCCTCGCCTCGGCCGACCGCGACGATGCCCGTCTCGTCGCTCGTCTCCGACACCGTGTCCGCCGGGTCGACGCTGACGACTGTGCGGACCAGCGGCGGCACATCGTCCTTGTCGACCCGGCCGGCCTCGATCCACGCGGACATCCACAGTGCGCCGTCGACGTCCGACAGCATTTCGGCGTTAAGTTCCTGCCGGCCCAGCCGGGTGCCGCCGTACTGCTCCAGCAACTCCTCCAACGCCTCCGGCGACAGGTTCGCGGCGTTGTCCATCGTCTTGCCGCGGGTGATGACCACCCGGGGCCGGCGGCTGCGCGCCAACTGCTTCTTCGCCCGCACCAGCAGCTTTTTCACGTGCGGCAACGGCTTCGGGGTGGTCGAGATGACCATGCGCGGCTTGGGCGCCTCGCGCATGCAGAACCACAGCATGTCGAACACACCCTGTGCGGTCTGCAACGGCCAGGCCGAGTACTCGTCGAGCCAGCAACCGTCAAAGTCGTAACCGCGCAGCGTGTCCGGGTCCTGCGCGCCGAACCCGCGAATGATCGCGCCGTTCGTGAGTTCCAGGTACGGCTCGCTCTTGTTGAACGTCCGCACCTGCTTCGGCGGGATCACCGCCAGCAGCCCGGCCCGCCTGGCGGTGAAGCACACGTTGTAGACCTCGCGGTGTGTCTTCGCGATCACCGCGTAGTGCCCGCCCGGCCGCGTCCCGGCCCAGCCGCGTACCGTCTCCGCGCCGGTGCGGGTCTTACCGAAGCCACGGCCGGCGAGCAGCATCCAGATCCGGTAGTACGCCGGCTCCATCTGCTCCGGTCGCGCATGGCGCCGCCAGTCGTACCGGACCATGCCCTGCACCTCGGACACCTCGCGCAGGTACGCGGCCAGCTCGGCGTCCGTCATCAGCGCCGGGTCCGGGTACGACAGAAGCATCGCTCAGCGCCCGCCCCACATCTCGTCGGCCTGCTGCCGCAGGTCCACCAGGGAGCACCACCACAAGCCGAGCAGCGGACCGCCCATCAGCAGCGGGCAGCCCAGCCCGACCGGGCCGAGCCACCGCCACGCCAGCCAGGCGGCGAGCCCGGTCAGCGCGATCCAGCCGGCCAGCAGCAGCCGCCACGCCCACGTCCGGCGGACCAGAGAGCGGCGCTGCACCGGGTCCGGGGCGACGACCGGGACGCGCCCGACCCACCGCTGCCCGGCGACGTCCAATGCCGCCCACGTCTGCTGGCCGACCCGGGTCACCGGACCACCGGGCCGGTAGGCGGATCCGGCGGGCGGGGCCGGCGGTGGCCGGTCAGCAGCCGCGTCGAGCGGGGGCCGCGACGGCTCACCCGGCCACCAGCAGCATCACCACGGCGGTCACGTTCGCGGCGCCCAGCAGCAGCACGCCCGCCGTGACTGCCCGCACCGCCCACCGCGGCGCGTGCACCTCCACCGCGATCCGCACCTGCTCGTCAATCCTGCGACGCCGGCTCATCGGCTGTCTCCTCGTCGTCATCGCCGGGCGCCAGGTCGTCGGGCTCGGCGTTCGGGTTGGCCTGGCCGGCGCGGGCTGCCGCCTCGGCCATCAGCGCCCGGAAGAATTCGGCGCGCTGCTGCTCGGTCATCTGCTCGACCTCGGCGCGGATTGGGCCGCCGTCCGGGCCGGTGTGCGCCGTCGTGGAGTCGGGCAGGCCCAGCGCCAGCCGCTCGACCCGGGTCGCCACCTCCAGCCAGCGGGCGATATCGGCCACGCTGAGCTGTTCCGGCTTGAGGGACTGCAACCGGGCGACGAGCTTCCCTTGCAGCGCCGACGCGATCCGCGCGTGCCGCTTCGCCATGTCCCGCCGCTGCTCGGCCAGGCCCTCGACGTACAGCCGGTCCTCTTCGCGGTCCCACGCCTGCGCCCGCTGCACCCACTTCCAGCTGGTGGCGAGCTTGTGGAGGTAATCCCGGGATTTGTCGACCTCGGTGGCGACCTTGGCGACCGTGCGGGTGCGGCCGAGGTCCCGGTACAGCACGAAGTACCCGTACGCCTTCTCGGGCTCACGGTGCTGCCGGTCCCAGGCCAGAATTTCCGGCTCGCTCATGGTCACCTCCTCGTCATGCTGGTGCGGGCGGCCAGGCGGGCGGGGAAGTGCCAGCCGGGCCGCCCTGTCTCAGTGGCCGCCCCGTCGGCCGTTGGCCATCGGGGGGCGTGCGATCGCCGCGTTGCCATACATGAGCGCGTCGTCCAGGGAGGTCAGGACCATCGACGTTTCGCGGCAGGGCGGCAGGCTGCGCATCGCCTCGGCCATCAGGACCTTCATGGCGGCGCGCCACCTGCCGTGGGCCTCGGCTTGGACGGTGCTGCGCGGCGGGTGGTGGTCGCAGCGGCGGTCCAACTCGTACCGCTGCCGCTCATCGAGCCCGGCGTAAAGACCCTGTGGATTGCTGTCGGCCATCTCTCCTCCTTGGCCGGTGACAGTTGTTTACTGCGACCGCACACCTTCCGGTGAGGAGGGTGCCGGGCGATCGCATGGTTGGCGGTGCTTGATGTGCGAGCTAGGCTTGGTCGTACGGTGGCCCTGCGCCGCCGGTTTCTCCTGTTGCCCGCCGGCCCACGCCCGGCACTGCGACACCGAGGGACAAGGCGTTGATCGTCACGCAGGTGTTGCTGTGGCTCCGGTACATCCAATGTCGCCGGTGGTCGCGTGGGATAGTCCGCCGGAGGATGGATCGACCGTGAGTAGGGACCAACAGGCCAAACTGCTGGCGAAGAAGCTCAACATCCCATACAGCGAAGCGCTGCGCCGTGTCCGCAAGCAGCGGGAAATGGAGTCGCTGTTCCCGTCGCTGGAGAGCCTTCTGCCCGAGGAGATCACCGGCCAGTGCCGGAGCATGGCGGGCAGCGACGTTGCCCGCGACGTGGGGCGGAACCGGCTCGCCGGTCTGACGTTCGACGAGGTCGAGCTGCCTACCGACATCCTTCACGAACTGGTGCTGGACGAGGTGCTGCCCGACCTGGCCACGATCGACTGGCAGATGGTCGATCCACTGCCCGACGGCGACCAGGTGGTCACCGTCGAGGTTGAGGCTCATGTGCGGTTCACCGGCTGGGGTCCACCGGCCGGCGTCGCCGACCGTGACGATGTCCGGCTCGTTGACTCTGACGTGGACGGCTTCGCTGAGGTGACCTTCGACCGGCAGGTACAGCTGAATTGGCACGTCGTGTACCGCCCCGGCGTCGACTTCCTCAGCTTCGAGTTCGCGGGCGCGTCCGAGCTGGTGCCGATTCATCCGCACGCCTAGGCCCGGGCAGGGGTTCCGGTGTCCGCTGCGCGGTGGCGCGGCGGACACCGGGCTCATCCCCATTACGCGCCCGCCAGGTAGTCGGCGGCTAGAAGCTCCAGGGCGCGCCACCGCTGGTCGGCGGGCACCTCCCCGGCGGCCACCAGCTTGTTGACCGCGCGGGTCAGCACAGCGGCGGCGTCGGCTGGCATCGAGCGCGTCTCGATGATCGTCTCGACCGGCACCAGGCGGCCGGCCGCGCCGATCGACTCGCCGGACTCCGGGTCGAACCACACTCCGTCGCGCAGCTCGCCGAGGTGCCGCTCGAACACCTGGAGGATCAGGCCGAGCGCGGTGGCCACGTTGCCGACGTTGTGGGCACCGTGGGCCGTCGCGAGGGCGTCCAGGGTGGTTTCGTACTCGGCATACCCGGCGAGCCAGCGGACGTCGGCCTGGACGATGCGGCGGGCTTCCTCGAAGCTGCCGCGGGCGGCGTCCAGCTCGTGCGGCAGGAACACCAGCTGCACGGTGGCGAAGTCCAGGTTCGCCTCGGACAGGCCCTCCAGGTCGACCTGCGCGAGCAGGTCGAGCTGCTTGTCGTCCAGGCCCGAGTAGGCCCGCCAGTCCACGTCGTCCAGCTCGTCGTACAGATGCTTGAGCGTGGCCGGGTCGTCCTCGCCCTCAATGGCGTTGTGGGACAGCTGGAGCGCGACCTGCCGGGCGCGGGTCAGCGGCTGGTCGACCACGATGACGGAGACCTGTTCCAGGCCCGCCTCCCGGGCGGCCATGATCCGGTGGTTCCCGGACAGCACGACCATCCGGCCGCTCACCTCGTCGTTCCACACCAGCGGCGTGCTGGTGAGCGCACCGTCGCGGCGAACGTTCGCCACCAGGCGGTCGAACGTCTCCTTACGCATGTACCGCGCGTTGACTTCCAGCAGCGTCAGGTCGGCCGGGGCGACCGTTGCGGGCCGCAGGTTCAGCGGGCCGGCGTCGGCGGGTCCGGGCAGCTCGTCGATGTCGCTCACCGGGCCGCCCCGATCACCAGCACGCCGTCCTCGGCGCGGCACTCAAACACACCCAACTCGTCGGGGACGGCGGTCAGGCCCCGCTCGGCGACCCGGTTCACCTCGCAGGCGAACAGGTTCGGCCGGCACGACAGGGGGTGCTGGACCGTCCAGCCTTCGGCGCGAAGCTCGACCAGGTGCGCCGTCTCGGCGTCGACGGGCATCATGCGGCCAGCGCCGGCGAGAGCCGCGAGGGCGGCGGTCATCTCGGCACGGAACGGCGGGTCGGCCGCGACCCGCTCAGCATACCCGTCGGCCCCCTCCAGATCGGCGGGGTACGCCCGGAGGTAGCGGGCCCGGGCGACTGCCCGGACCACAAGATCGACGTCGGCACCCGCCGGGTACAGCACGCCGGGCAGTGCTCCCGGATACGGCGGCACGCAGTGCGTCGAGTCGCCGCGGTAGACCCCGGTGTCGTGGCGCTCGCCGCTCACCGCTCACCCTCGCCCCGGAACTGAATGGCGAACCCCGGAATGCTCAGGCCGAAATCCGGGTCGGCGCTGGAAGGCCGGATCGGCGCGTGCAGCGTGAACTCGTCCGGGCTACAGGCGGGCATACCCGGCATCAGACCGGCGGGTACGCCGATCCAGCGGAACCGCTCCTGACAAGCCAAGCAGCGGACCTGGAGTTCGACGATGTACGCCACCACGGTGGGATCGTCATCGGAGGCGGTCAGCCGCTGCACGTCGGCGTCCAAGTGCATGTTGCCGTGGAGGCACGCCCGGTCCGGGTCGGCCGGCTGCGGGTGCCGGAACTGGCCGTGCAGCGGGCAGACGCCGCTGTCGGCACCCTGGTTGCACCGAATGCTGTCGAGGCCGTCCCACATCACCTTGGGGCAGCCGGCCGGCTCGGCGGCCGGCTGCTGGCCGTCGAGCTGCTCGTCGTTCATCGCATGTCCTTCCCGTGGCGGCGCTTCCACTCCGCCAGCGCCTCTTGCAGGGTCCAGCCGCCCAGCGGGCCGCCGTACTGGAGCTGATAGCGGTGGATGCCGTCGACGGCCGGCTCGCTGCGCTTCTGGAGCTTGACGCCGGGGATGCCCCGGCCGTACTTCGCGCTGTTCGGCCGGTCGGTGAACGCCGTGGTCGACCACGAGGTGAGCCGCTTCGACAGCGACCGCTGCAACAGCAGCTGCGCCTCGCGGCTGGCGGCCGCCATCACGATCAGCTTCGCCAGCCGGCGGTACCGGGTCCACGACACGGGGAAGTCGCTCATCAGGTAGGCGCAGGCCGGGTCGAACTTCGGCGGCAGGTAGGCGAACGCCCCGACGAGCTTGCCGTCGACGCTGACGCCGCAGGCGAGCAGCGGCGACCCGGGCAGGATCGTCTTGCTCATGAACTGCGAGCGGACGGCGGCGAACTGGCCGCCGTTGAGCACGTGGATGGCCATGCGGTCGCCGATGTCCTCGGCGGGCCCGATCTTCGGCATGAGGATCGGGGCGACCTGCTGGACGGGCGCGACGACGCGCCGCGCTCCGGACGACGCGTAGACGTAGATCGGCATACCGCGGTTGGAGGTCTGCACGACGCCGCGCAGCCACGGGCGCAGCTCCTCGCGGGCGATGTGCAGGCCGAGGATCCAGTGGGGCCGGTCGAGGACCGCCCCGATGATCTCTTCCTTGCCGTCCTCGTCGAGCGTGTCGTACGTCGGCGCCGGCCAGGCGAAGAACTCGTCGATGCCGGCGAACTGCGCCTCGTAGTCCCCGGCGTAGAACGGCGGGAACATCGCCACCGGGGCGTCGTCGGGCACGACGTCGCGCAGGTAGTCCCGCACGTCGCCGCAGTAGTACGAGGCCAGGCGCAGCGTCAGCGCGTTCAGCTTGGCGACCGTCTTGGCGTGCATCGTCGGGAACTGGCCGATGGTCGCTCGGACCATCCGCTCGTAGTAGACGCCGGGCCGCCCGACGTACTGGAGGAACCGGGTGCCGAGCATCAGCGAGGCGAGGGTGTCCGTGGAGCTGGTCAGGTACGGCTCCAGCCAGGCCAGCTCCTCGCGGTGCTCGTCCTTGAGCCGGTAGTCCAGGTCCCGGCCGGCGAGCCACCAGCCGAGCGCGCTCGAGTACGACTGGACGTCGTTGCCGTGAATCGCGCGCTGTTCGCCGGGCCGGCTGTGCAGCGTCCGCTCGATCGTGAAGTTGCCCGAGCAGCCGACGTACAGGTCGGTGTCGGGCCAGGACTCGGCGTGCTCGTAGATGATCGAGCGCAGGTCGGCCGGGATGCTGCCGTGGAACACGCGCCTCTACCACCTTCCCCTGTGGCCGGGCGTCGAGCGCCGGCCAGGATTTGAACCTGGGCCTCCACCGTGGAACGGCGGCGTGCCACCAAGCAGCACTTCCAGCGCGGAGCGTATGGGAACGCAGTACAGCATTGTAGCCGTACATGCCGACGCGCCTAAGACGACGTTGGAATGATCTAGGAATGACTCAGGAATATTTCGCGCACCGACGTGCTACTGTGGCCGGACACGATGGAGGGGGGCAACATGCGAGGCAATGGGGCGGCCGTGACCGTAGTTCGGCAGTCGCGGGCGTGGACGCAAGCCGAGCTCGCCCTCAAGGCCCGCGTCTCCCAGGGCTATGTGTCCAAGATCGAGAGCGGACAGCTTGAGCTTGAGGGCGAGCAGCTTGCCCAGCTCGCCGAAGTCCTGGAGGTGCCTGCCGAGCTCCTCACCGTCCGCGAACCGAGCCTCGGTGCCAACGTCTCCTGCGTCCACCACCGTCGACGTCGGAGCAAGCTCACCGCCCTCGCCACCAAGCGCATCGAGGGACTAACACATCTGATCAGCCTGACCGCCACCCGGTTGATCGAGGAGCTACCACACAGGCCAGAGGTCGGTCTACCCGAGCTGCCTGTGGGTGCGGTCCCCCCGCACGAGGCCGCTCGACGCGTGCGAGCGCTGCTCGGCGTCGGCGACGCGCCCATCGACGACGTGATTTGCATGGTCGAACAACTCGGGGTTGCCGTGATCCGGCGAGACCTCGGCACGGATGCGCAGGACGGAGTAAGCCTCAACCTGCCCGAGCGCCGGCCCATCATCGTGGTCAACACCGCCCTCCCCGGTGACCGTCAGCGGCTCAGCGTCGCCCACGAATTAGGCCATCTGGTGCTACACGGCTGGCAGGTCGCCACTGGAGAAGAAGCGGTCGAGCAGGAGGCGTTCGAGTTCGCCGGCGAGCTCATCGCGCCCTCCACGGCGATCGGTCAGGATCTCTCCGGCCTGAACACACGGGACTTCGGACGCCTGCTCGACCTCAAGGTCACCTGGGGCATGTCGATTGCCGCCCTGATCCAGCAAGCCTCCCGCCTCGGGCACATCGACGACCAGTCACATCGCATGCTGCGAATCAGGCTAAATCAGCTTGGCTGGGCGAAGGTTGAACCCGGCGCAGTCGCCGAGGAGAGGCCGCAGCTGATGACGCGCATCGTCGGTGCCCATTTGGACGGTCTGGGCAGGACGCTGGACAAAGCCGCCTCGACGGCCCTGATGCTGCCGGGCCCCTTCGCACGCCACTACTTGCCAGACCGGACGGACACAGCGCCGATTCACCAGGAAGGTACGGGCAGTGAGCTTGGATAACGCCCGCCAGCACAGCGACAGCCGGATGCCCTCACGGCTACAGCCCTTCCAGGAGGCCCTCCTCATTCAGTGCTATTCGGACGAGGCGATGAATGTTGCCAGACTGGCGCGTCGGGATAACGCGGGTCTCGTAATCACCGCCAGGAAGGGCAACTTCAGGGCAACGGACGCGGCGTCCCGTGTCTACCAGGCCGCACGGTACCTGCGGGAGCACAACAACTTCCGCCAGCCGCTGCTGCTCGACGCCGCCCGATATGCCGGTGCTAACCGCGTGGCCGCGCAGACCCCGTTCAACGGCACCTGGATCCGCGATCAGAGGAACCTCGGGCTTCCGGTTCTCACGGACTCCGGCTATGTGAGCGAGGGTGACGAAGCGGGGCTTCGAGACATTCTTCGCCGCGCGGCAGATATCAAGGATGCGATCGCCCTGCTACCGCTTCACATCTCCTGGCTACGTTCTGCGCCGGCACTCGACACACTTCTCTCCTCCATCGAGCAGGCGGGCATGCCCGTCGCGGTCATTCTCGAGCACGACAAGGACCCACTCGGCCTGAAGAACATGGTCCGCTCGCTGCTGCGGTTGTTGAACTGCCCCGTCCCGGTAATGCTGCTCCGCTGCGACGTGTCCGCCCTTGGGGCGCTCTGCATGGGCGCCCTCGCAGCGGCGGTGGGTACGTCCACCAGCCTTCGCCACCTCTACCCGGTGAAGGACGGGGGCGGCGGAGGCGGCCACGATCCGCAGATTGCCGCAATGGTGAAGGAGTGCCTCGCCTACATCAGCGTCGACAAGATCGCGCTTGCCGCACAGGCGGACCCTGACGATGGACTGTGGCAGTGCGCCTGCGAGGCTTGCCACTCCCGACCCTTGGGGCAACTGGCTATCCACCCCTGGCCCGAGCAGGAGCGACTGGCGTTCGAGCACTCCCTCGAGGTGCTGCTTGATCTTCGCGACGAACTCCTGCCTCACGGATCGACGAGGGCCGCGCGGACGGAGAGCTGGCGCGCGAAGTGTTGGAACGCGCAGGTCCGCCATTACGAGGTGGAGAGCAACACCGACAAGTGGGAGCCGCCCCCGTTCCTAGGGGGCTGGCTCAAGGCATTGGAGCCGGCGACGCTACAGGAGCGCGTCCGCTAGCTCCGCGTCCGCCAAGAGGCGTCCATAGAGCTTCTCCTCGATCCAGCGGTCCACGGTTGTCCGACGGGCGGTCGCTAGGCGGCCGGCATGCCCAGGTTGGATGATCCTCGCCTCGTCCTGGTCCTCGCAGACAACGGCAATCCCCGAGTACGAACACTCCAGGAGGAGATCTCGACTTGCCTCAGCGACAGATGGCAAGGCCACGGCGGTAGCGGCGAACCCGCGCCACTTCCGCGCGGTCGAAAGCGCGTTGCGGGGCGACCTCTCTACGCCAGCGAAGACTCCTTGGATGGAAACCGCAGAGGGGGGGAACAGCCCGCGGCCCTGCGGCCACTCCCACATTGCTAGAGAGTCAGGATCAAGCAGAGGTTCGGCGCACCGGTTCTCCAAGCGCCACTCGTGCGCGGCGGCATCACGGACCACGACTACCGAAACGTGGGTGCCAAGTAGTGACACATCAGGCACGACCACGCCTGACCACCCAAGGGCTTCTGCAGCTCTCTCCATGCACGGGGCGGTCGACCGGGAGGGGAGGCAACGGCCTCGTTGCCGAGATGTCATCGTTCCCTCTCTAGGCTGACGATCCAACTTGGCCGACGATCCGTACGATGCGTAAGGTAACCTCCACCCGCAGTGCGCAACGAGCGAAACGTTCGGACGTAACAGGGAGTGTGATCGAACATGCGTACGATCACACCCCCAATGCCGTCACTCTAGTCAGCGTGACTCGTTCGCGGAACCGTCGGGCAGCAGTCAACTCCTAGATCACGGCGTGGTAGCAGGCGCGACCCACGCGAGAGCAGTCCCCGAAAGCGCCGAGGGCTACTCCACGACTTCCTCGTAGCTCTATACGGCCGCAATGCTTTACTGTGAACTCATCAATCTCGCTCATCCGAGATCTTGGAAGGCAGGAGACGTGCAGGAGTACACCTACGCCGAAGCCGCAGTAAAGCTGCGCGTCGCGGAGACCACCCTGCGGCGCTGGGTGTCCAAGGGCCGCATCTCCTGCCACCGGCTGGGCCGGCTGGTCCGCTTCACCGACGACGACCTGGCGTCGGCGTACAAGCCGTCGCCGGCGATCCCTGCCGGCGCGGGCCGGCGGCGCTGATGACCTGGGGGCCGCCGGTACAGCAGGTAGTTCACTGCCGGCCCATGCCGGCGCCCGGCGGCCCTCAGCACCACACCAACAGACCCGGGGGCCGCCGGTTCTTTCGCTACAACCCGCACTCATCGTTCTCGGCCGGCCAGACGCCGGCAGCCGGCGGCCCCCGTCGTAACTCACCACCCCTAAACCGTCCTAGGAGGACGGCAGATAGAAAGCGGGCGGCGAGCCATCACAGCTCGCCGCCCGCTTCGTCGGCCGGGTGACCCCCTCGACCCGGCCGGCTCCCCCCGAAGCGGTCTACGGGCGCGAGGCGGCCGGGCGCACCTGCCGCGCCCCCCGGTGGATCCGGCCGCGAAGGTCGGCGGCTCGGCCGGCACCGGCGGCGCGCTGCTCCTCGCCGGCACGGATGCCGGCCTCCAGGAACCCGCCGACAATCCGCCGCACCGGCTCGTGGTGCGTCCTGGTGCCGTGCACGTAGACGTCCATCGTCGTGGACACCTGTGCGTGCCCGGCGACGCCCTTGAGCGCCGCCAGCTCCAGGCCCTCGTTGGCCAGCAGGGTCAGCAGGGAGTGCCGCAGCCCGTGCATCGTCATGTGCCCGGCCAGCCCGCGCGACTCGGCCAGCTTGCGGATCTTCACCCACCGCCAGTCATAGAAGTCCTCGTACCGCCAGTGGTTGCCACGCGGCGCGACGAACAGGAACTCGTTGCCGGCGGCCGCGCGCCGCATCACGATCTCCATGACCAGAGGGTGCAGCGGGACCTGGCGGTAGCCCTGCTTTGTCTTCGGCTTGGGCTCGACGACCCACCGCCGGTTGACCTTCCGCAGGACCTGCCGGACCTCGACGGTGCCAAGGTGCGCCCGGACGGCCCGGGGCGGCAGGGCGGCGACCTCCCCCCATCGCAGGCCGGTGGCGAGCTTCGTCAGGAGCAGGTCGGCGGCCTCCGGGTCGACCTCGTACGCCGCGGTGAGCAGGATCGAGGCGTCCTCGGGCGTCTCCAGGATGTCCGGCACGTACTTCTCCCCCTCGGGGAGGGCCAGGCCGTCCAGCGGGTTATACGCCCGCAGGGGCGACTCCTCGTCCTCGCCGGGCCGGCATGAGGCGCGGAAGATCGGGAACACGCTCTCGCCCCGGATATTGGCGATCGTCTTGCGGGACAAGCCGGAGGCCAGCAGCGCCGTCTGCCACTCGCGCATCACCCGCCGGGTGATCTCGTCGATCGGCAGGTCGCCGAGCGTCGGGAAGACGTGCTTCTCCAGCCGCTCCAGGTACTTCCGCTTCGTCTCGACGCTCGGCTTCGTCAGCGTCTCCAGCCAGGCCAGCGCGTACTCGCGGAACGTCTTCTTCGCGGGCCGCTCCGGCACCGGGGCGGACCCCGCCACCAGGAAGCCGAAGCCGTGGTCGACCAGCTGCTCCGGCGACGGCCGGCGGTTACCGCAGGCATCGACGAGCGCCTTGAAACGCTTCGCGTCGGCCTGGTAGTCGAACGTCTCGCCGTCCCAGTCGCCGTCACGGCGGCCGCCGTCGCGCCACTTCACCCGCCACCGGGTGGTCTTTCCGTCCTTCGTCTGTCTCTTCTCGACCTGCGCCACTGTTCCTCCACGTGAACAGGCGGCCCCCAGCTACGCGGGCTCTGCCGCCAGCCGCGCCTATATGCGCAGCAGTGGCACCGTAACCGTCTTGATCGACGGAGGCAAGATCGCACCCTCGACAGTCCTCATCTAGGGCCGTGATCCCACGGTGATCCCACGGCGGCAACAGCCCGAGAAACAACTAAGGCCGCTGACCTGAATTAAGCCAGGTCAACGGCCGTTTGCGTTCGTTCTCAAGATCGTGTCCGGAGGGGGACTTGAACCCCCACGCCCTATACGGGCACTAGCACCTCAAGCTAGCGCGTCTGCCATTCCGCCACCCGGACCTGCTGCCCAGCCTACCGCCCCGGCCTCGGTGGTCCCACCACCCGTAGGCCGCCCGGTGGGCTGCACGGGGAGTTACTGTACACGCCGCTCGTGGATCATGCACATCGGCATGCGGCGTCCGTGAGGGTGTCTTGTCCGGGTTCTGAAGGGCGACGACGGATCCTCGGACCGGGTAGCGTCGGAGCGCCCCTACCCGGCAGCATGGGCCTCGTGCCCCATGCCTCCCCCTTGGCCGTCGCCCAGCAGCGGGCCCTCGCGCTGCGCGGTGCGGGTAACCTCGGCGCCGCCCGTGACCTGCTGATCGATGCGGTCGAGTCTGCCCAGCCGCCGTTCGGTAGGGATCATCCGGACGTCCTGAGCACCGCGCACCTGCTGGCCCGGCTGCACCGGGAGGCCGACGATCCGAGCGCGGCCCGCCGGGTGCTGGAGGAGGCCTTCGCCGCCGGGGAGCGCCGGTGGCCGCACGCGGATCCGCTGATGCTGGCCCTGTCGTTCGAGCTGGGGTCCGTCGCGGACGAGCTGGGCAACCGTCATGAGGCGCGTCGCAACTACACCCGCGTCGCCGCCGCCGGCCCCGCCGTGCTCGGCGTCGACCATCCGGCGGTACGCACGGCACGGGAGTATCTCGGCGATGCCGCTCCCGCACCGCAGCCCGTGGCCCCTCCCGCTGCCCAGTCCGCTGCCCAGCCGGTATCGGTGAGCCAGCCCGTCCCGGGAGCGCTGGATGAGCCGACGGTGTCGCTGGCCGTGCTCTCCACCCTCTGGAAGCCGCACGATGCGTCGACGGCGGCGGCGCCAACCCGTCCGTCGGTGGCTCCTGTCTCGGCCGCACCCGGCACGGCCGGCGTTCCTCCGGCGCCGAGCGTGCCCACAACGGCCACCGTTTCGCCTGCGCCTCGGGCGGTGTCGGGGCCCGCCGTGCCGGGCTTGCCGCGCACTCCGCCGGCCCCGCCCACCCTCGCCGCGCCGTCGGCGCCGGCCACGGTTCCGCCGCCTCCGGTACCCGTGCCACCGCCGCCGGTCGTGCCGCCGGTGATCCCGCCGCCTCGGGTGGTGACGCCGTCTCAGGCCGTGCCGCTGCCGAGGACTGCCCTTCACGATCAGGCTGCTCGCCCCGTTACTCCGCCGTCCCCGAGGCCGACGCCGACCGGGCCGGCTGCCGGAGGCATGGGGCCGGGCTCGACCATGGTCGGTGCTCCCGGGCTGGGCGAGGCACAGCAGAGCCACGAGCAGGAAACCGGCGGGGCGCCGTCACCGCCGGCCGTCGACGGATCGACGTCGCCCGCGCCCGCGTCGCCCGGGGATCCCGAGTGGGCCCGGCCAACGATCCGGGTCCAGCAGATCGGGCCGCTACTCGAGGAGGAGATGGCCGGCCGGCCACCGCAACGTCCGGCGCCAGTTGCCGGCACGGGAGCCCCGGTCAGCGCACCGCCCGTCAGCGGGCCCCCCGCCTTTTCTCCCGTCAGCGCACCGCCCGTCGTAGCCCAGCCGACCAGCGCACCGCCCGTCGTAGCCCAGCCGACCAGCGCACCGCCCGCCCTGGCCCAGCCGACCAGCGCACCCCCCGCGCTGGAGCCGCCCGGGTGGGCGAGCCCTACGGCGGGTCCGCACGAGTTGACCGCGTCGTTGCCCCAGCCGGACCCGACCAGTGGGCCACCGGGCTACCCGCCCACCAGCGGGCCACCCAGCTTCGCGCAGACCAGCGGGCCACCCGACCAGCCACCGGTCAGCGGATCGCCGCACCAGGCTCCGATCAGTGGACCCGCCCCGCACGCCCCGGTCAGCGGCCCGCCGCCGTACGGTCCGGCCGGTGGCTCCGCCTCGCACGGCGCGTCGGTCGGGATGCGCCAGCACGACCCGCAGCAGCCGATCCCGGCCAGTGGCGGCTACCCGGGTGGGTCGCATCAGCAGTTTCCCCAAGGTCCACCGGCCTATCCGCACCCCGGCGGCAGCGTCGTACCGCCGTCGTACGCTCCGCCCCCCGCTCCCGCCTGGGGCCGACCCGGCGCCGCACATCCGGGCGTCGCCCCGCCTTACCAGGGTTCCCTGGTGATGCCGCCGGCGAGGTCCGCGTCGGGTCGCGGCCGGGTGGCGATCGTGGTGGCGGTGGTGGCCGTGGTGGTCGCCCTCGCCGCGGTGGTCGGGGTGGGTTTGTTGATCCTCGACCGACGGGCGGCGCCTCCGGCGACGCCGACACCGGCGACGGGTGAGGCGGGTCCGCCGCCGGGGGATCTGGCGATGCGCGACGACACCACCACGATCACGTTGACCTGGACCGACCCGTCGGACGGGTTGGTGCCGTTCATGGTCGCCGGTGGGCGGACCGGGCAGGCACTGGGCATGATGGCCACGGTGGAGCCAGGGAAGACCAGTTACACGGTCAACGGGTTGAGCACCCGGGTGGATTACTGCTTCGCGGTGCTGGCGGTGTACGACACCGACAGGTTCGCCACCTCCCACCAGGTCTGCACGTCACGGGAGGGCCGGTAGGCCCAACTGGTGCTCAGGGCAGCAGCCGCGCAGGGAGATCGGCGAGCGAGTCCAGCCGCTGATCGGTGGGGATGTCGTACGCGTGCGCCGGGTCGATCAGGTAGGCCCGGATGCCGGCCGCTTCCGGGCCGACGAAGTCCGCCTCGTACGAGTCGCCGACGAAGACCGCCCGACTCGCGTCGATGCCGAGCCGGTCAAGCACCTCGGTGTAGATCGACGGGTGCGGCTTGCGCCAGCCGAACTCGACCGACATCACGACGGTGGCGAAGTGATCGCCGATGCCCATCGCGGCGATGTGCGCCGGCACGAGTTCGGGCTCGTGCGTGTTCGACACGACCGCCAGGCCGAACCGTTCGGCCAGCCCGGCCACGATCGCCGGGGTGTCCGGCCGGTACCGTACGCCGTCGTTCCACCGGCGCGTGTATGTGGTGACGAGCGCTCGGCACTCGGCCGGCGTCGGCTCCCGGCGCAGCACGTCGGCCAGGAACGACCGGCTCAACTGCGCCATCGAGAACTCCCGGCGGTCGACGACGGCGACCGCCTTGAACGAGTCGTACGCGCCGTCCCATGCGCTGACGAACGTGGCCTCGTCGAGGCCGCCACCGTAGGAACGGATCAACGCGGCGCAGTCGGTGGCGGCGCACGCGCCGTTGACGGCGGCCGAATAGTCCACAAGGGTCCCGAAGAAGTCGAACAGGACGTGCGTGGTCCGGTCGGGGGCCATGGCACCCATGATGTCACCGCCCGCTACTACCCTCGGAGGAGCGATGAGCCAGGTGCAGCGGTCGGCGCCGAAGATCGAGCTTCACGTGCACCTGGAGGGCACCGTCAGACCCGGCCTCCTGGCGGAGATCGCGCAACGCCACCACAGCCCGTTGCCGGAGCGCCTGGAGCACCTCTACCGGTTCCGGACGCTGTACGAGTTCATCGACACCTGGAACACGCTCACCCGGTGCCTGCGCAGCCCCTCCGACTACCGGTTGATAACCCTGGCGTACGCGGCCGAGGCCGCCGCGCACGGCGCCGTGTACCTGGAGCCCGCACTGGATGCCGAGGAGCGCTTCGGCGGCCCTGCCGGCTGGGCCGACATCCTCGCCGCCTGCTGCGACGCCGCCGACGAGGCGCGGGAGCGGTTCGGCGTCACGATCGGCTGGACTCCGCAGATCTTTCGCGGATACGACGTCGCCATGGGCGAGGAGGCGGCGCGAGTGGCGACCCGGTTCGTCGGCCGGGGCGTGGTGGGCTTCGGGCTCTCGGGCGCGGAGGGACGCGCGGCGACCGCGCCACATGCCAGGGCCGTCCGCATCGCCCAGGAAGGCGGACTGCCGTTCGTCCCGCACGCCGGTGAGGCCGCCGGCCCCGAGGCGGTACGCGAGGTGCTCGCGCTCGGCGCGGTCCGCGTCCGGCATGGGGTACGGGCCGTCGAGGACCCCGACCTGGTGGCCGAACTCGCCGACCGCGGCATCGTGCTGGACGTCACCCTGACCTCGAACGTGCGTCTCGGGGTGACGCCGTCGTTGGCGCGGCATCCGCTGCGCACCCTGCTGGCGGCCGGGGTGCGCTGCTCGGTCTCCACCGACGATCCGGCGATCCTCGACACCACCCTCTCCGACGAGTACGCCGTGGCGGAGGAGCTCGGGCTCAGCGCTGGTGGTGCCTTTGCGGCGGGTCTCGCCGGGGCCCTGTGCGATCCGGCAACCCGGGCGCGGCTGGCCACCGTCGGCGAGCTCGCGTACGGGCCGACGGCGACGTGGGCCAGTCCCTGAGGCACGATGTGGATGGCGCGCGCGTCGCGGGCATCCACGACGAATGGCATCCACGTCGGCCGAGGTGACACTGGCCCAACTACGGATGCCGGAGCGCCGCAGGTCATCCGCGCGGACGGTGTGCCGTCCCGCGGGACGGAATACCGGTGGTCAGGGCGTCGATCAGGCCGGGGAAGCGGGCGTCGAGTTCGTCGCGGCGCAGCTCGATGGTGTGTGTACGGCCGGCCACGACGGTGCGGGTCAGGCCCGCCTGCCGTAGCGCGCGGAAATGGTGCGTCATGGTCGATTTGTGCACGCCGAAGTCCCAGTGCGCGCCGCATTTGCCGTGCGGCCGGCCGTCGGCAAGCGTCTGCACGATGCGCAGGCGGATCGGGTCGGCGACCGCCCGCAGCACGTCGACCATCGTCACGTCGGCGATGTTCGGCATCGCATCGTCGTCCCGGGCCATGCCCTCACCATATCGTTGGACATCCGTCATACCTTTGCCTATGTTGACTGTATGACGGATGTCCAACGATATGGTTCGGCGCGCTGGTCCTGGGACGCGGACGGCGTCGTCACCGTGACACTCGACGACCCCGGCCGCACCGCGAACATGCTCAACCGGCGTCACTACGACGGGCTCGGCGCCTGCCTCGACGACCTCACCCGGCAGCGCGGCCGGCTGCGCGGCGTGGTGCTCACCTCGGCGAAGCGCTCCTTCATCTCCGGCCCCGACTTCATGCCGAGCGAGATCACCCCGGACGAGGCGGCCGGCACCTACGACCTGCTGATGCCGCTGCGCGACCAGGCGCGCCGGCTGGAGACCTTGGGTCGGCCGGTCGCCGCCGCGCTCAACGGCTCCGCGCTCGGCGGCGGCTTCGAGCTGGCGCTGGCCTGCCACTACCGGGTCGGCCCGAACGACCCGTCGGTCGTGTGGGCACTCGCCGAGACCGGGATGGGCATCATTCCCGGAAGTGGCGGGACGGTCCGGGTGACCCGGATGTTCGGGATCGCCGCGACGGTGTTGGAGATCGTCGGGCCGGGCACGGCGTATCACCCGGCGCAGGCGCTGGCCGCCGGGTTGGTGGACGAGTTGGCCGACGATGTGGTCGCCGCGGCGCGAGCCTGGGTGCTGGCCCAGCCGGCCGGGCATGTCGTGCAGCGGTGGGAGCGGCCCGGCTATGAGATTCCCGGGGGGACCGCGGAGCCGCCGGGTCTTGCCGAGGCGGTGAGGCGACGCTCGGAGGGGTCACCGGTGCGTGCGCTCGCCGCGGTTCTGGAGGTGGCGGTGCGTAGCGCGGCGGTGCCGCTGGACGAGGCCTTCGAGATCGAGACGGCGGCGTGCCGGGCGTTGCTGAGCGCGCCCGAGTTTCCGGATCTGGCGCATCTCTTCTATGCGATGCGTGCGGTCGCCACGACACCCGCCGAGCTTCCCCCAACGGGTGTGCGGGCCGGGCTTTCCTCAGCCGGCTCGCAGGCCGGAATGCGTGAGTTCCCGCAGCTCGCCGCCAATCCCCTGGCAGCGGTGTTCTTCGCCGTCGACGCCCCGATCGTCGAGATCACCGACGCCGACCTCGTCCCCGAGGTCCGCGCGAAGGGCGGCATCCCCGTGCTGATCCATGGTGGCCACGTCTCCTTCGTACAAACTCTCCTGGACGCCGGCCCCGACCCTGCCGCCATGGCCGCCGCCGCCCGCCGCGCCCTCGACAACGGCCTGCAGGTCGACCCGGCCGGCGCCGACGTCGCCTCGGTGCTCGCGGCCGGCTTCCCCTCGTGGACCGGCGGCGTCCTGCACGCCATCGACGCCCGGTGACGTATCCGCTCGTCGGAGGCGAGCCCAGGACACGCGGCGTCGAGGGTCATGGTTGCCTCGGGGAGCGGCGAGGCTGCACCAGCCCGCTCTCGTACGCGACCATCACCGCCTGGGCCCGGTCCCGCACCCCGAGCTTCACCAGGATCCGTCCGAAGTGGGTCTTCACGGTGCCCTCTCCCACGTGCAGGCGCATGGCGATCTCGATGTTGGACAGGCCACGGGCGACCTGCGTGAGCACCTCCCGCTCCCGCGCGGTGAGCCGATCCAGACCGGCTGCCGGATACGGCTCCGGTCGCTCGGCGAACTCGTCGATCAGCCGGCGGGCGACGGCCGGGTCCAGCCATGCCTCCCCGGCGGCCACCGCCCGGACCGCAGCGGCCAACTCGGTCGGCGCGGCGTCCTTCAGCAGGAAACCGGAGGCACCGGCCCGCAGCGCCGCGTACACCGCGTCGTCGACGTGGTACGTGGTCAGGATCAGCACCTTCACCACCGGGCGGGCCGGGTCGAGGCTGCCGGCGTCCTCGGTGATCAGCCTGGTGGCCGACACGCCGTCCAGGACCGGCATCCGGACGTCCATCAGCACCACGTCCGGCTTGGTCGTCCGGGCCCGGTCCACCGCCTGCCGACCGTCGTCAGCGGTGCCGATCACCTCGATATCCGGCTCACTGTCCAGCAGCATCGCCAGGCCCGCCCGGATCAGAGGTTGGTCATCCGCCAGCAGGATCCGGATCGCCATCGCCACCCCCGGCCTGTACCAGCACCAACTCGTCGGTTGCCGGTCTGGAGGGCCCCGCCGGCAGGGTCGCGCACACCCGGAATCCGCCGTCCGGCATCGGTCCAGCCGACAGCTCGCCACCGACCACCGCGACCCGCTCCCGCAGGCCGAGCAGCCCGTGCCCGGTGGACAACCCCGCGGCGGCGGTGCTCGGCCGGCCCTGCCCGTCGTCGGTCACCTCCACCTGGAGTCGGTCCCCCAGCCAGCTCAGCCCCACGACGGCCCAGGTGCCCGGCCCGGCGTGTTTGACCACATTGGTCAGTGCCTCCTGGACCACCCGGTACGCGGCCAGCCCGACACTGCCGTCCAGACCGCGCGGCACACCCTCGTGGCGCAGCTCGACGGTGATGCCGGCCTGGCGGGGCCCGGCCAGCAGGGCGTCGAGGTCGGCCAGATCCGTCCGCCCGGGATCCGGCCCGGTCACCAGGTCCGGAGGGTTCGCGTCCGGCCCGCCCACGGCGGGCGCCTCGGGACGCAGTACGGCGAGCATCCGGCGCAGCTCGGCCATTGCCTGCCCGCCCAGGCCGGCGACCGTGCCCATGGCCTGGTCGGCCCGATCCGGGTCGGTGCGCAGCACGCGCTGGGCGCCGGCGGCGGTCAGCACCATCACGGTGACCGAGTGCGCCACGATGTCGTGCAGCTCGCGGGCCAGCCGGGCACGCTCGGCGGCGACCGCCTCGCGGGCCGCGGCGGCGCGGCGGCGTTCCAACGCGAGCGCCTGCCGCCGGCTGGCCGCCCGCCAGAACCCGACCGCCCACACCGTCAGACCCACCAGTACGAAGAAGACCGCCACGCCCACCGCCGTGCTGAGTTGGTCGTGGGGTGCGGCGGCGCGGACCTCCTCGGCGACGGCCAGCCCACCGGGCACCAACGCGGCGGCCAGCGCGGCCAGCCCGAGCCGGGCACTCCGGTACGCGGCGACCGTGTAGAGCGCGACCAGCACGCCGACCGTCGGCCGGTAGCCGGACAGCGCGAACGCCGCCACCGAATGGATCCAGACCACCCCGAAGACCAGTAGCGAGGCCCGCCGGCGCCAGACGAGCGCGGCGCAACCGACCATGGCGTACGCGATCAGAATCGCGGCCGGCAGCCGGCCGGCGGCGGACTCCGGGCTCGACAGCAGCCGGGAGAAGAGCACCAGGTCGACCACGAGCGCGGCACCCGCCAGTGCCACGTCCTGCCAACCGATGTGCGCCTGCCGCTGGGCCCTTTCCGGCCTCGTGCCCGCGAGGCGCGGGCCAGTCAACTGTGCCATCGCGGTAGCTAGCCCGGCTCGCAGATGCAGAGGATCCGGCAGAGGCTGAAGCCGATGTCGCCCGGTGTGCCGTACCGGTGGTTGCGCAGCCGGGTCCGGCGCTGCTCGCGTTCCACCTCGGCCAACCGATCCCAGACCTGCGCCGGCAGGCCGTCACGTAGCCCGGGTTCGACCATGCCCAACCGCTCGAACGCCGTCCACACGTCGCCGGACAGCTCGTCGAGGGTCCTGGCCAACGTGGGGCCGTCGAAGCGACCGAGGGTGGCCGGATGCCGGCTCGGACGGTCCAATGTGATCACCGCGAGCGGGGCGTCGCCGTCCACGCCACCGACCCGGTGGGCGTTCAGACAACGGGCATCGAGTCGCTCGATCGGCCGGTGCACCGCCAGCGGCAGCGGGATGACCAGCGCCTCAAGCTCCACCCCCGGGTCGAACAGCCGGGCCGGCGCTGCGGGTACCACCACCGTGCCGCTGTCGCCGAGGACCCCCGTCGCCAGATGGCCCTCCACTGGCGTCGCGCCGAGCCGCCGGTCCTGCATCGAGACGACGACGGTGTCCGTCAGTTCGTTCTTCCTCACACCCGTGCTCCCCCTTCGGTGCCGCCCTGTCACGTTCGTTGCTCGCTCTGCTGCGGCGCCGACATCCGACCGGGTCCGTCGTCAATCCAACCCGCAACGGCGCGATCGGTCTGTCTGGCTACGGACAGATGATCGGCATCGGCGTACGACTCGGGTGGGACGGCGGTACCCGGCCTGGAGACGGACGACAGCGACGCCCGTCCCGCGCAGTCTGTCGCCGGGGCTGACCAGGTTCGGCCGCCGCTGTCCGCTCAGCGTAAGGATGTGAGACCGTGTTCAGTAGGGCCCGAATGGCCGCTGTCGGGGTGCTGGCGCTTCTGCTCTCGGGAAGCTTCGTGCTCAGCAGTGTGTCGGCTCAGGCCGAGCCGCAGGCCGAAGCACCACGATCCACAATAGACAACGATTTCCGGGAGGATCCGCACTTCTCGGCCGAGCAGAAGAAGCTGCTGCAGGCGCTCGCGGAACGATCGACCGAGCCGCTGCGGGCGGAGAGTTGGTCACACGGGCGCACCGTCGGCCGGTTGGAACTGGCGGTACCGAGCGAACTGCCGGCCGAGGCATCCCTCGCCGAGCACGCCGTGGCCTTTGTGGAGCGGAACCTGCTGCTCTGGCGGCTGGATTCCGCCAGGCAGCTCAGGGTGACCGCCGTCCGGGAGGCCGGTGACTGCTCCACCGTCACCCTGCAACTCGTCGGCCCGGACAAGCTACCCGTGTTCAACGCCGTGATCGGGGTGGTGGTCAGCCCGGACGGCATCATCCGGGCGGTTGCCGGTCATGTCACCGGCGACCCGGTCGGCGAACCCCAGGGTGCGCGGATCGACGCCGAGGCGGCGGCCAAGGTGCTCCGTACGCATCTGAAGGACCGCGGGGGTCACGAGAGCGCCGAAGGGACGCTGCCGGAGCCGACCGAGATGATCCTGGATCCGTTCTACCTGACCGACGGCGCGCACCAGGCCACCCGGAGCTGGGTGTTCGACGGTGCCGACGACGGCGGCGAGCCGAAGCGTACCCGGGCGGTGAGCACGGTGGAGGTGACCACCAACGCCGCTCCGGTGGTCCACGTGGTCGACCAGTCGGCCGGCGCCGTGACGGTCACCGGCCCGAGCATCAGCCTGCCCGGTCAGGAGGTGGCCGGTTGCGGGCAAGCGAACCCGGTGCGGTGGCTGGGCGAGGTGGTCGTGGACCCGATGACCGGCACTCCCGCGTACGTCGGACTCGGTCACCTCAACGTCAAGACCACCGGCAGCACCGCCACGGAGCGGGCCTACGACGTGCTCTCCAAGCCCTTCATGCTCGACCTGTACGGCGATCGGGCCGTCCGGCGTCATCTGCGCGACGCGCGGGAGATCGCCGGGGTGGGCGGCCGCACCCGAGTCAGGTTCCAGGAGTACTACGGCGGCCTGCCGGTGGAGGGGGCCGGTCTGACGGTGACCCTGCTGCCCAACGGCAACGCCGAGTCGGTCAGCGGCCGGTTCGTCTACTTCCCGCACGTCAACACGGTGCCGGACATCTCCGAACGGGAGGCGCTGGCCACGGCGTACGAGGAGTATCTACGCATCGTGTGCGGCTCCGACGACAAGTGCCGGCGAGCGGCGGCCGACGAGTACGCCAACGCCACGGTGACCGCCCGACCCGTGATCCTGTCGGCCGAGATCTTCCAGGGCACCCGGGTGCCCACCGGCGAGGAGCGCCTGGCGTACCGGATGGAGTTCCCCCGCCGGGTCGTGTTCTGGGACGCCGACCACGGCGGAGCGCTCTGGGGCTACCCCACCGTCGACCATGCCATCCCCCACACCATCCGCAACCGGGCGGCCGGCAACCGGGTGGAGATCGTGAACGGCACGCCGGCGGCGGGGATCACACCGCACGCCGACTCGACCGCGGTCTCCGCCGCGTTGGGCGCCGTCGACGCGTACTACCTGGGGCTCGGCCGCAACGGCTTCGACGACCAGGGCGGCTCGGTCGACGTGGCGGTCCGCGCCGGCGTGGACAACGCGTTCTGGTGCCGGACCGGCTTCCTCGACCAGTGCGGCACCCGGATGCTGTTCGGCACGAACCTGACCGCGGACGACGTGGTCGGCCACGAGTTCACCCACGGCGTGGTGGAGTTCACCGCGGACTTCGTCGGCGGCGGCGAACCGGGCGCGCTCAACGAGCACTACTCGGACGTGCTGGCCAACGTCATCTTCCCGGACGCCCGGGCGGGCGAGTGGAAGCTCGCGGAGGAGAGCCCGATGGGTGCCGTCCGGGACATGGCCAACCCCGGCGCCTTCGGCGATCCCGGGCACTACGCACTGCTCACGCACAACTGCGCCGACCCGGAGTACTGCGTGCACAGTTGGGCGGGCGTACCCAACCGGGCCGCAGTGCTGATCGCCGACGGCGGGGTGCCGGGTAGCGCGCACCCGGGCGTGGGCCGGGACACCCTGGGGCAGCTCTACTTCACCACCCTCAGCACCGGTGGAATGGGCAGCTCCGACCTGTTCCTGCACGAGCGGGTGAACACCATCGCGAGCTGCCGCCAACTGGTCCAACTCGGCCAGCCGATCGGCGGTCGGACACCGACCCTGGCCGACTGCGACCACGTGGCGCGGGCCTTTGACACCGTCGGCGTCACCGCCACCACCGAGATCGGCTGGACCCGGTTCTCCGCGGGTCTGTTCGGCGGCAGCACCGAGGTCGAGACCCGCTCCGGGTTGTCGTTGCACAACGGCTGCACGATCGCCAACCAGATCCTGCGGGCCGAGGACCCGAGCGGCCGCGTGCGGACCTCCGACGTGGCCGACGGTCTGGCCATCGACTTCGTCGGCGAGTGGGGCACGTACGTGCTCGCGCGGGGCGCGGCGAGCGACCCGAGGAACCGTGCGGTGCAGTACCGAATCTGGACCAACTGGTTCCACGCCGGCGTGGTCGACGTGGACGAGGTGTTCGCCAAACCGGCCGGGCTCACCGACGACCAGTGCCGCCAGCCGGCCGCTTCGGTCCACCGCCGAACGCTGTTCAGCACCGCGCAGGTGGCGCACTGGGCGGTGTTCTTCAACGGCGGCAGCGGCGACGACCGGGTCAACGCCGGGCTGCTGCTGCCGGCCGGTTGCCAGATCGAGTCGGTACGGGGCCTGCACTATCACCACGGCGTGCCGGAAGGCGCTCCGGCGCTGTGGCTCAGCCACCAGGGCCTGCACGGCTTCCGGATCAGCCGGCCGTCGCTGGACCCGCGAGCGCTGGAGACGAATGTGCGCTGGTGGCACGAGGGCATCTCGGGCATCTTCGTCCGGGTGCAGTACGACATCTTCGAGCCGGCCGGCGTCAACTGCCTGACCAACGGGCTGCGCACGACGCCCTGACCCGGCACGCTGCCGACGGTGGTGGACGGCGACCGCCGCCACCACCGCCGGCGGCCCAGGAGGTAGGCGCTGGTCCTGACTACTCGTCCTCGGCGAACACGACGTCGCGGCGCTTGCGGATCGTCGGCAGCACGGCGACCACGAGCGCCGCCACGGCCACGGCCAGGAGCGCCGCGGAGATCGGCCGGGTCAGGAACACCGATGCGTCGCCCCGGGAGATGATGAGCGCCCGCCGCAGGTTCTCTTCGAGGAGCGGACCGAGGACGAAGCCGAGCAGCAACGGCGCCGGCTCGCACCCGCACTTGATCAGGATGTAGCCCAGGACCCCGAAGAACACGATCGCGTAGACGTCGTACGCGTTGAACCCCAGCGAGTAGGTGCCGATGGCCGCGAACAGGATGATCATCGGAAACAACACCTCGTACGGGATGCGCAGCATCCGCACCCAGATGCCGATCAGCGGCAGGTTGAGCAGCACCAGCAGCACGTTGCCGATCCACATCGACGCGATCAGGCCCCAGAACAACGCCGGTTCGTCGCTGATCACGTTCGGTCCCGGGGTGATGCCGTGGACGATGAACGCGCCGACCATCAACGCCATCACCGGGTGCGCGGGCAGCCCCAGGGTGAGCAGCGGAATGAACGACGTCTGCGCGGCGGCGTTGTTCGCCGACTCGGGACCGGCGACGCCCTCGATCGCACCCCGCCCGAACTCCTGCTGCCGCTTCGAGATCCGCTTCTCCACGGCGTACGAGGTGAACGACGCCAGCACGTGACCACCGCCGGGCAGGACGCCGAGCGCGGCACCGAGACCGGTGCCGCGCAGGATCGGGCCGACCGTCCGACGCCGGTCCTCGCGCGTCGGCCAGAGGTTCTTCACCCGGCTGACGATGGCCGTGCGGGTCTGCTCGTGCTCCAGGTTGCGCAGAATCTCGGCCACCCCGAACATGCCGACCGCGACCGACACGAAGTCGATGCCCCCGAACAGCTCGCGCTGACCGAACGTGAACCGGGGCGTACCGGTGTAGATGTCCTGGCCGACCGCGCCGAGCGCGATGCCGAGCGCGATCATCGCGAGTGCCTTGAGCGCCGCGCCGCGCGCCAGCGCGATCGACATGATCAGGCCGAGCAGCACCAGTGAGAAGTACTCGGCCGGCCCGAACTTCAGCGCGACCCGCGCCAACGGCGGGGCCGCGACGGCCAGTACGACGGTGGCGAGCGTACCCGCGATGAAGGATCCGATGGCGGCGGCCGCCAGGGCCGGGCCGGCCCGGCCCTGGCGAGCCATCTCGTGACCGTCGAGCGCGGTGACCGCCGCCGACGACTCACCCGGCAGGTTGATCAGGATGGCCGTGGTCGAGCCGCCGTACTGTGCGCCGTAGTAGATGCCGGCCAGCATGATCAGTGCGGTCACCGGCTCGAAGCTGAAGGTGATCGGCAGCAGCATCGCCACCGTCGCCGTCGGCCCGATGCCGGGCAGCACGCCTACCGCCGTGCCGAGCAGCACTCCCACGAAGCAGTAGAGGACGTTCTGGAGCAGCAGGGCGGTCGAGAAGCCCAGCACGAGGTTGTCGAGAAGTTCCATGCCTCATTCCGGATGGCGGGTCAGAACCGGAGCCACGGGCCCCAGAGCGGGATCCGCAGTTGGAGCCCGACGACGAAGATGAGCGTGCAGGCCAGGGTCAGCACCGCGGTCACCGCCAGGACCCGCAGCGGCCGCACGTGCGGGCTGGCCAGGATGGTCAGGAGGGCGGTCACCGCCGACGCCGGAACGAACCCGAGGCGCCGTACGGTGGAGCCGAAGAACACGAGCGCCAGCACGATGGCGGCGACCGCACGCCAGGAGATCCGGCCGAACGAGAGCACCTCGCCGGCGACGAGTCCCTTGATGGCGATCGCCAGGCCCAGCGCGGCCAGGGTCGCGCCGACCAGCAGCGGGAAGTAGCCGGGGCCCATCCGCAGTGGGGTGCCCAGGTCGTAGCTGAGCGATCCCACCACGAATGCGCCACCGATCAGGACGAAGAGCCCTCCGGCGAGGACGTCCGGCAGGGAGCGTCGACGTTCCACCTCAGGAGGCCTTGACCCCGGCGTCGGCGATGATCTTCGCCCAGGTCTTGAGCTGCTCGTCGAGGTGGGCCCGGTGCGCCTGCGGGGTCGCGTCCTGCGCCGTGACCGGCGCGGTGCCGAGCTTGGCCATCTGGTCGATGACCCCCTGGTCGGTCAGGGCCTTCTGCAGCGCGTCGGAGAGCTTCTGGACGATCTCCTGCGGGGTGCCGGCCGGGACGTAGAGGCCGTGCCAGACGCTGACCTGGAGCTCGGGCATCCCGGCCTCGGCCGTGGTGGGCAGGTCGGGCAGGCTCTGCACCCGCTCCGGGGTGGTGACCGCGTACGCCTTCACCTGGCCCGCGGAGATCTGCCCGCTGGTGTTGGTCGTCTGGTCACACATGAAGTCCACCTGGCCGCCGACGAGATCGGTCAGCGCGGGACCGGTGCCCTGGTACGGGACCTCCTGGAGTTGGACACCGGTGGCGGCCTGGAACAGCAGGCCGCACAGATGGGACGCGGCACCGATGCCGGCGTTGGCCAGGGTGACCGTGCCGGCGTTCGCCTTCACATGGCTGACCAGTTCCTGCAGCGTCGCGGGCGCGAAGTCCTTGCGGGCCACGACCGTCATCGGCACCTCGGTGACGAGCCCGACCGTCTCGAAGTCCTCGAGCGGCGCGTAGCCCAGGTTCTGGTAGAGGGCAGGTGCCGTGGACATGCCGATGTGGTGCATGAGCACGGTGTAGCCGTCGGATTCGGCCCGCGCGACCTCGCCGGCGCCCAGCGTGCCGCCCGCGCCCTCGACGTTCTGGACAACGATCTTGGTGCCGAGATCCTTGGCCATCGGCTCGGCGAGCAGGCGCGTGACGGTGTCCGTCGGGCCGCCCGCGCTGAAGGGCACGATGAAGGTGATGTTCCGATCCGGGTAGTTCTCGGCGCTGCCGCTGTCGCCGCCGGTGTCGGCACAGGCGGAGACGAGTGACATGGCGGCGATCGCGGCGGTGATCCGCGCGGCGGCCCGGTGCCTGCTGGTGGTGCGCATGGCGCGACCTCCTCGTCGGTGGGTGGTGTTGGTCGGTGCGAGGCCCAGTGTCGGCGGGGAGAGCCGCGGATGGTGTCAGAGAAATCCCAAGGAATGCGTCAAATGTCAGAGGAATCCCAAGAACTCGCGGGCTGACACGAGCACCGACCTGGGCCGTAGAATCTGCCGGTATGCGGATCACCGTCATCGAGGATGATGACCGCGTCGCGCGGGGCCTGGTGACCGTCCTGGTGCAGGCAGGCTTCGACGTGCATCGCATCGCCACCGCCGCGGAGGCCGTGCGGGCCGCCCCGTCCGATGTGGTTCTCGTCGACCTGGGTCTGCCCGACGGCGACGGGCTCGACGTGATCCGCCGGCTGCGCGACCACCCGGAGACCGCCGTCATCGCGGTAACCGCGCGATCCGAGGAGCACGAACGGGTCCGGGGCCTGCGCGCCGGGGCCGACGACTACATCGTGAAGCCGTTCGGAGTCCCCGAGCTGCTGGCCCGGATCGACGCCGTCCTGCGGCGTACCCGGACGGCTCGCGCCGTGAACCATCCGGACGAACCACTCGTCATCGGCCCGCTGTGGATCGGCGTCGGCACCCGCGAGGTCACCGTCGACGGGGCGCCCGTGACGCTGACCCGCAAGGAGTTCGAGCTGCTCCTGCTGCTCGCCCGGCGGGCGCCGAACGTGGTCAACCGCGACGTGATCCTCGACCAGATCTGGGGAGCGACCTGGGAGTCGTCGAGTCGCACCCTGGACACCCACATCGCGGCGCTGCGGCACAAGCTCGGGCCGGACGAGCTCATCCGCACGATCCACGGGGTCGGCTATCGGCTCCTGGCCGACCAGCCGGAGCTGATCGGCTGACCTGCCGTGCACCGTCGCCTGCTCGTCGTCCTGGTGCCGCTCGCCGTGTTGCTCGTGGCGGCGCTCGGAGTGCCGCTCAGCGTCACCGTGGCCGAGCGGGAGATGCAGGAGGTCTACGTCGACCGGCTCAACGACATCGGCCGGTTCGCGTCGTTGGCCGAGACCGCGCTGTCGACCGGGCGGACCGAGGCCCTCGACCAGGAGCTGACGCGCTACCACGCGCTGTACGACATCCCGGTCGCGGTGATCGACACGTCGGGCGAGGTGCTGCTCGGACCGGCCGGTGCGTACCAGCAGACGGCGCGCGCCGAGCCGGCGCTGCCCCGGATCGTGACCGCGGCGCTGGCCGGGGCGAGGTCCGAACCCTCCGGGGAATGGGCGCCGTGGGACGACTCCGCACTCGTCGTGGCGGAGCCGGTGGGCCGGGACAGCGAGGTCGTCGGCGCCGTCGTGACGATCTCCGACCTGTCGAAGACGCGCGATCGCATCCTGGTCCGCTGGGCTCAGCTCGCCGGGATCGGGCTGCTGCCGCTGATCGCGCTGGTGGCCGTCGCCTGGCCGGTGTCGGCGTGGGTGCTGCGGCCGGTACGGGAGCTGGACGTGGCGACCGCACGGATCTCCCAGGGCGATCTCACGATCCGCGCCGACGCCGAGGCCGGCCCGGTGGAGCTGCGGCGGTTGGCGGAGTCGTTCAACACCATGATGGACGCGGTGGAAAATGCCGTGCAGCGGCAGCGGGCGTTCGTGTCCGACGCCTCGCACCAGTTGCGCAATCCGTTGACCAGCCTCCGGCTCGCGGTGGAGAGTCTGGCGCCGCACCTGTCTCCCGCCGGCAGCGGGCAGCCTGCCTACGAGGTTGCCGTCGACGAGCTGAAGGCGATGCAGCGGTTGTTGAACGCGCTACAGGCAAGCGCGCGGATGGAGAGCATGCGGACGGCATCGCCGGTGGACCTGGACACGGTGCTGGCCACCCGGGTGGACCGGTGGCGGGCGCTGACGGCGACCGCGGGGCAGACGCTGGCGGTCGACGTTCCGCCGGGGCTGCGGTTGCTGGAGCCACCGGGCGGGCTGGGCAGCATCCTGGACGAGCTGATGAGCAACGCACTGCGGCTGTCGGACGCACAGGTGGTGGAGGTGACCGCCCGGGTCGTCCCCGGCGCCGCGAGCGCCGGCCGTGGCGGGGCGGCCGGCGGCGTGGTCACGATCGCCGTTCGGGACGACGGTCGGGGGATCGACGCGTCCGAGCGGGCCCAGGCGCTACGGCGGTTCTGGCGGGCGCCGCGACACCAGAACGTCTCCGGGACCGGCCTGGGCCTGGCGATCTGCGCCGACCTGATCAGAGGGGCCGGGGGCGAGTTGCGGCTGGAGGAGGGCCTGGCCCGTCCGGACGGGACCGGGCACGGATTCGCCGCCGTGGTCGCGCTGCCGATCGCGCCACCGGTGGCGTCGCCGTCCGACGCACCGGCTCCGGCGCCGGCCTGATCACCCGGCCCCGTCACGGTCGCGCGCGGTCGCCGTACCAGGTCAGCGCTTGCGGTCCCGGAACCAGGCGGCCGCTCCCGGATGCAGCGGGATCGATGCGGTGGAGATGCCGGTACGCACGTTGATCTGCCACGCCTCGGGCACAGCTTCGGCATCGTCGCGGCTGGCGGACGCGATCGTGCCGGTGTGGGTGAAGATCGTGTCGGTGATGGCGTAGACCAGGTTGTCGGGCAGGTCGTCGCGGACGAGAAGCACGTTCGGCACCGCCACGGTGCGGGTGGCCGGGACGCCGGCGTAGGCGGTGGCGGGGATCATGGCCGGAGCGTAGGGGCCGGGGTACGTCGTGACGAGCGCGTCGGCCGGTTCGTCCAACGGGACCAGCCGGACCGGATGCCGCTGTGCCAGGTCCGTGATGGCGGGTGTGGGGACGCCGGTGAGGGAGAACATCGCGTCGATCTCGCCGTCACGCAGCGCCGCCGCCGATTCGGCCTGGCTGAGGTACCGGCCGTCGGCGTGCACCGGGCCGGACCTGAGCACCCGCAGCGACGTGAACTCCGTGCCCGAGTCGCGGGCCCCGAGGGATATCCGCCTTCCTTCCAGATCCGGGAACTCGTCGATCGTCGAGCCGGCCATGACCACGAGATGCAGGTGGCTGTCGTAGAGCCGGCATACCGCCGAGAGCCCGTCGGGCGCGCTGCCGTCCGTCTCGATCAGCGCGTCCAGGCTCGACAGCCCGAGATGCACGTCGCCGGCCCGCAGCATCCGGATGTTGTCGGTGGACGCCCGGCTCGGCACCGTGGTCACCGTGGCGCCGGGCACCTGCTCGGTGATGTGCTCGGCCAGCGCACCGCCGATGCGTCGGTACACCGCCCCCGCCGGGCCGGTGGCGAGTCGCAGGTGGACCGGGTCGACCTCACGCTGCGGGGAGCAACCGACGAGCAGGCCGCCGGCGGCCAGGAGCACCGCCCGCCGGCTGGGCCGTAGCTCCGGGTGCAGCGCCATGCCGAGATGATACGGACACCGACCACGCCGTGCGTCGCGCTCAACCGGCGACGCCGGGAAGGCTGCCGAACAACAGATCTCGATCAGGGTGCGATGCGGAGCCGACGGATCTGCCGGTCGTCGTAGTCCTCGAAGCGGTACCGCAGGCCGGCGAAGGGACTGCCGGGAAAGTCTCCACTGATGGTGGCCGTCACCACCGTGCCGTCCGGGGTCTGCTCGACGTCGGTGATGTCGTACGTCACCAGCGGCACCTCGGCGCGCCAGGCGCGGATGGCGTCGATACCCACGTGCGTCCTGTCCTCGTCCTCGACGACGGCGTCGTCGGCGAAGAGCGCGAAGTACGCCTCGGTGTCCGGCTGGGACGCCAGCGCGAAGTAGCGACGGATGATCTCGGGTGCGGATGCGACCTCGGGCATCGGAATGACCTCCTCGTGATCTCAGACGGTCGGGATCGTGCCGCAACACACGCCGGTCGTCGCGGGACGCCGTACAGTTGCTTCTGAACTGAAAGCTAGTTACTTCGACTCTAGCACCTACTCCACGAGGAGGCGTCCGTGGCAGGCAAGATCCGGCTGGAGGACCGCGAGTGCCCGCTCTCCAGTGCGCTCGGACACGTCGGCGAGTGGTGGACGCTGCTGATCCTTCATGACTGCTTCGACGGTTACACCCGCTTCGACCAGTTCCAGGCCAACCTGCAGATCTCGTCGAGCATCCTGACCAACCGGCTCAGGACGCTCACCGAGAACGGCCTGCTCGATCGGCGCCGGTACCAGACCCGCCCGGACCGGTACGAATACGTTCTGACCGAACTCGGCCGCAGCCTCCGGCCGGTGATCATCGCGCTCGCCGCCTGGGGAAACTCCCGGCTGGACCCCGCGCAGCGCAGCATGATCCTGGTCGACCGAGAGACCGGCGTCGAGACCGAACCGGTCATCGTGGACCGGGCGACCGGGCGGCGCCTCGACGGTGACGACTTCGTCTACACCGCCGGCCCCGCCGCCAGCCCGACGATGCGCGCCCGCTACGCCGAATCGCCGAGGACACCGGGCGGCAGGGTGTCGCCGCGCAGCGACGAGCGACACAGCCGGCCGTAACAGCCGGCCTGCGGCCGGCATTCGCACCCGGCCTCGTCGAATACCCACCATCAGCAGCGGCCTACGTGCTACATGTTGCATGTTGGTCACCAACGTGCGGCCCGAACAGGCGTCCCACCAGCGATAACACCGTCCTTTCGCCGTGTCCGCCGCACGCCGGCGTCCGCAGCGGCGCGGGCAGAACCCGAAGGAGTGCCGATGAACGCCAGTCCTGACCCGTCTGCTCCGAATGCTGCGCTCCCCACCGTCCTGCTGGTCCACGGCGCGTTCGCCGAGTCGTCGAGCTGGAACGAGGTGGTCGCGCACCTCAAGCGACGCGGCTACGAGGTCATCGCCGTGGCCAACCCGCTGCGCGGTCTCAAGGTGGACGCCGACTACCTGAGCGCCGTCCTGGGCGGCCTGTCCGGGCCCGTCGTGATCGCCGGCCACTCGTACGGCGGATCGGTGATGAGCGAGGCCGCGGACGGCGCCACGAACGTCCAGGCCCTGGTGTACGTCGCCAGTTTCATCCCGGATGTCGGCGAGAGCACCGGGGAGTTGGCCGCCAAGTTCCCCGGAGCCCAGCTCGAACCGGCCCTCAACCCCGTGCCACTGCCCCTCCCGGACGGCGGCGCCGGCATGGACCTCTACATCCAGCAGGACAAGTTCCGGGACGTGTTCGCCGCCGACGTCGCCCCGGACGTCGCCGAACTCATGGCGACCACGCAGCGGCCCGTCGTGGCGACCGCCCTGGAGGACACCGCGACCCGGGCCGCCTGGAAGACCATCCCGTCCTGGACCCTGATCACCACCCAGGATCTGACCATCCCGCCGGACGCGCAGCGCTTCATGGCCGACCGCGCCGGATCCACCACGGTCGAGATCGACGCGTCGCACGCCGTGGCCGTGTCCCAGCCCGGCCCCGTCGCGGACCTGATCGACACCGCCGCCCGCGCCACCACCCGTTAGCGTCCTCGGTCGAGCCGAGGCGGAGTCCAGGTGGCGGGTTCGTTCAGCGCGGCCTCGGTGATCGGCCGTTGGCCGACCGCCATCAGGTCGGCGACCGGGCGGGCAACGTCGGCGGCGAACACCGCTCGGAACCTGTCCTGCTGGATGTAGAGGTCGGTACCGGTGCCCCCGCCCGGCAGCGGCACCAGCACCGAGTGGAGAGCGGTGCCGAGCTGTCCGCCGGGGAACTTGGCGGCCAGCTCGGCGGTGCTCTCCCCCTTCTCCAGGCTGAAGCTGGCGATGTAGACCAACGCCTTGACATCCCGGTCACCGGCGGCGGCCTCGCTCATCACCGATCCGCCGTACGAGTGCCCGGCCAGCACGATCGGGTCGGTGATGCTGTCCAGGAGGCTGCGCAGGTACGCCGCGTCGGCGCGCAGACCACGCAACGGGTTGGCGGCGGCGATGACCGGATAACCGTCGCGCCGGCAACCACGGCCGTGACGACACTCTTGATCTTCATCAGTGCATCCTTCTCTGTTGATGGAGGACGCGGCAGCACCGCGTCATCTGTTCGGCTCAGACGGCGGCTGCGGCCTCGAGGATGAAGGTGGCGACCGCTTCCGGCTGGGACGCCGGCAACGCGTGCGAGGCACCGGCGACTTCCACCGTGGCGCGGGCGTTGGCGCGCTGGGCCATGAAGCGGAACGCCTCGACCGGGATGGCCAGGTCGAGTTCGGGATAGATGAACCAGGTCGGGATCGTCTTCCAGGCCGGCTCGCCCGAGCCCTCGTTGACTGCGACGCTGTGGAACGGCCGCTGGGTGGCGGCGTCCAGGGCGGCCTGCTCGGGCGTGAGGTCGGCGCAGAAGTGCTCGTGGTAGGCGTCGCGGTCGACGTAGACGTCGGCGGTGCCGTCGGCGAGGGGCACCTCGTAGAGGTGCTCACCGAGGGTGGCGCCGGGATACTTGCCGGTCAGGTCGGGCACGTTCTCCCCCTTGTCCGGGGCGAGCGCGGCCACGTACACCAGGGCTTTGACGTTGTCGTTGTCGACGGCGGCGTTGGTGGCGACCGCGCCGCCGTAGGAGTGGCCGACCAGCACGATCGGGCCGTCGATGGTGGCCAGCAGAGCCGCCACGCTGGCCGCGTCGCCGGACAGGCTGCGCAGCGGATTGCCGGCGGCGACAACCGGGTGGCCGGCGGACCGGAGGCGGGCGATCACGCCGCTCCAGCTGGCGGACTCGGCGAAGGCGCCGTGGACGAGGACGATGGTGGGCTTCACGGATCTGCTCCCCTGATGCGGAACGAAGGTGCGGCTCCGGTGACCGGTGCCGCCGGGACGAGTCCACGATCGGCTTCGGTCGCAGGCCGAGGAATCTGTCATTCGCCTCCGATCGAGGACCGCAGGGTGCTCCCCCACCGGTCCGCACGCGGCGATTCGACGCAGATGGTCCCGATTACGCCGCGCCCCGCCGGCCGGAGCACCAGGTCCGCGACCCACCGCCCAGGCACACCGCGGCGGCGCGGCCTACGTCGTTCGACAGATGCCGCCGGGTGTGACAGATGCCGCCGGGCCGGACGTTGCGGAGACCCGAGCTGCTGCTAGCATGCAATATGTTGCACATCGCTGTCCGGGAGGGGGCTCGCCTGCATGTACACGACCGCACCCCTGGTGCTGCTGCCCGGACTGACCTTCGACCACCGCCTGTGGGATCCGCTGCGGCGGGAGTTGGCCACGCGCGACCCGGGCCGCCAGGTGCTCGCCCTTGACCTGCCCGGCCATGGCGACGCGCCCCGCCGCGACTCGTACCCGCTGACCGACGTGGCCGACCAGGTGCACGAGCAGGTGACCGCCGCCGGGGTGGATGAGCCGGTGCTGGTGGGCCACTCCATCTCCGGCATCATCGCCACGATCTACGCCGCCCGGTTCGGCGCCGCGGGAGTGGTCAACCTGGACCAGTTCCTGCTGCCGGGAGGCTTCGGCGACACCGTACGTGCCGCCGAGCCGAAACTGCGCGGCCCCGATTGGCGCGAGGTGTGGGACGGGATGCTCGCCGGCATGCACATCGAGCTGCTGCCGCCGGCGGCACAGGACCTGGTCCGTACCACCAGTGAGCCCCGGTCCGACCTGCTACTCGGCTACTGGGCGGAGCTGCTGACCACGCCCGCGGCGGCCATCCGGGCGGAGCGGGAGGAGCAGCTGGACGCCATCCGCGAGCGCGGCATTCCGTACCGACTGGTCACCAGCTCCGCACCGCCGGAGCCCTATCTGACCTGGCTGCGGTCGCGGTTGCCCGCCCTCTCCCTGACCGTGCTTCCCGACAGCGGTCACTTCCCACACCTCGCCCACCCCGCAACCCTGGCGGCGATCCTGACGAACGGACGCGCGTGACCGAGGACGCGCTCAGTCGTCGAACGGCTCGCCCTGGAGGTTCTCCAGCACCGTTTCCGACACGACGGCCAGAGTGTCCAGTTGTCGCGGGGTGAGAACGTCGAAGAAGAGGCGACGCACGTAGCTGACATGCAGCGGCAGCGCCCTGTCGATCACTTTGCGGCCTTCTCCGGTCAACGCCACGTTGGTGCCACGGCCGTCGTCAAGGCAGGTGTGCCGTTCCACCAGACCGCGTCGCGTCATCCGCGACAGCTGGTGAATGATGCGGGTCTTCTCCCACCTGAGGGCTTCTGTCAGCTCGAACACCCGCATCGGACGATCCGGTGAGACGCGTAGCGCGCTCAGAATCGAGAAATCCGCCAGGGAGATCCCGGCTTCGTCGAGCAGGTGACGATTCATGTGGCGCCGGACGTCCTCCTGCATCGTCAGGAAACCACGCCAAGCACGCAGCTCGCGATCATTCAGCCTGTCTGGCCTGGTCATCACGCAATGCTAGCCACTCGGGAGTTCGGGGTGCCGAGGCGTACGCCGGGCTCGGCCGGGTCATGCCGCAGCTGACGGTTACCAGTTCTATCGGGGTAGCCCCTGATAGTCGGCCGGACCAGCGATCTGGCCGCCATCGCCAGCTATCTCGCTACCCGTGACGAACCGGGCGTCGTCACTCGCGAGAAAGAGCACGATCCGGGCGATGTCGTCCGGCTCGCCGACCCGGCCGAGCGCGACGTTCGTGGTGTCGAAGGTGACGCCGCTCGTCATCGGCGTGTTGATCTGTCCCGGGTGGACGGCGTTCACCCGAATCCCGTATGCACCCAACTCCAGCGCGACGGTCTTGGTCAGCCCGCGGACCGCCCACTTGGACACCACGTAACCGGACATTCTGGGGATGCCCTGGAGCGCGCCCACGGAGCCGATGTTGACGATCGACCCGCCACCGGCCCGCTTCATCGCCGGGGCCACGGCCTGGATGCCGTTGAAGACGCCGATCAGGTTGACGTCCAGCGTGCGCTGCAGCCGTGCCGTGTCCCACTCCTGCAGGGGAGCCGGATCGGCGATGCCCGCGTTGTTGACCAGGATGTCGACGGAGCCGAAGCGCCCCTCCGTACGCTGGACGACGGCCACCCACTGGTCCGGTGACCGTACGTCGAGTTCCTCGACGACGGCCTTCGGTCCAAGCTCGGCAGCGAGGGCCTCGGCCGCCACGACGTCCACGTCGGCGATGACCACGTTCGCGCCCTCGGCGACGAGCCGGCGGACGGTGGCGGCGCCCATTCCCATCGCACCGCCGGTGACCACTGCGGTCTTTCCTGCTACTCGCCCCATCGCGAGCTCCTTTCCCGCCGCGCATCCTCGTGATGCGGGCGTTCTCCTGGTGTCGAAGTCGGTGCCTCGGTGAGGTGCTCCCGCGCCGCCTGCCCGGCGGCGGACCGTGCCCTCAGTCGGTGCTGCCCTGCTTGAGCGCCCGCGCGATCCGCACCACCCGCTCGGCTTGGTGGCGGGCGGCGTTACGGGTGTCGTCGTCGATCGAACCGAGGTCGGGGCCGAACACGGCGTGGTGCGAGGTGCCGTACGGGTTGCCGTCGACGAACTTGACCGGGTCGGTGTATCCCGGTGGCACGATGATGCCGCCGAAGTGGTGGATGCTGTTGTACATGGCGAGCAGGGTCGACTCGTGCCCACCGTGGCGGGTGCCGGTCGAGGTGAAGCCACTGTAGACCTTGTCGGCCAGGCTGCCCTCCTGCCACAGCGGCGACAGGGTGTCGAAGAACTGCTTCAACTGGGCGGCGATGTTGCCGAACCGCGTCGGTGAGCCGAAGATGACGGCATCCGCCCACACAAGATCCTCGGGGATCGGTACGGGCACGCTCGCGGTGGCCGCATGGTGGGCGGCCCAGGCCGGGTTCGAGTCGATCGCGGCCTGTGGGGCCAACTCGGCGGCCTTGCGGAGGCGGACCTCCGCGCCGGCGCCCTCGGCGGCCCGCGCGATCTCCTGCGCGATCTGGGTGCCGGTGCCGGTCGCGGAATAGTAGATCACCGCGAGTCTGACGGGGTGGGACATCTCTCGCGCCCTTCGATGTGTACGGATGAGGTTCGGCTGGCGCTCGGGATCCGCGATCGGTGCGGGGCGCCAGCGGCAACACTAGACATGTCAAGGTGACACGTCACCTATTCGTGAGAGGTGACACATCACCTAGTTGCCGATCACGCACGTGTTGGGGCGGACCTCAGGGGGTCCGACTGATTCGCGAGAGGGCGTCCCGCAGCCCGGCCCTTGACGAGATACCGAGTTTGGGAAAGATCCGGTAGAGGTGCGTACCCACGGTCCGGTGGGACAGGAAGAGACGCTCGGCGATCTGTTTGTTGCTCATGCCGCTCGCCGCCAGCCCGGCGATCTCGAGTTCCTGAGCGGTCAGCGGGACGGGTGCGTCCCCGACGACGGGACGGTAGCCGGTGGCCCGCAACTCCTGGACGGTCCGGGTCAGCCACGGCTCGGCACCCATGGCGGCGAACCCGGTGCGGGCGTTCAGCAGGTGGGAGCGGGCAGCGGAGAATGCCCGCTGGCGGCGGAGCTTCTCGGCGAAGGCGAGCCGGATCCGGGACGCCTCGAACAGCCAGCGCTCCGCGGCGGGATCCCGCAGCATCTCCTCGAGCCGCGCGCCGGCCTCGTCGCCGTCGAGCACGAGCGCGTCCACGCCGCGCTGGATCAGCGCCATCCGCGGCGACAGCGCGGCCACGTCCGCCACCCGCATCGCGTCGGCGTGTGCCCGGGCCTCGGCCGTACGCCCGGTGCGCAGCGCCGCCTCCACCAGGTCGAACATCACCCAGGTGCAGATCGGCACGTACGGCGCGAGGACGCCGGCCGGGCTCATCGCGGTGGCGTGCAGGTAGGCGGACTCGAAGTTGCCGTCAGCCGCCGCGGCGAGCGTGCGCGGGTGGTGCGCGATGGCCGCCGCGCCCGCGACTCCGCGCGGCAGTGCCCAGTGGGTGATCTCGTCGGCCAGCTTGTACGCCTCGTCGGCTCGGCCACGGCCAGCCGCGATGATGGCCCGGTGGTAGAGGAAGTACCAGCCGAAGAAGGGCAGCCCGCTGGAGGCGGCGACCCGCTGGCCCTCGTGGGCCAGTTCCTCGGCCTCGTCCCACCGGCCGGTGAGGTAGTCGTCCAGGCAGAGATGCATCAGCGCACCCAACTGCCGTCGCGGCGCGCCGCCGTCGCGGCCCTGGTGGACCAGCCGCCACGACGACTCCCGATTGTCGGCGAGCCGGTCCAGGTAGACCGACGCGGTACCTATCCGCATGACCCGGGTCAGGTCGTCCTCGTCGGTCAGGGTGGCGAGCAGGGCATCGAGATCAGGCCGGGCGGCAGCGCCGGTGCGTACCGGATCGGGGAAGGTCCGGCTCATCACCGAGAGGATGTCGCTCGGGCCGGGGACGAGCCGCGCCATCGCCCGATGGAACACCGCCCAGTGTTCCGGGGTGCCGGCGTACCAGGAGAGCAGGACGAGGGTGTGCATAGCCTCGTCGAGCGCCTGGTCGTCGGCCCGCCAACCGTGGTCGCCGGTCTCGATCGCCCCGGCCAGCAGCCGGTGGGCGGTGTGCACGTCGCCGTCGCCGTTGAGCATCAGCAGCGCCGCCGCGTTGGCCGCGTGCAGCGATCCGGCGGCGTCGAGACTGGTCGTGCGCGCGTCGGCCAGCAGGGTGGTCGTATCGCCGGCTCCGCCGGCCTCGGCGCCGAGATAGGCGGCCTGGGCCAGCCGCCGTGCCCGGTGCGCCGTGCTGGCGCTCAGTTCCGCGGCCCGAACCAGGGCCGCGACGGCTCCCAGGGCGTCACCGCGCATCATGACCCGGTGCGCCGCCTCGTCGAGCAGCGCCGCGACCGTCTCGTCCGGGCCGGCGGTCGCCGCGGCCAGATGCCAGGCGCGGCGCTCCTGGTCGCCGGGGAGCGCGTCGGCGATGGCCAGGTGGGCGGTACGCCGTTCCTCGTGGGTGGACATCGCGACGATCGCCGACTGGATCAGTGGATGGCGGAACGTGATGCGCGCCGACACGTCGTCCACCCGGAGAAGTTGCACCCGCTCGGCCGGGGCCAGATCGGTGAGGTCGGTCATCCCGCGCAGTACCCGGACGTCGCCGCTGCCCTCGAACGTGGCGAGCAGCAGCAGCCGGCGCGTGGCATCGGGCAGCTCCGCGATCCGCGCGGCGAAGAGAGTCTGGAGCCGCTCGCTCAGCGGCACCAGGCCGGACCGTTCCGGAGGGTGGGCGGCCGGACAGTGCATGATCGAACCGTGCATGATCGAACCGTGCGCGGTCGATCCGGTCAGCGTGGCCGGCAGTTCGACGAGCGCCAGCGGGTTGCCCTGGGCGAGGTCGAGCACCTGCTGCCGGGTGCGTGGCGGCAGGCTCGGAAAGCGCGCCTGCACGAGCTGCGCGGACGCCTCCGCGCTGAGTGGCTGCACCACCACCTCGGTGAGGCCGCGCCGGTCGAGGAAGCTCTCCGTCCCGGAGCGGGAGGAGACCACGACGCCGACCGGGGAACCGGCGACGCGGCGGGCGATGAAACCGAGCACCACGGCGCTCGGCCGGTCGATCCACTGCACGTCGTCGACCATCAGCAGGACCGGCGCCGCCTTCGCGGCGGTCACCAGCAGCGACAGGGCGGCGTTGCAGACCAGCAGCGCGGCCGGCGGCGGGCCGGGGCCGAATCCGAGCGCGACGGTCAGCGCGTCGCGCAGGCCGGGCGGTAGTCGCTGCACGTCCGAGTGCAGGGGAAGCAACAACTGGTTGAGGAACGAATAGCTGATGTCCGCCTCGAACTCGGAGCCGGAGGCCCGCAGCACCCGCATCGCGGCCTCGGTCGCGAGGTCCGCCGCGGCGGCGAGCAGCGCCGACTTCCCGATGCCCGGTTCGCCACGGACCAGACGTACGTCACCGCCACGCCGCACCGACTCCAGGAAGCGGGAGATGCGCCCCAGCTCGGTGTCGCGGCCGTAGAGCTCCACCAGGACACTCCCATCAGAGCAGATCCAGATCGGCGTCGGCGGCACCACTCCGGCCGGAGCCGGCGCCGGCCATGCCGATCAGCTTCGGTCGGATCCGGCCTCGTCCTCGTCGATCGCGGTCTCCAGCAGGGGTGCCAGGGTTTGCCAGTTGGCGCGGGTGGCGGCGACCGCGGCCTCGACGTCGCCGGCCTCGCACAGCGCGATGATGCGTTCGTGCTGGGCCACCGAGCCGCGGCCGCTCAACGACGAGAACCGGAGCCGCTCGAGCCGCCGCAGGGCGGGCGTGAACTGCTCGAGCACCGATCGCAGCGCCGCGTTGGCCGAGGCGGCCACCGCGACACCGTGGAAGTCGTCGTCGGCCGCGAGGGCCGCGTCGACGTCGTTGGCCCGCAGCGCCTGAGCGAAGCGGGCGTTGGCCGCGCGCATCGCGTCCAGCTCGGCGGCGGACAGGTTGGGCAGCGCCTCGCGTACGGCCAGCTCGTGCATTGCGGTGGTCACCGACTGGGCGCCGAGCAGCGCCCGCGTGTCGAGCGGGCTGACCATCGTGTAACGGCCCGGCTTGGTGCGGACCAGGCCGGCCTCCTCGAGGCGGGTCAGGGCCTCGCGCACCGGAGTGCGGCTGACGCCGAGCCACTGTGCGAGGTCGCCGTCGTTGAGCCGCTCGCCCGGGGCCAGCGTGCCGTTGACGATCGCGTCACGGATCGCTCGGAAGGCATCGTCGCGCAGCAACGAGCGGGAGACGACCCGGGGACCAACGGGAAGCGGCATGCAATATATTGCACATCGCATTTGAGTCGGTGTCAAGACACCATCGCGGCGATACCGGCAGGCAGCCGGGTGACCGCGACCGCCAGGATCGGGCGGGCCGAGGCGGTGAGGCGGCCGGACCGCGCCGGTGCCACGACGGCACCGACGCGGCCGGTCAGGGTCACGTCGCGTCGTCGTCGCGCACGGTGAGCCAGGCGAAGCTGTTGCCGATCACGGCACCCGTCGGTGCCGAGATCGAGATCTTGTAACGGAGCGCGGGCGTGTTCTCGTCGGTGTTGCCGTGCAGCGGCACGGCGATCGTCACGGTGGTGGCGCCCGCCGGAATGGTCACCGGGAACGAGGTACGGAGCACCTGCCCGGCGACCGGGGATCCGGACACGGCAGTCTGGACCTGGACCGTAGCCGCCCGCGTGGGCGGCCGGCTCAGGGTCAGCCGCATCGTCGCGATCCCCGGGCCGTCGCCTTCCCGCACGGTGTTGTCACGGATGCTGACCTGCGGCAGCGACGTCGGGCCACCCTGACCGACGCCCGTACGGTCGAAGGTGATGTCAGAGAGGTAGGCGCCTCCGGTGGGAGTGGCCGGCACGACGGTGACGAGGCGGACATCCCCGAGGTCCACCTGCCGTAGCTGGCCGATCGGGATGCGGACGGTGCGCAACCAGGTCTTGCCCAGCCGGTCCATCCCGTACGTCGTGTTCGTCGACGCCGGGAACGGGTGAAGCGCCGGGCTGACGGCACCGACGCGTACCGTCGCGGCGCGCCCCCGCCCGTCGGTCACGGTGACCTTGAGGTCGACGTCACCGACCGCCGCCTCGTCGCGGGCCACCCGGACAGTGAGCGCCTCATACCGGCGTACGTCCCGCTGGCGCCGGTCGAGCGCCACGTTGACCTGTGGCGAGGTCGACGACCCGCTCCAGCGCAGGCGCAGCATCGGGCCGGTCGGGACCAACGTGGCGTAGCGCGCCGGCGTCCAGTGCGGGACCTTGGCCCACTCCGACGCCTCCGAACAGGGCATGCCGCCGGGTCGCACCTTCGAGACGACGCTGTGGCAGTACGCCCCGAGGTCGAAGCCGACGACCGAGACGTTCGCGGCCGGGCGTTGGAGTGTCGCGACGTCCAGGCGCCGCGAGCCGGGCTGCTGGGCCTGGGCGTAGACCTCCGCGCGGCCGACCGAGGCGACAGTGCCGTTCGTGCCGTCGAAGAGAGGCAGGAAGGCGGTCTCCCGGCCCTGGACCAGCCGGAAGAAGCCGGCCAGATAGGCCCTGCCGACCGCGCGCTGCTCGGCGCCGGTCAACCGGGTCGGGCTGACCGTGCCGCACACCTCGTCGTCCTCGACCCGCCAATCGTCGCTCGCCGGCGCGACGGCGACTCCGGGGGTCCACTCGGTGTTGAAGAAGTTGTGGTTGGCTCCCATGACCATGAGAGCGGAGCGCAGCACGTCGTCGCGGGTGGCGTGTCGGGTGTCGTCGAAGAAGTGCTGCCCCTGCTGGTCGGCGACGTCCCCGTCGCAGTAGGGCAGCAGGACCGCCATCGGCGCGTCCGGGATGGTGAGCCGGGCGAAGTCGACCGGCGCCAGCGGCAGCACGGCACGGACGCCGTACGGGTGCGTGCGGTCGGCGTTGAGCAGGGCGGCCTTCACCACGCCCTCGCCACCCCGGGAGTGACCCATGAGCCCGACGTTGCGCAGGTCCAGCCGGCCGGCCAGTCGGCGGTGCTGCCGCCCGTCCTTCCCGTCCGTCGCGTCGTTCCACCCGGCCAGCAGGTCGAGGTGTTTCATGACCAGTTGCGCGCGGGCCAGTGCGCCGTCGTCGTCGGTGTCGTCGTCGGCGACGTTGATGCCGTTCGCGCTGATCGAGACCACGACGTAGCCGTGCGTGGTCAGGGCCTCGGCGGCGTATGTGTATCCCAGGTAGCTGTCGATCGGGAGCAAGCCGGTCGGGCAGGGCCAGTCGGTGTCTTCTCGGTTCCGACTCTGCGGGTCGTAGCAGGCCTCGTGCCGGCCGTGCAGGAAGACCACGACCGGCCGGGCGCCCTTCGCCCCGGCGGGCGCGTAGACAGCCGCCCGCATCTCGACCGGGTGATCGCCCAGCCCGGAGAGCCGTGCCGCGGTGTCGCCGAGGTCGTAGTCCAGCCGTTCGACCCGGTACCGCCCGGCAGCGGCCGGGTCGGGGTGGACCAGCCGGCGGGGGCGGTTGCCCTCGACATCGCTGGCCGGTGGCGGCGCCGGCGCCCGCGTGGCGTCCGGCCCGGGCACCAGCCCGTTCCACGCGATCTCCACCCGTTCGGCGCCGACGACAGCGGGATCGGTCGTCTCGGCGCTCAGCACGAGCCCGTCGGGGGAACTCCGCGCCGGGCCGATGATCCGGCCGTCGACGGCGAGGTCCGGCAGGACGGCCCGGACGGGCAACGGCTCGGCCAGCCGTAGTTCCACCCGCCAGCCGCCGTCGGGAAGCGGCGTCACGGTGAAGTCCGATCGCGCTGGCGCGTGGTGGCTCGCCGTCGCCACGGCCGCGCCGGCGGGCACCACCAGCAGGTTGGGCGCGGCGAGGCCGGCGGCGAGCAGCACGGCCAGCGCGGCCACCAGCCGGTGCCACCTCCTTGGGCCGGCGGATCTCGGCAGGCCCTTCCGGCATCTTCGCGGTCCGGTCGAATCGCGGGCCGGCGCCGGTCCGGTGGGTGTGCGCCTCGACGAGCGGTCGATCGTCATTGGTCTCCCTCATGCAGCGAACGTCGGCAGTAACGGTCGTGCGCCGTCTTCCGTCCGGGCTGCCCGCCGCCGCCCGTGCGGGGGCATCGCGCGTGAAGGGCGGGCGAGGCGCGCAGCGTCAGGTCAGCGCTGCGCAAACACGAAAATGGATCGGGAAGCGCACACCGATCCTCATCAAGGAGTACGGGTGCGATAGCGGACAAACCACCTGTTCACCCCGACGGGTGACGATCACGCCACTCCCCCGCTCACCTTTATCGCTCTCGATAGTGATAGCGTTGGCGCGTGACGTTGTCGAGGGACCGGTGGGCGGAGTTGGCGCTGCACCCGGTGCGCATCCGCATCCTGCGAGCCGTGGCGGGCACCCGGCTGACCACGCACGACCTCGTGGCGCTGTTGCCGGACATCCCGCAGGCCACGCTCTATCGGCACGTGGCCACGCTGGTCAAGGCCGGCCTGGTGGAGGTGGTCGAGGAGCGCAAGGTTCGCGGCGCCCTCGAGCGGGTCTACGCCCTACCGGCCGGCGGCGCGACACTGGACGCCGCTGCCCTGGCCACCGCGACGCCCGAGGATCACGCCCGCTACTTCACCGCGTTCGTGTCCAGCCTGCTGTCGGAGTTCTCCCGTTATCTCACCCGAGGGCGGATCGACTTCGCCGCCGATGGCGCTGGTTACCAGCAGGTCGTGCTCCACCTGACCGACGCGGAGCTGGCCAGGTTCGCCGCCGACCTCAACCAGGTCATCGGCCCATTGCTGGGCAACAAGCCCGGCGGCGACCGGGCGCCTCGGCTGCTGGCCACCATCCTGCTGCCGGCCGACCAGCCGGCGGCCACCGACGACACCACACCAGAGCCGCCGGAGCGACCAGAAGGCTCCGGCGCGAGCGAAGGGATTGCCTGATGGCATCGATTACGGTTACCGGCGAACTGGTCGACATCCGGTTCACCGGGTGGGAGCGGCTCTGGATCGGACGCGAGCGGCTGGTCTTCCCGGTCGCCGCGGTGCGGGGTGCGGCGGTCGTGGCCGACCCGCTGCGCCTGGCCCGTGGCGCCCGACGCGGAATGGTGGTGTCCGGCTTCGTCAAGATCGGTGTTTGGGGGCTGTTCGGCGGTCCCCGTCAGCTCGTCTCGGCACGCCAGGGCGAGCCGGGACTGCACCTCGTCCTCGACCGGGCGTCGGCCGGTGGCGAGTTCGACGAGGTCGTGCTCTCCAGCCCGGCCGCGCCGGGTGTCGCGGACGCGATCGGACACGCGTTGGCGGCCGGCGCGTGAGCAGCGACCGACTGACGATCGAGGTCTCGCACCTGACCAAGCGGTACGGCGAGGTCACCGCCGTACGTGAGCTGACCTTCACCGTCGAGCCGGGCGTGGTCACCGGGTTTCTCGGCCCGAACGGCGCCGGCAAGACCACCACGATGCGCATGCTGACCGGCCTCGTGTCGCCCACCTCCGGCACCGCGACGATCGGAGGTCGGCCGTACCGGCGGCTGTCGCAGCCGTCACGCACCGTCGGGGCGGTGTTCGACTCAGGCGCGTTCCACCCCGGCCACACCGCTCGCGACCACCTGCGCGTCTATGCCGCGCTGGGCGGCTACCCCGACAGCCGGGTCACCGACCTGCTCGACCTGCTCGGGCTCACCGAGGCCGCCGACCGCCGCACCCAGGGGTTCTCCACCGGAATGCGACAACGGCTCAGCCTCGCCACCGCTCTGCTCGGCGACCCCTCGGTGCTGCTGCTGGACGAGCCGAGCAACGGCCTCGACCCCGAGGGCGCGCTCTGGCTGCGGGGTTTCCTGCGGCGGCTGGCCGACGACGGACGCACCGTCCTGGTCTCCAGCCACGTGCTCAGTGAGATCCAGCAACTCGTTGACGACGTGGTGGTGATCCGCCGCGGCGAACTCGTCGCCGCCGGACCATGGTCGCGGCTCGCCGGACCGCCGGCGGTACTGGTGAGCTCGCCGGATGCCGACCGGCTGGCCGCTGCCCTACGGGTCAGCGGACCAGCCGGCGACGCACCGCGAGTGGAAGCCGTCGAGGCAGGGCGGCTCCGGGTGCACGGGCTGGACGCACCGCGCGTCGCGGACCTGGCCGCCGCGCACCGGCTGCGGGTGCACGAGCTGGTCACTGAGAGCGCCAGCCTCGAACAACTCTTCCTCCAGCTGACCACCGACAGGACGGCCACCGCATGAACCACCTGATCAAAGCCGAGTTCCGTCGGTTGTTGGCCACCCGCATGTGGAGCGGGCTGCTGCTCGTCGCCGTGCTGGTCGGCGGCGGCATGATGGGTTCGATGGCGCTGGTCGGTCCGGAGAACTTCGACCCACCCATGCCCGGACTGGATACCGAAGCCGGCATCCGCTCGATCCTCGGCATCCTCGGCTACACGGCGTTCGTGCCGGCCGCCGTCGGCACTCTCGCCGTCACGTCCGAGTACCGGCACCGCACCGCCGCCGTCACGTTCCTGTTCGCGCCGCGCCGCTGGCAGGTGTTGGCCGCCAAGCTCGCCGTGTACGGCGCCGTTGGTCTGATGTACGGGCTGCTCCTCGCCGGCACCGCCGCCGCAGCCCTCTTCGCGGTCGCCGCCACCCGCGGCGTGCCGCTCGGCCTGCCGGCCGGCACGGTGTTGGCGCTGCTGGCCCGCATCGGCCTGGCCATGGTCGTATACCTGCTGATCGGCGTGGGCATGGGCGCCCTGCTCCGCCACCAGGTGGTAGCGCTCTGCGTCGTGATCGGCTATCTGTACCTGGGCGAGCCGCTGCTCATGATGATCCCCGGCGTCAACGTGCTCTATCCAGTTCTGCCCGGCGGTGCCACCGCCTCCCTCACCGGCTTCACCTACGTCGCCGACGCCGTGGCCGAACAGCTCGGCAGCACCGCCGACCCACTACTCCCACCCGTCACCGGCGCACTCCTGCTCACCGCGTACGCCCTCGCCGCCTCGCTGATCGCCGTCGTCGTTCCCATGCGCCGGGACATCACCTAGCCGCCTCGGTCGCTGGCGGCCCGTGGATCCAACGTCGAACAAACTCGTCACCGGGACACGCCGACGACACGCCACGCTGGGTGTCCACAGTCGGACGGTGCGGGTTCCCCGGGTCCACAACGTGACCATATGATGGCTCCCGGCTCAGGGGAGGGGTCGCCGTACGGGGGCGCCACCGGCCAGGACGACACGGGAGGCAGCCGGCTGTGGCGAGCATCGACGAGGCCGTTCCGACCCGCACCGCCCGATCCCGGTCCCGGTTACGCGGTGGTCTGGTCACTGTGGGCACGGTGCTGGCACTGCTGGCGGCGATGGGGCTCACCGTGCTCGGCCTGGGTGCGGCGGACAACGCGGTGGCCAGTTACGACGCGAGTTCGTGGCTGTGGAGCGCGGCGCGTAGCGAACTGGCCCGGGTCAACGGCGTCACCGCCCGGGTGGACACCCGGATGGAGGTGCCGGCGGCGCGGCGGCATCCGATGCAGGTGGTGCAGACGGACCGGTTGCTGATGCTGCGGGATCTGAACACGGGTCAGATCAGCGCCCTGGACCTGGCCACCCTGCAGATCACCGCGACCACTCCGACCACCCCCGGGCTGGGGGTGAGCGTGGCGCTGCACGAGGACGCGGCGTTCGTGGTGGACGCGGTGCAGGGCGTGGTGCGCCAACTGGACCCACGGTCGCTGGCGCCGGTGGGCGAGCCGGTGCGCTACCCGCCGGGGATCACCGGCGGGGCGTTCGACGGCACGGGGCGACTGTGGATCGCGGTTCCGGCCGAAGGGACCGTCTCGGCGATCACCCCGGCCGCGCTGCCGTCGGCCCCCGCCGACGGCGGGCAGGTGGGTCCGCCGCAGGTCGAGACGTACGACGTGGCCGAGACGAGCCACGAGTTGGTGATCTCCACGTTGGACGACGGGGTGGCGGTGCTGGACCGGACGGCCGGTGCGTTGGTGACGGTGGTGCGGGGCACCACGCGGCGGACGGCGTTGGCATCCACGTTGACCGGGCCGGGCATCATGCCGGTGCGCACGAGCGGGCCCGTGGTGCCGGTGACGGTGCCCGGGCAGCGGCAGGTGCACGCGATCGGCGACGGTGGCGAGGTGCGCTCGTTCACCGTGCCGGGTGACGGTGACCGGCTCGGTCCGGCGGTGGCGTGGGCCGGGCGGTTCTACTGCGCGGACGAGGCGGCGGGCACGGTGTACGCGTTCGACGCGGCGGGTCAGCTGACGGACACGATCCGGGGCCGCTGGGGTGGGCCGCTGGAGCTGGAGGTACGGGAGAACCACCTGTTCATCAACGCTCCCGACGCGGCGACCGCCCGGGTGGTCAACGACTCGCACCAGGTGCGGGAGGTCGACAAGTACGCCAACGACGTGCTCGGTGGCGACCCGCCGCCGGCTCCCCCGCCGCCGCCCCCGCCGCCGAAGAAGCCGGAGGTGAGCCGCCCGGGTGCGCCGCGCAGCGTGACCGCCGCGGCCGGTGACGCGCAGGCGCGGGTGAGTTGGCGGCCGGCGGCGGCCAACGGCGCGGCCATCGTCCGGTACGTGGTGGAGGGTGCCGGGCAGCGGCTGGAGGTCGGCGCGAACCAGCGGTCGGTGGAGGTCAAGGAGCTGACCAACGGCGAGACGTACCGGTTCTCGGTGCACGCGGTCAACGCCAAGGGCGCCGGTCCGGCGCGCAACAGCAACCCGGTGACGCCGACGGCGGAGGTGCCGGACGCGCCGACCTCGGTGACCGCCGAGGCGCGGGCCGACGGCACGGTGGTGGTGAGCTGGCCGGCGGCGAACGGGCAGGGCAACACCATCGCCCGGTACGCGGTGACGGCCACCTCGGCCGGCACGAACGCCCCGGCCGGGGAGGCGACCGGCACCGAGCTGCTGATCAAATCCGGTGAGCTGGAGTACGGCACGCAGTACGCCTTCACGGTGGTCTCGGTCAACGACAAGGGTGCGGCGTCGGAGGCGTCGCCGGTGAGCAACACGGTGGTGCCGTTCACGGTGCCCGGGGAGCCGGTGGAGCTGCGGGCGAGCACGGTCGCCGACCGGCCGGGAACGGTGGCGGTGCAGTGGGCGCCGGCACCGGCCAACGGACGGCCGGTGAGCGGCTACGTGGTGGACGTCGGCGGCCGCCGCAGCGAGGTCACCGACACCCAAGCCACCGTGGACGGCCTCGGCGACGGGCAGAACGTCACGGTGCGGGTCCGGGCGGTCAACGAGGCCGGCGAGGGCCCGGAGGCCACGACGACGGCGCGGACGGTGGCGCCGCCACGGGTGACGGTGACGGGTTCGTCGGCGACCGCCACGGCGGCGACGGTGACGTTCACCGTGGACGCCGGTGGTGGGCAGGCGACCTGCACGCTGACCCGGTCGGGACAGCCGGCCAGGAGCGGTCCCTGTTCGAGCATCACGATGAGCGGGCTGACGCCGGGCACCGGCTACACGTTCACGGTGACCGCGACCAACGCCGCCGGCACCGGGACCGCCACCAGGGCACAGACCACGAACGCCCTGTACGGCGTCGCCACCTGCAACAACGGCCCGGAGGGTGATCAGCGCACCTACTGCGACCGGGACGTCGCCGGCCGCAACGGCAACGAGATCTTCTCGGTGGCCCGGCAGGACAACGACCGCCAGGTCGGCTGGGCGAAGCCGGGCACCCGGCTGAAGGCGTTCTGCAAGCAGCGGGGCGAAGAGGTGTACGCGTACATCTACAACAACGAGAAGCGCAGCACCTGGTGGGTGCAGGTCGACTACAGCGGGAAGAACTACATCCCGTGGGCCTGGCTCAACCTGGAGGGTGGCGACGACATCAACGTCCTGCCCACCTGCTGATCCACCCCGGCCGAGGAGCACCACCGTGAACAGCCAGGAACCGCTCACCCAGCAGGAGGTGCAGGGCTTCGCCGCCCTGGCCGCCCGGCTGGCCGAGAACGTCAACACGGTGGTGCTCGGCAAACCGCAGGTGGTCCGCCTGGCGTTGACCGCGTTGTTCGCCCAGGGGCACGTGCTGCTGGAGGACGTGCCCGGGGTGGGCAAGACGACCCTGGCGCGGGCGATCGCGGCGACGGTGAAGGGGCAGTGGCGGCGGATCCAGTTCACCCCGGACCTGCTGCCCTCCGACGTGTCCGGGGTGACCATCTTCAACCAGGCCACCCGGGGCTTCGAGTTCCACCCCGGTCCGGTGTTCGCCAACATCGTCATCGCCGACGAGATCAACCGGGCGTCACCGAAGACGCAGTCGGCGCTGCTGGAGGTGATGGAGGAGCGGACGGTCACCGTGGACGGGGTACGGCATCCGGTGCCGCAGCCGTTCCTGGTGGTGGCCACGCAGAACCCGGTGGAGATGGACGGCACCTACCGGCTGCCGGAGGCGCAGCTGGACCGGTTCCTGGTGAAGTTGTCGGTGGGCTATCCGGACGAGTCGGTGGAGGTGGAGGTGTTGCGCGGGGCGACGGTGCGCTCCCCCGAGGCGCTCACGGCGGTCACCGACACCGCCACCGTCGGCGAGATGGTCCGGATGGCGCGCCGGGTGCACATCGCCGAGCCGCTCTACGCGTACGCGGTGCGGCTGGCCGCGGCCACCCGCACCCATCCGCAGGTCCGCGTCGGCGTCAGCCCGCGCGGGGTGATCGCGTTGACCCGGGCGGCCTGCGCGTACGCGCTGATCGACGGGCGGGGCTGGATCATGCCGGAGGATCTGAAGATCCTCACCGAACCGGTCTTCGCCCATCGGCTGCTGCTCACCCCCGACGCCCAGGTGCGCGGGGTCACCGCCGCGGACGTGCTGCGTCAGGCCGTCGCCTCGGTGCCGGTGCCGCTGCCGTCGGGGCAGCCGGCCCCGGCGCAGCTCTGACCGGCGAGGCACGGCGTGGGGATCACCGCCCGGGGCATCGGCCTGCTCACCGTCGCCGTGCTGCTGCTCGGCGCCGGCTTCCGCTTCGCGTACCCGGAGTTGGCGCTGCTCGGCGCGGCGGCCGGTGGGGCCCTCTCGGTGGCCGTGGTGATCGCGGCCCGGCGGCCCCGGCTGCTGGTGCACCGGCAGGCCGACCCGGACCGGGTGGCCCGGGGCGAGCCGGCGACGATGACGTTGACCGTACGCAACGCGGGGCGGCTGCCGGCGGCGAGCCTGCTGGCCACCGACCGTTGTGGTGACCGGGTGGTGCCGGTGCCGGTGCTGCGGCTGCGCCCCGGCGCGGACACGACGGTCAGCTACGACGTGCCGACGAGCCGGCGGGGGGTGGTGCCGGTCGGGCCGCTGCGGATGACTCGCCGGGATCCGCTCGGTCTGGTGGTGCTGGCCCGCTCCTACGGCGACGGCGTGCCGGTCTGGGTGCACCCACGGATCCACCCGTTGAACGCGGTGCCCACCGGCGCGGGTCGCAGCCTCGACGGGCGGGTCGACGCGGTGCCGCACGGCTCGATCACCTTCGACTCGCTGCGGGAGTACGTCGTCGGCGACGAACTGCGCCGGGTGCACTGGCGCACCAGCGCGCGCGTCGGTGAGCTGATGGTGCGGGAGAACGTGGACACCAGCCTGCCCCGGATCGTGGTGCTGCTGGACAACCGGGCCGCCGCGCATCCCGGCCGGGTCGACGGGGTGGCCGAGTCGTTCGAGTCGGCGTGTGAGGCGGCGGCGTCGGTGGTCACTGCGGCGGTGCGGGAGGATCTGCCGGTGGTGCTGCTCTTCGTCGCCGCGCAGCACGATCCCGGCGCGCAGCACGATCCCGGCGGGCAGGACCGTCGCGGCGGGCAGGACGGTGCCGCCGGGGCGGTCGGTGTCGGGCCGCTGGACCGGCTGGCGGCGGTGTCGCTGACCGGCGAGGGCACCATGGCGGCCGCGGTGGCGCGGCTGCGCCGCGACCGGCTCGGCGACACCCTGGTCGTGCTCACCGGGCCGGGTGGGCGCGACGATCTGGGGCACATCGGCGCGCTGCGCGGCGCGTACCCCTCGGTGGTGGTCGGGGTGTTCGGGGCGGCCGAGCCGACGCCGCCGGGCGCGGCGGGCCTGGTCGTGGTCGACGCCGCCGACGGGGCGGCGTTCGCCGCCGAGTGGGACGGGGTGCGCCGGTGGTGAGGCTGCTGCGCGCGGCGCCGGTGCCGGCGGTGCTGGTCGCGATGGTCACGCTGGCCGGCGTGGCGCTCGGCCGGGTGTACGCGGGGTCGCTGCTGACGGCGCTGGTGGCCGGCGCGGCGGTCGGGTCGGTGCTGGTCAGCGTGGCGACCCGACGGCTGCCGTCGTGGCTGGTCGCCCCGGTGTCGGTGCTGGCCATGGTCGGCTGGACGGCGTGGTGCCTGCGGCTGGCCGCCGACACCGCGCGGTTGCCGGGCGGGTTCGCCGAGGTGGCCGGCGACGCCGCCCGCAACGCCATCCCCCGGCTACTGACCGCCATGATCCCGGTGGAGCCGACCCCGGACACGGTCCTGTTGCCGGTGGTCGCCGCCTGGCTGGCGGGGCTGGCCGGCGCGGAGGTGGCGCTGCGCGCCGGGCGGGTGCTGCTCGGCTACCTGCCGCCGGTGCTGCTCTACGTCGGCGCGCTGTACGTGGTCGGGCCGAACGCGGAGCCGGCGATCGGGCCGACGGTGGCGCTGGTGGCGGTGGCCGCCCTCGGGTTGGCGGCGTCGGCACGGGCCCCGGGCGGCGATGCGGTCGACGGGCTCGCCCCGGCGGTGCGGGCCGGGGTGCGCCTGCGGCGGGGCGTGGCGTCGGCCGCCGGTACGGCGGTGGTGGTGGGCCTGGCGGCGCTGGTCGGCCCCGCGGTGGCCGCCCTGGTGGACACCCGGCCGGCGGATCCCCGGCGCTACGTGGAGCCCCCGCAGGTCGAGACGCTGGACGAGAACCCGCTGATCCGGATCTCCGGGTGGGCGCTCAACCCGGACCAGCAGCTGTTCCAGGTGACCACCGACCGGCCCGACAGCTCCGGCCCGGCGGACCCGACGACGGCAGACCCGGCAGCGGCGGGCCCGGCGGCGGTGCGGATCCGGCTGGCCGTGCTCAGCGACTACGACGGGATCACCTGGCGGGTCGGCGCCACCTACCGCAACGCCGGCCGGATCCTGCCGGCCGCGGCCGCCGCTCCGCACGCCACCGTGGAGACGGTCCGGCAGGAGATCACGGTGGGTGAACTCAGCGGCCGGCTGCTGCCCGCCGTGCCCACCCCGCGCGAGGTCAGTGGTGCCCGGGTCGCCTACGACCCGGGCACCGGCACGTTGATCCGCCCCGACGGGCTCGCCCCCGGCCTGCGGTACACGGTGACCTCGGCCCGGGAACGCCCGGACGTCAACCTGCTGGCCACCGCGAACACCCCGGCCGGCGACGAGGTGGCCCGGGTGCTGCACGTCGCCGACGGCACACCCGAGCCGCTGCGCCGGCTGGCCGCCCAGTTGGCCGAGGAGAACGGCGCCCCGTACGCCCGGGCCGCGGCGATCGAGCAGTGGCTCGCCGAGCACTACCGGCTGGTCGCCGACGCGCCCAGCGGCCACGCCTACCCGAACCTGGCGTTCTTCCTGTTCGGGCCGGTGGGCGGCGGCGGGCAGCGGGGCACCTCCGAACAGTTCGCCGCGTCGTTCGCCGTGCTGGGACGGCTGACCGGGCTGCCGACCCGGGTGGTGGTCGGGTTCGCCGCCCCCGGGTCGGGCCCGGTGCGGGCCGCCGACGCGTACGCCTGGCCGGAGGTGCTCTTCGACGGGCTGGGCTGGGTACCGTTCGACCCGCTGCCCCGGCCGGACGACGAGCCCCGGCCGGTGGAGGCGGACTTCCGCCCCCAGCCGGAGGACCCGCCCCCGTCGGAGCAGCCGGAGCCCACCCTGGAACCGACCGCCTCGCCGCCACCGCAGGCCGCCCCCACCGGCCCCGCCGACGGCGGTGGCGTGTCGACACCGGTGCTCGCCGCCGGCACCGGTGGTGGGCTGGTGCTCGTGGTCGTGGCATCGCTGGCCGCCCTCGCCGGGTTGCGCCGGGCGCAGACCCGCAACCGGCTGTACCGGGGCGACCCCCGCCACCGCATCGCCGGCGCCTGGCGGGAGCTGACCGACGCGTTGCGCCTGGCCGGCCAGCCGGTCGCCGTCGACCTGTCCGCCACCGAGGTCGCCGAGCAGGCCCGGCACGCCCTGGCCGCCGCCCTGGTTCCGGCTGCCGGCCGTACCACCGGACGGCCGCCGCCCCGGCCGGACGCCGCTGGTGCCGGCGGTGCCGGCACCGCCGGGCAGGACGCCATTGCCGGGCGGGACGCCATTGCCGGGCGGGACGGCATTGCCGTGCGGGACGGCACCGCCGGACGGGACGGCATCGCCGGACGGGACGGCATCGCCGGACGGGACGGCATCGCCGGACGGGACGGCACCGCCGCGGTGGCCGGTCCGGGTGCCGGTGACGTCACCGTCACCGCCGGACGGGACGGCACCGGCGGTGAACCGGCGCTGGCGGCGTACCGCGCGGTCGACGAGGTGGCCCGGCTGGTGAACCAGGTCGGATTCGCCCCCGGCGGTGTCACCGACGCCCAGGCCGACACCGCCGCCGACGCGGCCACCGTCTACACCGGCGCGCTGCGCGCCGCCCGGTCACGGTGGCGGCGGATCCTGTGGTCGGTGCACCCCGGCCCGCTGCGCTGGCCACGTTGAGGGTGGCCGATGCCGCCGGCCGCCCCGGCTGTCCGTGCTCGGCCACCGGTACGACCTCCCTCGATTGGGTGCGTTTCTTGTCGCCCGGGCGACAAGAAACGCACCCAAACACGTCCCGCACCGCCGAAGGGCACTGGATCCGCTACGCCCACGTCGACCTGCAGCCGGTCGGCGCTGCCGTACCAGACTTCGACGCCGGGCGCGGTCACCGCCAGGCGCGCGAGATGCCGCGCTTGCCTGACCGCACCGCGATAGCCCAGACGGTTCAGCTCGACAGGGCACTCGCCACACGTCATCCATCGGGGCGTCCCGGCAGCGGCACGCACCGGCCGGTCGGTCACCGGCCGAAGGAGAGCAGCCGGATGCCGGCGGCGTCCAGGGCGACCTGCTCGGCGGGGCTGCGGGCAGCGCGGCCGGTGGCCTTGGCGATCAGGGTCAACCGGTCCCAGCCCAGTTCCGGGGGCAGCGCCCGGCCGCCGGTGAGCAGCGCGGCGATCACCCGGCCGGCGGCGGTGGTCAGCCACGGCGGCCGGTCCAGCGCCGCGGCCAGGTCCAGGCCGTGCACGCCCACCTCGACCACGCGGGTACGCAGGAACTCCGTCGCCGTCATCGCGTCGCCGTGTCGGGTGCGTACCACCCGGTCGGGCGGGTGCGCGTCAACCGCGGCGAGGGTGGCTCGCCAGACCCGGTCGAAGTCCACCGCCAGCACCGAGCCGGGCCGGCTCAGCGACGCTCCAGCGCGGCCGGTCCCGACCTGCACCGCCCGACTGCGGCCGGGCTCGACCTGCGCTGCCTCGATCCGGGCGGCGTCGACCTCCGGGGTGAACTTCGCCGCACCGAAGTAGCCGGTGGCATCGACGCGTGCCGGGGTGAGTGCCGGGGCGGCCAGCATGTCCGCCAGCCGTGCGGCGCCGGTGTGCACGTGGGCCAGCAGCTCGGCCACCGTCCACGGCGCGCAGCGGGTCGGGCGGTCGAGGTCCGCCCGGTCGAGGGTGCGAAGCACGTCGCCGAGCCGGCCGCACTCGGCCCGGAACGCCGCTCGCACCGTGTGCACCGCTCAGCCCTGATAGCGGGGCACGAGCCGGTGCACGGCGGTGAGCACGAGCGCCATCACCACCCCCATGGAGCCGGCGATGCCGGCGGCGCTGCCCGCGTAGCCGACGAACAGCGGCCGGCGGGTCAGCTCCGCCGGTGGGGTGGCTCGCAGCTCCACCAGCCAGGACAGCGCCAGCACGCAGCCGGCGATCGCCAGCAGGCCGCCCACGCCCAGCAGCAGCACCGTGCGGCGGTGCGCGTCCCCCGGTGCGACCTTCGCCCGTTCGCGCTGGGCGACCAGCAGCAGCAGGCCGGCCAGCGCCGCCCAGATCCCCACCACGAGGAAGGCGGCCACCGCGTCGCTGGGCCGGTGCCAGCCCGCGGACAGGGTGGCCACGCCAGCGGTCGCGGCGTAGCCGGCACCGATCACGGCGGCCACGGGCCGCGCCTTCGGCGGCAGCACGAGCACCAGGGCCACGGCCACCGACGCGGCGACGGTGGTGTGCCCGCTGGGCAGGCTGTTGCCGACGTACGCCCGCTCCAGGTCGATGCCGAGGTCGGGACGGGTCAGGCCGTACTTGAGCAGTTGGGTGGTGACGTTGGCGCCGGCGATCAGCAGCGTGGCGGCGATGGCCAGGGCGATCCGGCCCCGGATCAGCGCGATGAACCCGATCAGCCCGGTGACCGCCAGCAGCGACACCACGGACATGGCGTTGAGGATCCGGTCGACCGGATCCTCGATGTGGTCGCGGCCGATCCGGTTGCCGGTGAGCGCCACCGTGTCGATCCACTGCCCGGTCTCGACGTGTAGGGCAAATCGCCAGACGACGATGAAGGCCGCCGTCTGGACCAGGGCCAGCACGACCAACCAGACCGCAGTCCCACCCCTGGGCGTCACGCGCACCCGCACAACTTAGCGGCACGCGCCCGTCGGCCGGCCGGTGGCCCGCCGGTCGCGTGGGGATAGGTTGGGCCGCAGGCAAAGGAGGTGCCGTGACCGGTACGTCGGAACGGGACGCCGCGACGGTCGGGCGGCCCGAGTCACTGGCCGATCTGCTCGGCGGGCGCCGGGGAGCCGTCGACGCCACCCTGCCGCCCGTCGCGTTCACGGCGGGCTGGCTGCTGGCCGGCCAGTCGGTCGCCGTCGGGGTGGTCGCGGCCCTGGCCACCGGGGCGGTGGTGGCCGGGTGGCGGTTGCGCCGGGGTGACCGGCCCCGGTCGGTGCTGCTCGGGTTGCTCGCGGTCTGCGTGGCCGCGCTCGTCGTGGCGCGTACGGGACGCGCCGCGGACTTCTTCCTCGTGCAGTTGCTGGCCAACACCGCCAGCGCCCTGGCGTGGGCGGTCAGCATCGTGGTGCGTTGGCCGCTGCTCGGGGTGGTCGTCGGCACGGCGCTCGGGCAACGCGGGCGCTGGCGACGCGATCCGGCGCTGCTGCGGGCGTACGGGCGGGGCAGCTGGGTGTGGACGGCGACCTACGTGCTGCGGGTGGCGGTGTTCCTGCCGTTGTATCTCGGCGGGCAGGTGCTCGCGTTGACCGCGGCCCGGGTGGGGCTGACCTGGCCGCTGGTGGCGGCGGCGTTGGCGGTCAGCTGGGCGGTGGTGCGCCGGTCGTTGCCGGCCGATCATCCGGGGCTGCGGCACCCGGTCACGCCGGGCGGCGATCCGGCGGCGACGGCGGTGGACGACGCCGCGCCGGCGCGGGAGCCGGAGCGCCAGGAACGGGAAAAATAAGGGAGAGGCCGCCACGGGGGGAGCGGCCTCTCCGGTGATGTACGTTACTCCGTCCCGGGCCGGGTTGTGATCCCAGGGCGGCCACTTTTTTTCGCGATGTGCGCGCCGTGCCCTAAGGGGGCGGTGGGGTGGGCCGACCGCTCCGCTGCGTCGGCCAGAGGGCCGACCCACCCCGGCCTGACCGTGGGTGTCAGGCCGTCCGGCCGGTCCTGCCTCTACCCCCGAGGCCCGGCCGGAGCCTCCGGGTGGGTCACCGCCCACCCGGAGGAGTTCGTTCAGCCGTCGGGGAACAACGTCCCGTAGTCGGCGTAGGCCATGGCGACGTCCGCCTGGGCCCAGAAGCGGTGGTAACGGAACTCGGGCGCCGGCCCACCGTCGAGGTACGCCTGGACCTTCGGCCACGCCGGGTCGGACTTGTAGAACGACCGGATGTCGACGAAGCTCTTGCCGGGGGCGATCTGGTCGCCGTTGGGCATCCGGCCGCTCCAACCCGGCGGGATGTACAGGCCCTGCCCGGTGGTGGCGTTGTAGACGTCGTCGAAGCGCTCGTAGTCGCCCCGCGTCTCCACCGTCGACACGCCCTGGGCGTCACTGGCCGCGTGCAGCGCGTCCAGCAGCCCCTTGGCGGTGTTCTTCGCCGCGGTGTCGCCCGAGCGCGCCGCGTACGCGATGAGGGTGCGGGCGTAGGCGGCGGCGACGCCGACGTCCTGGCCGGTACCCGTCACCTCGACGTGCAGGTTGGTGTTCGGCTGCGGGTTGTTCGCGTTCCAGTTGTTGGGCTGCCCGCTCCAGCTCAGCTCGGACGGGATGGCCCAGTCCGCGCCCAGCGTGGTGTGGGCGATCGCCCACGGCACCCACCGGTCCAGCAGCGCCTTGGCCTGGGCGTTGCCGGAGACCAGGTACAGCTCGGCGATGCGCTGCATCGACCAGGCCTGCATGCCGAACCACTGGTTCGACGGCGGGTCGTTGTAGACCGGGTCCTCGTCGTAGAACATGCCGTAGAAGGTGGCCGTACCGGCCGGCGGCTGGCCGTAGTGCCCGCCCCAGCTGTTGGTCGCGCCACCGGCGATGCCGCCCTCGGCCGACTGGAGCCAGGTGTAGAACTCCAGCTGCCGGTTGAAGCTGTTGGTCCAGTCCGCCGCCGCGCTCGACGACCGCGGCCGCAGTTCGGCGACGTTGGTCAACGCCCAGGCCGCGAACGGGTTCTGGTAGCCGAAATGGCTGTGGCTGGAACCGATCCGCCACGACCAGTTCTGGCTGGTCTCGTACGCGCCACCCCAGGCGTAGTACCAGGAGAGCAGGTAGTGCGCCGACTCCCGGCCGCTGCCCGCCGGGCAGGCGCTGGCCCCGACGCAGTTGCCGATCCGCTTGAAGTACTTGTCGAACAGGGCGTAGCGCAGGTAGTCGCCCATCCTGGCGGCCTTGGTCACGGTGGCCGCCACGTCGGCCGCCTTGTTCTGCTCCTTGGCCCAGGTCAGGGCCCAGTACGCGGCCTGCACGGCCCGGGCGTCGGCGTCCGGGGCGTTGGTGTACTTCCACTGCCGTGCCGGCGCGTCCGACTCGCGGATGAACAGGTCCAGGTAGCCGTTCGGGCCGCCGTGGCGGAAGGTGTCGCAGGAGGGCTGCGGCACGGTCTCCCACACCGACTCCTGGGTGCCCCGCTGGAAGGTGTTGATGTATGCCGGGCGGGTGGTGCCGTCGCCGCAGCGGCCGTAGCCGTAGACGTTGTCCACGTCCAGCAGCCAGTGCATGCCGTAGATGGAACCGGTGCCGTAGGTGGACTGCAGCTCGTTGCGCAGCGGGTCCTGCCCGACCGGGACCGACGGTTCCAGCTGTGACGGGTACTGGCTGGGCAGGTCGTGCTCGGCGGCGTACTGCGCGTCGCCCGAGGCACCGGCGGTGGGCTGGTCGGCCGTGGAGGGGATGATGTACCTCTCCATCACCGTCCAGGCGTTGTTGAACGGCGTCCAGTTCTGGGTCACCCGGCCGTAGTAGGCCTCCAGCCACAGCCAGAAGCTGAACGCCTCGGAGGTGGTCTCGTGGCCGTGGTCGGGCGCCTCGACGATGAGCGTCTCGATGGAGTGGTACGGCACGCCCTCGGGGCTGAAGTAGCCCGAGTTCTTGATCTTTCCGTACTGGGTGAGGAACCGCTCCACGTACTCGCCGTCGCCACCACCGGGCACGTCGTTGTCGATCTCGGTGACGGTGACGGTCGCCGGCGTGTGGCCGGTCGCCGAGGCGGTGATGGTGGCGGTGCCGCCCACCGTGTCGGCGTCCTCGGCCGCCCGGACGGTCACGGTGGCCCCGGTGTTCCAGGTGGACGGGGTCAACGTCAGCGAGGTCGGCGTGACGCTGATGTCGGTGTCACCGGTGCGGGCGACGGTCACCGCGACGTTCGAGGTGGGTGCCCGGTTCAGCGTGAGGGTGAAGGTGGAGCTGCCGCCCTCGGGCACGCTCAGCGCGGTGGGGGTGGCCACCAGGGCCGGCGAGGTGGCGGCGGTGACGGTGAACGACTTCTCGTCGACCGCGCTGAGTTCGGCGTCGTCGTACGCCCGGGCCTGCACGGTGTAGTCACCGGCCGGCAGGTTCTCCAGGGTGTACGCGTACGGTGCCGTGGTGTCGGTGTTGACCAGCAGGCCGTTGCGGTAGAACTCGACCCGGGAGATGGTGCCGTCCGCGTCGCTGGCGGTGGCGGTCAGCGGCACGGTGGCCGGTGCCACGAACGGGCCGGCGGGCACCGACAGGCTCACCGTCGGCGGCTGCTGTGCCGCACCGCCACAGGTGACCCCGTTGACCGAGAACGACGTCGGCTGCGGGTTGCTGCCGGTGTAGGAGCCGTTGAAGCCGATGGAGGTGCTGGCTCCGGTGGCGAGGTTGCCGTTGTACGACTCGTTGACGGCGGTCACCTCGTTGCCGCTCTGGCTCCACCGGGCGGACCAGCCCTGGCTTACCCGCTGATTGCCGGGGAAGGCGAACCGTAACGTCCAGCCGTTGATCGGGTCGCCGAGGTTTCTGATGGTGATGTTGGCGGTGAAGCCGGTGCTCCAGTCGTTGGTCTGATAGACCACGTCGCAGGCCGGAGCGGCCTGCGCGGCGGCAGCGGGTACGGTCACCCCGCCGATCGCCAGCGCCGCGGCGGCGAGCCACGCCAGGCGCCGACGTCTAGCCAGATTTCTCATCTGCGCGTGTCTCCTCGGAGCAGGCCGGTGGCGGTGCCGCCCCGGCGATGCCGCCTCGAACGACAGGTCCGCCGAGGCGCCAGTGGATGGTGGTCTCTGCGGCCCGCACAGCGGGCCGGCGCGGCGGGGCACGGTGTGGACGACTGCTGCTCCGCTGCTGGCAGGACGCCGTACCGGACGCGCCGGAAGCCCTCGGCGACCCGCGGCTCACGCAAACCTTGGCTCCGCGCGGTCGATCGACAGTGTGCCATGGAAGCGCTCCCAGCACCAGAGACGGGACTTCCGGAAACACTGGGTTGTTTCGATCTCGTTTTGGGGCTTTCACAAAGCCGTGACGGGCGTTACAGTCGCAGCAACGTTGATGGGAGCGCTTCCATCGACAGAGTTCCACCCAGAAGATCACCCGGAGTCGTGCCCACGGCACCGGGGTTCACAGACCGCAGGCCGACGGCGGGCCAGCCCGGACACCGCCGTCAGCCGTCGCCCCACCTAAGTGGAGGGAGGTGGATCCTCAAGCCACTCGCGTGGCCCGGCTCCCGCGCGACACGCACTACTGGGACGCCAATCCGCATGTGCGTGTACCGCAACATGGTGGGGACGGGGGTTGCCCTCCCCCGTCCCCACACTAAACCCCCGTTCACGATGGGAAAAGAGGCCGACGGGTCAGACGCGCATCACCCGCGCGCCCCGCACGGCAGTCGACCCGCCCGCCGACCGCCATCCGCGACGCCCCGCCGACCGCCCGGGCGCGCACCGCCGGTCCGCCCGCGGAACTCGGCGCACCCGGTCCCGCCGCACCCCCGACGCCCGACCGGTCAGCGCACGTCCCCCCTTCACGTCACCGCCGCCGCGGCCGTCCGCCCACCCCCGCGACAACCCGGGCCCGGCGGGGACCGCCGACCCTCTACTCTATGTTGGGAGCGCTCCCGGGCTCAGGCGGTCATACCCATCCACGAGGAGAACCCATGTCGATACTCACCAGGCGGCACCTGCTGCGCCACGCCGCCCTCTCGGCCACCGCCGCCACCCCGGCCGGCGCCGTCCTCGGCACCGCCGCCACCGGCCTCGGCGGCTGCGAGCCCGGCGACGCCGAGGATCACACCGCCACGGCACCGAGCGCGGCCACGCGGCTGCACTTCCCGCCCGACTTCGGCTGGGGCGCGGCGACCTCCGCGTACCAGATCGAAGGTGCCGCCAAGGAGGACGGCCGCGGCGAGTCGATCTGGGACACCTTCAGCCACACGCCGGGGCGCATTCGCAACGGCGACACCGGCGACGTCGCCGCGGACCACTACCATCGCTACGCCGACGACCTCGATCTGATGCGCGACCTGGGGCTGCGCAGCTACCGGTTCTCCATCTCCTGGCCGCGCATCCAGCCCGACGGCACCGGCGCCGCCAACCAGCGCGGCCTCGACTTCTACCGCCGCCTCGTCGACGGCCTGCACGAGCGGGGCATCGCACCGATGGCGACGCTGTTCCACTGGGATCTTCCGCAGGCCCTCCAGGACGCCGGCGGCTGGGAGTCCCGCGACGTCGCCTACCGTTTCGCCGACTACGCCGACATCGTCTTCGCCGCCCTGGGCGAACGGGTACCGGTCTGGCTGACCATCAACGAACCCAAGACCGTGGTGCAGAACGGCTACCTCTTCGGCCACCACGCCCCCGGCCATCGGGATCCGGACGCCGCCTACCTGGTCGCCCACCACCTGCAGCTCGCGCACGGCCTCGCCGTACGCGCCCTGCGCGCCACCGGCGGCACCGGTCGTATCGGCCCGGCCTTCAACCTGCACCCCTGCTACCCCGCCGACGACTCCCCCGTCGACGGCTCCTCCCCCGCCGCCGAGGCCGCCCGCCTCTACGACGGCTACGAGAACCGCCTCTACCTCGACTCCGCGCTCAAGGGCAGCTACCCGGCCGACGTGCTGGCCGACCTCGGGCCGGACAGCCGGATGGTGCGCGGCATCCGCGACGGCGACCTGGAGATCATTTCTTCCCCCGTCGACCTGCTCGCGGTGCAGTACTACACTCCGATCTACGTCACCAGTGCCGGCGGCACCGAACGCCGCTGGCCCACCTCCGAGGCGGAGTGGCAGCAGATCTACCCGGACGGGATGTACGACATCCTGACCCGGGTCACCCGCGACTACGGGCCCATCCCGCTCACCGTCACCGAGAACGGCCTGCCCACCCCCGACGTCCTCGCCGCCGACGGCACCGTCGACGACGCCGGCCGGGTCAGCTTCCTGCGCGACCACCTCGCCGCCGCCCACCGCGCCGTCACCGACGGGGTGCCGCTGGAGAGCTTCCACGTCTGGTCCCTGCTCGACAACTTCGAGTGGGCCGAGGGCTACGACCAGCGCTGGGGCCTGATCTACGTCGACTACCCCACCCAACGCCGGGTGTTCAAGCGCAGCGCCCACTGGTACCGCCAGGTCATCGCCGACAACGCCCTCTGAGGTGTGCGGAAGGGCCCCCTGCTGCAAGCCAAGACGCCAGGCGTCAGCAGGGGGTTCTCCCACGGACGCGGCCAGCCGGTGGGCGGACACCGACACCCACCATGGCATCTAGAGTCTCCGGCATGAGTCGTCGCGATGCATCATTGGGCCGGCCGTTCTGGACCTTCTGGAGCGCCGCCGCACTGGCCAACCTGGGTGACGGGATCCGGGTGGCCGCGTTCCCGCTGCTCGCCGCCACGCTCACCGACGACCCGCTGGCGGTCGCCGCCGTCGCCGCCGCCCAGTTCCTGCCCTGGCTCGTCTCCGGTCTGCTCGCCGGCGCCCTCGCCGACCGCCAGGGCGCGCGTACGCTGCTGACCGCCGCCGACACCGGCCGGGTCGTCGTGCTGGGCATCCTCGCCACCGCCGTCGTCCTGGGCTGGGCGAGCATCGCCCTGGTCGTCGCCGCCGCGTTCCTGCTCGGCGTCGGCGAGACCATCCGTGACACGGCCGCGCAGACCGCCGTACCCCGGCTCGTCCCCGACGCCCAGTTGGAGAAGGCCAACGGCCGGCTCGTCGCCGGTGAGATCGTCGGCAACGAGTTCGCCGGCCCGCCGGTGGGCGCCCTGCTGTTCGTGCTCGGCGCCGCCATCCCGTTCGCCGTCAACGGCGCCGCCCTGGCGCTGGCCGTGATGCTCGTGCTCTCCCTGCCGCTGACCCTGGCCCACCGGGCCACCGCCGCCACCGGCGGCGGCGACCCGTCGACCGCCGGACGCGACGGCATCCTGGCCGGCCTGCGCTGGCTGCTGCGCCAGCCGATGCTGCGCACGCTGGTGCTGGTCACCGCCGCCGTGGCCGCCGCCGACACCGCCTGGTTCGCGATCTTCGTGCTCTACGCCCGCGACGCCCTCGGCCTCGGCGCGGTCGGCTTCGGTCTGCTCCTGGCCACCGGCGCGGCCGGCGGCCTGGTCGGCTCGTTCACCGCCGACCGGCTGATCGCCCGGTTCCGGCACCGCACCGTGCTCACCTGGTCGATGGCGGTCACCGCCGGCGTGCCCCTGCTGTTGGCCGTCGCCGCCGACCGCGCCGCCGCGGTGGTCGTGGTGGTCACCACCAGCGCGGCGTTCGCCGTGCTCAACGTCGCCGCGCTCTCCGTACGGCAGCGGCTCGTGCCGGGTGGACTGCTCGGCCGGGTCGTCGCCGCCTCCCGCCTGGTCACCTACGGCTGCACCGCGCTGGGCGCGCTGGCCGGCGGTGCGCTGGCCGCCCGGGCCGGCATCGAGGCACCGTTCGTGTTCAGCGGGGTCGTCGCCGTCGCCGCCACCATCGCCTGGTGGCTCGCCTCCCGGCCCGCCGCACCCGGCGCCCTCGGCCTGCGCTGACCGGTTACGCCGCCGGTTGGCGGGCGGCGGCGCACCGGGCCGCCCGCCGCCGGACAGGCGGCCGGCGGCACGGCGGAGCCGGGTCAGCGGGGCAGGGCCTGCTGCAACTCGGCACGCAGCGCCGGGGTCAGCATCTCGCCCGCCTGCTTGGCGAGCCGGGCCATCTCGTAGCCGACCACGCCGATGTCGGCATCCGCCGCGGCGAGGGTGGCCAGGATCGAACCGTCGCGCACCTGCATCACCAGGAAGTAGCCGCGGCCCATCTCGACCACGGTCTGCTTGACCACGTCCCCGTCGAACATCTGGGCGGCACCGGCGGTGATGCTCATCAGTCCGGACGTCACCGCGGCGAGCTTGTCGGCATGGTCACGTGGCAGGTTGTCGGATATCGCGACCAGCAGCCCGTCGGAGGAGACCACCACCGCGTGCGCCACACCCGGCACCCGATCCGCGAACGCGCTGACCAGCCAGCTCAGATCCCGAGCCTCCTGCGACAACGTGGTCACCTTCGTCCTCCTTCGCTCCATACCCCGGGCGGTGGCATGGGTATCTCGGTGGTCTCCTCAGCCTCGGCCTGCCGTACACCGCTGTACAACCTGGACAACATGCCGCCGACCGCCTCCGGATCCGGGTCGGGCCGGGGCACCGGCTGCTGTTCCGGGCGAGCCGGCTGGGTGACGGCGCTCAGCTGCGCCATGGGCACCCGGACCGGCAGGCCACGCTCGTTCGTTCCGGCGGTCACCGGCACCGCCGGCGGCGCCGGCGTCCCGGCACCGACCGCCGGCACCACCGGCGACGGTCCCTCCCGGGACCACCAACCGCCACCGCCGGCCGCCGGCGCCACGGCCGGCGCGAGCACGTCCTCCGCGCGTACCGGCACCGGGCGTGCCTGGCGGGGCACCGTGGTCGGTCGCCGGCCGGCCACCGGCAGATCCGCCGGTCCGGGGTTCCTCGGCGCGCCCGGTCGCGGCGTCGCGCCGGGCAGCCCTCGCGGTGACGGCGCCGGGTCGAGGCTCGGCGGTGGCGCCGCGGCGAGCAGCACACCCGGTAGCCGCACCCGGACGACCAGCCCGCCGGCCCCACCGTGCAGCCGCACCTCGATCCCGTGCCGGGCGGCGAGGTGGCTGACCACGAAGAGACCCATCCGCTCGACGGTCGCCACGTCCGCGGTCGGTGGTGCGGCCAGGACGGCGTTCGCCTCGGCCAGCGCCGTCGGACTCATGCCCAGGCCCTGGTCGGCGATCTCGATCACCGCTCCGGGCCCCTCCGCCCGGGCCATCACCTGCACGATGGTGTCCGGCCGGGAGAACGCGGTCGCGTTCTCCAGCAGCTCGGCGAGCAGGTGCACCAGCTCACCCACGGCGTGCCCGACGACGTGCAGGTCCGCCACCGCCTCGTGCCGCACCCGCTGGTACTGCTCGATCTCGGCGCTGGCCGCCAGCAGCACCGCGCTCAGCCCGACCGGCCGGTTCCACCGGCGGGTCGACTCGGTGCCGGCCAGCACGAGCAGGCTCTCGTCGTTACGGCGCATGCGCGCGGCGAGGTGGTCCAGCTTGAACAGGTTCTCCAGCTGCTCCGGGTCGCCCTCCTCGCGCTCCAGGTCGTCGAGCAGCTCCAGCTGCCGCTCCACCAGCACCTGGCTGCGTCGGGCGAGGTTGACGAACATCGCGTTGACGTTGCGCCGCATGGTCGCCTGCTCGACGGCCACCCCGACCGCGCTGCGGTGCACCGCGACGAACGCCTCGGCCAGCTCACCGATCTCGTCGAGCGAGCGCACGACCGCCGGCGAGACCTCGATCGGCGGCACGCCACCGGAGACCGACCGCAGCCGGGACAGCGCCTCGGGCAGCTCGATCTGCGCGATCCGCAGCGCCTGCGACCGCAGCAGCCGGATCGACCGGGCCAGCGACCGGCCGATCAGCACCGAGATCACCAACGCCACCATCAGTACCGTGATGATCACGCCGACCACCAGCAGCGTCTCGCGCAGCTGGGTCTCGCTCGCGTCGTCGGCCTGGCGCGCCGACGCGGCCAACACCTCCGACTCGTACCGCTGCAACAGCTCGTGGCGCTCCTCGCTGGCGTTCCACCACTGCTCCGCGTTCAGCACCGACGACCCGGCGGTGCCCTGGGACAGCGCCTGCTCCTCCATCCGCGCGGCGGCGACGAAGGCCGGATCCAGGCTGATCTGGTCGTAGCGGTTCACCTGCGCGCCCGTCGCCGCGATCCGGAACGCGCCGAGCGCGGTCAGCTGACGCGCCCGGAGGTCGGGCAGCTGGGCCGCGTCCTGGGAGTCGTAGCTGCCGGCGCGGGCCGCCGCGTACAGCTCCGCCCGCACCCGCGAGGAGAGTTCCTTCGCCCGAGCGAACTGTACGTACCGCAGCACCGCGTCGGACAGCTCCGGCCGGTCCGCGCCGGGCGTCGGCTGTGCGAGCAGGGCCAGCAGCGCGTCGACCGCCCGGTGGTAGTTGCCGAGGATGGTGTCGTCGCTGAGCAGCACGGTGGTCATCGTGTTGCGGATGTACCCGATCTGCTGGTACGCCTGCGAGGCCACCACGTAGACGTCGCGCCAGGAGGCGTCCGCCTCGGCCAGCGGCACGGCGGCCTCCCGCAGATCCGCCGCCGCCTGGTCGGAGGCGTCCCGATACGGCTGCAGCGTGGCCAGCAGTTCCTCGTTCTCCTCCTCGCCGGAGGCACGCAGGGCGGGCAGCTCGCCGGCGGTACGGTCACGCTCCTGTTGCAGCCGGTGCGTCAACGCGGTGATCTCCCGCCCGATGCCGACCTGCGCGGCGAAGTCGCCCAGCGTGCTGGCCCGGCTGACCAGGCTCTGGGTCTGCACACCCGCCAGCACCAGGAAGGCGACCGAGGGGATGACCAGCACCGTCGCCAGCTTGGTGCGCATCCGCCAGTCCTGCAGGCGCAGGGGGGAGCGACGCCGGTGGGGTACCACCCGGACGTCGAACCGGCGCCGGCGGTGTTGCGACACGCCGTGCGCCTGCTCCGGTCCTACACCCACACGTTCCTCCTCCCCCCACGCGTCCGCCGCGGCCCGGGGAGCGCCGTCCATCCAACCAGGCCCCCGAGCAGTGTCAACGCCCTGCCCTTACGAAGGGTTCAGGAAGGGCACCGCCGGCGCCACCCTATGCCGAGGTCGCCGAGGCTTGATCACCCGTCCGGCCGATGTCGGCCACCGTCACGGCATCGGCGATCCGGCCGGTGGCCACCAGCGCCGCGCCGGTCGCCCCGATCTCCGGGTGCCGCCCGAACCGGACCCGCCGGGGTGCCAGCACCGCCGCGAAGGCCTGTCGCCACCACACCGACGCGGCCATCGCACCACCCCCGAGGACCACCTCCACCGGCCGGCCCACCGTGGACTCCAGCACCGCCAGGTCGTCGACGACCTGCTCACACACCCCGTACATGAGCCCGGCCAGCATCTCCACGGCCGTGGTGCCGAAGCCCAGCCCGCGCAGCTCACCCAGGCCGGCGGGCTGGCCGCCCGGTGGGCGGTCGCCGCCGAAGTGGATGTCCGCCGGCCGGCCCCCGTCGGGCGGCAACGACGCCAGCGCCGCGTCCAGCGCCGTGCCGGTGGGCAACCGCAGTTCCCGCTCGGCCCAGGCGAACAGGTTCCCGCCGGAGGAGTACGCCGCCCCGGTGACCACGTGGTCGTGGTCGACGCGGTAGCGCCACAGCCGGTGCGGCAGGGCCGTCAAGTCGGTGTGTGCGGGCATCCGCTGCAACAGCCGCACCGCCGAGGATGTGCCGACGGTCACCGCGGCCCGGGTGGGCTCGACGCAGCCGGAGCCGACGTTGGAGGCGGCACCGTCACCGAGCGGCGGGGCCCACCGCGCCCGCGCCAGCGCGGGCCACCGCCGGGCGTACTCGGCGCGCAGCCGGCCGTGCCAGTCCCGGGGGGCCAGCTCGGGAAGGTCCGCACCGTGGCTGCCGGCCAGCGCGCGGGCCTCGGCGTCCCAGTCCAGGGTGCGCAGATCCAGCAGGCCGGTGCCCGAGGCCTGGGACATCGACATCGGCGCGTCGGTGAGCAGCTGGGCCAGCACGTACTCCACCAGGCCGGTGAAGCGGGCCACCCGGGCGCCCGTGTGCGCCCGCAGCCAGGGCATCCGCACCGACCAGTAGCAGCGGTGCCACCAGGTGCCGGTGCGCTGGTGGAAGGCGTCCGGGTCGGCCGGGCCGGTGGCCGCCGCCGACGGCACGGGTCGCGTGTCCAGCCAGGTCAGCACCGGGCCGAGGGGCTCACCGGCCGCGTCCAGCGGCAACACCGAGTGCCACTGGCCGCTGATCGCCACCAGCTCCACGCCGTCCAGCCGGCCCTGCCCGCTCAGCTCGTCCAGGCACTCGACCAGACAGGCCAGGTAGCCCCGGGCGTCGAGGGTTCCGCCGCCCTCGTCGTCGACCGTGAGCACCACGCCGCGACGCGCCAGTGCCCCCGGCTGCGGCCGGGCATCGCCGTCCAGCACGAGCCCTCGCACCGACGAGGTGCCCAGGTCCAGCGCGAGAATCTTCATCGCCGGTCAACGTACCCGGTGATCCCGACGCGACAACGTCACCGGGCACCCGGGTACGCCGATCGGCTTCCGCGCCGTCCGTGCGACGCGTAGGATGACCACATGCCCGCGCGATTGTCTTGCTGGTGGCCCGCCGACCCGGCGGCCCACCCCCGCGCGTAGCTCTTCCCACGCGGCCGCCCGACGAGGCGGCCGCCGGTCAGTCCCGGCCCGTGGGCCGCCTCCGACGGCGGCGGCCCGGCCCGAGGAGACCGACCGATGGACCCCCTGACCGACCTGCTCGCCGCGCTCGCCGCCGGCACCGATCCCGGCCCGTTCGCGCTGGTACGCCGCGACGGCGCCGACCACCTCGACCTGTTCACCGGCACCGTGCGGACCGTGGACCGGCTCGCCGACATCCCGCTGCCCGACGCGACTGCCGGCCCGGCGACGCTGGCCCTGGTGCCCTACCGGCAGATCGCCGAGCGGGGCTTCGCCTGCGTCGACGACGGTGTACCGCTGGAGTGCCTGCGGATCGAACGCCATCACCGGGTACCGCTGGCCACCGCTTGCCGGGCGCTGCCCGACACGCCAGTACGCACCACCGGCGCCGCCTTCGACATCACCGACGACGCATACGCGGCCGCCGTGTCCCGGGTGCTCACCGAGGAGATCGGCCGCGGTGAGGGCGCCAACTTCGTCATCCACCGCACCCTGCGTGCCCGGGTGCAGGGTGCGCCGCTGACCGCCGCGCTGGCCGCGCTGCGATCGCTGCTGCTGCGGGAGCGGGGCGCCTACTGGACGTTCGTGGTGCACACCGGCGCGCGCACCCTGGTCGGTGCCAGCCCCGAGCGTCACGTCAGCGTCGACGACGGGCTGGTGATGATGAATCCGATCAGCGGCACCTTCCGGCACACCGGGGCCGCCGCCGACCGGGCCGCCCTGCTGCGCTTCCTCGCCGACACCAAGGAGACCGAGGAGCTGTACATGGTCCTCGACGAGGAGCTGAAGATGATGGCCACCGTGGCCGAGCGGGGCGGGCAGGTGGTCGGGCCGTACCTGAAGGAGATGTCGCACCTGGCGCACACCGAGTACCTGCTCGCCGGCCACGGCGCGAAGGACGTCCGGGACGTGCTGCGGGAGACGATGTTCGCGCCGACCGTGACCGGCAGTCCGATGGAGAACGCCTGCCGCGTGATCGCCCGGCACGAAGGCACCGGCCGTCGCTACTACTCCGGCGTGCTGGCCCTGCTCGGCCACGACGACACGGGCCGGCAGACCCTCGACGCGCCCATCCTCATCCGCACGGCCGAGCTGTCCCCCACCGGTGAGCTGCGGGTGCCGGTCGGCGCGACGCTGGTGCGACACTCCACCCCCGCCGCGGAGGTCGCCGAGACCCATGCCAAGGCCGCCGGGGTGCTGGCCGCTCTCGGCCTGGGACCGCAGGCACCGGCCGGGCCGCAACCGGCGGTCCGGCTCGCCGACGATCCGCAGGTCCGCGCGGCGCTGGCCGCCCGCAACGCCCCGCTGGCCCGGTTCTGGCTGGACCAGCGTCCGCCGGGCACCCTCGCCCTGCCCGCCCTGGCCGGCCGCCGGGCCCTCATCGTCGACGGCGAGGACACCTTCACCGGCATGCTGGCTCATCAGCTGGGCGCGCTGGGGCTGTCGGTAACCGTCCGGCCGTGGCACGCCGAGGAGCGGGTGCGGGCGTACGACCTGGTGGTGGTCGGGCCGGGGCCGGGCGACCCGACCGGTGATACGGAGAAGATGACGAGGCTGCGTACCCTGCTGGCCGAGCTGCTGGATGCCGGGCATCCGACGCTGGCCGTCTGCCTCGGGCACCAGCTCCTCGCCGGGCTGCTCGGGTTGGCCGTGCACCGCCGGGACGCGCCGTATCAGGGGTTGCAGCGCACGGTCCCGCTCTTCGGCGCACCCCGCCGGGTCGGCTTCTACGCCACCTTCACCGCCCGCGCCGCCGACGACCGCCGCGACAGCCCGTACGGCCCGGTCGAGCTGGCCCGCGACGAGACCGACGGTGCGGTGCACGCGCTGCGTGGGCGGGGCTTCGCCGGGGTGCAGTTCCATCCCGAGTCGGTGCTCAGCCCGGACGGCGTGGCGGTCCTGACCGACCTGCTGCGGGACCTGCTGCCGGCGCCGGCCGGCGAGCTGTCCACGGCGAGCCAGGCATAGCCGGGCCGATCCGGGGTAGCGGTGTGGGCGGCCGGCGGTCCGGGCGGGTCTGAGAGCCCTCGCCCGGGCCGCTGGTCCCGCGCTGTGCGGTGGCCCCGATCCGCGCTGGCCGCGCCGTGGCCCCTGTGTTGTCCGCCGCCCGACCCGTTTCCGTGGCTCAGCCGGCCAGCCCCTGCTTGAGCGCGCCGCCGATCCGCACCGCCCGCTTGGCGGTCAGCGCCGTCGCCGCCAGGGCGACGTGGCCCGGGGCGGTCTCCCCGTTGTTGCTCGTGTGCGACGCGCCGTACGGGTTGCCGGCGGTGAACTGGCTCGGCTCGGTGTACCCGGGGGCGACCACGATCCCGCCCCAGTGGTAGAAGACGTGGAACAGCGACAGCAGGGTCGACTCCTGCCCACCGTGTTCCGTGGCGGTGGACGTGAAGGCCGAGTACACCTTGTCCGCCAGCACCCCGTTCTCCCAGAGCGGGCCGGTGGTGTCGATGAACTGCTTGAGCTGGGCGGTGACCAGGCCGAACCGGGTCGGCGAGCCGAAGATCACCACGTCGGCCCAGGCCAGGTCGTCGGGCTCGGCCTCGTCGACGTTCTGCGTCTCCAGCCGGTGCGCCTGCCACCCGGAGTTGGAGCGGATCGCCTCGTCCGGTGCCAGCTCGCGTACCTTGCGCAGCCGCACCTCCGCGCCCGCGTCGCCGGCCGCCTCACACGCCGCCTGGGCCATCTGGTACGTGATGCCGGTCGCGCTGTAGTAGATCACCGCCACCTTGACCTGTGCCGCCATCGGATGTCCTTCCTGGTTCGGGGTCAACTCCGGCGACTACCCGATGCTTGCGCCGACAAACACCGCGCCGGCCTGCTGTGAGCAGCCGCATCTCCACTGGCCCCGACCGGCCGCGTGCTGGCAGGCTCGCGGCCATGGAGATCAGGATCGCGACCGCCGGGGACTGGCCCCGCATCTGGCCCTTCCTGCGCGAGATCGTCTCGGCCGGGCAGACCTACACCTGGCCCCGGGACGTCGACGAGACGCGCGCCCGGGCCATGTGGCTGGTGCCGGCGCCGGGGCGCACCGTGGTCGCGGTCGACCCGGACGGCACGGTGCTCGGATCGGCGAAGCTGACTCCCAACCAGCTCGGCCCCGGCGACCACGTCGCCAACGCCAGCTTCATGGTCGCCCCCGGGCGTCCGGGCGCGGGATCGGGCGGGCCCTGGGCGAGTATGTGCTCGACCAGGCGCGTGCCGACGGCTACCGGGCGATGCAGTTCAACGCGGTGGTGGCCGTCAACACCCGCGCGGTGGCGCTGTGGCGGTCGCTGGGCTTCGAGGTGGTCGGCCGGATCCCGGAGGGCTTCCACCACGCCACCGAGGGATACGTCGACCTGCTCGTCATGTACCGCCGGCTCTGAGCCCGGACGGCGCGCCCTCGTCACTGGCTAACCTGGTCCGGTGACGCTACCCCTGCCCGCCGGTGACTTCCAGGCTTACCTCTTCGACTGCGACGGCACCATCGTCGACTCGATGCCTCAGCACTACACGGCCTGGCGGCAGGCCCTCGACGGGTGGGGCTGTGCCTTCCCCGAGGAGCTCTTCTACGCCTGGGCCGGGCGGCCGACCGCCGACATCGTCGCCGCCCTCAACGAGCAGCAGCAGCTGAACATGCCGCTGGAGGCCGTCGTCGCCCGCCGGGAGGCGCTCTTCGCGCAGCTGCTGCCCACGGCGGTCGGCATTCCCGGGGTGCTGCACCACATCGACGACGCGCACGGGCGGATCCCGTTCGCGGTGGTCTCCGGCAGCACCCGCGAGGCGGTCACCGCCTCCCTCGACGCGCTGAGCATCCTGGACCGCTTCGACGTGCTGGTCTGTGCCGGGGACTACACCCGTCCCAAGCCCGATCCGGAGCCGTTCCTGCGCGCCGCCGAGCTGCTCGGCGTACCGCCGCGCTCCTGTCTGGTGTTCGAGGACGCGGACCTGGGCATCGAGGCCGCCACCGCCGCCGGCATGGCCGCGGTCCGGGTGCCGCAACCCCGCCAGGGCTGACCGGGTCGCATCCACCGGCGCCGAACTTGCTCAAGATATCCGCAAGTTGCCTCCGTCACAGTTCTCCGACGGGTCGGAAAACGCCATCCTGATGACAACCGGTGCCGGCGACCTGTCGCCGCCCCGCGCCGGCGTACCTGAACGGGGGATCGCGCTCCGCCATCAACGGCGCTGGCGCAGCGCGATCAGGGGCGCCGGCCGATGATCGTCGCAGACTGGCGTCACCTGCGCCGGGATGTCGGTGCTCGGGCCTATGCTGCGGTCGACCACCGACGGAAAGGCCGATCTCGTGGCACCCACCGGCTCGACGGCGCTGACCGGCGCCGAGGCGCTCGCGTTGCGGATGACCAGCCTCCGGCTGCGCCCCCACCCCACCGCCGCCCCGCCCGCCGGGGTCGCCGAGGTGGTGCAGTGGTTCGGCGCCATGCAGGCACAGGACCTGGCCAGCGGCATGTGGTCGCTGGGCGTCCGGCTGCCCGGGTCCACCCACGCCGACGTGCACGCCGCGCTGGAGCGCCGCGAGGCGTTGCGGACCTGGCCGATGCGCGGCACCATCCACCTGGTGCCGGCCCAGGATGCCCGCTGGATGCTGGAGTTGACCGGCGTACGCGCCCTCGCCGGCGCGGCCCGCCGGCGGGAGTTCCTCGGGCTGTCCGAGGCCGAGGCGGATCGCGCGGCCGACGTGCTGGGCGCCACCCTGGCCGGAGGCGTCCGGCTGACCCGTGCCGAGTGCGTCGCCGCGCTGGTGCGGGCCGGCATCGACGGCGCCGGCCAACGCGGCTACCACCTGCTGTGGTATGCGGCCCAGCGGGGCGTCACCTGCATCGCCCCCAGCATCGGCACCGAGCAGACGTTCGCGCTGCTCGACGAGTGGGCGCCCGGGCAGCACCAGCCGGAACGGGACGAGGCGCTGGCCACCCTGGCGCTGCGCTACTTCCGTGGTCACGGCCCCACCACCCGGCAGGACTTCGCCGGCTGGACGGGCCTGACGGCGGCCGACGCCAAGCGGGCCATCGCCGCCACCGGAGACGAGCTGACCACGGCACGCGTCGACGGCGCCGAGGCGGTGCTGCACACCCCGCTGCTCGACGCGCCCCGCACCACGGTGGACGACATGGTCGCCCTGCCCGGCTTCGACGAATACCTGCTCGGCTACAAGGACCGCACGCTCATGCTCGACCCGGAGCACAGGCAGGCGATCATTCCGGGTGGCAACGGCGTCTTCCAGGCGACCGTCGTGCGGGGCGGCCGGGTGGTCGGCACCTGGCGACGCAGCCTCGGCAAAACCCGCGTGACGATCGCCGTACGCCCTCTGGTCGATCTCGCCGCCGACGCCCGGGCGCAGGTCGAAAAGGCGCTGGGGAGGTACGGCGATTTCCTCGGACTGCCGCTGGCCGTCACCTGGCGGCGCCGGGAGCTGGGCCGCGTTCCATAAGGGCTCCGCCGAGCGAGCCAGGACCTGGGCGACGGTCCGGCAAGGCTGCTGCCCTAGAGCGCACGCTCGAAGAAGGAAAACCATAATCGGCGCGGCACAATGAGCGAATTCTCGTACGGCGATCGGCCGGCCGACATGTCGCTCTGCGGAGGTCCATGTGTACCGCCCGATCCTGGATCCCCTCGCCGACTCGCTGGCCCTGAGCGCCCTCGTCGCCGGGCTGCCGATCGTGACGCTCTTCCTGCTGCTCGGCGTGGCCCGGGTACGAGCGTGGCTGGCCGCCTTCGGCGCGCTCACCGTCGCCCTGGTGGTGTCCATCCTGGTGTACTCGATGCCGGCCGGGCAGGCACTGCTCACCGCGAGCCAAGGCGCGACGTTCGCACTGTTCCCGCTCGTGTGGACATTCGGCACTGCCATCTGGATCTACCGGATGACCGTGACGAGCGGGCACTTCGATGTGCTCCGGCGCTCGTTCGCCCGGGTCAGCGACGACCAGCACGTGCAGGCGCTGGTGATCGCGTTCTGCTTCGGTTCACTGTTGGAGGGGCTGGCCGGCCAGGGCACGCCGGTGGCCATCACCACGGTGATGCTGCTGGCGTTGGGCTTCGGTCCGATGAAGGCAGCCACCGTGGCGCTGGTGGCCAACACCGTGCCGGCCGCATTCGGGCCACTCGGCCTGCCGATCACCACACTGGCACGAGTCACCGACCTGCCAACGGACGAACTGGGCGCGATGGCCGGGCGCCAGGTGCCGGTGATCGCGCTGTTCATCCCGCTGCTCCTCGTCGGCATGGTCGGCGGTCGCCGAGGGCTGCGCCGGACCTGGCACGTGGCGGTCTCCTGCGGCCTGTCGTTCGCGCTGGCGCAGTTCCTCACCTCGAACTACTTCGCGATGGCCCTGGCCGACATCGTCGCCGGGCTGGTCAGCGCCGTGGTGGTGACGGTGATCGCGCGGGTGTGGCCGCCGCAGCGCCGCGACGACCCGCTGATCGACACCGCCGCCACGGACGGACCGGCGGCACCCGCGCCGGTCGGGCCGGTCACGCCAGACGGGCCAGACGGGCCGGTCACGCCAGACGGTCCAGGCACGCCAGGCGGGCCGGACCGTGGGGTGGCCGTAGCCAGCCGCAGGGTGGTGGCTCCGCACCCGCCGGACGCCCCGGCCGAGGTCTGGCGGGCGTACGCCCCGTACCTGGTGATCGTGGCGATCTTCGGCCTGTCTCAGGTGCCCGCGATCGCGGACGCGCTCAACGCGGTCACCGTGACCTTCGACTGGCCCGGGCTGCACCTGCTGACCGTGTCCGGCGCACCGTCGACGCTGCCGGTCTTCCGGTTCAACTGGCTCTCCTCGACCGGCACGCTGCTGGTCCTGGCCGGCCTGGTCACGATGGCGATCCTGCGGGTCACCCCGCGCACCGCGCTCGTCGCGTACGGGCAGACGTTGGCCTCGCTGCGCTGGGCGATCCTCACCGTCTGCGGACTGCTGGCGCTGGCGTTCGTGATGAACGGCAGCGGGCAGACCGCGACGCTGGGCACCTGGATGGCCGGCGCCGGTGGCCTGTTCGCGTTGCTCTCGCCGATCCTCGGCTGGCTGGGTGTGGCGCTCACCGGCTCGGACACGTCCTCCAACTCGCTGTTCGGTGCGCTCCAGGTCACCGCCGCGCAGCGCGCCGGCCTGGACCCGGTGCTGCTCGCCGCCGCCAACGCGTCCGGCGGCGTGGTCGGCAAAATGATCTCGTTGCAGAACCTGACGATCGCGGCGAGCGCGGTGGGGCTGAACGGCCGCGAGGGCGACCTGTTCCGCCGCATGTTCGGCTGGAGCGTGGTGTTGATCTGCGCGATGGCGTTGCTCGTCGGCTTGCAGGCGACCCCGCTGCTGAGCTGGATGGTGCCGTAGTGGCTCCGCCGGGATGCCCCCGGTTGAGGTCGGCCGGCGTCAGCTCACCGGGCTTGGGCGAGCAGGGCCGCGTGGTCGTCCCGTTCCGTGTCGCGGGCGCGCCGCACCATCCGGCACACCTCGCGCAGCCCGACCGCCGCCAACTCGGCCGCGACCTGGTCGGCGAGGTAGAGGTGGCGGTCAAGCTGGATCTCGTGGCCGAACCGGCGGTACGCCGGGGCCACGTCGCGGATCCCTTCGCCGGACTGGAACCCGACGAGCAGGTGCCCACCCGGACGGAGCACCCGGGCGGCCTCCGCGAAGATCCGCGACTGGCCGGCAGGCGGCGTGTGGATGATCGAATACCACAGCAGTACGCCAGCGAAGCGGTCGTCCGGGTACGGCAGCTCGGTCAACGAGCCCACGGCGAACGCCAGATCCGGATTGTCCCTGCGGGCCATGGCGACCATGCCCGGCGACAGATCGACCCCCTGCATCCGGCAGCCCCGGTCGGCCAGGTACCGGCTCATCCGGCCGGTGCCGCACCCGGCGTCGAGCACCCGCGCGTCATCGTCGGAGGGCACCGCCTCGGCGAACGCGTCGACCATGGCGAGGTCGAGTGACGTCTCCGCCCGGGTGTCCGGGAAGTAGGCGGCGTAGTCCTTTGCCACCGTGTCGTAGGCACGCCGTACGCCATGGAAATCACCGGGGGTGAAAACCGCGAAAGACGCCACAGAATCATCGCACCACCCCCGCCACTCGGCGCGACACGCCTTGCGGGGGCCAGGTTTTTCCGGCAGGGTCACCCGGGTACGCGATCGGACTGCGGCTGCGGGGATCACGGCGTGACGGTCAGGGTTCGCGCTTCGCTATCCGGGTCCACCCGGTCCAACCACGCTCGGCGATCATCTCGCGCAGCCGCGCGACGGCGGGGTGGGCGGCATCGGCGAACGCGTCCATCAGGTGGATGAACGCCTCGTCGGGCATGACCTCGTCCTGCCGGTCCAGCTCCCCGCTAGCCGACGCCTGCTCGAACAGTTCGCTCATCAGGTCGGCCGTTTCGCGCAACAGTTCGTCGTCTTCGCCGTTGTCGGCGATCCGCCCGAAGAGCTGGTAGAGCCGGACGACCTTCGGGTTGGCCAGCTCGGCCACCTTCGCCGCCATGACCGCCGGGATCGTGTCCGGCCAGCGGGCCGCCATCAGGATCCACGCGTCGCGCTCACCCTCGATCAGCATGCGCGGTGCACCGGCGGCGCGAAGACGGTCCAGGTAGTCGACCACCTCCTCCGGGACAGCCAGGGAATCGCCGCTGCCCAGCCGCGCGATTCGCCGCCGGTGCTCCTGTAGCGTGCGGATCTGCGCGCGTAGCCGCCGGTCGATCTCGGTGGTCGCAGCGGCGAACGTCTCGGGGTCCGCGTCGAGCAACTCGCGGACCCGGGCCAGCGGGACCCCGGCCTCCGCCAGGGTCCGGATCCGGATGAGTCGCACGACCGCCACCGCGTCGTACGTCCGGTAGCCGGAGGCGTCGCGCTCCGGCTCCTGGAGCAGCCCGATCTGGTGATAGTGCCGCACCGCGCGGATGGTCACCCCGGCATAGGACGCCAGCCGTCCGATCGTCAGCATGGTGTCAGCCTGCACGAGAAGGAGACATGGGCACCTGTTCTGGCGATAGCAGGGTCAACTGATCTTGCGGCGGTAGACAACCATGGCGACGCCGTACGCGACGACAAACAGGCCGGCACACCAGGCGAGGGCGATCCAGATGTCGCCACCGACGTGCTGCTCGGCGAGCAGGCCGCGGATCGTGTTGACGATCGAGGTCACCGGCTGATTCTCGGCGAAGGTGCGCACCGGGCCGGGCATGCTCTCCGTGGGTACGAAGGCCGAGCTGACAAACGGCAGGAAGATGAGCGGATAGGAGAAGGCGCTCGCCCCGTCCACGGACGTGGCGGTCAGGCCCGGGATGACGGCAAGCCACGTCAGGGCCAGCGTGAACAGCATCATGAGGCCGGTGACCGCCAACCAGTCCAACACGCTGGCACCCGAGCGGAAGCCCATCACGAGGGCTACCAGCACCACCACCACGAGCGAGAACAGGTTGGCGACCAGCGAGGTCAGCACGTGCGCCCACAGCACCGACGGACGCGCGATCGGCATGGACTGGAACCGCTCGAAGATGCCACCCTTCATGTCCAGGAAGAGCCGGTACGCGGTGTAGGAGATGCCCGAGGCGACGGTGATCAGCAGGATGCCGGGCAGCAGGTAGTTCACGTAGCTGTCCGACCCGGTCTGGATCGCGCCGCCGAACACGTAGACGAACAGCAGCATGAATGCGATCGGCATGATCGCGGTCGTGATGATGGTGTCCGGGCTGCGGCTGATGTGCCGCAGGGACCGCCCCAGCAGGACGATGGTGTCGCCGAAGAAGTGCTTGGTCATCGATGGTCCTCAGCTGTTCGTGCCGGTGGGACTGGCGACGCCTTCGCTGGAGTCGGTGCTGTCGGTGCCGACGATGGCGAGGAAGACGTCTTCGAGGGTCGGCTGCTTCTCGACGTACTCGACCTTGGCGGGCGGCAGCAGTTGCTTCAGTTCGGGGAGGGTGCCGTTGGCGATGATGCGGCCCCGGTGCAGGACGGCGATCCGGTCGGCGAGCTGTTCGGCCTCGTCCAGGTACTGCGTGGTGAGCAGCACCGTCGTACCCTGCCTGGCGAGTTCCCTGACGGCCTGCCACACCTCAAGTCGCGCCTGCGGATCGAGCCCGGTCGTCGGTTCGTCGAGGAAGATCACCGGCGGGCTCCCGATGAGGCTCATCGCGATGTCGAGGCGGCGGCGCATGCCCCCGGAGTACGTCGATACCCTCCGCCTGGCCGCATCGGTCAGCGCGAAGCGGGCCAGCAACTCGTCCGCGATCCGGCCCGGATTCCTCAGATGCCGCAACCGGGCGACCAGCACCAGGTTCTCTCGCCCGCTGAGGATCTCGTCGACGGCCGCGAACTGGCCCGTCAGGCTGATGGACTCCCGCACCTTGGCCGCCTGGGTGGCGACGTCGAACCCATTCACGCTGGCCGTACCCGCATCCGACCGGAGCAGCGTGGACAGGATCCGGACGACCGTCGTCTTACCGGCCCCGTTGGAGCCGAGCAGGGCGAAGATGCTGCCCCGCGCCACATCGAAGTCGACGCCGCGCAGCACGTGCAGTTTCTGGTACGACTTCACCAGGCCCCGCACCTGGATCGCGGGCAGGCTGGCCCGCACGGTGAGCTGAGATTCCTCGGACATGGCGCCAGCATGCAGGGTTGACGCTGCGTCAGGGTCAAGCCCGAAAGCAGCCTGCTCGCGACGACTGGGCGGCACAGGCCGGGGTACCGATGTCGGTAGCCGCCCTGCATGCGTCGTTGCGCCTCAACCAGAGTGAGTGCTACCGCAAGCTCGCCGACCTCGACCGTGCCCGCGAGTTCCTCCAGCGGACGGGATCGGCGCGCTCGACGCTGACGAGTGCGGGCAACCGATCAAGAACGACCTGAACGGCTGACGCAGCAGTTGCCCGCCGCCGCGAACGTGACCGGGTAAGTGGCCGATTGGTAGCGCACATACCGTCCCGCCCGACGTGGCGCTGCGCGGCGTGCGGAATTCCGTGGCCGTGTTCCCGGCGAAGCTGCGGCTGCTGGCCGAGTACAAGGACAACAAGCCGGCACTCATGATCTACCTGGTGACGCTGCGCGAGGAGGCCACTGCACAACTTGCCGCGCTGGATTCCGGTGCGTCCCCGGCAGAGGTAAACACACGCTTCACGGACTGGGTGCCCGTCCGTCCGGCGACGTGAAGACGCCCGCCCCGCTCCCGCGACATCCCCCCGTCGCAGGCGCAGGGCGGGTCCCCTCTTCGCGCACCCCCTCAATACCCCAATCCCGCGCGGCGTCAGGCAGCCAGGGCGCCCGCCGAGCGGCCCTCGTGCAGGGTGAGGTTCCGGCCGTTCGACGGGTCGAAGAGATGGATCTTCTCCAGGTTGAACCAGACCCGGCGGTTCTCTCCCTCGGTCACGGTCGACTCCGCCGACAGCCGGGTGATCAGGTTCGAGCCGGCGCCGGTGAAGTCGGCGGCGCCCGCGTCGGCGGCCAGTTCCTCCAGATCGGCGGCGGTGGCCCGCTCCCCCTCGACGGCGAGGTAGACGTACTTGTCCGAGCCCATCGACTCCACGATGTCGACCGGCGCCTCGAACTCCATGCCCCGGCGGCGGGTCTCCTCGTCGACCAGTTCGGCATCCTCGAAGTGCTCGGGCCGGATGCCGAGGATCAGTTCCCGGGGCGCGTCGGCGTCCGCCAGCTCGCGGCCGATCCGGTCGCCGACCGGCACGTCGCCCAGGGCGGTACGCAGCGTGCCCTCCTCGACCGTGGCGGGCAGGAAGTTCATCGACGGCGAGCCGATGAACCCGGCCACGAAGAGGTTGTTCGGATGGTCGTACAGCTCCTGCGGCGGGCCGACCTGCTGCACCGCACCGCCCCGCATGATCACCACACGGTCGCCGAGGGTCATCGCCTCGGTCTGGTCGTGGGTGACGTAGACGGTGGTGGTGCCGAGCTGCTTCTGCAACCGGGACACCACGGTACGCATCTGGACCCGCAGCTTCGCGTCCAGGTTGGACAGCGGCTCGTCCATCAGGAACGCCTTGGGCTGGCGGACGATCGCCCGGCCCATCGCCACCCGCTGCCGCTGCCCGCCGGAGAGGTTGGCCGGCCTGCGGTCCAGCAGTGGCGTCAGCTCCAGGACCTTCGCCGCCTCCTCGACCTTCCGCGTGATCGTCGCCTTGTCCAGCTTCGCCAGCCGCAGCGGGAACGCCATGTTCTCCCGGACGGTCATGTTCGGGTAGAGCGCGTACGACTGGAAGACCATGGCGATGTCGCGGTCGCGCGGCGCCTTGTCGTTCACCCGTTCCCCGCCGATGCGCAGCTCACCGGCGCTGATGTCCTCCAGCCCGGCGATCATGTTCAGGGTGGTGGACTTGCCGCAGCCGGAGGGACCGACCAGGATGACGAACTCGCCGTCGGCGATCTCCAGGTCGACGTCCCGCACCGCCGTGGTGCCGTCGGGGAACTTCTTGCTCACCTTGTCGAGCACGATGTCAGCCACCGTTACCACCTGATCCCTTGGCTTCGCATTTTGACTCACCTATCCCTTGACGGCGCCGGAGGTCAGGCCGGAGACGATGCGGCGCTGGAAGAAGAGGACGAACAGGATGATCGGTACGGTGATCACCACGGCGGCGGCGCAGATCGCCCCGGTCGGGTCCTCGAACTGCGAGGCGCCGGTGAAGAACGACAGCGCGACCGGCACCGTGCGCGAGCGCTCGGTGGAGGTCAGCGAGATGGCGAACAGGAAGTCGTTCCAGCAGAAGATGAAGACCAGGATCGCCGTGGTGAACAGCCCCGGCGCGGCCAGCGGGGCGATCACCCGGCGGAACGCCTGTGCCTGGGTGGCGCCGTCCATCTTGGCCGCCTTCTCCAGATCCCACGGGATCTGCTTGAAGAACGCCGACAGCGTGTAGATCGCCAGCGGCAGCGCGAAGGTGATGTACGGCAGGATCAGGCCCGGCCAGGTGTCGAAGAGGCCCAACTGCCGCTCGATCTCGAACAGCGGAGAGACCAGCGACACCTGCGGGAACATCGCGATCAGCAGGGAGACGCCGATCAGCACCCGCTTGCCCGGGAAGTCCAGCCGGGAGATCGCGTACGCGGCCATCGCGCCGAGCACCACGGCGATCACGGTGGCGATCAGCGCGATGCCGATGGAGTTGATCAACGCTCGGACGAACTGGTCGGTGGCGAAGATCGTCCGGTAGTTCTCCAGCGTCCACTCCCGAGGGACGAACTTCCCGTCGGTCAGCGTGGCCGGCGTCTTGAACGACAGCGACATGATCCAGAGCACCGGGGTCAGCGCGAAGACGACCACGGCGACGTCCAGCAGGCCCCAGCGCACGCGTGCCCGGGTGGTGGTGTCAGCCATGTCAACGCCTCTCCCCGTCGTCGCTGCCGGGGGCAGCGGTACCGAACAGCTTCACGAAGACGAACGCGATGATCGCCACGGCGATGAAGATCAGCACCGACATGGTCGAGCCGATGCCGAGGTTCAGGCCCCGGATCAGGTTGTTGTAGGCGATCATCGACACCGACGAGGTCTCGTTCGCCCCGCCGGTGAGCACGTAGATGTTGTCGAAGACCCGGAACGCGTCCAGGGTGCGGAACAACAGCGCCACCAGGATCGCCGGCTTCATCACCGGCAGCATCACCTTGGTGAACCGCTGCCACGCGGTGGCGCCGTCGGTGGAGGCGGCCTTGAGCAGGTCCTCCGGCACCAGCGCCAGGCCCGCCATCAGCAGCAGCGCCATGAACGGCGTGGTCTTCCAGATCTCCGCCAGCATGATGATCGCCAGCGAGCTGGCCCGCTCGGTCAGCGGCGCACCGTCGGAGAAGAGGTTGGCCAGGTAGCCGGTGCCGGGCGTCCACGCGTACCGCCAGGAGAACGCGGCGACGACCGTGACGATGCCGTACGGGATCAGCGCCGAGGTCCGTACGATGCCCCGCCCGACCAGCGTCCGGTGCATGATCAGCGCCAGGCCCATGCCGAGCACCAGCTCCACGGCCACGGTGACCACGGTGATCAGCATGGTCACCCCGAACGCCGTCCACCAGAACTCGTTGCTGAGCACCGTGACGTAGTTCTGTAGCCCGACGAACTCCCGCTCGGCGGGGAAGCGCAGGTCGTAGCGCTGTAGCGACAGCCACACCGAGTACAGGATCGGATAGGCGGTCACCGCGAGCATGACCAGCGCCGCCGGGGCACACAGCAACAGGCCCAGCTTGCGCTCGGCCCGCTTGTTCTCGCTCAGCGGCACCCGGCCGCGCCGGTTGGCGGCACGCTGGGCCGGCACCGTCGCCGGCCGGCCGTCGCGGGTCTCGGTCCCGTCCGCCGCGACGTCCGGGCTGGCCGCGCCGGCCGGGCTGGCATTCGCGCTGCGCTCGCTCACGGCAGGACTCCCCTCGACTCCAGGGCGGCGGCGACGGCGTCGCGCAACTCGTCCGCGGTCGCCTGCGGGTCGATCGCCGACGGCGGCGACAGGATCGCCGAGGTCACGGTGGAGATGCTCTGGTACGCGGGGGTCAGCGGCCGCACCGCCGGATCCCGCAGCTGTTCCAGGATGGTCTCCTTCATCGGGTACGCCTCGTCCATCTCCGGGTCGTCGTAGACGCTCTCGATCGTGGGCGGCACCCCGTCGTTGATCGCGGAGAACTTCTGGTTCTCCGCGTTGCGCAGGCACCTGGCCGCCTCGAAGGACTCCGCCGGGTGCTCGGAGTAGCGGCTGACCGCGAGGTTGATCCCGCCGATGGTCACCCGGCTCGGCGTCCCCTCGTCGATACCGGGCACCCGCGCCCAGGCGACCCGCTCGGCCAGCTCCGGATTGGCCTCCTGCATCGCCGGATAGACGAACGGCCAGTTCACCTGGAACGCGCCGCTGCCGGCCTGAAACTCCAGCCGTACCGGGTCCTCCATGGCGTTGCTGAACGACGGTGAGGTCACCCCGGAGGTGGCGAAGTTCCGCAGCACCTCCAGGGCCCGCACGGCACCGTCGTCCACCACGGACTCGGTGCCGTCGTCGTTGAGGATGGCGCCGCCGGCGCTGGCGACGAGGGTGTTGTAGAGCACGACCAGCCCCTCGTACTGGGCGCCCATGGTGAGCACCTGGTGCGGTTGGCCCTGCTCCCGCAGCCGCTGCGCCATCGAGATCATCTCGTCCCAGGTGGACGGCGGCTCGGGCACCAGGTCCTTGCGGTACCACAGCAGCTGGGTGTTGGTGTTCTTCGGCGCCCCGTAGAGCTTGTCCTCGTGCCGGGCGGTCTCCAGCGGGCCATCGAGGGTGCCCTCCTCCACCTCGGCGCGGTCCTGCCCGGTCCACTCCAGAATCCAGTTCGCGCTGGCGAACTCCTGCGTCCAGGTGACGTCGAGACCCAGCACGTCCATGCCGTTGTCCTCGGCCGCGAGCCGCCGCACCATCTGCACCCGCTGCTCGTCGGCCTCCCGCGGCAGCACCCGGTTGACGATGCGGTACCGCCCGTCGGCCTCGGTGTTGCACCGGTCGACCACCTGCTGCAGGTTCTCCTCCGGCGGGTAGTACAGGTTGATCGTCGGCGTACCGCCGTCCCCGCCCGAGGCACAGGCCGCCATCGGCGCCACCAGCGTCAGCGCCGCGGCCGTCGCCGCCACGCGTACGCGGGGTCGACGCCGCCCGCCGGCCGCCTCGCTCCGCCAGCTCATGGACCCCTCCCCTCGTCTGTCGGCAAACCGCCGGAGAGGTCTCCGTGCCCCGGCGCACGGCAAGCCGGCCAGGGCATGTGACCTGCTGGTTCACGGTCCCCTACGGCTCGTGGCTGCAACACTGCCCGACCTGCGAAGTCACGAAACCTGACCCAGCTGAGGCCGCTTCAAACATCCGGCGCTGTGGTCCACGTCACGCCGTCCGCCGGCGCCGCCGGCGGGCGCTACTGTCGGGCGGTGGACGCTACCTTCTTCTTCGACCCGATCTGCCCCTGGACCTGGCGTACGTCCCGCTGGCTGGTGAGCGTCGCCGAGGCCCGTGACCTGCGCATCGAGTGGCGGGCGTTCAGCCTGGGCATCCTCAACGACGGGAAGGTCCCGCCCGAGTACGCCGAGGCGATGACCGCCTCGACCCGCGCCCTACGGCTGGTGGAGGCGCTGCGGGCCGGGGGCCGCCACGACGACGTCGGCCGGTTCTACGCCGAACTGGGCGCCCGCACGCACGACGCCGGCAATCCGCCGAGCGGCAAACTGGTGGCGGCAGCCGTCGAGGCGGCCGGGCTCGACGACGCGGCAGCCGCCCTCGACGACGCACGCTGGGACGCCGAGGTGCACGCCTCGCACTCCCTGGCGTACGCCTCGGCCGGGCCGGACATCGGCTCCCCGGTGCTGATGGTTGCCGGCGCCGACCGGGGCCTGCACGGCCCGATCCTCACCGAGGTACCCGGCGCCGAGGACGCCCTGGTCCTGTGGGACAGCATCCTGCCGCTGATGCGCATGCCGGCCTTCCACGAACTCAAGCGCGCCCGCCACTGAGCCTCCGGGGTGCAGACGCCGGCCCGCACGCCGACGGCCTGCGGATGTCGGTGGCAGGGGGCATGATCTGGGTATGCTCGCCCGCTTCAAGGATCTCTGTCTCGACGCCGCCGACGCGCACGCCCTCGGCGGGTTCTGGGCTCGCATCCTCGACGCCAACGTGGTCGACACCGGCGACGGCGACACCCGGATCGATCCGCGCCCGGCCCGGTCCAGCGCCGAGTCGATCTGGGTGAACCGGGTGCCCGAGCCGCGTACCGTCAAGACCCGCGTACACCTGGATCTGCGGCTGGCGGAGGCGAGCCCGGCGGCGTTGCTGGCGGCCGGCGCGCGGCTGGTCCGCGAGCCGGACTCGGAGACCGACTGGTGGGTGCTGGCCGACCCGGAGGGCAACCGGTTCTGCGGCATCCCGCCCGGCGAGGGCGCCACCGGCACCGGGCCGTTCGAGATGATCGTGGACTCCACCGACCCGGCCGCCCAGGCCGCCTGGTGGGCCGGCGTCGTCGGCGGTGAGGTCCGCGACGGCGACAAGGGGTACGCCACGCTCGTCGGGGCGGCCGGTTTCCCCTGGGACTACTGGATCTTCAACGCGGTTCCCGAACGCAAGTCCGTCAAGAACCGGATGCACTGGGATGTCGACCTGACCGACCCCGAGCCGACCGCGCTGATCGGTGCCGGCGCCCGCCTGCTGCGGGAGCCGGACGACGCGGTGAGCTGGTGGATACTGGCCGACCCGGAGGGCAACGAGTTCTGCGCCTTCCCGCCGAGTCCCACCGATTGACCGGTGGCGCTACCGGGTAACCGTCGGGTGGACTAGCGTTTAACACGTTTCGCCGTCAGCGCGTACGCCGTCGCCGTCGATACGCCACCGGCCGACCCCGACCCGCCCGATCGGTTGGTTCTCCCGGGAACAGCCCCTCACCGGCATGCCGGTTGGGCAGGATCGTCCCAACGAGGAGGTGCCGCCGTGGTGCAGGACACCCGCGCTCTCACCCTGACGTTCGAGGTGAGCGGCCTGCCACCGGTCAAGACCGAGGCGCTGTCCATCTTCGCCGCCGGGCACCGGCAGGCGACGAGGGTACGCGCGCTGCTGCACGCCGCCTGCGCGGCCGCGCAGCAGACCGGCTGGACGCCACTGTCCGGCCCGATCGAGATCGACCTGACCCTACGCTGCCCGCCCGGGCACCGCACCGCCGATGCCAGCACGCTGCTCGGTGGGGTGTGCGCGGTGCTCCAGGACAAGAAGCGGGTCTCCAGCATCGGTCTGGCCCACCTCGGCGTGCTGGTCGACGTCGCGCTCTACGACGACGACAAGCAGATCCGCCGGCTGTCGTACGTCGAGGAGCCGGCCGAGGAGTTCTCGTACCAGATTCGCGTCGCCGCCGTACCGGACAGGGTTTGACCGGCGGCCGAGGTGGGGTACCGCAGCCGCCGAGGAAGGGAGCACCGATGTCGGAGCCACATGTCTCGCTGGATCCCCGTGACCCCGTGCAGGAGAAGCTGCGCGGGCCGCTGGAGGAGCAGCTGACCTCTGCCCTGCAGGTGGCCGCCGACCGGGTCCGCGACAGCTACGCCGGTGAGCCGGTGGAGCAGGTCTGCCAGCGGCTGCTCGACGAGACCCGCGCCGGCCTGCACCCCGACATCGCGGCCGGCTTCGAGCCCGACATGGACGAGTTGTGCCGGGTCGCGGTCGCCATCGTCCGGGGCGAGGTCACCTGAGGCTGGCCGGGGCCGGGCCGGAGGCGAACCGTTTCATCAGCACCTCGACGGTCAGCGTCAGCAACAGGATCACGTCGACCGCGATCATGATCGTCAACGCGGGCAACGGATGCACCACGGGCGTCACGGCCAACGCGGCGAGCGCACCGACCACCCGGACCCAGGGCAGCCGGCCGGTCACCGACCAGTCGAACAGGCAGGACCCGAGGAGGAACAGGGCGGGTCCGGCCAGCACGATGAGGGTCCGGGTGACCGACACCTCGGCGACGGGCTCGTCGGCGATGGTACGCGCGCCCGCGGAGATGCAGACGACTCCCGCGACCATCATCAGGTGCCAGTAGGAGGCGAAGGTGCCGAGCCGGATGAGTTCCACCCGCGCCGCCGCCTCCGGCTCCAGCAAGCTGTGTATCTGCTCGAAGTACAACTGGAACAGCAGGATCACGCTACCGATGCTCAGCGCGAACACGACGATCTGCGACGCGCTGAAGTCACTGGCGGCGAACCCCATGCTGGCGGCCAGGATGAGTTCGCCGAACGCGATGATGACGATCTGCCGATGCCGTTCCGCCAGGTGGGGGGCGGTGAAGATCCGGCTGGCCAGGTCGGTACGGCCGAGTCGTGGGGTGGGCCAGCCGATCCGCGCCGAGCCGTAGTCGATCACGACCGCGACGGTCCAGAGCACGAGTTGGGCCCGGCCGCCGATGAGCGCCCCGGCCAGCCACGGCACCGCGCTGACCCCTAGCCAGAAGAAGACTCGTATGCTGCGCGCCTGGATGTCGGGGTTGACCCGGGTTCCCGGAATGAGCACGAAGTCGCGCGCCAGATGAATGGCGAAGTACGCCGACACGAAGACGATGCCGTGCCCGTGGAACGCCTCCGGCATGGCGGTCGCCATCACGATCGCACCGACCGCGACCGCCATGACGAGGTTCCGGATGACCGGTACCCGGGGATCGAACAGGTCGGTGAGCCAGGCGGTGAGCACCCAGACCCACCACCCCGCGAGCAGCATCACCGCGGTCTGCGCCAGTGCCCACGGACTCTCGTCCGCCATCAGGCTCTCGGCGAGGCGGAGGAATATGAAGAGGTAGGCCAGGTCGAAGAAGAGCTCGACGAACGTCGGATACTCGGCGTCGCCCCGCTTACGGAGTATCCGCGGTAGCTGCTCCCCCGACACCTCACCTCCTGCCATCGGCCCTATCCTGCGCGATCGCACCTCCGGGTTGGCGGACTTGGTGGAATTCCGCCCACTGAGGACCCGGCCGACGCGGCCCGTCCGACATGGCCGACCCGGCCGGGCGACGTGACCGGCGCGGGCGGGCAGCGTGACCGACCCGGCCCGCCGACGTGGCCGACGCGGGCGGGCGGCGTCACTGTCAGAAGTGGCGCAGCAGGTCCGGGAAGGCGGTCAGGTGCAGCACGCCGGCGTCCGCCGGATCCAGCTCGTCGTGCTCCAGCACCCAGGTGTTGGCGTTCGGGATCAACACCGCCTGCCAACCGGCCGCCCGGGCGGGCAGGATGTCCGAGCGGGGCGAGTTGCCGATCATCCACGCCCGGGAGGCGTCGACGGCGTGCTCCCGGACCAGCCACCGGTAGGTTTCGACGTTCTTCTCCGGCACGATGTGCGCGGCCGTGAAGTGGTGCAGCAGCCCGCAGGCGTCCAGCTTGCGCTGCTGTTCCTCGCGCTCGCCCTTGGTCAGCAGCAGCAACTCGTGCCGGCCGGCCAACTCGTCCAACGCGTCGGCCACCCCGGGCATCAGCTCGACCTGGTGATTCACCAGCGCCACCGCCAACTCGTCGATCTCGCGGCGCTCCGCCTCGGTCGCCGGCCGCTGGCGCAGCCGTTCCAGGCACTCCCGCAGGCTGCGCAGGAAGACCTTGCTGCCGTACCCGTGGGTGAGGGCGTTGGCCCGCTCGATGTCGTCGAGGACGGCCCGGATCTGTCGCCGGTCCAGGGTCGGATGCGCCAGCCACGCCAGGAAGTCGTCGATCACCCGCTCGAAGACGACGTTGTTCTCCCAGAGCGTGTCGTCGGCGTCGAAGACGAGCACCCGGCCCGGCTCGATCAGCACCCGGTCGTCCACCACCCGCCGGACTCTAGGCGACACCCCCGCGACCGGCGACCGATAATCCGGGGCCGGCTCGGCCGGCTCAGGCCGGCGCGAAGGCCACCCGGGAGCGGAGCCGCCGGAAGCCGGTCCGCTCCAGTTCCGCCACCACCGCCACCCGGTGCGCGTCCACGTCGGCGACCACCTCGTACGCCCCCTCGGCGGCCAGCGTCGCGACCGCGTCGGCCAGCAGTTCGCCCCGGGCCGCCTCGTCCAGCAGCCCCAGGTAGGCGATCATCGGGTAGCAGGCGTCCGCCGTCGGCCCTGCCAAGCCCACCGGCTCGTCACCGGCCAGCGCCACGCGCCAGTTCCCGAGCGGCGTGCCGGCCAGCCAGGCCAGCGGATCACGGGCCAGATCCACCCCGGCGACCACCCGCGCCGTCTCGGCACCGGTCAGCACGACGGGCTCGGCGATGCGGGCCACCAGGTCGTTGATCTCCGCCGCACCGGCGGCCGGGCGGAAGGAGAACCGGCCGGCGGAGGCCGGCAGCGGCCCGCCCGTCCAGCTGCACCTCAACCGCTCCCCCTGCTCGACCAGGCCCGCGCGCCGGGCCGCCGCCATCGACACCTCGGCCACCGCCCGCACCTGCGGTTGCCGACGCCAGTACGCCGGCAGGGACGCGTAGTACACCTTCGGACCGCCGAGCGCCTCGTGGGCGGCGCGCAGCAACGCGGCACCGACCTCCGCGGCGGCACCAGCCCTCGGCGCGGCATCGACGTTCCAGCCGGGGCCCAGGTCGTCCACGGCGAGGTCCAGGTCGAAGCGCTCCAACCATGGGTCGCCGACGGACCCGGGCGGCAGCAGCCACGCGGCCCGGCCGACCACCCGGCCGGCGCGCAGTGCGATCCAGGTGTGCTCGGGCCGGTAGCCGCCGCCGGCGATCCCGTCGGCGTAGCTGGTCTGTCGCAGTTGCGGCAGCGGGTCGGGCATCGAGTCGAACAGTTCCTCCTCGCCCGCGACGAGCGGGCGGATGACCAGATCGGTCATGTGTGATCCTCCGGGAAGCGCGACGCCCCGGTCAGATCCGCGTGAACGCCGGTCCGCGGAGGGGGCGCAGAACATCGAACATTGTTCTGACCTCCCTCCAGTCACGACGGCGTACCCAGAACCTACGCCACACCCCCGCCCCGCAACACCCGCCGCCAGCACCCGCCCCGTCGATCTTGCACTTCTTGCCCCGGCAAAGGGAACGAAAGGGGCGAAGTGCCGACCGAGAGTGCAAGATCGACGAGGTGGGGATGGGGGCGGGAAGGGTGGGGTGGTTAGAGGAGGTTTAGGGGGTGGCGGGCTAGCAGGTGCTCGCGTTGTTCCTGGGCTTCGGGGCGTAGGCGGCCGCCTCGGGTGAGCATCACCATGCCGTGCAGCAGGCTCCAGCCCAGCTCGGCGAGGGTGTCGGCGTCCCGCCCGGCGGCCAGCGCGCTCAGCGCCGCGCGCAGTTCACCGAAGGCCGCCGCGACCGTCTCGGGCACCTGCTCGGCGCCGAGGATCAGCTCCGGGGTGTGGGCGAACATCGCGTCGTACACCTCGGGGTTGGCGTACGCGAAGTCCAGATAGGCCGCCATCACCGCCGGCCAGACCTCGGGCGGGCGGTCGACCGCCGTACGCGCGGCGCCCAGCGTGGCCGCCAGGTCGGCGAAGCCGCGCACCGCGACCGCGGCGATCACCGCGTCCCGGTCGGCGAAGCACTCGTAGAAGGTGCCGAGGTCGATGTCGGCGCGTTCGGCCAGCCGGCGGGTGGTCACCGCCGCCCAGCCCTCGGCCTCGGCCAACTGCCCGGCGGTGGCGACGATCGCGTCCCGCCCGGTGCCTGGTTCGTCTGCTCCGGACACGCCGCCGATGCTAGCCCCGCGACCAGCGGCGTCAGCCCATCGCGACGGATTGGCGACTGAATCCACAGCTCAGCGTGCCAGGCGGTCGGTAACGAAACGCCCAGCCGCTCGACGGGTGGCAGAACGACCGGCAGAAGTCGGGGCGGAAAGCGCGCCCGCTGCCATGGTGAAGCTCACAGCACCACTCCGCGAGCAACGCGCTGAGCTGCCGCGATGTCGCCCGGCGCCGCGATCGCCCCCGCCGGTGAAACGACGGCGGCACCGTGCCGCCGCCACCACGAAACGTATGGGTGACCTCATTCCGGTGCCCCTGTAGACCGATCGGCCACCGCCGATCGACCCGGAGTGGAGACGACCCCCATGCGACAACGCCGCCTTCTGACGTACGGCGCGCTCGGCGCCGTCCTGGCGACTCTGCTGGTCGGAGTCCCGCCCGCCGCCGCCCAACCCACCGCCGCACCAGCGCCGTCGGCACCGCCGGCCGCGGCGGCGCCCGGGACCGGCGACGCCGGCCCGGCCCGGACGCTGACCCTGATCACCGGCGACCAGGTCACCGTGCGCGGCACGGAGGTGACCGTCGCTCCCCGCGAGGGCGTCCACTTCGTACGCCTGCAACGGGACCGCTCCGACTACGTCATTCCGTCCGACGCCATCGCGTTGTTGAAGGCCGACCGGTTGGACGAGCGCCTGTTCAACGTCACCACCCTGCTGGAGTTCGGCTTCGACGAGCTGTCCTACCTGCCCCTGGTGGTCTCCGACGCGACGGCCGTACGCGGCATCGCCACCGGACGCACACTCGCGGCGGTCGACGGCTTCGCCACGAAGGTGCCCGTCACCGACCTCGCCGCCAGCTGGCAGACCACCCGCACGTCGTTGACGCGGGGCAAGATCTGGGCCGACGGTGTCCGCCGGTCGACGCTGGACGTCAGCGTGCCGATGATCGGCGCGCCGACCGCCTGGTCGGCCGGGTACGACGGCACCGGTGTGAAGGTCGCGGTGCTCGACACCGGCATCGACGACAGCCACCCCGACCTGGCCGGCCGGGTGGCGGCCCGGCGCAACTTCGTACCCGAGTACGAGACCGCGCTGGACCTCAACGGCCACGGCACCCACGTGTCGTCGACGATCGCCGGCAGCGGCGCCGCCTCGGACGGCAGGCACGTCGGCGTGGCGCCCGGCGCGACCCTGCTCGACGGCAAGGTCTGCTGGAACGTGCAGGGGCGGGGTCTCTGCTCCGACTCGGCCATCATCGCCGCCATGCAGTGGGCCGCCGAGTCGGGGGCGGCGGTGGTCAACATGAGCCTCGGTGGGCCGGACGAGCCCGGTGTCGACCCGCTGGAGCAGGCCGTCAACGACCTGACCGCCGAGTACGGCACGCTGTTCGTCATCGCCGCCGGCAACTACGACGGCTGGCAGGCCCGGGTCAGTTCACCGTCGACCGCCGACGCGGCGCTGTCGGTGGCGAACGTGGACAAGGCCGGTGAGCTGAACTGGTCGTCGCTGCGCGGCCCACGGGTCGGCGACTACGGCCTCAAGCCGGACATCGGCGCGCCCGGCACCGAGATCACCGCGGCGCGGTCACCGAGCGCGCTCGACCACCTGCCGGCCGGGCCGTACTTCCCCGCCACCGGCACCTCGATGGCGACGCCGCACGTGGCCGGCGCTGCCGCCCTGCTGACCCAGGCCAATCCGGGGTGGAAGGCCAACCGGATCAAGGAGACGCTGATGGCCGCGGCGGCGCCCAACCCGGCGTACGACGTGTTCGCCCAGGGCGCCGGCTTCGTCGACGTGGCCGGCGCGATGAGCCAGCCGGTGACCGTCGCGCCGGCGTCGCTCAGCATCGGGGTGCTCGACTGGCCGCACGTCGAGGAACCGAGCACCCGGACCATGACCTACCACAACCGGGGCGATCGCCCGGTGACGCTGGACCTCGCCCTGGACGGCGACGCCCCGCCGGGGCTGCTGACCCTCGGCGCCAGCACCCTGACCGTCCCGGCGGGCGGTGACGCGACCGTCCAGGTCACCGTGGACGAGCGGGCCAGCACCTCGTACGGCCTCTACCGGGGGCGGCTGGTGGCCACCGGCGACGGCGTGACGCTGCAGACGCCGTTCAGCGTCTACCACGAGGAGCCGGCGGCGAGCCTGACCATCTCCACCCTGGACCGCGACGGCCGGGCCCCCGACACCGTGCTGATCGAGCTGGTGGACCCGCGCAGCTACACCAGCCACACGTTCTACACCGCCAACGCGTCGGTACGGGTGCCGCTGCACAGCTCCTGGCAGCTCTCCGCGTACGTCGAGAACCCCGACGGCACCGTCGCGCTCCTGACCAACAACCGGATCGTCGCCGACACCAACCGGGAGGTGGTGCTCGACGCGCGTAAGGCCCGACCGCTGGACATCACCGTCCCCGACCCCGCCGCGCGGCCCTACGACGCGTCGGTCATGGTGCAGCGCGTCACCGACCAGGTCTGGACGTACGCGAGTGTCTCGGGCACGCCGTCGAAGATCCTCACTGCGGACCTCGGTCCGACCGGCCTGCCGGGCGTGACCACCCAGGTGCACGCGGTCTTCCAGGGCCCCACCCGACGGGACCGGGCAGCGGACGTCTACCAGCTCGCCTGGCGGGTCAAGGGCTCCTTCATCACCGGCTTGGTCCGGCACGTCCCGAAGCGCACCCTCGCCACCGTGCACGCCGAGTACGCGCGGAACGCGACCGGCGTGGCGGCGTGGCGGATCAACAGCACCCCCGATCCGGACGTCGTGTACGCGTTGAGCAGCCAACTGCCGGCGGTGCCGACGCCGGGACGGCGTACCGAGTACTACACCGGCGACGTGCGCTGGCGATCCGGCATCTGGGAGCGGACCGTCGCCGACGACCTGTTGACGCTCGCCCTGGCGAAGCCGACGGAGGTCGCCTACCGGGCCGGTGACCGCTTCGACGAGCGGTGGAACCCGGCGGTGCTCAACGCCACCCTGACCCCGGAGTACCCCGGCTCACCGGCCGTGGTGCGGGACGGCAACACCATCCGGGCCGCCCTGACCAACTACACCGACGGGGCCGGCCACCTGGGCCTGCCGTACGCGATGAACCATCACGAACTCACCCTGCACCGGGGCGGCACGCTGCTGGGCGAGTACGACTACCTCTACGGCTCGTGGGAGGTGGCCCCGGAGCCGGCGAGCTACCGGATGCGGTACGTGTTCGACCTGCCCGAGCCGTACCGGCTGTCCCGACGGGTGGAGACGGAGTGGACCTTCACCACCTCCGCCGACCGGCCGGGGGCGCTGCCGCTCACCTCGATCGGTCTCCGGCCCACGCTGGCGCTGGACAACACCGCCCGGGCGGGCGGCCCGCTGAGCATCCCGCTGACCTTCGCCCAGCAGGAGACCGCCGGCCGGGTGCGCTCGGCAACGGTGTCGGTGTCGTACGACGACGGTCGTACCTGGGCGCCGGCACCGGTTACCACGCGGGCCGGGGCGTACACCGCCTCGGTGCGACACCCGAAGGGTCGGTCGGGCTTCGTGTCGCTGCGGGCCACCGCCGTCGACACGGCGGGCAACCGGGTCACCACCACGGTCTACCGGGCCTACGAGGTCAGGTAGACCGGTGACGGACGCGCGGCGGCCGGGCACGACCTGCCCGGCCGCCGCCGTTCCGAAGGCCCGCCGTTCAGAGTGCCCGTCGACTCGCCGGCGGCCCGGGTTCGGCGAGCCGGCGCAGCGCCAGCTCCACCAGGTCCACCAGATCCGTCGGCCCGACACGGCGGGCGATCCGGGCCGCTCGTCGCAGCTCGCCCCGGGCCTCGTCGGCCCGTCCCAGCCGGGCCGAGGCGGTACCCAGCCCGTACCGGCATCGCGCCTCGCTCTGCCGTATCCCGGCCCGCTGGAGCAGGGGCAGCGCCGCCCGGAAGCTGGTCGCGGCGGCCGCCCACCGTCGCAGCGCCAGCTGGCTCAGGCCGACGTTCAGGTGCAGATGACCGGCGGTGACGTCCCCGATCAGCGGGGACGGTGCCCGGCCCGGGTCGGCCAGCAGGTCCGCCAATCGACGGTACTGCGCGATGGCCTCCCGGTGCCGGCCCGCCCCGGCCAGGCTGCCGGCCAGCAGCGACAGTCCCTGCGCGTAGCCGTCCCAGTCGGCGCCGGCCTCGAACAACGGCAGGGCCTGCGCGGCGGCCTCCTGCGCCTGGGCGGCGTCGCCCCGGCGGCGGGCCGCCGCCCCGAGGTAGGTCCACGCCCAGCCCTGCTGGCTGGGGTCGCCCGCGGCGGCGGCCAGGCGCAGCGCCTCCCGGGCCGGCTCCTCGGCACGGTCCGGGCGCATCGCGCAGGCCGTGAACGCCCACGAGACGTAGTTCAGGTGAACGGCCCGGCCGCGAAGGTCACCGAGCGCCTCGGCCGAGGCCGCCGAGAGCTGGTACACCTCCAGCCAGTGCTCCCAGTGCGTCCACCGGTCGGAGAACCAGTGCATGGAGTCGGCGACCGTCATCACCTCGGCGTGCCGGCCGGCGGCGGCGGCCTCCCGCAGCGCGCCGAGCCAGTTGCGGCTCTCCCGCTCGATCCAGCGACCGGCGTCCTCCGCCGTCGTCCACGGTGGACCGGCCGGCCCGGACCCACCCGCCGGCCCGGACCCCTCAGCCGGCCCGGACCGCTGAGCCGGTGCGGGGGCCGGGACGGAGGCGGGGGCGCCGTCGGCGTACCCCGGTTCGAACCATCGTCCGGCGGCGACCGCGGTGTCGAGCAGCCAGGTGACCACGCGGTCGGAGATGTCGCGCCGCGCGGCCGCGCTCTCCTCGGCCGCCAGCCGGGCCCGGGCGAACAGCCGCAGCAGGTCGTGGAACCGGTAGCGGCCGTCGGTGGCCGGCTGAAGCAGGCCGAGTTCGGCCAACTCCTCCAGGGCCGCCTCGGTCTCGCGGCGGCCGAGGCCGGCCGCCCGGGCGGCCAGTTCCGGGCCCGCGTCCGGGCCGGGGATCACCGACAGCCGCCGGAAGGTCCGCGCGGCGGCGGCGGACAGCTGCCGGTACGAGAGCATGAACGGCGCCGCGATCTGGAGGTCCCCGGCGACCAGCAGATCCAGTCGATCGTCCTGGTCGGACAGTCGGGACAGCAGGTACCCGATGCTCCAGTCCGGGCGGCTGAGCAGGCGGTTGCCGGCGATCCGCAGCGCCAGCGGCAGCTGCCCACAGGCCCGCGCGAGGCCGAGCAGCAGGGCGTCCGGCTCGGCGGCGGCGCGTCCCGTACCGACGATCCGTTGCAGCAGGCTGACGGCCTCACCCCCGGTGAGGGCCGGCAGGGTGAGCCGGTCGACCGCCTCCAACCCGGCCAGCGCCCGCCGGCTGGTGATGATCGTCATCGTGCTCCCGGTGCCCGGCAGCAGGGGGCGCACCTGCGCCTCGTCGGCGGCGTTGTCGAGCAGCAGCAGGCAGCGCCGCTCGCGCAGCAGTGCCCGGTACTGCGCGCCCCGCGCGTGCTCGTCGCCCGCGACCCGGGTCTCCTCCACGCCCAGCGCGGTCAGCAGGCGGAGCAGCAGTTCGCCGGGGTGCGGCGGGTCGGCGTCGAGGCCGCGCAGGTCGACGAAGAGCACCCCGTCGGGGAACGATCCGGCGTACCGGGCCGCGGCCTGCACGATCAGCGCGGTCTTGCCCAGGCCGGGCGGCCCGGAGACGACCGCGACCACCGGGGCGTCCGGCCGGTCCCCGGGCGCGGTACCGCGCGCGACCCGTTCGCCCAACCAGGTCAACTCCGCCTGCCGGCCGGTGAAGTCGGCGACCGCCCGGGGTGGCGCCAGCGCCGGCGCCGGCCGGTCGACGCGACGGCCGGCACGGGCGCTGTCCCGCAGGGCGGTGGCGGCGCCCTCCGAGAGCCTCAGCGCCCGGACCAGCGCCTCGACGGTACGCCGTTGCGGTACCCGGCTGCGCCCGCGCTCCATGTCGCCGATCGCCCGGATGCTGACCCGCGACGCCTCGGCCAACTCCTCGATCGTCAGCCCCGCGCCGGTACGGTGCCGGCGCAGCAGCAGACCGAAGCGGTTCGGCTCGGTCACCGGGGGCGCGGATCGGGTACCGGCGGCATGTGGCCGATCATCCCACGCCGCCCGGGCGAGCGGCACCGGGCGAGCGACCGGGCCCGCTCAGCGGCGCAGGGTGAGGATGAGGTCGGCGACCAGGGCCGTCCAGCCTGTCTGGTGCCAGGCACCGAGACCGGCGCCGTTGTCCCCGTGGAAGTACTCCGGGAACGCGATCAGGTCCCGCCAGTCCGGGTGGGTCTGGAACAGTTGCGCCGCACCGTAGATCGGCCGGCGGCCCCACCCGTCGCGGGTGAACAGCGCGATCAGCCGGGCGGAGAGGTCGTCGGCGATCTCGTCGAGGGTCTTCTTCACCCCGGAGCGGGTCGGGTACTCCACCTGGAGGTCGTCGCCGAAGAACGCCGCGTAGTCGCGCAACGCGCTGATCAGCAGGAAGTTCGTCGGCATCCAGATCGGGCCGCGCCAGTTGGAGTTGCCGCCGAACAGCCCGCTGGTCGACTCGGCCGGCTCGTAGCCGACGCAGAACTCCTGCCCGCCCAGGGTCACCGCGAACGGCTTGTCCAGGTGCGCGCGGGAGAGCGTCCGCAGGCCGTACTCGGAGAGGAACTCCTCGGTGTCCAGCATCCGGGCGAGCAGCCGGACCACCTGCTCCGGGCCGCACATGGACAGCAGCCGCTGCTGGCGCCCGTCCGGCCCGAGCCGCCGGGCGCCGATGACCGAGGCGTACTCGGGCCGGTTGGTCAGGAACCAGCGCAGCCGTGCGCCCAGCTCCGGCAGCCGGTGCAGGGTACGCGCGGTCAGCCGGGTCACCGCGGCCAGCGGCAGCAGCCCCACCACCGAACGCACCTTCAGCGGCACCTTGGTGCCGTCGGCCAGCCGCAGCACGTCGTAGAAGAACGCGTCCTCGTCGTCCCAGAGCCCCTGCGAGTACGCCGCCGCGGCGATGTAGGCGAAGTGCTCGAAGAACTTCGTCGCGGTGTCCACCCAGGTGCGGTCGTGCTCGGCCAGCACGACGGCGATGTCGAGCAGGTTGAGCGCGTACATCGCCATCCAGCCGGTGCCGTCGGACTGCTCCAGCACCCCGGCCACCGGCAGCGCCGCCGACCGGTCGAACGGGCCGACGTTGTCCAGCCCGAGGAAGCCGCCCTCGAACACGTTGTTGCCGCCGGTGTCCTTGCGGTTGACCCACCAGGTGAAGTTCATCAGCAGCTTGTGCATCATCCGGGCCAGGAAGTCGTGGTCCCGGCTGCCGTCGATCTCGAACACCTTCAACGCGGCCCAGGCGTGCACCGGCGGGTTGACATCGCCGAACGCCCATTCGTACGCGGGGATCTGGCCGTTGGGGTGCAGGTACCACTCGCGCAGCAGGAGCAGCAGCTGTTCCTTGGCGAAGCCGGGGTCGACCCGGGCGATGCTCACGCAGTGGAAGGCCAGGTCCCACGCCGCGTACCACGGGTACTCCCACGGGTCCGGCATGGAGATCACGTCGAAGCTGGTCATGTGCCACCAGGCGCTGTTGCGGCCGTGCCGGCGCCCGGCCGGCGGCGTCGAGGCCGGATCGCCCGCCAGCCACCGCTTGACGTCGAAGTGGTAGAACTGCTTGCCCCACATCAGCCCGGCGATGGCCTGCCGGGCGATCAACGCCTCGTCGGCGCTGGCCGTGGCCGGGATCACCCCGTCGAAGAAGCGGTTCGCCTCGGCGCGCCGCGCCCACACCACCGCGTCGAAGCCGTCGCCCAGATCGGCCGGCGGTGGGTCGCCGTCACCCGGAGGCGGTGCGGTACGGGTCAGCCGCAGCCGGATCCGCCGTTCGCCGCCGGCCGGCACGTCCAGCACGTAGTGCAGGGCGCCCCTGGTGCCCTCCCGCGCGGGGTTGACCGTGTCGGCGCCGGAGACCACGTGGTCGTTGATGCCGTCCTTCGGGTACGGGGTACGGCCGGGCAGCCCCCAGAGGCGCTCGGTGTTGGTGTCGTTGTCGCAGAGCAGCGGCGTCGGGTCGCCGTCGCCGTCGAGCGTGATCTGCCCCAGCACCCAGTGCTCGCCGACCAGCCGCCGCCCCGCGCCGGCGATCCGGGGCACCCGGTCACCGCCGGGCAGCCCCCACGACCAGGTGTTGCGGAACCACAGGTGCGGCAGCACGTGCAGCCGCTCGGCCTCGTCGCCCCGGTTGGCCACGGTCACCACGATGCACAGGTCGGTCGGGCCGGCCTTGGCGTAGTCGACGGTCACCGCCCAGTACCGGTCGTCGTCGAAGATGCCGGTGTCGACCAGCTCGTACTCGGTGTCGTCGCGGCCGCGCAGGCCGTTGACCGCGACCAGTTCGTCGTATGGGAAGGTGGCCTGCGGGTAGTGGTAGCGCCACCGCATCCACGAGTGGGTGGGCGTGGAGTCCTCGTACCACCAGTATTCCTTGGCGTCCTCGCCGTGGTTGCCGCCGTCGCCGCCGAGGCCGAACATCCGCTCCTTGATGATCGGGTCGCGGCCGTTCCACAGCGCGAGGGCGAAACAGAACGTCTGCCGGTCGTCACACACGCCCGCCATGCCGTCCTCGGACCACCGGTAGGCTCGGGACCGCGCGTGGTCGTGGGGGAAGTAGTCCCACGCCGTGCCGTGCTCGCTGTAGTCCTCCCGTACCGTCCCCCACGCCCGCTCGGACAGATAGGGCCCCCATGCGCGCCAGTCCTGCTCCCCGGCATCGGCCTGGGCGAGCCGGATCCGCTCGGCGTCGGGGGCGGAGGGCGAACCGTCAATGATCACCTGAACATCTTCGACGCCGCCGGGGTACTTCACCACAGCGGCCATTGTCGTCGTGTCGTGTTACACCCCGCCGCCGGTGGAGGAAAGTTGATCGAGATTCACTTCGGTTCGCAGGTCTGCGGCGAGCTGACCAGCGCCGCCAGCCGCGAATGGCTGGTGCCCGACGGCCTCGGCGGATACGCCATGGGCACCGTCGGTGGGTTGCGCACCCGCCGCTACCACGGGCTGCTGGTGGTGCCGGGGGACACTCCGGCCTCCCGCAAGGTCGGACTGACCAGCCTGGATCCGGCGGTGCTGCTGCCCTCCGGCGCCCGGGTCCGGCTCGGCGCGCACGAGTGGGCCTCCGGCGACCTCGACCCGCGCGGCTTCGAGCTGCTGGAACGCTTCGACCTGACCGACGGGCTGCCGCGCTGGCGGTGGCGCATCGGCGACGTGGTGATCGAGCGGGAACTGGCCACCCTGCACGGCCGCTCCTGCGTGGCGGTGGTGCACCGGCTGGTCAGCGGCGGCCCGGTCGAGCTGGAGTTGGCCGCCGCCGGCACCTGGCGGGACGCGCACGGCGAGCGCCGCGGCGACGGGCCGCCGCTGCGGATGGACCCGGTCGACGGCGGCGCGGTGATCGAGGAGGCGTACCGGCTGTCCGGGCCCGGTTGGACGCCGCAGGGCCACTGGTGGCGGGGCGTCCACCACCGCGAGGAGGCGGCCCGGGGCCTGCACCCGGAGGAGGACCTGTGGTACGCGGGCCAGTTCCACGACACCCTGCGCCGCCCCGGGGACACGGTGTCGGTGCTGGCCTGGGCGGGCCAGCTGGACCAGCAACCGCCCCCGGCGCCCGAGGTGGTGGCGGCGGCGCGGCGGCGTAACCGGGCGGTGGTGGCGGCGGCGAAACCCGCCGACGACGTCGGGGCCACCCTGGCGCTGGCCGCCGACGCGTTCGTGGTCCGCACCGACGACACCGCCGTGGAGGTGGTCGCCGGGTATCCGTGGTTCGGCGCCTGGTCGCGGGACACGATGATCTCCTACGAGGGGTTGTTCCTGCACACCGGCCGGGCCGAACTCGGCCGGGAGCTGCTGCGCGGGTACGCGGCGCGGCTGTCGGAGGGGATGCTGGCCAACACCGCCGACACCGGCCGGGTCGAGTACAACACCGTCGACGGCACGCTGTGGTTCCTGCACGCGGTCAGCCGGCACGTCACCGTCACCGGCGACACCGACCTCGGCGACGAGCTGGTGCCCGCGCTGCGCACGGTGGTCGACGCCCACCTGGCCGGCACCCGCTACGGCATCGTCGTCGACCCGGCCGACGGGCTGCTCACCCAGGGCGCCCCGGGCGCCGCACTGACCTGGATGGACGCCCGCGTGTACGGGGTGCCGGTCACCCCCCGCCATGGCAAACCGGTCGAGGTCAACGCACTGTGGATCAACGGTCTGGCCGGGGTCATCGAGCTGACCGAGCTGGCCGGGCGGGACGCCGACGGGCTGCACCGGTGGCACCGGCGGGCGGTCACGGCGTTCCGGGACCGCTTCCCCACCCCGGCCGGCTGGCTGCACGACGTGGTCGACGCGCCCGCACCGGCGTACCCGCTGGGTGGCGCGGCGCACCACGACGACGACCTGCTGCGCCCCAACCAGTTGCTGGCCTGGTCGCTGCCGTTCGCACCGCTGGAGCCGGACCCCGAGGCGCTGGGCCGCGTCGGCGCCGGGCTGCTCACCCCGCTCGGCCCCCGCAGCCTCTCCCCCGACTGTCCCGGCTTCCACGACCGGCACCGGGGCGGGCCGGCCGAGCGGGACACCGCGTACCACCAGGGCACCGTCTGGCCGTGGCTGATCGGCCCGTACGCCGACGCCACCCGCCGGGCGGGCCTGCCGGTCGACGCGCTCTTCACCGGTCTGGAGGCGCACCTGACCGAGTACGGTCTCGGCTCGGTCAGCGAGACCGCCGACGGCACGGCACCACACACCGCCACCGGATGCCCCTTCCAGGCGTGGTCGGTCGCGGAGCTGCTGCGCGCCCGCCGTTAGCGCTTTACACCCCTGCAACGGGTACGTCTCGGCTGGTTATCCAGCCCCGACCAGGATTGGTCCCGATCCGGCCGTGACCTGGACACCGCCCACCGGGGGGCGGCGGGCCGCCGCGCGGAGACAACTCAAAGGGGGCGCGTATGTCACCGAACGCCGACGTGATCGACATCAACCCCGCACGCTCGCAGCGGGTGCTGATGCTGTCCTGGGAGTACCCACCCGTCCTCGTCGGCGGTCTCGGCCGACACGTGCACGCCCTCTCCGTGGCCCTGGCCGCCGCCGGGCACGAGGTCACCGTCGTCACCCGCCACGCCGACGGCGCGCCGCTGGAGGAACACATCGACGGCGTACGCGTGCTGCGCGCCGCCGAGGACCCGGTCACCTTCCCGCTGGCCACCGGCTCGCTGCTGGCCTGGACGATGGCGTTCAACCACACCCTGACCCGGGCCGCCCTGCGCGCCGCCGACACCGGCGACTACGACGTCGTCCACGCGCACGACTGGCTCGTCGCGCACACCGCCATCACCCTCGCCGAGCACCTGCGCCTGCCGCTGGTGACCACCATGCACGCCACCGAGGCCGGCCGGCACCAGGGCTGGCTGCCCGAGGAGATGAACCGCACCATCCACGGCGTCGAGCACTGGCTCAGCAACGCCTCGACCCGCGTCATCGCCTGCTCCGGCTACATGCGCGAGCAGGTCGCCACGCTGTTCGAGACGCCGGAGGACCAGATCGACGTGGTGCCCAACGGCGTCGACGACCGGGCCTGGCGCGCCCGCCCCCGCGCCGTCGCCTCGGCCCGCGCCCGCTTCGCCGGGACCGGCCCGCTGATCGGCTACGCGGGCCGGCTGGTCTACGAGAAGGGCGTGCAGCACCTGGTCGACGCCGTGCCACAGCTGCGCGTGCGGCACCCCGGGCTGCGGGTGCTGATCGCCGGGGACGGCCCCTACCGGGGCGAGTTGGAGGACCGGACCCGCCAGCTCGGGCTCGGCGGGGCCGTACGCTTCGCGGGTTTCCTCGACAACACCCAGCTGCCGGCGGTGCTCGGCGCCACCGACGCGACCGTCGTACCGAGCCTCTACGAGCCCTTCGGCATGGTGGCCCTGGAGGCCGCGGCGGCCGGGGCACCGCTGGCCGTGGCCCGCACCGGCGGGCTGGCGGAGATCGTCGAACCGGGCGTCACCGGCGTCACCTTCCCGCACAGCGACCCGCCGGCCCTGGCCGGCGCCGTCGGGCAACTCCTCGGCGACGAGGTCTTCGCCCGACGGGTGGCTCGGCGGGCCCGCAGCATGGTCGGCCAGCGGTACGGCTGGGCCACCATCGCCACGCGCACCGCCCAGACGTACGCCGCCGCCCGCCGCGACCACGTCCCGCCGCACGCCCGCCGCGCGGACCCCGACGGGCCGCCCCGACGGGCCATCACCATCCCCGACGGCAACCTCCTCGCCATCCACGTCGCCGCCTCCTAGCCCCACCCCAATCCCCTCCCTCCCCCGCGAGGGAGGGGCGGTTCGCGGGGCGCCGTTAGTCTCGGGCGGTGGAACGCGACAGGAACGACGACAACGACCGGCTGCGAGTCTCCGACCGGGAACGGGAGGAGGTCGTGGAGCTGCTCGGCAAGGCGGCCGCCGAGGGCCGACTCACCCTCGACGAGTACACCGAGCGGGCCGGCGCCGCCCACGCCGCGCTCACCCGGGGCGAGCTGGCCAAGCTGACCAGCGACCTGCCGGACGCGCCCGGCCGACCGGCCACCGGTGCGCTCGTCCCGGCATCGGAGCGGCTCCTGGCCGTCTTCGGCAACGACGTGCGCAAGGGCGCCTGGCCGGTGCCGGAGCGCATCGATGCCCGGGCCGTCTTCGGCGACTGCCGGATCGAGCTGCACGAGGCCCGGCTGCCCGGGAGGGTGACCCGGATCGATGCGGAGGCGATCTTCGGCAACGTCACGATCGTGGTCGCGGAGGGCACGGACGTCCGGCTCACCGGTAGTGCGGTCTTCGGCAGTAAGCAGTCCAAGCTGAGCGGGCCGGTCGCCGCGGGCGCCCCGGTGATCGAGGTGCACTGCCGCGCGATCTTCGGGGACGTGACCGTCCGCCCGCCGCGCAAGCGCTGGTGGTGACGTCAGGCATCGCGCGTGGCCCGCTGCGCCGCCGCCCGGGTCATCCGGTTCGCGCGATCCGGTTCGTACCCGATCGACCGGATGAGGTCGCTCACCGCGGTGAACAACCGGGTCACCACGCCGTCGGCGTATCGCTCCAGGGGGTGTACGCGCGCCCGGCCCGCCGCTTCCGCGGTGGCCAGGGCCAGGCGCAGCGCCTTCGTGGGTGGCCTGCCGGTCCGGGATTCCTGCCGCAGCAGCCGGAGCGCTTCCGCGAGCCGCCGCACGGCGACGGGCAGCTCCGCCGGAAGTCGCTCCCCGTTCTGGAGGCTGGTGGCCGTCCAGCGGGCCAGCCCACGACACTCGATCATCACCCGGTCGAAGTGCTGGACTCCGCGCAGGTAGCGCTCGACGTCGTGGCGGCGGCGCCAGTGCCGCGGCGCGATGAGAGCCACCTCCTCGGCGCCCTGGAGGGATTCGTGCAGCCGGTCGACGTCGGCGTCCACCGCACGGAGTCGGTCCAGTGCCCGCACCGCGCGGCCGGCATCCCGCTCGGTCATCGCGTGTGCGATCTCCTGTAGCTGCTCGTGCAGGGTCGTGATGATCGGTGTGGCGGCGCGGTCGATGACGCGCATCGGGTTGACCGGCAGCAGCAACCCGACCACGACCAGTCCGACGACGCCGCCGACCGCGGCGTCGAGCAGGCGGGACCATTCGAGGTCCGGCTCGCCCGGTGACAGGGTGGCTATCAGGACGGCGGCGCTGCCGGCCTGCGCCACGAGCGCGCCGCTACGCCCGGTCAGCAGCAGCGCGACGGTGATGGCGAGCGCGACGACCACGCCGAGTTGCCAGGCACCGAACCCGAGGACGAGCAGCAGGAGGTTGCCCACGACGAGCCCCAGCGCGACGCCGAGCATCAGTTCGACGGTACGCCGAGCCCGCTGACCGAGGGCGGCCACGATGATGCCCACCGCCGCGCTCGGGGCGAAGATCGGGAACGGCCGGTCGAGCAGGTTATGGGCGACCGCCCAGGACAGTGCCGCGGCGACACCCGCCTGACCCGCGATGACCAGGATGATCTCCAGCTGGCGCAGCCGCAGGCGGCCCATCTCGCCGCCGTGCCGCCGGACCCGCATGGTGATCTCCCTGGCCGCCGCCTCGGCCGAGGAACAGGGGCACACGGCGTCGCTCCGGTCAGCCATGGCCGGGCTTACCCCCGATCGGTCGCCGGGAACGCCACCGCGCGCTCAGGCTCGCCCGGTGAGCGGGGAGCCGACGCGGTGCAGGGTCCCGTCCGGGTCGACGAAGGCGAACTCACGCAGGCCGTACGGGGTGTCGCGCGGCTCGCCCAGCCGGCCCTCGACACCTGACGCGGCCCAGTCGGCGTGCAGCGCGTCGGCGTCGGAGACGTAGAGGTAGACCGCCGACGCCGTGCGGGTCGGGTCGTGCTCGGCCCATTCGGTGAGGTGCAGCGACACCTGGCCGCGCGCCACGAAGCCGTACCGCTCGGCGCCGGTGTGCGCGCGCACGGTGAAGCCGAGCCGCTCGTAGCGGTCGAGCGCGGCATCCAGGTCACGCACCGGTACGACCGGGGCGATCCCGTCGAACGTGACGTCCTCGGTCATCGGATCCTCCCCGCCGTCCACCGGTGGCGGGTGCCTGCACCCCGGCCACACCGGGAGCGGCACCGTCCGAGGACGTTACCGCGCCGCACCGACGGCGCCGCGTCCCATGGCCGACACAGCGCCCGGTGATCGGCGCGCGGACTGCGATACTCCCTGGTGGTCGGCCCGGTCCACCGACCGTGTCCCGGCATCGTCCCCTGTGGACCGGTTGGGTGCTCCCCCTGCGGCGCCGCAGCGAATTACAGTGGCGTAGTTTTGGCGCTCAAGATCCCTGGGGAGGGCGAGCCGAGATGATGGGACCGTCGCACGCGCTGTCCGGCGCGGCGGTATGGCTGAGCGGGGCCTGGGCGCTGCAGCAGTTCTACGACTACGAGCAGTCGACGTTGGCGCTGGCCGTCGGCACGGCGGTCTGCGCCGGCGGGGCGCTGCTGCCCGACCTCGACCTGTCCGGCAAGGTGACCCGTAACAGGGGTGGCGCGACGGTGGCCCGCACCTTCGGCGTCTTCTCGCTGTTCGTCGCCGAGGTGGTGGAGAAGGTCTCGCTGGGCGTCTACTACGCCACGAAGCTCAGCCGCGACCCGAAGCGCAACAACGGCCACCGTACGCTGACCCACACCATCCCCTTCACCGTACTGGTGGGCTGGGGCACCACCACGTTGTGCGCCCGGTACGGCAAGTGGGCGGTCATCGGCATCCTGTTCTTCATGATCGGCCTGGCCCTGCGCGGGCTGTTCGACAAGTGGGCCGAACGCGCCGGCTGGCTCGTCGTCACCCTGATCTCGGCCGGCGCCGCCGTCTTCACCGCCGCCAACCTGCCCGGCGACCGGGGCTATCCGATGATCGGCCTGGCGGTCGGTGTGGGCTGCTTCGTGCACATCATCGGCGACATGATCACCCGGGCGGGCGTGCCGATCCTCTGGCCGATCCCGCTCAAACGGCGGATGTGGACGCCGATCAGCCTGCCCGACAGGATCGCGCTGCGGGCCGGCGGTCGGACCGAGATCGTCTTCGTCCGCACCGCGCTGACCATCGTCTCGGTGCTGGCCGCCATCGGGCTGGTCGCCCCCTCGGTGCTACAGAACCTCGACCTCAAGATATGAGCGTCGACGCCGTCGACCCGGGGATCGTCGCGGCCGACGCGGCCGTACCGCGATTCTGGCAGGGGCTCGGCCTGCCCGGCCTGGCCGACGTCCACGTGCACTTCCTGCCGCCCCGGCTGCGCCGGCGGGTGTGGGAGTACTTCGCGGCGGCCGGGCCGCTGGTGGGCGTCGAGTGGCCGATCCGGTACCGGTGGAGCGACGAGGACCGGGTGGTCCACCTGCGCCGGCTCGGCGTCCGGGCGTTCAGCGCGCTCGCGTACGCCCACCGACCCGGCATGGCCGAGCAGCTGAACCGCTGGACGCTCGACTTCGCCCGCGCCACCGACGGTTGCCTGCCCTCGGCGACGTTCTTCCCCGAGCCGGAGGCCCCCCGCTACGTCGCCGAGGCGATCGACGAGGGCGCCCGGGTGTTCAAGGTGCACCTCCAGGTGGGTGCCTTCGCACCGACCGACCCCGCGCTGGACCAGGTGTGGGGCCTGCTCGCCGAGGCGGACGTGCCGGTGGTGGTGCACGCCGGGCACGCACCGGTGGGCACCGCCCACACCGGCCCGGAGCCGTTCGCCGCGCTGCTGGCCCGGCACCCACGGCTGCCCGCGATCGTCGCGCACATGGGTGCGCCGGACTATCCGGCCTTCCTCGACCTCACCGAGCGGTACGCGCGGGTGCGGCTGGACACCACGATGGCCTTCACCGCGTTCTTCGACCAGTTCGTGCCCTTCCCCGGCGACGAGTTGCCCCGGCTGCGCGAGCTGGGGCTGGCCGGCAAGGTGCTGCTGGGCAGCGACTTCCCGAACATCCCCTACCCGTACGCGGAGCAGCTGGCCGGCCTGGCCCGGCTCGACCTGGGCGACGACTGGCTACGCGCCGTCTGCTGGCAATCCGCCGCCACCCTCTTCACCCTCACCCCCACCTAACCCACCCCCGCCCCCGCCCCCACCCCGGAACGCGTCGATCATGCAGTTGTGGTCGTCACATATCGGGTCAGGAGTCACGAAACGGCGACCGAAACTGCAAGATCGACGGGCCGGGTGGGCGGGTCAGGCGCCGACGCGTTGTTCGGGTACGGAGAGGCCGTAGAGGGCCATCAGCTCGGGGGTGTCCACCCGGCTGCCGTCGGCCACCGCGTCGCAGGCAATGTCGACGATCTGGTCCTTGTGCGCCAGCAGGTAGGGCCGGGCGCCGACGTCGGCGCTGGCCAGGGTCGCGATGCCCGGCCAGTGCCGGCGGCCGAACAGCATCGGGTAGCCGCGCAGCCCGTTGTAGGTGGCGCAGACCAGTACGTCGGGGAAGGGCAGCGCGGTCACCCGGCGGATCGCCGCGGCGGTGAGCCCCGGCATGTCGACCGGCACGACCACCGCCGCCTCGACCCGGTCGTCGTCGATCCCGGCCAGGCCGGCCCGGATGGACGAGCCGACGCCGGTGCCCCAGGCACGGTTGACCACCACCGTGGCGCGGCTCAGGTCGGCGGTCTCGCGGACCTGGTCGGCCGCAGCACCCAGCACGACCACGATCTGCCCGCAGCCCGCCTCCGTCAGCGTGTCGATCATCTGATCGACCAGGGGCTTGCCGCCCTGGTGCAGCAGGGCCTCCGGGCCGCCGATCCGGCGGCCACCCCCCGCAGCGATGATCATTCCTGCGATCCGGTTCAGAGCTGCGCTCCCTCCAGTGTGGGACCGGCGGAGCCACATGACCCAGGCCGTCCCGTCCGACGCACACCGTTTGCAACGACCAGCGTCGGAGGAGAGTGGCGGGGCAAATCGTATAAATTGGATATCTATCTCATCCTTCGCCACACGCGCCGCGCCCGATCATCGGACGCCGGACGGCACAGCGGGCGGTTGGTGCGGGTCACGGGGATCTCCTCGGTCAGGCGGGTTGGTGGATGGTGGCGGGGGCGCGCAGCGGTCCGGTGTCGCTGTCGGCGCCGAGGCCGACGAACTCGCGCAGCGTGGCGGTGAGGATCCCGCCGAGCGCGAGGGTGGCCCCAACCGGAAGCCTCGCCGGTGAACGTGCAGGCCGTCCTCGTCCTGCACGATGTCGAAACGAGCCGCGTCCAGGATGCCGAGCGTGTCATGGATAGTGGGCGCGGTCCCGTGCGTCTGTGGTGGTGGATGTGGCGTACGGAACGGAGCTGAGCGGTTGGACGACGAGGCGAGAGCCAGGTTCGGTGAGTTCGCGCAGAGCCGGACCGCCGCCCTGATCAGGGCGGCCTACCTGCTCACCGGCGACCAGCATGCCGCCGAGGATCTGGTGCAGTCGGCGTTGGCCAGACGTACGTCAAATGGCCGACGATCCGGCACGAGGACCCCGAGGGGTACGTGCGCGCGGTGATGTACCGCGAGCGGGTCAGTTGGTGGCGGCGCCGGGGACGGCTACGGGAGACGCTGGTCGGTTCGCCGGTCGAGCGGGAACACCCGGACGACAGCGGCCATGCCGACCTGCGGCTGGCCATGCGGGCAGCCCTGCTGCGCCTTCCCGTGGCGCAGCGCGCGGTGCTGGTCCTGCGGTACTACGAGGACCTGCCCGAGCAACAGGTGGCCGAGGTGCTCGGCTGCTCGGTCGGGACGGTCCGCAGCCGAACCCACCGGGCGGTCAGTCGGCTGCGTGAGGTGCTGCCCGGTGCCGAACTCGCGCTGGAGCTGAAGCGATGAACACCCCGCTCGACGACCTCATCCGAGCCACCCTTACCGATCTTGCCGAGGAGGCAGTCCCGATGAATCTGGCAGATTCCGCCGTCGCCCGGGCGCGCAAGCGTCGTACCCTCACCATCTCGGTGGGGGCCGCGGGCGTCGTCGTCGCCCTCATGGTCGGCACACCACTGGCGTTCGCGGCCGTGAACCGGGACGCCCCGCCACCGTCCGCCCCCGCCGACCCGCCACCCGCGGACTTCCCCAGCCCTGCCCCGATCAGCCCCGTCCCGCCCCCGGTGGGCTCGGCTAGCCCTGTCCCCATCGGCCCCGACCTGCCCCCGCCGGGAAACCTACCCAGCCCTGTTCCGATCAGCCCCGTCCCGCCCCCGGTGGGCTCGGCCAGCCCTGTCCCCATCGGCCCCGACCTGCCCCCGCCGGGAAACCTACCCAGCCCCGTCCCGATCAGCCCCGTCCCGTCTCCGGTGGGCTCGGCTGGGGACGTTCCATGATGCTTGCGCATCAGCACTGTCCAGCCGTAGTCACGCAGGGTTCAGGTTGCAGGCTGTGGTTCCCTGAATGAATGGAGTCATCTGCATGATCGACCCGAAGTCGGTTCTCCGCATCGCCCGTCCCACCCGTGACCTTGCCGCAGTCGAGCGCTTCTATGTGCAGGGGCTCGGACTGGAGGTGTTGTACCGGGCTGCGGGTGGTACGGGAGAGCACGACCTACTGATGCTGGGCTGGCGTGAGGCGTCGTGGCATCTGGAACTGGTTGGTGGTTCGAATCTCACCGTGCAGCCGACGCCGACGGACGAGGATCTCCTTGTGCTCTATCTGTCTGGGGCGGTCGACGACGCGCTCGTAGCTCGCCTTGAACAGGCCGGCGGCAAGCGCGTATCGCAGGGCGCGTACTGGGACCGGTGGGGGGGTCACAGTCGAAGATCCGGACGGGTATCGCCTCGTGTTGTCCCGTCGCTCGTGGTCCAATCGTGAGTAGTCAGGACGGCCGCTCGGATCGCTCCCCGCGCGTCGCATAGCCGGCCGCCGGTCCGCCGGTTGCCGACCGCCACCACCTCGGCGAGCATCGACAGCGCGGTCTGGGCCAGGGAGGCCGCGCCGAGGTCCAGCCCGGCCGGGCCGGCGAGGCGGTCGAGGCCCGGCGCGCCGGCCAACCGGGCCAGCCGCCGGGCGTGCGTCTCCCGGCTGCCCAGGGCGCCGATGTACCCGGCCGACCCGATCAGGGCGGCGCGGATCGCCCGGTCGTCGATCCGCGGGTCGTGGGTCAGCGCCAGCACCGCGTCACGCGGGCCGAGCGAGGCGGCGGCCAGCCACTCGTCCGGCCAGACGCAGATCACGTCGTCGGCCGCCGGCACCCGCTCGCGCCGGGCGTACGTGGGACGCGGGTCGACCACGACCACCCGGTGACCCGTCGGCACCGCCAGGGTCGCCAGCGCGGCGGCCAGGTCCGTGGCGCCGACCAGCAGCAGCACCGGCCCGGGGTCCAGTTCCTCCACGAAGTGGTCGTCGCCGCTCGGCAACGCGTCCCGGCTGGCGGCCGTCGACCACCGGAACGGCTCCCGGAGTTCGACGCCCAGCGCGAGCGGACGGCGGGTGGCCAGCGCCGCGCCGATGGCCGCGTACACCGGGCCGGTCGGCACGGGGCAGATCAGCACGCCCAACTCCCCGGCGCAGGCCGGGGCGGGCTCCCAGGGCATCAGGTCGACGCCGGGGCTGATCGAGACGAGGCGGGGACGGGCCCCGTCGAGCACCGAGCGGGCCTCGTCGAGCAGGGTTCCCTCCACGCAGCCGCCGGAGACCGACCCGCTCCAGGCGCCGTCCGAGGCCACCGCCATGGTGGCACCCAGCGGGCGGGATCCCGGGCCGGCACGGCGCACCAGCCGGGCCAGCACCACCCGCTGGCCGGCGCCCTGCCGCTGCGCGACGAACGGCCACACCTCCGCCAACACCTGTCGAACCCCTTCGGTCGCACGCCCTTTGCGTAACTTTTATAGCTTTTGCCAGATCTATCCGCTGTCGATCCGTTTAATGGGGTTGGACTTCGTCGGCAACTCCCGAGGCGGGACACCATGGATACCGAGATCGCGCTCCGCGTGGACGGCGCCGACCACCGACTCACCGTCGACACCCGGACCACCCTGCTCGACGCGCTGCGCGAACGGCTCGGCAACACCAGCCCCAAGAAGGGCTGCGACCACGGCCAGTGCGGCGCCTGCACGGTGCTGCTCGACGGGCGGCGCGCCAACAGCTGCCTCGCGCTGGCGGTGGCCCACGACGGCGCCGAGATCGTCACCGCCGCCGGGCTCGCGGACGGCGACGGCCTGCACCCCGTGCAGCGCAGCTTCATCGCGCACGACGCCTTCCAGTGCGGCTACTGCACACCCGGCCAGATCGTCTCCGCCGTCGCCATGCTGGAGGAGGCGGCGACGGGCTGGCCGAGCGCGGTCACGTTCGCGCCGCCCGACGGTGGGCCGCGGACGGGACCGGTCGACCTGGCCGCCGACCCCGACGAGATCCGGGAACGGATGAGCGGCAACCTGTGCCGCTGCGCCGCGTACGCCAACATGGTGCCCGCGATCCAGGAGGTGGCCCGCTCATGAGGCCATTCCGCTACGAACGCGCCACCGATCCGTCCAGCGCGGTCGCCCTGCTGGCCCGCTCGCCGCAGGCCGCGTACCTCGGCGGCGGCACCAACCTGGTCGACCTGATGAAACTCGACGTGGCCCGTCCCGACCTGCTGGTCGACATCCGAGGGGTGACCTCCCGGGCGATCGAGGAACTGCCCGACGGCGGGGTACGCATCGGTGCCGGGGTGTCCAACAGCGACCTGGCCGCCGATCCGCTGATCCGGCTCCGCTATCCGGTGATCGCCCAGGCCGTGCTCGGCGGCGCCTCCACCCAGCTGCGCAACCTCGCCACCGTCGGCGGCAACCTGCTGCAACGCACCCGATGCCCCTACTTCCAGGACATCACCACGCCCTGCAACAAGCGCGAGCCCGGCACCGGCTGCTCGGCGATCGAGGGACACAACCGGGACCTGGCCATCCTCGGCGCCTCCACCGACTGCATCGCCACCCACCCGTCCGATCTGGCGGTCGCGCTGGCCGCGACGGACGCCACGGTGCGGACGATCGGCCCGGACGGTGGCCGGAGCATCCCCCTCACCGAACTGCACCGGCTACCCGGATCGGAGCCCCAGGCCGACAACGTGCTGGTCCACGGTGAGCTGATCACCGCCGTGGACCTGCCGCCGCTGGCCTTCGCCACCCGCTCCTACTACCGCAAGATCCGCGACCGGGCCTCGTACGCGTTCGCGCTGGTCTCGGTGGCCGCGGCGGTCGACCTGGCCGACGGGCGGGTCCGCGACGTGCGGATCGCCTTGGGCGGTGTGGCGCACAAGCCGTGGCGGGCGACCCGGGCCGAGGATCTGCTGCGCGGCGGGCCGGCCACCGAGGAGCGCCTGCGGCACGCCGCGGAGGCCGAGCTGGCCGACGCCCGACCGCAGTCGGACAACGCGTTCAAGATCCCGCTCGCCCGCAACGCCATCGTCCGCACCCTGCTCGACCTGGTCGACGCGACCTAGCTCTCCGGGTCCGGCCGGGTGGTCAGCCGCAGGTGACGCCGGACGCCCCCGGCCGCCCGGGTCTTGAGTCGGGACAGGACGGTGCCGTGGTCGCGGTCCGCCGTCCGCTGGGTGAGCGACTCGGCGTGACCCAGCATGCCGACGATCGTTTCGATGGCGGCCTGGAGCAGCTGCCCGTCGTCCAATTCGTCGGGGCCGATGCTCGGCCTCATGGTGGTCGGCCGCAGCTCGTCGAGATCGCCCACGATCCGGCACGGATAGTCCCGAAGCTCCTTGATCTGCTGCTCCGCGAGGTCGCGCACCCACTCGGCCCGGTCCAGGCCGACACCGAACCGCAACCCGTCAACGCGCCGCTTGAGCACCGCGTTGACCAGGTGACGGTGGACGACCCGCTGGTACGGCGTCCGGAGCGGGTAGCTGTCGCCCAGCGCCAGGTTGACGCGGCGCAGCAGTTCGATCTCGGCGGCACCGAGCGAGGGATTCGAGGTGGGCTCGGCCAGCTCGCACAGCCCGTCCGGGATGCCCATGATCCCGGCGAAGCGGTGCCACAGGAGATCGTGTGGGGCACCGGCCGGCGGCACCGTCACCAGGTATCGCCGCTCCGCCGGGACGAGACCACCCCAGCGGCGCAGCATGTGGGGTGCCGTGTGGTTGGTCCAGAAGGCATCGGCCCGGCCCTCTTCCACCGCGCGCAGGAAGCCCTCGAAGCGCCAACCGCTGCGGGCCCGGACGCTCTGCTGCCAGAACGACGGGAAGGTACGCCACAGATCACGCCCGGCCGCGATGACATGGATCTCGGCGGGCTCCAGGCTCAGCACCGCCCGGGCGGCCTGCGCGTCGGTCGCGGCGCCGAGCCCCTCGTTGCTGATGATCACGTCGCCGGGCCACCCGCGGGCCTCCGCGGCCAACCGGTCCCACGTCCAGTAGACCTCGGCGTCCCGCCAGGACGCCGCACGCAGGTCGGCCATCGCCTGGTCGTGCGCCACGGCGCTGCCCGGCAACAGGAAGCCGGCGTCGCGCAACGCGCTCCGATTCGTCCAGAGCACGTTCTGCACGTAGGTGCTACCCGTCTTCGGCGCACCGATGTGCAGATAGACGCGTCTGGCCATGCCGCCTCCCGCAAACCCTCACCTTGTCGACCCAGGTAGTCAACTTCGAGGTCCCAGGAGGACGCCAGGGAAACCCGGGGGAACGTGTGCGGGAACGTCAGGCGGCCAGGAGTTTGTCCAGGGTGATCGGAAGCTCGCGGACCCGTACGCCGGTGGCGTGGTGCACCGCGTTGGCTATCGCGGCGGCGGCACCGACGATGCCGATCTCACCGGCGCCCTTGATCCCGAGCGGGTTGAGCTGGCTGTCGGAGTCGGCGACCCAGTACGCCTCCACCGCCGGCACGTCGGCGTTGCTGCTGACGTGGTACGTGGCCAGGTCGTGGTTGGCCCACATGCCGTACCGCGCGTCGAACAGGCCCGCCTCGTGCAGCGCCATCGACAGGCCCATGGTCATCCCACCGATGAACTGGCTGCGCAGGGTGGTCGGGTTCACCACCCGGCCGACGGCGAAGACACCGAGCTGACGCCGCACCCGGACCTCGCCGGTCTCCCCGTCCACCCGCACCTCGGCGAACTGCGCCCCGTACGCGTACCTCGGCAGCGTGGCCTGCGCCGCCACCTCGTCGTCGATGCTCACCTCGACGGACAGCCCTCCGGCCGGCACGCTGCCGCGCAGCTTCGCGAGGCGGTCGCAGAGCCGCTCGCAGGCCCGGACCACCGCCCAGCTCCACGAGGCCAGGCCCGTCGACCCACCGGCCGGGTCGGCGGGCGGCAGGGCGGTGTCGCCCACCTCGATGCGCACCCGTTCGGGCGGCGCGCCGAGCGCGTCGGCGGCCACCTGCCACAGCGCCGTCCGCGCACCGGTGCCGATGTCGGCCGCGTTGATCCGTACCTCGTAGCTGCCGTCGGGTGACGCGGTGGCCGACGCGGTGGCCGGACGCACCCGGGCGGGGTAGCAGCAACCGGCCACTCCGGTGCCGAACAGCCACCGGCCCTCGCGTCGGGCCCGAGGGGTCGGATCCCGATCGGCCCAGCCGAACCGCCGGGCCCCGTCGTCGAGGCAGGCGGCCAGGTTGCGGCTGGTGAACGGATGTCCACTCTCCGGGTCGATCGCGGTGTCGTTGCGCAGCCGCAGTTCGACCGGGTCGACCTGGCAGGCCAACGCCAGCTCGTCCAGGGCGGACTCCAGCGCGAACGATCCCGGGGTGTGCCCCGGAGCCCGCATCCAGAACGGCGTGGGCACGTCCAGCCGGGCCAGCCGGTGGGTGGTGCGCCGGTTCGGGGCGGCGTACATGTTGCGGGTGTAGACCGCGGTCTGCTCGGCGAACTCGGTCACCGTCGAGGTCTGGCTGATCGCGTCGTGGGCGACGGCGGTGATCCGCCCGTCCCGGTCGGCGCCGAGCCGGACCCGCTGGATGGTCGGGGTGCGGTAGCCGACCGGTCCGAACGTCTGCTGGCGGGTCAGCGCCAGCCGGACCGGCCGGTCGACCACCCGGGCCGCCATCGCCGCGAGCACCGTCTGCACCTTCAGGTACAGCTTGCCGCCGAAGCCGCCGCCGACGTGCGGGTTGACCAGCCGGACGGCCTCCCGGGGCAGCTCGAACAGCCGGGCCAGGATCTCCTGTCCCGGTGAGGTGCCCTGGCTGGAGTCGTGCACCAGCAGCCGACCGTCCTGCCACTGTGCGGTCGCCGCGTGCGGCTCCAACGGACTGTTGAAGTAGGCCGGCGTCCGGTAGGTGAGGTCCAGCCGGACCTCGGCGGCGGTGAACCCCGCGTCGAAGTCGCCGGCGAGCACGTCCGTCGGGTAGCTCGGGTTGACGTGGCCGGGCTGGTACAGCCCGGGATCCTGCGCGGAGAACTCGGTGTGGTGCGGCTGCGGGGCGTAGTCGAACCGGACCAGCCCGGCCGCCTCCCGGGCCGCCTCCAGGGTCTCCGCCACCACGACCGCGATGGCCTGGCCCCGGAAGTGGACGGTCGGCTCCTGGAGGCGGAACAGCTCCGCGTCGACGCCGGCGGCGAGCCGGGGGGCGTTGCCGTGGTGCAGTACCGCCAGCACCCCGTCGACCGCCAGGGCGGCCTCCGCGTCAACCGCGGTGATCACGCCCCGGACGATCGTCGCCGGCACCAGCTGGGCGTACGCCACGCCCGCCGCCGGGTACTCCACCGCGTACCGCGCCGTGCCGGTCACCTTGTCGTGGCCCTCCAGCCGCGCGTACCGCTGCCCCACGGCCGCACTCATCGCCACGTCCCGTCGACCGGCGCCCACGCCTCACCACGCATAACGCTCACGATAGGTGTTATCGGATCATCACGGCGCCAATCACCGCAACTGCGCCCGATGGCTCATGCCGCGTCGGCGTAGCACTCCACGACGGACAGATCCAACGGGAAGCGGACCGGGGTGTCGCCGAAGAGCAGCGCAGTGGCCCGCCGCCCGGCCCGGTCGACCGCCTCGGCGACCCGCTCGGCCCACTCGGCCGGGCAGTGCACCAGCACCTCGTCGTGCTGGAAGAAGACCAGCTCCGCGCCGGTGCCGGCCAGCTCGCCCCGGAGCACCGCGAGCAGCGTCGAGGCCCATTCGGCGGCGGTGGCCTGGATGACGAAGTTGCGGGTGAACCGGCCCCGGGACCGGGCCGCCCGGGCTCGGGGCGACTGCGGATCACCGGCCGCGTCCGGGTCGGCCGCCCCGTCGTCACCGGCGCCGAACCCGGCCGTCCCGGGCGGGCAGGTCCGCCCCAGCCACGAGCGCACCAGCCCACCGGCCTCCCCGGTACGCGCCGCCGCCTCCACGTAGCCGAACGCCGTCGGATAGTTGCGCCGCAGCACCGCCAGGGCCGGCACCGCCTCCCCACCGGTCTGCCCGTACATGGCGCCGAGCAGGGCCAGCTTGGCCCGGCCCCGGTCGCCGCCGAACGCGTCCCGGGCCAGCGTCGCGTAGAGGTCACCGGTCGCGCCCGCGGCGGCGAGCCGGGCGTCGCCGGAGACCGCCGCCAGCACCCGGGGCTCCAACTGCCCGGCGTCGGCCACCACGAACCGCCAGCCCGGATCGGCCACCGCCGCCCGCCGGATCACCTTCGGGATCTGCAACGCACCACCACCCCGGGTGGCCCACCGCCCCGACACCACCCCGCCGGGGACGTACTCCGGCTGGAACCGGCCGTCCCGGACCCAGGCGTCCCGCCAGGCCCGCCCGTGGGCCGTCCAGATCCGGTAGAGCTCCTTGTACTCCAGGACCAGCGGCACCGCTGGATGATCGACCCCGCGCAGCACCCAGGCCCGCGTGTTCGGCAGCTCCACCCCGGCCCGGGCGAAGGCCCGCAGCAGCCCGGCCGGGCTGTCGGCGTGCACCTGCCGGACGCCGAACGCGTCGGCGATCCGCGCGGCCAGCTCGGCCAGCCGCCGCGGCGGCCCGCCCACCGGGGACGGCTCCCCCAGCAGCTCGGCCAGGACCGCGTCGTGCACATCGGCCCGCCACGGCAGACCCGCCGCCCCCATCTCCGCCGCGATCAACGCGCCGGCCGACTCGGCGGCCACCAGCAGCCGGAACCGCCCCGGCGCGTCGGTCGCCGCGACCCGGTCGAGCTGGTCGGCGTACACCCTGGTCAACGCCGTGATGCCCGGGCCCGGCGGGCCGGGCACGGCATCGAAGAGCGCGGCCTGCCCGGCGCCCGGCGGCGCGGCGGCGCGGGGCGGCGGATCGGCCGGCACCGGTGCCCCGCTCAGCCGCGCCCACGCCGCGGCCAGCCCGCGTGGCTCACCCCACCGACCGGCGTACCCGAGCAGCAACGTCTCGGTCAGCTCCACGTCGTGACACCGCTCGACCCGGACCCCGGCGCGCAGCAGCGCGGGGTAGAGCGTGGCGCCGGACGCCCAGACCCAGCGCGGCTGGTCGGCGCGCTCCCGGGCGGCCACCGCGGCGGCCAGGTCGGCCACCGGCTCCGGCGCGCCCAGCGGCGCGCCGGCCGGGTCGAGGGGTTGCAGCACTCCCCCGCCCCGGTCGTCGGAGACCACCGCCACCAGCACGGTCGTGATTCTGCCCGGCCCGTCCGACAACCCGGGCCACGGCTCGGGTCACAGCGTCGGTGGCCGAGCGTTCACCTACTTGCCGACGCCGGCGGTGAGGCCGGACTGCACCTGGCGCTGGAAGACGATGTAGACGACGAGCACGGGCAGCATCGCCATGGTCACCCCGGCGAAGAGGCCGGACCAGTCCGACCGGTAGCCCTGGTTGACCGACAACTCGATCAGGCCCTGCGAGATGACCTGGTTCTTCGGCTCCCCGGCCACCGACTGCATGAGCAGGGTCGGCAGGTACCACTGGTTCCACTGGCCGAGGACGTTGAAGATGCCGATGCTGATCAGGCCCGGCTTGGCCATCGGCAGCATCACGCTGAAGAAGAGCCGGCTGTGCGAGGCCCCGTCGACCATGCCCGCCTCGGCGATGGCGTTGGGCAGGGTACGGAAGAACGAGTGCATGAAGAAGACGGTGAACGACAGCGACCAGGCCACGTACACCAGGATCAGCATGAGGTGCTTGTTCGGGCCGAGGAACGGCAGCACCACGCCCATGTTGTAGACGCCCTTGAACAGCGGCACCGCGGCGAGGTAGATCGGCAGGGTCAGCCCGGACAGGAACGTGTAGTAGATCAGCCGGTTGCCCGGGAAGTCGTAGCGGGCGAGCACGTAGGCGGCCATCGACCCGAGCAGCATGGTGAGGAAGACGCTGCCGGTCAGCACCAGCACGGTGTTGAGGAAGAACGCGCCGATCTGCCCCTCGGTCCAGGCCCGGGCGAAGTTGTCCCACTGCAACCGCTCGGGGATCAACGACAGCGGCTTGCGGATGACCTCCGCGTCGGTCTTGAGCGCCGACATCACCACCCACAGCAGTGGGTAGACCACCATCACCGTCCAGACGGCGAGGAACAGGTGCGAGAAGCCGTTGAAGAACCGCGCCCCGGCGCCGCCACCGCCGACGCCCGCGCGCTCTGCCCTCGTACGGTCGGGAGGTGGGGCCTGGTCGGGGCCGGCCAGTCCACCCGGGGTGTGGGTTACCGTGCTCATCGTCCAGGTCTCCTCAGTACTCGATCCGCTCACGACGGGTGATCCTCAGTTGGAGCGCGGCCAGCAGGATCGTGAAGATCGCCAGGGCCACCGCGATCGCGCAGGCGTAGCCGAACTGGCCCTTCTGGAACGCGTTGAAGTGGATCACCGAGGCGAAGATCTCGCTGGCGTGGTTCGGCCCGCCCTGGCTCGGGGTCATGATGTAGACCAGCGCGAACATGTCCAGCGCGATGAAGCCCAGGTAGACCCAGGCCACCGAGACGGTGTCCCGCAGCAGCGGCAGCGTGATCCGGAAGAAGGTGTGGAAGCGGCCCGCGCCGTCGAGGATGGCCGCCTCGTAGATGTCCTTCGGGATGGACTGCATCGCCGCGGAGAACAGCACCATGTAGAAGCCGGCGCCGCTCCAGACCGCGATCAGCAGCAGCCACCACAGCACCGCCGGTACGCCGAGGAAGGGCTCCGGGTCGTACATGAAGGTGATCGGGTCGTTCTCGTCGACCAACCCGATCCTCATCAGCACGCCGTTGATCAGGCCCTGGCCGTCGGCGCGGTAGATCTGTTGCCACATCACCGCGATGACGACCAGGGAGAGCACCTGCGGGAAGAAGAAGATCACCTTGTAGAGGCCGGAGCCGAAGACGCCCCGGATGCCAGCCCTGTCCTCGCGTCCGCCCACGTTGAGCAGGAACGCGAGGAACAGGGCCAGCGCGATGGTGAACAGCGGCACGGTGACCAGGAAGAAGACGTTGTGCCAGAACGCCTTCCTGATCAGCTCGTCGGCGAACAGCCGGACGTAGTTGTCCAGCCCGACGAACTGTTGCCGATCCGAGTAGCCTCCCCAGTCGGTCAGGGAGTACCCGGCCGCCTGGAGGAAGGGCCACACCACGTAGAAGAGGTAGAGCCCGACCGGCAGCGCCAGGAAGCCGGTGGCGAAACGCCCAACACCGTGCCGCATTTCTCACTTCCTCGTTCGGTTGGGTCCGGGCGGTGTCACGCGTCGCGGGTCTGCTTGGTGATCGACGAGTCCTTGGCGACCTTGTCGGCGGCGGCCTGCATCTTGTCGACGAACTGCGCGGCGGTGAGCCGGCCGGCCATCAGCTCCTGCGAGAGGTTCTGGCTCTCCTTGTCCAGGTCGGCGTAGAAGTCCCAGAGCTTGACCGAGATCAGGTCCGAGCCGGCGTTCTTCATCAGCTCGTTGGCGGTGGCCAGCGCCGGGTCGTCCACGTTGTCGCCGGAGCCCTTGGTCGACGCCAGAGACTTGGTCAGCTCGGCGAACTTCGCCGAGCCGGCCTTGGAGAGCACCGCACGCAGGAACTCCTTCGCCGCCGCTTTGTTCGGGGCCTTGCTCGGCACCACGAAGCCCTCACCGGCACCGGCGTAGACGTCCTTCGGCGCCTTGTCGCTGGCGCCCAGGCCCCAGTAGTCGGAGAGCTTCAACTCGAAGCCCGGCGGGATGGTCGCCGCCATCTCGTTCTTCAGCCAGGTGCCGACCTGGATGAATGCCGCCTTGCCGTCGAGCCACGCCTGCTGCGACTGGGTGTGGTCGAGCTTGCCCGGCAGCACCAGCTTGTCCTTGACCAGCTTCTCCCACGCCTCCAGGGCGGGCAGGATGCCCTCGGCCCGCCAGGCGTTCTCCTTCAGGTTGTCGATGTCGACGATCGCCTGCTTGCCGGCCGACTTCCAGATGGTCGACTGGAGCGCCCAGCGCGGGTAGTAGCCGTGCACGGCGTCGTACACGTACGGGGCGATGCCCTTGGCCTTGATCTGCGGCGCGAGGGCGAAGAACTCGTCGAAGGTGGTCGGCGGGGTCCAGCCCTCGCGGTCGAACAGCGCGCCGTTGTACCAGTTGCCCCACACGGTGAAGGCGACGAAGACCACGTAGAACTTGCCCTGGAAGGTGCCGTCGGAGACGGTGCCCGGCAGCAGGGAGTCGGCGACGGTGCCCTCGCTGTCCCAGGCGGGCGCGGCGAGCAGGTCGTCCAGCGGCTCGATGGCGCCCTCGTTGATCAGCGTGCTCAGGTCCATCAGGTCGGCGCCCGAGTTCATGATGAGGTCGCTGGGCGTCGTCGCCATCTTGGGCTGTTCTTCGGTCTTGATCTTCTGGGTGGAGCTCATGTTGACGGTGACGTTCGGGTGCTTGGCGCTGAAGACCGCCTGGTCCTCCTTGGCCCAGGCGTCACCCAGACCACCGTTGAAGATGACCACCTTCACGGCGCTGCCGTCCTGCACGCCGAAGGGGTTGTCGTTGCTCTTCTCGCCGGCGTCGTCGTTGTTCTGGCTCGGGGTGCTGCCGGCGCAGGCGCTGAGCAGACCGGCGGCCGGGGTCACCAGGAGGCCCGCGGCCGCCGCGCGGCGCAGCAGGGTCCGGCGGTTGAGATCGGGGGAAACGGACATCGTCTGACTCTCCTTGTGGTGTCGGGTCAGGCGGTGCGCCGGAGACGCCCGGCGTACCGCGACTCGAGGGCGAGGTTGTGCTCGTCCCCACCGGGGACGTTGGCGGAGAGGTAGATAGGGGGCACCTCTCCGGCCTGGTGGAACCGTCGTACGACCTCAGCGGTCAGCAGCTGCGCCAGCAGCGCCGAGGTGACCGAGGAGACCGCACAGACCGCGCCGCCGCCCTCGAGCGGCAGCAGTGCGTCACCGTACGGCGCGCCGTTGTCCAGCACGACGTCGGCGAGATCGACGAGTCGCCGGCCGGACGGGTGGCGCGGGGCGACCCGTCCGGTGTGTTCGACCGAGGTGACCGCGATCAGCGGGTGACCGTGCCGGGTGGCCAGCAGGGCCAGTTCGACCACCGAGCCGTTGATGCCGGACTGGGACGCCACCACGAACACGTCCCTCGGCTGCGGTGCGGCGATCGCGTAGAGCTGGTGGGCGACGGCCGGGTCGCGCTCCAGCTTCGGGTCGGCGAGCACGTCGCGCGGGGCGTCGCCGTGCAGCACCAGGTCGTGCAGGGAGATCCGGTTGGTGGGGGCCAGCCCGCCGGCCCGGGCGACCAGGTCGGCGGCGAAGCCCTCCGAGTGCCCGGCACCGAACGCCTGTAGCACCCCGCCGTCGCGCAGGCTGGCCGCGATCAGGTCGGCGGCCCGGCCGAGCGCCTCGGCCTGCCGGTCGACGAGCCGGTCGAGGACCGGCCGGACGGCGTCCGCGTACGCCTGTGCACTGATCATGCGCTGGCTCCCCTCGCGGCCTTGTGCCCGTCGACGGCCTGGGCGGTACGCCGGAAGGCCGCGTGGGCGCGGTCGTGGGTGCGCTGGGCGACCGCGATGTACAGCAGATCGAGGACGACCAGTTGCGGGTGCCGGGCCGACAGCGCGTCCGGCCGGAACGTGGTGGCCTGGCTGGCGGTGAGCAGGACGATGTCGGCCAGTTCGGCCAGCGGCGAGCGGCGGAAACCGGTCAGCGCGATGGTGGTCGCGCCCCGGCTGCCCCCCTCGGCGAGCATCTCGATGGCCTCCCGGGTCTGCCCGCTGTGCGAGATGCCGAGCGCGACATCGCCCGGCCGCAGCAGCGCGGCGGCGGCCAGCCCGGAGTGCACGTCGTTCCAGGCCCACGCGGCCACCCCGATGCGGTGCAGGCTGAACTGCATCTCCTCGCCGACCAGGGCGCTGCCGCTGGCGCCGAAGATGTTCACCCGTTGCGCACCGGCGATGGCGACGGCGGCCCGCTCCACCTCGGCCAGGTCGAGCAGCGCGGCGGTGTCGTGCATGGCCCGGGTGTCGGCGGCGATGATCTGGTCCAGCACCCGTTCGAGCGGGTCGCCGGGCTGGATCTCGCGCCCGATGTCGACCGTCCAGCCGGCCGAGCGGGCCCGACCGGTCTCGGCGGCGATGCCCAGCCGCAGGTCGGCGTAGCCGTCGAAGCCCATCGCCCGGCAGAAGCGGGTGACCGTGGCCGGCGAGGTGCCGCTACGCTCGGCCAGTTCCACGATGGTGGCCCGCGCCGCCGCCTCCGGGTCGCTGAGCACGTGCTCGGCGACCCGGCGCAGCGCGCCGGTCAGTTCGGCGGCGCCGGTGCGCACCCGGGCCAGCGTCCCGTCGGAGGCGACGCCGAGAGCGCCCCGCCGGTCGACCCCATCGGCGTCGGCCACCGCGGTGCCCGCAGAGGTGTCCGCCTCGTGATCAACCATGGGACGCCTTTCCGAAAAGACTGTTAACTGTTAGTGGTAAAAGTTCTTACTGAAGGCACCTCTGTGTCAAGACCGTGGGCGAAGTTTTCAAACTGTTACCTGGCGCACAGAGGTGAACCGGGCCCCTCCCTTGCCCCGGGAGGCCGGCGCGACCAGCATGAACGCGTCCGGTCGAGGAGGGTGGGCGGCGATGTCCAGCACCGTCGTGGTCGGCCTCGACGTCGGGGGTACGTCCACCCGGGCCATCGCGGTGACGCTCGACGGCGAACGGCTCGGCGTGGGCCGGGCCGGCGGCGGCAACCCCACCAGCCACGGTGCCGCACGGGCCGCCGGGGAACTCCTCGCCGCCCTGCGACAGGCGCTCGCCGACGTCGACCCGGACCGGGTCCGGGCCGGGGCGATCGGGTTGGCCGGGGCGGGCCGGCTGCTCGCCGACCCGGCCGGTCGTACCGCCTTCGACGACGCGTGGCGGGCCGCCGGACTGCGCTGCCCGTACGCGGTGCACGGCGACGCCCTGGTCGCGTACGCCTCGGGCGCCGCCAGCCCGGCGGGCACCATCCTCGTCGCCGGCACCGGGGCGATCGCCGCGCGGGTGCACGAGCTGAGGCTGGACCGGATCGCCGACGGACACGGTTGGCTGCTCGGCGACATCGGCTCCGGCTTCTGGCTCGGCCACCAGGCGGTACGCCGGCTGCTCGCCGCCCTCGACACCGGCGGCGACCCGGACGACCTCGGTCGACGGGTCCTCACCCGGTTGACCGGCTCGACCGAGGTGGCGGCCCGTACCCGGGACACCGTCGACGCGCTCGTGCAGGCCGTCACCCGCCGCCCGCCGGTGGAGCTGGCCCGCCTCGCCCCGCTCGTGGTCGACGCCGCCGCAGCCGGTGACCCGGCGGGTGCCGCGCTGATCGGGCAGGCCGGCGCGCACCTGGCCGCCACGGTCAGCCGGATCCGCCCGGCCGGGGACACCACCCCGCTGGTGCTCGGCGGTGGGCTGCTGACCGGCGACACCCCGCTGGCCGACGCGGTCCGCGCCGAGGCCCGACGGCGCTGGCCGGACGCGCCGCTGCGCCTCGCCGGTGACGGGGCCGCCGCCGCGGCCTGGCTCGCCGCCCGCGACCTGCCCGAGGTGACCGACCCGACCGCCCTGCACGCACCCATCGTCCGCCCGCCCGCCTGACGCGTGCGGACCACTCCGGAGCCGCACGTCCAGGCTGATCGCGCCTTCGCCGACGGCACCGCCCCGGCTGGCATACCCTCGGACCCATGCGCCGCCTGGCCCGCCTCGCCGCCCGGACGCCGGCCGACCGGGAGCGCTACCTCGACCTGCTCCGGGCGCTGGCCATCGTGCTGGTCGTCCTCGGTCACTGGGCGATCGCCGCCGTCTCCTACGACGAGCACGGCCGACCCGACGGCCACTCGGCCCTGACCGCGATCCCCTGGGCCTACCCGTTGACCTGGGCGGTCCAGGTCATGCCCGTGTTCTTCCTGGTCGGCGGGTACGCCAACGCCGCCTCACTGGCCGCGCACCGCCGCCGGGGCGGCGACGCGGGCGGTTGGCTGCTGGGCCGCAGCGCCCGGCTGCTGCGCCCGACCAGCGCGCTGATCCTGGTGCTCGCCGGCGGGGCGCTGATCGCCCGGCTGGCCGGCGCCGAGCCGGCCCAGGTGCGCCCGGTCGTCTGGTTCGCCACCATCCCGCTGTGGTTCCTCGCCGCCTACCTCGCGGTGGTGCCGCTGACCCCGCTCATGTACGCGCTGCACCGCCGCTACGGGCTGCTGGTGCCGCTGGTGCTGGCGCTGCTGGTGGCCGCCGGTGACCTGGGCCGCGCGCTCGGACCGGCCGCGCTGGCCCTGCCCAGCTACCTGCTCGGCTGGCTGGCCGTCCACCAGATCGGCTTCGCCTGGTTCGACGCTCGCCGGGGACACTGCCGTCCCCTCGACGCCATCCCGCCGGCCGTCACCACGGAAGATCGCACCACGGAGGGGCGCGGCACGGAGGATCGCGCGGGCCGGCGGCTCGGGGTCCGGAGCCGGTGCCTGCCGATGTCACCCCGGGCAGCGGCTGCCATGCTGGTCGGCGGGCTCGTGGTGGCGGTGCTGCTCACCGGCCCGGGCCCCTACCCGGTCAGCATGATCAACCTTCCCGGTCAACGGCTGGCCAACGCCGCCCCGCCCAGCGTGGCGCTGCTCGCGGTCGCCACCGCCCAGCTCGGGCTGATCCTGCTGCTGCGGGAGCGGGCGGAACGCTGGTTGCACCGCAGCCGCCCATGGCAGGCGGTGATCGCCGTCAACTCGGTCGTGCTGACCGTGTTCCTGTGGCACCTGAGCGCGACGGTGCTGCTGGTCGGCGCGCTGCACGGGCTCGGCGTGCTGCCCACCCCGGCGGCCGGCTCGGCGGCCTGGCTGGCCTGGCGCCTGCCCTGGGTGCTGATGCTGGCCGTGGTGCTGGCCGTCCTGGTCGCGATCTTCGGCCCGATCGAGGCCCGCACCGGCCGCTCCACCACGAGCCAACCGCCCGGCCGGTGGGCGGTTGCCCGCACCCTGCTCACCGTGGCCGGCTTCGCCGCCGTCGTGTACGCGCTCGCGGCCAACGGCGCGGCCGCGAAGACCGCACCGGAGCCGCTCGGAGTGCCCGTGGTCGCGCTGGTGGCCTACCTGGCCGGCGCGGGCACGCTGCGCCTGCTCAGGTCCGGCTGGGAAGGCCGAGGGTGACCTCGATCGTTTGCGCGTCAGTGACCCGACACGCCGGCGGGCCAGACACTGTCCGTCAAACGATCACGAGCCCGGAGCAGGGTCAGGCGGGGGCGGTGGCGCGGACGGCCTCGGCGAAGACCTCGGAGCGGTGTTCGAAGTTGCGGAACCGGCCGTAGCTCGGCGCGGCCGGCGAGAGCAGCACCACCCCGCCCGCCGGGGTGACCTGCCGGGCCAGTTGCACCGCGCCGGCGAGGTCCTCGACCAGTTCGGTGCGCACCTTTGGCAGACCGTCGAGCGCCTCGACGATCCGGGGGCCGCTGTCCGGGATGCCGATCACGGTCAGCTCCCGCTCGGCCAGGTGCTCGCGCAACGGGGTGTAGTCGACGCCCCGGTCGTTACCGCCGACGATCACGGTCAACGGCCGCCCGTCGTACGCGTCGATGGCGTGGATGGCCGCGTACGGGCTGGTCGCCAGGGTGTCGTCGACGAAGGTCAGGCCGGACGGGTCGGCGATCTCGGTCAGCCGGTGGGCCAGCCCCTGGAACTCGGCGACCGCCACGGCCAGGGCGTCCTTGCGGTCGAGCAGGTCCACGCCGATCGCGCCGAGCACGGCCAGGGCCACGCAGAGGTTGCCCTCGTTGTGCCGACCCACCAGCGGCAGCACCGCCCGCGGGAAGAGCGGCTGGTCGACCAGGTGGAACCAGGCCGTACCGTCCGGGCCGGCGGCGACGTTCACCGAGTCGGCGGTGCCGGCGCGGACCGCCGCGCGATCACCCAGCTCGAACGCCAGCCGCGGGTCCGCGCCGTTGACCACCACGGTACGCGGGCCGTATGCGAGCAGGTTGAGCTTGTCGCGGTAGTACTCCCGTTCGCCGCCGTGCGCGTCGAGATGCTCGGGGAAGAGCGCGGTGACCACGGCCACCCGGGGCGAGTCGGCCAGGTCGCTGCACTGGTAGCTGGACAGCTCCAGCACGTACAGCTCCGCCTCCGGCAGGTCCAGCGTCGGCACGCCGATGTTGCCGCCGAAGACGTTCGGCCGGCCCACCGCGGTCAGCAGGTGGCTGATCAGGCTCGACGTGGTGCTCTTGCCCTTGCTGCCGGTCACCCCGATGGTGCGCTCGCCGTGGTCGGCCATCCACAGCGACGTGCCCTGGGTGACCGTCACGCCCCGCCGGCGCAACTCCACCAACCACGGGTGGGTCTGCGGCACGCCCGGCGAGCGGATCACCACGTCGGCACCGGTCAACCGGGCGAACCCCGCCTCGCCGGTGACCAGCGGGGCGGCCTCCGCCAGCGGCCCGTCCCAGGGCAGCGAGAGGAAGTTGGCGCTGTCGTCGACGGCGACCAGGTCGGCCGGGCCGTGGGCGGCGATCGCGGTCACCGCGGCCCGGCCCTCCCGGCCGGCCCCCCAGACGGCGATTCGACGTCCGCGCAGGTCAGACAGACGCACAGGTTCTCCTCGGGTGCGGCGGTGGCATGGGCACGGCACGGTCCGGCGGAGCCGGGCACGGCCGGACGAACCAGGGCCTAGTATGGCGTGTGCTCAACTCGCAGCTGGCGCGGATGGAAGCCTTCACCTTCCCGTCCTACTCGATCGACCTCTCCACCGGGGAGGTGTTGTTCGACTACGCCCTGACCGGGCCCGACGGCGAGCAGCGGTTCACCGAGGTGATCACGTTGCCGGTGCCGGAGGAGTCGCCGTCGGACGCCGCCGTGGCGGCCCTGGGCCGCGTGCTGGAGCTGCTGCACGTGGTCGCCGGGGTCAGCTACTACAAGACCGCCGCGCCGGGCCGGCTGCTGCTGCCGGCGCCGCTGGGCCCGGCCTCCGTCGAGTACGTCACGGCCGTCTACACCAAGGGCCTCGCCGAGTACGCGTACCGCAACCAGCTGCCGTACGTGCTGGAGTTGACGCCGGTGATCCCGGACGGCCGGGTGAAACCCGCCGCCGAGTACGACAACTCCGACCGGCGCCCGCTGTCGGCGGTGGGCGGCGGCAAGGATTCGATCGTCAGCCTGGAGGCGCTGCGCCGGGCCGGCCTCGACCCGGTGCCCTTCTCGGTCAACCCGAACCACGTGATCAACTCGGTGAACGAGGCGTCCGGGCTCGCCCCGCTCGCGGCCCGGCGGCGCATCGACCCGGTGCTGTTCGACCTGAACGCGGCCGGTGCCCGCAACGGTCACATCCCGGTCACCGCGATCAACTCGCTGATCGCGGTCGCCACGGCGGTGCTGCACGGGCTGGGCCCGGTGGTGATGTCCAACGAGCGTTCGGCATCGGATCCGAATCTGATCTGGAACGGTCACGAGATCAACCACCAGTGGTCCAAGGGTGTGGAGGCGGAGGGGCTGCTGCGGGCGGCCCTCGCCGAGCACGCCGGGCTCGCCGAACCGTACTTCTCCCTGCTGCGCCCGCTGTCGGAGCTGCACATCGCCCGGCTCTTCGCCGGCATCGACCGCTACGACGACGTGGTGACCAGCTGCAACGCGGCGTTCAAGCTCCGTGACGCCAGCAAGCGCTGGTGCCGCGACTGCCCCAAGTGCCGGTTCGTCTTCCTGGCGCTGGCCCCCTTCATGCCCCGCGAACGGATCACCCACATCTTCGGCGGGGACCTGCTCGCCGACGAGGCGCAGCTCCCGGGCTACCGGGAGCTGCTCGGCATCGACGGGCACAAGCCGTTCGAGTGCGTCGGCGAGGTGGAGGAGTCGGTGGTGGCGCTGAGCCTGCTCGCCCAGCAGCCCGACTGGCGCGACACCCCGGTGGTCCGCGCCCTGGTCGCCGCGCTCCCCGACACCGCCTGGGCGACGGCCGCCACCTCCGACACCTTCACCCCCGCCGCCGCCCCCCACTACATCCCCCCCACCTACACCAAAACCCTCCACACCCTCACCCCCTGACCCCCCGCCCTCCCCCACCCCCGCCCTCCGCTGCCGCGATCTTGCACTTTCTGCCTCGACACTTGGTGCAAACGTCACGTATCGGCGACCGAAAGTGCAAGATCGCCGGGGTCTGGGTGGGGAGGGTGCGGGCGGGGGTTAGGGGGTGCGGATGGCGTCTAGGGCCAGGAGGGCTACGTGGAGGGAGAGGCAGGCGTCGACGGAGTCGAGGTCGACGTCCAGGATCCGGCCGATGCGGGCCAGCCGCTCGTAGAACGCCGGCCGGGACAGGTGTGCCGCGGCAGCCGCCGCCGACTTGTTCCGGCCCTGTTCTAGGTACGCCCGCAGGGTGTCGAGCAGGCGCTCCCGGGGGTGCTGCGCCTCGTGGGCCAGTAACGCGCCGAGCTGCCGCTCGACGAAGGTCTGCACCCGGGGCTCGTCGCGCAGCAGGTGCAGCAGCCCGGCCAGCCCCACATGCGGCAGCCGGAAGATCGGCAGATCGCGGCGGTCCCGACGGGCCGCGTCGGCGACCTGGCGGGCCTCGATCAGCGAGCGGCGCGCCTCCCGCAGGCTGCCCACGCCGGATCCTGCCGCGACGAGCAGCCCGGCGCCGCCGGACGGTCGGGCGGCAGCCCGGCGCAGAGCGGCGGCGAAGGCGGACAGCGCCCGATCCTCCGCCGCCGCCTCGGGCAGGGCGAGCAGGGCGCCGACCGCCTGGTCGTCCAGGGCGCTGGTGAGCCCGGTCAGGTTCGCCTCGCGGAGCGCCTGGCCGACGGCCTCGGCGAGGTCCCGCAGCCGGGCGGGTCCGGTGTCCGCGCCGCCGTCGGGCACCTCACCAGCGTGCGCCTCCTCCCCGAGGGGGCCGGTTTCCGCCGCCGGGTCGTCGGCGCGGTAGCGGACCACCACGCCGACGAGGTGCCGGCGCTCCAGCGGCACCCCGAGCGCCCGGGCCCGCAGCGCGACCTCGTCGACCGGACGGGAGTGGTCGAGCAGGGCGGTGAGCAGGGTCCGGTGGATCTGCCGCTCCAACCCTTCGGCGTCGCGCCGGATCAGCCGACCGAGGGCCAGCGTGGACGCCGCCCGCTCGACGAGGATTCTCAGCCGGGTGGGCGGCTCGCCGGGAGCGGCGTCGGCCCGCGTGGGCACGCGACGTCCACCGGCCAGGTCACCCCCGGCGGGCCAGCGCAGCAGCAACCGCCCCCAGTCCTGCCCTCGGGCGCCCACCGTGGTGACCAGCCAGCCGTTGGCCCCGTCGTACGCCGTGCGCCCGGCCGGTCGGACCCGCCGCGAGTGCTGCTCCCAGCCGTCCAGCAGCAGTTCGGCGTTCTCCCCCGCCGGGTCGTACGCGAGCACCTGGCGAGACAGGTTCTCCAGCACCACCGGGCAGCCGGACAGCTCGGCCGCCTGCCGGACCACCTCTCCCGGGGCGGCGCCCTCCACCGACAGCTCGGTGAACCGCTGGTGGATCTCCTCGGTGGAGCGCAGCTCGGTGAGCTGGGCGTCCACGATCAGGGCGTGCACCGCCTCGGTGATCCGGACGAACGGGGTGGCGCGGCGCAGCTCCACCAGCGGCAGGCCGTGACGCTCGGCAGCGGCGACCATCACCCGGGGTACGCCGTCGACGTAGCGGCGGCCCAGCTCGACCACCAGGCCGGAGACGCCGACGCCCGCGAGGTCGCCGATGAAGGCCCGCAGCCCGGCGTCCTCGGCCGGCAGCCCGATGCCCGTGGTGAGCACCAGCTCACCACCGCCGAGCTGGGTGGCGATGTCCGGTACCTCGGCGAGGTGGACCCAACGCACCCGACGGTCCAGCCCGGCCGCCCCGGCGAGCAGGCGCGGGGCGCCGTGGCGGACCGGGTCCAACGCGAGGACCTCACGGACGGTAGGGAACACGGCCGACACGCTACCCTCCGTGACCTGCGAGGCTCGACGGTCCCTCAGTGCGGGTCGTCGCGGCCCAGTTCCCAGCAGGCGACCGCGGTCGCGGCGGCGACGTTGAGCGAGTCGACGCCGCGCCGCATCGGGATCACCACGCGTACGTCGCTGGCCGCCATCGCGGCGCTCGTCAGCCCGGCGCCCTCGGCACCGAGCAGCAGCGCGGCCCGGGCCCGCTGGGCCGGATCCAGCCGCTGGATGGGCACCGCGTCCGGTGCCGGGGTCATCGCCAGGACGGTGAAGCCGGCGGCCCGCACGTCGGCCAGCGCCGCCGGCCACGGCTCCAGTTTCGCGTACGGCACGGCGAAGACCTCGCCCATGCTGACCCGTACGCTACGCCGGTAGAGGGGATCCGCGCAGGTGGGCGAGAGCAGCACGGCGTCCACACCCAGCCCCGCCACCGCCCTGAAAATAGCGCCCAGATTCGTGTGGTTATTAACGTCCTCCAGGATCACCACCCGACCCGCGCCGGCCAGCACCTCCGCGGCGGCCGGCAGCGGCGTGCGCCGAAACGAGGCGAGCACGCCCCGGTGCACGTGGAAGCCGGTGGCTGCCCGCAGCACGTCCTGCGTCGCGGCGTACACCGGGGCGTCGCCGGTGTCGAGGTCGGCCAGCTGGTCGACCCGCTTGGCGTCGACCAGGTACGACCGGGCCGGGTAGCCGGCCCGCAACGCCCGGCGCAGCACCAGCTCCCCCTCGGCGATGAACAGGCCGTGCGGCGGCTCCCAGCGGGTCCGCAGCTCGACATCGGTCAACGCACGGTAGTCGGCGATCCGCTCGTCGCCGGGATCGGTGATCAGGTGGACGGGCACCCACCGATTCTGCCGGACCCGCGAGGCCGAGCTGCACCGGCAGCGACCCAGTGGGTTGTGCAGCACCTGGCGACCGGCGCCGACGGTCCGCCATCGGGCGGCCTCGGGAGCAGGATCCACCCCAGCCCTCCCGGCGTGGAGGGCGTGAAACGAATCCACTTCCGTGACAGTCTGTTGAGGACATGGTTACGTCATGTTTGGCGATTTTCTCTACTCCCCTGGAGGGCGCATGGAACGTGAGCAGAGCGTGGATCTGATCCGCGTCCAGTTTCGCAAGCAGCGGGCGTTGGCCGGCATGACCCAGGAGGAGTTCGGCAAGCGTATGAACTACTCGGGCTCGATGGTGTCCGCTGTGGAGACCGGCACCCGCGCGGTGGACCTGCCGTACGCCCGCCGGGCGGACAAGATCCTGGAAACCAGCGGCCTCTTCGAACACCTGCTGTGCTCCGCCCGACTGGACGGCCAACCCGTCTGGTTCATGCCCTGGCTGAAGGCCGAGCGCGCCGCCCGGCAACTGCGCTACCGGAATGCGGGCCAGTGCTCTGGCCTTCAGGCCGGGGGGTGAAGGCCCGCGCTGGGAGGGCGGCCAAGGCCCGAGCAGTGCCTTAGACCGGGCGGTTCTGCTGCTCGATGTACTGCTTCACAATCGAGAGCGGGGCGCCGCCGACGGAGCCTGCGAAGTACGAGCCCGACCAAAGCTTGTTGGCCCGGTAGTAGTGCCGCCGTAGGTCGGGGAACTCTTGGCGGAGCCGACGGGACGACACACCCTTAAGCGAGTTGACCAGCTTGGCGAGGGCGACCTTGGGCGGGAAGTTGACGAGCAGGTGGACGTGGCTGTTCTCCCCGTTGAACTCGACCAGTTCGGTCTCGAAGTCCCGGCACACGTCCCGCACGATCTCCTCCATTCGGGCGAGGTGCCGGTCGCTGAACACCCTGTGCCGAAACTTCGTGACGAAGACCAAGTGAGCATGCAGAGCAAAAACGCAGTGCCTACCAGTGCGGATGCCTTCGAGGTCAGCCATAAACCAATGATACAGTGGCGTCGTGCAGCTCCGTTACAACTACCGGCTCTACCCGGACACCGCTCAGCGCGAAACGCTGGCCCGGTCGTTCGGGTGCGCTCGCGTGGTGTTCAACGACGGGCTGCGTCTGCGTCAACAAGCACGCGAGGCGGGCGAGAAGTACGTCTCGGACGCCGAACTGTCGAAGCGGATCATCACGCAGGCCAAGACGACCCCGGAACGGGCTTGGCTGGGCGAGGTGTCGTCGGTAGTGCTCCAGCAGGCCTTGGCCGATCTGAACGTGGCGTACCGCAACTTCTTCGCCTCGGTCACGGGCAAGCGCAAGGGCCGCAAGCTGGCGCCGCCCCGGTTCCGGTCGCGCAAGGACAACCGGCAGGCCATCCGGTTCACGAAGAACTCCCGGTTCAAGGTGCTCGACAACGGACGACTGCGGCTGCCGAAGATCGGCGAGGTGCCGGTCCGGTGGTCGCGGAGCCTGCCGTCCGAGGCCAGCTCGGTCACGGTGATCCGGGACGCGGCCGGGCGGTACTTCGCCTCGTTCGTCGTGCAGGTGACCGACGCGGCGTTACCGCCGGTCGAATCCGAGATCGGGATCGACCTCGGGCTGACCCACTTCGCGGTCATGTCCGACGGCACGAAGGTGGCCGCGCCGAAGTTCCTGCGCCGCGCGGCCCGCAAGCTCAAGCGGTTGCAGCAGGATCTGTCCCGCAAACAGCGGGGCAGCAACCGCCGCAAGAAAGCCGTCGTGAAGGTCGCCAGGGCACACACCCACGTGGCCGACACCCGGCGGGACTGGCAGCACAAACTGTCCACGAGCATCGTTCGCGACAACCAAGCGATCTATGTCGAGGACCTGTGCGTCGTCGGTCTCAGCCGGACCCGGCTGGCGAAGTCCGTGCACGATGCGGGGTGGGCGAGTTTCACCGGCATGTTGGAGTACAAGGCCGCCCGCTGGGGGCGGACCTTCGGCCGGGTGGATCGGTTCTTCCCGTCCACCCGGATGTGCTCCGACTGTGGACGGGTCAACGAGAAGATGGCGCTGAACGTCCGAGCGTGGGACTGCCCCTGTGGAGCAGCCCACGACCGGGACGTCAACGCCGCGAAGAACGTCAAGGCCGCCGGACAGGCGGACTTCAACGCCCGTAGAGCGCACGTAAGACCGGCATCCGTGCCAGCGGCGCGCAACGAAGCGGGAACCCACCCGGACACCGCGCGGTCCACGCGCAGCGTGGAGGGAATCTCCGTCCTTTAGGGCGGAGAGGATGTCAAACTTCTGGCCAGATGGGAATGCGTGAGGGGCGTCGCCCTCCCCGAAGACCTCTCGGTCGCCCTGATCAAGGAAGTGGAGAGCCAGCATGGACCTCAGTAGCGCCCGTTGGCGCAAGTCCACCCGCAGCAATTCATCCGGCGGCGAGTGTGTCGAGGTGGCCGACAACCTGGCCGGGGTGGTCGCCGTCCGCGACAGCAAGGACCCGTCCGGGCCGGTGCTCGCCTTCGACCCGACCGCCTGGCAGTCGTTCCTCGGGCTCGCGAAGCGCCACTGACCGCGTACACCCTGAAGGCCCCGCCCCGGTGGGGCCTTCAGGCCGTGCGGCGACTCCCAGCGGGTCCGCAGCTCGACATCGTGGGCGGCCGTCAGCGGGTGGTCGTCAGGCCGAGCCAGGTGGCGAGGTTCTCGATCTCGGCGTCGACGTCGGCGGTCATCTCCCGGGTGAAGGGGACGTCCTCGTGCAGGGCGTTGACCACGAGGGTGCCCGCCTTGCGGTCGGCGGTCGCGTCCAGCTTGCCGACGAGCCGATCATGATGGAGTACGGGTAGGGCGAAGTAGCCCCACCGGCGCTTGTCCCGAGGCTTGTACATCTCCAGGAAGTACTCGAAGCCGAACAACTGCTCGGTGCGTACCCGATCATGGATCAACCGGTCGAACGGCGACAGCAGCGCGGTGCGCCCCTCGAACGGCAGCCCGAGGTACGCCGGATCGACCCGCCAGGTCCCGGGCACGCCCTCGACCACGGCCTCCTCTCCCGCGTCGCCGACGTACGGCGACTCACCCGGGGTCACGGTGCCGCCGGAGCGGGCGATGCCCAACGCGGCGAGCCGGCGCTCGTTGCGCCGCCGCACCGCCTCGTCCGGGTCGAGGTCGGGCAGCTCGACGGCGTACACCCGCTCGGGAAGGTCCCAGTAGCGCTGCCGTCCCATAGAGGCTGTCGGGAAACCTCGCGACGGCTGCGGCGGGCCCAGCCGACGACCGGCGGCGTTGGAGATCGGCCCGGATACAACACCGGTATCCGAACCAATCTCCGCCTTGCCGGATCGCCGCCTGGACTCCGCCTCGCTCGCCCCGGGGTTTCCCGACAGCCTCTTACGGCCGGAGATCGCCACCTGGCCCTGCCGGGCCAGCAGTTCGAGCATCTTGGTGACGTTGCGGTTGTTGGTCCAGCCGCTCGACGGCCACGGCACCACGCTGGTGTCGGGGATGTCCCGGGACAGCAGCGGCCCCCGCTCCGCCAGCAGCGCCAGGATGTCCCGGCGGAACGACTCGTTGCGCTCGATCCACTCCCGGGCGCCCGGATGGGTCGCGGCGCGCGCCTCGGCGAGCACGGCGGGCAGGTCGCGTGGCGGCCGGACGTAGGCGACCGTCTCGACCAGGGTCCGCTCGACCTCGATCGCCGTGGTCAGGTGCGCGGGGTGGTAGGCCGGGCCGAGCCGGCTCCACAGCACGAGATCGGCGCTCGGTGCGATGGCCGCCGTCGGGTCGAGCTGCACCATCGTCAGGCGCTCGACGACACCCACGAGATCGGTCGGACGCGGTACGGCGAGCAACTGCGCGTGGATCGCGATCCGGCGGGCCTCGTCCCGCGTCAGTCGATGGGCGACCATGCCGCCGACCCTAGTCCACCGGCGCTGTCCCGTGCCGCCCGGCGGTGTTTCGTCGCCGAGGGACGGGGAATGCCGGGCCACTTCGTCCAAGCAGCCGACCGGAAGGCGGTCCAGGTGAGCGCAGAGCACGTCGGCAGCCAGGTGCCGGCCGACCCGTGGCCCCTGCCCCGCGGGGCCACCGTCGCGGACCACATCGTGCAACGGCTCGCCTGCTGGGGCGTCCGCCGCTACTTCGGCTTCCCCGGCGACGGCATCAACGGCATGACCTCCGCCCTGCAACGCAGGACCGAGCAGACGCAGTTCGTCCAGGTGCGGCACGAGGAGACGGCCGGGTTCGCCGCGTCGGCGCACGTCAAGTACGGCGGCGGGCCGATCGGTGCCGTCCTGGTGACCAGCGGTCCGGGCGCCATTCATGCGCTCAACGGCCTCTACGACGCCAAGCTGGACCACCAACCCGTGGTGGCGCTGGTCGGGCACACCGCGCTCACCGCCGAGGGCGGCGGCTACTACCAGGAGGTGGACCTGCTCGCCCTCTACAAGGACGTCGCGGCGGCGTTCCTGGCCCAGCTCGACCACCCCTCCCAGGTGCGGCACCTGGTCGACCGGGCCTGCCGGACCGCGCTGGCCCGGCGTACCGTCACCGCCCTGGTCCTGCCGCTCGACGTGCAGGACCTGGCGGCGGTGCCCAACCCGCCGCACGCGCACGGCTACTACCACACCAGCAGCGTGCCCAGCAGCGGCCCGACGGTGCCGCCGGAGGCGGACATCCGGCACGCCGCCCAGGTGCTGGGCAGCGGCGAGCGGGTGGCCATGCTGGTCGGCCAGGGCGCGCTCGGCGCCGAGAACGAGGTACGCGAGGTGGCCCACCGCCTCGGTGCGGGCGTGGCCACGGCGCTGCTCGGGTTCACCACCGTGGACCATCGGGAGCCGTGGGTCACCGGTGCCGTCGGCCTGCTCGGCACCCGGCCCAGTTGGCAGTTGATGAACCAGTGCGACCGGCTGCTCATCGTCGGCAGCAACATGCCGTACTCGGAGTTCTACCCGCCACCCGGCCAGGCGCGGGCGGTGCAGATCGACCACGATGGCACCCAGCTGGGCCTGCGGTACCCGACCGAGGTGAACCTGACCGGCGACGCCGCCCCCACCCTGCGGGCCCTGCTGCGTGAGCTGGGGCCCGGGCCGGGGCCGACCCGCTGGCGGCAGACCGTCGCCGGGGCCACTGCCGCCTGGCGGCAGTCGCAGCGGGAGCTGGCCGAGCAGAACGCCAACCCGGTCAACCCGCAGCTCCTCTTCGCCGCCCTCAGCGAGCGGCTGCCCGACGACGTGCTGCTCGCCGTGGACTGCGGCACCACCACCGCCTGGTACGCCCGGCACGTCAAGGTCCGCCCGGGGATGCTGGCCAGCCTGTCGGGCACGCTGCTGTCGATGGGTGGCGCCATGCCGTACGCCCTCGCGGCCAAGTTCGCCCACCCGGACCGCCCGCTGGTGGCCCTCATCGGCGACGGCGCGATGCAGATGAACGGCGTCAACGAGCTGATCACGGTGGCGAAGTACTGGCAGGGCTGGGCGGACCCGCGCTTCGTGGTGCTGGTGCTCAACAACCGGGACCTGGCGTTCGTCAGCTGGGAGCAGCGCTCCACCGAGGGCACCCCGATGTTCCCGGACAGCCAGCAGCTGCCCGACATCGCGTACCACCGCTGGGGCGAGGTGCTGGGGCTGCGCGGCGAGTTGGTCGACCACCCGGACCAGGTGCCGGACGCCTGGGACCGGGCGCTGCGCGCCGACCGTCCCACGGTGATCAACGCGCTGGTCGACCCCGCCGAGCTGATGATGCCGCCGCACTTCACCGCCGAACAGGCCCGCAAGACCGCCGCGGCGGTGCTGCGCGGCGACACCGACTGGGCCGGCATCATCCGCCGTGGCCTACCCAGCGTCGTCACCACCTACCGCCCCCGCCGCACCCCCTAGCCCCCGCCCACCCCCGGGCGGGCGGGGCAGGAGCGGGGTTGGGTTAGCCGCGGTCTCGCAGCCAGCGGCGGAGGTCGGACAGCGGGTCGGTGCCGCGGTCGGTGGCGGGAGTGCGTTCGACGGGGCGGCGGGGGTCGCCGACCAGGGCCCGGCTGGGCGGGGTGAACGCCTGCTCGGGCTGGCCGTCGACGGCGGTGTCGATGATCCGGGCGACCGCGTCGATCACCCTGGCCTGCACGGCGCTGCCGACCAGGTCGGTGGGGTCGTCCGGGTTGGCGGCGATGCCGGCGACCGCGACCTGCGGGGTGTACCCGACGAAGCTCTCCGTCGCCGCCCCGTCCGAGCTGCCGGTCTTGCCGGCCACCGGCCGGCCGTCGAGGATCCGGTTCACGGCGGTGGCGGTGCCGCCGTTGCACTGCCCGAACGCGGACTGCTGGCCGACCGGGCAGCGCGCCGCGTCGGTGGCGGCGCGGGCCACGTCGGCGTCGAGCACCCGCTGGCAGGACGGGTCGCCGACCGGCAACCGTCCGCCGTCGGGCGCGGTCACCGAGATCACCGGCAGCGGCGTGCAGTACGTCCCCTCGGCCGCCACGGTGGCGTACGCGTTGGCCAGGTCGAGCGGGGTGGTGGCGGCCACGCCGAGGGTGAACGCGCCCCAGTCGGCCGCGTCGTGCTCGGCGAAGTCGGCGTCGGACTCGGCGCGGAAGGTGATGCCCAGCCGCTGCGCCATCTCGACCACCTTGTCCTGGCCGACCTGCTCGGCCAGCCAGACGAAGTACGTGTTGACCGAGCGGCCGAAGCCGTCCCACATCATCCGGTAGCCGTCCATCCACTGCGGGTTGGCGTTGGCCGGGCACCAGCGGCCCGCGCAGCTGCTGTCGTCGTCGCCGGCCGGGTACCGGGTGGGCAGTCGGCTGGGCGCGTCGAACCCGGTCGACAGGGGCCGGCCGGATTCCAGCGCGGCGAGCATGGTGAACAGCTTGAACGTCGAGCCGGCCTGGTAGCCGGCCACCCCACCGCCGCCGGAGATCAGCGGGTTGACGGTGTTCGGGTAGTTGGCCTGCCCGTCCGGGTTGGCGTCGAGGCCGTAGTGCCGGTTGACCGCCATGGCGAGGACGCGGCCGGTGCCGGGCTGCACCGCGGCGATCGGCAGGGCGCGCGGGTTGTCGTACCCGTACACGCTGGTGGCCTGCTGCTGCGCGGCGGCCTGGATCTTCGGGTCCAGCGTGGTGACGACGGTGTAGCCGCCCCGGCGCAGCGCCTGCTCGCGCTCGGCGACGGTGTCGCCGAACTGGGGCTGGGCGATCCACCATCGGCGCAGGTAGTCGCAGAAGAAGCCCCAGCCGTCGCGGGCGCTGGCGGTGGCGGCGCAGCCGTTGGCCTGCTCGCTCGGGTCCAGGGTCAGCTCCTCGGCCCGGGCCCGGGCGGCCTGCTCGGCGGTGATCGCCCCGGTTTCGGCCATCGCGTCCAGCACGTACCCGCGCCGGGTCAGCGCCGCATCGGCGTCACCGTCGATCGGGCTGTACGCCTCCGGCGCCTGCACCAGTCCGGCGAGCAGGGCCGCCTCGGCGAGGGTCAGCTCGGCCGGTGCCTTGGAGAAGTAGCGCTGGCTCGCGGCGGCGATGCCGTACGCCCCGGAGCCGAAGTACGCGATGTTGAGGTAGCGGTTGAGGATCTCGTCCTTGCCCAGGCGCTGCTCCAGCGCGTTGGCGTACCGGATCTCCTGGAGCTTGCGCACCACGGTCTGCTCGGTGGCCGCGGCCCGCTCCTCGGCGGTGCGGCCGGGGTCGGTCTTGAGCACGTTGCGCACGTACTGCATGGTCAGCGTCGAACCGCCCTGCTCGGTGCCCTCGGTGACGTTGCTGACCAGGGCGCGCAGCATGCCGCGCAGGTCGACCCCGCCGTGGTCGTAGAAGCGTCGGTCCTCGGCGGCCACGATCGCCTGCCGCATCACCGGGGCGATCTCCGTCAGCGGCACGTCGGTGCGGTTGACGTCGTAGAACGTGGTGATCAACGTCGTGCCGTCGCTGGCGTAGAGGTAGGAGCGCTGCGGGGTGGCCGGGGTCCGCAGCGCCTCCGGTAGCGCGGCGTAGTTGCCGAGGGCCGCCCGCGCGGCGAAACCGAGCAGCAGGTTGCCCGGCAGCGCGGCGACCGCGAGGACCAGGCCGGCGAGCACGCCGGTCAGCAGCACGGTGAACAGCCGCGACAGCGGCGTGGGGGTGGCCATGGTCACCAGGATTGCCGCGAAAGCCACCTTCCGACCACCACCAGCGCCCGGTTGTCAGGTAACTCACCGTGAGTTGCCAACAACCTTTACGCTGGTCAGCCCGCCAGCAGGTCAGGCGGCGCCGAGCGGACCCGCACCGCCGGGGCCCACCGGTCCGGCCGGACCGGCCGTGGCGACGCTGGCACTGGTGGCGTCGCGGAGGATCTCCCTCGGCATCAGGCGGCCCGACCGGTAGCAGATGCCGATGCCCGCGATCAGCACGAAGATCGCCCCGAAGGTCTGCAGGGAGCCGATCAGCGCCCCACCGAGGCCGAGCAGCGGGCTGGCGATGATCAGCATCGTCCCGTCCCCGATGCTGAACATGCCCGACCGGGCCACCGCCCAGCCGGTGAGCAGCCAGCCCACGCTGTAGCAGGTCGCACCGACCAGCACCAGCGACCGGGCGGTGGTGCCGAAGACCGGGGTCTGCTCGGACAGCCCCGCGAAGGGCAGCATCAGCACCGTACCGGCGATGCTGACCAGCAGCCCGGCCACCGCGGCATGGCGGCTACGGGTGGCGGCGAGCAGGCCGGCCAGCCCGAGCAGGGCCAGCAGGCCGAGCCAGACCGCGGCCACCCAGCCGATCAGATACAACGGCCGCCCGTCGGCCGGGTACGGGTCGTTGCCCACCCCACCGTCGCTGGCCATCGCCACCGCGCCGTAGAGGATCGCGTACGCCGGCAGCAGCCAGACCGCCGCGCGGGCCAGCCGCCGCAGCGACCAGGCCCAGCTGGCGTTGGTGGCCGGTCCGAGCGGCGCCGGCTCGTCGACGAAGGGAAGTACGCCGAACCCCCCACCCGTACGCCGGGTGCCGAGCGGCCCGTCGGGGTCGTGTGCTCCGGACACCTCCGGGGTGGACCACAGCCGCCGCACCGGCTCCATGCGTCACCTCGCTCACCACGGGCGGTGCCGGGACACGCCGAGGCGCCCCGATGCCTGGTCACCACCCGCCTCAACAGCGATCGTGACAGGCACCGGAGCGCCTCATGAGTCTTTCTCGCATTTGCCCGTGGTGCCGCCGAGCGCCGAGCGCGTAACGGCCGCGAGCCGGCCCGAACGGCCGGAACCGGCCCGAACCGCCGCAGCGGTCCGGGCCGGCGTTGGATCAGCCCCGCTCGCGCTGGTCGGCCGGATCGTTGACCAGGCTCGCCGGCGAGACCGGCTCCGGGGCGGGTAGCCCCTGCGGCCCCGTGCCGCCGGTGGCCTGCGCCTCGGCGACGCGTACCTCGTCGTGGATCTCCTGGGCCGCCAGGGCGGCGGCCTGCGCCGCCTCGGCGGCCTCCCGCTCGACCGCGCTGGCGTCGTCGGAGGCCTCCTTGCTCGGGGCGTCGCCGACCATCTGGCTCAGCCCACCGAGTGCGCCGCCCATGCCCTCCAGGGCCTTGGTCAACTCGGCCGGCACGATCCACACCTTGTTCGCCGTGCCGTTGGCGATCTGCGGCAGGGCCTGGAGGTACTGGTACGCGAGCACCTTCTGGCTCGGGTTGGCCTGGTGGATGGCGTCGAACACGGTCCGGATCGCCTTGGCCTGGCCCTCGGCCTGGAGGATGCGGGCCTGCCGGTCACCGTCGGCGCGCAGCACCGCCGCCTGCTTCTCACCCTCGGCGGAGAGGATCTGCGACTGCTTGTGGCCCTCGGCGTTCAGGATCGCGGCCCGGCGGTCCCGCTCGGCGCGCATCTGCTTCTCCATCGAGTCGCGGATGCTCGGCGGCGGCTCGATCGCCTTGATCTCGACCCGGGTCACCTTGATGCCCCACCGTCCGGTCGTCTCGTCCAGCACGCCGGAGAGGTGCCGGTTGATCTCCTCGCGGCTGGTCAGCGCGCGCTCCAGGTCCAGCGAACCGATCACGTTACGCAGGGTGGTGACGGTGAGCTGCTCGATCGCCTGGAGGAAGTTGGAGATCTCGTAGGTGGCCCGGACGGAGTCCACGACCTTGAAGTAGAGGACGGTGTCGATCGACACGACGAGGTTGTCCGAGGTGATCACCGGCTGCGGCGGGAAGCTCACCACCTGCTCGCGCATGTCGACCTTGGTACGCACCGCGTCCACGAACGGCACGAGGATGTTCAGCCCCGGGTTCAGGGTGCGCTTGTACCGACCGAGCCGCTCGACCACGTCCTGACGCTGCTGCGGCACGATCCGCACCGACTTGGCCAGAGTGATCACCGAGATCAGCGCCACGGCTATCAATAGGACGGGGAATACGAATTCCATCCGTTCACCTTTCCGCTTCGGGTAGCTCACCGGGCGTCGAAACGTCCCGCCAGACCAGGGCTACCGCTCCCTTGACCTGGATAACCTGCACCCGTTCGCCGGGTGCGAAAACCTGGGTGGCGTCGTACGCGCGGGCGCTCCACAACTCGCCGTCGATCTTCACCCTGCCCTGGTCGGCATCGACCTGCTCCAGCACCAGGGCGGTGGAACCCTCGATCGCCTCCACGCCGAACGCGGTGTCGCCGCTCTCCATCGCCGTCTGCTTGTGCCGCTGGATGACCGGACGCGCGGCGAGCACGGTCAACGCCGACACCGCGGCGAAGACCACCGCCTGCACCGCCACCGGCGCACCGAGCGCGGCGGCGCCGGCAGCGGCGAACGCACCGACCGCGAACATGATCAAGAATAGCGTCGCCGTGAAGATCTCAGCGACCGCCAATACCACACCCAGCACGATCCACAGCACGGCATCCACACCACGATCGTGACATGGCAACGCACGTGTCATCGAACTGTCATGATCGTAGGCCCGATACCGCTCCTATCGAGGGAGGCCCCGTTGCCCCTGCTGCCCGAGACCGCCCGGCAGGTCGACGCCCTGGTGGCCGACGCGCAGGCCGCCAACCACGTCCCGTCGCTGGTCGTCGGCGTGGTGCGCGACGGCACGCTGGCACACCTGGCCACGGCCGGCACGCACCCCCGACCCGACGCCGACCTGCAGTACCGCGTCGGCTCGATCACCAAGACGATGACCGCCGTGCTGCTCATGCAGGAACGCGACGCCGGCCGCCTGGCGCTGGCCGACCCGCTGCGGCGGCACCTGCCCGAGGTGAGCGCCGCCGGCGAGGTCACGCTGCGGCAGCTGCTCGGGCACGCCGGCGGCCTGCAACGCGAGCCCGACGGTCCGTGGTGGGAACGCAGCGAGGGCGTCGACCTGGCCACCCTGCTGGCCGGGTTCTCCGCCGCGAAGATCGCGTACCCGCCGCACCGCGCGTGGCACTATTCCAACCTGGCGTACGGGCTGCTCGGCGGGGTGCTGGAGCGGCTCACCGGTACGCCGTGGGCGCGGCTGGTGCACGAGCGGATCCTCGCGCCGCTGGACATGCAGCGCACCACGTACGCGGCCGCCGAGCCGTTCGCCCGGGGCTACGTGGTGCACCCGTGGCACGGCACCCTGCGGGAGGAGCCGCGTACCGACAGCGGGGCGATGGCCCCGGCCGGGCAGCTCTGGTCCACCGCGACGGACCTCGCCCGCTGGGCGGCCTTCCTCGCCGACCCCGACCCGGCCGTGCTCGCCCCGGGCACCCTCGACGAGATGTGTGCCCCGGTGGTCCTCAGCGACCTCGAATCCTGGCGCGGCGGATACGGCCTCGGGATCCAGCTGACCCGCCTGGGGGACCGGATCCACGTCGGGCACGGCGGCTCGATGCCCGGCTACGTCGCCGCCCTGGCCGTGCACCGCCGCAGCCGCACCGGCATCGTCGGCTTCGCCAACTCGTACGGCTTCCGCACCGGCTCCCTCGGCGCGCTCGGCCACCGGGTCCTGACCCGGGTGCTCGACGCCGAGCCGGCACCGGCCCACCCGTGGCGCCCGGTCGACACCCCGCCCCCGGCCGACCTCGCCCCGCTCACCGGCCGGTGGTGGTGGATGGGCACCCCGCTCGACCTCAGCTGGGACCGCGACACCGGGGAGTTGGTCGGCACGGTGCGCGGCGACCGGATCAGCCGCTACGCCCCGGCGGGCACCGACCGGTGGCGTGGCGTCAGCGGCATCGAGAACGGCGAGGTGCTGACGGTGTCGCGGGACGCGGCCGGCCATCCCGTCGCGCTCGACATCGCCACCTTCGTCTTCACCCGTACCCCCGATGACGAACCCTGACCGGCGCCCGGCCGGCACCTCAGGGCGGGGTCGACCTGACCACCACCGCCTCCGGGACCGGTGACGGCGGATCCGGCCGGCGGCGGGCCAGGCGGCGTACGGCGGTGTTGAGCACGGCGATCAGTGGTACGGCGACGAGCGCGCCGACGATGCCCTCCAGCACCACCCCGGCGGTCACCGCCAGGACGACGGGCAGCGGGTGCAGGGCCACCGCCCGGCCCATGATCCACGGTTGGAGGACGTTCCCCTCCACCTGCTGCACCACGATCACCGCCCCGAAGATGATCAGCGCGGTGACCCAGCCGCCGTCGACGAGCGCGACCAGGACCGCCACCGCTCCGGACAGCGTCGCACCGACGATCGGGATGAACGCACCGAGGAACACCAGGGCGGCCAGCGGGAAGGCGAACGGCACGTCGAACAGCACGAGCGCGATCCCGATGCCCATCGCGTCGATGAAGGCCACCAGCACCGTGGCTCGCACGTAGGCCACCAGGGTCAGCCAGGAGGCGCGCCCGGCGTCGTCGACCCGCCAGCGGGCGGCCACCGGGAACAGCCCCACGAGGAACCGCCAGATCCGGCCACCGTCCCGGAGGAAGAAGAACGTGGCGAACAGCACCAGCAGGGCGCCGGTGAACAACTCGACCACGGTGCCCGCGGTGGAGATCGCACCGCTGGTCAACGCCTGGGAGTTCTCGTTGATCCAGCTCTGCCCGGCCTCGATGTACCGGTTGAGCTGCCCGTCGGAGAGGTTCAGCGGGCCGTCCCGCAGCCAGTTCTGGATCTGCCCGATGCCGGCCGCGGCGCTGGAACTCAGCTCGGGCAGACCCACGATGAACTGGTTGACCACCAGGGTCAGCGTGCCGACCACCGCGGCCAGCCCGCCGATCAGGACCACCGCGGTGGCCAGCGTGCGGGGGAACCGGGCGCGCAGCAGCCAACCGACGGCCGGCGCGAGCAACGCGGCGAGCAGCAACGCCACCAGCAACGGGACGATGACGATGCGGACGGCACCCAGGACCCGCAGCAACGCCCAGCCGACGATCCCGATGACGATGAGCCGCCACGACCAGGCGGCGGCGATCCGCAGCGCCCGGGGCACGTCCGCGTCGTCGCGGCTCGTCGTCGACAGGGCACCGTCGTCCGCGGGCCGGACGGGCTCGGGTTCGGGGATCAGCCCGTCCGCATCCTCCGCACGCCGGATGCGCTCCCGCTCACGGGCCGCACGCACCGACTCACGTCCCGTCTCGTACGCCTGGCGCAGCCGCTGCCGCAGCTGTTGGAACCGGCTCAAGGGCGCACCCCCGGGGGTGTTAGGGACCTGGCCGTCCACGGTAGCGGTCCGCGCCGTCGCGGCTCACGCGGGCTCGGTCACGAAGTCGATCAACCGCTCCATCGCGTTGATCAATGGCGTCTCCACGTCGGCGAACGTGTTCACCCTGGACAGGATGTGCCGCCACATGTCGGCCGGTTCGGCGACGCCGAGCGCGGCGCAGACGCCCTCCTTCCACGGCCGCCCCGGTGGCACCACCGGCCACGCCGCGATGCCCAGCGCCGACGGCTTCACCGCCTGCCACACGTCGACGTACGGGTGGCCGGTGACGAGGACGTACGGGGAGTCGACCCGGGCCACGATGCGGCTCTCCTTGGAGCCGGGCACCAGGTGGTCGACCAGCACGCCGAGCCGCCGACCCGGTCCGGGGCCGAAGTCGCGTACCTCGGCGTCGAGGGCGTCGATGCCCGACAGCGGCTCCACGACCACGCCCTCGACGCGCAGGTCGTCGCCCCAGATCCGCTCGACCAGGGCGGCGTCGTGCCCGCCCTCCACCCAGATCCGGCTGGCCCGGGCGACCCGGGCGGGTGCCCCGTCCACCGCCACCGAGCCCGACGCGGTGCGGCGCCGGGCCGCCGGCACCGGGGGCCGGGCGGGGCGACGCAGCGTGACCGCGTGACCGTCGAGCAGGAACGCGGCCGGCAGCAGTGGGAAGTTGCGCCGCCGCCGGTGCCGGTCCTCCAGCACGACCGCGCCGGAGTCGAAGCCGACCACCGCACCGCAGAACCCCGATTCGGCGTCCTCGACCACGAGGCCCGGTTCGGCGTCGACCTCAGGGGTCACCCTCCGGCGCCGCCAGTCCCCCGCCAACACGTCATCGCCATACCGCCGCCCCATACCCACCCAAGCTAATCCACCCACCCGCACCCCGCCCTCCGACACACCCCTCCCCCACCCACGGCCTCCGATCATGCGGTTGTGGCATCCGGCAAAAAGCCGTGAACACCGCGAACCGCCCAGTACAACTGCATGATCGGCGCGACGGGGAGGTGTGGGCGCGGCAGTCGAGACAGGGGCGGGCGTCACCACGTACTCTTTCGGCATGTCCACCCCCGCTGCGGGTGCGGCCATCCTCGCGCCGCGCCGGTCGAGCCGGTTCGTTGCCTGGGTGCGCGCCTGGCGCGCCGGGCTCGTGCCCTTCGACGAGGTCGCCGGTGCGGTCGCCGGCGACGAGGAGCACCTGGTCGCCGACGCGCCCGGCACCTGGATGGACGTGCCGCTGCGGGAGGCCCTGCCCACCCTGGCCAAGCTCTCGCCCGACGAGATCCGGCTGGTGCTACCGGCCCCGGGCGACCCCCGCGGCCTGCCCGGCCCGGGCGACTTCGCCGGTGCCGCACTGCTGGCCGGCGAGGCGGTGATCGCCGGCGCGCTGGGCCTGATCCCCGAGGTCCGCGTGCACACCTCCGGCTCCGGGGACACGTTCGAGACGGTTCTCTGGCGGGTCCACCCGCTGCCGGCGGACGCCCCCGCCGCCTCGCTCACCCTGCCCGGCGCCGCCGAGGCGGAGGCGGAGCTGGCCGCCGCGCTGGCCGACACGACCGCCGCGCTCACCCGGCTCGACGTCGCCCAGTGGCGCCCGGAGCTGGCCGGAGCCCTGGAGGCGCTGCGCCGTCCCGACGGCACCACCGACCTGCCGCCCGGGTTCGACCCACGGGCCCGCCGGCTGTTCGCCCGCGCCGCCGTGCTCGACCGGGTGCTCGCCCTCGCCGGGCACGCGGCACCGGGCGGCGCGGTCAACAACCACGAGGCCCAGCAGCGCGACGCCGCCCTGCGCCCGCTCACCGCCGCCTGCCGCCAGGCCCTGGTGGCCGCCTGCAACGCCCCCCTCCGCCCCTGACGGTCCCCCTGGGGGCCGCGGGGGTCAGACCTCGTCGATCAGGTCGGCGACGGAGTTGACGATCCGGGAGGGCCGGTACGGGTAGCGTTCCGCCTCCGCGCGGGTGCTGATCCCGGTGAGCACGAGGACCGTCTCCAGCCCGGCCTCCAGGCCGCAGAGGATGTCGGTGTCCATCCGATCGCCGATCATCGCGGTGCTCTCCGAGTGCGCGTTGATCGTGTTCAGGGCCGAACGCATCATCATCGGGTTCGGCTTGCCGACGAAGTACGGCTCCACGCCGGTCGCCTTGGAGATCATCGCGGCGACCGAGCCGGCGGCCGGCAGGGCACCCTCGACGGACGGGCCGGTGGCGTCGGGGTTGGTGCAGATGAACCGGGCCCCGTCGTTGATCAGCCGGACCGCCTTGGTGATCGCCTCGAAGCTGTAGGTACGGGTCTCCCCCAGCACCACGTAGTCGGGGGCGAAGTCGCTGAGCACGTAGCCCACCGCGTGCAGGGCCGTGGTCAGCCCGGCCTCCCCGATCACGTACGCGGTGCCGCCCGGCCGCTGGTCCGCCAGGAACTGCCCGGTGGCCAGGGCGGACGACCAGATCGCCTGCTCCGGCACGTCCAGACCCATCCGGGCCAGCCGGGCCTGCAGGTCTCGCGGGGTGTAGATGGAGTTGTTGGTCAGCACCAGGAACGGCTTGCCGGAGGAACGCAGCCGGGCGATGAACTCCGGCGCGCCGGGCACCGGCTGGCCCTCGTGCACCAGCACGCCATCCATGTCGGTGAGCCAACTCTCGACGGGTTTACGGTCATGCATGGTCGTCATTCCCAGGGGTGTCGGAGTCGCCGGAACAGTCAGGACGGGCGGTCAGCACCGGCGGTCAGGCCGGGCGGCGGGGCGGGACGCAGCAGACCGTGGGGCAGGTGTCCCACATCGGCAGCTCGCCGAGGCGGCGACGCCGGCCCGCCCCGTCCGGCTCGATCCGTTCCCGCACCAGCTCCCGGACCATGGTCACGAAACGCGGGTCGGTGCCGGGCGTGCCGGCGCGGACGAAGTCCAGGCCGAGCTGTTTCGCCGTGTCCAGTGCCTCGGTGTCGAGGTCCCACACCACCTCTAGGTGGTCGGAGACGAAGCCGATCGGGCTGACCACCACAGCGGTCACGCCCTGCCCGGCGAGCGTGGCCAGGTGGTCGTTGACGTCCGGCTCCAGCCACGGCACGTGCGGCGGGCCGGAGCGGCTCTGCCAGACCAGGTCGTACGGCAGGTCCGGGGCCGCCGCCGCGTGCACCAGCCGGGTCGCCTCGGCGAGCTGGGCGGTGTATCGACCGCCGTGCGGGCCGGCGCTGTCGGCCATCGAGACCGGGACGGAGTGCGCGGTGAAGACGAGCCGGGTGCTGTCCCGTAGCGCGGGGTCGAGCTGGGCCAGCGCCGCGCGTACCGCGTCGACGTGCGGCTCGACGAAGCCGGGATGGTCCCAGAACTGGCGCAGCTTCTCGATCACCGGGGCGTCCGGGCCGACCGCCGCCCGGGCGGCGGTGATGTCCTCCTGGTACTGCCGGCAGGAGGAGTATCCGCCGAAGGCGCTGGTGACGAACGCCAGCGCCCGCCGTACGCCGTCGTCGCGCATCTGCGCCACGGTGTCGGCGAGCATCGGGTTCCAGTTCCGGTTGCCCCAGTACACCGGCAGGTCGAGGTCGTGGGCGGCGAAGTCCGCGCGGACCGCCGCCAGCAGTTCCCGGCACTGCTGGTTGATCGGTGACACCCCGCCGAAGTGCTGGTAGTGCTCGGCGACCTCGGCCAGCCGCTGCGGCGGGATGCCCCGGCCCCGCGTCACGTTCTGCAGGAAGGGCAGCACGTCGTCCGGCCCCTCCGGGCCACCGAAGGAGACCAGCACCACCGCGTCGTACCCCATGGGCCCATTCTTGCCGGTGGCCGGCGGCGACCCGGCAACGCCCCCGGGTCGCGGCCGTTAACAGGGCTGCCTGCGGTGCCCAGGCGTGAGAGTCGGCTAGGCGCCGATGGCGTGGAAGCCGCCGTCGACGTGCACGATCTCACCGGTGGTGGCCGGGAACCAGTCCGACAGCAGCGCCAGGCAGGCGCGGGCGGCCGGCTCCTGGTCGGTCAGATCCCAGCCCAGCGGAGCCCGCTTGGTCCAGGCGTCCTCGAACTGTTCGAAGCCGGGGATCGACTTGGCGGCCATGGTGCGCAGCGGACCGGCGGCCACCAGGTTGCTGCGGATGCCCTGCTTGCCCAGGTGCAGGGCGACATAGCGGGAGACGGACTCCAGCCCGGCCTTGGCCACGCCCATCCAGTCGTAGACCTGCCACGCCTGGCTGGCGTCGAAGGTCAGCCCGACCACCGCGCCGCCCGGCGACATCAGCGGCAGCGCCGCGATGGCCAGGGACTTGTAGGAGTACGTCGAGACGTGCAGCGCCGTCGCCACGTCCTCCCAGGAGGCGTCGAGGAACCCGCCGCCGATGCAGCTCTGCGGCGCGAAGCCGATGGAGTGCACCACCCCGTCGAGGCCGTCGACGTGCTCCCGGACCTTGTCGGCCAGCCCGGCGAGGTGCTCGGTGCTGGTCACGTCCAGCTCGATCACCGGAGCCGGCTCGGGCAGCCGCTTGGCGATCCGCTCCACGAGCGAGAGCCGGCCGTAGCCGGTGAGCACGACCTGGGCGCCGTTCTCCTGGGCGAGCTTCGCCACCGAGAAGGCGATCGAGGCGTCGGTGATGACGCCGGTGACGAGCAGCCGCTTACCGGCCAGCAGTCCAGACATTACGCTCATTCCTCCGTGCTATCTCAGTGGCCCATGCCCAAGCCACCGTCGACCGGGATGACGGCACCGGAGACGTAACCGGCGCTGTCGGCGGCCAGCCAGGTGACCACCGCGGCGACCTCCTCCGGGCTGGCCATCCGGCCCGCCGGAATCGACTTGAGGATCTCCGCCTTGCGCTGCTCCGACAGTGCGCCGGTCATGTCGGTCTCGATGAAGCCGGGCGCGATCACGTTCGCGGTGATGTTGCGGCTGCCCAGCTCCCGGGTGATTGATCGGGCCACGCCGACCAGCCCGGCCTTGCTCGCCGCGTAGTTGACCTGGCCGGCGCCGCCGAAGAGGCCGACCACCGAGGAGACGAAGATCATACGCCCCCACCTGGCCCGCAGCATCTTCGTTGCGGCCCGCTTGGCGCAGCGGTACGCGCCGGTCAGGTTGGTGTCCAGTACCCGGGTGAACTGCTCCTCGGACATCCGCAGCAGCAACGTGTCGTCGGTGATCCCGGCGTTGGCGACCAGCACCTCCACCGGCCCGAGTTCCGCCTCGACGCCGGTGAAGGCGGCGTCCACCGACGCGGCGTCGGTGATGTCGCACTGCACGCCGAACAGCCCGTCCGGCGCGCCGCTGCCCCGGTGGGTGACCGCCACCCGGTCGCCCTGCTTGGCAAAGGCCCGTGCGATGGCCAGACCGATGCCACGGTTGCCGCCGGTGACCAGCACTGTTCGAGACACGGTGTGTCCTCCCCCAAAGATCGCTGCGGGTTGGAGACTAGGCGCTACCGGACGGTAATTACTAACCCGCCCCACGTCATACCGGGGTACGACCCGGGTGATCACCCCGTGGGTGCACGACGGCGACACCGGACGGAACTACCCTGCGGGGAATGGACCGCCGTCCCGCCCGTATCGCCCTCGCGGCCCTGCGCCGCGTCGTGGCCGGGCCGGACTATCCCGCGACCCGGCCGCCACTGGCCCGGCTGCGACCCCGGCCCCGCACGGCCGCCGCCCTGCGGACCCTCGGACTGCTGGCCCTGCTCGGCCTGGCCCTGGTCACCGCGCAGTTCCTGCTGGACTCGCGCCAGCTGCCCGTCGCCACCGCCTGGGTGATCGCGCTCCTCACCGTCGCACCGCTGCCGGTCCTGCTCACCCGGCCGCTGCTGGCCTGGCGGATCATGCTCGTCGGGCAGTTGTTCGGCACCTTCAACCGGCGGCCGACGGACGGCGCCGTGGTGGTGAGCCCGGTGGCGTACGAGTCCTGGCCGTGGAGCCCGACCCAGGTCCTGGTCATCCTCGTCGTGCTCGCGGTCGTGGCCGCCCGGGTCGACCGGGCCGTCCTGGCCTGGATCGGGCTGCTCAGCCTCATCCCGGTCTGGATCTTCGTGGCACCGAGCAGCCAGGTCGGCGTCAGCCTGCTGTTCGTGGTGCTGCTCATCGTGGGGGACCTGGTGCGCGGCAACCTGCTCACCCGCCGGGCCCTCGCCGAGCAGGCGGAACTCGGCGAGTTGGAGAAGGCGCGGCGCGCGGTGCTGGAGGAGCGCGCCCGCATCGCGCGGGAACTGCACGACGTCGTCGCGCACCACATGTCGATGATCGCCGTGCAGGCGGAGACCGCGCCGTACCGGCTCGCCGCCGTACCCGACCCGGCCCGGGCCGAGTTCGCCGCCATCGCCGATTCCGCCCGGGCGGCGCTGACCGACATGCGGCGGCTGCTGGGCGTGCTGCGCAGCGAGTCGGAGGATCCGCAGACCGCCCCGCAGCCGGGCCTGGCCGAGCTGCCCGCGCTGGTGGCCGCCGCCCACCGGGCCGGCATGACGGTGACCCTGGACACCGATGTCGCCGCCGAGCCGTCGGCACCGGTCGGGCTGGCCGCGTACCGCATCGTCCAGGAAGGGCTGGCCAACGCGGCCCGCCATGCGGCCGGCGCCGAGGTGCGCGTCACGGTGCGGGACCGGGCCGGCGTCCTGACGGTACGCGTGCACAACGCCGCCGGCGGCAGCCCGGCCGGACCGGACGCCCGCGGTGGCGGGCAGGGTCTGGCCGGCATGCGGGAACGGGCCGTTTCCCTCGGCGGCAGCTTCACCGCCTGTCCCACCCCGGAAGGTGGCTACGCGATCGAGGCGCTGCTGCCCACCGACGCGGCGCCCCGCGACGACCCGGACCGACCGAGCGCCCCGGACCGACCCGGCGAGCCAGGACGGGCCGACGAGCGGATGGGAGGGGCGCCGTGATCCGGGTGCTGATCGCCGACGACCAGGCGATGGTCCGGCAGGGCTTCGGCGCCCTCCTCGCCGCCCAGCCGGACCTGCTGGTGGTCGGCGACGCCGCCGACGGTGCCCAGGCGGTCGCCGAGGCCCGCCGACTCGACCCGGACGTGGTGCTGATGGATGTGCGGATGCCGGTGCTCGACGGCCTCGCCGCGACCCGCAAGCTGCTCGGCGACCGGCCGGCCGACCGGCCCCGGGTGCTCATCCTCACCACCTTCGACCTGGACGACTACGTCTACGAGGCACTGCGCGCCGGTGCCAGCGGGTTCCTGCTCAAGGACGCACCGGCCGCCGACCTGGTGCACGCGGTACGGGTGGTCGCCGCCGGCGACGCGCTGCTCGCCCCGACCGTCACCCGCCGGCTGATCGCCGAGTTCGCGGCCCGACCGCAGCGCCAGCGGCACCGACCCACCGCGCTCGCCGGGCTCACCCCCCGCGAGACCGAGGTGCTGCGGCTGATCGCCCGAGGCCGCTCCAACACCGAGATCGCGGGCGAGCTGGTCGTCGCCGAGCAGACCGTCAAGACCCACGTCGGCCGGATCCTGGCCAAGCTCCGGCTGCGCGACCGCGCCCAGGCCGTGGTGCTCGCGTACGAGACCGGGCTGGTCGCCGCCGGGGAGTAGTACCCGGGTAGCGGGCCGGGAACGGCTCCCCGGGTTGACGTCGAGCGCCCGGCCGAGGACGCACGCTGCACACCTCGACGGTGTGGAGGGAGCGGGTCATGGTGTGCAGGGATCTCCTCCGGGTGGGCCTCGCGGCGTTGCTCGGTGCCGGGCTGGTGGTGCCACCGGCGGGAACACCCGCCGCGCCCGCGGGCTTCGTCGAGGCGTACCCGTCGACCGCCGCCGCGATGGACGCCGCCGGGACGCCGTACGCCGGCTGGGCGGCCCAGGGGCGGCGGTTCCTGACCTTCGACCCGGACGGCGACGGCCGGGCCGTGGAGGTGCTCGGCGACCTCGCCACCGCGGACCGGATCGCCGTCCTGGTGCCCGGTGTGGGCAACCGGCTGGCCGACTTCGACCGTGGACTGGGCGGTGTGTCCCGGCGTGCCCCCGCCCGGCAGGCCCGGGATCTGCAGGCTGCGGTGCGCGCGGCCGATCCGTACGCCCGGGTCGCGGTCCTGGCCTGGCTCGGCTACGACCCGCCCGACGGCGTCGCCGCGGCGGCCACCCCGGCCAGCGCCCGCCGGGGCGCCGCTGACCTCGGCGGCCAGCTACGGACGCTGGCCGGGCAGCGGCCCACCGCCCGGATCACCCTGATCGGGCACAGCTACGGCGCGCTGGTCGTCGGGCTGGCCGCCGTCGACGCCCCGCCGCAGGTCACCGACGTGGTCGCCCTCGGGGGCGTGGGGGTCGGCGTGGACCGCGCCGACCGGTTCGGCCGGGTACGCGTCTGGGCGGCCGAGGCGCCGGACGACTGGATCCGCCGGGTGCCGCAGCTACGGCTGCCCGGGGTGGGACACGGCGTACGGCCGGGCGACCCGTCCTTCGGTGCGCGACCGCTGCCGGTCGCCGCCACCGGACACGACGGATACCTCCTGCCCGCCGGGCCGACCCTGGCCGCGGTCGCGGCGGTGGTGCTGCACGGCGCGACCGACCCGGCCGCGCCGGTCGCCGGCACGTCCGACCCGGAAGCGGCGATCACGAGAGCTGGCGGCACGGGCGCGGGCACGGCGGGCGCGGCGCAGCGCGGCGGAGCGACGGCGAGGGCCGGGCGGTGAACGGCGACCGGGCCGGGGCGCGTCCCCGCCGCGACCCCGCCGTCGACGGGTTGCGGGCGTACGCGGTCGTCGGGGTGGTGCTCGGCCACTGGCTGGTCACCGGCCTGGTACTCGACGTCGACGGCACCCTGCGCCAGGCCAGTCCGCTGACCGCGATGCCGGCCCTGGCGCCGGCCAGCTGGGTGTTGCAGACCCTCGGGCTGTTCTTCTTCGCCGCCGGGTACGCCTCGGCCCGCTCGGCCGCCCGGCACCCCGGCCCGGGCTGGTTCGGCCGACGGTTGCGCCGGCTGGTCCTGCCGGCGGTGGCGCTGCTCGGCACGGGCGCGGCCGTACTGCTGGCCGGTTCCGTCGCCGGTGTGCCGGACCGCACCCTCTCCCTGGCGCTGACCCTGGCGATCAGTCCGCTGTGGTTCCTGGCCCCGCTGCTCGTCCTGCTCTCGCTCACCCGCCCGCTGCGCGCCGCCGTACGCCGATGGGGCACGCTGCGCTGCGCCGTCGCGGCGGCGGCCGTGGTGGGCGCCGCCGACCTGGCCGCCCGGTTGCTGCCGGCCGGCACCGGGCCGCCGCCGGTGTCCGTGCTGGCGGCCTGGGCGGTGCCGTACGTGCTGGGACTGGCCCACGCCGACGGCCGGCTGGGCGGACGGCGGGACGCGTTGCGGCTGATCGCCACCGGAGCCGCCGGACTCGCGGCCGTGCTCGCGCTCGGTTACCCGGTCAGCGCGGTCGGGGTGCCCGGGGACGGGCGGTCCAATCTCGATCCACCGTCCCTGCTCGTGGTGGCGCTCGCGGTGACCCAGGTCGGTCTCGGCCTGCTGGCCCGGCCGGCGCTGACCCGGCTGCTGCGCCGGCCGCTGCCCCGCCGGCTGGTCGGCGAGGTCAACCGGCACGCGGTACGCGTCTATCTCTGGCACCAGCCGGTGCTGGTCGGGGTGGCCGCGCTCGCCACCCACGCCGGCGCCACCCTGCCGGGGCTGCACACCAGCCCCGACGGCCCGGCCTGGCTGCTGGCCCGGCTCGGCTGGCTGCCGGTGCTCACCGTGGTCCTGCTGGGCCTGGTGCGGCGACGCGATCCCAGACCACAAGATCATCGACCGACGACGGCCCGCACCATCGCCGGCCAGCCCGCCGCCGGCGGATGAACGGCGACGCTCCGTGGGCCGCTCGGCCGAGTGCGTCGATCCCGCGCGCCGGGTGTACGATGATCAGCGTTTGCGGGTCGCCCGGCGGCCCGTGCCGCCCGGAACCCGACCCCAGGAGGTGATCGCTGTGCCAGATAGCGATCCTCCCAGTCGTGGCCGGGCCGATCGCCAGCCACGCTGAGCTGCGCTCCGCCTGAGCTGGCCCCGCTCCCGCGCCCCACCCCCGCACCCCGGCACCCGAGTCGGGGTGGCCGAGCGGGCGGGTGCGACCGGAAGCCGTCCGGTCACGACTTCGTGTGTGCGTCCTGTTCCGCCCCCTGCGGTCCGCCCTGCCCCGGGCCGCCGAGTCGCCACCGTCGGAGCCGTCATGAGCCGCTACGTCGCCCCGCTGGGCTTCACCCTCGCCGCCGTCTGGGTAGCCGTCCTCTTCGTCCTAGCCAGCGCCAACCACTGACCCCCACCAGAGTTCGCGTTGATCATGAGGTTAGCGAGGGTTTTAGAGATCAAACTCCCCGCTAACCTCATGATCAACGCGGCTGGAGGCGGGGTGGGGTGGGGCGTTAGAGGAGGCGGGGGGACCAGAGGAGGCTGAGGGCGCCGGCGCAGAGGGCCAGCAGCAGGGCGATGCCGGCGTACCACTGGGTGATCTCCCGGGGTTCGGTGCGGAACCCGATCGAGCTGCCCATGTCCTGGTACACCTGCTTCAGCTCGCTCACCGTGGCCGCCTCGTAGAAGAAGCCTTCGGTGGTCTCGGCCAGATCCGCGAGGGCGAGCCGGTCCACCGGCACCCGCTGCAGCTGACCGCCGATGTCGACGTGGCCGGAATCGGTGCCGAAGGCGATGGTGGAGACCGGCACGTTCGCCGCCTGCGCCGCCGCGGCCGCCTCCTCCACCGAGCGCCCGGCCGTGCGGTAGCCGTCCGACAGCAGCACGATCCGGGCCGGCGGGATGCCCGACGCGCCGTCGGCCGGCACCGAGCGGATCGCCTCCAGGCAGGTGAAGACCGCCTCGCCGGTCGCCGTCGCCTCGGCCAGCACCAGCCCGTCGATGGCGCTGGTCACCGCCGGCCGGTCCTTGGTCGGCGGCACCAGCACGTTGGCCGACTTGGCGAACGAGACCAGCCCCACGTTGTACGTCTCGGGCAGCTCGGCCACGAACTGCTTGGCTGCCTCCTGAGCGGCCTCCAGCCGGTTCGGTGCCACGTCGTCGGCCTGCATGGACAGCGACACGTCGATGGCCAGCATGATGGTGGCCCGCTCCAACGGCTCCCGGGTGTCCATCGCGGGCCGGGCGAGCGCGCCGGCCAGCACCAGCAGGGCCAGCAGGAACGCGGCCGCCGGCACGTGCCGCCGCCAGCCCAGACCCTTCGGCGCCACGGTACGCAGCAGGTCCACGTTGGTGAACCGCATCGCGTACTCCCGGCGGCGCAGCTGCCGCCAGACGTACAGCGCGGCGAGGGCGAGCACCGGCAGCACGGCCAGCAGCCACCACGGTTGCAGCAGTCGGATCATCGTGTCGTCCCCCGGGTGCGGGCGTGCCGCTGCGCGGCCACGAAGCGCACCATGTCCAGCAGCCAGTCTCGGTCCGTACGCAGTCGCAGGTGGCCGGCGCCGGCGGCGCGCAACGCGGCGGAGATCTCCGCGCGCTGGGCGGTGGCGGCCGCCGCGTAGCGGTGCCGTAGGCCCGGGTCGGCGGTCTGCACCTCGTGCAACTCGCCGGTCTCCGGGTCGACCACCGGGAGCACCCCCACGTCGGGCAGTTCCAGCTCCCGCGGGTCGACCACCTCGACCGCGAGCAGATCGTGCCGCACCCGCAGCTTGCGCAGCGGACGCTCCCACTGCGCCACCGGGGCGAGGAAGTCGGAGATGACCACCGCGACACCGCGCCGCCGGGGCGGGCGGTTGAGCATGTCGACCAGCGCGCCGAGATCACCGCGACCCGGCCGGATCTCGGTGCCGGCGATGGCGCGCAGCATGCCCTGTGCCTCCTTGCGCCCGGACCGGGCGGGCAGCCGGACCAGGCGACCCGGGCCGGCCACCGGCGGTGTTCCCCGCCGGCCACGCCGGGGCACCGGGGCGTCGCCGCCGCTGCCGACGACCGCGCCGATCCGGTTGCCGCCCCGCACGGTCAGGTGGGTGATCGCTGCCGCCGCCGCGACCACCACGTCCCGCTTGAGCCACCGCCCGGTGCCGAAGTCCAGGCTCGCCGAGAGGTCCACCGCCAGCCACGTCTCCAGCTCACGGTCGGCCACCGTACGCCGCACGTGCGGCGTGGTGGTGCGGGCGGTTACCGGCCAGTCCATCCGGCGCACGTCGTCGCCGGGGCGGTACTCCCGTGACTCCCCCGCCTCGCTGCCCGGCCCGGGCAGCAGGCCGGCGTAGTCGCCCTGCAACAGGCCGTCGAGCTTGCGGGTGACCAGCAGTTGCAGCCGGGACAGCACCGCGTCGGAACGGTGGGTGGCCGCCACCGCGGGGCGGTCCGGACCGCCGGGTCGAGGGGTGGTCGAGGTCACGGCCGCTGCCCGGGCCACCCCGGGGTCGGTGCCACGGCGCCGGTCGGCGGCGTGGCCTGTTGCCGGGGTGCCACCGACGGCAGCGGGATGGTCGACATCACCCGGTGCACCACGTGGTCGGCCGGCACGTCGTCGGCGAGCGCGTCGTAGCTGAGCACCAGCCGGTGCCGCAGGATGTCCGGCGCGATGTCCTGCACGTCCTGTGGCAGGGCGTAGTCGCGCCCGCGTAGCAGCGCCAGCGCCCGGCTCGCCCGGACCAGCCCGAGCGAGGCCCGTGGGCTGGCGCCGTACTGGATCAGTTGCGCGACGTCGGGCATGCCGTGTTCGGCCGGCGTACGCGTGGCCAGCACCAGTCGGACCGCGTAGTCGACCAGGGCGTTGTGCACGAAGACCTGGTCGGCCTTCTGCTGCAGGGCGATCAGATCCTCGGTGTCGAACACCGCGGTGGGCTCGGGCGGCGTCACGCCCATCCGGTAGACGATCTCCCGCTCCTCGGCGTCGGTCGGGTACCCCACGATGATCTTCATCAGGAACCGGTCCCGCTGCGCCTCCGGCAGCGGATAGACCCCCTCCTGCTCGATCGGGTTCTGCGTCGCCATCACCAGGAACGGGTTCGGCACCCGGTGGCTCTCGCCCCCGATCGAGACCTGGCGCTCGCTCATCACCTCCAGCAGCGCCGACTGCACCTTCGCCGGCGCGCGGTTGATCTCGTCGGCGAGCAGGAAGTTGACGAAGACCGGGCCCAGCTCCACGTCGAACTTCTCGCTGGACTGCCGGTAGATCCGGGTGCCCATGATGTCGGCCGGCACCAGGTCCGGGGTGAACTGCACCCGGGCGAAGGACCCGCCGACCACCTTGGCGAGGGTCTCCACCGCGAGCGTCTTGGCCACCCCCGGTACGCCCTCCAGCAGGCAGTGCCCCCGGGCGAGCAGCGCGACGAACATCCGCTCGACCATCCGGTCCTGCCCGACGATCACCCGCTTGGTCTCGAACAGCGCCCGCTCCAGCAGGGTGGCGTCCTGGGCCGGGGTGCTCGGCGGCGCGGGCGCCTGCGGTTGCGCCCCGTTCGGCGTCGGGGCGTCGGGCGTGGTCGGCTGGGCCACTGGTCCTCCACAGCGTGATCGGTCGTCGCGGCGTGTGCGGTACTTAGCCTCGCATGCCCGACTGAGTGCCGACGGAGGGAGCGACCGATTTTCGCCACGCCGTTGCGCGACAGACGAATCGCCAATCACCAGTGGACAGGAGCGGCCCCGGCGTGTGTACCATTCATCCGTCGCCGGGCGGCTTCCCCCGTGGCCGCCCGGCGCTCACTCTCTCCCCGCCGCCCTAGACTGGCCGGGATGAACGACACCGAGGCCCTGATCTGTTCGGCCCGCGGATGCCGCGCCCCGGCCGGGTGGGCACTGCGCTGGAACAATCCCCGCCTGCACCCGCCCGAGCGGCGCAAGACCTGGCTTGCCTGCGACCCGCACCGCGCGTCTCTGGGCGATTTCCTCACCGCACGCGGCTTCCTGCGTGAGGTCGCCCCGCTGGCCGAATCGCCTACGCTCGAAGGGTGAACGATGACGCACCGGGCGGCCTGCCGGCAGCCCCCGCCCCGCCGCCCAGCCCGCTCGAGCCGTGGCCGGACACCGTCCGGTGGCAGTCCATCTCGACCGACCTGATCTGGGTGGAGTTGCTGCGGCTCTCCGTCGGCGTGGCCGTCGTCGCGGGTGTGCTCGGCGTCGGCTGGGCGCTGACGGGCTCCTGGCCGTTCGGGGTGGGGTTCGGCGGCGTCCTGCTGTTCGCCGTCTGGCGGGCGGTGACCATCGTCCGGGCGGTACGCGCCTGGGGTTACGCCGAACGCGAGGACGACCTGCTGGTCCGGCACGGGCTGCTGGTCCGCCGGCTGTCCATCGTTCCGTACTCCCGGATGCAGTTCGTCGACGTCAGTGCCGGTCCGCTGGAACGGGCGTTCGACCTGGCCACCGTGCAGTTGCACACGGCCGCCGCGGCGAGTGACGCCCGGGTGCCGGGCCTGCGTCCCGCCGAGGCGTCCCGGCTGCGCGACCGCCTCACCGCGCTCGGCGAGGACCGGGCGGAAGGGCTGTGAGCGGCCCGGCCGGCTCGGGCCCGGACCGCACCTCACCCGCTCCCGGCGGGCCACCGCCCGCACCGCCGACGGAAGCGCCGGGCGAGGCGCCACCACCGGGTCCACATCCCGGACCGCAGCCCTGGCCGCCGGGGGCGAGTTGGCCGCCGGGGCAGCCGCCCGGTTCGCCGTATCCGCCCGATGCCTGGCCGGGGTGGCCGGGCCCGCCGCCGGCCGAACAGCCCCGGCAACGACTGCATCCGTTGAGTCCCGCCCTGCACGGCGCGAAGTCCCTGGTGGTGGTCATCGCCGGGCTGTCCTGGTCGACGTTGTCCCGGGTCGGGTTCGGCTGGTTCGTGGCGATGGTGATCGTGCTCGCGCTCGGCGCGAGCGTGCTGGCCGTGGTCAGCTGGTACAACACCGGATACCAGGTGGTGGGCCGGGAACTGCGCATCCACGAGGGGCTGCTGTGGCGGCGCACCCGGGCGATCCCGCTGGAACGGCTCCAGGCCGTCGAGGTGGTCCGGCCGCTGCTCGCCCAGCTCACCGGCCTGGCGGAACTGCGGCTGGAGGTGGTCGGCGGCGGCAAGACCGAGGCACCGCTGGCGTACCTCAGCGTCGCCGAGGCGTCGGCGCTGCGGCAGCGGCTGCTGACGCTCGCGGGCCGGCCGGCCACCGCCGCACCGGGCCGACCGACGGACGCGGCACCGGGGACGCAGCCGCCGGGGACACACGTGCCGGGCGCCGGTGGGGAGACCGGCGCGCCGGTCGGCCGGCCGTTGCACGCGGTCAGCAACCGGGACCTGCTGATCAGCCAATTACTCACCCCGCAGGCCTTCCTGCTGCCGTTCGGCGTGGCCTTCGTGGCGACGCAGTTCCTGTCGGAAGGCACGTGGTCGTTCATCGCGGTGGCCAGCACGCTCACCGCGATGGCGGGCATCCTGTTGCAACCCATCCGCCGGGTGCTCGACGACTGGCGGTTCCAGCTCGCCCGCGACGACGACCGGCTGCGGATCCGCAACGGCCTGCTGGAGACCAGGGTGCAGACGGTACCGCTGCACCGGGTGCAGACCGTGGGCGTGACCTGGCCGCTGCTCTGGCGGATGAAGGGCTGGCTGCGGATGCGCCTGGAGGTGGCGGGTTACGCCGCCGGCGAGGCCGACCAGCGCAACCGGCCGGACCGGCTGCTGCCCGTCGGCGACCGGCCGACCGGCGACGCGATCCTCGCGGTGGTGCTGCCCGGGGTCACCCTAGAGTCGTTGCCGCTGCAGCCGCCGCCGGCCCGGGCCCGCTGGGTCAACCCGCTGAGCCGCCAGGTGCTCGGGGCCGGCCTGACCGACGAGGTGTTCGCCGTACGCTCCGGTCTGCTCACCCGCCAGCTGACGATCGTGCCGTACGCCCGCCTGCAGAGCGTGCGGGTGGTGCAGGGGCCGGTGCAGCGCCTGCTCGGCTTGGCCACCGTGCACGCCGACACGGCTGGCGGTGCCGGCGCGGCCGCGGTCGACCGGGATCTCGCCGACGCCTGGGCGCTGGCGGCGGAGCTGACCGCCCGGGGCCGGGCCGCCCGCCGGCACCACTGACCGCCCGCCCGCCGGCGGGCTGGGTCCGCCCGATCCGCTGGATCGTGCGGGTCAGCGGGTTGCCGGGACGGCGGGTGGCTCGGCCGGCGTCGCCGCCGCGCCGGCCGGTGGGTCGGCCGGGGCGCGGCGGGCCCTGCGCCGGGCCCACCATCGTTCGGCCAGGCCGACGGCCAGGAAGGTCATCCCGACGTACGCCCAGCCGACCAGCACGTCGATCACGTAGTGCTCGCCGCTGTAGACCAGCGTGAAGGTCATCGCCAGCGGGTAGGCCAGCAGCAGCGGCCACCAGCGACGCCGGATCCCGCGCAGGAAGAACAGCACCACGAAGAGCGCGAACGCGGTGTGCAGCGACGGCATCGCGGCCACCGGGTTCGAGGCCAGCTGACCGGCGTTGAGCAGGTTCCCGGCGCCGTGCATGCCGAACGCCCGCCACCCCCGGGTGGAGATCCGGGCGACCTCCTCCAGCAGGCCGTTCTGCGCCGCCCACCAGGGCGGCGCGGCCGGGTAGAGGTAGTAGGTGACCAGGCCGGTGGCGCAGAGGAAGAACCACCGGCGCATGAACGCCGCCCACCGGCTGCGCTCGCGCATCCAGAGCACCGCGGCGGCGGCCAGCGCCGCCACGAAGTGCGAGAAGTACACCCAGCTGACGAGGACGTCCCACCACCGCACCTCGGGCTGGTACAGGTGCTGCTGCAACCAGACGGTCGGCACCTGCCCGTCCATGGCCCAGCCGAACATCAGCCGGTCCGCCAGGATCAACTCGTACGCGTGCGGAACCGTCCCGTCGTGGTAGGCGAAGCCGCGGGAGAGGTTGTACGCGACCAGCAGCAACACCACCGGCACCCAGTCCCGGGCGAAGCGCAGGTGGCTGCGCCACGGGCGGGCGGAGTTCCAGGCTATGGTCCCGGCCCAGATCCAGAAGAACGCGTACACCGGGTCGGTGGGCAGGCCGATGACGAGCCAGCCCGCCACGAAGGCGACGCTCCAGACCGACATCGCGATCACACGGCGACGCCCGCCGTCGAGCGGGGCGGGTGGCTCGGTCGGGGCCGGGGGCTGGGGGTCGGTCACGGCAGGCATCGCGGACAAGGTTAGGACAAGGTTAACGGCGGGCCACGCGCCGCCCCACGCAGGAGGATGCGCATCTGACCGGCCGCGTCGCCCCGGTCCCGGCGAACACCTACGCTGTGGCCATGCAGGAGCAGCCGGATCACGCCCTGACGCCGGGCCTGGCCGCCCGGGTCGAGTTGACCGTCACCGACGCCGACACCGCCCAGGCGATCGGCTCCGGCGACGTGCCGGTGCTCGGCACCCCGCGGGTGCTCGCGCTGGCCGAGGCGGCGACCGTGGCGGCCACCGCCCGCCACCTGCCCGCCGGGTCGACCACCGTGGGCACCCGGGTGGAGCTGGAGCACCGGGCCGCGACCCCGGTGGGTCGTACGGTGTCGGCGCAGGCCCGGCTGGCCACGATCGACCGGCGTCGGCTGGTGTTCGAGGTCGCCGTCACCGACGGCGGGCAGACCGTCGCCGAGGGTCGGGTGGAGCGGGTCCTGGTCGACCGGCACCGGTTCGTCGAGCGCGCCGGGGCGCCGTCATGACGACGACCGGGCGGTTCGTCGAGGTCGCCGACCGGGTGCTCGTGCTGCGCGAGCCGCTGCTCGCGGTCAACGTCACCCTGGTCCTCGGCGACGGTGCGGCGCTGCTGGTCGACACGCTCTCCACCGCCGGGCAGGCGGTCGAGCTGGCCGCCGCCGTACGTGCCGTCACCACCGATCCACTGACGCTGGTGAACACGCACCACCACTTCGATCACTGCTTCGGCAACGCCACCCTCGCCGGTGACCCGCCCCGCCCGGTCTGGGCGCACGAGCTGGCCGCCGCCGCGCTCCGCGACGAGGCGGACCGGCTACGCCGGGAGGCGTACGCGGAACTGCACGACGGGCATCCGGAACTCGCCGCCGAGCTGGCCGGCACCGCGCTGCTGGCGCCCAACCACACGGTGCGTACCGAGGCCACCCTCGACGTCGGCGGCCGGCGGGTGGTGCTGCGCCACCCCGGCCGGGGCCACACCGACGCCGACCTGGTCGTGCAGGTGCCCGACGCCGACCTGCTGGTCGCCGGCGACCTGGTCGAGCAGGCCGGGCCGCCGGCCTTCGAGGACTCCTACCCGTTGCAGTGGCCCGACGCGCTGGCCGAGCTGCTGCGCTCCATGTCACCGGCCACGGTGGTGGTCCCCGGGCACGGCGACCCGGTCGACGCGGAGTTCGTCCGGGCGCAGCACACCCACCTGGTCGAGCTGGCCTGGCTGATCCGGGCCGGGCACACCGCCGGTGCCCCGCCCGAGCGGGTCGCCGCCGGCGGCCCGTTCCCGGCGCGCCACGTGCTGGCCGCCGCCCGGCGCGGCTACGCCGAACTGGACGGCAGCGCCTGACCCGGCGGCGCGCGGCACCCGGGGGCGGGCGCCCGGCGGTCAGCCGCTGAAGCGCTGGCGCACCTCGGCGCGGGTGGGCATGGCGACCGCTCCCCCGGGACGCTCGCAGACGAGCCCGGCGACCCGCAGCGCGAAGGCGACCCGCTCGTGCCAGCCGGCCGGCTCGACCGGCTCGCCGTCGGTCAGCAGGTCGGCGACGAGGGCGGCCATCACCGAGTCACCCGCACCGGTGGCGTCGACGGCGTCGACCTTCGGGGCGGGTACGCGTACCGGATCGGCACCGGCGGCGGCGACCACCGCGCCGGCGGCACCCAGGGTGACCACGACGGTCGCCGCGCCCAGCTCCCGCAGGTACGCCGCCACCGACTCGACCGGCTCGCCCGGGTAGAGCAGTTCCGCGTCGGCGGTGCTGAGTTTGACCAGGTGCGCGCCCGCGGCGAACTCGGCGACCACCCCGCGCAGCCCGGCCAGCGCCTCGGGGCCGGCGAGCAGCCGGGGCCGGACGTTGGGGTCGAACACCCGCAACCCCCGGGCCAGCGACCAGGCCCGCCGGGCGGCGGCCAGCGTCGCCGGCGCCAGCAGCACGATCGAGCCGCAGTAGAGCACGTCGGCGCCCTCGACCAGGGCGACGTCGACGTCGTCGGGGGTGAGCAGCGAGTAGGAGGGCGGGTCGCCGTAGAAGCGGAAGTCCGGCTCCGCTCCCGCGAAGGTGGCCACGGCCAGCGTGGTCGGCACCGCGGCGGTGACCGTCCCGGCCAGCCCCACCCGCTCCGCGGCGAGGAAGTCGCGGATCCGACCGGCGAGCGCGTCGTCGCCGAGCGACCCGACGAACTGCGCGGCGGCACCGAGCCGGGCGATGCCGACGGCGACGTTCAGCGGGCCGCCGCCGATGGCCTGGCGATAGACGGGTGCGCCGCCGCATTCGGTATCGAGCAGGTCCACCAGCGCCTCGCCGAGCACCACCGCGTATCCCATCGTCAGGTCCCTCCGTCGGCCGTCCGTGATGCCCAGGCTGGCACAGCGGGTGTACGCCGGGCGCGCAAGCCACGGTATTGGCGCGGCGATGGCGATGGCGAGCCGGGTTCGTCTCGCACATCGAGAGATGGCTATTGCGTCGGCGCGGCGCGGCATGTTGGGATGGTGCTGCCGGGTGGCGCGGGGCTGCGCGCCACCGGCGCCGGGTTCACATCACGCGAGGGCATTCACGCGTCGACAGACCGCTGGCGGCACCGCGCCGGTTGGGTCATCCGTCCCCTTCCGCAGGTAGCCGCGGCGTCGCATCCGCCCGCAGCAGCGGGGCGGCTCTTCCCGCCATCCCGCATGTTCCGGCGGGGCGCCATCACACGATGGGCCCCGCAAGTCAGGAGAACCCGTGCACCGTCCTCGTTTGGCCGTCTTACTAACCGCGGCCCTCACCCTCCTCGCGAGCGCGGTCTTCGTGACCGCCAAGTCCGACCCGGCCGCCGCGCACGGCGCGGCGATGACGCCGGGCGCGCGTACCTTCCTCTGTTGGCGCGACGGCCTCTCTCCCACCGGTGAGATCAGGCCGAACAACCCGGCCTGCGCGGCCGCCGTCGCCCAGAGCGGGACGAACTCGCTCTACAACTGGTTCAGCGTGCTGCGCTCGGACGCCGCCGGCCGGACCACCGGCTTCATCCCCGACGGCCAGCTGTGCAGCGGTGGCAGCAGCAGCTTCCGCGGCTACGACCTGGCCCGTACCGACTGGCCGCTGACCCACCTGACCGCCGGCCGGTCGATCGAGTTCCGGTACAGCAACTGGGCCCACCACCCCGGCACGTTCTACTTCTACGTGACGCGGGACAGCTGGAGCCCGACCCGCGCGCTGGCCTGGAGTGACCTGGAGGCGCAGCCGTTCCTCACGGTGACCAACCCGCCGCAGCGCGGGGCGGTCGGCACCAACGACGGTCACTACTACTTCACCGGGAACCTGCCGTCGGGCAAGAGCGGCCGGCACATCATCTACTCCCGGTGGGTCCGCTCGGACAGCCAGGAGAACTTCTTCGGCTGCTCCGACGTGGTCTTCGACGGCGGCAACGGCGAGGTGACCGGCATCGGCTCGGGTGGCAGCAACCCGCCGCCCACCACCCCGCCGCCCACCAACCCGCCGCCCACGACCCCGCCGCCGACCAACCCGCCGCCCACCACTCCGGCGCCGACGACCCCGCCGCCGGGGAACAGCGGTGGCTGCACGGCCACCTTCACGGTGACCAACAGCTGGTCCGGTGGGTTCCAGGCCGAGGTCGCGATCAGGAACACCGGCACTACGGCGTTGACCGGCTGGACCGCGAGCTGGACCTGGCCCAGTGGTCAACAGATCAGCCAGGTCTGGAACGCGAGCCAGACCACCTCCGGATCGTCGGTGACGGCCCGCAACGCGTCGCACAACGGCAACCTGGCAGCCAACGGCAGTACCACGTTCGGCTTCCTCGCCAGCGGCAGCAGCTCAACCCCCACGGTCACCTGCGCCCGCAGCTGACCACCAGCACCACGAAGGGGGCCCCGCCCGGGGCCCCCTTCCGCTTGTCCGTTCGCCGTCAGCGCACCATGGAGCCGACGACGGGCTTGGTGAGCAGGGCGGACTGGTTGCGCTGGATGCCCGGGTCGAGCGTCTTGGCGACGAAGATCGCGTGCCAGATGCAGAAGATCAACACCGTCCACACCTTGCGGGAGTGATCGAACTCCTCCCGCTTGTGCTCCTCCAGCAGGCGCAGCGCGTACGACAGGTCGAGCAGGTCGCCGGCCCCGGAGGTGGTCAGCACGTGCCGGGCCCACTCGTACATCTCGCCGCGCAGCCAGACCCGGGTCGGGGTCGGGAAGCCCAGCTTCTTACGGTTGACGATGGCCGGCGGCACCACGCCCTGCAACGCCTGGCGCATGGCGTACTTGGTGGCGTCGGAACGCGGCGGCAGCTTCAGCTCGACCGGGATCTTCGCCGCCACCTCGAACACCTCGCGGTCCAGGAAGGGCACCCGCACCTCCAGCGAGTGCGCCATGGAGATCCGGTCCGCCTTGACCAGGATGTCGCCGCGCAGCCAGGTGTAGAGGTCGACGTACTGCATCTTGGTGACGTCGTCCAGCTCGCCGCACTCGGCGTAGATCGGCGCGGTGACGTCGGTGTAGCGCACCGACGGGTCGTAGCGGCGCAGCAGGTGCTGCTTCTCCTCCTCGGTGAACATCCGGGCGTTGCCGTAGTAGCGCTCCTCGATCGGCGTGGTGCCGCGCTCCAGGAAGCTCTTGCCCTTGACCCCCTGCGGGATCGCCTTGGACACCGCCCGCAGCCCCTTCTGCACGCCGCCGGGCAGCCCGTTGACGCCGCTGAGCGACAGCGGCTCGCGGTAGATCGTGTACCCGCCGAAGAACTCGTCGGCACCCTCACCGGAGAGCACCACGGTGACGTGCTCGGCGGCCTTCTTGGCGACGAAGTAGAGCGGCACCAGCGCCGGGTCGGCGACCGGGTCGTCCAGGTGCCAGACGATCTTCGGCAGCGCGTCGATCATGTCCTGCGGCCCGATCTTCGTCGGGATGGTGGTCACGTCGAGGTGGCGGGCCGAATCCTGGGCGACGTCGATCTCCGAGTAGCCCGGCACGTCGTAGCCGACGGTGAAGGTGAGGATGTTCGGGTTGAACTCCCGGGCGAGCGCGACCACCGCGGTGGAGTCGATCCCGCTGGACAGGAACGAGCCGACCGGCACGTCGGAGCGCATGTGCATGCGGACGCTCTCGCGCAGCGTCTCCCGGATCTCGTGGTAGAGCTTCTGCTCGTCGGAGACCGGGGCCGGCCGGAACACCGGGCGGTACCAGCGCCGCACCTCGATCCGCCCGCCCGGCGTCCAGGTGAGGTACTCACCCGAACCGATCCGGCTGATCCCCCTGTGCAGGGTGCCCGGCTCGGGGACGTACTGCAGGGTCAGGTAGTGGCTGAGGTTCGCGGTGTCGACCCCGGCGTCCCCGGCGTAGGCGGACTGGGCGAAGGGCAGCAGGGCCTTCTTCTCCGAGGCGAGGTAGAGCCCGTCGGCGGTCTCCAGGTAGTGCAGCGGCTTGATGCCGTAGTAGTCGCGGGCGCCGAACGCGCGGCGCTCCTGCCGGTCCCAGATGACGAAGGCGAACATCCCGCGCAACCGGGTGAGCACCTGCTCGCCCCAGTAGTGGTAGCCGGCGACGATCACCTCGCCGTCCCCATTGGTGGCGAACCGGGCCCCGTAGTCGCGGATCAGCTCCTCGCGCAGCTCGATGTAGTTGTAGATCTCGCCGTTGAAGGTCAGCAGGTAGCGCCCGTCGGCGTAGGGCAGCGGCTCGTGGCTGAGCGCCACGTCGATGATCGCCAAGCGCTTGTGGGCGAACACCCCGTCCGCGTACCGGCCGGAGGCGTCCCCGACCACCTCGACACCGGTCTCGTCCGGGCCGCGGTGGTGCAGGCATTCCAACGCCCCGGCGATGTTGTCGCGGTGGGCGGCGGCGTCGCCGCGCGCACTGAAGAAAGCCAGGAGTCCGCACATGGTCGTCATCTTTCCACGCGTCCGGTACGGGCGTTGCGGCACTGCCGGCCTCGTCGCCGACGGCGACCGCCGGCTCGATCCGAGCCGGGTTCGCGGTACCGTCGGGACCAGCAACAGCGGCGAAGGGAGCGGGGCATGACCGAGGAACGCACCGATGGCAAGCCGGCCGAGGGCACCGAGTCGCACGACCCGGACTTCCCACCGGCGTTCCTGTCGTTCATGCGGCAGGGCTGGCGGGACACCACCCTGCCGGTGGGCCCGCGACCGGAGGTGCCGAACTACGCCAAGCGCCGGGCCGCCCTCTCGGCGGCCTTCCCGGGCGAGACGCTGGTGATCCCCACCGGCGGGGAGAAGGTCCGCGCCAACGACACCGAGTACCGGTTCCGACCGGGCAGCGACTTCGCGTACCTCACCGGCGATCACGACCCGGACGGGGTCCTGGTGCTGCGGCCCAACGGCTCGGGTCACGACGCCACCCTGTACATGCGCCCCCGCTCGTCCCGGGAGACGGACGAGTTCTTCCGCAGCCGTCACGGCGAGCTGTGGGTGGGCCGGCGGCACACCCTCACGGAGAAGTCGACGGAGCTGGGCCTGCCCACCGCCGACCTGACCGAACTGGACGCGGCGCTGGCCGGCCTGGCACCCGCGCGTACCCGGGTGCTGCGCGGCCTCGACGCCCGGGTGGACGCCGCCGTGCGCCCCTGGGACGGGCCCCGCGAGGAGGGCCAACCGGCCCGCGACCGCGAGTTGGCGATCGCCGTCTCGGAGCTGAAGCTGGTCAAGGACGAATGGGAGATCGCCCAGCTCCAGGAGGCGATCGACGCCACGGTGCGCGGCTTCGAGGACGTGGCCCGGGTGCTGCCGGCCGACCGGGGTGTCTCGGAGCGGCTGCTGGAGGGGATCTTCGCGCTGCGTGCCCGCCACGACGGCAACGACGTCGGCTACGGCTCGATCGTCGGGGCCAACGAGCACGCCACGATCCTGCACTGGGTGCACAACCACGGCGTCACCCGGCCGGGTGAGCTGCTGCTGATGGACATGGGCGTGGAGGGGCGCCACCTCTACACCGCCGACGTGACCCGGGTGCTGCCCGTCGCCGGCCGGTTCACCCCGTTGCAACGCCAGGTCTACGACATCGTGTACGCCTCACAGCAGGCCGGCATCGACGCCGTCAGGCCGGGCGTGACGTTCAAGGACGTCCACCTGACCTGCATGCGGGTGCTCGCCGAAGGGCTGGCCGACCTGGGGCTGCTGCCGGTGAGCGTGGACGAGGCGATGGACGAGTCCTCGACGGTGTACCGACGGTGGACGCTGCACGGCTTCGGGCACATGCTCGGCATCGACGTGCACGACTGCTCGAACGCCCGCAAGGAGAACTACCGCGACGGCACCCTGGGCGAGGGATACGTGCTCACCGTCGAGCCGGGGCTGTATTTCCAGCCGGAGGACGAGCTGGTCCCCGAGGAGCTGCGCGGCATCGGCATCCGGATCGAGGACGACGTCCTGGTCACCACCTCCGGCGCGGTGAACCTGTCGGCGGGCCTGCCGCGCCAGGCCGACGAGGTGGAGAGCTGGCTGGCCGAGCAGCGCGAGGCGGGACCGCGCCTGCCCGGCTGAGCCCGGCGGCACGACGGAGCGGGCGGGCTCCCGCCGGAGGCGACGAGGTTGTCGCTTTCGGCGGGAGCCCGCCCTTCGTGCGCCCTCAGACCGGCGTCTGCCCTGGTAACCCGCTTTCGGCCGGGTCCGGCGAGATGACGCACTGATGCCCGATCGGGGCGTAATGCGGGGTTTTCTCGGATACATCCCTCTCGCGAGGAACCTTCTCATACGGTGGTCGTCAGAGGCTGCAACCTATTTGTAGCTGCTCGCACCGGTTCATGGTGGTGCGGGCCATTCTGGTAGCAGGAAAGGGCGGAAGGCTCTGATGTCTGATGACGTAATCACCTCCTACGGTGGGCCGCCTCCGGCCCCACCGGGACGACGACGACACAAACTCTGGGTGGCCGCGGGCGTGGCCGGGCTGACCGGGGTCGTCGGCCTGGCCGCGCTCGGCGGCGTCGCCGCCCGGGACCAGAAGTCCGGCGGCCAGGACCGCACCTCGGACGCGAAGCCGGCGGCCGCGCCGAAGCAGGATGCCGCGCCGAAGCAGGACGCCGCCAAGGGCGGGGACGAGGGCGACCGGGGCGCCGAGTGGAGCGGCCGCGACGGCTCGGCGGACGAACGCCGTGGCAAGGAAGCGCCGCGGCAGGTGCCCTGCGACAGCGACAAGCTCATCCAGGCCATCGAGTACGCCAACAACAATCACGGCGGCGCGTTGGACCTGGCCAAGGGGTGCACCTACGAGCTGACCCGCTCGGACGCGGGCAACGGCCTGCCGGTGATCACGCAGGCGATCACGCTGAAGGGCCAGCACACGAAGATCGTCCGGGCGGCGAACGCCGACCTCTTCCGGATCCTCAACGTCGGCCGTAGCGGGCACCTGACCCTGAAGAACGTGACCATCAAGGGCGGCCAGACGGCACCCGCCCTGCCCCCGCCCCCGGGCAACGCGACCGCGTCGGAGGCCACCGCGAAGGCGGCCGCACCGAAGGCGGCAGCACCGAAGGCGGCAGCACCGAAGGCAGCGGCACCGAAAGCAGCGGCACCGAAAGCGGCGGTCCCGAAAACGGCAGCGCCGAAGGCCGCCGCACCGAAGGCGGTCGTGCCCGCCAGCCCGGCCGCGCCGGGTGCCGGCGGGGTGACGACGCTGGCCGATGCCGGGCCGAGCGACGGCGGGGGGATCCTCGTCCAGCGCGGCGGGCGGGCCGACATCGAGCACAGCCAGCTGGTGCTGAACCACGCCGGAGACCGCGGTGGCGCCATCGCCAACTACGGGACCACCCGGATCGCGTACACCCTGGTCGAGGCGAACAGCGCCGACGGGGTCGGCGGTGGGGTGTTCAACGCCGGGGTGCTGCGGGTCGAGGAATCCAAGGTCGTCGCCAACAACTCCGCCATCGCCGGCGGCGGCATCGGCAACGGCCAGGACACCCTGTACGACACGGTCCAGGGCGGCACGGTCTGGGTGTGGAAGAGCACGATCAGCCGCAACCGGGCCAGCCACCTCGGCGGCGGGGTCCTCGACTTCCGGGGAACCACCACGCTCAGCCAGAGCGAGGTGGTCGACAACAGCGCCCAGTTCCAGGGCGGCGGCCTGCTCGCGCTGGGACCGAGCAAGGTCACTCTGGAGCACGTCCTCGTGGCCCGCAACACCGCCGACGACGGCGGCGGCCTGGCGACCGTAGTCGACAGCACCGTCCTGATCGAGCACAGCAAGATCACGGAGAACGTCGGCACCCACTCCGCCGGCGGCCTGGGCCTCTTCGGCGGCACGACCATCCTGCGGGACAGCGAGGTCGTGGCGAACCGGGCGGTCGGGCAGACCTCGGTGGGTGGCGGCATCGTCAACGAGGGACAGCTCCGGCTGGAGCGGTCGAAGGTCGCGGACAACTTCTCCGTACGGCCGCCCGGCGGCATCCGCAACGAGGGCAGCGTGGAGATCGACCAGAAGTCCGCCGTCATCGGCAACCGGCCGACCAACTGCGCGGGCAGCCCGGTCGTACCGGACCGCTGCTTCGGCTGACCACGCAGCTGCGTACGACATCCGAGAGCACGACCACATAGAGGGGCTCCCCCGCGGCGCGGGGGAGCCCTGGTCGCTCGGCCGGGACGCACTTTCGTCCGCGTGGGGCGCACTCGGCCCCGTTGCGCACCTTCCCGCCCCTCCGGGCCCTCCAGGGGCTACCCCGCCCGGTGCGCACCGAATGTGGGCTTGTTTCGGATATGCCCCCGAGGCGAGGAACCTTCTCATACGGTGCTTGTGGGAGCTACAACCGATTTGTAGCAGGGGACGCTCGCCTGTGCGTGACGACCCTGTCTGGTACGACGAGAGGGCAGAGAGCTCCGATGTCCAACTACCTAGCTAAGAACAACGCCAGCGAGCCGGAGGCGACGCCCAAGCGGCGCCGCAAGCTCTGGCTCGCCAGTGGCGTCGCCGGTCTCACCGGCGTGGTCAGCATCGCCGCCGTCGGTATCGCCACCGGTGCCGGCGCGGTCGGCAGCGACAGTCTCCGCTGGTCCACGGCGCAGGTCAGCAAGGACGGTGACCAGGGCGCGGAGGGCCGCGAGGGGCACAAGGGCAAGAAGGACGACGACCGCGGTCGGTACGACGACAAGAAGAATCGCGGGAAGGAGGTGCCCTGCGACTCCGACAAGCTGATCCAGGCGATCATCTTCGCCAACGAGAACCACGGCGGCGTACTGGAGTTGGCCAAGGACTGCACCTACACGCTGACCCGGTCCGACGGGTTCGGCAACGGCCTGCCGACGATCGAGGAGCACGTCGTCCTCAAGGGACACGATACCAAGATCGTCCGGGACGCCACGGCCACCAACTTCCGGATCCTGAACGTGGGCCGGGGCGGGCACCTGACCGTGAAGGGCCTGACCATCAAGGGCGGCCAGACCGTCCAGGCGCCGGTGAACGGCGACACCCCGGAGGCGGTCTGGTCGCGGTTCTCCAACTCGGTCGAGGCGACCCGGGCCGGCGAGGCCGGCAAGGAGTACCTGCCGCTGTTGCGGGCCGAGCCCAAGGGCGTCGCGCTCAAGGCCAAGCAGGCCACGGGCGGGGTGTCGGTGCTGGCCCAGCCGGAGCCGACCGACGGGGCCGGCGTGCTGGTCCAGCCGGGCGGGACGGCGCAGTTCGAGGAGACCCACATCCTGGCGAACCAGGCCGGTGGCGTCGGGGGCGGCCTGGCCAACTTCGGCAAGGCCAGCCTCTACCACACCACGGTCGCCGACAACACCGCCTTCTTCTACGGCGGCGGCATCTTCAACGCCGGCGTGCTGCAGGTGCGGGAGTCGAAGGTCTTCAACAACGACGCCATCATCGGCGGTGGCGGCATCGCCAACGGCGCGGCCTTCATCTTCCGTCCGGACATCACCGGCGGCACCACGTTGATCGAGAAGACCGAGATCGCCGGCAACGAGGTGCTCGGCTTCGGCGGTGGCCTCCTCGACATCGAGGGCACCACCACCGTCAAGCACTCGAAGATCATCGAGAACACCGCGGTCCTGGCCGGCGGCGGCGTGACCGGTGCGGGCGAGAGCAACATCGAGCTGACGCACGTCAGGGTCGCGGCGAACAGCACGGTCGGGGTCGGTGGCGGCATCGCCCTGGCGTTCGGCGCGATCGCCAACGTCGAACACAGCGAGGTCGCGTCGAACAAGGCCGGCTTCTTCGGCGCCGGCGTGTTCAACGCCCTCAGTGCGGTCACCTTCCGCAACAGCGAGATCACCAACAACCGGGCCGTCGGCCCGCTGGGCGTCGGCGGCGGTATCTTCACCCTCTTCGGCGAGGTGGACCTCGACAAGACGAAGGTCGCGCACAACTTCGCGACCCTCCGCCCGGGCGGCGTGTTCGCCTTCGGCGGTGAGGTCAACGTGGACGACAAGTCGGCCATCACGGCCAACAAGCCGACCAACTGCGAAGGCACGCTGACTCCGGTCCCGCGCTGCTTCGGCTGATCGCGGGGCGGGCGGCCACCGGCCACCCGACCGGGTAACGCAGACCGGCCCCCTTCCGCAACCGCGGAAGGGGGCCGGTTCGTCAACGCTGGACGAAGACCGCCACGCTGCGCGCCGGCACGGTGAACGTGCCGCTGGACTTCTCGAACGAGGCCGTTCGCAACACCGGATCGGCCGACCCACGCAGCACCGGATGCAGCGTGACGTCCGCCCCGCGCAGCCCGGTGACCCGCTGCGTCGCGGCCGTCGGGGTGGCGTTGAAGACCACCGTCACCGACCGCCACGCGCCGCCGAGGCCACGGGCGTCGAGGGTCATGGTCAGCACCCCCGGTGTCTCGTCCCGGCCCGACAGCGGGAAGGCGACCCGTCGCTGCACCTCCTGCGCGGTGGGCAGCCCGAAGACCGGCGAGGAGGCCCGGATGCGCAGCAGCTCCGCGTACCGGGTGTCGGTCAGCGCGACCGCCGCGCAGTCCGGCACCAGCGACGGATCGGCCAGCAGCGGCTTCGCGTACGGCCACTTGTCCCGGTTGTCCTCGGCCGCCGGCAGGCCGATGCCGAACCCGTTGCCCTGGGTGCAGTCCCAGCGGATCTGGTTGAACCAGTCCCCCGAGTTGTACGAGTTGCGGTCCAGCGACTTCGACCGCAGCCGCTCCGTGCCGGTGGTCACGAAGCCCGCACCCTGACTCATCACCACCGTGCCCAGGGCGAGCACCTGCATCCGGGCCCGGTCGGTGGCCGAGGTGGCCTGCGGCAGCTTGTACGCCAGCGCGTCGTACAGGATCTCGTTGTCGTGCGCGTCGACGTAGGTGACCGACTCCCCCGGCGCGTCCGTGTAGCCGGCCGGTGAGCCGTTGTAGTCGACCTGGGCGCCGGTCACCGCCCGGCCCGCCGAGTCGGTGAACCGGTAGCCGCGCAGGTTGCCGGCCAGCCCGACCTTGACCAGGTCGTGCTGGTGCAGCAACCGGGCCCGCTGCTCGGCCGCCGGGCCGTTGACCGGGTCGCCGTTGGGGTCGGTGAACAATCCGGAGGCGAAGCCCTGCCGGCGCGGGTTGTCGTCGAACGGGCCGCCGCCGCGTACCGCGTCGCGCAACCGGTCGTTGAACGTGCCGATCCCGGTGCCGGCCATGTTGGCCTGCGTCGCCTGCACGAACCGGGCGTCGTCGGCGACCTCGCCGAAGTTCCAGCCCTCGCCGTAGAGCAGGATCGCCCTGCCGTCCACCCCGTCGCGGGCCACGGTCAGCCGGTCCAGCGCGGCGCGCACCGCCAGGATGTTCGCCTTCGGATGGTGGCCCATCAGGTCGAAGCGGAAACCGTCCACCTTGTACGCCTTCGCCCAGGTGACCAGCGAGTCGACCACCAGCTTGCCCATCATGGCGTGTTCCGGCGCGGTGTTGGCGCAGCAGGTGGAGGTGGCCACCGTGCCGTCGTCGAGCAGCCGGTGGTAGTAGCCGGGGACGATCTGGTCGAGCACCGACTTCGGGTCGGTGCCGGCGGCCGAGGTGTGGTTGTAGACCACGTCCATGACCACCCGCAGGCCGGCGGCGTTGACCCCGGCGACCATCTGCCGGAACTCGGTGGTGCGCCGGGCGCCCTCCGGGTCGACGGCGTACCCGCCCTCCGGGACGGTGTAGTGCAGCGGGTCGTACCCCCAGTTGTAGCCGTCGGTGTCCCGCACCGCCGCGACGCACTCCTGCTGCCGCTCCGAGTCCGGCGGCAGGGCCGCCAGGTCGCAGTCCGGCTGCCGCTGGTCGGCCCGCCGCTCCGGGATGGTGGCGAAGTCGAACGCGGGCAGCAGGTGCAGGTGGGTCACCCCGGCGTCAGCGATCGCCGTCAGGTGCCGCATCCCGGCGGTGCCCGGGTGGGTGAAGGCGAGGAACGTGCCCCGCCGGTCGGCCGGCACGGTGCGGTCGGCGATGGAGAAGTCGCGCACCGACAGCTCGGAGATCTGCACCTTGGCCGGGGGCACCGCCGCCGGCTTGCGCAGCCTCGCCCAGCCGGCCGGGGCCAGCCTCTCGTCGGTCAGGTCGACGATCTGGCTGTGCGTGGAGTCCGCCGCCAGCGCCACCGAGTACGGGTCGGTCACCGAGGCGGTCACCAGCCGCTGCGCCGCCGGCTGCCACGCCTGCACCCGGTAGCGGTAGTACGCGCCGGTCCAGTCGCGGGCACCGCGTACCGACCAGACGCCGGTGCGGTCGTCGCGGCGCATCGCCACCGTGCGCGGCGTCGCGGTGGGCGAGTCGAACAGCTCCAGCGACACCGTCCGGGCGGTCGGCGCCCAGACCGCCAGGGTCGGCACACCGCCGGTGAAGGTCGCGCCGAGCCGGGCGGAGGTGGCCGGGGCGTACACGTCGTCGAGCACCCCCGGAATCTGCACACCGGTGGCGCCGAGCAGGGTGCCGTCGGCCGCCCGCTCGGTCACCAGCAGCTGCCCGCGCAGCGCCGCCGGCACCTCGGCCAGGTCCCGCCGGTCCAGCGTGAACGCCCGGTGGTCCCACAGGTGCGGGAACGCCGCGCGCTGGGCCTCGGTGAGCCCGTTGCGCTGCGCCGCCAACGGCAGTTCGCGGTACGCCCCGACCAGCTCCCCGTCGACCACGCTCACCCCGCCGGCAGCGGCGGTCACCAGCGCGTACGCCCGGCCGTCGGTGGGGCCGGTGCGCCAGGCGACGGTGGACCGGTCGATCCAGTGCGCCCGCTGCCGGCTGATGTCGGTGTCCGTACCGGTGCCGGTGGCCGTCGCGGGCAGCAGCCGGCCCGGTGTCGCGGCGACCAACCACACCTCCCGGCCGGCGTCGGCGAAGTCGAGCCGTTGGTCCTGCGGCAGATCCTTGTCGTCACCGGAGTGGATGATGTAGCTGAGCCCCGTCGCCCCCTCGGCCAGCGGCACCCGGAACTCGGCGCCGAAGGAGTCGATCCGGGTCGGCGGCATCGGGTTCGCCCAGTCGGTGGGGCTGGCCGCGCCGTCCCACAGGTGCAGGCCCCAGCCGTCGTAGTTCCCGTCCGGCCGGTGGTAGTGGATCACCGCCGTACCCTCCTCTACCGGGGGCGCGGGGGCGCCGGTGGCCTCCTCCCGGGTCTGGTAGGTCGCCGGGTCGCCCTGTTTGACCCAGACCTCACCGGTCTGCGTCACGTCGACGATCCGGTCGTTGTCGACGTCCTTGTTGCCGTCGGCGTCGACCACCAGGAACCCGACCGACGTCGCGCCCGGCTTGAGCTTCACCCAGGCGAACCGCCCGTAGTCGTCGGCACCGGCGAACGGCTGGCCCGCCGGCCACTCGGTGGCGTACGCCGGGTCGATGTCGCCCCAGGCGTACAGCACCCAGTCGGTGTCGTCGCCGTCGGGACGCTGGTGGTGCACCACCAGCCAGTCCCGGGACGAGCCGGACTGGTCGGGGGTGCCCACCGTGGCGGTGGCGCGGGTGGTCGCGGTGCGCCCCCGGCCGTCGCGCACCGCCGCCTTGTACTCGACCCTCGTGCCGGCGGGCAGGCCGGCCAGGTCGTGATGCACGGTGTACGGCGCGCGGTGGGCCGAGCCGAGCAGGGTCCACGTCCCGCCGCCGACCCGGGCGGCGACCGTGACGGTGGCCAGCGGATCACCGGTGACCCGGGCGGTCACCTCGGCCCGGGTGGCCACCGGCTCGTCCAGGCCGGTGAGGGTGAGACCCGGCGTGGCGGTGGGCAGCGCGACCGGCGTGCCGGCCCGGTGCACCACTGCCGACAGCGGCGGCACGGTCAGGGTCAGGGTGCCGTCACCGGCGGCAGCCGTCCGGCCGGTGGCGCCGTGGATGCCGGTGAAGGTGGCGCCGCCCGACCAGGTGTCCACCGTGACAGTCTGCGCGCTCGTGGCGTTGTTGACCGCCACCACGTACTCGGTGCGGTTGTCCGGGTCGAACCGGGAGAAGGCGAAGACGCCAGGGCCGTCGGCCGCGTACCGGGTGACCTGCACGCCGTCGCGCAGGGCCGGGTGCGCCTGGCGCAGCCGGCCCAGCTCGGCGATGCTCCGGTAGAGCGGGTGCGCGCGGTCGAACTGGTCGACCGCGTGGGTACGGTCGGTGCCGAGCAGGTCGTCGTCGAGGTAGTCCGGCGTCCGCGAGGCGAACATCGGTTGCCGGGCGTCCTTGTCCCCGCCGGCACCGGTGAAGCCCTGCTCGTCGCCGGAGTAGATCACCGGCTGCCCCCGGGTGAGGAACATCAGCTCGTGGGCGAGCTGGTCGCGGCGCAGGTGGGTGGCCGGGTCGGTGGGGCCGTTCGCGATGAACGCCCCGATCCGGCCCATGTCGTGGTTGCCGAGGAAGGTGGTCAGCCGGCCCGCGTGGGTGTCCCGGGCGGCGTACAGGTCGTCGCGGGCGTACACCTCGGCCAGCGCCGTCGCGGCCCCGTCGTTGGCGGTGAAGCTCCGCGCCGCCTCCTGGAAGCCGAAGTCCAGGGTGGCCGGCAGCCCGCCCTGGCGGACGTAGCTGGAGGCGATCTCCGGGTCGGCGCTGTACACCTCGCCGAACATGAAGAAGTCCTTCTTGCCGGCGCGGGCCGCCGCCTGGTTGACGCCCTGGCTGAACTGCGGCCAGAAGTCCATGTTGACGTGCTTGACCGTGTCCAGCCGGAAACCGTCGACACCGGTGGCCCGCACCCAGTCCGCGTAGATCTTCGTCATGCCGCGGACCACCTCGGGACGCTCGGTCCACAGGTCGTCGAGGCCGAAGAAGTCGCCGTACTCGCTGTTCTCCCCCACGAAGGTCGAGTCACCGCGGTTGTGGTACATGGTCGGGTCGTTCAGCCACGCCGGGACCTTGACCTTCGCGTCGGCCGGGGTCTCGAAGGTCGGGGTGTACGGGAAGGAGTCCGTGCCCACCGCGGGGAAGGCCCGGCTGCCGTCGGCGTAGTTGCGGTCCTCGAACGGCCGGCCCCGCGCGTCGCGGTAGGGCGCGGTGCCCTTGTCGACATAGTCGTAGCGGTCCTCGACGTAGCGGATCACGTCGGCGGTGTGGTTGACGATGACGTCGAGGTAGACCTTGATGCCGCGCCGGTGCGCGAGCTGGACCAGCTTCTTCAGCTCGGCCGCGCTGCCGAAGTGCGGGTCGACCTGGGTGAAGTCGGTGATCCAGTAGCCGTGGTAGCCGGCCGAGACGTCGTCGCCCGTGCCCTGCACGGGGCGGTTGGTGAACACCGGGGCGAGCCAGATGGCGGTGGTGCCCAGCCCTTCGATGTAGTCGAGCCGGTCGATCAGCCCGTTGAGATCACCGCCCTGGTAGAACCCCTTGTCCGTGGGGTCGTACCCGGTGCGCAGCCGGTCTCCGGTCAGGCCGCCCCGGTCGTTGCGCGGGTCGCCGTTGGCGAACCGGTCCGGCAGGACGAAGTAGAACTGCTCGGCCCTCGTCCGGCTGCCGCCCGCGGCGAGCAGGGCCGCGGCGGAGGGTTCGGTGTTCCAGGTGACCGCGCCGGTGGCGCCGGCCGCACCGGCGCCGGGCGAGGCAGTGCCGGGCGCCGCGCCGGCCGCGGCGGCGGGGTTCGTCGCGACCGGCGTGCCGGCCAGGGTGAGGGTGAGTAGGAAGACGAGGGCGAGCACGGCCTTGCGCACTGTCGGCGGGGGTTTCATCGACGGCCTTCCTCTGGTCGCTGAATGGCCCGCACGCTAGCTCTTGCGGAAACATTCTGCAATACCTTGCAAACACGCCCGCAACAAAGGGGACGCTTGCGCAAGGAGAGAGAGTTGACCGGCCCTCGCCCTACAGTCCGTCGCAGGCGCGCCCGGAAACCCGGCAGCTCGCCGGGCGGGACGGGGCGGACTCGATGTGGAAGCGCAGTCGCACCGACGCGCCACCCGCCAGATCCCGACCGCTGCGGTAGGTCAGGGTGCCGCCGACACCGCTGAACGTCCCCTGTGGAACGCCCACCAGCCAGGCCGCGACCACCCGACCACCCGGATAGTCCACCCGCGCCACCCAGTCGAGTTCGTCGCGCGAGGTGTTGCGGATCCGCAGTTCGGCGACGAAGCCGCCCTGGAAGCTGTTCGTCACCCGGTACCGCACCTCCAGCGGGGCCGGCGGCGCGGGCGCCGACGCCGTCGGGGAGGACGCGGCGGGTGACGGCGGCGCCGACGGCGACGGCGTGGGCGACGCGGTCGGGGTGGGGCTCGGTGGCCCCGTCCGGCGCGGCGACAGCCCCGGCACCGCCGGGGACGGCGGCGCCGATGCCTCCCGCCCCGCCGACGACGCCCGCTCCGGCACCGGTACGGCGGCCACCGGCGGCGGCTCCGGCGGCGCCGGCTGGAAGTCCGGCCCGGGGCCACGGTACGCGCCGACCGCGACGACGATCAGCACCACCATGATGCCGACGCCGATCGAGACCAGGATCCACGGCGAGGACGAGGCGACGGCGGCGGAGCCGCGGGGCGGGATCTGGCGCGGAGCGCGACGCATACCGGGCATATCTCTCCTCAGCGGACGGCTCGGCAAGCGTAACGATCTCCAGCTACGCCGAGCAGCGCCCACACCTGTGCTGACACCGGGTCAGCCGATCCCGCAGGTAGCGCCGTTGACCGTACATTGTGCCGGATATTCCCCACCCCCGGTACGGGTGAACCGGAGGTGCACCGACTGCTGCGCGCCGGCGCCGAGCTGACCGGTGCCGCTGAGCAGGTACCACCCGCTGCCCCTGATGGTCACCGAGACGCCCGGGCCGCTGGACGCGCGGACGCCCGTGACGCCACCGCCGAAGCGCAGCTCCACCTGCCAGTCGCTCGACCGGTCGGTGCCGTTGCGGACCACCAACTGCGCCTGGAAGGACTCCGCGTCGCCGCTGTCCTGGACCCGGTAGCTGGCGGAGACCGCACCGGTCTGGCCGGCCGGCGGCGCCTGGGCGGGAGCGCTCGGCGACCCGCTGGCGTGCGACGGCGCCAGCCCGGCCGAGGTATCCGCCGGACGTGCCGACGACGCGGTGGGCGGGGCCGACCCGGTCGGTGGAACCGATTCGGTGGGTGTGGCCGGCCGGGTCGGCGTGGCCGAGGCGGACGAGGTGGCGGGCGCCGTCGCCGGACCTCCCGGCTGCGCGGACCCGTCCGTCGTCGCGTGCGTCGGCAGGAGCATCGGCGGACCGGGCTCCCGGGCCGTCGGCCGCTCGGGGCCCCGGAACGACAGCAGCGCCACCACCAGCAGCACCGCCAGCACCGCGATACCGACCAGCGCCACCACCCAGGGCGCGGAGGCGATCATCCTGGGCAGCGTGCGCCCACCGGCAGCCCCGCCCGCGTCACCGCCGTCGCCGGCCGTACCCGCCCCGCCGGCCTCATCGCCGGTCGCGTCACCGGTCTTCGCACCCGTCGCGTCACCGGCGTCATCACCGGTCTTCGCGCCGGTCGCGTCACCGATCTCGTCGCCGGACGGCCGCACTGACATTGAGGTCCCCACTCGTCGTCGCCGACGCGACAGCCTAGTCACGCCGCCCCGGGCCACGAAACGGGCGGGGGGCGAACCGGCCCGACGGGTCGATCCGCCCGCCGGTACGGCGCCCGGCACCTGGCCGGTGGACGGTCCGGGCGGCACCGGCGGTGGCTCAGCCCGTCCGCACGACCGTGCAGATGGCCGGCCCGTCCTCGGTGCTGCGCAGCAGGTAGCGGTAGCGCTCGCCGGGCACCTGCCGGCCCTGGCTGTCCAGGAACTCCCAGCGCACCGCCACCTCGACGAGCAGTGCGGAAACCTGCTGCACCTGCTCGATGTCGGCGTGCGCGGCGACCAGCTCATGCTCGGTGTAGTCCGGCGCGGCGCCCACGAAGGACAGCGCCACCGCCGCCGGCGAGTGGAACGAGAAGCTGTAGGTGTCGGCCACCACCAGCCCGGGCAGGGCGTAACAGCGGGCGATCGCGGGCAGGTCCCCGGCGGTCAGGGCCACGCCGTACCGGTCGAAGAAATCCGCCAGCGTGTCGAGATCGGTGGAAGCAGTCACGCCGCAGACAGTTGCCGGTGCGCCGGTCGGTGAAACCTCAGCGCGGTGGGATCAGCACCTCGATCTCGCTGCCCAGCCGGGCACCACCGTGCAGGCCGAGGTCGTCGCCGCTCCAGAACCGACCCGGGTCGTACCAGTTCGGCCGCCGGCCCGCCGGCAGCAGCCCCATCGCCTCGTAGCTGACCGCCACGACCTCCGCGCAGTACGCGGTCTCCAGGGCCAGCTCCCGCACCGCCGGGGCGCGCCGCCGGGCCGGTGGCACCGGCAACCGCGGCGACGGCACCCGTCCCCGCAACCATCGCCAGGCCAGCTGGGCCGTGGACGGGAACGGCGTGCCGTCCAGCCTGGCGATCGTCCGTAGCACCGACCGCTCCATCTCCGCGTCGGCCGGCGGATCGAGCTGGCGCAGCCAGGCCCGCTGGCCGTACCGGTTCGCCCAGACGCAGACCGCGTCCCGCAGGTCGTGCAGCTGCACGCCACGCTGGTGGGTGCCGGTCCACATGTCCGGCAGTGAGCGACCCAACTCGGCATGCCACATCAGCGGCGGCATGTCGTCCAACACCACCGCCATGCCCACATGGTTGACCGGGCTGTTGGTGGTCAGCTGGATGGCGCGGTCGGGCACGCTGCGACCACGGAAGACCCACAGATCGCCGGTACGGGTCAGCTCCACCGCCTCGTCCAGCATGATGCTCATAGCGGACTACCCTAAGCGGATGCGGCGACGGGTGCGGTGGTGGAAGGTCCTCGGATTGGCCGGTCTGGCCGGTGTCGCGGCCTCCGGCGTGGTGATCGCCAGAGCGGAGCGGCGGCGGCGCGCGTACACCCCGGAGGAGATCCGGGCGCGACTGCGCGACCGGCACGCGGAGGCCACCTCGGTCTCCCGGGCCGACGAGGCCGGCTGAGGGTGACCCGCCCGCCGGTCAGTCCACCTCGACGTGGTTGCGGTCCCAGCGACCGCCCACCGGCTGGGTGTCCAGCCGCAGCGCCCCCTCGGCGTTGCCGGCGAGGTCGTTGTCCTCGACCCGACAGGAGACGCAGGCACCCCGCTCGGTGATCCACATTCCGTAGCTCTGGGTCGGGTGGGCGCCGTTGTCCCAGATCCGGTTGCCGCGCACCGTCGCGGAGTCGACGGGTGCGTTGACGGTGATGCCGGCCCGCAGCGGCGCCGCGGCGGGCAACTCGTACCCCATCCCCGGTGGTGGTATGTCCTCGTTCCACGCGGTGGCCGCGTCCGGCCGCAGCTCGGCCAGGTCCAGATCGGTGCCGGTGTTGCCGACCACCACCGCCACCCGACCCCCCACCCGCAGCACCTTGCCCCGGTGCCCGTCGGACGGCCAGTCCGCGGTCCGGTCCGTCATGGAACGACGGGCGTAACGGACCGAGTCACCCGCACCGGTGGCGGCCGGGGCGCACTGCCGCCCGTTGTTGCGGATCCGGTTGTTGACCAGCACCGCGTCGCGCATCGGCCGGTCCACCCGGATCGCGTCCAGCCCGTTGTCCCAGAACTCGTTGCTGTCGATCACCACGTCCGACGCGGGGCCCTGGTATCCGTTGCCCAGATCGTGCTGGTGGTAGCCGTGGCCGCCGTTGCCGCTGATCCGGTTGCCCCGGATGGCGTACGGCCCGGGGGTGTTGCCCATGCTGATCCCGTCGCGGACGTTACGGTCGATGACACAGTCGCCGAGAATGCCGCCCTGGCCGGCGATCCCCGCCGTGCCGTTGGCGGAGACGTCGAAGCCGGCCTCCAGGTTGCCGGTGAGGGTGCAGGCGGAGACGATCAGCCCGTCGGCGCCCCAGTCGGAGATGCCGAACCGGTTGGCCTGGCTGTGGCAGCCGATGATGCGGTACCCGCGCGGCGGCGTCCAGTACGGCTTCTGCAGCTCCAGGAAGATCCCGTTGGTGCCATTGCCGAGGGTGGTGCAGTTGCTGATGGTGCAGCGCTCCACCGCGCCCCAACCGCCGATGCCGATGCCGATGCCCGCTCCGCCCATCTCCTCGCCGTTGTCCAGTCGCCCGCAGCCGACCACCACCACGCCGTCGATCAGGCTGTCCTGGAGGAAGTCGCAGCCCAGCCCGGTGGCGCCGGTGTGGTGGATGTAAAGGTTGCGGAAGACTCCCCGCACGACGTACTGGAGGCCGAGCCCCTTGGCCAGGTAGTTGTACTCCGCCATGGCCACACCCGAACCGTCGATCTCGAAGTCGGCGAAGGTGCAGTCGGCGATGTGGCGATCCCGGTCGGCGCCGTGCTGCACCGTGGTCCAGAAGGCCAGCGGCGTCGGGTCGGCGCGGTTACCCTCGTTGCTCAGCAGGAACCGGGTCGCGCCCGACCCCGCGCCGAGCAGTGAGACCCCGCTGCGCCACACGGTGCCGGCGTCCCGGATCGAGTAGATCCCCGGCGGGCAGTAGATGACCCGCGCCCGGCCGTCGGCGGCGTAGCCCTCCCCGAGGCGGTCGACCAGGTCCGCCAGCGCCGGCTGGTCGTTGGTGACCCCGTCGCCCCGAAGTCCGAAATCGTGCGCGTCGCACCACAACGGCGCCCCGGCGACCGGAGCCGGGCGTTCGCGGGTGGCGATGGACCGGCCCTGCTGCCACACGGCCCCTCTCCCCTCGGTCGTCGGTTCCTGCCGACCGGGCTTTCCCGCTCCCCGCCCGACAACGCCTGCCCCGGACACCCGGTCCCGTGGGCACACGTCCCCAGGCCCGGGTATATCCGGATCGGTGCGGGCACATCGTGCCCGATGCGGCCACATCTGGTCGGTTGTCCGGTTTCCGCCAGGTCAGGCGGGTCGGGCGGGTCGGGCGGTGGCCTGGGTCACCCGCTAGGCGGAATCACGCCCCCGGCCCGGTCGTTATACATGGCGTAACCACGACGCCCCCCGGGCGCCGCAGCCCCGGGCCGGGCCGGGCCGGAATGACCCCGCCCCACCCCGCGTTACATCCCCCGGACGTCGCGAGCAGATCCCCCGCGGATCCCCGACGTATCCCCGAGCACCACCCCCCGTTCCCCGCGGCACACCCACACCCCCCGGGCTGTGCCGCGCACACCCCCGAACGAGAGGCGTGACTCATCATGCGTACCACCATCCTGCGCAAGACCGCCCTGACCATCGCCGCTACCGCCGCCACCGCCGGCGGCATCGCCGGACCCGCCATCACCGCCCACGCCGCACCCAGCACACCGACCAGCACCACCGTGGCCAAGGCCGACCGCAAACCCAGCAGCGAACGCGAACTCAACGTCCGCTACGAAGCCCAGCCCAACTTCTACTACTGCGGCCCCGCCGCCGCCCGCAACGCCCTCAGCGTCCAAGGCAAGAACATCGACGTCGACGCCATGGCCAAAACCATGGGCACCACCGAAGCCGGCACCAACTCCATCAACGACATCACCCCCGTACTGAACAAGGAGACCGGCAAGAACGTCTACACCTCCACCGCAATCTCCGCCCCCACCGCCGACGACAAGCAGACCGACAAGCTCCGCAACGACATCGTCCGCACCGTCGACGACGGCCGCGCCGTGGTCGCCAACATCGCCGGCACCGCCACCGACACCGACGGCACCCCCCACAGCTTCGAAGGCGGCCACTACATCAGCATCGTCGGCTACCGCGACGGCGGCCACACCGTCACCATCGCCGACTCCGCCGACCCCACCCAAGCCTCCTACCGCATGAACATCGACACCCTCGCCGACTGGATCGCCACCCGCGGCTACAGCGCCACCAGCTAACAACCAAACACCACCAAGAGCCGAAGGGCACGGCACCCCACCACACCACACCGCACCGCACCGCACGCGCCAGGCAGCAACATCAGGGATACTGCTGCGTCAGGCCGCCCACGAGGCAGCAACAACCCTGATATTGCTGCCTCGACCGAAGGCGGGCGCGTCCGAGGCCGAGGGCCGGGGTGGGCGCGGGTCAGGTGTCGTTCGGGGCGAGGAACTCCAGGCGGTTGCCGTGGGCGTCCCGGGTGTGAAAGCGGTGCAGCCCCGGCAGCTCGTCGTCACCCCAGGTGACCGGGTACCCGGCGGCGGTGAGCCGGGCGGCAAGGGTGTCGAGGGCGCCGAGGTCGGGCCAGAGCAGGGCGGGATGCGCCTTGCGGGCCGGGCGGAAGTCGTCCTCCACGCCCAGGTGCAGTTCGGCGCCGTACCCACGGAACCAGCAACCACCGCGGGCCGCAAGGGCCGGCGGCTTGGCGAGTTCGCTGAGGCCGAGGAGACCGACGTAGAAGGCCCGCGAGAGGTCTTCGGAGCCTCGCGGACAGGCGAGCTGAACATGGTGGATCATGGCGCACCTCCCGTCCACACGATGACACCGAGTTGCGCCAATAGCAAGACGGACGTACGGTTTTATTGACGGCGAGAATCGGCGGTAAGTGTTACCTAACCACGGCGGCACTCCGGCCGGTGCGACAGACTGCTCAGGACTACTCACGGTCGCTGGTGTGAAGGAGTACGACGTGGCGAGCCTCGACACCTTCGGTGCGAAGACCCAGCTACGCGTCGGAGACGCGAGCTACGAGATTTTCAAGATCAGCAAGGTGGAGGGGCACGAACGGCTCCCCTACAGCCTGAAGATCCTGCTGGAGAACCTGCTGCGGACCGAGGACGGCGCGAACATCACCGCCGAACACATCCGCCAGCTCGGCGCCTGGGATCCGACCGCGGACCCGAACGTCGAGATCCAGTTCACCCCGGCCCGGGTGCTGATGCAGGACTTCACCGGCGTACCGTGCGTGGTCGACCTGGCCACCATGCGTGAGGCCGTCCGCGACCTCGGCGGCGACCCGACGAAGGTGAACCCCCTCGCCCCCGCCGAGCTGGTCATCGACCACTCCGTCATCGCCGACCTGTTCGGCCGCGAGGACGCCTTCGCCCGCAACGTCGAGCTGGAGTACGCCCGCAACAAGGAGCGCTACCAGTTCCTGCGCTGGGGACAGAGCGCGTTCAACGAGTTCAAGGTCGTCCCCCCGGGCACCGGCATCGTGCACCAGGTCAACATCGAGTACCTGGCCCGCACGGTGATGGAACGCGGCGGCCAGGCGTACCCCGACACGGTGGTCGGCACCGACTCGCACACCACGATGGTCAACGGCCTCGGCGTGCTCGGCTGGGGCGTCGGCGGCATCGAGGCCGAGGCCGCCATGCTGGGCCAGCCGGTCAGCATGCTGATCCCCCGGGTGGTGGGCTTCAAGCTCGCCGGTGAGATGCCCGCCGGCACCACCGCCACCGACCTGGTGCTCACCATCACCGAGATGCTGCGCAAGCACGGCGTGGTCGGCAAGTTCGTCGAGTTCTACGGCCCCGGCGTGAGCGCCGTGCCGCTGGCCAACCGGGCCACCATCGGCAACATGTCCCCGGAGTACGGCTCCACGGTGGCGATCTTCCCGATCGACGCCGAGACCGTCCGCTACCTGGAGCTGACCGGCCGCGACCCACAGCAGGTCGCCCTGGTCGAGGCGTACGCCAAGGAGCAGGGCATCTGGCACGACCCGGACGCCGAGCCGGCGTACTCCGAGCATCTGGAACTCGACCTGGGCACCATCGAGCCCTCCCTCGCCGGCCCGAAGCGCCCGCAGGACCGGGTGCCGCTCGGCAACGCGAAGACCCTGTTCCGCTCCGCGCTCACCGACTACGTGGCCGCCGACGAGACCGGCGGGGACCGGGGGCGCGAGCCCGGCGTACCGCAGCAGGAGAAGCCGTTCGGTGCCAACGGCCCCGCCGACGAGGCCAGCGCCGAGTCGTTCCCGGCCAGCGACCCGCCGGCCAACGACGTGAGCGACCCGGCCGACGCCCCGCGTGACCTGGAGACCGCCGCCGTCGGCTCGGGCGGCCGGGCCAGCAACCCGGTCCGGGTCACCGGCGCCGACGGCGTCGAGTACGAGCTGGACCACGGCGCGGTGGTGATCGCCGCGATCACCTCCTGCACCAACACCTCCAACCCGCAGGTCATGATCGGCGCGGCGTTGCTCGCCCGCAACGCGGTGGACAAGGGCCTGAGCCGCAAGCCGTGGGTGAAGACCACCCTGGCGCCCGGCTCCAAGGTCGTCATGGACTACTACGAGCGGGCCGGTCTCACGCCGTACCTGGAGAAGCTCGGCTTCCACCTGGTCGGCTACGGCTGCACCACCTGCATCGGCAACTCCGGCCCGCTGCCGGAGGAGGTCTCCGCGGCGGTGAACGAGGCCGACCTCGCCGTCGTCTCGGTGCTCTCCGGCAACCGCAACTTCGAGGGCCGGATCAACCCGGACGTGAAGATGAACTACCTGGCCTCCCCGCCGCTGGTGGTCGCGTACGCCCTCGCCGGCACGATGGACCTCGACCTGGCCAACGAACCGCTCGGCGAGGACAGCGCGGGCAACCCGGTCTTCCTGCGCGACATCTGGCCGAGCACCGCCGAGATCCAGGACGTCATCGCCTCGGCCATCGGCGCGACCGGCTTCAGCGCCGCGTACGCCGACGTCTTCGCCGGCGACGAGCGCTGGCAGTCCCTGCCCACGCCGACCGGGGACACCTTCGCCTGGGACGGCGAGTCGACCTACGTCCGCAAGCCCCCGTACTTCGAGGGCATGGCGCACCAGCCGACGCCGGTAACCGACATCGGTCCGGCGCGGGTGCTGGCCAAGCTGGGCGACTCGGTGACCACCGACCACATCTCACCGGCCGGCTCCATCAAGGCCGACTCCCCCGCCGGGGTGTACCTCGCCGAGCACGGCGTGCCGCGGCACGAGTTCAACTCCTACGGCTCGCGCCGGGGCAACCACGAGGTGATGATCCGGGGCACCTTCGCCAACATCCGGCTGCGCAACCAGTTGGTCCCGGGTGTGGAGGGTGGCTTCACGGTCAACCACCTGACCGGCGAGCAGACCTCGATCTACGACGCCTCGATGGCGTACCAGGCCGAGGGCGTCCCGCTGGTCATCCTGGCCGGCAAGGAGTACGGTTCCGGCTCGTCGCGGGACTGGGCGGCCAAGGGCACCATGCTGCTCGGCGTCAAGGCGGTCATCGCCGAGTCGTACGAGCGGATCCACCGCTCCAACCTGATCGGCATGGGTGTGCTGCCGTTGCAGTTCCCGGCCGGGGAGAACGCCGACTCGCTGGGGCTCACCGGCACCGAGACGTTCACCATCACCGGGGTGACCGCGCTCAACGACGGCGCGACCCCGCGCACGGTGCAGGTCACCACCGACGGTGGCGTCGAGTTCGACGCGGTGGTGCGCATCGACACCCCGGGTGAGGCGGACTACTACCGGCACGGCGGCATCCTGCAGTACGTGCTGCGGCGCATGATCGGCGCCTGACGGACGACCCGAAGGGCTCCCACCCCGCGAGCGGGGTGGGAGCCCTTCGTCGTGCACCGGTCGGCGCCACCACCCGGCCGGCCGCCGCCTGGCTGGCCCCGCGTTACTCGGCGTGACGGGCGGCCCGGAGCTTCATGGCGTGCTCCACCAGCGTGATGAGCACCTCCTTGGCCGACTCCCGCTGCCGGGCGTCGCAGAGCAGCACCGGCACCTCCGGGTCGAGGTTCAGCGCGGCCTGCACCTCGTCGAGCCGGTACTGCCGCGCCCCCTCGAAGCAGTTCACCGCGACCACGAACGGCGTCCCCCGTCCCTCGAAGTAGTCGAGGGACGGGAAGCAGTCCGCCAGCCGGCGGGTGTCCGCCAGCACCACGCCACCGATCGCACCGAGCGCCAGCTCGTCCCAGACGAACCAGAACCGGTCCTGGCCCGGGGTGCCGAACAGGTACAGCACCAGGTCGTCGCCGATGGTGATCCGGCCGAAGTCCATCGCGACGGTGGTGGTCCGCTTCGCCTCCACGCCCGAGATGTCGTCGACGCCCACCCCCGATTCGGTCAGCACCTCCTCGGTGCGCAACGGGCGCGTCTCACTGACCGCGCCGACCAGCGTGGTCTTGCCCGCCCCGAAGCCGCCGGCGATCAGGATCTTGATCGCCGTGGGCAGCGCGGTCGCCCCCGGCTGCCGCTCAGAGTGCCCGTAGTCCATTGATAACCGCCTCGACAATGCTCTGGTCGGGTAGCCCGCCGGTGGTGTCCACCGTCATCCGGGTCACTGCTGCCCGTTGGTCTGCTCGGCTGACCGTGCCGGCGAGGAGACGTACGTGCCGACCCGGGTGACCAGCATCGCCATCTCGTACGCGATCAATCCGACGTCGGCGTCCTCGCTGGCCAGCACCGCGAGGCAGGCGTTGCGGCCGGCGGCGGTGACGAACAGGAACGAGGACCGCATCTCGATGATCGTCTGCCGCACCTCGCCGCCGCCGAACCGCTTGCCCGCACCGCGGGCCAGGCTCTGGATGCCGGCCGCCATGGCCGCCAGGTGCTCGCCGTCGTCGCGGCCGAGCCCCTGCGAGGAGGCCATCAGCAGACCGTCGGCGGACAGCGCGACCGCGTGCTCGGCCTGCCTGACCCGACCGACCAGATCATCCAGCAACCACGTCAGATCGGCACTCGGAGCCGTCTTCTGCGCCACGTCGTCGTCCTCTTCTCCTCGGCTCGTCGCCGTTGCTCATCCGGTCCTGAGACCATCCGCCGCCCGGCCAGCCGGGCCACCGGCCGGCTCGCGGGGCCACCGTCCGGCTCGCCGGGGCGCCTGCGCGGTCAGGTCGCCTGGTGGTCGGCGCCGTCGGAATCCTCCTGCCCGGACCGGTCCCCACCACCGAGCAGCCGGGCGGCTTCGGAGCGACCGCGCCGGGTGCCGGTCTGGTACGCGCTCATCATGCGCCGCACCCGTTCGGGTTCACGGATCACGCGGTCGCCCTCCTTTCCGGCCTCGGGCTCGGCCCGCAGACCCGGCGCCAGATTCGCCTGTCTCACCCGAACCGGCAGGCCGGCAACGGCAGGCCCGTCCTGCTCGGCGGTGACCGGCAGTCCGATCGGGATGGTCGGGGCGTCCAGGGCGGAGGAACGCGCTGGCCCACGCCGCGACCGGGTCGGCAGCCCGGCATTGTCGGCACCGACGCCGAGGTGGGCCTCTGCCGGGGCGTCCCGGCCGGGCCCGTCGACCGGCGCGGGGGCGTCGGCCCGGGTACCGCCCGGCTCGGCCCCGGTCACGGTGATCAGGGCGCTCGGGATCAGCACGACGGCGCTCGTCCCGCCGTACACGGACTCCGTGAGCCGCACCCGCACGCCGTGCCGGTCGCCCAGCCGGCTCACCACGTGCAGGCCCAGCCGGGACGCCTCGGCGCGGTTCGGCTCGCCACGCTCGGCCATGCGGTGGTTGGCGGCGGCGCGGTCCTCCTCGGTCATGCCGAGACCCCGGTCCTCGATCTCGATGGCGAAGCCGTTGGCGACCAGTTGCCCGCGCACCTCGACGGTGGTGTGGTGCGGGGAGAAGGAGAGCCCGTTCTCGATCAGCTCGGCGAGCAGGTGGATGGTGTCGCCGACCGCCCGGCCGGCCAGCGACACGCCGCCGATCGGGACCACGGTGACCCGGGTGTACTCCTCGACCTCGCCGACCGCGCCGCGGACCACGTCCATCATCGGCACGCTGTCGCGCCAGGTCCGGGCGGGCGTACCGCCGGAGAGCACGATGAGGTTCTCCGCGTTGCGTCGCGTCCGGGTGGCCAGGTTGTCGACGCGGAACAGCTCCACCAACTGCGCCGGGTCCTGCTCACGCCGCTGCATCGAGTCGAGCAGGGTGAGCTGGCGGTGCACCAGCGCCTGGGTACGCCGGGCCAGGTTCAGGAACACCTCGCGTACGGCCCGGCGCAGTTCGGCCTCCTCGCCGGCCGTGCGGACGGCGGCCTCCCGCCCGACGTCGGCGTCGCGCAGCCGCTGCGACTGCCGCGCCACCGCGCGCGTCGTGGTGACCGAGACGACCATCGCGGCGATGACCGCGAGCAGGCCGAGACCCGCGACGAGCACCAGCCGGACGACGATGCCGATCGCGACCGGCGTGGCCCGCTCGACGAGATCGTCGCCGCCGGCCAGGATCACGTCGCCGATCTCGATCAGTGCCGGGCCGGTGGTGTCGGACCATTCCGCGGCCGTGAACGGCAGGCGTGCGCCGTTGCCGCCGAGCATGAGCCGGTTCTCCAGGTCGGCCAACCGCCGGAAACTCGCACCGGCGGACATCTGCTCGTAGCGACGCTGGTCGGCCTCGGGCAGTCGGGCGACCGCCTGCTCCGCGACGAACCGGCGGGCACCCACGACGCGGGTGAACTGTGCCCGCTCGGCCGAGGTGATACGGCCGGCAGCCAGCGCCCCGGCGAGCAGGGCGTCCTCCTGGGACAGTAGTTCCCGGGCCCGGCTGAGCCGGATCAGCCGGGCGGCGTCCCCGGCGACCCGGGCGTCGTCGACGAGGCGCAGCTCGTCGTAGACCTCGTAGATCGATTGGATCAGCTCGGTGTACGCCGCACCGGCCGCGCCGCGCCCGATGCTGCGCCCGTCGACGCCGGCACGCGTCTCCGGCAGCGCCGCCAGTCGCTGTTCCAGCTCCGCGACGCGGTCGTGCAGCGCATCGTTGCCGAGCAGGTCGACCTGCCAGTGGTCGGTCGACTCGGCGAACTCGGCCGCCAGTTCGTCGGCGCGCTGGCGCAGCTGCGTCAGCTCCTCGCGCCGCGCCGCGTCCGGCCGGCCCAGGTACACCAGCGAGGCGCGCCGTTCGAGCTGCACCTGCAGTAGCAGCGGCTCGGTGGGATCGAACACCCGCACGTCGAGCGCCTGCACACCGAGAAGGTTGACTCCATCCCGGACGGTCACCCAGGCGGTGAACCCCCAGAGCGCGACCAGCAGGGCCAACAGGGACACCACCTTGGTACGCAGATTCGTACCGCGGGAACCCATCACACCGCCCCTGGCCCTGAGCTGATTGGTCGGTCGATCAGGAATGCGTTACGCACACCGACCCCGGCGCACGCTAACAGCGTCACAGCACCAACTCAAGCACTCGTGATCATGCCACCGGTCGGCCCGGGTCGCCGCGCCGGGAATGCGGGCCGTGACCGGTCTCCTTGTGCCAGGCTCAGGGGCATGGACGACAAGACCATCATGAGCCGGATCTCCGATCTGGTCGACGAGGAGCACCGGCTGCGCGCGCAGGCGCAGGTGAACGAGACGGGCACCGACGACGAGGCCCGCGCCCGACTGCGCGAGTTGGAGGAATCCCTCGACCAGTGCTGGGACCTGCTCCGCCGCCGCCGCGCCGCCCGGCAGGCGCACGGCGATCCGGAGGCACAGGGCGCCCGCCCGGTGCCGGAGGTCGAGCGGTACCTGCAGTAGCCGCGGACGGGCTCCGGGCGGCGGCCAGCCGTCGCCCGGAGCCCACGGTCAGCGCAGGCCGGCCTCGCGGCACAGCAGGTCGGTCAGCACCGCCGGGTCCGCGAGGCCCGGCGGCAGACCCCGGGCGACGAACCAGGTGGCGACGATCCGGACGTCCCGCGCCAGGAAGTCCCGGCCCTGCGGGTTCGCCACCACGTCGACCACCTGCGGCAGGTCGATCAGCGCCAGCCGCCCCGCGTGCACCAGCAGGTTGTACGGCGACAGGTCGCCGTGCGCGTACCCCGCCCGGGCCAGGACGACCAGCGCGTCGACCAGTTGCGCCCACAGCTCGCGCAACTCGGCCGGGGCGGGACGCAGTTCGGCGAGCCGTGGGGCGGCCAGCCCCGCGTCGGGATCGCCGAGGAACTCCAGCATCAGCTCGGTGCCCCGCAGCTGCACCGGGTACGGCACGGTGACCGTGCCGTACCGCTCGCCGATCTCCCAGAGCCGGCCCAGCGCGGCGAACTCCGCCGCCGCCCACTGCCCGGCGATCATCTGCCGGCCGAACGCGGTCCGCCCGGTCATCGCCCGCATCTCCCGGGAGCGGCGCACCCGGCGCCCCTCGAGATATCCGGCGTCGCGGTGGAAGAGCCGGTGCCGGGGATCCCGATAGCGTTTCGCCGCCAGGAGGCAGGACCGGTCGGTGCCGGGGACCGCCCGGCGCACCAGGTGGACGTCCGCCTCCTTACCGGTCTTGAGCACACCGAGATCGGTGTCCTTCGCGGCCAGCTCGGTGACCAGCCATGCCGGATGGGGTTGCGGGCCGTGCACCGCGTCGTCCCAGGAGGACCAGACCTCGTCGGTCGTCGGGTCGGGCTCGTCGTCGGGGTCGGTGGGAGCGGGGCCCGCCGGCCGGCCGCGCCTCAGGAAGGATGGTTCGTCGTCGTCGAAGCGGCGCCGGCCGCGGTTGCGGTGCTCGGGCTCCGGAAAGTCGTCATCGCGCATGGTGCTGGTGATCCCTTGGTCGAGGTACGGGGAGGCAGGAAGCGACCTGCGAAGACGGCCATGACCAACCCCCTCTCCTCGACCGGGCGCACGCCCGGGTGCACGATGCGCGGACCATGCTCGCGGCGCGCCGGGCGCCAGGTCAAGCGAATTACCGGTCGCTCACGCCATGATCTCGGCGATCGCGGCGATCACCGTGTCGACCGTCGCGGTGGGCGCGAACCGGGCGTCGGTCCAGGGACGACCCCGGTGCAGCCAGACGCTGGGCAGGCCGACGGCGGTGGCGCCGCCGATGTCCGCCTCCGGGCCGTCGCCGATCACCCAGGCACCGCGCAGCGGCATCCTGGCGCGCTGCGCGGCGAGCGCGAAGATCCGGGGGTTGGGCTTGCTGACCCCGGCCTCCTCGGAGATCACCCAGTCGGCGATGTACCGGTCCAGCCCGGTGCGCCGGATCTTGGCATCCTGCTGGCGTACGGCGCCGTTGGTCACCACCACCGGCATCCAGCCGGCGTCGTCGGCGATCCGCAACGCGCAGGCGACCAGCGGGTCCAGCCGGGTGAACTCGACGACCCCGTCGTGCAGCTCCTCGACCAGATCGATGGAGGGAATCCGCAGCCGGTAGCGGTCCCGGATGGCGTCCGCGACGTCCCAGCGATCGGTCAACCCATCGGCGTCGATGGACAGCAGCCACTCGATGTCGCGCGGCGGCGCTCCGATGCCGGTCAGGAAGCGCTCTGCCCAGGTGCGGAACGGCCCGGCTCGATCGAGCAGGGTGTTGTCCAGGTCCAGCAGGAGCAGCGGCACTCGGGCACCCTACGGGAATCCGGTGCCCCGCCGACAGGGCAGAAGGTTACGCGGTCGTGTCGGACAGGTACCGACGCCCGGTGCGGGCCCTGGTGTCCCACGTTCACGCAGCACCGGGCGCGTCGAGGGCTCGCCGTGGAGACCCCGCAAACGAAGCCGTACGTACGGTTTGCGTTACCCGGGGTGAGCTGACACGATCAGCACGTGCCCAGAGTAAGTCAGGACCAGCTCGACGCCCGCCGGCAGGAGATCCTCACCGCCGCGCGGGCCTGCTTCGCCCGGCACGGTTACGAGGGCGCGACCGTCCGCCGCCTCGAAGAGGCGACCGGGCTGTCCCGAGGGGCCATCTTCCACCACTTCCGGGACAAGGACTCCCTCTTCCTCGCCGTTGCCGAGGACGACGCGGCGGCGATGGTGGAGACGGTCGCCCGCAACGGTCTGGTCCAGGTGATGCGTGACCTGCTCGCCCGGGCGGTCTCCCCGGACACCACCGGCTGGCTGGGCAGTCAGCTGGAGGTGTCCCGGCGACTGCGTACCGACCCGGCCTTCGCCAAGCGCTGGGCCGAGCGGTCGGCGGCCATCGCCGAGGCGACCCGGGACCGGTTGGCCCGCCAGCGGGAGGCCGGCGTGCTCCGCGAGGACGTCCCGATCGACGTGCTGGCCCGCTTCCTCGAACTCGCCTACGACGGCCTGGTGCTGCACCTGGCCATGGGCCGTCCGGCCGGCGACCTGGGTGCCGTGCTCGATCTGGTCGAGGAGGCCGTACGCCGGCACTGACCTCCGCGGATAACGAGGAGATAACGGGGCGACCGGGGCGGGCGGATGGTGGCGTCGCCGCCGCACAATGAAGCCGCGTTCCTTCGCGCGACAGGAGCAGGCCATGGCGGGTTTCGCGGCAGACTTCGACACCTGGGGGATCCCCAGCAGCACCTTCCTCACGGTCTACCTGCTGGCGACGGTGGTCGCCGTCACCGCTGTGCTGATCCACCGCCGGGCACTGCTGGGCGGCCGGTCCGCACCCCCGGCCGACCAGCTCGGCCCGCAGCAGGTCGCCTACCTCAACGGTGGCGCGGACATCGCGGTCATGACCTCGCTCGGCGCGCTGCGCAGCCAGGGCGCGATCGGGGTGGACCCGGATCGCCGGCTGACCGCCGACGGCCCGCTCCCGCCCGCAGCCACCCCGCTCGACCGCGCCATCCACTACGCCGCCACCCAGGGCACCCACGCCCGGGACGTACGGCGTGCCGAGTGGGTCGACCGCGCCCTCACCGAGCTGCGCGACGGGCTGGACCAGCGGGGCCTGGCGCTCGGTCCGGACCGGCGGGCGGCCCTTCGCCAGGGTCCGCTGCTGCTGGTCGCGCTGCTGGCACTCGGTGTCGCCCGAATCATCGCCGGGCTGGCCAACGAGCGCCCGGTCGGGTACCTCGCGCTCATCGTGTGCATGCTCGCGGCGGTGACCACGGTGCTGTTCGTCCGGGTGCCCCGGCGCACCCGGGCGGCCGAGGCCGCCTTGCGGACCCTGCGCCAGCGCAACCGGCACCTCGCGCCCGCCTCGAACCCGGCGTACGCCACCTACGGTGCGGCGGGAGCGGCGATGGCGGTGGCGCTCTACGGCACCGCCACGATCTGGGCCCTCGACCCCACCTTCGCCCAGCAGGCCGAGATCCAGCGCCAGGCCGTGGCCGGCGGCTCCGGTTCCACCGGCGGCTGTGGTGGTGGCAGCACCGCGGGTGCGGACGGTGGCGGGGGCGGAGGCGGCGGGTGCGGGGGCGGATGCGGCGGCGGGTGCGGCGGATGAACGCGCCGCACGGCGTGGGCATCGGCTGGCGACCGGAGATCGCCGGGTTCGTCGCCGAGCTGCCCGGACTGCGTTTCGTCGAGGTGATCGCCGAGTCGGTGCCCACCGCCGGGCCGCCGCCCGACGGGCTGGCCGAGCTACGCGAACGCGGCGTCACCGTCGTACCGCACGGGGTGCGGCTCTCCCTCGGCGGCGCGGAGCCGGTCGAGCCGGCCCGGGTGAGCCACCTGGCGGCGGTCGCGGAGCTGCTGGCGGCCCCGCTGGTCAGCGAGCACATCGCCTTCGTCCGGGCCGGCGGCCTCGAGGCCGGGCATTTGCTGCCGCTGCCGCGCAGCCGGGAGGCGGTGGACGCGGTCTGCGCCAACGTCGCGCGGACGCAGGCGGAGCTGCCGGTGCCGATCGCGCTGGAGCCGATCGCGGCGCTGTTCGACTGGCCGGACGACGAACTCGACGAGGCGGCGTTCCTGGGCGAGATCCTGGAGCGTACCGACGCGCTGCTGCTGCTCGACATCGCCAACGTGCACGCCAACGCGCGCAACCGGGGCACCGACCCCCTCGCCCTGCTGGACCGGCTGCCGCTGGACCGGGTGGCGTACGTGCACGTCGCCGGCGGCGCCGAGCACGGCGGCTTCTACCACGACACGCACACCGACCCGGTCGGCCGGGAGGTGCTGGACCTGCTCGCCGAGCTGTGCGCCCGGCACCGCCCACCGGCGGCCCTGCTGGAGCGCGACGGGCACTACCCCCCGGCGGCCGAGCTGCGCGCCGAGTTGGACGCCGTCGCCGCCGCCTGCGGTTACCCGGCGGTGACATGAGCGAGCGACAGCGAGCGAATCATCGGCACAGCGCGATGGTGCCTCAGGGCGGCACGCAGCGCAGCGGAGTGCCGTCATGAGCAAACGGCAGCGAGCGGATCATCGGCACAGCGCACTGGCGTCGCGCCAGGCGGAGCTGGTCGTGGCCCTGGTGGCGGGTGGCCCTCCGCCACCCGGCTTCGCGCCCGAACCGCTGGCCGCCGCCCGCGCCGCGCTGCTGCGTAAACGGGCCGGTGAGGTCGCCCGGCACTGGCCGTTGCTCGCCGCCGGGCTCGGCACCGGATGGCCGGCGGTCTTCTTCGAGTGGGCGGCGCGGCGACCGACCGGAGGTGGGCTGCGCGACGGCTGGGATCTGGCCCGCGCGCTGCGCGACCGCGCGGAGCTGCCGGCGCTGGGCGCCGAGGAACTCGCCGTCCGGGAGGCGGGCTTCCGCTACGACGGACGACGGGCACCGCGCCGACGCCGCGCCCCCGCCGTCGCCCGGGCCGGCAACGCCGTCGCCATCCAGCTCGCCGGCCGGGTACGCCTGCTGAGAAGCGGAGTCCCTGCCGAACGCCTTCGGTAGGCACGTCAACACCGAGGCTGAAGCCGGGCAGGTCCCGGATGGCCGGACCGGTCTCGCTCGGGCAGGATCGTCGGCATGGATCTCGGACTGACCGATCGGGTGTACGTGCTCACCGGTGCCTCCCGTGGGCTCGGCTACGCCACCGCGCAGTGCCTGGTGGCCGACGGTGCCCGGGTGGTGCTCTCCGCCCGGCACGACGACGCGGTGGCCGCCGCCACGGCCGGCCTCGGCGGGGCCGACCGGGCCGTCGGCATCACCGCCGACCTGGCGGACCCGGCAACACCCGAACGGCTGCTGGACGCCGCGCAGAGCCACTTCGGTCGCGTCGACGGCGCCCTGGTCTCCGTCGGCGGGCCGCCCGCCGGCAGCGCCGCCTCGATCGACGACGAGCAGTGGCGGCAGTCGTTCGAGACGGTCTTCCTCGGCAGCGTCCGCACGGTGCGTACGATCGCCGCCGCGCTGCCCGACGGCGGCGCGATCGCGCTGGTGCTCTCCACCTCGGCCCGCAGCCCGGTGCCCGGACTGGGCATCTCCAACGGGCTGCGGCCCGGCCTGGCCGGCGTCGCCAAGGACATCGCCGACGAGTACGGCCCGCGCGGCGTACGCGTGGTCGGGCTGTTGCCGGGCCGGATCCTGACCGACCGCAACCGGGAGCTGTTCGCCGCCACCGGCGACCCCGACCGGGCCCGGGCCGAGGCGGAGGCCGGCATCCCGCTGCGACGCATCGGCGACCCGGCCGAGTTCGGCCGGGTGGCGGCGTTCGTGCTCTCCCCTGCGGCCAGCTACCTCACCGGGATCACCGTCCCGGTCGACGGTGGCGCGCTGCGCGGCCTGTGACGAGCGGGCCGGGCGACGGCCGGCCGGCGCGGTCGAACCCGCGCCCGAGCCGTGCGGAACTGGCGGCGGCCGTCGACAAGACCCTGCCGGACGTCATCGCCGACGAGCTGGAGGTGCTCTTCGTCGGGATCAACCCGGGACTGTGGTCGGCGGCGACCGGGTGGCACTTCGCCCGCCCCGGCAACCGGTTCTGGCCGGCGCTGCACCGGGGCGGGTTCACCCCGCGCCTGCTGCACCCCAACGAGCAGGACGCCCTGCCGGGGCTCGGGCTGGGCATCACCAACGTGGCCGCCCGGGCCACCGCCCGCGCCGACGAGCTGACCGCCGCCGAGTTGGTCGACGGGGCGCGGGAGCTGACCGGCAAGGTGGCCCGCTACCGGCCCCGCTGGGTGGCGGTGGTCGGGGTGACCGCGTACCGCATCGGCTTTGCCCGGCCGAAGGCCGGGTTCGGGCCGCAACCGGAGCCGCTGGCCGGAGCCCGGCTCTGGGTGCTGCCCAACCCCAGCGGCCTGAACGCGCACTACACCCCGCAGACGCTCGCCGCCGCCTTCGCCGAGCTGCGCGAGGCCACCCGGCCGAAGTGAGCGACGCGGCAGGCGACAACATCGGGGATGTTGCTGTGTCAGCCCGTAGCCGAGGCAGCAACATCCCCGATGTTGCTGCCTCGGCCGAGGGCACGGAGAGCGCCGCCGCACGGACGGTGGTGTGGGGCTCCGGCCCGGCGGGCGGTGTCTAGTTGGCGGCGGCGGGGGGTAGGGCCTCGTCGGCCAGGTATTCGCGGGTCGGGATGATCACCGGCTCGGGACCGGTCGCGTCGGCGTACGGGATGGGCGAGTCGGTCACCGCGAACTGGGTGCGGTACAGCTCGGCGTAGAGGCCGCCGACGGCGACCAGTTCGTCGTGGCGGCCCCGTTCGACGATGCGCCCCTCGTCGAGCACCAGGATCTGGTCGGCGTCGCGGACGGTGGAGAGCCGGTGCGCGATGACCAGGGCCGTACGCCCGGTCAGCGCCACCGACAGCGCCCGCTGCACGGCCGCCTCGCTCTCCGAATCCAGGTGCGCGGTCGCCTCGTCGAGGATGACGATGGACGGCGCCTTCAACAACAACCGGGCGATGGCGATGCGCTGCTTCTCGCCGCCGGAGAAGCGGTAGCCGCGTTCGCCGACGGTGGTGTCCAGCCCGTCGGGCAGCGCGCGAACCAGGTCGGCGACCTGCGCACCGGCGAGCGCGGCCCACAGCTCGTCGTCGGTCGCGTCCGGCTTGGCGTAGCGCAGATTCTCCGCGATGGTCTCGTGGAACAGGTGGGAATCCTGCGTGACCACGCCGATCGCGTCGCGCAGCGAGTCGGCGGTGGCGTCGCGCACGTCGACCCCGCCGACCAGCACCTGCCCGTCGGTCACGTCGTAGATGCGGGAGATCAGCATGGACAGCGTCGACTTGCCGGCCCCGGAGGGGCCGACCAGGGCCACCATCTGACCGGGCTCGACCCGGAAGGACACGCCCCTGAGCACCGGTTCGTTGACCGTACGGTCCAGCGTGGTGACCTCCTCCAGCGACGCGAGGGAGATCTCCGCGGCGCTCGGGTAGCGGAAACGCACGTCGCGGAACTCGACGGTGCCGGCGCCGCGGGGCACCCGCACCGCGTCGGGCCGTTCCTTGATCCCCGGCTCCAGGTCGAGCACCTCGAAGACCCGGTCGAACGAGACCAGGGCGCTCATCACGTCGACGCGGACGTTGCTCAACGCGGTCAGCGGACCGTAGAGGCGGGTGAGCAGCAACGCCAGGGTGACGACCGTGCCGGCGCTGACGTCGCCGCGGACCGCCAACCAGCCGCCGAGGCCGTAGGTCAGGGCCTGGGCCAGCGACGCCACCAGCAGCATCGCCACGAAGAACGTCCGCGAGTACATCGCGGAGGTGATGCCGATGTCGCGGACCCGCTCGGCGCGGGCGGCGAAGCGGCCGGCCTCCACGTCCGGCCGGCCGAAGAGCTTCACCAGCAGCGCGCCGGCGACCCCGAACCGCTCGGTCATGGTCGCGTTCATCTTGGCGTCGAGGTTGTACGACTCGCGGGTGATCTCGGCCAGCCGTCGGCCGACCCGGCGGGCGGGGATGATGAACACCGGCAGCAGCACCAGCGAGAGCGCGGTGATCTGCCAGGAGAGGGTGAGCATCACCACGGCGGTCAGCACCAGTTGGATCACGTTGCTGACCACGCCCGACAGCGTCGAGGTGAACGCCCGCTGGGCGCCCTGCACGTCGTTGTTGAGCCGGCTGACCAGCGCACCGGTCTGGGTGCGGGTGAAGAACTGCAGCGGCATCCGCTGCACGTGGTCGTAGACCCGGGTGCGCAGGTCGAGGATGATGCCCTCGCCGATGCGCGCCGAATACCACCGCTGGGCGAGCGAGAGCAGCGCGTCGGCGACGGCGAGCGCGGCGATGAACAGGGCCAGCCGGATCACCAGCGCGCCCGCCTCGGAGCCGCCCCGGGTGATCGCGTCGATGACGTTGCCGGCGAGCAGCGGGGTGGCCACCCCGATCACCGCGGCGATCACGACCGTCAGCAGGAAGACGACGATGTCGCGCCGGTAGGGCCGGGCGAAGGCGACGATCCGCCGGGCGACGCCGCGTTGCAGACGGTGCGTGGAGACGTCATCCTGGCTGCGCATCGACCGGAGCATGCTCCAACCGCCCATGCCGCCAGCGGCCATCGGGTTGGACACACTCACCTCCGGGTCGCCGGGCGCCGTACGCCGTCGGGAACAATTCTCCCGATGACTACGACAACCTCGTGAGTAACCCGGATCTTCCCGAACGGTCCTTACTATTCTCCCTGTCCGGCGAGATCACGTAGCCGTCGGGTCTGTGCCTCCCGCTCGGCCCGCTGCTGCTCGGCGTGGGTACGCCCGGTGGCTCCGGCGAGCAGCGCCTTGATCTCCACCACGGCGTCCCGCTGGTGGGCGAGCAGCCCGGCGGTGAGATCACGCACCGCGCCCGCCAACTCGGAGTTGGGCACGACGAGGGTGGCCAGGCCGATCCGGTCCGCCTCGGCGGCGTCCATCCGCCGGCCGGTGGCGCAGATCTCCAGCGCGCGGGCGTAGCCGACCAGCTCGACCAGGCGCTTGGTGCCCGCCAGATCCGGCACCAGGCCCAACGTGACCTCGGCCATCGAGAACCGGGCATCCTCGGCCAGCACCCGCAGGTCACAGGCGAGGGCGAGCTGGAAACCGGCGCCGATGGCGTGCCCCTGCACGGCGGCTATAGAGATCACGTCCGGCCGGCGCAGCCAGGTGAAGCCACCCTGGTAGTCGGCGATCCGATCCGCGCACTCCTGCTCGGGCAGGGTCGTCAGCTCGGCGAAGGAGCCGGGCCCGGAGGCACCGGCCACCGACAGATCGAGCCCGGCGGAGAACGCGCGCCCCTCGCCGCGTACGACGACCACCCGCACGTCGCCGGGAAGATCCCGGGAGAAGTCGCTCATCGCGCGCCACATCGCCGGGGTCTGCGCGTTGAGCACGTCGGGCCGGCACAGGGTGACCGTCGCGACCGGCCCGTCGCATTCCAGCCGGACCCCGGTCGCCTCGGCGGTCACCGGGCGGCCCGGGTCACGGTGTGGCGCTGGTGCTGGACGACGCTGACGGGCGGGTCACGCCTTCTTGCGGCGCCGAGCACCGCCGCGCTGCCGCAGCTGCACTCCGGACTCGGTGAGCACCCGGTGGATGAACCCGTAGGATCGGCCGGTCGAGGCCGCGAGAGCGCGGATGCTCTCCCCCCCGGTGTACCGCTTGACCAGGTCCTTGGCGAGCGTCTGACGCTCGGCTCCGACGATCCGGCGACCCTTCTCAGTGCTGGTGGCTGTGCCAGTGGCTGCCATGCTGTGTCCTCACGTCCCAGACTGTGCGGTTCGGATACGGTCCCACCTATTAGACCGCCTCGAACGATCATGCGCCAGATATCAACTATTCGCCAACCGACACGCTGTGCAATGTCAGCTTCCCGATAGGTGACGCCGCCCGCCGTCTCGGCGTGTCCCGCGCCCGGCGGGCCCTTCCCCACCCCCGTCAGGCCAGCTCGACCAGTTCGAGCAGGTCGTCGCTCCAGGCGTCCTCGTCGCCGTCGGGCAACAGGATCGCCCGGTCCGGCTTGAGCGCGAGGACCGCACCCGGGTCGTGGGTGACCAGCACGATCGCGCCCGGGTAGCGGGCGATGGCGTCGAGTACCTGCTCCCGGCTGACCGGGTCGAGGTTGTTCGTCGGCTCGTCGAGCAGCAGCACGTTGGCCCCCGAACAGACCAGGGTGGCCAGGGCCAGCCGGGTCTTCTCCCCACCGGAGAGAACCCCGGCCGGCTTGTCCACGTCCTCGCCGGAGAAGAGGAACGCGCCGAGGATCTTCCGCAGCTCGGTGTCGGTCTGCTCGATCGACGCGGCCCGCATGTTCTCCAGCACGGTCCGTTCGATATCCAGCGTCTCGTGCTCCTGAGCGTAGTAGCCCAGTCGCAGTCCGTGACCGGGTCGCACCTCGCCGGTGTCCGCCTCCAGCAGGCCGCCGAGCATCCGCAGCAGGGTGGTCTTGCCCGCGCCGTTGAGCCCGAGGATGGCGACCCGGGAGCCCCGGTCCACCGCCACGTTCACGTCGGTGAAGATCTCCAACGAACCGTACGACTTGGAGAGGCCGGCCGCGGTCAGCGGGGTCTTGCCGCACGGCGCCGGTGCCGGGAAGCGCACCTTGGCCACCTTGTCGGCGACGCGTACCTCCTCCAGGCCCGACATCAGCCGCTCGGCCCGGCGGGCCATGTTCTGCGCGGCGACCGTCTTGGTGGCCTTGGCCCGCATCTTGTCGGCCTGCGCCATCAGCGCGCCGGCCTTCTTCTCGGCGTTGGCCCGCTCCCGACGGCGGCGCCGCTCGTCGGTCTCCCGCGCCTCCAGGTACGCCTTCCACCCCAGGTTGTACATGTCGACGACCGAACGGGTGGCATCGAGGAACCAGACCTTGTTGACCACCGACTCCAGCAGGTCACCGTCGTGGGAGATCACCACCAGCCCGCCCTTGTGGTTGGCGAGGAAGCCGCGCAGCCAGGTGATCGAGTCGGCATCGAGGTGGTTGGTGGGCTCGTCGAGCAGCAGGATCCCACCGCCGTTCTCCCCCGCGTCGCGGAACAGGATCCGGGCCAGCTCGATGCGGCGGCGCTGGCCGCCGGAGAGGGTGCCGATGGTCTGCGCCAGCGCCCGATCGGGCAGCCCCAGGTTGGCGCAGATACGGGCCGCCTCGGCCTCGGCCGCGTACCCGCCGAGCGCGGCGAACTGGTCCTCCAGCGCGCCGTAGCGGCGGACCAGGCGCTCGTCGCCGCCGTCGGCGAGCTGGGCCTCCAGCTCCTGCATGCCGGCCATCAGGGTGTCCAGGCCACGGGCGGAGAGCACCCGGTCCCGGCCGGTGACGTCCAGATCGCCGGTACGCGGATCCTGCGGCAGGTAGCCGACGGCGCTACGCCGGTCGATCTTCCCGGCGTACGGCTGACCCTCCCCGGCGAGAACCTTCAGCGTGGTGGTCTTGCCGGCGCCGTTGCGGCCGACCAGGCCGATCCGGTCACCCGGCTGCACCCGCAGCGTGGTGTCGGACAGCAGGATCCGGGCGCCGGCGCGCAGTTCCAGGCCGCTGGCAGTGATCATGTCGGGGTACTCGCTCTCGGGATCCGGAGGGCTGACTCAGGGCACACGAAAGCGCCGGCGGATCCTGGTGACCCGTCGGCGCGGGGCGTTCAGCCTTCGCAGAGCAGCACGAGGGCAAGTGTACCGGGCGTCGGCTGGCGCTCACCGCGGATTACCGACCAAGATCGTCGGGTACCGGGTGGCGGTCCGGACCGGCGTCCTCATCGATGGCCGGCCCGGCCGCGCCACCATCACAACTGATCACCGACCGATCGGGGTCATCATGGAGCTGAACGAGAACGCACGGATCGACACCAGCCAGGTGGAGGACCGGCGAGGATCCGGCGGAGGCGGCGGGCTGGGCATCCCCATCCCGATCGGCGGCGGTCGCGGCGGCATCGTCGGCATCGTCATCGCCGTGCTGGTGGCCCTGGTCGGCGGCGGGTTCGGCCTGAACGCCATGACCGGCGGTGACGAGCAGGGCGACAACACCGCGCTGGAGCAGCGGTGCACCAGCCAGGACGCGCTGGACCAGCTCGACTGCCGCAACACCCTCTTCGTCAACTCGATCCAGGCGTACTGGCGGACCGCCCTGCCCGAGGCGCTCGGCGAGCAGTACCGCCCGACCCGGACTGTCTTCTTCCGGCAGGCCGTGAACACCGCCTGCGGCCAGGCGGACTCCGGCGTCGGTCCGTTCTACTGCCCGGCCGACTCGCTGGTCTACATCGACCTCTCCTTCTACGAGGTGCTCGCCGAGCAGCTTGGCGCCAGCGGTGAGTTCGCCCAGCCGTACGTGCTGGCCCACGAGTACGGTCACCACGTGCAGAACCTGCTCGGCACCAACGAACAGGTCCGCCGCCAGCAGCAGCGCGACCCGGGCAACGCCAACGACCTGTCGGTACGCATGGAGTTGCAGGCCGACTGCTACGCCGGAGCCTGGGCGAAGAACGCGACCGGCACGGCCGACGACAGCGGCCAGAAGATCTTCACCAGCATCACCGAGCGGGACATCGCCGAGGCCATCGACGCCGCCGAGAAGATCGGCGACGACGCCATCTCCGAGCGCGCGAACCGCCCGGTGAACCCGGACGAGTTCACCCACGGCTCCTCCGAGCAGCGCAAGCGGTGGTTCAACCGGGGTTACGAGACCGGCGACCCCGCCTCCTGCGACACCTTCAGCGGCGCGGTCTGAGGCGTCAGCGAGGGCGGGCATGCGATGTGAGGTTGTCGGACGTCGCCCGGCAACCTCACGTCGTCAGGTGACGTTGGACGGTGGCAGCGAGCCGGGCCAGCTCGGCCGCGCGGTACCACACGACGGGGGCGCTCGGCGGGTACCGTCCAAGGTGGTGGTCCGCCGGTTGTAGCGGTCGGCGGGGCCGCCGCCCAGACCGCTACCTGGGGAGCACCGATGCCGCCGCGCGCACAGACGATCGTCGACCCTCGGTTCGGTGCCGAGCTGCGCCGCCACCGCGAGACCCGGGGCATGTCGCTGCGACAGCTCGCCGCCGCGGTCAACCACGGCAAGAGTCTCATCCACCAGTTGGAGACCGGGCAGACGCGGCCGGCCGTCGAGGTGGCATCACGGCTGGACGAGGCGCTTGGTGCCGGTGGTGCGCTCGCCGCCCTGGTCGCCGACATTCCCGACGGCGGTGACCGGGCCGCCTACGTCGCCGAGCATCCGAGGCATGTCGACCTGGCCGCCGTGGGTGCCCTCGACCAGGTGCTTGCTGGGTACCGCCGGCTGGAGGACTCCATCGGCGCGGCGAGCGTTACGGGGCCGGTGCGCGCCCAGCTCGACACCGTGGTGTCGTTGCTGCGGGAGGCTCGTCACCAGGTGCGGCCGGCCGTGGTCGACGTCGCCGCGCAGTGGGCGCAGTTCGCCGGCTGGTTGGGCATCGCCAACGGCGACGACCGCGCCGCCCGTGTCTGGCTGGGCCGTAGCTTGCAGTGGGCCACGGAGGCCGGCAACGCCGACCTGACCGCCACCGTGCTGTCGTTTCAGGGCCACCGGGCCGAAGGACGCGGCGACCTGCCGGAGATGATCGGCCTGTCCCGGGCGGCCCGCCGCGATCCGCACGCCAACGCTGCCCTACGCGCCTACTGCGCCGGGCAGGAGGCGCGGGGCCTGGCCATGGCCGGTGCCAGCCCGGCCGAGGTGGCGGAGCGGCTGGCGGAGGCCGCCGACGTGGCCGCCGAGGCGGTGGCGGGGACGCTGCCGGCGTGGGGCTACTGGTACAACCGGGCGTTCTTCGCCGTGCAGCAGGGCATCGTGTGGCGGTACCTGGGCGCCCAAGACAGCGACGCGAACGATCGGGCGATCGAGTTGCTGAGCGCCGGTACGGCCGGGGCGGAGACCGACGGCGCCGACTGGCACGGCCGGCACCTGGTTCACCTCGCGGTCGCGCACGGGCAGGCCGGTGACGGCATGACCGCCCGGCAGGTACTGGAGCGTGCCCGGTCGATCGCGGTGTCGACGTCGTCGCGGCGCCTGACCGAGCAGGTCGACGCGGCTGTCCGCGACCTGGGGCTGTCCGTGACGCCGTAGCGGACGTCGCGCCTCTGACCTGGGCACACACCGTCATCGCACGATGCTTGTGGGTGGTGGCGGTACGCCCCCGTGTACCGCCGCCACTCGCCCGGACCCCTGGCGGAGGTGGTGGAGATGAGCAGGTGGCGCAGGTTCTGGCAGCAACTGTGGCGGCGTCCCGTCCCGCCGGCCGGTGGCGGGCAGCGGTGGGGGCGCGACGAACAGGCCGCCGCCCGCCAGCGTCTGCTCGACCAGGCACGGCGCGACAGCCGGTGGCCGGCATGACCGAACGCCCCATCAGCTACCGGGAGGCTATGGCCACAGAGGCGATCCGGATCGGCCGAGCTGTTGACGCCCTGCCCGCCCGGCTGGACGACCAGCACATGCCGCTGCGGCCCGGCTGGACGTGCGACACGTGCAATGGAGACGCGCCGTGGCCCTGCCCACCGGCGCGGGTCCGGTTGGCCGAGTGCTACGGCCGCGACCGGATCGGGCTGTCGATGTACCTGGGCGCGCTGCTCACGGCCGCGCTGGCTGACCTGCCGCACGATGATCCGGGCGAGTTGACGACCCGGTTCGTGGCGTGGACGCGGTGCGTCTGCGGGACGCAGTAGTCGCAGCGTGCGCAACATACGCTTCCGTGTGCGCGGATCCGATGTGCTCATATGTCCCGCGAGCCCCGCCGCTGGGAGTGTGCGATTTGCACCGTACGTGCGGACGCCGTCTTCACGTCCGCACGTACGCCACGGCCTAACACGATAGACCCGACCCGTTTGGAGCGTGTCTCAGGTGGTGAGTTTGAGATAGCGCTTGTGGCAGGTCAGGGCCGGGGACCTGTACGTGTCGGTCAAGGCTAACCAGCCGACCTTGTACGCCCAGCTCAAACGGCTGCCGTGGGCGCAGGTGCCGGTCGGGGACCAACATTGCGGGCTCTTCGAATTTGGGCGGGGTGGCGGTGCGGGTGCGGAGGCGCTGGTTTCGGGGTTGCGGGAGCCGTAAGCGTCTCGGGCGATGGTCTTGATCACGCGGTTGGTTCCTTCTGAGCCGGCGTTGGTGGTTCCGGTGGTCAGGAACGCGAGGATCTGCGGCCACCAGGTCTCGATCGGTGGCGAGGCGGTGCAGTTCGGGCAGGTCGCTGGCGGCGCATCGGGTGTAGAAGCGGTGCACTGACAGACCCCCGGCGGCATCGGCTTTCCTCATGCTCAGCAGGCCGTCCGGATCACCCGCACCCGCACTGTGGCCGGCAAGCGAACGCGGGAAACGGTCTGTCTGGTGGCGTCCCTGCCCGCCACCCACGCCCAGCCCGCTGACCTGCAGCAATGGGCCCGGCTGGAATGGCATATCGAGAACCGGCTGCACTGGGTCCGCGATATGACCTTCGGCGAGAACACCCACCGGACCCGTACCGGCACCGGACCCGCCGTCGCAGCCGTCCTACGCAACACCGCCATCGGATTCCACCGCGGCAACGGCGAAACCAACATCGCCCGAGCCACCCGACGCGCCAACCGCCGCCCCCACGACCTCATCACCACCGTGACCAGCAGCTACCCCACTACGCAATGGCCCTGGGGTGTGGTCCTTCTCGGTGTCATGTTGTCTCAGCAACTCCATGATCACCGATGGACCGCACCCGTCCTACGTCACCCTCCAATCAGGCCTGTGACACCGCAAACGCCCAGGTCAGAAACACCCTCAGACGGCTACGCAAAGCCCCTGGCCGGGGGACACCCTCACCGAACTCGCCGCCGGCCGTCCCTGGCTACCCACCGACGCAGCGACTACCTGACCAGTCACTCAACCCTTTGCTCGGAAAATGCTCGATGGCTACACTCGACAACATGAACCACGGCGAATTGCGTCAACATATCTTGATTGTACGTTTCTTGGCGGCGGCTCTCCTCGTAATATTCCTCGCACTCGGCGTAGTGCTCGCCCTGGCGATCGGCCCTGGCATAGGATGGAACTCAGGAGTTCTTGTCGGGTTCGTCGTCAGCGCAGCATTGACGATTCCGGCCTACATCGCGGCCGGCCCCATCGCAAGGCGAGTAAGCAAGTCGATCGTCACGAGGTTCTACACGATCGCACTCATCCGACTTGCGAGTGCAATCCTGGTCGCGCAGTTCGGCACGTTCTTCGCCTTCGCACTCAATGCCGGAATCACTCCCTTCCTACTTGGCGCCGGAACCGCAACCATCCTGTTATTTCTAGCCCTGGCGCCTCGCCAGACCGCTACAACCGGGTAACAGCCGACAAGGCCGGCAGGCGTGACGCGGTCCGTCGCCACCGGGTGCCCACGCCGTTTCCATTCGGCGTGGGCACCTGGTGCTCACCAGAATCGTAGGTCGACTGCGTCACCCAATACCAGCGCGTCGAACTCTGATTGCTTGAGCCCCCAGTCGGTGTGGGCGATGTAGCGCATTGGCAGGGTGACCAGCAGTCCGACCACGATGTAGCAGAGCGCCAGGACCCAGCCGCCCGCCACGAGAAAGACCATGGCCAGCACGATCGCAACCGGGAAAAGGCGAAGCCACCAAATGGTCAGACGGTAGAGGGGCATCCGCCTAGCGCCAGGCGGAAGTGAATCCTTGAGCTGGTCGTCGGCCGACACACTAACATCCCATCTCTGTCAATCGAGGGCTATCGCCGTAGGACCGATACTGCCGCACGTGCGAAGGCATTGGGCACAGACCCACCCGCGCCACGCATCAGCGCGTTCCGAGCCGCATTGGTCCCCCGAGCACTCGTGAAGTCGCCGTCGAGTATCTTCCAGGAGCCCATCCCGCCCAAGAAAAGGCTCTTGCCTGGACCCGCTGTCATCGCCACGCCATGCCAATTTCCGCCATCAACCTTCGCGCCGGTCAAGTAACAACCTCCCACGTTCACCGCGGCGCAGACCTGAGCATATCCATTATCCTTCATCTCGGAGGGAGGGACTGACGTTAGACCACTCGTGTAACCCACACCTCCCCAACCTAGTCCGCCAACCTCCAGGTACAGCCCTTCCTCATTACCGGTCACTCCCCAGCAGAGAATCCCACACACGGACCACGTGTTGAACGAACTCATAGAAGACTTCTGCGGCGCCACTGCGGCGGGCTTGGGTCGTTCCGCCCGCTCCCCCATCAGCTTGGCCACCTTCCCCGGCGAGCGGCCGCCGACAGCGCAGGGCGAGCAACCGACAGGCGCCGTTCTTTTCGTTGGCTTCGTTTCTGACTTGCTTGGGCTTAGCGACTTTCCGGAGACCCTTACCTGATTCTTTCCGGAGGGAGTTTTGTGACGAAGCCGCGCTGGCCGTCGCCGTGGCTGCCCTCTTCGAAGTAGAGGCCGGTCGGGTCGCTGTAGGTGGCTGGGGAGTTGTTGCTGTAGGCGTACCCATGTATTTGCTGCGGGTCCGCGAGGTCCATGATGGGGTCGACGCTGATAAACCGGCCGATGAATGGATCGTATTCTCGGGCGCCTATATGGGTGAGGCCGGTGGGGTCGGTGGTGCCGCCGACGAAGCCTTTGTCCATAGTGGTGGGCCAGGTTCCGGTGCCGGTGCCGCGGGTGTCGCCGTAGGGCAGGGTGCGGCGTTTGGCGACGGCCAGAGTGGTGGCGTTGATGGTCGCCTCGGCGGTGCCGTGGTGGTCGCCGATGATCCAGTGCAGGCTGTTGCTGGTGCGTACGGCGACTGCGGTGCCGGCGTGGCTGTAGTAGCGGGTGGCGGTCGTGGCGGTGGTGGAGGTGTAGCGGACCTCCAGACCACCGGGCAGGTAGAGAGTCTTGCCGGTGGCGTCGGTTCGGGTCAGTCGGTTGCCGTCGGCATCGTAGCGGAAGCTGGTGGTGGCACCGCCTTCGGTGACGCTGTCGACGCGTCCCTCCGGGTTCCACGCCAGGGTTTGGGTGGTACCGCTTGTGGTCGGCCGGGTGATGGTGTTGCCGGCGTTGTCGTAGCCGTAGGTGCGGCTCCACGAGACGCCGCCGGTGGCGGTGACGTTGGTGACCGCGTGCGGCCGGGCCGACCCTGCCGGCGGATGGGTGTAGGTGTAGACGGTGTTGGTCGCCGCGTACCGGGTCTCGGTCAGCCGGTTACCGGTGACGTCGAAGGTCCAGGAGTGCCAGTACGGCGCCGGGCCACCGAGCCCGCCAACGGTCGGACTCGCGGCGCAATCACCCGAGTTGGGTGTCCAGGCCCGGGTCAGTCGCCGCAGATAGTCGTAGCTGTAGCACTGGTTATCTGCGGTCTGTCCCTGCGGCTGTTCCTTGAGCCTGGTGACGTTGCCGGCAGGGTCGTAGTCGTAGGTCCAGTTCGCCGCCTCCGGCTTCAGCTCCGGCACCACGTTGGTGCCTTTCAGGCGGCGAGTGGGCTCGTCGAAGTCGGAAGTGACCGCCACCCGGTAGCCGTACTCGCCGAACTCCCGCCCGGTCAGCTGGCCCAGTTTGTTGTAGGTGACCGCTCCGACGTAGATCTGTGCTGCGGAGAGCAGGCTGCCGGAGTCGTCGACGTCGTTGTAGCCGACGATCAGCCGCTCCGATGGCAGGTCGGCCGCAGCCGGGAGGTTGATCTGGTGGACCTTGCCGTTGACCCGGTAGCTGGTGGTCGTGGTGTAGGTGCAGGGGTTCGGCGCTGCTGCTGCGCACAGCTGCGACTCCGACGACGGCACCACCACCGACGCGGACGTGGGACGGCCGTACGGGTCGAAGGCGTCCGTCCGGTTGATCCATGCCTGTCCGCCGACGTAGCGGGTCGCGGAGGTGAGCTTGCCCTTGCCGTTGGGCAGGGTGTCGTAGGCCCACTCGGCCCGCTTCGCCCCGGTGGGGCTGCCGTCGCGCAGGCTGGTCTTACGACCCAACTCGTCGTAGGTGTAGGCGAGAGTCGCGGTCCCCGTGCCCAGCGGTGCCGTGGTCGTGAGCACGTTACCCGCCGCATCGTACGTGGAGGTCGTCGTTCCCTTGTCCGGATCGACCGATCCGATCTCCCTGCTGCGCAGGTCGTAGCTGTACGACCAGGTGTTGCCGGCCGGGTCCCGCACGGTCTTCTGCTGCCCGAGCAGCGTGTAGGTGTACTGCGTCTCGTCGTACTTGGACGGGTCGGTCGAGCCCACGTCAGCGCGGTTCTTGTACTGCCACAGCCTCGTGACCTGGCCCTTAGCGTCGAAGACGGAGGTGGTGGCAGTGCCGCCAACGGGGGGCGTGGTGTGAGTGCGGTCCCCGCCGTAGCTGGTCGTGGTCCGCCACTTCTCCGCCCCGAGCGCCTTGAGAACCTCCACGGTCTGCCGGCCGGCCCCGTCGTACACGTTCTGGGTGATCGACGGGATCTGTCCCTGCGGCGTGCCCAGCGTCGTCGATGGTGCGGCATTGGTGGTGTCGTAGTAGGGGGCGGATGTCCACTCCACCTCACCGCGGGCGTTGTGAAACGTCTCGGTCAACAGCCTTCCGCCGCCAGTGGCCTGGGTCTGGGTCTGCCGGGACCGAAGGAAGCCGTCGAAGAGTTCGACCGACTTGCGGTACGCGCTGCCGGTAACCAGGAGCGTTTCGGTGGTGACCGCGGTCGGCCCACCGCTGTTGCGCACCAGATAGTTGATCTTCATGTGCGGCGTCTGGTTGGCCTTGTTCCGTCCTGGCTGCCACACGTTGGTGAGTCGGCCCAGCCCGTCGTACGTCTGGTCGGTCACCGCCCCGTTCGGGTCGGTGACCTTCGACGGCAGGTCCCACGCCGGTTCCCGATCGGTGGTCGTCGCCTGGCCGAGAGCATTCGTCAGCACGGTCTGGGTCACCAGCCCGCCGTTGCTCGTGGTGTAACTGGTGGCCGTGGTATAACCCCGGGCGTCGGTCGTCGAGGTGACCCGACCGTTGGCGTCGTAGGCATTCGACGCGGTGCGGACGTAGACCGGGGTGGAGCCGCTGAAGCGGTCCAGGTCCTCGGTGCGGACGACGTTGCCCCGGGTGGGGGCGTCGCCGAACGAGGAGTCGTTGGTGTAGCTGTCGTAGAAGGCCCGTGTCCGTTTCAGGACCGTGGTCGGGTTCGCCGGTGCCGCCGCGGCTGCACACGTGCCGGAGAGCACTTCGGTCTGGCTGACCCGGTCGAGCATCCACGTAGTCGCGTTACGGGCATAGCTGATCCGCGTGCAGGTTTCGTCCCCTGTGACGTTTTCGTCGCCGACATCGTCCACTTCCTGGGGGAAGCCGTCCGAGTTGTAGGCCGTCGCGGTCTTGGTGGTGCGGAAGCCGCCGGCTGCGAGCGCGGTGCGGGTGAGGGTCGAGGCGGTGTCGACCTTCCACGCGTTGGTGGTCACTCCGTTACGCGTGCGGGTGGCGGTCGGACCCAACCTCCAAGGTTCGTTCACCGTGGAGGACACCTCGGCACCAATGACGCCGCTGCTACTGGTGCCGTTGTAGGTGATTTCCTGCCGGAGGAAGCCTTGGAGTGCTTCGTGGTCGGTGATCGATCCGCCCCAGGTATCCGGCACCTGCACGGTGCGGGTGCCGGTGGGTTGTTTGTCGCCGTGCATGCCGCGTAGGTAGCGGTACTCGACGGCGGTCTGCACGCCGCTGGTCGGGTCGCCCTGGCGGACCCGTACGCGGCCGTAGCCGCGCCAGTCGCCCCAGGTGCGGTGCTTGTCCTTGGTCAACTCGTCGGTGTTGTATGCCCAGGCCGGGTTGTCGAGGTAGTCGTAGAAGGTGGTCTGGTTGGGTTGGTCGGTGACGAGGTCGTCCTGGTCGATGCGGGTCACCACGTACTTGTGGAACCAGTCGAGTGTCGGGTCGCCGCTGCCGGGCCAGGAGAAGTACGCCGGCATGCACCGTTTGGTGTTCGAGTGCGGCGTCGGCAGGCTGCCGCGCGTGCAGTCGTGGCCCGAGTAGGTGATCAGGATGTCCCCGCCGGACTCGGTACGGATCTGCTTGATCCGCCACCGGTTCAACTCGGTGCGCTGGTCTGACGGCCCGTCGACCCGGTTGGCCAGCGGTTCGGCTCCGGGGTTGAAGGCGATCTCCGGGTCGGAGACAGCGACACCACCGGCGGTGGTGACGTGCCCGGTGCGGGTGACCCCGCGCAGCCACATCGGGGTGCCTTCACCGGTGCCGGCGTTGATGAACTCCTGCCGCAACGCCCACGACTCCACATCCCGGTACGACGAGGTGCCGTTGCGCAGCTGCGCGGTGACCTTCGTCAGCCGCCGGGCCGACCAGAACGTCGGCGCGTTCAGCTCGGTGCAGGGAGACGCCTTGCAGTACTGGTCCCACGGCGTGTCCGGCCAGGAGGCCGGTCTCGGGTCCGACGTCCAGGCGGTGCCCGTCCAGCAGTTCGACAGGCAACGTTCCTTGGTCTCGAACATGACCCGCAGCGGTGCGGCCGCGCTGTACTCGGAGCCCCTGCGCATGCCGTACTCGATGCGGTCCAGGTAGCCGCCCCGGTCGTAGGTGGTGCGCTGGGTCGGTGTCATGTTCCGCCCGTACGCCCCGGTCTCCTTCTTGTAGAAGTACGCCAGGGAGTTGTTGTTCGGGTCGACTACGTAGTCCAGGTTCCACCTCCAGCCCTGATCACAGTGGGCGTTGGCGAACGTCGAGTCGTAGCACGGCTCGCCGGAGTTGTTGCCATACACCGGGGCCGTCCACGTCGAGTCGGTCACCGGATCACCGGAGGACCAGCCTGGCAGCCGGTGGTAACCGAAGTAGTACTGCACCCCGTCGGTGGTGGTCATCTTCCAGTACTCGTTGTCGTTGTCCCCGTTGCCGCGAGCCGAGTCGGTGAGTCGCTCGATCTTGGTGCCGTCGTCGTTCTTCAGCCGCCACACCGCACCGTCGCGGATCAGCTCACCCGCCCGGCCGTTCATCGACAGCGTGGCGTTGTCGTTGAACCAGCACAGGTCACCGGTCTTGTGGCCGGGGTTGTCGTCCGCGCAGGACGCGTAACGCCGTTCGATGAAGCCTGGCCAGGATGCCCAGCCGTCGCCGACCCAGCCGCCCTGGTTGTTCGACATCGCGGTCAACCCGTCCACACTGCCCGACGAATAGGCGAGGCTCACTGTCGGCTCGGGACCACCCAACCCCGGGGGCATCCGCATCTCGTACGACCAGGAGAAGTCACCGCTCTGGGTCGACACGTCCCAGGTCCCGGCCGGCGACAGGTCGGTGGCCTTGTAGTCACCGTTGTCGCCACCCGAGTCCGCCTGCACGGCCAGCAGCGTCACTGCCTCATCCGACAGACCTACCTGCGCCGACACCGTCGACGCTTGCAGGTCGTTCACCGTCGGCACGGGTGTAGACGTCTGGCACTCCGCCAGTTGTGGCGTGCTCAGCGCGCACGCCGGCCGCTGCACCAGTCGCAGTCGCGACGCCCAGTCACCACCGAACGCGTGCGCGAACCCTGAGTAGTCCACCCCGACCGCAACCCGACCGACGCCCGGCTTGCCGTCCGAGCGGCCCAGGCTCAACAGCACGCCCTGCACACCCGCCCGCGCCGTGGCCGCCCGGTCGAACACCCGCACCGATACCGCTTCCGGCCCGGTTACGCCCCGCGCACCCAAGCCCTCCGGCTCCACCGCGGACACCGTCACCGGCAGATCACCGGCCCTGTGCGCACCGGCCACGGTGGGGCGGGCCGCCGCCGCGCCCGCCTGCGGCCAGGTCACCGGACGAGGGCCCCGCACTGCCCATGACTCGGGAAAGGACGCCGCGCGAGCGGCTTCCGGCTTCGCGTCGGTCACCCGCAGCCCGGCAACATCCTTCGGCTTCGGCGGCTCCCACGTCGGCGCCGCCTCGGCAGCCGACGGCTGGTCGAACAACGTCACCGCCAACACCACCGCCAACGGCGCGGACAACCACCGCCACCGACGCCCGACGCCGGGCTCTGCTGTCATCCGCCGCAGCGGACCATCGACCTCAACCCTCATAGCGCTGCTCCCCTATGCATGCTCTTAGCGACGAACCGGACGTGGAACGTGACGAGCCGACAACACGTGCGTTCAGGACTCCGGGCAGCCTCGCCGACGTGGGCCGTCGAGCATGGCCCTTTGATGGCGGCTCGGCCGCCCGGAATCCGGGTCGGATGGGTTATTGGGCGGCTTGCTGGCAGATTTCCCAGTCCGCAAGGGTCCGTTGGAAGGCGTGAACGTCATCGATTTCGCCGCGCCAACGGTCGACTTCGGCGCCAGATGTCTTCGCCCGGCCGATCACGAACGGGCCGGTCGCCGACCATGTTCCGGCGAAGGATGTCTCGGCGGTCTCACCACCACAGCTGACGGGGTCGCCCATCACGTACACCCGAATCTTGCTCGCGGTTGCGTCGTATACGCCGGCCAAGTGAACCCAGACACCCTCGACGGGAAGTCCCCACGCGGACCCGTTCGCGCACGCCATGGTGGGTCCGCCGCCATCGGTGCTGCGCATGGTGAAGCACCAGCCACCCGCACCGCCGTTGGCGTCCTTGCGGTACTGCACCTGGAACCGGCTGGACGTTGTACCGTCCTGGCTCACCACGGTTTGGAAGTCGTTCGCCCCCAGATCCGACGCGCGGACCCAGGCCATCACCGTAAAGCTCTTGGTGGTGTCCAGCACCGGTCCGCTCGTGGTGATCTGACCGCCGGCCCCGGTGAACGATGCCGCGTTGCCGAGATAGCCCGACACGAACGAGGCAGAGCCCGTCAGCGTTCCCGGCGTCAGGGCGCTGCCGCCCGATCCTGAGTCCGCCGCCGTCGTCCCCGACGCCTCGTCGAACTTCCAGCGGGAGTACCTGTTCGGCACTGGCGACACCCAGAACTGATGCAGGTGCGTCGGACTGGTGTTACCGGCGACGTCCTTGGCCGTCACGTTCAGCGTGTGAACCATGTCCGTCACCGGCGTGTGCGTCACCGACGTCGTCTTCGGGCTCGTACCGGACGCGGCGACCGTGGTCGCCGAGCCGCTGTCCACCCACCAGGTGAAGTCCGCGACATCCGACCCGGCACTGACCGCGAACGTGCCCGAGGTGCCCAGCACCGCACCCCATTCCCGCAGCGGGTACTGCGTCGAGGACACCGAGGAGACGGCCGGCGGCGACGTGTCCACACTCACCGTCTGCCACCCCGACCAGTCACCGACCAGATTGTTCTCGTCCCTGGACTGCGCCCGCCAGTAATAGGTCGACCCGTTGGCCAACCCGGACGGCACCCGCCACGTCGCAGTACCCGGTGCCGCTGTCGTCACCGGCGCCGACGCGTTACCCGCCACCAGCGTCGCCGACGCCGACGCCGACGTACGCACCTCGAACGTGGTCCGCAGGTTCCCGTTGTACGGGTCCGACACGTTCACCCGCAACGTCGGCGTCGTCGTCCGCACTACCGCCGGCGACGTACACGCCTTGTAACAGTCCGTCGTCGTCAAGAACGCCTGCGCCACCGGCGCGTTCGGCTTCTTGTCATACGTCGCAACCAGGTACGTCTGGTTCGTGAAGAACTTCTTCCACCGGCTCTGCGTCGCCTCAAGCTCACCGGCACTGTTACAGGCACACAACCCGACCGTGTACGTCGTCGCGTTCGCCGTCGCCCGCGCCTGCACATCGTTCTTCAGCGTCGAACCCTCGAACACCGCATCCGCGTCCGGCTGGATCGAACCGCAGCCACCGGCCTCGTTCGCGTTGCCCTCCCACGAATCCAACCAATGCGACGACGGCAACGGCCGCGTCGACCACGCCATCCGCCCACCGCTGGACACCGTGATCCCATCCGTATTCGTCCGATACAGGTGCACCCACGTCGGATCACACGACCACGAATGATCCAACTTCATGGTCACCTTCGCCGACAGGATCTGCGTGCCCCGCAAGGTCGAGACGTTGAAATCGAAAAACGACCGATACAACACCCCGTCGTACGAATTACGACCCACCCACGCCCGGTTACCCACATCCCAGTTCTTGTTCGCGTTGTTCGCATACGCCCACTTCGACCGCAACCCATTGAACGGCGGATCCACAAACACCGGCCACGCCACCTCCGGATCGGCCAACATCGCCTCATCCGCAAACACCGTCAGGTCACCGTCATCGACCTCCACCGCGACGCCCACCCGCCGCGACGTGACGCTCGGCTCCGCACCCGTCGCCGGCTCGACCTCCGTCTGACCACCGCCACGCGCCGAGATCACCTCACCCGCGATCGCCGGATCCACCGACGAGTCCCACATCGACGCCGCATGGGTGACCGCCACCGTCTCCCCCACCGGATCAACCAGCCGCAGCCCACCACCGGCATCCGACTCGACCTGGAGATCCCCACCAAGTGCGTACCGGATCTGACGCACCGCCGGGTTAGCCGCCGCAGCCGGAGTCACAATCTCCACCGCATGCGAAAACCCCTCCCGCAACGCCGTCACATGCAGATTCACCCCAGGCAGCACACCCTCATACACAGCGGTCGCACCAATCAGCCGCGGCGCGGGCAACGCCCCCAACGGCCACGACACCGTGAACGAAGAACCACCCTCCCACCACGTCGCCAACGGCCCCGACCCACCAGCCGAGAAACGAACATCCGCCAGCGTCGCCGCCGGCACCACCACACCACCCGCCACCGACAAGGTCGGGTCAATCGCCGCCCACGAACCATCGCCCCGACGCACCCGCTGCGGCACCGCCGCCACCGTCACCGTCTGCGTACCGGAGGGATCTACCACCACCTGCTCAAACTCGGTCCGCTCACTCAACGCCTCCACCGACACACCACACTCGGCAGCCAGCGCCGCAGCAGCCGCCTCATCCACAGCCTCCGCCACCGAACAATTCGGCGCCGACGATGATGTCGCCAGTGCGGTCCCGGGCTCGCCGACGACCACCCCAAGCCCCGACCCGATCAACGAGGCGGCGAGCGTGACCGCCAACCAAGACGGCCGCCGTGACTGCGGCTTGCCTGGCGAAAAGGACAATAGATGCGCCAAAGTAGGCCCTCCCCGCGAAAATGATCACCACCTTCGCTCACATATTTCGACCTGTCAACGCCTTGGAACGGCAGCCTGCGGCTTTTGGTCGGTACTGTCAGGAAGATCATGTGTGCAGTCCGTGATCACGCAGCGTCGGGCCCGGCCACCTCGCGGCCGGGCCCGGTTGAGCCGGGGTACGCGGATCAGATGCGCTGCCAGAGCGCCGGGACGATCGGCGGCTCCCAGCCGACCTGTGCGGTGTGCCCCTGGAGGCAGCGGTACGAGACACCGGCGTAGGTGACCGTCGCGCCGGTCGCGTACGTGGTGCCGGCCTGCCAGGTGGTCGAGCCGGGCGGCGGGGTGGTCGGTCCGGCGGTCGGCGTCGGCGACGGTCCCGGGCCGCCGGAGGTGACCAGGGTCAGCCCGTACGCGGCCAGGATCGGGTTCACCGGCTGGAAGTACATCGTGCCGCCGGTGCGGCAGTTGCCCGAGCCGCCCGAGGTGACTCCCTGGGCCTGGCTGCCCGACAGCCAGGAGCCGCCGGAGTCGCCCGGTTCGGCGCAGGCGTTGCTGCGGGTCAGGCCGGAGACGGTGCCCTCGGGGTAGGTGACCGAGGCGTTCTTCTGCTGGATGGTGCCGCACCGCCAGCCGGTGGTTGAGCCGGACCGGCAGACCGCCGCCCCGATCGCGGCCTCCACGCTGCCGGCCACCGCCACCGTGCCGCCGCTGTAGTTGTTGACCAGCCCGCGCGGGGTGTTGCCGGCGTCCACCTGCACCCAGGCGTAGTCGCGGCCGGGGAAGGTCGAGCCGCGTACCGTGCCGGCCGGCTGTGACGTGCGGGCACCCACCCGCCCGCAGTGGCCGGCGGTGACGAAGCCGCCGTTGACCGAGAAGCCGATCGAGCAGCGGCTGCTGCCCGTGTAGTAGGCGTTGCCGCCGATCACGTCGATGTACGGCCTCGGCGACTCGTTGGTGGTCTCGACGCGTACGGCATCGGCCGGCAGGCCGGCCTTTGCGGCGAACGCGCGCGCCGTCGCCGCGCCGCCGGCCTGGGCCAGCACCACGACGGCGTTGGCGGGCAGGTCAGCGTACCAGCCGACCACGGCGTCGGGTGCGGCGACGGCGCGCCGGTTGAGCCGGTCGACCGCTTCGTCCAGGTCCCGTTCAGTGTGGACGACGCGGACCGGCTCCGCGCCGAGGGCGCGCACGGTGGCGGCGTCGGCGGCGCTGGTGACGCCCACGGCCACGGTGTCGCCTCGGCTGGGGATCCAGGTGCCGCCGTAGCGGCTGTCGAGAGTGGTCCGCAGGACCTCCTGGATCCGGCTCGCCCGGACGTCGGTGTCCAGGCGGGCGCGGGCCTGGTGCGGGGTCAGCCGCAGGTCGCGTTGCAGCGCGGCGAACATCTCCGGGGCGATGCCGTCGGGTGCGGCCACGGCGGGGGCGGCGGGGGCGGCCGGGCCGGCGACGTCGGCGTCGGCCCGGGCGGTCAGGGTCAGGGTCAGCACCAGGACGCTGGCGCTGAGGGTTGCCAGCGTTACGGCTGGTCGTCGACGCATGGGGGTCTCCTCACTCGGGAGAGGGATGCGGGTGGGCTACCTAGTTGTTAACTCTTGTTGCTACCCGTGTTGCCCACGGTAGGGCAGGCATCCGAGCCCGTCAATACGCAGAAAAGGCCAGGCCGGCCGGTCAGGTTCCCGGGCGGTGCGCCGGAACCGGCCGCTCGCCGAGCAGCTCCACCTCGTACAGTCCCTCGCGCATCAGGTCGAGGGCGGCGTCGGGCCGATCCCACCGGCGTAGCCAGTCGGCCAGCAGCAGCACCGTGGTGGCCAACTCCCGGCGCCGGCCCGCGGTCCGGTAGCCCCCGATCGCCGACCGGAGATCCCGCTCCGCACCGGCCCGGTCGCCGGCGTCCGCGCTCAGCAGACCCCGCACCCGCGCCGCACCGGCCGCCACCCCGGCATCATCGGCCGCGAGCGCCGGCCGCAGCGACTCGCTGGCCTGGCGCGGCTGGCCGAGCGTGCGGTACACGTCGGCCAACTCCACCCCGATCTCGGCGGCCACCAGCGGCTGCCCGGCCGAGACCGAGCCGGCGTGTGCCGTGGTGAGGTCCGCCAACGCGCCGGCCACGTCCCCGGCGACCCACCGGCCCCGACCGCGGGCCCGGTGGCAGGCGGACAGCTGACCGCTCGCCGCCGCCTGCCGGGCCGCCTGCCGGGCCTGTTCGGCCGCCGTCTCGGCGGCCGCGACACGCCCCTCGCCGAGCAGGGAGTCGGCGACCGTCAGGTGCAGCCGCGCCACCCGGGCCGGGTCCGGCAGCACGGCCAGGGCCAGCGCCTCGTCCGCCGCCGCCGCAGCCGCCGGCTCGTCATCGAGTACGCCATGCCAGAGCGCCAGCTCCGCGTGCAGGGCGAGCAGCGCCGGCGGATCCGGGTACCCGTCGCGCAACAGGGCGTCCCGCGCCTCGGTGAGCAGATACGTCGCGTAGCGGGGTTCACCGGCCCGCGCCACCACGCCAGCGCGGGCCACCACCACCTCGGCACGCAGCTGCGGCGGCGCGTCGGCCAGCAGGGCGTCGGCCCGGTCCACCTGCCTCGCCGCCGCGTCCAGCTCGCCCGCCCGCTGGGCGGCACCGGCGAGCCCCAGGTGGGCCCAGGCGGCAAAGACCGGCTCGTCGAGCGCCAGCGCGTCCGACGCGATCTCCCGGTAGCGCGGCGCGACCGGTGCCGGGTCGGTCGCGGCGGCGCAGTCGACCCGGACCAGCCGCAGCAGCAGACGTACCCGGTCGGCCGGGGAACGGCCGGTGGTCAGGTCCGCCGCGGTCACCCCCAGCCGGTCGGCGAAGTGGGCCACCGCGTCGCCCGAGGGGATCCGCCGGCCACTCTCCACCGCCGAGACGTACGCCGCCGTGTAGCGGGGTTCGGCGAGTGCCCGCTGGGTGAGTTCGCGCGCCGTACGCAGCCGGCGCAGCCGGGCGCCGAGGTCGCCGTCGACACCGTTCACGACAGCCGCTCCCCCGCCCTCAGGCCGCGGCGCAGCACCGCCTCCGCCGCACCATGCTCCCCTGTGGACAGCAGGATGTCGGCGAGCTGTCGGCAGGTCACCACCACCTCACCGGTCAGGCCGGCCCGCTCGTAGCGGTCGATCGAGCGGCCCAGCAGCCGGCGGGCCTCGGCGGTGTCGCCCTGCGCGGCGCGCACCAACCCGCGTACCCGGTCCGCCTCGGGCATCAGCTCGCGGTGCTCGCAGTCGGTGACCGTCCGCGCGGCCTCCTGCGCCAGCTGCCCGGCCTCCGCCAGCGCACCCTCCCGGCGGCGTGCCTCCGCCAGTTCCAGGGTCGCGCCCGCGTGGTCGAGCACCGCGCCGACCTCGGCGAGCAGCTCCCGGGCCTGCCGCAGCTGCGTTCCGGCCTGCGCCGGCCGGCCGGCGCGCAGCAGCACGTATCCCCGCGCCCAGTGACACAGCGCGATCTCCCGGGTCAGGCCCAGCTCGGCGTACCGGCGCACCGCTTCCCGCAGCAGCCGGTCGGCCTCGTCCAGCTCGCCGTCGCGGCGCAGCTGGCCGGCGACGGCGTGGAACTGGGCCACCCACTCCTGGTGCGTCGCCCGGCCGAGCACCGCGTCCACCTCGCGCTCCAGCTTGCGCGCCCGATGCCGCCAGCCCAGCTCCAGGAACGTGTACATGAGCGCGTTGGTCAGCCGCAGCTCCGCGTCGGGATCCACCGGTGGCGTCGCCCGCAGCCGGCGCAACCGCTCCTCCAGCAGGGCCACCGCCCGGGGCGCGTTCCCGCCGACCAGCAGGCAGTACGCCTGACGGGCCGACACCGCGGCCCGCAACGCCTCCGGCCCGGTGAGGTCGGTGGCCAGCTCGTCGTACGCCGCGGACGCCTGCGCCGCCCGTCCCCGGTGCAGCTGCGCCTCGGCCCGGTGGTACCGCGCCCAGCCGGCAACGTCGTCGAGGCGGTAGTGCTCCGCCCGGCGCTGGATGTCGGCCAGCGCCCGGTCGGCCGCGTCCAGGTCACCGGCGGAGAGCGACCGCCGGGCCTCCGACAGCTGCGCGGCCAGCTCCGCCGCCACGTTCGCCGGCCGGCCGAACAGGAGATCGTCGACCGGTAGCCCCAGCCGCCCGGCGAGGTAGGCCAGCGCCTCCTGGCTCGGGCTGCGGGTGCCCGACTCGATGGCGCCGAGGAACGCCCGGGTGTAGCGCGAACCGGCCAGCTCCCGCTGGGTCAGGTTGCGGGCCATCCGCAGCCGGCGGATCCGGTCGCCCAGCGGCTCCGGCACCAGCTCGCCGCCCGCCCGCCCGGTGCCGGTCGCGGTCTGCGTCATCGGTGCTCCTTCCGTGCGGCACCACCCTAGTGCGCCCGACGCCGGTCAGGGCAGCACCGGATCACGCACCAACACCCGGACGGCCCGGGCCGCGCTCACCGCCGCGACCAGCACCGCGTGCCGTGGCTCGGGCACGTCGAGCAGCCGCTCGGCGCGCAGCTCGGCCAACCGCGCCAGCCGCCGGTCGGCGAGGACGGCGTCCACCGCCCGCCGGTCGCCGCCGCAGACCACGGCGGTCAGCGTCGCCGCCTGCGGCAGCAGCAGGCGTACGGCGAGGTCGGCCGCGTCGGCCAGCGCCGCCTTCGCCTGGTTGTCCCGCCGCCGGGCGAAACGCTGCTGCGACCAACCGCCCGCGGCGGTGCGACCCTGCACGTACCGGGTGTCCACCTTGGAGACGATCAGGTCGGTCCCGTCGGCCACGCCCACCGCCACGGCGCCCTTGCGGGCGAGCAGCAGGCCGATCCGGCGCGGTGCGTTCGCCGAGGCGACGAAGGTGTCGAGGCCCGGGGTGGTCGGGGCGCCGGGTGGCGGGTGCAGCTCGGCGGTGGCACCGTCCGGGGCGGACAGCAGCAGGCCGTACGGCTGCGCAGTCGTGGTGGGCGGGCCGTGCCGGTCGGCGAAGCCGGCGACCCAGCGGTCGATCCGGGCCGGGTCGACCTCGACCCACCTGCCGCCCCCGGCGGCGGGTCGGCTGCTCATCACCCGACCGTACGGCACGGGCGGGCCCGGTCAGCCACCGAGGAGCATGCCGACGGCGAGTGCCGTGATGATGGCGCTGGAGAGCAGGGCGGTGACCAGGCGACCACGGTCGCTGGTGAGCACCCGCCCGATCAACGAGCCGCCTCCGGCGATCAACAGCTGCCAGCTGGCCGAGGCGACGAACACCCCGAGCGTGAAGATCACCGCGACGGCCGTGCCGGAGCCACCCAGGTCGTCGTTGCGGCCGAGCACCAGGGCCGTGAAGTACACGACGGTGGCCGGGTTGAGCAGGGTCAGCGCGAGAGTCCCGGCGAACGCCCGGCCCGGCGTGTCCAACCCACGCCGCACCGACATGCGCCCCTCGGCGGGCGCGGGCGCGCAGCCCTGGCCCGGCGCGGACAAGCGGCCCTGACCCGGCGGGCGCAGCGCCCGCCACGCGCCGTGGGCGGCGAGAGCGAGCAGCACCATCGCGGCGATCAGCCGCAGCGGCCCGGCGAGGGGCGCGAGCCAGCTGGCGACCGCCGCGCCGCCGAGCGCCGCGACACCGGCGTAGATCCCGTCGGCGGTGGCCACGCCGAGTGCGGCCGCCGCGCCGACCCGGAACGAGGTACGCGCGCTGAGCCCGAGGATCAGCACGGCGATCGCGCCGACCGGAATGGCAACGCCGTAGCCGGCAACCAGACCGGCGAGGAACGCGCCCGTCACGATCGGCGCCGGGGCGAGACGCTGCCCGGCACGGCCCGCTGTCGGCGCGTGGCGGCGATGGCCACAGCGACAGGGCACGGCTTGATCCGGTACGCCTCACTCACCGCGTCATCCTGCGGTGACCTACCGCAGAGGCGCCACGGATTATCGGGGCACGCCCGCCACCCCACAGGTCAGCCGTTGCCGATCGCGCCCCGGCACCTCTGTCCCGTCGACCCTGTCGAGCTGAACCGCTTACGCTCTCATGCGCCGCCGCCGGCACCCCCGTGACGTCAAGGTCACGCTCGATTTAGGGATCGAGCACGATCATGTAGACGCAGGCAACGCCCAGCATGAGCGGGCCAGCGTGGGCGGGGACATCGCGGGCGGGGCCAGCGCGGGCGGCGGAGCCGCTGTGATGCATTCACGCGCTCAGCTCGACAGGGCCGGCAACACTATCCATCGTCCCGCCGCGCGCGGGGCTGCCAACCCCCGGGAGGTGGCAGCCCCGCGCGGGTGGTCAGACGTTGAAGCCGAGGGAACGCAGCTGGTCCCGGCCCTCGTCAGTGATCTTGTCGGGGCCCCACGGGGGCAGCCAGACCCAGTTGATCCGGATGTCGTTGACCAGTCCGCCACCGGGGCCGGTGGTGAGCGCCTGGCGGGCCTGGTCCTCGATCACGTCGGTGAGCGGGCAGGCCGCCGAGGTCAGCGTCATGTCCAGGGTGGCGACGTTCTCGTCGTCGACGTGGACGCCGTACACCAGGCCGAGGTCGACCACGTTGATGCCCAGCTCCGGGTCGACGACGTCCTTCATCGCCTCCTCGATGTCGCCGACCGCGGCCTTGCCGCCGCCGGCCGAGGTCGCCTCGGTGGCAGTGTTCTCGGTCATGCCGTCACCTCCGTCGGGCTCACGCCCACACCGGCGCGTGCCGCGGCGTCCTTGAACGCCATCCACGGCAACAGCGCGCACTTGACCCGGGCGGGATAGCGGGCGACACCCTCGAACGCCACCCCGTCGCCGAGCACCTCCTCGTCCGGCGTGACCTGGCCACGGCCGGACATCAGCGCCACGAACGCCTCGTGCACCTCGAACGCGTCCGCCGTGCCCCGGCCGACCAGCAGCTCGTGCAGGATGCTCGCCGACGCCTGGCTGATCGAGCAGCCCATGCCGTCGTACGACACGTCGTGCAGCACCTCGCCGTCGGTGGCCACCCGGATGGTCACCTCGTCACCGCAGGTCGGGTTGACGTGGTGCGCCTCGCCGACCCGGTCGGCCGGGTCGGCGGCGTCGCGCAGCCCTCGGCCGTGCGGATGCTTGTAGTGATCCAGGATGATCTCCTGGTAGAGAGACTCAAGCTGCATCAGCCGAACACCTTCCGCACCTGCTCCAGGCCCCCCACCAGGGCGTCGATCTCCTCGGTGGTGGTGTAGAGGTAGAACGAGGCCCGGGTCATGGCCGGCACGCCGAACCGGGTGCAGACCGGCCGGGCACAGTGGTGGCCCACCCGCACCTGCACGCCGAGGGAGTCCAGCACCTGACCCACGTCGTGCGGGTGCACGTCGCCGAGGGCGAAGGAGATCGTGCCGCCCCGGCCGACCGGCAACTCCGGGCCGAAGATCCGCAGGCCGGGCACGGTGGCCAGGGCCTCCAGCGCGTACGCGGTCAGGTGCTTCTCGTGCCACTGGATGGCCTGCATGCCGATGCCGGTGAGGTAGTCCACGGCCGCGCCGAGCGCGACCGCCTCGGCGATCGGCGGGGTGCCCGCCTCGAAGCGGGCCGGCGGCGGGGCGTACGTCGAGCCGTCCATCGCCACCGTCTCGATCATCGAGCCACCGCCGAACACCGGCGGCATCGCCGCCAGCAACTCGGCGCGGCCCCAGAGCACCCCGATGCCGGTCGGCCCGCACATCTTGTGCCCGGTGAAGACGACGAAGTCGGCGTCCAGGTCGACCACGTCGACCGGCATGTGCGGCACCGACTGCGAGCAGTCGAGCAGCAGCAGGGCGCCCACCTCGCGGACCCGCGCGGTGATCCGCGCGGTGGCGTTGACGGTGCCGAGGATGTTGGACATGTGCACCAGCGAGACGATCTTCGTCCGCTCGTTGACCAGATCCGTCAGCCCGGACTCGTCCAGCCGGCCGTTGTCGGTGACCGGGAACCAGCGCAGCGTCGCGCCGGTGCGCTCGCAGAGCAGCTGCCACGGGACGATGTTCGAGTGGTGCTCCATCTCGGAGATCACCACCTCGTCACCGGGGCCGAGGCGGAACCGGGGGTCGCTGTCGGGGCGCAGCGAGGCGTTGGAGAAGGCGTACGCCACGATGTTGATCGCCTCGGTGGAGTTCTTGGTGAACACCACCTCGTCCACGCTGGGCGCGTTGACGAACGCGGCGACCTTCGCCCGGGCCCCCTCGTACGCCTCGGTCGCCTCGGTGCCCAGCGTGTGCACCGAGCGCGACACGTTGGCGTTGTGCCGCGCGTAGTGCTCGTTCAGCACGTCGAGCACCTGGCGCGGCTTGTGCGAGGTGTTGGCGCTGTCGAGATAGACCAGCGGATGCCCGTTGATCTCCCGGTCCAGGATCGGGAAGTCGGCGCGCACCGCCGCCACGTCGTAGCGGGGCGCGTCGTCGTACTGCGGCATCCCCGACGGGATCGCGATGGTGGTCATCGTGTGACCGGCCTTTCCTTGGATTCAGGCCCGCGCCGAACCGGCCCCGGCCGCGTACCGCTCGTAGCCCTCTTCCTCGAGCTTGTCGGCCAGCTCCGGGCCGCCCTGCTCGACGATCCGGCCGGCGACGAAGACGTGCACGAAGTCGGGCTTGATGTAGCGCAGGATCCGGGTGTAGTGGGTGATCAGCAGCAGGCCGGTGTCGCCGGTGTCGCGCACCCGGTTCACGCCCTCGCTCACCACGCGCAGCGCGTCCACGTCCAGACCCGAGTCGGTCTCGTCGAGGATGGCCATCTTCGGCTTGAGCAGCTCCAGCTGCACGATCTCGTGCCGCTTCTTCTCACCGCCGGAGAAGCCCTCGTTGACGTTGCGCTGGGCGAAGGCCGGGTCCATGTGCAGACGCTCCATCGCACCGCGCAGCTCGCCGCCCCAGGTGCGCAGCTTCGGCGCCTCCCCGTCGATGGCGGTCTTGGCGGTACGCAGGAAGTTCGCCACCGAGACGCCGGGCACCTCGACCGGGTACTGCATGGCGAGGAAGAGGCCGGCGCGGGCCCGCTCGTCGACGGACAGGTCCAGCACGTCGAGCCCGTCCAGGGTCACCGAACCACCGGTGATCTCGTACTTCGGGTGGCCGGCGATCGAGTACGCCAGGGTCGACTTGCCGGAGCCGTTCGGGCCCATGATCGCGTGGGTCTCCCCCGCGCGCACGGTCAGGTCGACGCCGTGCAGGATCGGCTTGAGCTCACCCTCGGGCAGCTTCACCGACACCTGCAGGTCACGGATCTCCAGGGTGCTCATTATCGGGTCACTCCATTGCTCGGCAGCGGACGGCCGTCGGCGTCCACGGGAAGGTAGATGTCGCCGTCGCGGACGTCGACGGGATAGACGGGTACGGGTTCGGTGGCGGGCAGCCCGGTGGGCTCGCCGGTGCGCAGGTCGAAGCGGGAGCCGTGCAGCCAGCACTCCAGCGTGCACCCGTCCACCTCCCCCTCGGAGAGGGCCACGGCCGCGTGCGAGCACTCGTCGTACACGGCGTAGAACTGGTCGTCCTCGCCGTGCACGATCGCGATCTGGGTGCCGTCGACGTCCGCGCTGATCGCAGTGCCCTTCGGCACGTCCTCGGTGGCGCAGATGCGGATCATCAGGCGCCGGCCTTCGTCAGCCGGGCCTCGATCGCCTCGCCCAGGCGCTCGCGCAGCTCCTCGACCGGGATCTTGTTCAGCAGCTCGGCGAAGAAGCCGCGTACCACCAGCCGGCGCGCCTCGGCCTCCGGGATGCCCCGGGCCATCAGGTAGAACAGCTGCTCGTCGTCGAAGCGACCGGTGGCGCTCGCGTGGCCGGCGCCGGCGATCTCGCCGGTCTCGATCTCCAGGTTCGGTACGGAGTCGGCCCGCGCGCCGTCGGTGAGCAGCAGGTTCCGGTTGATCTCGTACGTGTCGGTGCCGGTCGCCTCGGCGCGGATCAACACGTCGCCGACCCAGACCGTGTGGGCGCTCTCCCCCTGCAACGCGCCCCGGTAGCCGACGTAGCTGCGGCAGTCCGGCACGCTGTGGTCGACCAGCTGGCGGTGCTCCAGGTGCTGGCCCGAGTCGGCGAAGTAGAGGCCGTACAGCTCGGCCTCGCCGCCCCGGTCGGTGTACTCGACGGTGGTGTACTGGCGGACCAGGTCGCCACCGAGGGTGACCTGCACGTGCAGCACCCGCGCGTCGCGGCCCAGCCGCACCTTCAGGTGCTGCGCCTGCACCGCGTCGTCGGCCCAGTCGGCCACCGTGACCAGGGTCAGCTTCGCCCCGTCACCCACCGCCACCTCGACATTGTCCGCCAGGGTCGTCGAGCCGACGTGCTCCAGCACCACGATCGCCTCGGCGAACCGGCCCACGTCGACGAAGGTGTGCCCGAAGGCCAGGCCCTCGGCGCCCTCGCCGACCGCCCGCAGGATGGTCGGGCCGCTCACCACGGCGTCCTGCGCGATGCGCACCAGCAGCGCCTGCCCGGCCCCGCCGTACGCGAGCGCGCTCACCCGGTCGACCGGGGTGAGCACGCTGCCCAGCCGCGGGTCCTCGTGGCCGATCCGCTCGACGGACACGCCCTCTGGCAGGTCGGCGTACTCGTGCCGGACCGTGCCGGTGGCGGCCTGGTCGTCGCCGACCAGCCCGCGCAGCCGCTTGAGCGGGGTGAAGCGCCACTCCTCCTCCAGGCCGGTGAGGGCCGGGAAGTCGGCGACATCGTACGAGCGCAGCGCCTGCGACTTGGTGCTGGGCGGCGCGGAAGCCTGGGTAGTCATCTCTTCCTTGCTGGTATGTGCGACGGCGGTGTCAGGTGAACCGGAGGCGGGCCGGGGCAGGCGCGGCCCACCGCCACGTGGGCGGGGTCAGCCGACCGCGCCCTCCATCTGCAACTCGATCAGGCGGTTGAGTTCCAGGGCGTACTCCATGGGCAGTTCCTTGGCGATCGGCTCGATGAAGCCGCGCACGATCATCGCCATCGCCTCGTCCTCGCTCAGGCCCCGGCTCATCAGGTAGAAGAGCTGGTCCTCGCTCACCTTCGAGACGGTCGCCTCGTGCCCCATCGACACGTCGTCCTCGCGGATGTCGACGTAGGGGTAGGTGTCGGAGCGGGAGATGGTGTCGACCAGCAGGGCGTCGCACTTGACCGTGCTGGCGCTGCTGTGCGAGCCCTCCAGCACCTGCACCAGGCCGCGGTACGAGGTGCGGCCGCCGCCCCGGGCGATCGACTTCGACACGATGGTGCTGCTGGTGTGCGGTGCGGCGTGCACCATCTTGGCCCCGGCGTCCTGGTGCTGGCCCTCGCCGGCCATCGCCACCGAGAGCACCTCGCCCTTGGCGTGCTCACCGGTCATGTAGACCGCCGGGTACTTCATGGTCACCTTGGAGCCGATGTTGCCGTCGATCCACTCCATGGTCGCGCCCTCGTGGCACACCGCGCGCTTGGTGACCAGGTTGTAGACGTTGTTCGACCAGTTCTGGATGGTGGTGTAGCGGCAGCGGGCGTTCTTCTTGACGATGATCTCCACCACGGCGCTGTGCAGCGAGTCCGAGGAGTAGATGGGCGCGGTGCAGCCCTCGACGTAGTGCACGTACGCACCCTCGTCGACGATGATCAGCGTCCGCTCGAACTGGCCCATGTTCTCGGTGTTGATCCGGAAGTACGCCTGCAACGGGATCTCCACGTGCACGCCCTTCGGCACGTAGATGAACGAGCCACCGGACCACACGGAGGTGTTCAGCGCGGCGAACTTGTTGTCGCCGACCGGGATCACCGTGCCGAAGTACTCCTTGAACAGGTCCTCGTGCTCCCGCAGCGCGGTGTCGGTGTCGAGGAAGACGACGCCCTGCTCCTCCAGATCCTCACGGATCTTGTGGTAGACCACCTCGGACTCGTACTGGGCGGCGACACCGGCGACCAGGCGCTGCTTCTCCGCCTCCGGGATGCCCAGCTTGTCGTAGGTGTTCTTGATGTCCTCGGGCAGGTCCTCCCAGCTGGCGGCCTGCTTCTCGGTGGAGCGTACGAAGTACTTGATGTTGTCGAAGTCGATCCCGGTGAGGTCGGCGCCCCAGGCCGGCATCGGCTTGCGCCCGAACAGCCGCAGGCCCTTCAGCCGCAGGTCGAGCATCCAGGCCGGCTCGCTCTTCTTGGCCGAGATGTCCCGCACCACCGCCTCGTTGAGGCCGCGCTGGGCCGCGGCCCCCGCGACGTCCGGGTCGGCCCAGCCGTACTCGTAGTTGCCCAGGGCGGCGAGCTGCTCCTCCTGGGTCAGGGGCTGGACGATCTGCTCGGTCATCTATCTGTCCTCACAGTGGTGACGGTCTTACCGGACTGGGCACGCGGCGGACGCGGAATGTGCGTGGTGCACACCCCGTCGCCGTGCGCGATGGTGGCCAGGCGCTGCACGTGGGTGCCGACCAGGCGGGAGATCACCGTGGTCTCGGCCTCGCACAGCGCGGGAAACTCGGCGGCCACGTGCGCCACCGGGCAGTGGTGCTGGCAGAGCTGGCCGCCGGAGGCGATCGTGGACGCACTGGCAGCGTATCCCTCGGCGGTCAGCGCTGCGGCGAGTGCCTCGGCACGGGCCATCGGATCGTCGCCGGCACCGGCCAGGGCGGCCCGGCAGCGGGCCTCCAGGGCGGCCACCTGCTCGGCGGCGAACTGCTCCACCGCCTGCGCGCCACCGGTGCGGGCGATCCAACGCAGCGCGGCGGTGGCCATGTTGTCGTAGTGGTGGGTGCCACACCGGCTGCGGGCGGCGTCGGTCAGCAGGAACACCTTGGCCGGCCGGCCCCGCCCGCGGTGGCCGCGTACGTCCTGGTCGCGGGCGACGACGTCGCCGTCGGCGAGCATCGCGTCGAGGTGCCGGCGGATCGCCGCCGGGCTGAGCCCCAGCACGCCGCCGAGCTGGGCGGCGGTGGCGGCGCGGCGCTCCAGCAGCAGCTGGGTGACCCGGTCCCGGGTCGACAGGTCGGCCGCCGGTGCGGTGGGCGTGGCATGGGGGGTGGCGTGGGCGGGCGGCACCGACCGACCGGCGGCCGCACCGGCCGCTGGCTGGTGCCCGGTGAGCCCCGCCGCCTTTTTCACAACACCCACGTTACGTAATTCAACCAGGCCCTGCAAACGCGGGGTCCGGTGATCCGAACCACCGCAGGGGCGGAGTCACCCGATCGGTGACAACTACGGTGCGTAGGATTCGCCTCGTGAAGCGACCCGTCCGGTTCCCGGTCTCCACCACCCTGCTGCGCCGCCTGGCGTTCGCCAACATCGTCGCGAACGTCGCGATCGTCGTCACCGGCGGGGCGGTCCGGCTGACCGCCTCCGGGCTGGGCTGCCCCACCTGGCCCCGGTGCACCGACGAGTCGTACACCGCCACCGCCGAGATGGGCATGCACGGCGCGATCGAGTTCGGCAACCGCCTGCTCACCTTCGTCCTGGTGCTGATCGCGGGCGCCACCCTGCTGGCCGCGCTGGCACACCGCCCGCGCCGGCGCGGTGTGGTGCCGCTCGCGCTGGCCGTCGTGCTCGGCATCGTGGCGCAGGCCGTGATCGGCGGGATCACTGTACGCACCCAGCTGCACCCCTCGATCGTGGGCATCCACTTCGTGGTCTCGATGCTGCTGCTGCTCGTCGCGTACGCCCCGTGGCGGCGGGTGGGCGAGCCGGACGGACCCACGGTCGTCCTGGTGCCACCGGCGCTGCGGGCCCTGACCTGGATCACCGTGGTGGCCAGCGCGGCGGTGATCGTCGTCGGGGTCGCGGTGACCGGCAGCGGCCCGCACGCCGGCGACGCCGACGCGGTCCGCAACGGCCTCGACCCGCAGGCCATCTCGCAGATCCACGCCGACGTGGTCTTCCTGCTCGTCGGCCTGACCGTGGGCCTCTGGCTGGCCCTGCGCGCGGTCGGCGCCCCGGCGCACACCGTGCGGGCCGCCCTGACCCTGCTCCTGGTCGAGCTGGGCCAGGGTGTGCTCGGCTTCGTGCAGTACTTCACGAACCTGCCGGAGCTGCTGGTCGGCGCCCACATGCTCGGTTCCTGCCTGGTCTGGCTCGCCACCCTGGCCGTGCTCTGGTCGACCCGCGAACGTCGTCCGGTCGAGCCGGCGCCCCCCGCGCCCGCCGTCGAGGAGCCGGTCGCGGCCCACGCCTGACGCTCCCGGTCAGGCGGTGCCGCGGGCGAGGTGGGTGACGATGGCGTCGGCGAGGCGGTCGGGGGCGCCGTCGGCGTGGCCGAGGAACAGCGACGGCTCGGTCAGCTCCAGCTCCACCAGCACCGGCGCGCCGTCCGGGCCGGGGATCAGGTCCACCCGGGCGTAGAGCAGCCGACCCGACCCGCCCGGCACCGCCGCGAGGGTCTTCTCCGCGACCGCGAGCTGGGCCGGCTGCGCCGTCCGCGCGGTGATCTCCTCGACCTTGTAGAGCCCCGCCACACCCTCGTCCGGCCCGGTCAGCATCGGCCCCTTGCGGATGGCGTGGCTGAAGGCCAGCCCCTGCGGGCCGGCGAAGTAGAGCAGCGCGGTCTCCCCGGCGGTGTCGACGGCGCTCAGGTACGGCTGGATCATGGTGACCCGGCCGGCCGCGCCGAGCCGGCGCACGTGGGCCACGGCGAGTTGCCGGTGCTCCGGATCGGCCAGGTCGTAGCGGCCGGTGTCCTGGCTGCCGGCGCTGACGGCCGGCTTGACGACGTACTCGCCCCGGTCGGCCGGCGGCTGCCACGGCTCGCCGGGCAGCACCCAGCCGGTGGGCACCGTCGGCACGCCGGCGGCGCAGAGTTCGTCGAGGTAGCGCTTGTCGGTGTTCCAGCGCACCACGTCGGCCGGGTTGACCAGCCGGGGTACGCGGCCGGCCCAGGCGACGAACTCGTCGCGGCGGGACATGTAGTCCCAGGGTGAACGGAGCACGGCCAGGTCGTACCCGGCCCAGTCGACGCCCGGATCGTCCCAGACGACGGCTTCCGCGGCGATCCCGCGTGCGGTCAGCGGGTCGAGGACGAGGCGGTCGTCCGCGTCGAGATCGGCCAGTTCGGTGCAGGTGACGAGAGCGACCCGGGGTTTCCCCCGGGCCGGCTGGTGGTGATCGGTCATGTATGTCAGCGGGCCATCGTGCGTCGGGCCATCGAGCGCCACAGGTCGTTGCTCGGGCGCATCTGGTCCATCAGCTCCCGCTCCCAGGCGTTCTCCACGGCGACCCCGGCCTGCGCGCAGGCCTCACGGGCGGCGACCGTGTCCTCGGCGAACTGGTCGCCCCACTCGCCGTCGGAGCCCACCAGGACGATGCGGGCGCCGCGCTTGCCGACGTACTCGATGACCGCCTTCGCCCCGCCGTGCCCGGCGGCGAACGACTTGATGCCCGCGACGAGCCCGTCGGGGGCCTGCGCGGAGGCGGTCTGATCGGCCGTCAGCGTCGTATCGGAACCATCTGCCATGACGCGAGCCTAAGCAGACATCTACTCACAGGGGCGAGAACCATGAAGCTTTTGTGATACCCGTTACCCGCGCGTTTAAGGAAGACCAAAGACGTTTCGCCCGCATTTATCCGGACGAAAGCGCGTGAAACCAGCGCGGCAGACCACCATCAACCGGACCATACTGATCTATGCCCCAACTCCGAAACGGTTAGAGCAGGGCGTCGAGTGCGGCGGCGGCGAAGACGATCGTCAGGTACGTCGTCGACCAGTGGAACAGCCGCATCGGCTTGACCGGCTCGCCCCGACTGGCCCGCCCGGCGAGCTTGTGCGCCTCCATCAGGAAGATCACGCCCACCACCAGCGTCGGCACGCCGTAGACCGGGCTCAGGCCCAGCGCCCAGACGGCCAGCGAGGTGAGCACCGTCAGCCAGGCGAACAGCACGATCTCGGCGTTGACCCGCCGGACCGAGGCCACCACCGGCAGCATCGGGATGCCGGCCCGGGCATAGTCGTCCTTGTACTTCATGGCCAGCGGGTAGAAATGCGGCATCTGCCAGAAGAAGACCACCCCGAACAGCGCCCACGCCACCGGCGACAACGAGCCGGTCACCGCCGCCCAGCCGATCAGCACCGGCGCGGCACCGCAGGCGCCACCCCAGAATGTGTTCGTCGCCGTCGTGCGCTTGAGCCACAGCGTGTAGACGACGTCGTAGTAGAGGATCGCGGCCAGCGTCAGCCCGGCGGCGAGCAGGTTGGTGAAGGCCGCCATCAGCGTGACGGAGACCACCGCGAGCACCAGGCCGAAGATCAACGCGTTGCGCGGCGTCACGGTGTGCGCCGGCAACGGGCGACGCTTCGTCCGCCGCATCACCTCGTCGATGTCGCGGTCGATATAGCAGTTGAGCACGCTGGCCGCGCCGGCCGCGAGCGAGCCACCGACCAGCACCACCGCGACCAGCCACAGCGACGGCATCCCACCGTGCGCGAGCATCATCGCCGGCACCGTGGTGACCAGCAGCAGTTCCACGATCCGCGGCTTGGTCAGCGTCACGTACGCCGCCAGCACCGCCCGCAGGTCGCGGGGGCGGGCCGGGACCTCCTCGGTCGCACGCACCGGCGTCTGCCCGGCAGGGTTGCTGACGGGGCGCTCGGTGATCATGCTCACGGATTGCCACCTTCCGGCGTCGGCAGGGGAGGTCGGGGCGGCGGGAACCGGCTCGGGTCCACCCACCGCCCCCACACACTACGCGTTGTCGTTTTGGCTGCCCGGGCGACCCGGTAACGGTGCCAACCGTCACACCGGCGGCTGAACCGCAGGGCCGACCGGAAACGTACAGACCAGCATGCTGAGATCCTCGGGCGCACGTTTAGCCGCGCTCGATAGGGTCACCAGTGAGGGTTCCGCCCATCTCGCCGAGGAGCACAAACCACCGTGGCTGCCAACCGACCCGAGCACCCCGCACTTGACTGGTCCGACCTCGACCGCCGCGCCGTGGACACCGTCCGCGTGTTGGCCATGGACGCCGTGGAGAAATCCGGCAACGGCCACCCGGGCACCGCGATGAGTCTCGCCCCCGCGGCGTACCTGCTGTTCAACCGGGTCATGCGGCACAACCCCGCCGATCCGAACTGGCCCGGCCGGGACCGGTTCGTCCTCTCCGCCGGCCACTCCAGCCTGACGCTCTACATCCAGCTCTTCCTCGCCGGCTACCCGCTCAGCCTGGACGACCTGAAGTCGCTGCGGCAGTGGGGCTCGCTCACCCCCGGTCACCCCGAGCACGGGCACACCCCCGGCGTGGAGACCACCACCGGGCCGCTCGGGCAGGGCCTGGGCAACGCCGTCGGCATGGCGATGGCGGCGCGACGCGAGCGCGGCCTGTTCGACCCGGAGGCCGAGGCCGGCGAGTCGGCCTTCGACCACCACATCTGGTGCATCGCCTCGGACGGCGACATCGAAGAGGGCATCAGCCACGAGGCCAGCGCGCTGGCCGGGCACCAGCAGCTGGGCAACCTCTGCGTGATCTACGACGACAACGAGATCTCGATCGAGGACGACACCCGGATCGCGTTGAGCGAGGACGTGGCGGCCCGCTACGCGGCGTACGGCTGGCACGTACAGACGGTCGACTGGCGGCGCGGCGAGGCCGAAGAGGGCGACTACCACGAGAACGCCGAGGAGTTGTACCAGGCGCTACTGGCCGCCCGGGCCGAGACCGGTCGCCCATCGTTCATCGCGCTGCGCACCATCATCGGCTGGCCGGCACCGAACAAGCAGAACACCGGCAAGATCCACGGCTCGGCGCTGGGCGCCGACGAGGTGGCCGCCACCAAGCAGATCCTCGGCTTCGACCCGGCCGGCTCGTTCGAGGTCACCGAGGAGGTGCTCGGCCACACCCGGGAGACGCTGCGCCGCGGCGAGGCCGCGCAGCAGGAGTGGACGGGCGCCTTCGACGCCTGGTCGCAGGCCAACCCGGAGCGCCGTGCCCTCTACGACCGGCTGGCCGGTCGTACGCTCCCCGAGGGCTGGACCGACGCGCTGCCGGAGTTCCCCGCCGACGCCAAGGGTGTCGCCACCCGGGCGGCCTCCGGCAAGGTGCTGGCCGCGCTCGCGCCGGTGCTGCCCGAGCTGTGGGGTGGCTCCGCCGACCTGGCCGAGAGCAACAACACCACGATGAAGGGCGAGCCCTCCTTCGTCCCCAGCCAGTACGCGACCAAGGAGTTCCCCGGCCACGAGTACGGCCGGACGCTGCACTTCGGCATCCGCGAGCACGCCATGGGCGCGATCCTCAACGGCATCGCCCTGCACGGCGGCACCCGCCCGTACGGCGGCACCTTCCTGGTGTTCAGCGACTACATGCGCCCCTCGGTGCGGCTGGCCGCGCTGATGAAGCTGCCGGTGGTCTACGTCTGGACGCACGACTCCATCGGCCTCGGCGAGGACGGCCCGACCCACCAGCCGGTGGAGCACCTGACCGCGCTGCGGGCCATCCCCGGCCTCGACGTGGTCCGGCCGGCCGACGCCAACGAGACGGTGTGGGCCTGGCGGCAGGCCCTCGAACACACCGACCGGCCGACCGCGTTGGCGCTGAGCCGCCAGGCCCTGCCGACCCTGGACCGCTCGCAGCTGGCCGGGGCCGACGGGGTCGCCAAGGGCGGCTACGTGCTGGCCGAGGCGTCCAACGGCAAGCCTCAGGTGATCATCATCGGCACCGGCTCCGAGGTGCAGCTCTGCCTGACCGCCCGGGAGCGGCTGGAGGCCGACGGCACCCCCACCCGGGTGGTCTCGATGCCCTGCCAGGAGTGGTTCCACGAGCAGGACGAGGCGTACCGGGAGTCGGTGCTGCCACGCGGGGTAAAGGCCCGGGTAAGCGTGGAGGCGGGCATCGCGATGTCCTGGCGCGGGATCGTCGGCGACTGCGGCGAGAGCGTCAGCCTGGAGCACTACGGCGCGAGTGCCCCGCACTCCGTGCTCTTCGAGCAGTTCGGCTTCACCCCCGACCGGATCGTCGCCGCCGCGCACGCGGCGCTGACCCGCGTCGGTGACATCACCGGTTTCACGACCGGCAACTGAGGGAGGCGTTGGCGCACATGACGACCGACAGGCTGGGCGAGCTGACCGCCACGGGAGTGGCGGTCTGGCTCGACGATCTTTCCCGGGTACGACTGAGCTCCGGCGGGCTGGACCAGCTGCGCACGGAGAAGCACGTCGTCGGGGTGACCACCAACCCGACGATCTTCGCGAAGGCGTTGAGCGCCGCCGACGAGTACGACTGGCAGCTGCGGGACCTGGCCGCCCGGGGCGTCGACGTGGAAGAGGCCGTCCGCATGCTCACCACGTACGACGTGCGGTGGGCCTGCGACGTGATGCGCCCGTCGTACGACGCCAGCGCGGGCGTCGACGGTCGGGTCTCCATCGAGGTGGACCCGCGGCTGGCCCACGACGCGCAGCGCACCGTGGCCGAGGCCAAGGCGCTGTGGTGGCTGGTCGACCGGCCGAACCTGTTCATCAAGATCCCGGCGACCGAGGCCGGTCTGCCGGCGATCACCGCAGCGTTGGCCGAGGGGATCAGCGTCAACGTCACGCTCATCTTCGGCCTGGACCGCTACTCGCAGGTGATGGAGGCCTTCGTGGCCGGCCTGGAGCAGGCGAAGGCGAACGGTCACGACCTGAGCACGATCGGCTCGGTGGCCTCCTTCTTCGTCTCCCGGGTCGACACCGAGGTCGACGCCCGGCTGGAGAAGCTCGGCTCGGAGCAGGCCAAGGCGCTGCGCGGCAAGGCCGCCGTGGCCAACGCCCGGTTGGCGTACGAGCGCTACAGCGAGGTCTTCGCCACCGACCGCTGGCGGGCCCTGGCCGACGCCGGGGCGCACCCGCAGCGGCCGCTGTGGGCCTCCACCTCGACCAAGAACCCGGACTACCGGGACGTCATCTATGTCGAGGAGCTGATCGCCCCCGGCACGGTCAACACCATGCCGGAGCCGGTCATCCACGCGTACGCCGAGCACGGCGAGACCCACCCCGACACCGTCACCGGCGCCTACGACGACGCACGGCAGGTCTTCGCGGACCTCGCCTCGGTGGGCGTGGACCTGGCCGACGTGATCGACACGCTGGAGCGTGAGGGCGTGGAGAAGTTCGAGTCGAGCTGGCACGAGCTGCTCGACGGCGTACGCAAGTCGCTGGCCGCAGCCGGGCAGGGCACCGGCCACCCGGGCGACGCCGCCCGGGGCAACGCCGACGCCGCCGCGCGGTCCGGAGGAAATGCGTGACGGTGCGACGACCCGGCGCCGCCCACGTCGCCACCGAATCCGGGTGGCGGCGTGGGTGAGCTGCTGGCCGCACCGGCCGAGGCCGCCGCGGGTCTCGCGGTCTACGGCGCGCGGGAGGTGGACGCCGGCGCTCCGGCGTCCACCCGGCAGGCCCTGGTCGACGCCGACGTACCGGCCCGGCTGGCGGCCAAGGACCCGACGCTGTGGGGTCCGGAGGCGGCGACCGGCGCGGCGGCCGGCCTCGGCTGGGTGGACACCCACCGCCGCAGTCGCGAGCTGCTCCCCCAGCTCGCCGAGCTGACGGCGGAGCTGGCCGACCTGGATCATGTGGTGCTCGCCGGCATGGGCGGCTCGTCGCTCGCGCCGGAGGTCATCGCCCGCACCACCGGGCGCCCGCTGACCGTGCTCGACACCACCGATCCCGGGCAGGTCCGGGCCGCGCTGAGCGACCGGCTGGAACGCACCGTGGTGGTGGTGGCCAGCAAGTCCGGCACCACGGTGGAGACCGACAGCCACCGGCGCGCCTACTGGCAGGCGTTCCTGGACGCGGGGATGACCGAGGCCGAGGCCGGCCGCCACTTCGTCATCGTCACCGACCCGGGCTCACCGCTGGAGGCGGTCGCCGCCGAGCTGGGTGCGATCACCGTGCCCGCCGACGCCGGGGTGGGCGGTCGCTACTCGGCGCTGACCGCGTTCGGGCTGGTCCCCTGCGCGCTGGCCGGCGTCGCCGTGGCCGACCTGCTCGACCAGGCCGACGCGTTCGCGGCGTCGCTGGGCCGGACGGAGGGCAACCCCGGGCTGGCGCTCGGCGCCGCCCTCGCCGCCGCGGCCACCGCCGGGCGGGACCGGGTGGTGCTGCTCGCCGACGGCACCGGCGTCGAAGGGCTCGGCGACTGGGTGGAGCAGCTGCTCGCCGAGTCCACCGGCAAGGACGGCCTCGGCATCCTGCCCGTGGTGGTCGAGTCACCGGACAGCCCCGGGGTCGGCGGCGGCGAGCTGCTCACCGTCAGCTACGGCGGCGCGCTCGCCGCCGGCGACGTGCCCGCTCCCGGGACGGCGGCGCCCGACATCGCGGTCAACGGCCCGCTCGGCGCCCAGTTCCTGGCCTGGGAGTACGCGACCGCCATCGCCGCCACGGTGCTCGGGGTCAACCCGTTCGACCAGCCGAACGTGACCGAGGCCAAGGAGCACACCGCCGCGATCCTGGCCGCGGGCGCGCCGGCGCCGGCGCCGTCCTCCGTCGAGGGCGCGATCGAGGTGTACACGGCCCCGGGCGCACCGGGTGACCTGGCCGGCGCGCTGCGCCACCTGCTCGACGGGATCGGCGACGAGGGCTACCTGGCGGTGACGGCGTACCTCGACCGGCACGCCGACGCCACCGCGGCCCGGCTGCGTCCGCTGCTGGCCGGGGCCACCGGCCGGCCGGTCACCTTCGGTTGGGGTCCGCGCTACCTGCACTCCACCGGGCAGTACCACAAGGGCGGGCCACAGGTGGGTAGCTTTCTTCAGGTAACCGGTACGGTCGGCGTTGATCTACCGGTGCCCGGAAAGCCGTACTCCTTCGGGGAACTACAGGCGGCACAGGCCGCCGGCGACCGGCAGGCCCTGGCCGGTCGCGAGCGCCCGCTGCTGCGGCTGCACCTCACCGAGCGGTCGGCGGGCCTGGCCCAACTGCTCGACGCGGTCGGGTCGCTGCGGGCATGACGATGGACGTGGACGACCAGGATCGGGAAGGCACCGTGAGCGCGAGGAGTGAGCCGATCCTGCGAGCCCCACAGTCGCGAACAGAGGAGACAGAGTGAACCCGCTGCGCGACCCGCAGGACCGGCGACTACCACGGATCCCGGAGCCCTGCGCTCTGGTGATCTTCGGGGTGACCGGTGACCTGGCCCAGAAGAAGCTGTTGCCGGCGGTCTACGACCTGGCCAACCGGGGGCTGCTACCGCCCGGTTTCGTGGTGGTCGGGTTCGCCCGGCGGGACTGGGGCGATGGCGACTTCGCCTCGCTGGCCCGCGAGGCGGCCAGGGCACACTCCCGGACGCCGTGGCGGGAGGAGGTGTGGTCGCGGCTCGAACACAACATCAAGTTCGTCGGTGGGTCGTTCGACGACGACGCCGCGTTCGACAATCTCACGCACTGTCTGGACAGCCTGCGCGACAGCCACGGCATCCACGGCAACGCGGCGTTCTACTTCTCCATCCCGCCGGCGGCCTTCCCGGTGGTGCTCAAGCAGCTGGCCCGCACCGGCATGGCCGACAACGAGAAGTGCGGCGGCTGGCGCCGGGTGGTGGTGGAGAAGCCGTTCGGCAACGACCTGCCCTCGGCCAAGGCGCTCAACGACCTGGTCGACGACGTCTTCACCCGGCAGGACGTGTTCCGCATCGACCACTACCTGGGCAAGGAGACGGTCCAGAACATCCTCGCCCTGCGCTTCGCCAACAGCCTCTTCGAGCCGCTGTGGAACTCGCAGTACGTCGACTCGGTGCAGATCACCATGGCCGAGGACGTCGGGATCGGCAGCCGGGCGGGCTTCTACGACTCGGTCGGCACCGCGCGCGACGTGTTGCAGAACCACCTGCTCCAGCTGCTCGCCCTGGTGGCGATGGAGGAGCCGACCAGCTTCGACGCCGACGAGATCCGGGCCGAGAAGCTCAAGGTGCTCAAGGCCATCACCCTGCCGGGCGACGTGGCGCAGGGCACCGTACGCGGGCAGTACCTGCCCGGCTGGGTCGGTGGCCAGCGGGCCAAGGGCTACCTGGAGGAGAACGGCGTCCCGCCGACCTCGACCACCGAGACGTACGTGGCGGTGCGGCTCGGCATCCAGAACCGCCGGTGGGCGGAGGTGCCGTTCTACATCCGGGCCGGCAAGCGGCTGCCGCGGCGGGTCACCGAGGTCGCGGTGATGTTCAAGCAGGCACCGCACCTGCCGTTCAACCCGGCCGACATGGAGATGCTCGGCAACAACCAGCTGGTGATCCGGGTCCAGCCGGACGAGGGCGTGGTGCTCAAGTTCGGTTCCAAGGTGCCGGGGACCACGATGGAGGTCCGCGACATCGCGATGGACTTCCAGTACGGCGAGGCGTTCACCGAGTCCAGCCCGGAGGCGTACGAGCGGCTGGTCCTGGACGTGCTGATCGGCGACCGGACGCTCTTCCCGGACGCCGCCGAGGTCGAGCAGAGCTGGGCCGTGGTGGATCCGCTGGAGCACGCCTGGGAGGGCACGAAGCCCGAGCCCTACCGGGCCGGCGAGTGGGGCCCCCGGGCCTCCGACGAGATGCTGGCCCGCGAGGGCCGGTCCTGGCGGCGGGCGTGAGCGAGCGGAGCGAGCGAACCATTGGGTTCAGCACCACGGCACCTTGCGTCGCCGGTGAGCGAAGCGAGGCGGCGGCGCGAGGCGGGCACGGCGAGCGAGGCAGGAGGCTGCGGTGATCGGACTGTGGGACACCACCGGCAACGAGGTGGTCAAGGCGCTCGCCGCCGAACGGCGCAGCGCCGGCGGGGTGGCCAGCGGGATGGCGCTGACCCTGATCGTGGTGGTGGACGAGAAGCGGGTCCGCGACGCGGAGGCGGCGGCCACCATCGCCGCCGCCGCGCATCCGTGCCGGCTGCTGGTGGTGGTCCGCTCGGACACCGACCGGGACCGCAACCGCCTCGACGCGGAGATCGTGGTCGGCGGGCGGCTGGGACCGTGCGAGGCCGTGGTGATGCGGATGTACGGGCGGCTGGCGCTGCACGCCGAGTCGGTGGTGATGCCGCTGCTGGTGCCGGACGTACCGGTGGTCACCTGGTGGCACGGCGAGCCGCCGGAGGAGATCGCCACGGACTTCCTCGGCGTGGTCGCCGACCGGCGCATCACCGACACCGCGCAGGCCGCCGACCCGATCGCGGCGCTGCGGCAGCGGGCCCGGGACTACGCCCCCGGCGACACCGACCTCGCGTGGACCCGGATCACCCCGTGGCGCACCCTGGTGGCCGGCGCGTTCGACACCACCGAGGCGCAGCTCACCGAGGCCGCGCTGGTCGCGCCGCCGGCCGACCCGACCGCCGCGCTGATGCGCGGCTGGCTGCGCAGCCGGCTGGGCATCAAGCCGCGCTGGGACCGGACACGGGAGTTTCCCCGGATGCGCGAGGTCCAGCTGCGCTGCGCCAACGGCGACGAGCTGACGCTGACCCGCGAGGACAGCATGGCCACCTTCCGGCGTACCGGCCAGGAGGACCGGGTCCTTCCGCTGGTGCGTCGGCCGCTCGGCGACGAACTGGCCGAGGAGTTGCGCCGGCTCGGCCCCGACCAGGTGTACGCGGAGGCGCTGGGCGCCTTCGCCGGGCTGGCGAACCTGGAGCGGCGGCCGGGCCAGCGGGTGCACATCTGGCGGGATCCGGCCACCGCCAAGCGGGCCGAGGCCGGCGTCACCGCGCACACCGCCACGAGCCCCGCCTCCTGACCCACCCCCGCAGGCACGACACCGACCGCCCCGCGGTCGCGGAAGGACAGCATGAGTGAGGCGAGTGTCGCCGTCCACGCCGACGCCGACCTGCTGGCGCAGGCGGTCGCGGCCCGGTTGGTGGTGAGGCTGCTCGACGCGCAGGCCGAACGGGGCCAGGCGTCGGTGGTGCTCACCGGCGGGCGGATCGCCGCGGCGGTCTACCGTGCGGTGGGCGCGCTGCCGGCCCGGGACGCCGTGGACTGGTCCCGGGTGGATTTCTGGTGGGGCGACGAACGGTTCCTGCCGGCCGGCGATCCGGAGCGCAACGAGACCCAGGCCCGCGCGGCGCTGCTCGACGCGCTGCCGGTGGATCCGTCCCGGGTCCACCCCGTGCCGGCCTCCGATGCCGGGGCCGACCCGGAGGAGGCCGCCGCCCGGTACGCGGCGGAACTCGCCCGGGCGGCCCGGCCCGGCACCGCCGTGCTGCCCCACTTCGATGTGCTGATGCTCGGCGTCGGCGAGGACGGGCACGTCGCCTCGGTCTTCCCGGGGCACCCGGTGCACCACGAGAGCCGGCCGGTGAGCGCGGTCCGGGGCAGCCCGAAGCCGCCGCCGGTACGCGTCACCCTCACCCTGCCGGCGATCAACACCGCCGAGGAGGTGTGGCTGGTGGCCGGCGGTGCCGACAAGGCTCACGCGGTCGGTATGGCGCTGGGCGGCGCCGGGCCGGTGCAGGTGCCGGCCGCCGGCGTGCAGGGGACCGGACGCACCCTCTGGCTGCTCGACCGCGCCGCGGCCGCCGACCTCCCCGCCCGCTTCCGCAGCCTGCGGTGACAGGAAGGGCTCAGTCAGCGCCGCGACGCTGGCGCAGCGCGGCCAGGGCCTCGGCGAGGATCGCCTCACCCTCGGCGTCGGTACGCCGTTCCTTCACGTACGCCAGGTGCGTCTTGTACGGCTCTGGCCGGGTCCGGCCGGGGGGATCCTGGGCATCCTGACCGGCCGGCAGCCCGCAGCGGGGGCAGTCCCAGACGCTCGGGGCCGCCGCGTCGGCGACGATCCGGATGTCGGTGCGGTGCCCGTTGCGGCACCAGTAGCTGACCGACCGGCACGGGACCGGCTGGTGACGTTCGGGGTGGCGGGGAGGCGCGGACCCGACCCGGGCGCCCCGGATGACGTGGCCGTTCGGCACGGCGCTAGCTCCTGTCGTCGGAGGGGACCGCCGTCGGGGGGTGACGGCGGGCGACGCGGTGCAGCGGGTGAAACGGACTGCGCGCGGCCCGTCGGTGACGGACCGCGCGCAGATTGTACGCCTCGGGGGCCTGCTCAGACGCCCGTACCTACCTCAAGCCGGAGCCAGAGCCCGAGCCCGATGATGCAGGCGAACCAGACGATGCCCACCAGAACGGTGTAGCGGTCGAGGTTCTTCTCGGCCACCGACGAGCCAGCCAGGCTGGAGCTGACGCCACCGCCGAACATGCTGGACATACCACCGCCCTTGCCGCGGTGCAGCAGGATGAGCAGGACGAGCAGGAAGCTCGTGATGACCAGCAACACGATCAACGTGTAGGCGAACCAGATCGGCATGGCGGGGGTCAGTCCTCTCGTTACGATCCGAGCCCGGGCAGTTCGGGCACGGCGGCACCGACCGGCGGACGGGCGGAGTCAAGGATAGCGAGCGATCAGCCGGTGATGTGCTCCGGGAAGCGGCAGATCTTCGCGAACTCCTCGGCGTCCAGGCTGGCGCCACCGACCAGGGCGCCGTCCACGTCCGGCTGGGCCATGATCGAGGCGACGTTCGACGACTTCACCGAGCCGCCGTAGAGGATCCGGACCTGGTCGGCGGTGCCCTGGTCGAGGGTCTCGGCCAGCCGGGCCCGCAGCGCGCCGCACACCTCCTGGGCATCCTCCGGGGTGGCCGTCTTGCCGGTGCCGATCGCCCAGACCGGCTCGTAGGCGACCACCACCGCGGTCACCTGCTCCGGGCTCAGCCCCTTCAGCGCCGCGTCGAGCTGGTCGGTGCAGTGCGCCACGTGGGTGCCCTGCTCCCGGACGTCCAGCCCCTCCCCCACGCAGAGGATCGGGGTGAGCCCGTGGGCCAGCGCCGCCTGCACCTTGGCACCGACCAGCGCGTCGTCCTCGCGGTGGTAGGCCCGCCGCTCGGAGTGCCCGACCACCACGTACGTGCAGCCCAGCTTGGCCAGCATCGGCCCGGCGATCTCGCCGGTGTAGGCGCCCGACGCGTGCGGGGAGAGATCCTGCGCGCCGTAGCCGATGAGCAGCTTGTCGCCCTCCACCACGGTCTGCACCGTACGCAGGTCGGTGTACGGCGGCAGGACCACCGTCTCGACCTCGGTCAGCTGCTTCTCGGTGAGGCTGGCGGCCAGCTTCTGCACCAGCAGGTTCGCCTCGAGGTGGTTGAGGTTCATCTTCCAGTTGCCGGCCATCAGCGGCCGGCGGGGAGCGGGTGCCATCAGTTCTCCAGGGCCGCGATGCCGGGGAGGGTCTTGCCCTCCAGGTATTCCAGGGAGGCGCCACCGCCGGTGGAGATGTGCCCGAAGGACTTCTCGTCCAGCCCCAGCGCCCGCACCGCGGCGGCCGAGTCACCGCCACCGACCACGCTGAAGGCGTCGGAGGCCGCGATCGCCTCGGCGACGCCCCGGGTGCCGTTGGCGAACGCCGCCATCTCGAACACGCCCATCGGGCCGTTCCAGAAGATCGTCCGCGCGTTGGTGGGGCCACCCTCCGAACCGCGCAGCGCGGCGGCGAACCCGGCGACGGTCTCCGGCCCGATGTCGAGCCCCACCCGGTGGCTGGGGATGCCGTCGGCGGGCACCACGTCGTGCGCGGCGTCCGGGGCGAAGGCGTCCGCGGCCACCACGTCGACCGGGAGCAGGATCTTGCCGTCGGCGCGCTCCAGCAGGTTGCGGCAGGTCTCGACCATGTCCTTCTCGAGCAGCGAGGTGCCCACCTCGTGGCCCTGCGCCTTGAGGAAGGTGAAGCACATGCCGCCGCCGATGAGCAGCCGGTCGACGGTCGGCAGCAGCGCCTCGATCACCGCGAGCTTGTCGGAGACCTTGGAGCCACCCAGCACCACCACGTACGGCCGCTCGGGGTCGCCGGTGAGCGTGGAGAGGACCTCCACCTCCCGCAGCACCAGGCGGCCGGCGACGTGCGGCAGCCGCGCGGGCACGTCGTAGACGCTGGCGTGCTTGCGGTGCACGGCACCGAACGCGTCGTCGACGTACGCGTCGCCGAACGCGGCGAGCTGGTCCGCGAAGGCGCCCCGCTCGGCGTCGTCCTTGCTGGTCTCACCCTTGTTGAAGCGGAGATTCTCCAGCAGCGCCACCTCGCCGTCGGCGAGCGCCGCCACGGTGGCGGTGGCCGACTCGCCGACCGTGTCGGTGGCGAAGTGCACCGGCGTGCCGAGCAGTTCGCCGAGCCGGCCGGCGACCGGGCCGAGGCTGAACTGCGGATCCGGCGCGCCCTTCGGCCGGCCCAGGTGCGAGCAGACGACCACCTTGGCACCGGCCTCGGTGAGCGCACCCAGGGTCGGCAGCACCGCGCGGATCCTGCCGTCATCAGTGATCTCGCCGGTCTGCTTGTCGAGCGGGACGTTCAGGTCGGCGCGCACCAGCACGCGCCGACCCGACACCCCCTCGGCGAGCAGGTCGTCGAGGGTGCGGATGCCACTCACAGAGCTAGCCTTCCGTTCGTGACTGCGGGGCTCGCAAGCTCACTCCTCGCACTCACAGCGACGAACCCACGAGCTTCACGAGGTCGACCAGGCGGTTCGAGTAGCCCCACTCGTTGTCGTACCAGCCGACCACCTTGACCTGGTTGCCGATGACCTTGGTCAGCGGCGCGTCGAAGATGCACGACGCCGGGTCGGTGACGATGTCGGCGGAGACGATCGGGTCCTCGTTGTAGGTCAGGATGCCCCTCAGCGGGCCGTCCGCGGCGGCCTTCAGCGCGGCGTTGACCTCGTCCACCGTGGTCTCCCGGCCGACGGTGACGGTGAGGTCGGTGGCGGAGCCGGTGGGGATCGGCACCCGCAGCGCGTACCCGTCGAGCTTGCCCTTCAGATCCGGCAGCACCAGGCCGATGGCCTTCGCGGCGCCGGTCGAGGTCGGCACGATGTTCAGCGCGGCGGCCCGGGCCCGGCGCAGGTCCTTGTGCGGCGCGTCCTGGAGGTTCTGGTCCTGGGTGTACGCGTGGATGGTGGTCATCAGACCACGCTCGATGCCGAACGTGTCGTGCAGCACCTTCGCCATCGGGGCGAGGCAGTTGGTGGTGCAGGAGGCGTTCGAGATGATGGTGTGCTGGGCCGGGTCGTAGGCGTCCTGGTTGACGCCGAGCACGATGGTGACGTCCTCGTTCTTGGCCGGCGCCGAGATGATGACCTTCTTGGCCCCACCGTCGATGTGCGCCCGCGCCTTGGTGGCGTCGGTGAAGAAGCCGGTGGACTCGATGACCACGTCCGCGCCGACGTCGCCCCACGGCAGCGCCGCCGGGTCCTTCTCGGCGTACGCCTTGATGCTCTTGCCACCGACGGTGATCTCGTCGGCGGTGGCCTTGACCTCCTGCGGGAGGCGACCCAGGATGCTGTCGTACTTGACAAGGTGGGCGAGCGTGCCGTTGTCGGTGAGGTCGTTGACCGCCACGACCTCGATGTCAGCGCCGGACGCCAGCACTGCCCGGAAGAAGTTACGGCCGATCCGGCCGAAGCCGTTGATGCCAACCCGGATGGTCACAGGTCCCATCTCCTCGCGTTCTGGTCCGCCGGCGGGGAGACCCTCGGCCGGCGAAGTGGTGTGCGCCGACCGTTGGGGCCGGCCGTTGACGGTTCATCTCGGCCACCCCGCCGCGGTCCGAGGGACCTGACCGCCGTCGAGGCGGTGGGCACGGCGGGGAGCGCCGGTGTCGGCCCCCTTGCCGTACGCAGCGACCATATCCGAGCGCGCCGAGCCACGCTGCGCCGGGTGGCTGCCCTGCCCGCGCGGTGACGGCCCACCGTCCTATCAGACCACGAGCATGTCGGGCGTGACGGCCGCTTCGGTATCCGGGATGCCCAGGTCGCGCGCCCGCTTGTCGGCCAGGGCCAGCAACCGGCGGATCCGGCCCGCGATGGCGTCCTTGGTCAGCGGCGGGTCCGCCAGCGCGCCCAGTTCCTCCAGGGACGCCTGCCGGTGCTCCAGCCGTAGCCGGCCGGCCGAGGTCAGGTGCTCCGGCGCGTCGTCGGCGAGGATCTCCAGTGCCCGGGTCACCCGGGCCGCGGCGGCCACCGCCGCGCGGGCCGAGCGCCGCAGGTTGGCGTCGTCGAAGTTCGCCAGCCGGTTGGCCGTCGCGCGCACCTCGCGCCGCACCCGGCGCTCCTCCCAGGCCAGCACGCTGGCGTGGGCGCCGATCCGGGTCAGCAGCGCGGCGATCGCGTCGCCGTCCTTGACCACCACCCGGTCGACGCCGCGTACCTCGCGGTTCTTGGCGGTGATGCCGATCCGCCGCGCCGCGCCGACCAGGGCGAGCGCGGACTCCGGGCCCGGGCAGGTGATCTCCAGGGCGCTGGAGCGGCCCGGCTCGGTCAGCGAACCGTGCGCCATGAACGCGCCCCGCCAGGCCGACACCGCGCAGCACACGCTGGCCGCGACCACGTGCGGTGGAAGCCCCCGCACCGGCCGACCCCGCACGTCCAGCAGGCCGGTCTGCCGGGCCAGCGCCTCGCCGTCCTTGACGACCCGGACGATGAAGTGGCTGCCCTTGCGCAGCCCGCCGGAGGCGAGCACGTGGATCTCGCTCGGATAGCCGTAGACCTCGGCGATCTCGCGCCGCAGCCGGCGGGCCACCGCACCCGTGTCGAGTTCCGCCTCCACCACCACCCGGCCGGAGACGATGTGCAGCCCACCGGCGAACCGCAGCAGCGCCGCCATCTCCGCCCGCCGGCAGCAGGGCTTGGGCACGTCGACCCGACTCAGCTCGTCCTTGACCGCAGCCGTCATCGCCATGTGCGTCCCCTCACGGACCCGTTCCGGCGTGTCGCCGGAGATTACGTACGTGTCTAACGATCGGCGCCCAGTACGGGCACCAGGGCGGCGCCCAGAGCAGCAGGATCATGACGGGGAGTACCGTCGTCGACCGCGACGGGGGCGAGGACCAGTCGGGCTCCCAGCGATTCTGCCGCACGGTTGACGGGCTCGGGGTCACCGACCGCCTTGGCGTCGGCGAGCACGAAGTCGGCCGTCAGCTCCGGCAGGTACCACCGCAGCGCCGCCAGGTGGTCGGCGACGGAGAGGCCGAGGGTTTCCTTCTCGGCGGCGAGGTTGAGGGTGACCAGCCGCCGGGCCGGGCTGGCCAGGATCGCCGCGGCCAGCTGCGGCACCAGCAGGTGCGGCAGGACGCTGGTGTACCAGCTGCCCGGCCCGAAGATCAGCCAGTCGGCGGTGCCGATCGTGGCGACCGCCTCCGCGCACGCCGCCGGCGCCTGCGGGGTGAGTCGCAGCGACTCGACCCGCCCCGTGGTGACCGCGACCTGGTGCTGGCCGCGTACGGTGCACACCTCGTCGGGCCGGCCCGGGTCCGCCCCGCGTACCTGGGCCTCGATGTCGACCGGCTGGCGGGACATCGGCAGCACCCGGCCGACCGCACCGAGCATCGCCCCCGCGTGCTCCAGCGCGGCCACCGGATCGCCCAGCAGCTCCATCAGCCCGCAGAGCAGCAGGTTGCCCACCGCGTGCCCGGCCAGCCCGTCGCCCCGACCGTCGACCGTCGCCTCGACGAACCGGTGCTGGAAGAGCCCGGCGCTGCGCCGGGTCGCGGGATGGTCGCCGGCCAACGCGACCAGCGCCTGCCGCAGGTCGCCGGGGGGCAGGCCGCCCCGCTCGGCGCGCAGCCGGCCGCTGGATCCGCCGTCGTCACCGACGGTCACCACCGCCGTGATGTCCAGGTCCAGCTCGGGGGCGCAGCGACGCAACGCGCGCAGCGAGGCGGACAGGCCGTGGCCGCCGCCGAACGCCACCACCCGGATCGTCATTCCCGCCCCAGGTCCCGGTGCTGGGCGTTGGCGGCCAACCCGGTGTGGCGCAGCCGGGCCGCCAGCTCCTCGGCGATCGCCACGCTGCGGTGCTTGCCACCGGTGCAGCCGACCGCCACGGTCAGGTACCGCTTGCCCTCCCGCTCGAAGCCGGCCGTGGTGGCGTTCACCAGATCCGCGTACGCGGTGACGAAGGCGTCCGCCCCCTCCTGCCCCAGCACGTACGCGCTGACCGCCTCCTCCCGCCCGGTGTGCTCGCGCAACTCGGGCACCCAGTACGGGTTGGGCAGGAACCGGGCGTCGAGGACGAAGTCGGCGTCCGGCGGCAGGCCGTACTTGAAGCCGAAGGAGATCACCGTCAGCCGCAGCCGGCGGGCGTCCTCCCCGCCGAACAGCTCCTCGATCCGGCGGCGCAGCTGGTTGACGTTGAGATGGCTGGTGTCGATGATCACATCGGCCTGGTCGCGGGCCTCCTCCAGCAGGCCCCGCTCGACCGCGATGCCGTCGGCGAGCCGCCCGTCGCCCTGCAACGGATGCGAGCGCCGCACGCTCTCGAACCGGCGGATGAGCACCTCGTCGTCGGCGTCGACGAAGACCACGCGGGGGGCGTAGCCGCGCTCCTTCAGCTGCCGGATCGCCTCGGCCAGGTCGGTGGAGAAGGCCCGGGAGCGTACGTCCAGCACCATCGCGGTGCGCCGCGCCGCGCCACCGGCCTTCACCGCCAGCTCGGCCATGTCCAGCAGCAGCGCCTGCGGCAGGTTGTCGACGACGTAGAAGCCCACGTTCTCCAGGGCCCGGGCCACCGTGCTGCGCCCGCCACCGGACAGGCCGGTGACCACGACCAGTGTGGTGTCCGTCTCGGCCGCCGGCCCGGTCTGCTCGCCGGCTGCGCCGGCCCGGTGACCGGTCGTGTGCGCCTCGCCCACCCGTCAAACCCCCCAACCGTGGCGCCACGGTCGATGCCGACCGGGCATGGTCAGCAGCGACTCTAACGCGCCGGTGTCGGCGCGGCGGGACGCACCGCCACTCGCGTCCGTTGCCGCTGGCCTGCGGGACCGGGGGCCCTTCCGGGCACTGACGTGTCGGCTTGCTGACGGTGCGTGGCCGGCGGTGCGGCTATCCTCCGGCCATGGGCAGGCACGGGGCGCGGCTGCGCTGGGTGGTGGCCCTCGTGTCGGTCACGGTCGCCGTGCTGGCCACGGTCGACCGGTTCGTCGAGCGCGAACGCGAGTGGGCAGGCGGCGGCGACCAGGTCGCGGTGACCGTCGAGGCCCGCCTGCCGGAACCGGACCAGGTGCCCGCCACCGCCGCCGCGCTCGGCTGGCCCGACGCGGAGAACCAGGTTCGCGGCGATCCCGAGAACCAGTCGGTGGTGTTGCGACTGCGCTGGTCCGGACCGAGTCGGGTCGGCAGATACCAGGTCATCCTGCTGGACGGCCGGGACACTCCCGCCCGTGTCGTCCGCCCGTACGCCGGCTGGGACGCCGCCGGGGGCACCGGATACAACTGGGCGGGGACGTACGAGGTGCTGGCCGAGCGGTACAGCTGGCTCGCCGGCACCGCCTCTCGGGTAACACCGGACGGATCGGTCACCGCCCCGCCGGACGCCGGTGCGGTGGGCACCCGCGCGCTCGGCGACGGCAGCCTGGTCGCCGTCTTCCGGCTCGGGCCCCGGGCCCTGCCGCTGGACGACCCGTCGCGCCTGGTGGTGGCGTTCTGCTACGTCGACCCCGACGGCGACGTGCGCTGGGCCAAGCAGGTGCTGGTTCCGCCGGCCCATGACTGAGCGACGGCCGGCCCCTGATCAGCGGCGACGCAGCGCCTTGACCCGGTCGCGGCCGAGCAGACCGAGATAGTCCCACGGCTCGTCGAGACAGGAGTCGACCTCCGCCGCCGCGATGATCTCCGTCAGCCGGGCGGCCAGCTCGTCGGGGTCCGGTTGCACCTGCTCGCAGAGCTGGACGTGGGCCGCGCGCAGCGCGTCACCGATCTCGGCCGGCTCGTCCTCGTAGGTCTCCCAGGCGTCGTGGAGGTAGCCAGCCAACCCGTCCCACGCGCGGGCCGCCCGCTCGACCACGAGGACCGCCTCGATGCTCGCCGGTCGTTGGGCCAGCACCCGCACCTCCTCGACGATCGCCCGGCCGGCCTTCTCCACGTCGTGCAGGTCCCAACGGCTGCCGTTGGTCGCCTCGTGGGCCAGGTTGTCGATGGTCCGGCGGACGTCGGCCAGTGCGGCGTCGGTGACCGGCGCAAGCCGCCCCGCGTACGCCAGCAGCCGGGACTCCAGCACGCGATCGGTGACCGCCCACTCGGCGAGCAGCAGCGCCAGCCGCCGGGCGGGGATGGTGTGCGCGAGTGCGGCCAACTCGGCCACCCGGGGCTCGACCTCCACGGCCGATGGCGGCGTGGCCAGGGACGACCACGCGAACTCCTCCGCCAGGGCGGCGACGGCGAGCGCCACCGCGTGAGCGCACAACTCCTCCGGCGCGGGGCAGTCACACTCGGCGGTGAATCCGTCCGCCGCGATCCCCACCCAGACGTCCAGCGGCGCCTGCCCGGCCGCCCGGATCGTGCCGGACGCTCCCCCACCGGCCGGGCTGATCACGTCCGGTTGCCCGGCCGCCCGGAGCTTGTCCGCCGCGTCGCAGACCACGGACCCGGCCGCGTCTCGCAGGGCGTCAACATCGATACGTACCGCCACCCGGCCATCTAACCGCACGGCCCCGCCCGGCTCCGCACCGCGGCACTGTAGGCGGTCGACACGCCGGGCCGACACCACCGGAACTGCCACAGATCGAGCGCCGCCGAGATCAGCAGTTCTCGAAGGATGAGATACGGATGCGAGATCATGGACAGTTTCCGTTAGCGCGGAACGAGAACTGTCCAAGATCTGGACCGAACGCCGTAGCAAGCTCCGGATTACCAGCGTGCGGTTCCTCGCCGACGCCGAACCGCTCGGTGCCACCGTCACGAAAGCTCGTAGAATCCCGGGATGCTCTCCCCCACCGCACCGCCCGCCGACGCCGTGCTGGAGACGCTGCGGCGGGTCTTCGGGTACGACTCCTTCCGGGGTTTCCAGCGGGAGGTGATCGACCACGTGGTGGCCGGCGGCGACGCGCTGGTGCTGATGCCGACCGGTGGCGGCAAGTCGCTGTGCTACCAGATCCCGGCGCTGCTCCGCGACGGCGTCGCCGTGGTGATCTCGCCGCTGATCGCGCTGATGCAGGACCAGGTGGACGCGCTGACCGCCGTCGGCGTGCGGGCCGGCTTCCTGAACTCGACGCTGGATCTCGACACTCGGCGGTTGGTCGAGGCGGAGTTCGTGGCCGGGGAGATCGACCTGCTCTACCTGGCGCCGGAGGCGCTGGCCAGCCGGGCGACGTTGAGTCTGCTGGACCGGGGGCGGATCGGGTTGTTCGCCATCGACGAGGCGCACTGCGTGTCGCAGTGGGGCCACGACTTCCGACCGGACTACCTGAACCTGTCGATGCTGCACGAGCGCTGGCCGGGCGTACCGCGCATCGCGCTGACCGCCACCGCGACCAGCGCGACCCGGGCGGAGATCGCCACCCGGCTCAAGCTCACCGAGGCGCGGCACTTCGTGGCCAGCTTCGACCGGCCCAACATCCAGTACCGGATCGCGCCGAAGCGGGAGGCCCGCAAGCAACTGCTCGCGCTGCTGCGCGACGAGCATCCGGGCGAGGCGGGCATCGTCTACTGCCTGTCCCGCGCCTCGGTGGAGAAGACCGCGGAGTTCCTGCTCGCCAACGGCATCGACGCGTTGCCGTACCACGCCGGTCTGGACGCGGCCACCCGCACCGCGAACCAGCAGCGCTTCCTGCGCGCCGACGGGGTCGTGATGGTCGCGACCATCGCCTTCGGCATGGGCATCGACAAGCCCGACGTCCGGTTCGTCGCCCACCTCGACCTGCCGAAGTCGGTCGAGGGCTACTACCAGGAGACCGGCCGCGCCGGCCGGGACGGGCTACCGTCCACCGCCTGGCTGGCGTACGGGCTGCAGGACGTCGTGCAGCAGCGCAAGATGATCGACACGTCCGAGGGCGACCTGGCCCACCGGCGTAACCTCGCCGCCCACCTCGACGCGATGCTGGCGCTGTGCGAGACGGTCCGCTGCCGGCGGGTGCAACTGCTCGACTACTTCGGTCAGACGCTGGACGGCAGCTGCGGCAACTGCGACACCTGCCTGGAGCCGCCCGAGTCCTGGGACGGCACGGTCGCCGCGCAGAAGCTGCTCTCCACGGTGTACCGGCTGGACCGGGAGCGTAACCAGCGGTTCGGCGCCGGGCACTGCATCGACATCCTGCTGGGCCGTGGCACCGACAAGATCACCCAGCACCGGCACGACTCGCTGACCGTGTTCGGCATCGGCGGCGAGTTGGGCGAGGCGGAGTGGCGCGGGGTGGTACGGCAGTTGCTCGCCGAGGGCCTGCTCGCCGTCGAGGGTGACTATGGCACCCTGGCCCTGACCGAGGCCAGCGCCGAGGTGCTCGGCCGGCGGCGCACCGTGATGCTGCGCCGCGAGCAGGCGCGCCCGGCGCGGGTGGCCAAGCCCCGGGGCGCGGCCACGGTGGTCGCCGAGTTGCCGGCCGAGGCGGCCGGCACGTTCGAGCGGCTGCGTGCCTGGCGGGCGGCGACCGCGAAGGAGCAGGGCGTACCCGCGTACGTGATCTTCCACGACGCGACGCTGCGGCAGATCGCCGCCGACGCCCCGTCCTCACTGGCCGAGCTGTCCCGGATCAGCGGCGTCGGCGAGAACAAGCTCGCCAAGTACGGCGAGCAGATCCTCGGCGTGCTCGCCTCCTGACAGCCCACTCATGATCAACCCGGAGGGGTGGGGGTGGCGGAGGGCTCGGTGAGGGCGGTGAGGATGGCTTCGGCGGTGCGGCGGCCGACGCCGGGGACCTCGGTGATCTCCTCCACGGTGGCGGCGGAGAGGCGCTTGAGCGAGCCGAAGTGGCGCAGCAGCGCCTTGCGGCGCACCTCACCGAGGCCCGGAACGCTGTCCAGTGCCGAGGTCGTCATCCGCTTCGAGCGGCGCTGCCGGTGGAAGGTGATGGCGAAGCGGTGCGCCTCGTCGCGTACCCGTTGCAGCAGGTAGAGCCCCTCCGAGGTGCGCGGCAGGATGACCGGGAAGTCGTCGTCGGGCAGCCAGACCTCCTCCAGCCGCTTGGCCAGCCCGCAGAGCGCCACGTCGTCGATGCCCAGCTCGGCGAGGGTCTGTGCGGCGGCGGCCACCTGCGGCGCGCCGCCGTCGACCACCACCAGCTGCGGCGGGTACGCGAACTTGCGCGGACGCCCGGTGGTCGGGTCTACCAGCGTGCCCACCCTCGGCTCGTCCCCGCCCGCCCCGCCGATTCCGTCGAGCGCGTCGACGCCGTCGAGCGCGGCGGTCGGTGCGGCCGAATCCGCCGCGGCGGCGAGGTCGGCGGCCGACTCGACGCCGGCCTCACCGGTCTCGGCGCGGGCGTCGAGGTAGCGGGCGAAGCGTCGGCGCAGCACCTCGGACATCGCCGAGAGGTCGTCGGTGGCGCCCCGGATGACGAACCGGCGGTACTCGCTCTTGCGGGCCAGCCCGTCCTCGAAGACGACCATGCTCGCCACCACGTCGGTGCCCTGGATCTGGGAGATGTCGAAGCACTCGATGCGCAGCGGCGCCGTCCGCAGACCGAGCGCCTCGGTGATCTCGTCGAGGGCCTTGCTGCGCGTGGTCAGGTCGCCGGCCCGCTTGAGCTTGTGCCGGGCCAGGGCGTCCTTCGCGTTGCGCTCGACCGTCTCCATCAGGGCCCGCTTGTCGCCGCGCTGCGGCACCCGCAGCGTAGCCCGGCTGCCCCGGTGGGTGGTGAGCCAGTCGGCCAGCGCGTCGGCGTCGGCGGGCAACTCCGGCACCAGCAGCTCGCGCGGCACGTCGGACTCGCCGTGCTCGCCGCCGTAGACCTGGGTGCAGAAGTGGTGCACGAGGTCGCCGACGGTGAGGTCCTCGGTCTTCTCCACCACCCAGCCGCGCTGGCCGCGCACCCGGCCGCCCCGGACGTGGAAGACCTGGACCGCGGCTTCGAGGGGGTCGTCGGCGAAGGCGACCACATCGGCGTCGGTGCCGTCGCCGAGCACCACCGTCTGCTTCTCCATCGCCCGGCGCAGCGCGGCGACGTCGTCGCGCAGCCGCGCCGCCCGCTCGAACTCCAGCTCGGCGCTGGCCTCGGCCATCTCGCGTTCCAGCTTGCGGACCATGGTGTCGGTGCGGCCGGCCATGAAGTCGCAGAAGTCGTCGACGATCTCGCGGTGCCGCTGCGCCGTGACGCTGCCCACGCAGGGCGCCGAGCACTTGCCGATGTAGCCGAGCAGGCACGGGCGACCGACCTGGCCGGCCCGCTTGAACACCCCGGCCGAGCAGGTCCGCGCCGGGAAGACCCGCAGCAGCAGGTCGAGCGTCTCGCGGATCGCCCAGGCGTGGGAGTACGGCCCGAAGTAGCGCACCCCCTTGCGCTTGGCGCCGCGCATCACCTGTAGCCGTGGGTATTCCTCGTCGAGGGTCACCGCCAGGTAGGGGTAGGACTTGTCGTCGCGGTAGCGGACGTTGAACCTCGGGTCGTACTGCTTGATCCAGAGGTATTCGAGCTGGAGCGCCTCGACCTCGGTCCCGACGGTGACCCAGTCGACGGACTCGGCGGTGGTGACCATCTGCTGGGTGCGCTGGTGCAGCCCCCACAGGTCGGCGAAGTACGAGTTGAGCCTGCTGCGCAGGTTCTTCGCCTTGCCGACGTAGATCACCCGGCCGGTGCCGTCGTAGAAGCGGTAGACCCCCGGCGCCTCGGGGATCGTGCCCGGCGCGGGACGGTAGGTCGACGGATCAGCCACACACCGAGACTAGTCGCCACCCCCGACAGCCCGGATCGTCCCCGGTTGACCGATCTCGGCCGGCGTGGCGACCACGGCGGCCCCTGCGACCCGGCCTCAGGCCAGCGAGATCTGGTCGCCGTCGACCTTGACCTCCTTGGCCGGCAACGGCGTGGTGGCCGGCCCCGCCTTGACGGACCCGTCCTCGATGGAGAACTTGCTGCCGTGGCAGGTGCAGTTGATGGTGCCGCCGTCGACGTTCGACACCGGACAGCCCTGGTGCGTACAGACCGGGTCGAAGCCCTTGAACTCCCCCGCGGTGGGCTGGGTGATCACCACGCCCTGCGCGACGAAGACCGCGCCACCGCCGACCGGGATGTCCGTGGTCTTGGCCAGCGACTGGGCGCCCTCGCGGTCCCCGCCGCCCGCGTCGCCGGTGCCGGTGACCCCCGGCCCGGGGCTGATCGGCGCCGCACCGTCGCCGGCGTCCTCGCCGCCGCACGCGGCCAGGACCACGGCCGCGCCGACCGCTCCCGCACCCGTGAGCACGGCTCGGCGGGTACGCGTCTCCGGCCCGGCCAGCACCTGGTCCTCACTGCGCTCGCTCATGCCTCGCCTCTCCGTTGAGCTACCACCGTGCATGATCTGTGGCTACCTTTCCCTCCACGCACCACTCTGCCCGGCGGTTCACCCGATCGGCTACCCGAGGACGCTGGCCAACCGGGTCAGCGCGCCGCGGCGGTGGCCTTCCGGCCGCCCCGCGCCTTGGTTCCGTTGGCCCTGGCCGCACGGGCGGTCGCCGCCGCCGCACCCTGTGCCGCGCCGTCGAGCTTGAGGACGGTACGCAGGAACTGCCCCGTGTGGCTCTCGACGACCTCGGCGACCTCCTCCGGGCTGCCGGTGGCGAGCACCGTGCCGCCCCGGTGGCCGCCCTCCGGGCCCATGTCGATCAACCAGTCGGCGCTCTTGATCACGTCGAGGTTGTGCTCGATCGTGATCACCGTGTTGCCCTTGTCGACCAGGCCCTCCAGCACCAGCAGCAGCTTGCGGATGTCCTCGAAGTGCAGGCCGGTGGTCGGCTCGTCGAGCACGTAGACCGTCCGCCCGGTGGAGCGCTTCTGCAGCTCGGAGGCGAGCTTGACCCGCTGCGCCTCGCCGCCGGAGAGGGTCGGCGCCGGCTGACCCAGCCGCACGTAGCCCAGGCCCACGTCGACCAGCGTCTTGAGGTGCCGGTGGATGGCCGGGATGGCGGAGAAGAACTCGGCCGCCTCCTCGATCGGCATCTCCAGCACGTCGGAGACGGTCTTGCCCTTGTAGTGCACCTCCAGGGTCTCCCTGTTGTAGCGGGCGCCCTTGCACACCTCGCAGGGGACGTACACGTCGGGCAGGAAGTTCATCTCGATCTTGATCGTGCCGTCGCCGGAGCACGCCTCGCAGCGGCCACCCTTGACGTTGAACGAGAACCGGCCGGGGCCGTACCCCCGGACCTTGGCCTCGGTGGTCTCGGCGAACAGCTTGCGCACGTGGTCCCAGACCCCGGTGTAGGTGGCCGGGTTCGACCGGGGCGTGCGGCCGATCGGCGACTGGTCGACCCCGACGACCTTGTCCACGTGCTCCAGCCCGGAGACCCGGGTGTGTCGGCCGGGCACCAGCCGGGCGCCGTTGATCTGGTTGGCCAGCACGGCGTGGAGGATGTCGTTGACCAGGGTCGACTTGCCGGAGCCGCTGACCCCGGTGACGGCGATCAGCTGGCCCAGCGGGAAGCTCACGGTCAGGTTGCGCAGGTTGTGTTCGCGGGCCCCGTGCACCACCAGCTCCCGCCCGGGGGTCTGCGGCCGACGCCCCTTCGGCGTCGGGATCTCCCGCCGGCCGGAGAGGTAGGCCCCGGTCGTCGACTCCGGGTTGGCCAGCAGCGCCGGCACCGAACCGCTGTGCACGATCTGGCCACCGTGCTCGCCGGCGCCGGGACCGATGTCGACGATCCAGTCGGCGGTCCGGATGGTGTCCTCGTCGTGTTCCACCACGATCAGCGTGTTGCCCAGGCCACGCAGCCGGAGCAGGGTCTCGATCAGCCGGTGGTTGTCCCGCTGGTGCAGCCCGATCGACGGCTCGTCCAGCACGTAGAGCACCCCGACCAGACCGGAACCGATCTGGGTGGCCAGCCGGATCCGCTGCGCCTCGCCGCCGGAGAGGGTGCCCGCCGGCCGGTCCAGGGAGAGGTAGTCCAGCCCGACGTCGAGCAGGAAGCGCAGCCGGGCGTTGATCTCCTTGAGCACCCGCTCGGCGATCAGCTTCTGCCGGTCGGTCAGCTCGATGCCGGCCAGCAGGTCGGCGCACTCACCCACGGACAGGTTGCAGACCTCGGCGATGCTGCGCCCGGCCAGCGTGACGGCGAGCACCTCGGGCTTGAGCCGGGCACCGCCGCAGGCCGCGCACGGCACGTCGCGCATGTAGCCCTCGTACTTCTCCCGCGACCACTCCGACTCGGTGTCGGAGTGCCGGCGCTCGATCCACTGCATCACGCCCTCGAAGCCGGTGTAGTACGAGCGCTCCCGGCCGTACTTGTTGCGGTAGCGCACGTGCACCTGGTCGTCGGAGCCGTGCAGGATCGTCTTCTGCGCCCGGGACGGCAGCGCACGCCAGGGCGTGTCGACGTCGAAGTGCTCCGCCTCACCGAGCGCCTCCAGCAGGCGGACGAAGTATTCCAGGTTGTGCCCGGTCGCCCAGGGCTGGATCGCCCCCTCACGCAGGCTGCGCTCCGGATCGGGGACGACCAGTTCCGGGTCGACCTCCTTCTTCGTGCCGAGACCGGTGCACTCCGGGCAGGCGCCGTAGGGCGCGTTGAACGAGAAGACCCGGGGTTCCAGGTCCTCGATCGCCAGGGGGTGGTCGTTCGGACAGGCCAGGTGCTCGGAGTAGCGGCGCTCCCGGTCGGGGTCGTCCTCGGGCAGATCGACGAAGTCCAGCAGCACCAGCCCGCCGGAGAGCCCCAGCGCCGCCTCGACCGAGTCGGTCAGCCGCTGCTTAGCGCTGGGCTTGACGCTGAGCCGGTCGATCACCACCTCGATGGTGTGTTTCTCCTGCTTCTTGAGCTTCGGCGGCTCGGTCAGCTGGTGCACCACACCGTCGACCCGGGCCCGGGCGTACCCCTTGGCCTGTAGTTCGGCGAAGAGGTCGACGTACTCGCCCTTGCGCCCCCGCACGACCGGGGCGAGCACCATGAACCTGGTCCCCTCGGCCATCGCGAGCAACCGGTCGACGATCTGCTGCGGGCTCTGCCGGGAGATCCGCTCGCCGCAGACCGGGCAGTGCGGCTCGCCCACCCGGGCGAACAGCAGCCGGAGGTAGTCGTAGACCTCGGTGATCGTGCCGACGGTGGAGCGCGGGTTGCGCGAGGTCGACTTCTGGTCGATGGAGACCGCGGGGCTCAACCCCTCGATGAAGTCGACGTCCGGCTTGTCCATCTGGCCGAGGAACTGCCGGGCGTACGACGACAGCGACTCGACGTACCGGCGCTGCCCCTCGGCGAAGATCGTGTCGAAGGCCAGGCTCGACTTGCCCGACCCGGACAGCCCGGTGAACACGATCAGGGCGTCCCGGGGCAGGTCGAGGCTGACGTCACGCAGGTTGTGCTCGCGTGCGCCACGGATGATCAAACGGTCGGCCACGGTCCGTGTACTCCCGGGTGAGGATGGCAAGGAGGATCTGTCCGCTTTTGGGGTGAACCCAGCGGTTGTACCGGCGCGGAGAGTGCGCCCCGGCAACTGTAGACCCGCCCTACGACAACTTTCCCCGGCGGCGGGCCGGGCGGGTGGCGCGGCGGCGGGTCTCGTGGGCGATCTCTCGCTGTAGCCGCCGCCAGCTCTCCCACCGTCGGGCGGTCAGCACACCGGACTCCAGCGCCTCCCGCACCGCGCAGCCCGGCTCCGCCTCGTGCCCGCAGTCGCCGTACCGGCAGCCGGTGGCGAGATCGGCGATGTCGCCGAAGGCCCGGTCGAGCCCGGTCGCGCCGTCCAGCAGGCCGACCGCCCGGACCCCGGGCGTGTCCAGCACCGCGCCGCCGCCGGGCAGCGGCACCAGCGACCGCCAGGTGGTGGTGTGCCGGCCCTTGCCGTCGACCCGCCGGATCGCCTGGGTGGGCATCACCACCGCGCCAGCGAGCGCGTTGACCAGGCTCGACTTGCCGGCGCCGGAGGGCCCGAGCAGGCCTAGCGTCCGACCCGGGCCGGCGGCGGCCCGCAGCGGCGCCAGCCCGGTGCCGTGCTCGGCGCTGACCGGCAGCACCGGCACCCCGGGCGCGACCGCCGTCAGCTGACGCGCCACCGCCGCCGGGTCGGCCGCCAGATCGGCCTTGGTCAGCACCACCAGCGGCCGGGCGCCCGACTCGTGGACCAGGGAGAGCAGCCGCTCGATGCGGGCGGCGTCCGGCGCCGGGTGCACCGGCTCCACCACCGCGGCGGTGTCCAGGTTGGCGGCGAGCAGCTGACCGCTGGCGTCCTTGCCGGCGGTGCGCCGGATCAGGGCGGTACGCCGGGGCAGCACCGCCTCCACCGTCACCCGGGCGTCGGGCCAGGCGCACAGCAGCACCCAGTCACCGACGCCCGGCAGCCGGGTGGCATCGCCCCCGGCGGCGGCCAGCACGGCCCCACCGGTCGAGGCGCGCAGCGGCCCGTCCTCGGTGAGCACGGTGCAGACGCCACGGTCGACCCGGGCCACCCGGCCGGGACGGTGATCGGTACGGATACGTCGCAGGTGGGCCGCCCGGTCGGTGTCCCAACCCAGGGCGGTCAGTGCGATGGTCATGGCTCCTCGCTCAGTGTCGGTGCGGGTGATACACGGATGCGGTGACCGGCATGACCACCACCTCCTCCGCTCCGGCGCCGCGATACGACACCGACGGTAGGCCGGGGGGTGCCGCACCGGAAGTGAATTCCCCGGCGACGCGGTCGGCGCGGGCGGCTAGGGTCGGATACGTGACCACGGATCCCCTCCTGCTGACCGGCGAGGTGGACGACGCCACCGCTCGCCTGCTGCGGACGGCCGCCACCTTCGACGCCGCCGACCTCGCGGCGCCGTCGCTGCTGCCGGGTTGGAGCCGGGGCCACGTGCTCGCCCATCTCGCCCGCAACGCCGACGGTCTCGTCAACCTGCTCACCTCGGCGCGTACCGGCGAGCGGATCCCGATGTACGCCAGCGCCGAGGCCCGGGAGGCCGACATCTCCGCCGGCGCGCCCCGCCCGCCCGAGGAGCACCTGGACGACCTGCGGCGCAGCGCGGACCGGTTCGCCGCGGCGGTGGCCGCGATGCCGGTGTCGGCGTGGGCCGCCACGGTCGAGACCCGGCAGGGCCCCTGGCCGGCCACGCTGCTCGTCTGGGGGCGGCTGCGCGAGCTGGAGATCCATCACGTCGACCTGGCCGCCGGCTACCGGCCGGCGGACTGGTCACCCGACTTCGGTCACCGGCTGCTACGCGAGGTGGCCACCGGCCTCGCCGACCGCGTCGACGCACCGGCGATGGTGCTGCGCTTCGACGGCAGCAGCCACGAACTGGTGGTCGGCGACCGCGAGCGGGCGCCGGTCGTCGCCGGTTCCGCCGCCGACCTCGCCGCCTGGCTGACCGGCCGCGACCCGGGCACCACCCTGACCGTCACCCCCGACGGCCGCCTGCCCCGCCCACCCGAATGGATCTAGGGAGCCATGACCTACACCGGAGATGTCACCCCCGGCGGCCCACCGGCCGTACGCGAACTCGACCGGCTGACCATCACCAAGGTGTCGGTCGGGCCGATGGACAACAACGCGTACCTGCTGCGCTGCGCGAACACCGGTGACCAGGTGCTGATCGACGCGGCGAACGAGGCGCCCCGCCTGCTGGAACTGGTCGGCGACGCGGGGCTGGGCGCGGTGGTCACCACCCACCAGCACATGGATCACTGGGTGGGGCTGGAGGAGGTCGTGGCCAAGACCGGCGCCCGCGCGCTGGTGCACGCCGACGACGCCGACGGGTTGCCGATCGAGGCGCAGACCCTGGCCGACGGCGACACCGTGCGGGTCGGCGACTGTGTCCTGGAGGTCATCCACATCAGGGGGCACACCCCCGGCTCGGTGGCCCTGCTCTATCGCGACCCGGCCGGCATCCCGCATCTCTTCACCGGCGACAGTCTCTTTCCCGGTGGAGTCGGCAACACCAACCAGGATCCGGAACGCTTCGCCACGCTCATCGACGACGTCGAGCACAAGCTGTTCGACCGGCTGCCCGACGAGACCTGGTTCTACCCGGGGCACGGCCGGGACTCGACGCTCGGCGCGGAGCGCCCGCAGCTGGCGCAGTGGCGTGCCCGCGGCTGGTGACGGGCGACGGATCATGGCGGACCCGACGCCGCGCCGCGGTTCAGGTGGGCGGAGGGGCGGTGACCGCGCGCAGCCGGCGGCGGGTGCCGAGCAGCACCAGGGTGGCCAGCACCAGCCCGCCGGCCATGGTCACCAGCAGCGGGCTCGCGCCGGCCGGGAGCAGGCCGGCCAGCCACCGCGACGCGGTGCCCACCACGAGGTAGAGCCCGGCCCACGCGGTCGCACCGAGCGCCGCGAAGCCGAGGAAGCGCCGGTACGACATGTGCAGGCCGCCGGCCGCGAGGGGCAGCAGCGCGTTGAACACCGGCAGGAAGGGCGCGATCAGCACCAACCGGCCGCCGTTGCGGCGCAGGATCCCCTCCGCCGCCGCCCAACGGGCCTCGCCGACCCAGCCGCCGAACCGGCTGTGTCGCAGGCGGTCGCCCCACCGCCGGCCGACCAGGAAGCTCAGCGACCAGCCGGCGAGGCAGCCGGCGACCACGGCGACCACGGCCGCCAGCCCGGTGGCGGGGCTGCCGACCGCCACCGCGGCGAGCACCGCCACGTCACCGGGGACGAGCACGCCGAACAGCGGCACCGCGTCGAAGAGCATGACCACCCCGAGGATCCCCATCAGCAGGGCCACGGGAAGCTCGCCGATCTGCGCCAGCTGATCCGCCATGTCTCGTACGCTAGGGCCTGGCCGCCACCGTGGACATCGGGTTTCCTCCCCAGCCTCGCGCGGTCCCTCTCGGGGTGATCCCTGATGCTCGCCCTCCGGCAGAGCCGCATCCCGCCGTACCGCCTGAGGCGCTTCGCCCGGCAAACGCGCTTTCCACCGGTTACTGTCGTGGAGGTATTGGGCGATCACCGGCGCGGAGCCGGCGGTCGCCCGCGCGAAACAAGGAGAGAGTACGCATGGCAACCGGCACCGTGAAGTGGTTCAACTCCGAAAAGGGCTTCGGCTTCATCGAGCAGGACGGCGGCGGCCCCGACGTCTTCGTCCACTACTCGGCGATCTCGTCGAGTGGCTACCGGGAACTCACCGAGGGGCAGAAGGTCGAGTTCGACGTGACCCAGGGGCAGAAGGGACCGCAGGCGGACAACGTCCGCTCGCTCTGATTCGTGCCGAGGCGGCGGCCGGTCACCGGCCGCCGCCGTGGTTTCCGGACGACACCGGTCAGGCGCCGATGCCGTGGAACAGGTTGTCGACGAGTGTGTCGACGAACCTGTGGTCGAGGGGTTCGTCGGGTAGCAGGAGTCGGTGGTAGCAGGCTCCCCAGAGCTGGTCGACGACCGATTCGCAATCGAGTCCGTAGCGGAGCTGCCCGGCGTCGATCGCGGTCTGGAGCCGGGCGACGGCGAGGTCGCGGCGAGGTCGGGAGTAGGCGCTCAGGTACGCCTCGTGCAGGGCGCGATCGGTCTGCGCCGCGCCGATCAGCTCCGCGACGACACGACCGGTGCCGTCGCCGGTGAGCACGTCGACGAAGGCGTGCAGTTGCGTGCGCAGGTCGGCCTCGATGTCGCCGGTGTCGGGGAAGCTCAGGGCCTGCTCGACCGAGGCGAAGTAGCCCTCCATGGCGAGGGTGCCCTTGGAAGGCCACATCTTGTAGATCGTGACCTTGCTCGCGCCGGAGGCGGCCGCGACCTTCTCCACGGTGAACCCCGCCATCCCCTGCTCCCGCAGTACGCGTCCGGCCGCCGCCAGGACATCCCGGCGCACCTCCCCGGCGGGTCGTCGCCCTCTGCCCATCTCCTCCTTCTTCCGGCACTATTGAACCTGACGTTCATATATGATTATATGAACTCATCGTACACAAGGCGGGTCGAGACCGTCGAGACCGGAGGAGGGACCATGACCAGCACCGATACCACCCGCGTCGCTCTTGTCACCGGTGGATCCGGCGGTATCGGCCGGGCGATCGCGGAGCGACTGGCCGCGGACGGGATGGCCGTCGGCGTGCACTACTCCGGCAACCGGGACCGCGCCGAGGACGTCGTCGCCGCCATCACCGCGTCTGGCGGCCGGGCGATCGCGGTCGGAGGGGACGTCGCCGACCTCGATGAGGTCACTGCCACGTTCGACAGGGTCGAAGAGGCCTTCGGCGGCATCGACGTGGTGGTGCACACCGCCGGCATCATGCTGCTGGCGCCGCTGGCCGAACTCGACCTGTCCGAGGGTGGCGAGTTCGACCGGATGCACCGCATCAATGTGCGCGGCACCTTCGTCATCGCCCAGCAGGCCGCGCGCCGGGTGCGAGACGGCGGCGCGATCATCACCTTCTCCTCGTCGGTGGTCAAGCTCGCGCTGCCCACGTACACCGCGTACGCCGCCACGAAGGGCGCGGTCGACGCGGTCACGATGATCCTGGCCAAGGAGCTGCGCGGGCGGGACGTCACCGTCAACGCCGTAGCGCCCGGCCCGACCGCGACCCCCCTGTTCCTCGAAGGCAAGCCGCAGGAGGTCATCGACCGGCTGGCCTCGATGAGCCCGCTGGAGCGTCTCGGCGAGCCCGGCGACATCGCGGAGACCGTCGCCCACCTTGCCGGGCCCGCGCGCTGGATCAACGGCCAGGTGCTCTACCTCAACGGCGGCGTCGGCTGATCCAGGATCGCGCGGGATCGCTCAGACACCACCCAGCAGCCCTCGTCAGGGAATGGGGCCGTCGTAGTCCAGCCAGAAGTCGATCGCCTCGGCACGAGGGCGGGGCGCCATACCGCTGTCGGCGCTGAACTCCATGACCTCCTCGGGTGACTGCTCGACCGTCGGCCAGGCCGGAAGGTCCGGCCCGTTCGGGTCTCCCGTGCGCACGAAGTTGACCCAGTACCCGCTCATGATGTCGCGCAGCCGATAGTCGGTCTCCGTATAGTCCGCGCTGCCGTCGGCACCGAGGTTGTCCAACGCGTACGCGAGCTCGGCACCGTGATAGGCCCCGAATCTCTCGAGCCCGCGCTCCGGCGGGACGTGGGAGAAGAAGTAGAGATAGGCGTCCGCGTCACCCGTCTCGGTCTGGAGCCGAGCCCACCGGAGCATGCCGCGCGTCATGACGCTGTCCGTCTGCGCCTGCAGGGTGGACGCGAGCACCTGGTCTGTCGTGTCACCGGGATACAGGTCGAGAAAGCGTTCGGCGTCCGAGCCGTGCGTCTCCCGGACGCGATCGCGGTACTCGTCGACATCGGCCTCCGGAGGGGCCGCAAGCGCGAGGGAGGCTTCGTCCGCCGTACTGCCGACGAGCGTCGGGACGTCGAGTTGGTCGCCGGCGGCGTAGATCTCCGCCGGGGGCCGGTCGAGGACGTGACCGTCGACGGAGGGACGCCAGTGCGGGCCCAGCTCGCCCGCTGCTGCGCGGATGCGCTCGACCGGCATGTCGCGCATCTCCTCGATGGTCGCGCCGCCGAGCAGTTCGGCCAGCCGCGTGCCGGCCCGCTCGGCGACCTCGCGAGTATCGCCCTGATCACCGTCCTCGGTGTTGCCCGTCGTGCCCATACACGCTCCGCTGCCGCCGATGATGCCGTCGACGAGGCCCTCGGCCAGCGGCGTCGCCCCGAGGACGCAGACGCTCTCCCCGCCCGCGGACTCGCCCGCCACGGTCACCCGGTCCGGATCCCCGCCGAACGCGCCGATGTTCTCCTTCACCCACCGGAGAGCGGCGATCTGGTCGAGGATCCCGTAGTTGCCCGAGGCGCCGTACGCCGACTCGGCGGCGAGATCCGGATGGGAGAGGAACCCGAAGACCCCGAGCCGGTAGTTGACGGTGACGGTGATCACGTTGCCCCGGGAGGCGAGTGCCTCACCGTCGTACAGCGGCAGCGCACCGGACCCGGTCGCGAAGCCTCCGCCCGGGATGTAGACGAACACGGGAAGGCGGTCCGAGTCCGGCGTCGCGCTCCGCCACACGTTGAGGGTCAGGCTGTCCTCACTCACCGGGTAGGGGTTGAGGAGCGTCCCCTCCAGCGGCACCTCGACGATCCGCGACAGCGCCCTGCTGGAGAACGTCGACGTGCTCTGGATCGGCACCGCGGAGAACCGATCCGCGACGAACACGCCGTCGCGTGGCGCGAGGGGTTCGGGCGCCCGCCAGCGGAGCTCGCCGACGGGAGGCCGTGCATAGGGGATTCCGGCGAAGATCTCGACGGTGCGGGCGTCGTTGACGACCCCCCGTACGACCCCTTCGCGCGTCGACACCGGTGCGGACGGCCGCGGGTCATCGCCTCCCGCAACGCGCGTCTGCAGCGGTGGATAGGCCACGATCGCCGTCGCGCACACGAGCACCGCGGACAGGATCCACGCGGCGATCCGGACGAGGACGTGCCTGCGGCGCCACCAGTGCACGGCCACGCCGACCCCGGTGAGCAGCGCGATGACCAGCGCCCAGCCCCACCACGGGCTGCGGTTGAGCCACCCGAGGACGCCGGCGACCACGACGAGCGGCACGAGTGGCAGCCACGCGAGGAGCCACCTGACTCCCCGTCGGCGCGGGCCGGGTGCGTCCTCCGTCCCGGACGGATGCTGCGGGTCGGTTGTCATCTTCCACATCACTTCACGGTCGAGAGTTGTCCGGTGCACACCCCCGCTGCCGGGGCAGGGCCGCCACTCGGAGACGGCCCGCCGGCAAGTGCACACCGTGTCGTGGGAACGGGGTCAAACTGATGATCGCGAGCATCGTCCGCGTGACGGCTTCGCCGGCGGCTCCCGCGCCCCAGTTGCCGTTCTCGGGGCTCTTTCGCGCGCGTGATGACGGGCGTCTTCCAGGATCGGGTCCGCGGCCGGCACCGACTCTCCAGGTCTGCGAGGGTCGTCACCGAAGTGCTGTTCCTCGGGTTGGTTCGCCATCCTTCATCTTCCTTCGTTCATCGGTCCACGTGGTCGTCAATCCACACATTCTGTTTCGCCACGCGTCAGGATCTCACCCGACGCAGCGGATGTGTACCTGTCGGTACTTAAGCGGTAAGCTTGAGGGATGGCGTCGACAGGGACTGGTCGCGTTGGGCGACCCAGAGAGTTCGATACCGACGAAGCCTTGGAGCGCGCGCTCGAGGTCTTCTGGGAGAAGGGCTACGAGGGCGCCAGCCTCTCAGAACTGACCGGAGCCATGGGCATCACGAAGACGAGCATGTACGCAGCCTTCGGTAACAAGGAACAGCTGTTCAGGAAGGTGGTGGAGCGGTACACCGCCGGGCCTGCCTCCTACGGCATGCGCGCTCTGGAGGAGCCGACTGCGCGGAGAGTCTCGGAGGCACTGCTCCACGGGGCGGTTCGAGCGACCACGCGAGCAGAAGTCCCCTCGGGGTGTCTTGGCGTGCAAAGCGCATTGACGACCGGCGAAAGCGGGCTGCCCGCGCGCGAGGCTTTGATCGACTGGCGCAACGACGCGAGAGTCCGGCTGGAGGAGCGTTTTGAGCGCGCCCAGACCGAAGGCGATCTCCCGAAGAACCAGGATCCACACGGCCTTGCCATGTTCGTGATGACGGTGGCGTACGGTATCGCCGTCCAAGCGGCCAGCGGTCGAAGCAGCGAGGAGCTTCACGGCGTCGCGGACGCCGCACTCGGCGCGATCGGCTGGCCGGATAGCGAGACGAACATAACCCATCTCTCGTAAGTGGTGTCAGCCAACTCGCCCGACCCGTGCCGGCATGGTCGGGTCCGTGAACTGCGGAACGGCTCCGGCGTGGTCGGCGTCGGCGTCGAGAGGCACCCACGACTCGAACGTGGACTGCTCCAGCGGCAATGGCTTGCCAGCGGCCACGATCGTCTGTGCAGGACGGTCGCCGCCGAGGAGGAAGTCGATCACCGGACGGTCGACCTCCTCGGTGCCGTACGGGAAGACGCCGTGGACGCTCTCGTTGTCGACCGCGATCAGGCTGGTGTTCGGCAGGCCGGTGCCGGCGGCCCGGCCCTGCTCGAACGGCGTCATCGAATCGAGCTCGCTCTGCAGGACGATGGTCTCCGGGAAGCTGTCCCCCAGCGCCGGCATCTTCGACTCCGTCGGCCAGAACGCGCAGACCTGCGGCACGTCGAGGAGCTTGAGTTGAGCCGACAGCGGGGCGACGAGCGCCGTGCGTTCGTTGAAGTGCTCCCAGTAGTCGAGTCCTTGCTCCCACTGGCCGTCGGTGCACTTGGTGAAGTCGATCAGGTAGTCGTACGTGTCTCGGATCGTCTCGCCTGGTCCGCCGGCGGGCGGCGCCGACAGCGCACCGAGCCGTTCGTGCGCTGCGGCACGCTGCTCGTCGGTCAGCTCGATCATTCCATCGATGATGCGGGCCGCCGATTCGGTGGGGACCACCGGTCGGTCGGCCGCCTCGCCCTCGGTGATGATGCGTGATACCAGGCTCGCGGCGAACGGGTATCCGACCGGACTTGAGAATGCGAGATTGACGTTTGTCGCGGTCCACGCGTAGTACGCGGCCGTCGACATCTCGGTATCGCCGGTGGCCGCGAAGTAGCGTCTCCAGATGGTTTCCGGGTCGGCTCCGAGGCCGTAGGTCGCGTCGTTGCGCGCGATCCAGTTCATCATGTGCAGCCGGAACTGCCGATCGCGTCCCTCGTGGGCGGCGTCGTAGTTGTGCTGGATCGATGCTCGTGTCGAGTCGGTCGACGAGTCGAAGACCATCCGCTCGATGTTGTCCGCGAAGAGGCTGCCGAACCATGTGCCGATCCAGGTGCCGTACGAGTAGCCCATGTACATAACCGAGTCGAGCCCGAGGAGGTGCCGGATGAAGTCCATATCGAATGCGGCCTGCTCGGTCGTCATCGTCGCCACATCGGGATCCTGCGAGCACGCCTCGCCGATCGCCTGGACGACTGCGATGTCGCCGTCGGCCGGGTCGTACTCGTACTCGCACGAGGCATGGCTCGACTGCCCGAGTCCTCGCTGATCGAAGCTCACGTAGTTCGTGGTCGGACGCAGCTCGGGCGTGTACATCTGGACGGTCGCGCTGTACGAGAGCCCGGATGTGAAGGGACCGCCGGGATGCGTGATGATCGTTGTGTGGTAGTCGGGATCCTCGGGATCGATGTTGAGGGCCTGCGAGATATGGACCTCCCACGTCGTCTCCAGGTCCGGATCGTGCCAGTTCCGCGGGACCTCGATCGTCGAACACTCGACGTTCGAGAGGTCCGCGCCGGGTATGGGCGGACCGTCGTCGCTGAACTCGCACTCCCCCCAGATCAAGTCTTGATCAGCGAGCGGGCCTGCGAGCGCGGCGACATCCGGCGTCGCGTCCGCGGTTGCGTCGGCGTTGTTCTGGGAGACGATGGTGACCGCCGCCGGGCTGGCGGCGATGATGGCAATCAGTGCGAGTAGCGCAATCAGAAGTCTGGATCTATGGGTGCGCCTTTCGGCAGACCGGACGCTCATGTCGCTGGACACGGATGGTCTCCTCCTCGGTCGTTCGATCGGCACACGGTCAAACGCGACCGGCCACTGGCGCCCTTCGCTGTCCTCCAAGGAGCCGAGGTTGGCGTGTCACTGTCGCTTTCCGGATGTGGCGGCCTCCTCGATCCGCGCGATGAGGCGGCTGTTGTGGAGGGCGTGCTCGAAGCCGGGAGTGTCGTAGGTGCCGTTCGCGATGTCGCGTGCGAGGCTCGCGTACACCTCGCCGACGTTGATGGAGGCGCCGGCCCAGAACTTGTCGGCCGTTGGCCCGGTGCCGGAGGCGACGGGGCTGTCCGGCGCCGCGAAGTCGGCGCTGGAGGTCAGCTCGAGGTCTCCCACCTGCACGCCGGCGGGATGGTTCCCGGTGATCTTCAGCCATCCGTCGGACCCGCGGACCTCCAGGCTGAAGTGCGAATCGGGGACAGGGATTCCTGCGAGGACTTGCACGGAAACCGGTGCTCCTGACGCGGTCCGGGCGATCAGGTCGATGTGGTCGGGGATCTCGCGGACGGAGACGTCTCCGGTGTCGACCAGCTTCACTTCGGGCCACAGAAGCTCGGTGCGGGCGTCGACCTCCGTGATGTTGCCCAGAACCGCTTCGATCACGTCCACCACATGCGCCGTCGTGATCGTGAGGAAGCTGGCCCCGGCCGCCTCCTTGTTGAAGTAGTCATAGGCGCTCACGGACTCTGGGCCGTATCCGAAGGTCGTCGCGTGGACGCGAGCCGAGAGCGGCCGACCGATTCCTCCTTCCGTAATGATCTGTGCGGCGCGCCGCACGGCGGGGTTCAGCCGTCCCTGCAGTCCGATGGCCGTGTGCGACCTGCCGACCGCCGCCGCCATCTCCTCGGTCTCCGCCAGGTTCGCGCCCAGCGGGGACTCCGAGTAGACGGCCTTGCCGGCGGCGAGGGCGGCCATCACGAGCTCACGATGGGCGGGAACCTTCACCGCGACGGTGACGAGATCGATCGACGGGTCGTTGATGAGCTCGTACGGGTCCGAGAACCATCGCTTGGCACCGAAGGCCTCGGCGGCGCGGCGTGCACTCTCCTCCCGCCGCGTCGCCACCGCCTCCAGGGAGAACTGCGGTTGCGCCGCGAGAGCGGGGATGTGGGACGCCCCCGCCCAGCTCGCCTTCGTGTCCGCGCCGATGATGCCGACGCGAATCGGGTTGCTCGCCACTTCTTGACTCCTTACTCGGTGATCGTGAGCAGTCGCGTTAAGTACCGCTCGGTACAGTATAGCTCCGCAGGAGTCGCGGCCGGGCCCTGGAGCCAGTAGAAGCCGTGTTCTCGGAACAGGGTCAAGTCACCAGCGGGCGACTTCACTCGATGTCGTCGTCCGCAGGGCGGCGAGCTTGCAGGTACTCGTCGGCGAGGTTCCTGGCTCGCGCGAACACATCGAGCTGGGCAGGGTTGTACAGATCCACCATTGCCTGGATGAAGGTCTGCTGGGTGATGCGCCCGCTCTTCGCCAGCCGTGCCGCCGGGTCCCTCATCCAGGGGTAGTCCGCCAGGTTCTGTGCGAGACTCGGTGCGAGTCTCTCCGCGAGGTGCTGCCGTGTTGCCTCATCCGCGTCGGGAGCAAGTGCGTTGATGTCATCGCCGACGGCGCGGGCGTCAGCATCGGTTTCCACCATCCGCCGTACATCTTCGAGCGCTTCCTCGTCGTAGAGCAGGGTGTAGATGTGGATCATCGAGGTGTCGGCATCGGAGAGGCGCGACGCGACTGACTCAAAGCCTGCGGCTATATCGGCGGGCGCACCCTCCCGCAGGATGGCCGCGATGTCGTGGCGGGCCCGCCCCAGGCGCTTGATGCTCTCCGCGAGTTCTGTGTCCAGTTTTCTCAGCATGTCCGGCGTGGCGTCGCTGTGCGCGCTGGCCTCGCCAATCCGGGAGAGGGGCACGCCCAGGTCCGCGAGGCGCCGGATGCGCAGGAGTCGCACGAGATGCCGTACTTCGTACTCCTTGTATCCGTTGGACCTGCGCTCGGGCTCTTCAAGCAGACCCAGCCGGTGATAGTGCCGGACCGTGTTCACCGTTGTGCCTGCCAGATCGGCGAGTTCACGCGTACTCCAGGCCACGCCATCTCCTTCCAGTGTTCACGTGGGCACGGAGAGCGCCGACCCTGGTCTCGTCCACCAGAGACCCGGCTAGCGATCGATCGTCTCCATGTCGGGCTCGCGGTGACGCTCGCCGGACGGCACGGGCAGTGCGTTCAGCCGCGCGAACTGATCGGAGGTGAGCTGGATGCCGTCGGCAGCCACGTTCTCCTCCACTCGTTCGACTCTCGTCGTGCCGGGGATGGGAGCGATGCCCTCGCCCTGGCCGAGCAGCCACGCCAGCGCGATCTGCGCGGGCGTGGCCTCCGCCTCGGTTGCCACGGCGTGCACCTCGTCGACGATTCGGAGATTGCGTTCGAGATTGCCGCCCGTGAAGCGGGGATTCGTGCGGCGCCAATCATGCGCGTCCAAGCCCTTCAGGGACCGGATGGTGCCGGTGAGGAAGCCGTGTCCGAGCGGCGAGTAGGGGACGAGACCAATCCGCAGCTCGCGAAGCAACGGCAGAATCTCCGCCTCGGGGTCACGAGTCCACAATGAGTACTCGGTCTGCACGGCGGCGATCGGGTGAATCGCGTGGGCGCGTCGAATCGTCGACGGTCCCGCCTCGGAGAGGCCGATCTGACGGATCTTGCCCTCGGCCACGAGATCGGCCAGGGTGCTCATCGTCGCCTCGATGGGCGTATCAGGATCCACTCGGTGCTGATAGTAGAGATCGATGACATCCGTGCCGAGACGCCGGAGAGACCCCTCCACGGCCACGCGGACATTGGCCGGGGTGCTGTCCATCCCGGGTCGGCCATTGTGCGAGATGAGACCGAACTTGGTGGCGAGGACGACGTGATCGCGACGTCCTTTCAGAGCCCTGCCCACGAGTTCCTCGTTGACATACGGACCGTAGACCTCGGCCGTGTCGACGTGATTGACGCCGAGGTCGAGCGCGCGATGGATCGTGCGGATCGCCTCCTCCTCGTTCCGTCCCGCGCCGGTGTAGAACGCCGACATTCCCATAGCCCCGAACCCGATGCGCGAGACCTTGAGCCCGCCGAGTGACGTGGTTCTCATGGGTGCCCTCTTCCTGCTGGTTGTTGACCGCGCCGTCCGTCGTCGGCAACCCTGCAGGCCGGCGGCGGCAGCGTCTCGTGTGCGGCCATCCGACTTCCGTGCCGATCGGTACACAACCGTATCACGCGGCGCATGTTCCCTTATCTGCTTCCGCGAGGGGCAACAATCATGGCGCGACGGCTGTCGCGCCATGATTGTTGCCGGATTCCGTCACCGAACGTGTCGGGTCGGGTCGGTCAGGCCGCCAGGCGCCGGCTCAGTTCCCGCACGACCTGATCGGCCACGGTCGGCGGGATCGCCGCGGCGATCTCCTGCGGGGTCAGGCCGGCGAGCACGCCGGAGATGATCGCCTGCTCGTCGGTGAAGTCGTGGTTGACCAGCGACTCCACCGCCGTCTGCAGCGCGGTGAGCTGGGCGCCGATGCTGCGCAGCGTCGGGTGCGAGACCTGGAACTTCGGATCGGTGTGATCCTCGCCCATCGCCATCCGGGTGTAGGTCTGCCCGACCGGGTTGCGCCCGTCCAGGACGGTGAGGTTGCGGTGAACGGTCTTGAGCCAGTTGTGCTCCTCGGGTGTCATGTCGCTCGTCCCCTCCTCCGACTTCACGAGTCCGATAGTGGTCAGGTAGCGGCGGAACAGCGGCCGCTGGTCGCGGTTCGCCTTGATCGAGTCGCGGAAAAAACTGAAGTGGGTGTGCCACAGATGGGACCGGTCGCCGGTGCTCCGCCGACCGAGCCGGTCCCAGCGCCGGACCACGTTGCCGTCCGGTGAATAGATGATCTCGCGGATGTCCCGGGTGTCCGGGGCGTTGGCGACGCACTGGGCAACGCACCAGGCCGAGAACGTGAACAGGTTGTGGTTGCGGCCGCCGGAGCTGACGCGGAACATGCCCACGTCCAGGGCGGCGGCGTCGAGGGTCAGGCCGTTGCGGTCCCGGGACGACTCGACCACGGAGTAGTCGTTCGCGACGACCCGGTCCGACCCGCAGTGGTAGCCCCCTCGGTGGTTGGCGTCACCGACGATGCCGACCTCGTTGGGTTCGAGATCCTCGTCGCGCGCCCGGTTGGGATCACGGTTGAGGTGCTCGAGCAGCAGACTGCGGACGGCCATGAGGTTTGCCGGTGCCCGCGTCATGGTTCCCCCTTTGCTTCTGTCGTCGGGGGCCGGGCACGACGGTGACACCGCGTACGCGGTGGTGAGGCCTCACAGGCGGGCCCGGCCATCGGGTGCACGGCGCCGGGCGTGCCCCAACGATAGCCCGGAAAACCGATGAATGCCCAGCTCAGAGCTGCCCTATTCAGCTTGGAACAGGCTGAGAGACAGAGTGGACGACCGGTAGGACCACTGCGGACGGATGATCCGGATCATGCATGATCTCCCGGTATCCACCACGGAGTGTGACGGCCGCGCCGAGCGGCTCACCGGTGCCGGGGTTGCGGGCGTACCGCGGGTGGGCACCGCCGGAGATCTGCAACCGCAGCCGGTGCCCGGGGGCGAACCGGTGGGCGGCGGGCCACAGTTCCACCGGCACCGCGACGGCGCCCGTGGCGTCGGCGGGAAACCGCTCCGGGTCGAGCCGGACCAGCCCGTCGCAGATGTTCCAGGAGCGACCCCGGTGGTCCACGTCGCACAGTCGCACGAAGACATCCAGATGGCGCAGCTCGCTGCGCAGGTGGATCTCCGCTCGCACCGGGCCGATCACCTCGACCCCGGCGGCGAGCGGCTCACTGGTCCAGGTCAGCACGTCGGGGCGGGCCTCGACCGGACGGTTGTCGACCGGCCCGGCGCGCTGGGCCACCAGCAGCGGACCGCCCAGCGAGGGGGTCGGGTCGGTCGGGTCGTACCAGAACCCGTCCGGCGGTGACGGCACCGGCGCCGAGGTGCGCAACCCGGCGCCCGGGTGCAGGAACCACCGGGTGGCGGTGGCGGGTGGGGGCCAGTCGGGCAGGTCACGCCAGCCCCCACCGTCGCCGCCGACATGCACCCGCACCGGGGCCTCCGCCACGGCGCCAACCCGGGCGGCCGGACCATCGGCGTCGGTGTCCGCGTCGGTGCCCGTGCCCGTGTCGGCGTCGGCGTCGGCGTCCCGACCATCGGTGGACAGGTGTGCGTCGAGCCAGCACAGCCCCTCCCGCAGCGCGGCCACGAACAGCCCCGGGCTGCCGTGCGTCCACGGCCCGACGACCAGCCGCGGCCGGGCCCCGCGGGCGCGCAGCGCCGCGTAGTCGCGCAGTTGGGCCGGCAGGAAGATGTCGTGCCAGCCGCTGACCATCGCCACCGGCGCCCGCACCAGGTGCAGCCGGTCGTCGAAGACCCGACTGCGCCAGTAGTCGGCCTGTGGTGTGTGGTGACGCAGCCACTCCTGGAAGAACGGCACGGTCGCCCCGGTGGCGACCCGGTCGGCCTCGACCAGCGGCAGGTGTGCCAGGGCGGCGATCAGCCGCGGCTGCCCCCGCTTGAGTTCCCACTGCCGGGCCAGCCACGGCACGGTCTGCGCCTGCAGCAGCTCCACCCAGGTCAGCACCGTGTCCAGGGCGAACGACTCCCCCGCGTAGGTGGAGTCGCGGGTGGTCGAGGCGGTCGCCACCGCGACCATCGCCCGCAGCTCCGGGCCCGCGTCCGCCGCCAGGGCCCACTGTACGAAGCCCTGGTAGCTGGCGCCGAACATGCCGAACGCGCCGCTCCACCAGCGCTGCCGGCGCAGCCAGTCGAGGGTGTCCAGCCCGTCGTCGCGCTCGTGCACGAACGGATCGAACGAGCCGTCCGAGCCACCGGTGCCCCGGCAGGACTGGATGACCACGTGGAACCCGCGCTCGGCCGCGAGCCGGCAGAGCAGCCGCATCGGCCCGCCCCGGCCGTAGGGGGTGCGGATCAGGACGGTGGGCGCGCCGGGCAGGTCGGGGGCGTAGTGGTCGGTCCGCAGGACCACCCCGTCGCGGACCCGCAGCGCGATGTCCCGGGTGACGGCGATCCGTCGGGTACGCGCCGGGGGCAGCCGCAGCGCGGCGGCGGCGAGTCCGGACGCCAGACCGTCCAGCAACGGTTTCCTCCGCTCAGAACCCGAGGCAGACACACTCCGTCATCAGTGCCCGGACGTTGCGCACGTAGCTCGCGTTGGGGATGGCCAGCGGCTGCCCCTCCCGGGCCACCGCCCCATGACCGTAGTTGTACGCCGCGATGACCGCGTTGAGCAGGCAGGAGTTCAGTTCCCCGGTGGTGCACAGGTCGGCGTCGAGCCGGTAGTCGGCGTCGAAGTACATGTCGCCGATGTACTTGGTGAGCCAGGCCAGGTAGGTGCCGCCGAGGTAGGCGTTGTCCCGGTAGTCCCACACGTCGTAGCTCTGCCCGAAGCGCTGGTTCATCCAGGTCGCGGTGTCCGGCATCACCTGCATCAGGCCGATGCCCCCGTCACAGGCGACGATGTTGGACTGCCACCCGCTCTCCTGCCACGCCGTCGCCTTGATCAGGCTCAGCGGGATGCGGATGTCCGGTGCCGACGTCGGCCAGTACGTCCGCCCGGCCGCGTCGGTCAGCGCCGCCTTGGCCTGCGCACGGCTGGCCTGGTCGCCCCGGTAGCTGGGCTGACAGCCGCTCGGCGCCGGCTTCGGCGGGGCCGGTGGCACCTTGGTCTCGGTCGGCGGCTTCGGCACCGCCCGCGGGGCGGTCGGTGCGGTGCGCTTGGGCTTCGGGCTCGGCTTCGCCGACGACGGTGCCGGCTCCGGCGTCGCGCTGGCGCTCGGGGTGGCCTTCGGCGCGGCACCCATCGATTCCACCGCCACCGGCGTCGCGATCAGGTCATCCGGCACGGGCGACCCGCTCGGCTCCACGGTCACCTCCGGCAGCTCCTCCGGGAGCGCGACCGGGGCGGGCAGCTCCCGCGCCGGAGCGTCCACTCTGGCGCATCCGCCGCCGGTCAGCAGCAGCATCCCGGCGATCACCGCGACGCCCCACCGCGTGACGCTGCGCCCCATGTTGACCCCTCCCGGCAGTGACGAACCCGCCGCACACTAACAGCTACCGGCCGTCGCCGGGGTACCGTACGGCGGCGCCCGGACCACCCGCACGACATCAGCCAGGTCATGGCCCGCAGGACTCATCGCGTCGCCGCGCCGCCGGCGGCCACCGCGCGGTCCCGGGTGGCCCAGGCGACCATGAACACCGCCGTCCAGGCGGCACCGAGCAGCACCGCGCCCACGGTGCCGCTGGCCGTGCTCAGTCCGAGGTAGAGCCGCGCACCGCCGATGGCGACCACGCCGGCCGCCGCGACGGTCCAGGCGGCCACCGCGACCGGCCACCGCGCGCCCCGCGACAGCAGCCAGGCCAGCGTGCACAGGCTGGCGGTCACCACCGCGTTCTGGGTGGAGAACAGCACCACCCGGCCCCCGGCCGCCAGGTCGGCCACCGCCGCCAGCACCACCAGCGGCACGAACGCGCCGATCGTGCCGACGACGCTGAGCAGGTCGGCTCGCCACGGCCGGTGCCGCCACGCCTGGATCAGGGCCACCACCGCCACCACCGCGATCAGCGACGAGCCGCGCAGCACCGCCACCGCCGCCTGCGTCGCCTCCACCGCGTCGGGCGTACGCCGGGCCGCGAACCAGCTCGCGATCGCCCCGTCGACCAGGGACAGCCCGCTGTGCCGGACCACTGCCCGCAGCGTCCACGCGATGGCCAACCCGACGGCGAACAGCAGCAGCACCCCGGCCGCCAGGTTCGCCAGCAACGCCCAGGCCGGCCCGAGGCGGAGGCTGAGCAGGAAGAACAGCAGCCCGTACCGGGCCGACAGCCAGCGCACCGGCGGCACACCGGCGGCCCGGGCCAGCAACGCCCGCGCCGGGTCCGGGTTGCGCCCCAGCCACCGGCCGGTCAGCACCACCGCAACCAGCGCGGCCACCAGGACCAGCACCGCTCCGGTCGCCCGACCGAGCAGCCGGGACACCGTCTCGTACGACTCGCCGGCCAGGTGCCCGACCAGCACGGAACTGCCGGCCCAGGTGATCACCCCGGCCAGGTTCCACGGCGCGAACCGCCGGTACGGCATGCCGGACGCCCCGGCGAGCCGGGGCACCAGCGTACGGACGAAGGCGACCCACCGGGCGGTCAGCACGCCACGGCCGCCCATCCGCACGAGCATCGCGTCGGCACGGGCCCACCGGTGCGGCCCCACCCGGGCGCCCCAGCGGCTGGCCCGCAGCCGCGGACCGTACCGCCGGCCGGCGCGGAACGCCACCGCGTCCCCCGCCACGGCGGCGATGATCATCACCAGCAGCGCCGGGCCGAGCCGCAGCGTGCCGGTGTACGTGAGGAAGCCCACCAGCAGCAGGGTGGCCTCCGCGGGCGCCACCAGCCCGATGATCAACGCCGTCTCGGCGGCGACGACCAGCGCCGCCACCAGATAGATCAGCGACGGCGGCAGGTTCTGTAGCGAGTTCAGCAGATCGTGCACGGCGCCCCCGGATCACCTCAGCCAGACTGCCCTGTAAGTGTGACAGCGGTCTCTGTGGGGAACCGGTACGCACCCACGGTGACCCCCGACGCCGCGCCGCAACCGAAGAGGCGGGAGGATGGATCCCATGCAGCTGCGCACCGACCTCCGCAACGTCGCCATCATCGCTCACGTCGACCACGGCAAGACCACCCTGGTCGACGCCATGCTGCGGCAGGCCGGCGCCTATGGCGCCCGGGGCGAGGTGACCGAGCGGGTGATGGACTCGATGGACCTCGAACGGGAGAAGGGCATCACCATCCTGGCCAAGAACACCGGCGTGCGCTACCTGCCGGCGGACGGCTCGGACCCGGTCACCATCAACATCATCGACACCCCCGGCCACGCCGACTTCGGCGGCGAGGTCGAGCGCGGCCTGACCATGGTCGACGGCGTGGTGCTGCTGGTCGACGCCAGCGAGGGGCCGCTGCCGCAGACCCGGTTCGTGCTCCGCAAGGCCCTCAAGGCCCGGATGCCGATCATCCTGGTGATCAACAAGGTGGACCGTCCCGACGCCCGGATCAAGGAGGTCGTCGACGACACCTACGAGCTCTTCCTCGACCTCGACGCCGACGAGGAGCAGATCGACTTCCCGATCGTCTACGCCTGCGCCCGCGACGGCATCGCCTCGCTGACCCAGCCCGCCGACGGGTCGGTCCCGGACGACAGCCAGAGCCTGGAGCCGCTGTTCCGCACCCTGCTGGACACCATCCCGCCGCCCGCGTACGACGAGAGCGCCCCGCTCCAGGCGCACGTCACCAACCTCGACGCCTCCCCCTTCCTCGGCCGGCTCGCGCTGTGCCGGGTGCGCCAGGGCACCATCGCCAAGGGCCAGTCGGTGGCCTGGTGCCGCACCGACGGCAGCACCCAGCGGGTCCGCATCTCCGAGCTGTTGATGACCGAGGGCCTGGAGCGCAAGCCCGCCGACAGCGCGGGGCCGGGCGACATCATCGCCGTCGCCGGCATCCCCGAGATCATGATCGGTGAGACCCTCGCCGACGCGGAGAACCCGATCCCGCTGCCCCTGATCACCGTGGACGAGCCGGCGATCTCGATGACCATCGGCACCAACAACTCCCCGCTGGTCGGCCGGGTCAAGGGTGCCAAGGTCACCGCCCGGATGGTCAAGGACCGGCTCGACAAGGAACTGGTCGGCAACGTCTCGCTGCGGGTGCTGCCCACCGAGCGTCCCGACGCCTGGGAGGTGCAGGGCCGCGGCGAGCTGGCCCTGGCCATCCTGGTCGAGCAGATGCGCCGCGAGTCCTTCGAGCTCACCGTCGGCAAGCCGCAGGTGGTCACCCGGGAGATCGACGGGCGGACCTGCGAGCCGGTGGAGCGCCTCACCATCGACGCGCCCGACGAGTACCTCGGCGCGATCACCCAGCTGCTGGCCACCCGCAAGGGCCGGATGGAGCAGCTGGTCAACCACGGCACCGGCTGGATCCGGATGGAGTGGCTGGTCCCGGCGCGCGGTCTGATCGGCTTCCGCACCGAGTTCCTCACCGAGACCCGGGGCACCGGCATCCTGCACCACGTCTTCGAGTCGTACGAGCCGTGGTTCGGCGAGCTGCGCACCCGCAACAACGGCTCGCTGGTCGCCGACCGCGCCGGCAGCGTCACCGCGTTCGCGATGACCAACCTCCAGGAGCGCGGCCAGCTCTTCGTCGAGCCCGGCACCGAGGTGTACGAGGGCATGATCGTCGGGGAGAACTCCCGCTCCGACGACATGGACGTCAACATCACCAAGGAGAAGAAGCTCACCAACATGCGCTCCTCCACGGCCGACGAGACCGAGAAGCTGATCCCGCCGCGGAAGCTGTCGCTGGAGCAGGCCCTGGAGTTCTGCCGCGAGGACGAGTGCGTCGAGGTCACCCCGGCCGCCGTACGCATCCGCAAGGTCGTGCTCGACCAGACCCAGCGGGCCCGCACCGCCGCCCGCCGCAAGCACGCCGGCTGACGGCGGGCCGGGGCCCCTCGTGGTCCCGGCCCGCCGGCTCGGCTACGGTCGGGCTCGTGACGCCGGACGACCTGGACGCCTTCCCCGGCACGGTCTCGGTGTACGCGGGACCGCTCGACGCCCCGCCCGCCTGGACCCGGCACGCCGAGGCCACCCACTACGCGGCGAGCACGATGAAGCTGGCCGTGCTCGCCGCGCTGCACCACGCCGCCGACACCGGTCGCCTCGACCCGGACGCCCCGGTCGAGGTCGTCAACCGGTTCACCTCTGCCCGGCCGGACGCGCCGCCGTTCTCCTGCGCCCGCGAGTACGACAACGACGCCGCCGTGTGGGAGCGGCTCGGCCGGCGGGAGACCCTGCGCTGGCTCGCCGAGCGGATGATCGTCCGCTCCAGCAATTTCGCCACCAACCTGGTCCTCGAACACGTCGGCCGGCCCGCCGTGGCACAGGTCTGGGAGCGGGCCGGCGCCCGGCACAGCGTCACCGCACGCGGTATCGAGGACTTCGCCGCCCGCGAGGCGGGGATCACCAACCTGGTCACCGCCGCCGACCTGGCCGCCCTGCTCGGCGCCGTCGCCACCGGCGCCCACCGCCCCGGCCCGATCGCCTCGCCCGCCGCCTGCGCCGCGATGCTCGACGTCCTCTGCGCCCAGCAGATCCGCCAGGACGTCGCCGAGGGGCTGCCCGCCGGCACCCGGCTCGCCCACAAGAACGGCTGGGTACGCGGCGTACGGCACGGCGCGGCGGTGGTCTTCCCCGACGACGCCGACGCGTACCTGCTCGTCGTCTGCACCACCATCGACGACGAGCAGATCGGCGGCCCGACCGACACCGACGCCCGCCAACTCGCGGCCGACATCTCCGCCCAGGTCTGGCAGGCCCGCCACGATCTCAGCACCCTCACGTCCCATCCTTAGGCCGCCTAGGCCGGCGGGTGCGTCCCCTGTTCCGTCGCGTCGGGATCCGCATGCTCGGTTGCGCGGCGGTGGTGTCTCCGGCTGTGCAATACGTGCCCTGTCGAGCTGAGCCGTCTGTGCTGTCACCCGGGGAATCTCCACTAAGGTCATGATCAACGTTTCGTGGGCGCCCGTCGTGTGTGGGCGACTGCGATCGCGGCATGCCGCAGGTGGTGCCTTCCGCCAGGGTGACGGCCCGTCGGCGAGCTGGTCGGCGCGGCCGTCGGGGGCGGCGCCGGTGGTCTCGCTCAGGTCGGCGTGGCCCTCCGGGGCGGGGCCGGGGTGGTGATAGCACAGACGGTTCAGCTCGACAGGGCCGACAACCCGACAGGTGGCCTGCCGCGCCGCCCCAGGAATTCGGCAGGCCCTAGGGTGCCGCACATGACGATCGTCGCGGTACGCACCCACCGCCTGACCGCTCCCCTGCACACCCCGTTCGTCACCGCCCTGCGCCGCGCCACCACGGTGGACACGCTGGTCGTGGAGGTGGTCGACGCGGACGGCCGCTCCGGTTTCGGCGAGGCGCCGCAGGTGTGGCAGGTGACCGGCGCCTCGGTGGCCGGTGCCGAGGCGTGCGTACGCGAACTGCTCGGCCCCACGCTGACCGGCCGGAATCCGGACGACCTGACGGCCCGGTGCGCCGAGGTGCGGCGGTCGGTCGCCGGCAACGAGGCCGCCCGGTGCGCGGTCGACGTGGCCCTGCACGACCTGGCCGCCCGGCGGCTCGGCGTACCGCTGGTCCGGCTGCTCGGTGGCACCCGCCTGCGGGTGCCCACGGACGTCACGGTGGCCGCCGGAGACCCGGCGGAGATCGCGGCGGCGGCCCGGCGGCGGCACGCCGAGGGTTTCGGGGTGCTCAAACTGAAGGTCGGCACGGACGCCGCCGGCGACCTGGACCGGGTCCGCGCGGTGCGCGGCGCGGTCGGCGGCGGGGTGCGCATCCGGCTGGACGCGAACCAGGGCTGGACCCCGCGCGAGGCGGTCCGGGTCATCCGCGGCATCGAGGACGCCGGCCTCGGCGTCGAGCTGGTCGAGCAGCCGGTCGACCGGCGGGACCTGGACGGGATGGCCTGGGTGAGCGAGCGGGTGCAGATCCCGATCCTCGCCGACGAGTCGGTCTTCGATCTGCGGGACCTGGTGGAGGTGATCCGCCGCCGGGCGGCGGACCTGGTCAACGTGAAGCTGGCCAAGTGCGGCGGCCTGTCCACCGCGCGGACCCTGCTGGAGGTCGCCGCCGCGTACGGCGTAGGCACCGTGGTCGGCTCGATGATGGAGACTCAGGTGGGCGTCGGCGCCGCCGCCAGCCTGGTCGCCGCCCACCCCGCGACGGGAACCGCCGACCTCGACGCGGCCTGGTGGCTGGCCCGCTCGCCGGTCGTCGGCGGCATCCGGTACGACGCGGCGAGCATCGTCCTGCCGGACGCGCCCGGCCTCGGCATCGCCTCGGTCTCTGAAGTAAAGATTCAGGACAAGGATTGATAGCTGGCGGAAACTTTCATATGGTCCGAACAACGGGGGTGCGACCGACCGGGGGTGGATGTGCGGCAGGGTGCGGAAGCGGTGGTCGGGGTCGCCATCGCCGCCCTGTGGAGATCCCCCGACGCGGTCCGACCGGTGGACGCCCCGGCGCTCGGCTCACCCGCCGACGTCGGGGCGTGGGTCGCCGGCATGGACGCCGACCAGCAGGTCGGTGACGGCGTACTGAGCCAGCTGCTGCTCGGCGAGCGGGTGCTGGTCACCGAGGTCCGCCCCGACGGCTGGGCGCACGTGGTGGCGGTCGAGCAACCGTCGGCCCTCGACCCGCGCGGCTACCCGGGCTGGCTGCCCACGTCCCAGCTGACCCCGGCCGGTGTCGACACCGACGCCACGCCACGGGTGGTCGTCGACGCCACCGTCACCGCCCTGCACGCCGAGGCCGACGGCCCGGTCGCCCTGCCCGGGGTCGTCCTCGGCACCCGGCTGACCCCGGCCGGCCACCCGGTCGACGGATGGCACCCGGTCCACGCTCCCGGACACACCAGGCCACTGTGGCTGCCGGCGGCGCACGTGGTGTCCGTGCCGACCGCCGCACCCACCCCGGAGCAGGTGCTGACCGTGGCGACCCGCCTGGTCGGCGTCGGCTATCTGTGGGGTGGGTTGTCCGCGTACGGGATCGACTGCTCGGGGCTGGTGCACCTGGTGTGGCGGCGGCTCGGCGTGCCGGTCCCCCGGGACGCCAGCGACCAGGCCAGCGCCGCCCACCGGGTGCCGCTGGGCTCGGAGCGCGCCGGCGACCTGTACAGCTTCGCCCGGCCGGGCAGCCGGATCCACCACATCGGCATCGTCACCGCCGCCGCGCCGGATCCCACCGAACGGCGCATGCTGCACGCCTGCTACCGGCGTCGGCGGGTGCTGGAGGAGCCGCTGACCACCGAGCGCACCGCCACCCTGGTCGGCGCCCACCGCATCTGAGCCGGCCGGCGCGAGCCGTCTCAGCGGCGGGATTCGGTCAGCTCGCGCCGCCGGTCCCGGGACGACCTGATCAGGCTCGCCACCGTGGCCACCGCCAGGGTGCCCAGGATGACCAGCAGCGACAGCCAGATCGGGATGTGCGGCGCCCAGCCGACGTGCTCGCCGTGGTTGACGAACGGCAGGCTGTTCTCCGCCAGCGCCTCCAGGATCAGTTTCACCCCGATGAACCCGAGCACCACCGCGAGCCCGTAACTCAGATAGATCAACCGGTTCAGCAGCCCACCGAGCAGGAAGTAGAGCTGTCGCAGTCCCATCAGCGCGAACACGTTGGCGGTGAAGACGAGGTACGGCTCGTGGGTGATGCCGAAGATCGCCGGAATCGAGTCGAGAGCGAAGATCAGGTCTGTCGTGCCGATGGCGATCATGACGATGAGCATCGGGGTGAACATCCGCCGGCCGTTCTCCCGCACGGTCAGCCGGGCACCGTCGTAGCTCCGGGAGATCGGCAGCGCCCGCCGGCTCCAGCGGACGAGGACGTTCTCGGTGAACTCCTCCTCGGTCGACTCACCGTGCCGGGCCAGGTTGATCGCGGTGTAGATCAGGAAGGCGCCGAAGAGGTAGAAGACCCAGGTGAACTGCGAGATCAACGCCGCGCCTGCGGCGATGAACCCGCCCCGCATGACGAGCGCGAGGACGATGCCGATGAGCAGCACCTTCTGCTGGTACTGCCGCGGCACCCCGAACCGGGCCATGATGATCACGAAGACGAAGAGGTTGTCCACGGAGAGGCTGTACTCGGTCAGCCAGCCGGTGTAGAACTGCCCCGCCACGCTCGCACCCGCGGTGAGCCCGAGCCCGCCGCCGAAGAGCAGCGCCAACCCGACGTAGAACGCGACCCAGAGACTCGACTCCCGCACGCTCGGCTCATGCGGCCGGCGGCCGATGATGAGCAGGTCCACCACGAGGACCGCGGTCAGGGCGACGAGGGTACCCGCCCACACCAGTCCGGACACGTTCACAGTCTCAATCCTCCGGCAGCCACCCAGCAACCGGCACACCGTACGCCCTTGCGCGCGCGCATGGTGACGTGCGGTGGGGCCGCCGCCGAGCCGCGCGACCGATGTGGCAGGCTGCCGGCATGGTGCTTGAGGTCGCGCTCATCGATGTGACTCCCGGCAGCGAGGATGCCTTCGCCGCCGCGTACGCCCAGGGACACGAGCTGCTCGCCGGTGCCCCCGGCTGCCGGTCGGTGCGCATGACCCGGGGCATCGAGTCCCCCTCCCGCTTCGTCCTGCTGGTCGAATGGGACTCGGTCGAGGCACACGAGCAGAACTTCCGGGCCACGGAACGCTTCGTCGGGTGGCGTGAGCTGATCGGCCCGCACTTCGCCGCCCCGCCACGGGTCGAGCACTTCGTCGACGTCCCCGCCTGACGGGCGTCGCGGCCCGGCGCCGCTCGACGGGCGTCGCGGCCCGGCGCCGCTCGACGGGCGTCGCGGCCCGACGCACCGACCGGAGAAACTGTCACACCATCGACCTATCCTGCGCCTCGCGTCGGCACCGGTCCCGACGGTAACGGGGGCGCCGGGCCCGGTGTCGGCGCGTGGGCGCTCACCCGTCGAGCCGACGGGTCAGCGCCCACACCGTCTCCTCCTCCGGCAGTGCCGCCTCCAGCAGGCAACCGGTCATCTGCTCGTACCGGTCGACATCGGTGGCGGTGGTCAGCCGCACATCCGTGGTCAGCGCCTCCAGCATCACCGTGCGCGGGTCCGCCGGGTCGGGAAAGGAGTAGCAGGAGAACGGGGTGAGCGGCAACGGGACCCGGGCCGCCGCGACCGGCAGCAGCCGGATCGTCACGTGCGGCAGGGCCGCCAGGTCGAGCAGGTGCCGCAGCTGCTCGCGCCAGACCTCCACCGGGTCGCCGGCCCGCTCGCAGGCCAACTCGGTGATCAGTGCCGTGTAGCGGGGCGGCTCGACGCGGCGCAGCACCGCGTGCCGGGCGGCCCGGGCCCGCAGGTCGGCCTCCACGTCCACCGTCGGGTCGATCAGCTGGCCGGCGACGATGCGCAGCCGGGCGTACGCCGAGGTCTGCAGCAGGCCGGGCACGATCGCCGGCTGGTACTCCACGATGCCCGCCGCGCCGGCTTCGAGTTCGGCGTACGTGCGCTGCCGCTCGCCCATCTCCCCCAGCGACTTCCACCAGCCCCGGCTGGTCGCGGCGTCCCGGGCGATGACGATCAGCGCGTCGCGCTGCAGCGCCGACACCTCGTAGACGTCGAGCAGGTCGAGCACGTCGGCCAGATCCGGACGGCTCTGCCCCAGCTCGATGCGGGACAGCTTGGAGGTGGAGGCCCACCCGAGCCGCTCACACACCTGTTCCAGCGTTAGCGCCTCCCGCCGGCGGAGCTGACGCAACTCGGCGCCCAGTCGCGCACGTCGAATGACCGGACTCGTTGGCAACGGCATCCCTGCCTCCCCACCGAGGGAGAGTACGCAGGGCGATCACTTAGCGCAATAGGATGCTCGCATTCCGCTATTCCCTGCGGTCGCACGTGGCCGCCGGCGGATGATTCCGGCCGCCCCGCCTCACGCCACGCCGGCCGCGTCCATCCCCCGTAGCTCCTTCTTCAGCTCGGCGACCTCGTCACGGATCCGGGCGGCCAGCTCGAACTGCAGTTCCCGCGCGGCCGCCAGCATCTGATCGTTGAGCTCCTGGATGAGCTGCGCCAACTCGGCGCGCGCCATCCCCTCCCGCGCCGGCGTGCCGGAACCGGCGCGGACCCGACTGCGCGTCTCCTTCACCGGCGCCTTGCCCCGGGACAACTGCCGCACCGCACCGCCGACCCGCGTCGCCTCGGTGTCCTCCGCCTCGCGGTAGATGTCGTCGAGGATGTCGTGGATCTTCTTGCGCAGCGGCTCGGGACTGACGCCGTGCGCCTCGTTGTGCGCGATCTGCTTGGCCCGCCGCCGGTTCGTCTCCTCGATCGCGTCCGCCATCGATGGCGTGATCTTGTCGGCGTACATGTGCACCTGACCGGAGACGTTACGGGCCGCCCGGCCGATGGTCTGGATCAGCGACCGGCCGCTGCGCAGGAAGCCCTCCTTGTCCGCGTCCAGGATCGCCACCAGCGACACCTCGGGCAGGTCGAGCCCCTCCCGCAGCAGGTTGATGCCGACCAGCACGTCGTAGTCGCCCCGGCGCAGCTCGCGGAGCAGCTCCACCCGGCGCAGCGTGTCGACCTCGGAGTGCAGATAGCGCACCCGGATGCCGTTCTCCAGGAGGTAGTCGGACAGATCCTCGGCCATCTTCTTGGTCAGCGTGGTGACCAGCACGCGCTCGTCGCGCTCGGTGCGCAGCTTGATCTCGTGCATCAGGTCGTCGATCTGGCCCTTGGTGGGCTTGACCACCACCTCCGGGTCGACCAGGCCGGTCGGGCGGATCACCTGCTCCACGAACTCGCCCTGGGCGTGCTCCATCTCCCACGAGCCGGGCGTCGCCGACAGGAAGACCATCTGGCCGACCCGCTCAAGGAACTCGTCGAACCGCAGCGGCCGGTTGTCGGCGGCGCTGGGCAGCCGGAACCCGTGGTCGATCAGCATCCGCTTGCGGGAGGCGTCGCCCTCGTACATGCCGCCGATCTGCGGGATGGTCACGTGCGACTCGTCGACCACGGTGAGGAAGTCGTCGGGGAAGTAGTCGAGCAGGCAGTGCGGCGGGCTGCCGGGGAGCCGGCCGTCGATGTGCATCGAGTAGTTCTCGATGCCGGAGCAGAAGCCGACCTGCCGCATCATCTCGATGTCGTACGTGGTGCGCATCCGCAGCCGCTGCGCCTCCAGCAGCTTGCCCTGCCGTTCCAGCTCGGCCAGCCGCTCGCCCAGCTCGGTCTCGATGTCGCGGACGGCCCGCTCCATCCGCTCCGGCCCGGCGGCGTAGTGCGTCGCGGGGAAGATCAGCAGGTGATCCACCTCGCGCACCACGTCCCCGGTCAACGGGTTGAGGTAGTAGAGCTTCTCCACCTCGTCGCCGAAGAGCTCGATGCGCACGGCGAGCTCTTCGTACGCCGGGATGATCTCCAGCGTGTCGCCGCGGACCCGGAAGGTGCCGCGCTGGAAGGCCATGTCGTTGCGGGTGTACTGGATGTCGACCAGCCGGCGCAGCAGCTGGTCGCGGTCCAGCTCCTGGCCGACGGCGACCCGCACCGCGCGGTCGAGGTATTCCTCCGGGGTGCCCAGGCCGTAGATCGCCGAGACGGTCGCGACGACCACCACGTCCCGGCGGGTGAGCAGCGACATGGTCGCCGAGTGCCGCAGCCGCTCGACCTCCTCGTTGATCGAGGAATCCTTCTCGATGTAGGTGTCGGTCTGCGGGATGTATGCCTCGGGCTGGTAGTAGTCGTAGTAGGAGACGAAGTATTCCACCGCGTTGTCCGGCAGCAGCTCGCTGAACTCCTTCGCCAGCTGCGCGCAGAGCGTCTTGTTCGGCGCCAGCACCAGCGTGGGGCGCTGGAGGCGCTCGACGAGCCAGGCGGTGGTGGCGCTCTTGCCCGTGCCGGTGGCACCGAGCAGCACCGTGTGCCGATCACCACGACGGACCCGCCGCTCCAGGTCGTCGATCGCCGCCGGCTGGTCGCCGGCCGGCTGGAAGTCGCTGACGACCTGGAAACGACCGTCGAGCCGGGGTATGTCGAGCGCCATGAGACCCACCGTACGCCGGGCCTCCGACACTCCGCGGCGACTACGTGCGGCATGCGATCGGCTTCGATATTCGCATTGTGTGGTTCTTCTCACCGGGCTACGCTTTTTCCGTAGGCCGCTCGCGGCGGCCGACCGGGCCGGTGGCGGGCCGCACAGGCCACGCCGCCCCCGGCACCGAGGGTCGCAGCACCCGGCATGCCTGGCGTGCGCACCCGACGTGGTCGCGCTGGAAGCGCAGACCGGCCGCCGCGAGCGCCGCTATTCGTCACCCCAGCGCGGTCCCGCCCGTTCATCCTCCGTGGAGGACACCTCACGACCGGCATCCGGCACGGACCCTTCGGCTCCGGGCGACCCGGCCCCCAGCGCCCGTGACACCGCCCGATCGGGCCGCCCGGCCAGCGCTGCCGCAAACCCGACGGGCTCGCCGGGGCCCCGGAGCGACGCGGCCGACGCTGCCCGCAGCAGGCCGCCCGGCCCGGCCGGGCGGAACACCCGCCGACACCGCGCGGTCCCCCGGCGTCACCGGGCCGGCATCGTACCGCCCGACGTGCTCGGCCTGGCCGCGGCCGAGTCGGCACCGCCGCGGCCGGGATCCCGGCCGGGCATCCGCCGGGCCGTGGTCCCCGGCGGCCTGCTCGACCTGGCCACCAGCGACCCCGCGGCAGACGAGGACCTCGCCGGGGCCGCCACGGAGGCCGACGGGGAGCGGCGCGGTGCCGCCCGCCGCCGGCGGCTCATCCTCACCGGGCTCGCCCTGACCGCCGCGGTCTCCGCGGTGATGCTGGTGGCGACGCTGGTCAACTGGGCGCCCCCCGGGCCCGCGCCACGGGAGATGACGGCGGCCGAGCGGGAACGGCTGGCCGCCATGCGGGTCACCAACTATCGCGACCTGCGGGCCGGACTGCACGTGACCGTCGGCGAGGGCGCGGCCCGCATCGACCTCCTCGGCTGGGTCGACTGGGCCCGCCGGCTGGTCTACGTGGACGTCGGTGGGCGCGGCGCGGGCCCGCTGCGAGGTCTCGCCCAGGCCACCCCCACCGTGCTGGTGGTACGGCCGGACCCGGCGGCGGTGCCGACGCCCGCCATGCCGCCGCTGGTGCCGCCGACCGACGGCTGGCGGCTGCCCGCCGACCGGGGCCTGGATCAGCTGCTTGGCCTGATCTTCGCGCTCGCCACCGACCGGTCCGAGCCGGTGGACGGATGGGCCGGCCGCTGGGTGGGCCGCGAGCAGGTCAACGGTGAGACGGTCGACATCCTGGCGGCCTCACCGCCGGGCACCGCCCCGCCGGCCAGCCGCGACCCCGCCGCCACCGCCGCAACGACCGGCGCGGACCCGGCCCGCTACTGGCTCGACCCGGCGGGCCGGCTGCACCGGATGCAGGCCAGCCTGCCCGGGGTCGGGCCGGTGACCGTGGCGCTGAACCGGGCCGACCGGCCCACCCTGCGGCCGGTCGAGGCGCTGGGCGGCCGGCCCGGACTGCCCCGCGCCCTGACCGCCGCCGAACGGGACCGCTGGCGCCGGCTGCCGGCCCGGTTGCGGGCCGCTGGCGGGGCCACCGTCACGGTGACCGGTCCCGTCTCGGCCGCCACCAACCTGCGCGGCAGCGGCTGGCTGAACTGGACGTCGGGTACCGCGTACCTCGGCGTCGCCGACCTCGACGCGGCCGGCCGGCAGACCCTGGTCCGCCAGCACGGTGGCAAGATCACTCGGATCGACGGCCACCCGGCGGGCGGCGCGACCGGTCGCCCGCCGCTGCCGCCGCCGGCCACCGGTTGGCGGGCCGGCCCGCACCGCGTCGAGGCCCTGGACCCGCTGGTGGACGCCGCGCTGCGGGCCGCGCAGCGGACCGGGCCCCAGGGCAGCGCCCGACGGGTACGCGGCGACAGCCTCGCCGGCACCACGGTCGACGTGGTGCAGGTCGCCACCGCCCGGGGGCCGGTGCGCTACTGGGTCGATCGGGCCGGGCTGCTGCGCCGACTGGAGTTGCGCACCCGGGCGGGCGCCTGGGCGCAGCTCGACCTCGACCCGGGCCGGGTACCCCGGCTCACCCCGCCGGCCACCACACGCTGACGCCCGCCCGATGCGGGCGGGCTCAGGGGCGCCAACCGGTGCGCGCGGCCCACTCCTCCGCCCGCAGGTGCTCCTCGTCGAACCACGGATCCTTCGCCGTGGCGTACGTGCCGATGTCCGGCGCCGACGCCGCCAGCTCCCGCTTGAGCATCAGGTACGCGGCCCGGCGGTCGGGGTCTGCCCGCAGGTGGTCGCGCATCAGCAGGGCGTACCGCCAGCCGGGCGAGCCGGTCACCCGCAGGTGCAGGTGAACCGGGCGGGCCGGGTCGGCGCTGCCGTGCAGCCGCTTCTCCCACCGGCCGCTGCCGGGCGGTCGCGGGCTGTCCCACCAGTCCCCCGGCAGGCGGGGGAAGCCGGCCTCGGCGAGCCGCTCGGCCAACGGCCCGTCGGCCTCGGCGAGGGACGGCACACTGAGCTGGATGTCGATCACGTCCTTGGCGGCCAACCCGGCCATCGCGGTCGAGCCGATGTGGTCGATCCGCAGGTCGACGGGGGCGAGCGCGTGCCGGATCCGGGCGGCCAGCCGGGCGTACTGTCGCGGCCAGGTCGGATCCGGCTCGGACAGCGTCACCCGATCCAGCCGGACCGCCCGCCGGTGTCGCAGGTTGGCCTCGAAGGGCACCAGCCGGTCGTGCCAGAGCGCGTCCACCGCCGCGTGCAGCTGGTCGAGGGTGCCGTCGTTGGCCAGCAGCACGTCCGCCGCCTCCGCGCGGCGGGCATCATCGGCCTGGGCGGCGATCCGCCGCTCGGCCTCCGCCCGGCTCATCCCCCGGTCGCGGGCCAGCCGCGCCAACCGGGTCGCGACCTCCGTGTGCACCACGACCACCAGGTGGTACGCGGGCGCCAGCCCCACCTCGACCAGCAGCGGTACGTCGTTGACCACCGCCGCGTCCGGCGGCGCGGCGGCGAACAGTTCGGCGGTACGGACTCGGACCCGGGCGTGCACGATCGCCTCCAGCCGGCGCCGGGCCGCCTCGTCGGCGAAGACGATCTCACCGAGGGCGGCCCGGTCGAGCGTGCCATCGGCGTCGAGCACCCGGTCGGAGAAGGCGGCGACGACCTCGGCCAGCCCGTCGGTGCCGGGGGCGACCACCTCCCGGGCGATCCGGTCGGCGTCGAGAAGCACCGCGCCCCGCTCGACCAGCCGCCGCGCCACGGCGCTCTTTCCCGACCCGATCCCGCCGGTCAACCCCACCCTCAGCACGGCCCCAGTCAACCCGATCACCGCGGCCCCGCCAAACAGGGCCCCGCCCGCTGCGTGAGGATCACGCTCGATCAGGGATCGAGCGGCCTCACGGCGAGGCGGGGGCGGAACGGCGAGGGCCCCGCCGCGACCCGGTGGTCCGGGTCGGGGCGGGGCCCGTCGTCGTCAGCCGAACAGCTCCACGTCGCGGCACGCCGTCAGGCGCGCCGAACCGGAGTCCGTCGCGGGGTCACTTGCCGCCGGCGAGCTTCTCCCGCAGCGCGGCGAGCGCCTCGTCGGTGGCCAGCGTGCCGGCCGGCTCCTCGGCCTGCCGAGTCGGCGCCGCGCTGGTCGAGGTGGTGGTGCCGGTGGCGGCGGGCTGCGGGTTGGCGGCAGCCTCGGCCTCGGCGGCCCGGGAGGTCTGCACCTGCTTCTGGTGCGCCTCCCAGCGCTGCCGCGCCTCGGCGTACTGGTTCTCCCAGGTCTCCCGCTGCTTGTCGTACCCCTCGAGCCACTCGCCCGTCTCCGGGTCGAAGCCCTCCGGGTAGATGTAGTTGCCCTCGGTGTCGTAGGTCGCGGCCATGCCGTAGAGGGTCGGGTCGAAGTGCTCCTCGCCCTCGACGAAGCCCTCGTTGGCCTGCTTGAGCGACAGCGAGATCCGGCGACGCTCCAGGTCGATGTCGATGACCTTGACCATGACCTCGGAGCCGACCTGGACGACCTGCTCGGGGATCTCCACGTGGCGCTCGGCCAGCTCGGAGATGTGGACCAGGCCCTCGATGCCGTCGTCCACCCGGACGAAGGCGCCGAACGGCACGAGCTTGGTGACCTTACCCGGCACGATCTGCTGGATCGCGTGGGTGCGGGCGAACTGACGCCACGGGTCCTCCTGGGTCGCCTTCAGCGACAGCGAGACCCGCTCGCGGTCCAGGTCGACGTCCAGGACCTCGACCTCGACCTCCTGGCCCACCTCGACGACCTCGGACGGGTGGTCGATGTGCTTCCAGGACAGCTCGGAGACGTGCACCAGGCCGTCCACGCCGCCCAGGTCGACGAAGGCGCCGAAGTTGACGATCGAGGAGACGACGCCCTTGCGGACCTGCCCCTTCTGGAGCTTGTTGAGGAACTCGGTGCGCACCTCGGACTGCGTCTGCTCCAGCCAGGCCCGGCGGGACAGCACCACGTTGTTGCGGTTCTTGTCCAGCTCGATGATCTTGGCTTCGAGCTCGCGGCCGACGTACGGCTGCAGGTCGCGCACCCGCCGCATCTCGACCAGGGAGGCGGGCAGGAAGCCGCGCAGCCCGATGTCGAGGATGAGGCCACCCTTGACCACCTCGATGACCGAACCGCGGACGACGCCGTCCTCGTCCTTGATCTTCTCGATCGTGCCCCAGGCCCGCTCGTACTGCGCCCGCTTCTTGGAGAGGATCAGCCGACCCTCCTTGTCCTCCTTCTGGAGGACGAGGGCCTCGATGTGGTCACCCACCGAGACGACCTCTGCCGGGTCCACGTCGTGCTTGATCGACAACTCACGAGAGGGGATGACACCCTCGGTCTTGTAGCCGATGTCGAGCAGGACCTCGTCCCGATCGACCTTGACGACGGTGCCTTCGACAATGTCGCCGTCGTTGAAGTACTTGATGGTCTCGTCGATCGCGGCGAGGAAAGCCTCCTCAGAGCCGAGGTCGTCGACGGTGACCTTGGTGGCGCTCGAGGGGGCCTCGATGCTGCTCGTCATGTGGGCGGTTGCTCCGGTCGGATGGTGTGTCACAGCAGGCTGGTGTCGCAGTGACCTGTGCGCGCCAACGGATCCGCCGGCGGGCCCACCCGGAAATCGCTGAACGAGATCTTGATGTGACTCCGTCGACCGCGCACCTGCTCCCTGCCGAGGCACACGATCCGCGAGCGCATCGTCTACCCTACCCGCTGCATTACCACAGCGTGCAAGCCCTCCCGTCTCCTCATCGGCGCACCAGCCGCGAAAGCGGAGATTTCGGCCAGACGACACCACGCACACCCGCCCCACCGCTGCTCCGACCGGCACCAACCCCTAGCGTGGGGCCGGTGGACGACGACAACCGGGTGACCCGGCGCCGGGTCGGCGACGCCGAGGCGCGCCGCGCCAACCGCCGCTGGTGGGACGCCGACGCCGACGCGTACCAGGCCGAGCACGGGGCCTTCCTGGGCGACGTGGACTTCGTCTGGTGCCCGGAGGGGCTGCGCGAGGCCGACGCCCGGCTGCTCGGCGACGTGACCGGGCGGCGGGTGCTGGAGGTCGGTTGCGGGGCCGCGTCCTGCTCCCGCTGGCTGGCCACCCAGGGTGCCTGGCCGGTCGCCCTGGACCTGGCCGCCGGGATGTTGCGGCACGCCGCCGAGGCCGCCGAGCGCTGCGGGGTACGCGTACCGCTGGTGCAGGCCGACGCGCTGGTGTTGCCCTTCGCGGACGAGAGCTTCGACATCGCCTGCACGGCGTTCGGCGCGGTGCCCTTCGTCGAGGACTCGGCGGCGCTGATGCGACAGGTGCACCGGGTGCTGCGCCCCGGCGCGCGCTGGGTCTTCTCGGTCACCCACCCGATCAAGTGGATATGATCTTACACGTTCAAGAATCCTTGATCACGATTGCGTTACCCCCGCGACAGGTTCCGTCGCTCTTCGCACCAGGGGGTCACACAGCGGCTGGACGACGGGCTACGAAAATGGCAGTACCAGGGAACAGTCGACCGCGAAGTGGGCTCCACTGGCCCCAGACTTCCTCGTGTCCCGGCGGCCACTCCGGTTCGACTACGTCACAAAGAAGGAAGCCGGCGGCCGCAAGTTCTCGGACGCGATCGCCGAAGGTGCGGTGCGCCTCGACGTAGGTGGGCACTCCTGCCGAGTCCTGTTCAACGTATGGACGGCGGTCGAAGTATGAGTGGACAGCCTTTAGGCCGGCCTCGCCGGGATCGTCTAGAAAAATCCAGCGCATCGGGTGAGTAACGGCAAAAATCCATGTCCCACCAGGGCGCAGCACCCGGAACACTTCGCGCATGAGCGCTTCGGAGTCTGCGACAAACGGGACAGCGCCAAACGCGGTATGCACGGTGTCGAACGTGCCTGCCCGGAACGGCATCACCAGAGCGTCAGCTTGCACGAGCGGGACGTGCACGCCCGAGCGTTCGGCGGCCAGCTTGGCGTGCCGCAACATGCCGGCGGACAGGTCCAGTGCCGTAACGTCGGCCCCTTGGCCGAGTAGCCAGCGTGACCCCGCAGCCGCGCCGCAGCCAATCTCCAGGACTCGTGTCCCCTTGACGTCGCCGAGCAGCCTGGCGTCTGCTTCGCGTAGGCCCTCGGGGCACCACACGAGGTCAACGTCTCCGAGGAAAGCGCCGTGCTCTTCCTGGTAGCTGTCAGCGTCCTCGTCCCACCAATGCCGGCTCGCCGTCCTGCCTTCTGCGTATGTAACAGTGCGGCGGGTGACACGGGCTTCGGAAGGGGCTGGAGGCTCGGTCATCCTGGCAACGTTACGCGATGGCAGTCGGCATGGCGGCCGGTGCCAAGATTAACCAGGGCGTGTCTTTCGAGCCGCCGCGTTCGGCTTCAAAGCAGGCTCCGCAGGAACTCCATCACCTCGTTGAACAGGCTCCTGTCGCCAATGTCGGTCACCACGACGGTTACGGAGGCAACCACCAGCGACACGAAGGCAACCCACAGCGCACGGCGACCGGTCTTGGCGGCATTTACTGAGGCACCCAGCGAGGCCACCGTCGAGAGGATGTCCCGGTAATCACGGTCAGCAGCGGTTAGTTCCTCGAATCGCTCTTTCTGACGCTTCCGCAGCTCGGTATTCATGTGAACCGGCTTGTCCTTTAGATCGGAGCTGGCTCGAATGCGTGGCGAGTAATCGATCGTGAACTCCGCCTCCTCCTCAAACCGGGGTCGGGATTTCCAGGACCTTTCCAAGTCGCGCTTAACGGTCGCTACGTCGATGCTGAGGGTCAGCAGTTGCTCGCGGAGGTCGTTGATGACTTTGGCCTTAAAGCGGCCATGCTGCGCACGAGCACGATCTCGAATCAGCGCATAGCTAGCCTCGACCGTTTCGAGCAAGTCAGATACGGCCAGCGTCACCAAGAAGCTCTCGATCGCGTCGCCATAGCGATGCGCTATAGCTCGGTTCGGATCGTCGCCGTAGCCAGTCAAGTGGGTGGCGCTGTCCACAACAGCCTGACGCTGGCCCCAAAGTGCCCACGTGCGGTCAGTGCTAATGCCTCGCGCCATTGACGGCGAAGTCGGGACCAAATGCATCTTGGGAATGTCAGCGGAGGTGTAGTAGTAGAGGTCCGTCTCCGTGATTCCGAGCGCTCGGAACACATCGAACTTGTCGCGGTCGCGGTCGTCGCTAACGTCAGTCGGGTCGTGCTGGTCCAAAATAAGCATATCGATCAGTGTCTGAGGACTGTTGAACTCACCAAAGACGCCATCGCAACTCTCATTCATCCACTTCCGTGCCAACTGGTGCAGCCGTTCTCGGGCCGTCTGCGTGACGTGGAATCCAGCCCACATACGATCAAGTGCATGAAGCCGCCCGTCTCGACGGGTTAACATCGGCTCGTGAGGCTGATGCCACACCTCATCGAGGTGTGTGGCACCCAACTTGGAGAGTTCGATGTGAGCAACAACAGCAGTTAGGCCGGATCCAACCTGCATGGCCTTCAACTCGATGTAGCCGAACTCAGGCGGCAACTGGGCGCGCACTCCGTCAGGCATCATGTACGTCCCATTGATGTCCTGAATCGAAGCCATTCGCCACCAGTTCCATCCCATGCGAGCACGAGACTTTAGCAGCATGTTGACGTTGGTTTCTTGGGCACCAGACATCCAACGGTTCCCATCCCAGCCATTCCTATCGATCGCCCGCTCCAGTCGGGCAAAAGCGCTCGGCGGGAACAATTCCACCACCCAGATGCCCGGCATGTTCACGTGTTCATCAGCGGGCACTTGGAAGTCGTGCAACCGGTCACTCGGGTCCCAGACTCTGTCTCGCTCAAGTTTGTTGAACTGGCTGAGATCGATGGACCAGCGGCGGAGAGCACGGAGTGCCGGTTGGGGAATGATCTTGCGCCGCCAGTTGGTCTGGAGGAACCACAGCAACTTGTAGGGAAGGTCGTACCAGCGGGTCCAGCGGTCGCCAATCGACGGCACCTTATCGTAAGCATCTGAGACCCTCCCGGAGATCAGGTCTCGTTGCGGGGATGGCACCACTCCTATTGCGGTGTCGCCCTCGGCCGCGGGTGTCTCGGGTTGGACCTCAAGCGGTTCGACCTGCTCCTCGGCGGTCACGGCTTACCCATGCCATTGAACTCGACCCACCGGGCGTGAGCGCACGGCATCCTGACTTCGAAATTGTACGCAGCCATCTGAACTCCCTCGGATCGGGACTGAGCTTGCTGGCCGATTCTCTCAGCAGCCTCCGACATCCTCTGAGGCCGTGCACCGAGTCAGAGTCGAATCAGGCCAAAGCCTTGGGATTAGAAGTTGAATTCCGATCGTGATTCGGGGTTACTGACAATCCATAGGGGTGTCTATCTGTCGAGGTAGATGCCCCTATGGATGCCATCGGATGCCTGCCCGTGATCTTCAATGTTGAGGCATCCGGGCTCACAACGGGCTCACCAACAACGGCAGTCCTTAGCTTGGACCGCGCGGCTCGATGGTCGCGGGCGCAGCAACCCTCCCGCATCTTGTCTACGGCCACCGAAAGCTACCCTGTTACTGGTGGAAGAACGACAGTCGATGAGCCCTCGGCTCGCAGTGCAGGCGTACCGCCATACACCCTGTCCATCAATTTGATAAGGTGACTCAGAGCCTGTTCGATTGTGGCCGGCCGCTCCCCCGGATAGTGGCGACTCATCCATGCACTTAGAGCGACAGCCGCGAAGGTGGAGAGTTGAGCTAGGAAACCGAGCGGATGATCTCCGATTCTGCCCGGCACAGAAGCTGCCGAAAACGATTCCGTTAGGCTTTGCATTACAGCAAATCGAGTCACGAAGCCTGGGTGCGTACTGGCAGAATCGGATTCCACCCACTCGCCAGTGACGTGCGCTAACGTTATGAGCGCAAGCGACGAGCCTGCGACGGCTCGGTATAGGTCAGCGAACGTTGGATCCCGTTCTATTGCCTGCGCGACAATTAGGTACGCGAGCAGGTCGGCCTGAAGCTCCTCGCGCTGAGAGTTGTTCAGTGCGGCCATAGCTGGGAATAGTCCGAGCCTCTCGACTGTCCGGTCGACGATTAGTTTGGCCCGTCGCTTGTCTCTTCTGCTGACTGTATGGCCAAGGAGGTGATGCGAGAGCTCGTGGGCTATCACGAAGGACTCCGCTGCGTCAACCATGTCCTCTTGTACGTCCTCACGCCCCATGGTCAGGCGAAGCCGAACGGGGTTGCCGGTGGCTACAAGGCGTCGATCTAGCCATGCCTCACGCGCATTTTCTAACTGATCCCAGGGCTCCTGGAAACGCTTGTTGATTGAAGCACTCAACTCCTCCGCCTTGATGGCGTCCCGCATAACATGAAGGGAAAAGTCTTTTAGGTGATGAAAGAATTCGTCATAGGCTGCGGCGTAAGCGCTCAATGTGAACGAGTATTGTACGTTGATCTCTAATATGCCCGCTTTGCGCTCGGTCCAAGCGGCTGCATTCACGTCCCCCTGAAGCACTCGACCTGCGAACAGATTTGCGGCTAACGCGCGCCATTCAGCAGGAACGGCGTCAATAAGGTCATCCAAGAGGAATGTCAAGCGGGGGCAGTTCGAGCGCTCGGGCTGCCACCCCTGGGCGCGCCGCACCAGTGCTGGATCTAGCTCCGCCTCTCGTCCGGCGTGGCGAAAAAAGTACAGCCAGAAGTTTAGATCTGGCGGCATCCTGTGAACGTGGAAGAACTTTCCTCTGGAATTCTTAAGCGTAGCCACCCCGGTCTACCTACTACTCGGCGCGCTTGGCGAAGTATGGCCCTAACATCTGCGTAGTCCATCCGGCTTGACGAATTCCACCTCTCGGGCCGAACTCCGAGAACCATGGCTTGATGTCCAGAATGGGGGTACCGTCCACCGCGTCTAATTCCTCGACGTAAAGATCAAGGCCGTCAACTTTGGCCAGGCGGCATCGAGATACACCCAACCAGTTGATGCGCCGCATGTTTCGATGACCGAAAATGCCCACCTCTGGCCACTGTGGGTTGTCTCTGGGACGACGCGCGCCTAGGTTGAGATCAGTCGGATCAGTGAGGTGGAACCGAAAGACAACCTCAAGATGGGAGAACTCTTCCAGCCCTCTGGTGGCTTCCGGCGTGAAACGCTCATCATCAATTCGGATAATTGCCTGACTTCCGCCCCAGTAATCGTCGGTCGGCTCGCTTCTCCCACCCACCACATGCGCAACGGGCTCCACTGTAAACTTCTCGGCTGCCACTCCGGCCTCCCACTATTGTGATCAGATGTCTCGTATTACGCGAAAGATGAGAGGTAATTCCTGGCCCGCATATCCACGTCTTGGACTACTCGAATGCTGCGGCGTTTATAGGGAGAAAGGAGGGCGCGCATTTCCGCTGCGACCTGACGCGTGCGGCCTGACCGTACTCCGTCCATCGCATCCAGGGAGCGCGACCATGTATCGCACGCCTCCTCGATGTCACCTTGCCTGGCTTGAATTGCCCCCATGTAGCCGAGTGTGACGGCATGGGTTCGGGTAAAGGATGATGCTTTGCGGGTCTTGACGCTCCGGCGGAATTGCTTCGCTGCGCCGGTCAGGTCGCCGGTGTCGCGCAGCGCACATGCTGTCTCGTGCGCCAGGCTAGCCTCCCCGAAGAAGAACACACGCCCGGGCTCATCGTCGCCATCTGAGGCGGCGGCAAGATCGTCCTCAGCTTGCAGAAGCGCGCGAGCAGCCTGTTGGGTCTCCCCGTTCACCCCGAGTGCGCGAGCGTAGACGACGCCGAGTAGTGCCCGCTCTCGTGGGGCTGCGGCCTTGTAGCGCTGGGTGTCCATCGACGCTGATGCGAGATTCAAAGAATGTTTGTGGTGCCCCAGATCGATCGCCTGGTGAGCCATTGCGCGCAGTACGTGGCCTGCCATCGCCGGATTCTCGGCCTCGGCAGCCAACTTTACTGACACGTTGAAATAGTGCTGAGCAACGTTGTGCTCACCGTTGTCGAAAGCCATCCAGCCGGCGAGGTAGGAAAGTTCGCTGGCGGCCGTAAACATGTCTCGCCTGAGTGCGTCGTCGGCGTAGCGTCCGCATAGGAAGCTCGCCACGTCAGAGGTGAGGTACTGCACCACCGCTAAGCGAGCGTGGCCACCGCCCCGGCGTTGGTCGACTCGGGAGAACAACGACGCCATGTCGCGCACGGCGTCGACGTCGCCTCGGCCGACCATCTTGCCGCCTGCTGCGCCGCGTGCTTGGCCGCGTTCGGCCATCTGTTCCCACCAGCGTCCGCCGGGCAGAGTCAGCGCGGCGAGCGAGTAAGCGGCAGTGCTGAGTACGCGTCTGCGTTCAGCGTCCACGTCGACTCTCCCGAGTTCGGTTAGCGCAGCCAGCGTATCGACCCGCCATCCGAGCATGTCTCTGGAGGACAGCAGCGGAGCTGGTAACCCGATCTCATCGAGCGTGACTACCCGGCCAAGCTTTCGTGACAGTGCCTCGCACAGCAGGCCGGGTGCTCGCCCGGAGGGCTTGGAGCCGGCGACCCAGTGCGACACGTGGGAGCGGCCGACTCCGCTGAACTCCTTTGCGTTCATTTCCTGCGCGACGCGAACGAACGCCCGTGCCACCTCGGCGTGTGACATGCCGGCCTCGGCTATCACGGCTGCGAGCTTGGCGTTGCTCGCTCCTATGTGCGGCACGGTTACCCCCGTCCGAAAGTTGATCTTTCACCACGTTCACCGCTTCGACGTGCGTCACAGCGTACCTACCGCCCGTGGTTTGCGGTTCGCTACAGGTAGCCGGGCCGGCGACCGATGCGGCGGAAGGAATCGCCTTATCTCACACCGGTCTCGCGTACGGAGAACTGTTGGCGGCTCCCCACTTCTACGAGCGGTGTGCGCCGTGGTGGTGGGTGATGGGCAGGGCCGCCGTGTGGAGGCGCACGCGTTCCTCCATGCGGCGTGCCCTGCCCCCTGTGGAGGTCGATCGCGTGGCGACTTATTCCGGCGGCGAACAGCTCGACGCCGCACAGGTCGCGTTGGAGCGGCATGCGGTGTCGAGTGCGGACGGCCGGTGTATCGGCTGCGGAACGCTGGGACCATGCGCGGAGCGGGAGCACGCCGTACGAGTGTTTCGCAGTTCGCTTCGTCTGCCTCGGCGGATTCCTGGGGCGACACGCCCTGAGCTAGTCAACGCGCGCCGCGTCGGTGGTCCGGGCCTCCTGGCTGCTCCGCGATCCGTTGCCGCTGACGATGCATGCACGTTGCCTGCCCGGCCTCCGGCGCGCGCCGCTGCGGAATACGCGCCGGGTCAGCCACGGGCTCGTCCCGGGCATCGGTCGGTGCGGCGTCGTGAGTGCTGATGTCGTCGGGCAGCCCTGGATCGGATGCCAGGCGCGCTGCGGCGGCAGTGCCGGCGGATCGTCCGACGCAGATCGATTGGGCTGGCGCGGCCGAGCTGGTGACCCGAGGCCACTCGGTCGCGCAAGGAATCGCATCGATCGGAAGGAGTGGACTCCCTAGCACGTCAGCTCGTGGCATCACCCTGTCAGCTCTACCGAAGGAGACACGGCACCATGACCGACACGATCACTGGTAACCCGACGATCGAGGCGTACACCGGTCCGATCGACCTGTCCCGTCCGTATTTCGTGGGCATCGGCGGTTGCGCGATGTCCGGCCTGGCGCGGCTGCTGGCCGAGTTGGGTCACGAGGTCAGCGGCAGCGATCTACGTGACTCGGCCACGCTGGCGGCGCTGCGTGCGGCCGGCGTGCGAGTGCAGGTCGGGCACGACCCGGCGCACATCGAGGGTGCGAGCTGCGTCGTCTACACCACCGTCGCGCAGAACGCGCCCGAGGTGCGTGCGGCCCGGGTGGCGGGCATTCCGGTGGTGCACCGGGCGCAGGTCCTCGACGAGTTGGCCGCCGCGCGGCGGCTGGTGGCGGTGTCCGGGTCGCACGGCAAGTCCACCACGGCGGGCATGCTCGCTCACATCCTGCGCACCCTTGGGCAGGACCCGACGTACCTGATCGGTGCCGACCTGACTGGGGCGGGCTCTGGCGCCCACCTCGGCGCGTCCCGGCTGCTGGTGGCGGAGGCGGACGAGTCGGATCGCTCGTTTCACTTCCTCACTCCGTCGATCGCGGTCGTCACGAATGTGACCGACGACCACCCGGAGAACTTCGTCAGCCACGCCGAGGTCCTGCGGGCCTACGTCGAGTTCGGCGGCCGGGTCGCGCCGTACGGCTTCCTGATCGTCAACGCGGATTGCGTTGGGGCGACGGTGACCGCCGATGTGATCGCCGACGAGCGTCCCGACCTGACGGTACTGCGGTACGGCCGGGATCGGACGGCGGACGTGCGGCTGTTGGACGTGCACGCCGAGGGCTGGAGTGCGTCCGCGACGGTGCGGATGCCGAACGGAACGGAGGTCCGGCTGACCCTGCCGACTCCGGCGGCGCATCACCTGAACAACGCGGCGGCGGCCATGGCGTGCGCGGCGGTACTGGGCTTGGACCCCGGCGACGTAGCCGGGGCGGCGTGCACCTTCGGCGGGGTGCGTAGGCGGTTCGAGCACATCGACACCCGGGGCGGGGTAATGGTGATCGACTCCTACGCCGATCACCCGAACGAGATCGCCGCCGACCTCGACGCCGCGCGGACGCTGGCGCGGGGACGCGTGTTCGTGGTGTTTCAGCCGTCCGGTCACGCCCGAGTCCTGGCCTTCGGAGACCGCATCGGCGGGCTCTTGGCGGACAAGGCCGATCACGTCTTGCTGCTCGACGTGCACGGCACTGTGCCGGCGGGGCGGCCGGTCGCGGACGGCACGGTCATCCGGACGCGGCTGCGCGAGGGTAGCTACTGCCTGCCGCTCGGCCCGGACCATGCGGCCCGGGTCATCGCGCGGATGGCCGGCCGCGGCGACGTGGTGGTGACGATGGGAACCGGAGACGTGACCGGTTACGGCGCGGCGATCCTGGACACCCTGAGGAACCGATCTGAGGTCGCGCTGTCCGCGTGATGGCTACGTCTCGGCGGTGACGGTGCCGGGCTCCTCGGTCAGCTTCTCCGCCAGTGCGAGGAGTCCGGCGCCGTTCGCGGCCTTCACCAACACGACATCGCCCGGCCGTAGCCCGTCGCGCAGCAGTTCCCATGCCTCGGTCACGTCCGCCGCTCGATCGACGGTGGTGCCGTTACCGGCGGCCCCGGCTGCGTACTGCTCGGCGTCGGCCCCGCCGATCGCCACCAGCCATCCAGCCCCGATCTCGATCACCTGCTGTCCAATCTCGCGATGCACCTGCGGAGCGTGGTCGCCCAACTCGGCCATCTCACCGAGCACCGCTACCGCCCGCCGGCCGTCCCCGGTCATCGCGTACAGCGCCCTCAACGCTGCTCGCATCGCGTCGGGCGCGGCGTTGTACGCGTCGTTGATGACCGTCACGCCATCTGAGCGGGTCGTGACCTGCATCCGTCCCGGTGACACCGCCTCCGCGTGCGACACCGCCTCGGCTACCGCCTCGATCGGATGACCCAGCCCAAGGGCCACGGTAGCGGCAGCGAGCGCGTTGGACGCCTGGTGCAACCCGTAGAGCCGCAACCGCACCTCGGCCGCCGGGCCGTCGTGCACCAGCTGGAACCGGGCGCGGCCCAACTCGTCCACGCTCACGCCCTCGGCGCGCACGTCGGCCGGCTGCTCGATGCCGTAACGGAGCACCCGGGCGGCCGTGCGGGACGCCATCGCGGCCACCAACGGATCGTCGCCGTTGAGCACGGCCAATCCTCCCTTGCCTGCGGAGGGAAGCGCTTCCACGATCTCACCTTTGGCCTGGGCGATGTTCTCCACCGACCCGAACTCGCCCAAGTGCGCGTGCCCGACCCGAGTGACGACGCTGACCGTGGGCGGGGCGATACCGGTCAGATAAGCCACATGCCCGATGCCCCGCGCTCCCATCTCCAACACCAGATAGCGGGTGTCCTCGGTGGCGCGGGTGACCGTGTACGGCAACCCAAGCTCGTTGTTGTTCGAACCCCGGTTAGCCACGGTCGGGCCGAACATGGGGAGCACCTGGGCGAGAATGTCTTTGGTCGAGGTCTTACCCACCGAGCCGGTCACCCCGATCACCGTGGTGCGTGGAAGCCGGTCCACCACTGCGCGGGCCAGCCGCCCGTACGCGGTGGGCACGTCCTCGACGACGACGGCCGGTACCCCGACCTGCCGCGACGCCAGCACCGCCGCCGCGCCCGCTTCGATGGCCTGGGCGGCGTAGTCGTGCCCGTCGACGCGTTCACCGGGTAGCGCCACGAACATCCCGCCGGGCTCCACGCGCCGACTGTCGAACACCACCGGGGCTGTCACTGTCACCGGGCCGGCGGCGTCCCGAACGCTCCCGCCGGCAACGGCCGTGATCTCTTGCAGAGTCATCGGTAGCACGGCATGAACCTACCGTGCCGGGATCATGTCGCGCCGGGTCCATTGGTCGGCATCACTCGCCGAGGGGCACGAGGGGATCTGGGGGCAGTGGAGCCCGCTGCGCGGGCGGCTCTTCCCCGGCACCGCCATCTTCGTCGCCGAGAAGCCGGGCGGGTGACCGGAAACAGCGAAGGCGCGGACAGCGCGTGCGACGCCCACGGCATCGGGCGAGGTTAGGCTGAACCGGTGAGCGCCGGGCCGATCGCGACACCGCCTGGCCGCTGGTCTCCGGACCCGATGCGGCAGCAGCGTGCCGACTACACGCTGGAGGATCTGCTCAACCTGCCGGAGGACGCCCCCCGCGTCGAACTCGTTGACGGAGTCATCCAGGTGACGCCCTCCCGCACCTACGTGCCGCTCAGGCGGTCGGCGTCGGGCTCAGCCACAACACCAGCCGACAACCGGACGTGCTGCTGTGCCGCGCCGGGCTGCCGTCCGACCGGTCCCGGCTACGGCCGGCGGACGTCGTCCTGGCCGTCGAGGTCGTCTCGCCGGGCACCCGCCGGGTCGACCGGTTCGCCAAGCCGGGTGAGTACGCCGCCGCCGGCATCCCCTTCTACTGGCGCATCGAACAGGACCCGGTGCACCTGTACGCGTACCGCCTCGGTGACCGGATCGGGCCGGGCGGGGAGCGGCAGTACGAACTCGTCGCGGACAGCGCGGAGCTGATCGAGTTGACCGAGCCCTTCGAGATCAAGCTGCCGATCGCCGACGTCACTCCCTAGGCTGGCGACGTCGTTTACCGCCGGCGGGTCCGGGTAACCCGGCGGCATGGCCGAGAAGGAGTTCCACCGAGGTGACCACGTCTCCTGGGCCAGCCACAGCGGTCGTGGGCGCGGCGTCGTCCAGGAGAAGCTGACCGAGCGCAAGCAGGTACGGGGACACACCGTGAACGCGTCGCCGGAGGCTCCGCAGTACCGCATCCGCAACGACCACTCAGGCCGGGACGTCGCCCACCGGCCGGAGGTGCTGCGCCGTGAGCCGGAGTGACGACGACCAGCAGACCTACCGGGAGTTCACCGAGGCGGTGAACATGAGGCCCGCCGAGCTGTCCACGTGGTTGGAGACCGAGGAGTCCAAGCACGTCGGCTGGCGCAAGGGTGGCAAGGGCGGCGAGTCGGTCGGCCACGCGTCCGGCCGCCGGATCGTCGACCTGTTGCGGCGCAAGCGCGACCAGCTCACCGAGGCCGACTACCGGCACATGCGCAAGGTCGTCGGGTACGTGCACCGGCACATGGCCCAACGCCCCTCGGGCGACGTGCGCGACACCCGCTGGCGCTGGTCGCTGATGAACTGGGGCCACGACCCGCTCAAGGGCTGAGCCGGGCCGATATCGCGTCAGTGGTCGGCGCTGTTCCAGTCGCGGCCGTCGCCGACGGAGACCTCCAGGGGCACGGAGAGCGGGTAGGCCCCGCCCATCTCGCGGCGCACCAGCTCCTCCAGCGCGGCCCGCTCCCCCGGCGCCACCTCGAAGACCAGCTCGTCGTGCACCTGCAGCAGCATCCGGGAGCCCAGCCCGGCGTCGCGCAGCGCGCTGTCGACGTGCAGCATGGCGACCTTGATGATGTCCGCCGCGGAGCCCTGGATCGGTGCGTTGAGCGCCATCCGCTCGGCCATCTCCCGCCGCTGCCGGTTGTCGCTGACCAGGTCGGGCAGGTAGCGCCGGCGGCCGAGGATGGTGGAGGTGTAGCCGTCCTGGCGGGCCCGGGCGACCACCTCGTGCAGGTAGTCGCGGACTCCGCCGAACCCGGCGAAGTAGTCCTCCATCAGCCCACGCGCCTCCTCGGCGGTGATGCCGAGCTGCTGGGACAGGCCGAAGGCGCTCAGCCCGTACGCCAGGCCGTAGTTCATCGCCTTGATCTTGCGGCGCTGGTCCGGGGTGACCTCGGCGAGCGGCACCGTGAAGACCGACGAGGCGGTCACCGCGTGGAAGTCGGCGCCGGAGTTGAACGCCTGGATCAGCGCGTCGTCGGCCGACAGGTGCGCCATGATCCGCATCTCGATCTGGCTGTAGTCGGCGGTGAGGAGGCATTCGTATCCCTGCCCCACCACGAAGGCCCGGCGGATCCGCCGCCCCTCCTGAGTGCGGATGGGGATGTTCTGCAGGTTGGGCTCGGTGGAGGAGAGCCGGCCGGTGGCGGCCACCGTCTGGTTGAAGGTGGTGTGGATGCGCCCGTCGTCGGAGACCGACTTGAGCAGCCCGTCCACCGTCGACTTGAGCTTGGCGACGTCCCGGTGGCGCAGCAGGTGGGCGAGCACCGGGTGCGGATTCTGCGCGTAGAGCCACTGCAACGCGTCGGCGTCGGTGGTGTAGCCCGTCTTGATCCGCTTGGTCTTGGGCAGGTTCAGCTCACCGAAGAGGATCTCCTGCAACTGCTTGGGCGAGCCGAGGTTGAACTCCCGACCCACCGCCTCGTACGCGCCCTGCGCGGCGGCCTTCACCTCGGCCGCGAAGTGCGCCTCCAACTCGGAGAGGTAGTCGGTGTCCGCCGCGATGCCGGTGCGTTCCATCTGCGCCAGCACCCGCATCAGCGGCAGCTCCACCCCGGCCATCAGCCGGGCCGACTGCTCCCCGTCGCGGGACAGCTCCGCGTCGATCGCGTCGGCCAGGTCGAGGGTGGCCCGGGCGTGGAGCATGAGGTTCTGCTCGGCGGCGCCGTCACCGCCGAGGCCATCCAGCGTCAACTGGCCGGTCTCCGGGGCGTCGACCCGCAGCTCGCGGTGCAGGTAACGCAGGGCCAGGTCGGTCAGGTCGTAGGAACGCTGGTCGGGGCGGGCCAGGTAGGCGGCGATCTGGGTGTCGCGGGCGATGCCGGCCAGCGACCAGCCGTGCGCGGCGAAGGCCAGCACCGCAGGCTTGCTGTCGTGCAGCACCTTGGGCCGGGTCTCGTCGGCCAGCCAGCCGGCGAGGGCCGCCTCGTCGGCCGCCTCGAGCCCGCTCGGGTCGAACCAGACCGCCGCGCCATCGGCGGTGGCCAGCGCCATCCCGGTGACGCCGGCGGTGTGCCGCCGGTTCGGGCCGGTGTCGAGCTTCACCGCGACGCCGACCGGCGTGTCGGCCGGCACGTGCGTCTCCAGCCAGCCGACCAGCGCACCCGACGCGGCGAGCACCTCACCGGCCAGGTCGAAGCCCGCCTCCGCCTCCGGCTCGACCGCGTCGAGGTATTGGTACAACCGGTCGCGCAGGATGCGGAACTGAAGGGTGTCGAAGACCTGGTGCACCGCCTCGCGGTCCCACCCCGGCCAGCGGGCGTCCTCGGGGCGCAACGGCAGCTCCAGATCGGCGACCAGACAGTTGATCTCGTAGTTACGGATCACGTCGGCGAGCCGCTCGCGGAGGCTGTCGCCGGCCTTGCCCTTGATCTCGTCGGCGCGGGCGATGACGCCCTCCACACCGCCGTACGTGTTGATCCACTTGGCCGCGGTCTTCGGACCGACGCCGGGGATTCCGGGCAGGTTGTCGCTGGTCTCGCCGACCAGCGCGGCCAGGTCCCGGTAACGGCCGGGGACGACGCCGTACTTCGCCTCGACCGCCGCCGGGTCCATCCGGGCCAGGTCGGAGACGCCCTTGCGCGGGTAGAGGACGGTGATCTGCTCGTCGACGAGTTGGAAGGCGTCCCGGTCGCCGGTGCAGATCAGCACCGGCATGCCCTGGTCACGGGCCTGGCAGGCGAGGGTGGCGATCACGTCGTCGGCCTCGTAGCCCGCCATCTCCACCACCGGGACGCGCAGCGCCGCCAGGACCTCCTTCACGAGGCTGACCTGCCCCTTGAAGTCGGTCGGGGTCTCGCTGCGGCCGGCCTTGTATTCCGCGTACTTCTCGGTGCGGAAGGAGCGGCGGGACACGTCGAAGGCGACGATGATGTGGGTCGGCTGCTCGTCGCGCAGCACGTTGATCAGCATCGAGGTGAAGCCGTAGACCGCGTTGGTCGGCTGCCCGGTCGTGGTGGAGAAGTTTTCCACCGGCAGGGCGAAGAAGGCCCGGTATGCCAGGGAGTGTCCGTCAACGAGCAGCAGGCGCGGGGTCGTAGCTGTCACGGCTGCGACTCTAGCCCGTACCGCCGACAAGCCTGGCGCGGCGGCACCGGCGGCGCCGGGCGAAAGCGCCGGCGGCCGCCCACCCGCGGAGGGATGGACGGCCGCCGACGGTACGACGTGCCTCAGGCCACGCCCAGGTACGCCTCCTTGATCGACGGGTCGTGCAGGAGTTCCTGGCCGGTGCCCTCCTTGACGATCCGCCCGGTCTCCAGGACGTAGGCCCGGTGCGCGCGGGAGAGCGCCTGCTGCGCGTTCTGCTCCACCAGCAGGACGGTGGTGCCCTGCTGGTTGATCTCCACGATGATGTCGAAGATCTGCTGGATGATCATCGGGGCCAGGCCCATCGACGGCTCGTCCAGCAGCAGCAGCTTCGGCCGGCTCATCAGCGCCCGACCGACGGCGAGCATCTGCTGCTCACCGCCGGAGAGGGTGCCACCGGCCTGCTTGCGCCGCTCGCGCAGCCGGGGGAACAGCTCCAGCACCCGCTCCAGATCGGCGGCGATGCCGGCGTGGTCCCGCCGGGTGTACGCCCCCATGTCCAGGTTCTCCAGGACGGTCATACCCGGGAAGATCTGCCGACCCTCGGGCGACTGGCACAGGCCCCGGACCACCCGCAGGTCGGCGCGGAGCTTGCTGATGTCCTCGCCGTTGAAGGTGATCCGGCCGCCCGCGAGCGACCGGATGCCGGAGATCGCCCGCATGGTGGTGGTCTTGCCGGCGCCGTTGGCGCCGATCAGGGCCACCACCTCGCCCTCGTTGACGCTGAGGCTGATGCCGTGCAACGCCTCGATCCGGCCGTACGTGACGCTGACGTTGTCCAACTCAAGCAGCATCGGCGGGCTCCCCCAGGTATGCCGCGATCACCCGCGGGTCTCGGCTGACCTCGACCGGACCGCCATCGGCGATCTTGCTGCCGAACTCCAGCACCACGATCCGGTCGGTGACACCCATCACCAGCCGCATGTCGTGCTCGATCAGCAGCACCGTCACGCCCTTGTCGCGGATCCGGCGGATCAGCCCCAGCAGATCCTCCTTCTCGGCCGGGTTGAACCCGGCCGCCGGCTCGTCCAGGCAGAGCAGCTTCGGCTCGGTGCCGAGCGCCCGGGCGATCTCCAGCCGCCGCTGGTAGCCGTACGGGAGGTTGCGCGCCGCGTCGTTGGCCCGGTCGGCGATGCCGACGAACCGCAGCAGTTCCATCGCCTTGTCCTCGGCCGCCCGCTCCTCCAGGATGTGCCGGGAGAGGCCGAAGGTCTTGGCGAAGCCCCGCCGCACCTGCTGCCAGGTGCGCACGATGCCGCCGGAGGCGGTCACCGCCGGCAGTTCCTCCGGCTTGGGCCGCACCCGGTAGAGCCGGAACAGCGCGCCGGGGACGCTCGTCTTGTGCCGGGAGTCCGTCCCGACCATGACGTTCTCCAGCGCGGACATCTCCGGGAAGAGCCGGATGTTCTGGAACGTCCGGGAGATGCCCAGCCGGCTGATCTGGTGTGGCTTGCGCCCGGTGACCCGCTCGCCGCGGAACCGGACCGCGCCCGACGTCGGCTTGTAGACCCCCGTCATCACGTTGAAGCAGGTGGTCTTGCCGGCGCCGTTGGGCCCGATCAGGCCGAGGATCTCGCCCTCGTAGATGTCGAAGCTGATCCCGTTGAGCGCCACGACGCCGCCGAAGCGGAGCGTGACGTCGTCGATCTCCAGCAGCGTCTTGCGCGGTCCCGGCTGGGCCGGGATCTTCGGCGCCGCCGGGGTGGTGGTCTCGTCAGACATGAGCGGGCGCCTCCTCTGCCTCCGCCGCGCGGTCCTTCAGCTCGCGGGCCCGTCGCCGGCTGGGAATCAGGCCCTGCGGCCGCAGGATCATCACCAGCACCATGGCCAGACCGAAGGCCAGCCAACGGTAGTCGGCGATCTCCCGGAACCGCTCCGGCAGGTACGCCAGCAGCACCGCGCCGACCGACACGCCGACCATGTTGCCGGACCCGCCGACCACCACCATCGCCACGAAGAGGATGGAGAGGTTGACGTTGAACTGGGTCGGGTCGATGAAGGCGTACCGGCTGGCGAACAGGAAGCCCGCGAAGCCGCCGAGCGCCGCGCCGATGGCGAAGGCCCAGAGCTTGAACTTGAACGGGTAGACGCCCATCACGGCCGCGGCGTCCTCGTCCTCCCGGATGGCCAGCCAGGACCGGCCGACCCGGCTGTGCTCCAGCCGGCGCACCGCGAAGACCATGATCAGCACCACGGTGATCGCCAACCAGTACCACGGCTTGACATCGACCAGGCCGAAGACCTGGTTGTCCGGCGACGGCGGGCCCTCCGGCCCGGGGATCGCCGCGATGCCCTGCGGACCACGGGTGACGCCCTCCGCGTTGCGGGCCACGATCCGGATGATCTCGCCGAAGCCGAGCGTCACGATGGCCAGGTAGTCACCGCGCAGCCGCAGCGTCGGCCAGCCCAATATCACCCCGGAGATCAGCGCCATCACCAGCGCGATGAAGGCACAGATGGCCCAGGTCACCGCCCAGGTCGGCGGCAGGTCGAACTCCGCCTGGAACCACTTGACCACCGGCGAGTTCACCGAGCCGAACAACGCCACGGCGTACGCGCCGACGGCGAAGAACCCGATGTAGCCGAGGTCGAGCAGACCGGCCAGGCCGATCACGACGTTGAGACCGATCGCCACCAGCACGTAGATGGCGCAGGTGAACAGCACGCCGGCCCAGTTGCTGCCGCCCGAGATCGAGTCGGTACGCAGCCAGGTCAGGCCCGGGATGCCGAGCAACGGCAGGTAGTAGAGGAAGACCACGAAGGCGACGAACGCCAGCCCCCGCTGCCACTTCGGCAGCGCCCGCCACCGGTCGGCGACCGAGTGCAGGGCGTTGACCCGGCTGCGGTCCAGCTCTCGGATCTTGTTGATCATGCCCGGGCCCTCCCCAGCGACTCGCCCAGAATGCCGGTGGGCCGGAACATCAGCACCACGACCAGCACCACGAAGGCGATGACGTCCTCCCAGTTGGACGCGAAGAGGGTGGCGCCGTAGACCTCGACGATGCCGAGGAACAGCCCGCCCAGCAGCGCGCCGCGCAGGTTACCGATGCCACCGAGCACCGCCGCGGTGAACGCCTTCAGACCGAGCACGAAGCCGATGCTGCTCTGCGTGAAGCCGAAGCGCATGCTCCACAACAGCGCCGCCGCGCCGGCCATGAGGCCGCCCAGCACGAAGATCAGCATGATCACGCGTTCCTGGTTGACGCCCATCAGCGCGGCCGTCTCCGGGTTCTGCGCCACCGCCCGCACACCCCGGCCGTACCGGGTGCGGTTGATGAACCAGTCCAGCACCGCCATCATCGCCACGGCGGCCACGAAGACGATCAGCTGGATGTTGGTGATCGACGTGCCGAGGACCGTGAAGAGCGTCTTCTGCTCGATGATCGTCGGCATGCCGAGGATGATCCGGGCCCGGCCGAACATCGAGGGCACCGCCTCGCCCAGCAGCTTCGGCAGCACCAGGCCGAAGATCTCCACCAGCACCAGCGACAGGCCGATGGCGGTGATCAGGAAGATCAGTGGCGGCGCGTTCTTGCGCCGCAGGGGGCGGTAGGCGATCCGTTCGATCGCCAGCGCGGTGCCGCCGGAGGCGAGCGCCGCGACTATCAGGCCGAGCACCAGAAACAGCACCGCCTGGCCGATCGGCGGGTTGTTCTCCACCCCGAAGGCGGTCCAGAGGCCGAGCACCGCGAAGGTGCCGACCATGAAGACCTCGGAGTGGGCAAAGTTGATCAGACGCAACACGCCGTACACCAGGGTGTAGCCCAGGGCGATCAGGGCATAGATCGCCCCCTTGGACAACCCGTCGACGGTGTGCTGGCCGAGGTGGCCGAAGAGTTCGTCGAAATTCACCAGGTCTCCTTGCATCGAGTGCGGCCGGGGTTACACCCCGGCCGCACCCCCAGTGCTGGTCGTCAGCTGAGCTTGAGCTCCTGCAGCGGCTCGAACGCCGTGCCCTTGATCTGGTACGACCAGATGACAACGCGGCTCGGGTCCACGTCGCCGTTCTCGGCGAACTTGATGTACTTCGACACGCCCTGCTTGTCGTACGCCTTCACGAACTCCAGGATCTCGGCGCGGCTCTTCTTGCCGTCCTTGAAGGCGTCCACGAAGATCTGCGCGGCGTCGAAGCCCTCAGCACCGTACGAACCCGGCAGCTGGCCGTACTCGGCCTGGTAGTCGGCGGTGAAGCTACCGCCAGCCTTGTCCGCCGGGAGGCACGGGCAGGTGATGATGGAATCCTCGGCACCGCCGGAGGCACCGGCCGGGAAGGCCGGGTCGTAGAGACCGTCCGGGCCGATGAACTTCGCCTGCACGCCGCCGGCACGCAGCTGGCGGACCAGCGGCGCGGCCTCGCGGGTGTAGCCGCCGTAGAAGATGAAGTCGGCGTTCGCCGACCTGACCTTGGAGATCGTGGCGTCGAACTGCGACTGCCGCTCCTGGATCTTGTCGCTGCCGGCGACCGTGGCGCCGAGGTTCTTGGTCAGCTCGGCGGTGATGCCGGCGCCGTAGGCGCTGGCGTCGTCGATGAGGAAGACCCGCTGGGCGTTCTCGCCCTTGAGGTAGGTGGCCACGGCACCGGCCTGGGTGCCGTCGTTGCCGACCACCCGGAAGAAGGACTTGTTGCCCTTCTGGGTCAGGTCGGTCCGGGTCGCCGACGGCGCGACCATCGCGAGGCCGGCGGCCTCGTAGACCGGCATGGTCGCGTCCGACTCGCCGGAGAAGTGACCACCGATGACACCGAGGAACGAGGTGTCACCCGCGACCTGGTTCGCAACCGGGGTGGCCTGTGCCGGGTCACCCTGCGTGTCGAACTCGACCAGCTCGACCTGGCAGTCGGCGTTCGCGTCGTTGTGCTGCTTGATCGCGAGCTTCGCGCCGTTCAGCGACGGCAACACCAGACCCGCGTTGTCACCGGTGAACGCACCGAAGATGGCGAGCTTGCCACCGCAGTCCCCGGACGCGGTGTTATCGCCATTGCTGCCGGTGTCCTGGCACCCCGCGGCGGCGACCAGCACCGCGGCGAGCGCGGCAGTACCCAGCGCCCTTGAATAGCTTCGCCTCACGGCTTCCTGACCTCCTCGAGAAGCAGGTGGGCACCTGGTCCGACCGGCGATGGCACGCTGTGGCGCGCCGCCTCCGGCCCAGCAAGGACAGCCCCCTGCGTTACGGCTCGTGATGGCGGAGCGTACCCACACTCATACGGTCTCGGAAGGGGCTGGGGCGGGGTCTGCGAAACCGTTACGAAGACGGCCCCGAACAATGCCGAGCCCGTAACAGGTCAATCCGCTGACCGGTCGTTAGGCGGATACCCGTCCGCCAGTCGAGACGCCATTCACCACCGTTACCAGCCCGTCCGGGCGACCCGACGAACTGCCGACTGGCGCCACCCCTCAGCCCGAGAGACTACGGAGCGTAGCCGGACGATTTCCCTATGCCGCCGGCTCGGCCCGGCCGATCCACAGCGACGTGCGGGTGCCGTCGTCCACCGCCAGCCACCACCGCCGACCGACCGCCGCCAGGCTCACGCCCCGGTCCGCACCGACCGGCGCCGCCACCGGCAGGTCGACCGCGCGCCACCCGTCGCCCCGGTCGACCGACAGCCACCCGCCGTACCGCCGACCGTCGGAGACCACGGCCATGACCCGTCCGGCCGACGCGGCCAGCGCCCCCACCGAGGGGATGCCGGCGTCGACCCGACCGAACCCGCCAGCGGCCACCCAGCCCGTGTCCCCCAGACGCCACGCGCCGAACGCCTGCCCCCGCAGCCCCACCCCCACCGGCGTCCCGTCGACCAGGGCGACCCGCTGCATCTCCTCGTACGCGTCGGTGCCCGGCAGCGTGCTCCGTCGCCAGCTGCGCCCGTCGGCGGAGGCCCAGGCGGCCGGATCCCGGTCGATGCGACCCGGGGCCAGCACGCCTCCCACCGCCAGCCAACCGGCCGGCCCGCCCACCGCGTCGAACACCCAGGTCACGCCCCGGCCGTCGGTGGACAGCTCCGGCGCGCCCTCGACCAGGGTGAACTCGGCCGCGTCGGGCGACACCCAGGCCGCCGCACCGCTGGCCCGGTTGCCGACGATCAGCCAGCCGGCGGGGCCGCCGGTGAGCCGGGAGACGTTGACCGCCTTCGGCCCGCCGTACGTCTCGAACGCCGCCGCCACCTCGACCAGCGTGCCGTCACCGCGCTGCCACCAGGTGCTCACCCGCGGGTTGCCGTGCGCCCCGCCGACCTTGCCACCGACGGCGGCGGCGACCCCGTCGCGGCAGGCGATCGAGAACAGCACGCTCTGCCGCCCGTAGTAGGAATCGGCCAGCACCGGCACCGACGCCCACGCCGCGCCGTCCACGCTGGACCAGACGGCCGGCCGGGTACCGCCGGCCTCGTCGGCCACCGCACCGGCGGCGTACCAGCGGCCGGCGCAGGCCGTCAGATCGCGCAGCACGATCCGCCCCGTCCCCTCCGGTGCCGGCAACTGGACCTGCTGCCAAACCAACCGCGTCGGCGCCGGCCCGGCAGGATCGCCAGCCGGTGCCGGGCAGCCGGCCAGCAGCACCGCGAGCAGGCCGCACGCGGCCAGGAACAGCCGGCGGCCACCGGGCCGCCGAGTCCGTCCGAGCCACCGAACGCCCATGCGGCGATGCTAGTGCCGAAGTGACGGCGGGGCCGGCCCGCCGGGCGGGCCGTCAGCCGGTGGGCTCGGCCACCTCACCACCGGTGGTCTCGGCGAGAATCCGCTCGGAGACCTCCTTCATGGTCAGCCGGTGATCCATCGCCGTGCGCTGGATCCACTTGAACGCCTGCGGCTCACTCATGTTGTAGGTGGTCATCAGCGCGCCCTTGGCCCGCTCGACGGTCTTGCGGACCTCCAGCCGGTCGTTCAGCCCGGCGACCTCGGCCTCCAGGGTGGCAATCTCCGAGTAGCGGGAGAGCGCGATCTCCACCGCCGGCACCAGGTCGCTCTTCTGGAACGGCTTGACGAGGTACGCCATCGCGCCGGCCGCCCGGGCCCGCTCCACCAGGTCACGCTGGCTGAACGCGGTCAAGATGATCACCGGGGCGATCCGGGAGCCGGCGATCCGCTCGGCGGCGGCCAGCCCATCCATGATCGGCATCTTGATGTCGAGGATGACCAGGTCGGGCTTGAGCTCCTCGGCCAGCCGGACGGCGGCCTCGCCGTCGCCGGCCTCGCCGACCACCTCGTAGCCCTCCTCGGCCAGCATCTCGGCCAGGTCCAGCCGGATCAGCGCCTCGTCCTCGGCGATCAGTACCCGCCTGCGCGCGGCATCCGTCTGCGTCTCGGCCACGAGCCACTCCCACCATCGTTCCCGGCACGGCTACCACCCATGCTCTCGCACGAGCGTAGTCGGGTACAGTAAGCGGCACTCGCCGGGATGGTGGAACGGCATACACGGAAGTCTCAAACACTTCTGCCCGAAAGGGCTTGCGGGTTCGAATCCCGCTCCCGGCACTTTGTCATACAGGTGTTCGATGATGCCGACGTGCATCCTCCCGAAATGCGGGCTCGTGTCCGTGCTCTGCGCGCCCAGGGCCACAACATCCGCTCGGTGGCGCGCATCCTCTCCCTCCCCTACACCACGGTCTGGCACTGGTGCGTCGACCGGCCCGAAGCCACCAAGTCCAGCAGCGCGGCCCGCTGCTTCCGCTGTCGACCCGACCAGAAGAATCCGGCCGACCCGGCGGCCTACGCGTACCTGCTGGGTCTGTATCTCGGCGACGGACACCTCGTCACGACCGACCGGGTGCCGGTGTTGCGCATCTACTGCACCGACACCTGGCCCCACCTCATCGACGCATGCGATGCCGCGATGAGAGCTGTGCTGGCCAACCGGGTTCAGCGAGTCCAGAAGCAGGGTTGCGTGGCGGTGCAGAGCACCGGCAGACATTGGCCGTGTCTCATCCCGCAACACGGTCCAGGCAAGAAGCACGAGCGTCCGATCGTCCTGGCCGGGTGGCAGTGGGAGATCCTGACGGCGCACGTCGGTCACTTTCTCCGCGGGCTCTTCCACTCCGACGGCTGCAGGGTCTCGAACCGGGTCACCGTCCGCACAAAGACATACGTCTACCCGCGATACATGTTCGTCAACGAGTCGGCCGACATCATGGAGTTGTGCCAGTGGGCGCTCGATCTGCTCGGCATCGCCTGGAAGATGAACCGGCCGAACAGCCTTTCGGTCGCCCGGCGGGAGGCGGTCGCCGCGCTCGACCGCCACGTCGGCCCGAAGTCCTGACATGTCGGCCCGAAGTCCTGACCGGGCACGGCTGCGCGTCGTGACCGCCGTCCGTCTCGGGCTCGGGGCGGCCGAGGTCAGCTCGCGGCGAGCGCCTGCGCCAGGTCGGCGCGCAGGTCCTCCGGGTCCTCCAGGCCGACCGAGAGGCGCAGCAGCCCGTCGCCGGGCTTCGCCTCCCCCTCGACCGGCCGGTGGGTCAGCGACGCGGGGTGCTGGATGAGCGTGTCGACCCCGCCGAGCGAGACGGCGTGGGTGATCAGCCGGCAGGCGCCGGCGACCGCCGCCGCGGCCGGCGCGCCGCCGCGTACCTCGAAGGCGAGCAGGCTGCCCGGGCCGGCCAGTTGCCGGCCGACGAGCCCGGCCGGGTCGCCGACGCCGGGATGGTGGACCCGCTCGACCGCCGGGTGGTCGGCGAGCCAGGCGGCGAGCTTCTCCGCACCGGTCTGCTGGGCGCGGACCCGCAGCGGCAGCGTCTGCAGGCCGCGGTGCAGCAGGTACGCACCGAGCGGGTGCAGGATCGCGCCGGTGAGCGCGCGGACCTGGCGCAGCCGCGCGGCCCATCCGGCGTCGCAGGCGATCACTCCGGCGAGGACGTCGCCGTGGCCGCCGATGCTCTTGGTGGCGCTGTGCAGCACCAGCCGGGCGCCGTGGCGGGCGGGCTGCTGGAGCACCGGAGTGGCGACCGTGTTGTCGATCAGCAGGGGCACCTCGCCGGCGGCGTCGGCCAGGGCGGCGATGTCGACCAGGTCGAGGGTGGGGTTGGCGGGGGTCTCGGCGATCACCAGGGCGGTGTCGGGGCGTACGGCGGCGGCGACCTCGTCGGGTCGGGCCCAGCTGACCTCGGTGCCGAGCAGGCCGGTGGCCAGCACGTGATCGGTGCCGCCGTAGAGGGGACGGACGGCGACCAGGTGCCGCCGGCCGTCTCGGGTCGCGGCGAGCAGGGCGGCGGTGAGGGCGGCCATGCCGCTGGCGAAGGCGACCGCCTCGGCGGTGCCCTCCAGCTCGGCGAGGGCGGTCTCGAAGCGGGCCACGGTGGGATTCCACAGCCGCTGGTAGACGGCGCTGGCGCCGGCCGGGAGGGTGCCGCCGGTGGCGAGGGCCTCGTACGCGTCGCCGCCGGCGTCGACCGACGGCAGGGGGTTGGTGGTCGAGAGGTCGATCGGCGGCACGTGGACGCCGAGGGCGGCGAGGTCGTCACGGCCGGCATGCACGGCTCGGGTGTCCACGGTCATCATGCCGGAGAGGATCGAACAACCAGCACATCAGGGGCAATAGTTCCGAAGACTATTCGCAATATTCCCTTTCTGGAGCGGTGTTGTTCGGGGAAGGATGGCGGCATGCCCCCCGTATCGAATGATGTGCGGCCGTTCGCGGCCCTCGACGACACCGACCGCGCGATCCTGACCCAGCTGGCCGGCGACGGGCGGCTGCCGAACAACGCCCTCGCCGAGCGGGTGGGGGTGGCGCCGTCGACCTGCCTGGCACGCACCCGGGCGTTGCGGGACTCCGGGGCGATCCGGGGGTTCCACGCCGAGGTGGATCCGGCGGCGTTGGGCCTGCCGCTGCAGGCGCTGGTCTCGGTACGCCTGACCGAGCACGCGCGGGCGGCGGTGGACGCGTTCCGGGCCCGCTCGGTGCGGTTGCCGGGGGTGGTGTCGGTGTTCCACGTGGCCGGCGCGGAGGACTACGTGCTGCATGTGCGGGCCGCCTCGGCGGAGGCGCTGCGCGACTTCGTGCTGGACCACCTGGCCGTGGATCCGGCGGTGCAGCACACCCAGACCAGCCTGATCTTCGAGCAGGCGCGGGGGTCGGGTTGATCACCCCGCCGGGTCCAGTGGGAACAGATACGGCATCCGACGGGTTGCCCAGCCGTGTGATCGATGTACCGCTGTCTGTCCTCGACCTCGCCCCCGTCGCCGTCGGCGCCTCCGCCGGCGAGGCGCTGCGGCACACCACCGAGCTGGCCCGGCGCACCGACGAGCTGGGCTACCACCGGTTCTGGGTGGCCGAGCACCACAACATGCCGGCCATCGCGTCGTCGGCACCCGCGGTGCTGATCGCGCACCTGGCCGCGCACACCACCGGCATCCGGCTCGGTTCGGGCGGGGTGATGCTGCCCAACCACGCGCCGCTGGTGGTCGCCGAGCAGTTCGGCACCCTGGAGGCGCTGCACCCCGGGCGCATCGACCTGGGTATCGGCCGGGCCCCGGGCACCGACCAGGTCACCGCGCTGGCGCTGCGGCGGACCATGGAGGGGCTGTCGGCCGAGGGATTCCCCCGGGAACTCGACGACCTGATGGGGTACTTCGACGATCGCGCGTCGGGGCGGATCACCGCCACCCCGGGGCGCGGGCAGCGGCCGGCGGTGTGGCTGCTGGGTTCCAGCGGGTTCAGCGCCCAGCTGGCCGGCGCGTTGGGTCTGCCGTTCTCGTTCGCGCACCACTTCAGCGCGCAGAACACGCTGCCGGCACTGACGCTGTACCGGCAGAGCTTCCGCCCGTCGCGCTGGCTGGACCGGCCGTACGCGATGGTGGCGGTGAACGCGGTCTGCGCGGAGACCGACGAGCGCGCCGAGTGGCTGGCCGGGCCGGCCGGGCTGTCGTTCCTGCGGCTGCGGTCCGGGCGGCCCGAACCGCTCGCCACACCCGAGGAGGCGGCGGCGTACCCGTACCAGGACATCGAGCGGGAGTTCCTGGCGCAACGCCGGCAGGGCCAGGCCACCGGCTCCCCGGAGACGGTACGCCGGCAGCTGGGTGAGCTGCTGGCCAGCACCGGCGCGGACGAGCTGATGCTCACCACGATGGTGTACGACATCGCCGACCGGGTGCGTTCGTTCGAGCTGGTCGCCACCGAGGTCGCCGGCGGCCTGCGCCGCTGACCTATCGGGGCCTCGCGCGCTGATCTGCTCGCGCCCGGCGCGCTGATCTGCCGGGGGCACGGGCATGGTGGGCCAGGTCACAGCGTTACGGGTCCGCGAAACACGATCTTCACGGCAGCGTCACCCTCGCGACGCGGAGGCCGCCTAACTTTATTACCGGTGGTGGTACGGCACTCCCCGGTCGGGACGGGTCGGGGGTGCCGCGGTGTGGGGCACCGGGTCGTAGTTGTGCGGATTCCGCGATTGCGGCCCGGTGCCTGTCCCCTTTCTTCTACCGCTTCCTCATCCCCGCGTCAACGCAGGTGGATGCCCGGGATGGTCGCGGGCCTTGCGTCCGGACCGACTTTCTTGATCGACTCGCGGGGTGGCAGCGCACATGACACCCGACGAGTTCCGCCAGGCCGGATACGCGGTGGTCGACTGGATCGCCGACTACTGGGCGACGCTCGACCAGCGTCCGGTGACCTCCCACGACCCGCCCGGCACGGTCGCCGCCGGCCTCCCCGCCGGACCACCGGCGCACGGCGAGCCGGTCGAGGCGGTGCTCGCCGACCTGGACTCGCTGATCGCACCCCGACTCACGCACTGGCAGCACCCCGGCTTCTTCGGCTACTTCCCGGCCAACACCTCCGGGCCAAGCGTGCTGGGCGACCTGGTCAGCGCCGGGCTGGGCGTGCAGGGCATGCTCTGGGCCACCGGCCCGGCCTGCACCGAGCTGGAGACGGTGCTGCTCGACTGGCTGGCCGAACTGCTGGACCTGCCGGCCCGGTTCCGGTCGACCGGCTCCGGCGGCGGGGTGATCCAGGACTCGGCCTCCTCGGCCACCCTGGTGGCCACCCTGATCGCCGTGCACCGGGCCGCCGCCGGCCGGTGGCGCGAGGTCGGCGTCGACCGCCGCTACCGGGTGTACGCCTCCACCGAGGCGCACTCGTCAGTCGAGAAGGCCGCCCGGATCGCCGGGCTGGGCGCCGACGGGGTACGCCTGATCGAGGTGGACCCGGTGAGCCGGGCCATGTCGCCGACGGCGCTGCGCGCGGCGATCGAGGCGGACCGGGCCGCCGGGGTGGTGCCGGCCCTGGTGGTGGCGACCGTGGGCACCACCTCCACCACCGCCGTGGACCCGTTGCCGCAGATCGGGCCGATCTGCGCCGAACAGGGCGTCTTCCTGCACGTCGACGCCGCGTACGCGGGCGCCGCGGCGGTCTGTCCGGAGCTGCGGTCCGGCCACGACGGCCTGGAGTACGCCGACTCGTACTGCTTCGATCCGCACAAGTGGCTGCTCACCGGGTTCGACTGTGACGCGTTCTGGGTGGCCGACGCCGGGGAACTGGTCGAGGCGCTGAGCGTGCTGCCCGAGTACCTGCGCAACGCGGCCACCGAGTCCGGCGCGGTGATCGACTACCGGGACTGGCAGGTGCCGCTGGGCCGGCGGTTCCGAGCTCTCAAACTGTGGTTCGTGCTGCGCTGGTACGGCGTCGAGGGCCTGCGCGAACACATCCGCCATGGGGTGACACTCGCCGCCCGCTTCGCCGACCGGATACGCGCCGACGATCGCTTCGAGCTGGTCGCTCCGCACCCGTACGCCCTGGTCTGTTTCCGGCTGCGCGGCCCGGACGGGCCGAACGCGCAGCTACTGGCAGCGGTGAACGCCTCCGGGCGGGTGTACCTGACCCACACCCGGGTCGCCGGCCGCCACACGTTGCGCCTCGCCGTCGGCTCCCCGCAGACCGCGCAGGCGCACGTCGACGAGGCATGGGAGCTGATCTCCCGCGCGGCGGCCGACCTGGCACCGGGCGACTGACCCCGGTCCGGGCCGGGCACCGACGCTCGCCCGTCACGGGCCCGTGATTGGTCAGCGACCCGTGGCAGGTCAACGCCCGTGGCAGGCCAACGGCTCGTGGCGGGTCGCGGGCCCATGGCGGGTCACGGGCCCTGGGCGGGTCAGCGGTCCACGCCGGAGAGGGCACGACCGGCACCGGCCGGTTCCGCTGCGACGCGCTCCGGCGCCTCGGCGGTGTGAGCCCGGCTGATGCCCTCGCCAGCCGGCTGTGCGTGCGCGTCGCCGGAGGCCGGTTCTGCGGACGCCTCGCCGCGTACCGGCGACGCGGACGCCTTGGCGGGGACAGGCAGCGCGGACGTCTCGGCGGGGACAGGGAGCGCGGACGCCTTGGCGGCGGCCTCGCCGAGCGCGCGCTGGCGACGGGTGCGCCGCAGCACCCGGATCGCCAGGGTCAGCGCCGCGACCCAGCCCAGGGCCAGCAGCAGGTAGACGACCACCGGCAGGGCGCCGCCCAGGTCTGCGGTGCGCATCAGGACGCGGGCGTTGGTCAGCACGATCACGCCGCCGACCGCCGCGCCGAGCAACTGGGCCGGGACGATGCGCACCAGCCACGCCGCGATCGGTGCGGCGATCAGGCCGCCGGCGAGCAGGGCGAGCACGATCGGCAGCAGGAAACCCTCGGTGCCCAGGCCGATCAGGAAGCCGAGGCTGGCGGCGGCAGCCACGACGAACTCGGAGGTGTCCACCGAGCCGATCACCTTGCGAGGCTCCATCCGCCCGCTGACCAGCAGGGCCGGCGTCGCCACCGGCCCCCAGCCCCCGCCGCCGGTGGCGTCGACGAAGCCGGCGACCAGGCCGAGCGGGCCGAGGAAACGCCCGCGTAGCCGGCCGGCGGCCGGGTTGCGCCGCAGCGGCCGGGAGAACCTGACGAGAAGGTACGCGCCGAGGGTGAACAGGATCGCGGCCATCCACGGGGCGGCCGATTCGGTGGAGAGTGCGCTGAGGAAGGTGGCACCGGCGAAGGCGCCGACCGCACCGGGCAGCGCGATGCGGCGTACCACCCGCCAGTCGACGTTGCCGAACCGCCAGTGTGCCGTGCCGGCGGCGAGGGTGGTGCCGATCTCGGCCAGGTGCACCGAGGCCGACGCCGCTGCCGGGGCGACCCCGACCAGGAGCAGCAGGGTCGAGGAGGTCAGGCCATAGGCCATGCCGAGCGCCCCGTCGACCAGCTGCGCGGCGAGTCCCACCAGCGCGATGACGAGCAGCTTGCGCACGGACGCCTCCCGACTTTTTGGCATCTCCTATCGACTTGGTCGACAATGCGGCACCCATGCCCTCCGGTCAACCCCCCGACCGCCCACTGAGACGAATAACCCCAGAGCGACCCTCTCCCGCCCCCCCACCTCCCTCTCCCGCCCCCCACCTCCCGCGCCCGGCGCCCTCCGGACAGACAGCCGGGCCCCCTCCGGGCAGGCAGCCCGGCGTCCTCCGGGCAGGCAGCAACTTCCCTGTTGTTGCTGCCTCAGGCCCCCGACGAGACAGCAACAACAGGGAAGTTGTGCACAGCGGCGGGCAAAGGGCCGCCGGGCGGAGCCGGGGCGGGCGGAGCCGGGGCGGGCGGAGCCGGGGCGGGCGGAGCCGGGGCGGGCGGAGCCCGGGGGGCGGCGGGCCGGGGCGGGGGCGGCGAGCGGGAGGGCCTCGCTGGGGAGCTGCGGTGGGGAGGGGTGAGCGGGGGTCAGGTCCAGGCGCGGGGGTCGGCCACCAGCTTGGTGACCGGCTCGGGCAGGGTTCCCTGCGCCACGTCGGCGACGGTGACCAGTTCGAGGATCTGCCGTTCACTGGCGCGCAGGGCGATCCAGACATCCTGCAACGCCCGGGCAGCGCCGTGGTAGCCGAGGTTCTCCGGCCGCTGGCCCCGGATGTGGGCCAGCGGCCCGTCGATCACCCGGATCACATCGGCCAGCGAGATCTCCTCGGCCGGACGGGCCAGCCAGTAGCCGCCCTCGGGACCTCGCTGGGCCTGTACGACGCCACCGCGACGCAGCTGCAGCAGGATGCTCTCCAGGAACTTCGGCGGGATCTGCTGGGCACGAGCGATCTGGTCAGCGGTCACCGGACGACCACGCCCAGCCCCGGTCACCGAGGCCAGCTCGGCGACCGCTCGAAGGGCATAGTCCACCCGGGCGGAGAGACGCATGCCGGACAGGTTAGCCGGCCCGCACCTGGCGGCTCACCGGCGGCCCACCGGACCACCCCCGCCGACCCACGCCACACACCCACCCGGCCATACACCCGCCTGGGCTACACCGACCGCTGCCACATCTACCCGAGCCACACCGACCTGGGCGACAATACCGACCCGCGCCACACCGACCCGAGCGACAACACCTACCGAGCCACACCGACTTGGGCGACAACACCCACCCGCGCCACACACCGACCCGAGCGACAACACCGACCCGAGCGACAACCACACCGGCCTGGGCCACACCGCCGGCCAGCGTTACGCGCCGACGCGGCGCAGCAGGCCCTCCTGCACGGCACTGGCGATCTGCCGGCCGTCGACGGTGAACATGCGGCCGGTGGCCAGCCCCCGTGCGCCGGAGGCGGACGGGCTCCAGCAGTCGTAGAGGAACCATTCGTCGGCGCGGAACTGCCGGTGGAACCAGAGTGCGTGATCCAGGCTCGCCCCGACCACCCCGCCCGGCCCCCACACCTCGCCGTGCACCGAGAGCACCGAGTCAAGCAGGGTCAGGTCGGAGGCGTAGGTCAGGGCGCAGGCGTGCAGCAGCGGGTCGTCGGGGAGCTTGCCGTCGATCCGCATCCACACCCGCTGGTGCGGGTCGGCCGGCCGGTCACCGGGGCGTACCCAGCCGGGCTCGCCGACGTAGCGTACGTCGATCGGCCGGGGGATCTTTCCCCAGATGCCCAGCCGCTCCGGATACCGGGAGAGCCGGTCGGTCATCGTCGGGACCGCCTCCGGCCCGGGTATGTCCGGCGGGAGGGGGGCGTGGTGGTCCAGCCCTTCCTCCGGCCGCTGGAACGAGGCCGACATGAAGAAGATCGTCTTGCCGTGTTGGAGCGCGACTGAGCGGCGCACCGAGAAGGAGCGGCCGTCGCGGATGTTCTCCACCTCGTACTCGATCGGCGCCGCCGGGTCTCCGGCCCGCACGAAGTAGCCGTGCAACGAGTGGACCACCCGCTCCGGGTCGACGGTGCGGCCGGCGGCGACCAGGGCCTGGCCGGCGACCTGCCCGCCGTAGACCCGCTGCGGGCCGACCGGCGGGCTCATCCCCCGAAACGACATGGCGCCGGTCGGCGCGAGGTCGAGGACCTCCAGCAGCTGGTCGACGGCGGCCTGGCCGACGAGTGAGGCGTCGGTCACTGCAGGGCCCGCGCCGACGCGGCGTCGACCAGCGACCCGAGCTGGTGCACCCGCAGGGTGTTGGTGGAGCCGGGGGTACCGGGCGGGCTGCCCGCCACGATCACCACGTAGTCGCCGGGGTTGCCCCGGTTCAGCCCGAGCAACGCCTGGTCGACCTGGCGGAACATGTCGTCGGTGTGCTCCACGAACGGCATCAGGAAGGTCTCCACGCCCCAGGAGAGGGAGAGCTGCTGGCGCACCTCGGGCACCGGCGTGAAGGCCAGCAGGGGCAGCTCGCAGTGCAGCCGGCTCAGCCGGCGCACGGTGTCGCCGGTCTGCGAGAACGCCACCAGCGCCTTGGCCCCGATGGCCCGGGCGATCGAGGAGGCGGCCACGGTGAGCGCGCCGCCGTGCGTACGGGGGTCGTGCTGGAGGCGGGGAACCGCGATCGACCCGGACTCGGTGGTGCTGACGATCTTGGACATGGTGCTGACGGTAAGCACCGGATACTTGCCGACGCTGGTCTCACCGGAGAGCATCACCGCGTCGGCGCCGTCGAGCACCGCGTTGGCCACGTCGGAGGCCTCGGCGCGGGTCGGCCGCGAGTTCTCGATCATGGAGTCGAGCATCTGGGTGGCCACGATGACCGGCTTGGCGTTCTCCCGGCACAGCTGCACCGCGCGCTTCTGCACCAGCGGCACCTCGTCCAGCGGCAACTCCACGCCGAGGTCCCCGCGGGCGACCATGACGCCGTCGAAGGCCAGCACGATCGCCTCGAGATGGTCGACCGCCTCCGGCTTCTCGACCTTGGCCAGCACCGGCCGGTGCACCCCGACCTCGCTCATGATCGCGTGGCACAGCTTGATGTCGTCGGCGGAGCGGACAAAGGAGAGCGCGACCAGGTCGACGCCGAGGCCGAGAGCGAAGCGCAGGTCGGCGGCGTCCTTCTCCGACAGGGCGGGCACGCTGACCGCCACGTTGGGCAGCGAGACGCCCTTGTTGTTGCTGACCGGGCCGCCCTCGGTGACCAGGACGCGGATGTCGTTACCGGTGACGTCGGTGACCTCGACGGCGACCCGGCCGTCGTCGATCAGCAGCCGGTCGCCGGGCTTGACCTCCTGCGGGAGCTTGCGGTACGTGCAGGAGACGCGATCCTTGCTGCCCAGCGCATCGTCGCCGGTGATCACCACGGAGTCGCCGGTGCGCCACTCGTGCGGCCCGTCGGCGAACCGGCCCAGCCGGATCTTCGGCCCCTGCAGGTCGGCCAGGATCGCCACCGGCTGGCCTGCCGCCTCGGCCGCCTCCCGGACGAGCCGGTAGACCGCCTCGTGGTCGGCGTGGCTGCCGTGGCTGAAGTTGAGCCTCGCCACGTTCATGCCGGCCTCGACGAGCCCACGGATGCGCTCGGGCGATGAGGTGGCGGGGCCAAGAGTGCAGACGATCTTCGCGCGGCGTGTCACGCCCATCAGGCTAGTTCTCCTCCAGGTCGGTCCGTGAGCCGACCCCTTGCGCAATGCGGAACAGTTGTCCAACGGTGCGCGCGGCTTCACGCGCGCAGTCGGCGGGCGTATGCCGCTCCGGACGTCGATGGCGGGCAACGGCGACCGCGCGCCGGAATGGTACGCCCCCGGCGCCAACGGGTGCCGAGGCGCTCCGCGCGATTGTCGGAAAGTAGCCAGTCGACCACGCGAGGTGGAGCGCCCTCTGGTCGACTCAGCTCTCCGTCTTGGCCAGCGGAAACTCCAGCGAGCCGGCCGGGCAGAGGAAGGTCATCACGTCCACCCGGTAGAGCCCGGCCTGCACCGCCGGGTCGGCCTCCATCACGCTGCGGACATCGTCCACCGAACCCGTCCTGGCCAGGCCGAACCCGAGCGGCGGGTCCGGCTCCCGGGCGTGGCCGTCCACCGCCCCGGCGACCAGGATGATCCCCCGCTCCTGCAACGCCTGCATGTGCCCGGCGTGCTCGGCCTGCAACCGCTGGATGGTCTCGGCGGGCAGCGCCCGCCCGGCCGCGCCGGGATACAGCACGATGCACTCGTACGTGTCGAGCGCGAAGTCGACGTGCGGCTCTGCTGACATGACTTCCCTTTCCGCGGCCCGCCGACGTGGGGCGGTGAACACACGCGGCGGCACCGTCCACCCTCCCACGGCCCACCCGCCCACACCCCCCGCTCCCCCAATCCCCCCACCCCCACCCCACCCCACTTGCCAGGTTGATCATGAGGTTAGCGGCGATGTTGATCTCTAAAAGTGCCGCTAACCTCATGATCAACAGGCCCGGGAGTCGGGGTGGGGGCCCGGGGGTGGGGGTTGGGGTGTCAGAGGGCGAGGCAGTCGGGGCGGATGGCGGCGTCGCGCAGGGCCTGGCGGATCACGGTGTACGTGGTGCCGTCGAGGACCAGGCCGAGGTGGCCGACGACGCGCAGCGGGCAACTGGACTGGATCAACACGTTGGTCGCCCCGTCGGCCAGCGTGGCGTTGTCGACCGGCCGGACCAGTTCGTCCTGCCAGGTGCGTACCGTGGTCCATCGCACCGGGCCCGGGGTGTCGTCGCCCGCGTTGAGCGCCGTGAGGAACGACGAACCGATCGTCATCTGCTGGCAGGCCACGACCCCGGCGCAGCTGCCCAGGCCGAGGAACGCCACGATGTTGGCGACGTACGTGCCGTACTGCGGGGTGCCCAGGCTGATGTAGCGCCCGACGGCGTCGCCGCCGCCGAGGTTCTTGATGTAGTAGCGACTGACCAGGCCGCCCTCCGAGTGGGCGACCAGGTCGACCTTGGCCCCGCCGGCGGCGGAACGAACCTGCCCGACGAAGCCGCGCAGCCCGCTGGCGGAGGCCGCGATGTCGCCGAGCCCGAGGTTCGGCAACTCGTACACCCAGACCCGGTATCCGTCGGCGCGCAGCCGGGCGGCGAGTGGCCCGTACACCGCGGCGAAGCCACTGAGCCCGCCGACGACGATGACCGGGTTGGCGTCGGCCAGGGCCCGCAGGCCGCTGTCGACGGTGGCCGTGCTGGTTCTTCCGGTGGCGCCGTCGGCGCCGGTGGTGGTGGTGTTGGTGGTGGTGATGGCCGGGGCCGGCGCGGCCGCGGCGGTTGCCGGGGCCGCCAGGACGGCGGCGATCGTGAGGGCGAGGACGGGGACAGCCTTTCGGAGCAGCATCGCTGCACCTCCCAAGGGGATCCCGGGGTTGCCGGGTGGAGGCGGTGGGATGTCCGATCGACCGTGCATCGATGATGCAGGTAACAATCCTGAAACGTCAATGAAAAGTTACGCGCGGGTAGCGCCTGCCCCACCAGGCATCCCGTGAACGGCCCCGATCTCACCGTCCACAGACGACGGACGCCGCACGCACCCGGCGAGGTGCGTGCGGCGTCGAGGTCCGCGTGGGTCAGCCGGCCGGCGTCGCCTCCGGCTCCGGCTCGGGCTCGGGCCGGGCGGGACCGTTCTTGACGTACGTCGGGTGCAGCTGCACCGGCTGCGCCTCCTGCTGGCGGCGCTGCCGCGCCCGGACCCGCAGGTTGAGGAACTCCACGAAGATCGAGAAGGCGATCGGCCCGTACACGTAGCCCTTCGGGATGTGCTGGTCGAAGCTCTCGGCGATCAGGCTCGCGCCGATGATCAGCAGGAACGACAGGGCCAGCATCTTGACCGTCGGATGGTCGTTGACGAACCTGCTGACCGCGCCGGCGGAGACCAGCATGATGATCATCGCGATGACCACGGCGGCCACCATGATGGCGAGTTCGTCGACCATCCCGACCGCGGTGATCACCGAGTCGAGCGAGAAGACCACGTCCAGCACCAGGATCTGCGCGATGACGTTACCGAACGAGGCGACCTTCTTGCTCGACCGACCGTGGTCGGAGCCCTCCAGATGCTCGTGGATCTCATATGTCGCCTTGCCCACCAGGAAGATCCCGCCGAGCAACAGGATCAGATCCCGCCCGGATATCTCCTGCCCGGCCACGGTGAACAGCGGCGCGGTCAGACCGATGATCCAGGACAACGACGCCAGCAGCAGCAGACGGGTGATCAGGGCGAGCGAGATGCCGATCGTCCGGGCCCGGGCCTGCTGATGCTCAGGCAGTCGGCCGGACAGGATCGAGATGAACACGACGTTGTCGATGCCCAGCACGATCTCCAGCAGGAGCAGGGTCGCGAAGGCGATCCACAGCTCGGGACTGGTCAGGAACTCCATTGGATCCTCGACTCTCACGACCGGCCGCCGGGTCGGCACCCGGACCATCGGCTGATCTACACACGATGGCGTACCGCCCCGGCCGCCCCGCCGCAACCCCGCCTCTGGGATCGGACGCGAGTTGCGGCGTGTCGGGCTATCCCGCCTCCCGCACCGCGAGGGCGACCGACACGAGCGCTTCGGCGTCGAGGTATTCCGGATCGACCAACACACTCACGGCGACGCCCGGGGCCGCCAGCCAGAAGGCATGCTCCGCACTCCGCAGCCCGGTGGTGGCGCCGTGCACGAACTCGGACAACGTCCATGTTTCGATGTCGTGCTCGTGGTAGTCGGCGAGAAAGGTGCGCAGCGCGTCGAGATCCGTCAGGCGCTCACTGCGCAGCACATGAACCCGCAGGTCGGCCCGGTAACCGTCGTCGGTCTGCCGCTCCCACACCCGCGAGGAAAAGTGGACATCCTCCCACTCGCTGGCGAAGTCCGACACCTCCTCGCCCACCTCGGCGGGCACATACCCGACGTGGAATCCGTCCAGCACACCGCCATCGCGGCTCACCTCACTCATCCCGCCGCCTCAATCGCCGCTTCCACCACCCGTGCTCAGTTTCCCAGCGCACGTACCCTGGTGATCGTCTCTTGGACCTGCTGCTTGGCCGGCTCATTGCCCTGGGCCGCCTGCGCCAGCGCCTGCCGATAGGAATCGATCATTCCGATCAACGGGCCGGCGGCGACGCCCTGCAAGGCACCCGCGACGAGCTGGCGCGCCTCGGCGGCGTCCTGGGCGGCCGCCGCCGTCTTCGCCTTCGCCTCGTCCAACTTCTGCGCGGCTGCCGCCAGCCTCGCGAGAATCTCCGCTGCGCTCACACGTCCCTCCCCGGATCACACGCACGAGTGTCCCCACTCCCGCACGAGCAGCGACCCACAGAGGAGAGTACGAGATCCACACACCCACCGCGACCGCCCGATCGTCGGCTGGTCACCACTGCCGCGTCACCTCTCCACCCACGGGTCGTGTTCACCCACGGGTCGTGCCTCACCCGGTCGACGGGGGCGCGAACGCGTCGTGGATGCCAGCGATACGCGCGAAGCGTCCGGCGAGCGCGAACTCGGTCCGCTCGATCACCTCGTCGGTGCCGAGCACTGCACCGGTGTCGGGGCGGACGATGGGGAACGTCGCCGTCGCCTCGGTGACGAAGGTGACCTCGTACCCCAGATCCGCGGCGACACGCGCGGTGGTCTCACAGCACTGCTCGGTCTGGATGCCTGCGATGACGACCTCCGACACCCCCACCGAGGTGAGCTGCTGCCCGAGGTTCGTCGTCGTGAACGCGTTGCGCGACGTCTTCGTCAGCACAGGTTCCCCGCGCTCGACGGCCAGGCCGTCCATGAGGCGGACGAACCCCGACTCGGGGTCGAACACCGAATCACTGCCGGGCTCGGCGTGCAACACCCAGAACACCCGGTGCCCTCCGGCGCGCGCCGCATCGACGAGCGTGGCCGTATCGTCGACGATCGCCGGATTCGACACCTGCGACCACGACGGCCGCTGGCGAAAGGACTCTTGCACATCGATCACGATCAGGGCAGTGGCCATGACGTCACCGTAAGCGCCGCACACCGGGTCGCGTGAGTCAAGATCGGGACACCTTCCGGAACGATCCGGTCAGCCGCGACGAGCACGGAAACCCTGGCTCCAACCGCGCGGCCCAGCCGCGCGCGGTGCCGGTCGTGGACCCTTCCAGGTCGTGCAACTGGCAACTCAGCAGCTTTGGGTGCATCTCTTGTCGCTGGAGCAGCAACAACTGCACCCAAACCCGCGCAACGCCCGGACGACGGCTCAGCGCAACGCCGGGAAGACGGCTCAGCGCAGCGTCCGGAAGAGCAGCAGGTAACCGCAGAAGGCGAGGGGGACGGCCAGGAAGCAGAGCAGGAAACCCAGCACGGCGTGGCGCGGCGGGGTGGCGGCACCGACGGGCGGTCGGCCCCACCGGCCGAGCACCAGCCAGCCCCCGATCAGCGCCGTTGCGGGCAGGCCGGCGAGCATCCAGGCGAGCAGGGTGCCCAACCCGACCACGCCGATGCTCCAGCCGATCGTCAGGACCAGCAACAGCAGCATCGCGATGCCGGCGGCACCGGAGTAGACCGCGACCGCACGGGCCCGTGACGACCAGGCCGGCAGCAGCGCCGGCCGCTGGGCGAGCAGTTCCGCCTGCTGCCCGTGCCGGTCGGCCTCGTCGGCCCAGCGCCGCGCCAGTTCCAGCTCCGCTGCCGGATCGACCTCACCGACCCGCTGGGCCGGCACGCCCGCCGCCGTCGCACTCACCGCCACCGGTAACGCCCGGCCCGTCTCCCCCACACCCGTCTGGGGGTACGCCCCGACGCCCGGCCGCCCCGGCGCGGCGGCTGCGCCGCCGTCCGACCCCGTCCCCGGTCCCGGGCCGCCGCCCGGGTGCCCGGGCAGGACCGGCGGACCGGACACCGGCGACATCCCAGGCGGAGCCGAGGACCCAGGCGGCCCAAGCGGAGCCGGCGGGGCCGACGCCCCAGGCGAAGCCGGCGGGCCGGACACCGGCGGAGCCAAAGAGCCGAGCGGAACCGGCGGGCCGGACACGGGCGGAGCCGGTGGGGCCGACGCCCCGGGCGGAGCCGGGGGGCCGGGTGGCGGGGCGGTGCCGCCCGGTGCGGCGCCGATGGTGCGGCCGAGGTGGTCGAGGCGCTGGCCCTGGGCCTGCAGTCGCCGGTCGAGATAATCCACGGCGGAGCCGAGATCCCGCCGCCGTTCGGCCTCGGCGGCGGCGCCCTGTTCACCGGCGCGCTGCTGGACGGCGAGGTGACGGGCCAGGGCAGCGTACTCGTCGAAGGTGGCCATGCCTCACTCCTGCCCGTCGGAAGAGTGCCCGTCACGGGCGAACGGCACGATCAACCGGACCCGCTGGTCGTGCCGGTCCACCAGCAGCGCCCGGTCCGCCCGGGGCGTGTACGCCAGGTCGTGCACGCCCAGATGCAGCCCGAGATCCGCGCCGGGCACGTTCAGGGCGACCAGGCAGGCCACGTCGTCGCGGTTCTGCGTACCGCCGAGGTCGTCGGTGAGTCGGCGCAGGCCGCGCCACCAGCCGAGCAGGTGCACGCCGTGGCCGGGCCCCTGGCGCAGCAGGATGCGCAGGTCGTCGTGGCCGGAGCGGAACGTGGTGGGGTCGTTCTCGCCGAGCAGGCCCGCGGCGGCGTCCATCCCGAACACCACCAGGTACGCCCGCCCCGGTGGCCCGTCACCCGTCCCGGCGGTGAGGGTGCCGATCCGCTCGCGCAACGCGGCGGCGTCGAGCCGCTCGACGCGGTGCCCGGCGGCGGCCAGCGTCGCGGCGGTGTCATCGGCCGCCGGATCGGCGGCGGCGACCAGCGGGGCGAGCAGGAACGCCGCCTCACCCGGCGCGTGCTGCCGGGCCAGGCTCAGGGTCGCCGCCCGCAGCACCTCCGCACCGGCGGAGGAGGTGCCCACCACGGCCAGGTGCCGACCGGGGGCGGTGTCCATGATGAACAGCGCGGTGGTGCCGTCCACGTCGACCGTCCGGCCCACCAGGGCCAGGGGGCGCCGGCCACCGGGACGCAACCCGGTGAAGGTGACGTCGTCCTCCACCCGGGCGGTGTCGTAGCCCCGGAACACCGACGGTGGGCGGGCGCCCGCCGGACGGGCCTGCCACAGCTCGTGGCGCAGCCGGGTCAGCTCGCCGGCCGCGCCGTGCGCGTCGGGGAACCGGACCACGGTGTTCGCCCCGGCGGCACCGGCGGCCGTGTTGACCACCGCCGAGCCGACCGGCAGCGTCGCCGCGGCGTCGTTGAGCTGGTCGAGCACGCCACCGCCGCCGGGCAGCGCCACCCGCAGGGCGAACTGCCCGAAGACCGCCTCGGCGCGGCCGTAGAGCGCCTCGATCCCCGTCGTGCTCTGGCTGGCCAGCACCAGGTGTACGCCGTACGAGCGGCCCTTGCGGGCCAGCTCCTCCAGCAGGTCCACCGACTCGCGGGCGAGCGGATCGTTGCCGGCGAGCAGCACGTGGAACTCGTCGACCACGGCGACGATCCGGGGCATCGGGGTGTCGGCGGGCAGGTCGGCGAGCTTGGTGACGCCGTGCCGCTTGAGCGCGGTGGCCCGCCGGTGCAGTTCGCGGCGCAGTTCGCGTAGGACGGCGACGCCGTACTCCCGGTCGCTCTCGATGCCGACGGCGCGGGCGTGCGGCAGCCACGACGGGTCGCGGTCGGTGGGGACGAACTCGGTGAAGCTCACCCCCTCCTTGAAGTCGAGGAGGTAGAGCTGCAACTCGGCCGGGGAGTAGCGGGTGGCCAGTCCGTAGAGGACGTCGAGCAGGAAGACGGTCTTGCCGCCGCCGGTGCGCCCGCCGACCAGCCAGTGCGGGGTGGCGTCGTCGAACGCCATGCCGAACGGGTCACGGCCGGCCCGGCCCACCACCGTACGCAGGCCCGCCCGGGCCGAGGTGGCCCACCGCTGCCCCGGCAGCAGGTCGGCGAAGTCGACCGTCTCACCGCGCCGGGCCGATTCGCCCAGATGGGTGGCGAGCGCGGCGACCGAGGCCGGTGGTGGGTCACCGTCGAGAACCACCGGTGCGGCCAGGCCGCTGCCGTCGGCGCTGAACGGCGCGCCGGGCGGGTCACCGACGCGGACGTACCCCTCGGTCGACCGCAGCATGGTGGTGGCGCCCAGCGGCGGGGCCGGCTCACCGGGACCGGCCGGCGGCCACCCGCCGAGCAGCACACAGACCGCGGCGGCCGGTCCGGCGTGGGTGAGCGCGGCGAGCCGGGCCGCGTCCCGGGGGGACGGGACGGACGCGGCGACGACCACCAGCAGTTCCTGGTCCGGCCGGTCGGCCTGGCGGGCGGCGCGGGCGTGCCGTTCGGCGATGTCGAGCAGCGCGGTCACCTCCGCCTCGGTGGTGGCCGGTGCGTCGATGACACCCGCGTCGAGCAGCGGTCGCAGCGGACCGAAGGTCGCGCCGAGGGCGGCGGTGTCCAGCGCGGCGACCCGGACACCACCGGGGGCGGCGGTGGCCAGCAGCCGCAGCACGAGGGCGCGCAGCAGCCCGGCCACCGCCGGGTCACGGGCGTCGCCGTCGATCGCCAGATGGTGCCCGGCGCCCAGCGGGAGCAGGACCGGGAACCGGCCGCCGGCGGTGACCGCCTCACCGACCCGGACCGGGACGGGCTGACGGGCCAGTGGCGTGCCCGGGGTCGGGGTGGCCAGCGCGGTGCCGACCCGGGCCAGCCGGGCCAGCAGGTCGGCGTCGACCACCGGGGCGGGCGGCGCGGCGATGCCCAGCGCGGCACGGGCGGATTCGAGGTGGGCGCGGGCGGCCCGGTGGGCGGCGACCGCCTGCCCGTACGCCGACGCGAGCCTGCCCAACCTCTGCCCCTCCGCCGCCGGCCGCCTGGTCCGCTGAAACCCTAACGGACGGCGGCGGGGAGCACACGGTCACGAGCCGGACGTGTCGCAGGCGGGTTCGGCCGGCTGGTCGGCGTTGCCACAGTGGAACACCTCCACCGCCTCGGTGGCCACGTCGGACACCCGCTCGACCCGCATCAGGGAGATCCGCTTGTGCACCGGCTCGCCCGAGTCCGGGACGTACCGGATCAGCCCGGCGACGCCGGGGTAGCCGTTGCCCGCGTTCTGCCGCAGCACCTCGGCGTGCACGGCCATCGGGTTGATCGTCGTGGGCTCCCAGGGGCGTCGCGGGCCGGCGTGGTGCAGTCGGGTCGCCAGGCCCTCCACCGCGCGCACCATCATCATCGAGGCGTCGTAGGCGAGGCTGACCCGCTCGCCGACCGGATGCGGGTCATCCGGTCGGCAGCGCGGCGGGTCGAGCAGGTCGCCGGCCTGCACGAGTCTCAGGAAGCTGGCGCGGGCGTCGTCGCGGCGCTGTTCGGCGGCGCGCAACGCGGCGCAGGTGGCCAGGGCGGCCTTGGAGACGTAGGTGACCGGGATGTTGCCGGGGGCGGCGGCGCGCAGGCTCGGGTTGGCCATGTAGCGGTTGACCGAGTCGTCGGCGACCAGGTGCCGGGGCGGATTGTCCCCGCAGTCGCGCAGCGAGCGGATGAACCCGTTGAACTCCGACCAGCGGCCGGCGTAGAAGAGCATCCCGCCGAAGCCGCACTCGGCGGTCATCCGGGTGCTGGTACGCCACTCCTCCCGGCGGGTGATCCGGGTGCCGAACAGCTGCCGCAACCCCTCGTCGAGGGTCTTGACGTAGAGGTCGTCGTCGAGGGAGCTGTTCTCGCCGGTGGTGTAGTAGACATGCACCTCGTCCACCTTGAGCACCTGCCGGGCGTACGCCTCGACCATCCGCGCCTGGTCGGCGTTGGGCGCGGAGACCTGGAGGTAGAGCCGGGAGTTGGTGTCGATCCGGTCGGCGGACAGGGTCGGGGCGAGCACCGGCAGCCCGGCCTGGTTGAGATGGCGCAGGGCATTCGCCGTGTTCGTGCGGCTCTCCACCATGCCCACCACGCCGAGCACCGTCGGGTCCTTCCGCGCCAGGTCGGCGAGCATCGCCACGGCCGACTCGGCGTGCCGCATCTGCCGGCCGCCGTTGGCCACCACGATCCGCAGCAACGCCGCGTCATCCGCCCCGGCCGACTCCAGCAACAGGGCGCGCTGGGCGGTCGCCATGCCCTCCAGTTCCTCGCGCTCGGAGACGTACGACTCCTCGTCGGCACGGGTCCGGTTGCCGGTCAGCGTGCCCAGGTAGACCAGGGTGAGGTACGGCTTGCGCCGCTCGCTGTCCGCCCACACCTGCTCGGCGTACCGGTTCTGCGCGAAGATCCGTCGCTGGACCGCCCGCAGCCGCTCCTGGCCACGGTCGTCGTTGAACACCTGGGCGGCGCTGTCGCTGTAGCCGACGCACTCCCCCTCGATCACGCGTACCGCCACCCGGTCGGTGAGCGACGGGCGGCAGTCGGGCGCCCAGCGGGTGCCCGCCCACAGACCACCGGCGGCGACCAGCACCAGGCAGAGCCCCGCGGGCAGGAAGCGCCGCGACCACCAGGGTGGCTCCGGTGCGGCGAAGGCGCGGACCCCGCCGCGCGGCGGCGGGCCGGTCTCGGTGGGGTCCGGGCGGAGCACCATCAGCCAGGCGGCGGGCCGGCGCAGCCGCCGCATCTCCGGCAGCGCCTCCGACCACTCGGTGAACGCCTCGTCGGCGTCGGTCAGCGGGTGCGGCTCGGGCAACTCGGGCGGCGGCTGGTCGGCGGCCGCGACGACCAGCAGCGGGTCGTTGCGGCCGGTCTCGTTGCGCACGTCGTTGAGCAGCCGGACCAGCGTGTGGCCGACTGTGCCGGGTTCGACGTGGTCGAGCAGCAGCATCGGGTACGCGGTCCGCCGCCAGTCCGCCGGCCGCCACAGCCGACGCCGGTACGCCTGCCGCAGGTCCTCCAGGAAGGCGTGCAGCAGCAGCTTGTTGACCTGGTCGGGTTGCTCGCCGTCGCGCCACCCGGCGGTGAGCCGTTCGGCGAAGCCGAGGAAGGTGACCGACTGCCGGGGGGCGAGATACTGCTGGCGCATGAACCAGCGGTACTGCCGGCCGACGACCGGCACCCGCCCGGAGACCGCCATCCGGAACACCGCACCGGGCACCACCCGGCGGACCAGCCAGAGCAGCACCTGGGTGACGAGGCTGACCGCGTCCGAGCCGGTGGGTACCTCCTCCCCGGCGGCACCCTGGCCGCGACGGTCGCGTAGGCGGCCGACCAGGGTGGCGCGGCTGTCGTCGGCGTCGACGCCGAAGCTGAGGCTCTGGTGCATCAGCCAGTCGGCGAGCGGGTAGTGCCGGAAGCGCAGCCGGGCCATCCCGAACGCCTCCAGGGACAGTTGCCGGTGCAGGTCCCGCAACACCATCGGGATGTCGACGCCGGACGCCTGCCCGGCGACGTCCAGCACGGCGTGGGGCACCCGCCGCCGGGGGCCCTGGCCGAGGAAGCGCCGCAGCATCACCATCGGGTCGATGGTCCCGGTGGTGCGGACCAGCCAGAGCACCGGCAGCCGATGGTCGCCCCGACGCGGCCGCCGCAGCAGCCGGGCGAGCAGGCCGAGGAACTCGACTCCCCCGGCGGGCAGCCGCTCCCGGACGGCCTGGACCGATGACTGACCGGTCGCCTCGCGCATGACCACCCCCGGGGACGATGACGGGACGTACCCGTCGATCCACTCAGTGTGACCAGGGTGGGCAACCAGCGCGAGGACCGGTGCGGTGTCGGCCCCGCCGCACCTCCGTCAGCGGGCGGCGAGGGGTTGGGCGGCGGGGTGCACGGGGGCCGGGAGGGTGCCGGTGCCGTCGAGGTAGCCGTGGATCGCGGCGGCGGCGGCCCGGCCCTCGGCGATCGCCCAGACGATCAGCGAGGCGCCCCGGTGCATGTCGCCGGCCACGAACACCCCGTCGGCCCCGGTCTGCCAGTCCTCCCGGGAGTCGACCGCGCCCCGCGCGTTGCGGGTCACCCCGAACTGCGCCAGCAGCGGCTGCTCCTCGGTGCCCTCGAAGCCGATCGCCAGCAGCACCAGGTCGGCGGGCAGCTCCCGCTCGGTGCCCGGCACCGTGGTGACGATCCGCCGGCCGTCGTGCTTCTCGACGGTCACCTCGGCGATCCGCACGGCCCGGACGGCGCCGGTGCCGTCGTCGACGAACTCCTGCACCGCCACGGCGAAGACCCGCTCGCCGCCCTCCTCGTGGGCCGGGTACTCCCGCAGGATCCACGGCCAGGTCGGCCACGGGTCGCGGGCCTCGTCGCGGGCCCGCGGCGGATGCGGGTAGAGGTCCAGCTGGTGTACGCCGGCCGCGCCCTGCCGATGCGCCACCCCGAGGCAGTCCGCCGCGGTGTCGCCGCCGCCGATGATGACCACGTGCCTGCCGGCCGCGTCGATCGGCGTACCGTCCGGCAGGGTGGCCAGCGCGGGTCGGCCCTCGCCGGCCGCCGCGACCACCCGGTTGGCGGCCACCAGGTGCGCCATCGCCTGGTGTACGCCGCGCAGCTGCCGGCCCGGGGTGTCGGTGTCCCGGCCCTGCAACGCGCCGCAGGCCAGCAGCACCGCGTCGTGCCGGTCGCGCAGCTGTTCGGCGGTGACGTCGACGCCCACGTTCACCCCGGTGCGGAACACGACCCCCTCGGCGTCGAGCTGGGCCAGCCGGGCGTCGATGTGCCGCTTCTCCAGCTTGAAGTCGGGGATGCCGTAGCGCAGCAGGCCGCCGATGGCGTCGTCGCGTTCGTACACGGTGACGGCGTGACCGGCGCGGGCCAGCTGCTGCGCGGCGGCGAGCCCGGCCGGCCCGGAGCCGACCACGGCGACCGACCGGCCCGACGGCACCGGCGCGGGACGCGGGGTCAGCCCCCGGGCCGCCGCCGCGTTGGCGATCTCCACCTCGACCTGCTTGATGGTGACCGGCTCGCCCCCGCCGATGCCGAGCACACAGGCGGCCTCGCAGGGCGCCGGGCAGAGCCGGCCGGTGAACTCGGGGAAGTTGTTGGTGGCGTGCAACGACTCCACGGCCGCGCCCCAGTTGCCGGTGCGGACCAGGTCGTTCCAGTCCGGGATCCGGTTCGCCAGTGGGCAGCCGGCCGTGTCGCTGTGGCAGAACGGGATGCCGCAGTCCATGCACCGGGTGGCCTGCTCGCGGATCAGCTCCGCACCGGCCGGCGGGTAGACCTCGCGCCAGTCGCTGATCCGCACCGGCACCGGCCGGCGGGCCGGCATCCGGCGCGGGTAACGCAGGAAACCGTTGGGGTCAGGCACGAGCCACCTCCTGGGCGACCGCCCGCGGGGCGGGCGGGACCGGCGCGGACGCGTCGGCGGGAGCCGGCCGCGGGGCCGGTGCCGCCAGTGCGCTCATCACCGCGTCGTCGACGTCCTGGCCGGCGGCTTCGGCGGCCCTCATGATCTCCATGACCCGGCGGTAGTCGCGGGGCACCACGGCGGTGAACTCCTCCACCGCCTCCGGCCAGCGCTTGAGCAGTTGCTCGGCGATGGCCGAGTCGGTCTCGGCAAAGTGCCGCTGCACCAGCTCGTGCAGCAGCGCCCGCTCCTGCTCCCCGGGTGGGGCGAGGTCGACCAGCTCGGTGTTGACCCGGCGACGGTCGAGGTTCCAGACGAACGCGGTGCCGCCGGACATGCCGGCGGCGAAGTTGCGCCCGGTCGCGCCCAGCACCACCACCGTGCCGCCGGTCATGTACTCGCATCCGTGGTCGCCGACCCCCTCGACCACCGCCACCGCGCCGGAGTTGCGCACCGCGAACCGCTCCCCCACCCGGCCGCGCAGGAAGACCTCGCCCTCCGTGGCGCCGTAGAGGATGGTGTTGCCGGCGATGATCTGGTCCTCCGCCCGGTGGCCCGACTCGGCGTCGGCGCCGACGAACGGCGCCGACGCGGCCGGCCGGACGACGAGCCGGCCACCGGACAACCCCTTGCCGACGTAGTCGTTGGCGTCGCCGTAGAGGCGCAGGGTGACCCCGCGCGGCAGGAACGCGCCGAAGGACTGCCCGGCGGTGCCGCGCAGGGTGAACTCGATGGTGTCGGCGGGCAGCCCGGCGCCGCCGTACCGGCGGGTCACCTCGCCGCCGAGCATCGCGCCGACGCTGCGGTGCTCGTTGCGGATGGCCACCTCGGCGCGCACCGGAGCCACCCGCGTCTCGGCGTCGGCCGCCCGGAGTGCCACGTCGCGCAGCACCGGCTCGGCCAGGGCGATGAGTTCGTTGTCCAGCGCCAGCTCCAGGCCGTGGTCCTGGGGGCGTACGCCCCGGCGGGCCGCCCCGGCGGGCAGCTCCGGCAGGTGCAGCACCCGGCCGAGGTCGAGCCCGCCGGCCTTCCAGTGCGCGACCGCCGGTGCGACGTCGAGCAGCTCGGTACGCCCGATCGCCTCGTCGATGCTGCGCAGGCCCAGCTCGGCCAGGTAGCCGCGGATCTCCTCGGCGAGGAAGAGGAAGAAGTTCTCCACGAACTCCGGCTTGCCGGTGTAGCGCTCGCGCAGCACCGGGTTCTGGGTGGCGATGCCCACCGGGCAGGTGTCCAGGTGGCAGACGCGCATCATGATGCAGCCCGACACGATCAGCGGGGCGGTCGCGAAGCCGAACTCCTCGGCGCCGAGCAGGGCCGCGACGATCACGTCCCGGCCGGTCTTGAGCTGGCCGTCGACCTGCACGGTGACCCGGTCGCGCAGCTTGTTCAGCAGCAGCGTCTGCTGCGCCTCGGCCAGGCCCAGCTCCCACGGGGTGCCGGCGTGCTTGAGCGAGTTCAGCGGGGAGGCGCCGGTGCCGCCGTCGTGACCCGAGATCAGGATGACGTCGGCCTTGAGCTTGGCCACCCCGGCGGCGACCGTGCCGACGCCGACCTCGCTGACCAGCTTGACGTGCACCCGGGCGGCCGGGTTGACGCACTTCAGGTCGTGCACCAACTGGGCGAGGTCCTCGATGGAGTAGATGTCGTGGTGCGGCGGCGGCGAGATCAGGCCGACGCCGGGGGTGGCGTGGCGGGTCCGGGCGATCCACGGCCACACCTTGTTGCCGGGCAGCTGCCCACCCTCGCCCGGCTTGGCCCCCTGGGCCATCTTGATCTGGAGGTCGTCGGCGTTGACCAGGTATTCGCTGGTGACGCCGAACCGGCCGCTGGCGATCTGCTTGACCGCGGAACGGCGGGCCGGGTCGTGCAGGCGCGCGACGTCCTCGCCGCCCTCACCGGTGTTGGACTTGCCGCCGAGCCGGTTCATCGCGATGGCGAGCGTCTCGTGCGACTCGGCCGAGATCGACCCGTACGACATCGCGCCGGTGGCGAACCGCTTGACGATCTCGCTGGCCGGCTCGACCTCGTCGATCGGCACCGGCGGCAGCACGCCGCTGCGCAGCCGGAACAGCCCGCGCAGTGAGCCCGCCCGCGCGGCCAGTTCGTCGACCTTCGCGGTGTAGTCGCGGAAGACGTCGTACTGCCGGCTGCGGGTGGCGTGCTGGAGGAGAAAGACCGTCTCCGGGTTGAACAGGTGCAACTCGCCCTCGCGGCGCCACTGGTACTCGCCGCCGACGGGCAGCCGGTCGGCGGCCGCGGCACCGGGCGCCGGCCAGGCCAGGGCGTGCCGGGCGGCCACCTCGGCGTGGATGCCGTCGAGCCCGACCCCGCTGATGGTGCTGGGTGTGCCCCGGAAGTAGCGCTCCACCAGGCGGGTGTGCAGCCCGACCGCCTCGAAGACCTGCGCACCGCAGTACGACGACACGGTCGAGATGCCCATCTTCGACATGATCTTCAGGACGCCCTTGCCGAGCGCCTTGACGTAGTTGCGGACCGCGGCGCGCGGCTCGACGCCGGCCAGCAGCCCGGTGGAGATCATGTCCTCGACCGACTCGAAGGCGAGGTACGGGTTGACCGCGGCGGCGCCGTAGCCGATCAGCACGGCGGCGTGGTGCACCTCGCGGCAGTCGCCGGACTCGACGATCAGCGCGACCTGGGTCCGGGTCTGCTCGCGGACCAGGTGCTGGTGCACCGCCGCGGTGAGCAGCAGCGACGGGATCGGGGCGAGGTCGGCGTTGGAGTCGCGGTCGGAGAGGACCAGGATCCGTACGCCGTCCTCGATCGCCTCGGAGACGTGCCGGCAGATCTCGGTCAGCCGGGCCTTGATGCCGGCGCCGCCGTCGCGGATGCGGTAGAGCCCGGAGACCCGCACCGCCTTGAAGCCGGGCAGGTCACCGTCCTCGTCGATCGAGAGGATCTTGGCCAGCTCGTCGTTGTCGATCACCGGGTAGGGCAGCACGATCTGCCGACAGCTCGCCGGGCCGGGGTCGAGCAGGTTGCCCTCCGGGCCGATGGTCGAGGCCAGGCTGGTCACCAGCTCCTCCCGGATGGCGTCCAGCGGCGGATTGGTGACCTGGGCGAACAGCTGGTGGAAGTAGTCGTAGAGCAGCCGCGGCCGGGTGGACAGCGGCGAGATCGGGGTGTCGGTGCCCATCGAGCCGATCGGCTCCGCGCCGGTACGCGCCATCGGCGCGAGCAGGATCTTCAGCTCCTCCTCGGTGTAGCCGAAGGTCTGTTGGCGGCGGCGGACCGAGTCGTGGGTGAAGACGATGTGCTCGCGGGCCGGCAGGTCGTCCAGCTCGATCAGCCCGGCGTGCAGCCAGTCGGCGTACGGCTCGGCGGCGGCCAGCTCGGTCTTGATCTCGTCGTCGTGCACGATCCGGCCGGCGGTGGTGTCGACCAGGAACATCTTCCCCGGCTGGAGCCGGCCCTTGGCGACCACGGCGGCCGGGTCGAGGTCGAGCACGCCCGCCTCGCTGCCCAGCACCACGAGGCCGTCGGCGGTCTGCCACCAGCGGCCCGGGCGCAGGCCGTTGCGGTCGAGCACCGCGCCGACGATCTCGCCGTCGGTGAAGGCGACCGAGGCGGGGCCGTCCCACGGCTCCATCAGGCTGGCGTGGAACCGGTAGAAGGCGCGCTTGTCGGCCCGCATGTCCGGGTCGTTCTCCCACGCCTCGGGGATCATCATCAGCACCGCGTGCGGCAGGCTGCGCCCGGCCAGGTGCAGCAGTTCGAGGACCTCGTCGAAGTTGGCCGAGTCGGAGGCCGCCGGGGTGCAGACCGGGAAGACCCGCCGGATGTTGCCCGGGAGATCCGGAGTGCGCAGCAGCGCCTCGCGCGCCTGCATCCAGTTGCGGTTGCCGCGGATGGTGTTGATCTCGCCGTTGTGGGCGATGAAGCGGTACGGGTGCGCCAGCGGCCAGGACGGGAAGGTGTTGGTGGAGAACCGGGAGTGCACCAGCGCGATGGCGCTGTCCACCCGCTCGTCGGTGAGGTCCGGGTAGAAGGCGGGCAGTTGGTCCGGGGTGAGCATGCCCTTGTAGACCATCGTCCGGCCGGACAGCGACGGGAAGTACGCCGGCACGCCGCGCTCGGCGGACTCGCGCTCGGCCTGCTTGCGGACGCAGAACGCGACCCGTTCCAGCTCGATGCCGCCCAGCGCGGAGCCGGCCGGGCCGGCGGCGGTGCCGGTGAGCCGCTTCGCGGCGAGGAAGAGCTGCCGGACCCGGGGCATCGCCGCCAGGGCCGTCTCGCCGAGGTCCGAGTGGTCCACCGGGACGTCCCGCCAACCGAGCAGGTCGGCGCCCTCGACCAGGGCGTACTTCTCGACCACCTGCCGGGCGCGCGCCTCGTCGGCGTCGTCGTCGGGCAGGAAGACCAGACCGGTGGCGTACTCGCCGGCCGGGGGCAGGGGGAAATCGACCACCGCGCGCAGGAACGCGTCCGGCACCTGGATCATGATGCCGGCGCCGTCGCCGGTGTTCGGTTCCGCGCCTCGGGCACCCCGGTGGTCCAGCCGGCACAACGCGTCGAGGCCGTTGGCGACCACCGTGTGGGAACGCCGTCCGTGCAGGTCCGCCACGAAGGCCACCCCGCAGGCGTCGTGCTCGCGGGAGGCGTCATAGAGGCCGGCAGGGGACGCTGCCTGGCCGTGTAGCGGCGCCGGCTGGGGGCGGTGTGGGTACGCGAGGGCCACCGGGCCTCCTGTCGTCACTCAGGATTGATCATGGTCGGGACGACGTCGGCCCTGTATCGGACTATTGAGTCTACGTTAGGGCTCGGCCCGCAAGGCCAGTGCAGATTGATCACACTGTCCAGAGTCTGGGAAGTGTAGTCTCGCCCGGTGGATACTCGGCACGCCGGCCTGCTCGACCGGTTGGACCGCTTCTATGACGCGGTGCCCCGGGATGCGGCCCGTGCGGAGGATCACGGCGCCTGCGTCCTGTTCGTCCGCGAAGGCCCCGGGTGGCCGTTCTACGCCCGGCCCCGGCGGGGCGCCGACCGCCCGCCGTCGCTGGCCGACCTGACCGCGGTGCGGGCCCGGCAACGCCAGCTGGGTCTGCCCGAGGCCCTGGAATGGGTGCACGAGGTCAACCCGGATCTGCTCGCGGTGGCCCGCTCGGTGGGGCTGGCGGTGCTGGAGGCGCCGCTGATGGTGCTCGACCCGGCCGCCGTGGCAGATCCGGCGACCTTCTCCGACGTACCGGTGCGGTTGCTCCCGGCGTCCGCGCCGGACCTCGCCGCCGACGTGGCCGCCCGGCGCGCGGTCGCGGCGGTCGGGTTCGCCGCACCCGGCACGGGCCGGGGCGCGGCCGGACCGGCCGAACGCGACGCCGCCCTGATCGGGCTGGAGGTGGCGGCGCTCGACGAGGAACGCGCCCGCATCGCCGACGGCAGCCGCCTCTCGGCGCTGGCCGGCACCCCGACCGAGGGCCCGCTGGCCAGCGGGATCGCCATGCGGGTCGGCGAGGTCGCCGAGATCGCCGGGGTGGCCACCCTGCCCACCGCCCGCCGCCGGGGGCTCGGCGCGGCGATCACCGCAGCCCTGGCCCGGGCCCTGTTGGCCGCCGGCACCGACCTGATCTTCCTCTCCGCCGGCAGCGAGGAGATCGCCCGGGTCTACCTGCGGGTCGGCTTCCGGCGCGTCGGCACCGCCTGCATCGCCGAACCGGCCGCGGTCACCGCCTGACTGTCTGTCAACTCGGCTCCTCACCGCGTCGCATCTGGTCGCGTACCTCGTGGTTCGCGGCGGTCGGGTCGTAGCCGGTAGCGCGGAGCAGGTCGCTCACCGCGGTGTGGAGCTGGGTCACCACCGCGCCACCGAACTCGTCGACCCCCTGGGCTCGGGCTCGGCCCGCCTGGTAGACGGCGTCGCCCGCCGCCTGGCGGGTCCGCTCGGTCGCCCGCCCGGCGCGATGCTCACGACGCAGCAGATCGACCGCGTCGGCGAGACGTCCGACGCCGGCGGACAGCTCGGGCGGGATCGGCTCGCCGTACTCCAGGGCCATCGCCGACCGGCGGGCCACCCCCCGGCTGTGTTCGATGACCCGTTCCAGGTGCATACTCGCGCGGGCGAAGCGTTCCACGTCCTGACGACGCAGCCAACGGGCCGGTGCCAGCCGGACCACCTCCTCGGCACCGCTGAGCGCCTCGTGCATCCGGCTGAGGTCGGGCCCCATGCCGCGCAGCGCCTCCAGCGCCCGCACCGCCCGCTGCTGGTCATGGTCGGTCAGCGCCGCGGAGACCTCCCGCAGTTGGGCGGCGAGGCACTGGTAGACCGGAGCCGCGTCGCGGTCGAGGATCCGCATCGGGTTCAGCGGCACCAGCAGCGCGACCACCACGATGCCCACCACACCGCCGACCAGCGCCTCCACGATCCGGGGCCATTCGAGGTCCTCCTGGCCCGGCGCCAGGGTCGCGAGGAGCACCGCCGTGCCGCCGGCCTGGCCGACGGCGGCCCCGCCGCGCCCGAACAGCAGGAGCGTGGCACAGATGGCGCACGCGACGACGAACCCGGTCTGCCAGAACCCGGTGCCCAGAAGGGAGATCAGGAGATCGGTGGTGGCGATGCCGAGCCCCACGCCGAGCATCAGTTCCACGGTGCGGTGGGCACGCTGGCCGAGCGCGGCGACGATCGTACCCACCGCGGCGGACGGTGCGAAGATCGGCGACGGGTTGCCCAGCAGGTCGTGCCCGATCCACCAGGCCAGCGCCGCGGCGACACCCGCCTGCACCGAGATCACCAGGGCGACCTCCAGCTGGTTCAGGCGCAGTCGCCCCGCCCGGCTACCTCGACCCCGTACCCGGGCGCCGGTTGCCTTCGCCCGCTCGGTGGCACGGCCGAGCCGGGACCGACCGCCGCCGGACCCGTCGCGGCCATCAGCGCGACCATCAGGACTCATCCCGCACTCGTACCACGCCGCCACCCGTTCCCGGCCCGAACCCGGGGTTTACGACGAACGCCCGCTCGCCGCGCCCCTCGCCCGTCAACCCGGTCAGGTCGGCGGGCGCCACTGGGCGGCGATCGCGGCCGCGCTGCCGAGCAGGCGGGGGGTGACGGTGCCGAGCACCGCGTCGCGGGCGCGCAGCCCGAGCCGGCCCCGGGTCTGCAACACCGCCGACATCCGCCGGGTCTGCCGGACCACGGCCGCCACCCGGGGGCGCCGCGCCCGGTCGTACGCCACCACCGCGTCCGGCAGCGTCGACGCGCGCAGCAGCCCGGCGAGCGTGGCCGCGTCCTCGAAGGCGAGGCAGGCGCCCTGCCCGAGGTGCGGCGGCATGGCGTGGGCGGCATCGCCGAGCAGCACCACCCCGCCCGGGCCGGCCGGGAAGCCGTACGCCCGGGGCAGCGGACGCAGCTCGCGGATCTCCCGCTGCACCAGGTCGGCCGGATCGGTCGCGGCCAGCAGCTCGTCGACCGGGGCGGGCCAGCCGGCGTACCACCGCCGCAGCAGCGCCAGCTGGGTCTCCGGCGGCTCGGGTCGGGGCGCACCGGCGGCGGTGGCCGTCCAGTAGATGCCGCCCCGGCTGGAGGCGCCGGAGGAGCCACGATCGCCCAGCGAGGCGGCCACGAAGCGGTAGCCGGCGCCGAGGATCTCACCGCCGACGGAGTCGGGCAGGCTCGGCGCGCGGTACCAGGGGATGACCGCCCGCCAGGCGGCGGACCCGGAGCTGACCACGCCCGCCTCGGGGGCGAGCTGACGGCGGATCACGCTCTCCGTGCCGTCGGCCGCGACGACCAGGTCCGCCTCGTACGTGTGCCGGCCGTCGCCGACCGCGGGACGCTCCCCGGCGGCGGCGCGTACCGTTCGCACGGTCACCCCGGTGCGCAGCTCGACCCGCTCACCCAGGCCCGCGATCAACGCGTCGTGCAGATCCTCCCGGTGCACCACCACCGGAAGGCGCTCGGTCGGCGTCTGCCGGGGCTGCACCAGCCAGTGCCCGTCGGGCCGGCGCACGCCGCCGTCGGGCAGCGGGGTGGCGATGGCGTCCAGACCGGCACCGAGGCCCAGGGTGCGCAGCGCGCGGACCCCGTTGGGCCAGAGCACCACGGCGGTCGGCTCCGGGCGGATCCGGTCGGCCCGCTCCAGGAGGGTGACCTGCCAGCCGGAACGGGCGAGCGCACCGGAGACCGCCAGGCCGCCGAGCCCGCCGCCGACCACCACCGCGGTCCGCATGGCGTCGCCCTCGTCTCAGGTGTCGCGATCGGCGGATCGGGGCCGCGCCGCGGGCTCCGCCGCGTCACCGTCGGCCGCCTCGGGCGGCGCCTCACCCGTCTCGCGCCAGTGCCGGAACTGCTCCTCGCTGACCACCCGGTAGCCCTCGGGCGCGGCCGGCTCGGTGCTGGCCTGCTGCGCCGACAGGTCCACCTGGGAGACGTCGGAGGCGGCCGGCGGCGCGGTGGCGGCGGCGGCCGGCAGGCCGATCGGGATCAGGTACTCCCGTGGCCCGCGGACCCGCAGGAAGTAGATCAGCCCGCCCAGGAAGACCAGCGCCGCGGTCCAGACGTTGAGGCGTACGCCGAGGATCGTGTTGGCGTCGTCGGTGCGCATCATCTCGATCCAGAACCGGCCGGCGGTGTAGCCCATCACGTAGAGCGCGAACGCCCGACCGCGCCCGAGCCGCAGCCGGCGATCGACGACGTAGACCAGCGCGGCGACCCCGACGCACCACAGCGCCTCGTAGGCGAAGGTCGGGTGGTAGAGCCCCTGCTCCAGGATCGGCTGGCCGGCCTCGTCGCGCAGCGCCTGCCCGCCGTCCATCCGGTGGATCTCCAGCCCCCAGGGCAGGTCGGTCAGGCCGCCGTAGAGCTCGTTGTTGAACCAGTTGCCCAGCCGGCCGATCGCCTGGGCCAGCGGCAGGCCCGGCGCCAGCGCGTCGGCGACCACGGAGAGCGGGATGCCCAGCTGCCGGGCGGCGATCCAGGCGCCGACCGCGCCACCGGCGATCGCACCCCAGACGCCGAGCCCACCCTCGTGGATGTAGAAGATCTTGATCGGATCCCCACCGGTGCCGAAGTACGCCGCCGGCGACGTGATCACGTGGTAGATCCGGGCGCCGATGATGCCGGCCGGCACCGCCCAGAGGGCGATGTCGAGCACCGCGCCGGGGGCGACGCCGCGGTTACGCATGCGCCGTTCGGTGACCCAGCAGGCCACCACGATGCCGGCGATGATGCACAGCGCGTACGCCCGGATCGGGATCGGGCCGAGCTGCCACACGGCGGTGCTCGGGCTGGGGATGGCGGCCAGGGGCATCGGCGAGGCGAGACTCACGGATGCACACGCTACCGCTGCGACCCCCTCCCCCGTCACCCCGCTCCCTCGCCGAGCGCCACCCTTCCGCGATCTTGCGCTTCCTGTCGCGGCAAAGCCGACATTGTTCGCGGGAAGGCGACCGAAACTGCAAGATCGGCGCGGGGGGCGAGGGGTTAGGGGGTGGGGTGGTGGGCGGCGGTGGCTAGTTCGGCGGCGAGGGTACTCAGGGCGGCCAGGCCGGTGGCCTCGTCGGGGACGTCGAGCAGGCAGCGGACCAGCGCGCTGCCGACGATCACCGCGTCGGCGTACCCGGCGACCGTGGCGGCCTGCGCCCCGGTGCTGACGCCCAGCCCGACACCGACGGGCAGGTCGGTGACCTCCCGCACCCGGGACACCAGCGCCGGCGCCGCCTGCGACGTCTGCGCACGGGCACCGGTCACCCCCATGATGGCGGTGGCGTAGACGAAGCCACGGCAGTGCTCCACGGTCATCGCCAACCGCTGATCGGTCGACGACGGCGCGACCAGGAACGTGCGGTCCAGCCCGTACGCGTCCGAGGCGGCCAGCCACTCGCCGGCCTCCTCGGGGATCAGGTCGGGGGTGATCAGCCCGGTGCCGCCGGCCGCGGCGAGGTCCCGGGCGAACGCGTCGACGCCGTAGCGCTCGATCGGGTTCCAGTAGGTCATCGTCACCACCGGGGCGCCGGTGGCCGCCACCGCCTCGATGATGCGCACCGCGTCCCGGACGCGTACGCCGCCGGCCAGGGCGATGTCGCTGGCCCGCTGGATGACCGGGCCGTCCATCACCGGGTCGGAGTACGGGATCTCCACCTCGATCACGTCGACGCCGGCCGCCACCATCGCCTTCATCGCGGCGATGCTGCCCTCGACGGTGGGGAAACCGGCCGGCATGCAGCCGACCAGCAGCGCCCGGCCGTCCGCCCGCGCCTTGTCGAACGCCCCACCGATCCGGCTGGTCCGCTCGCTCATGCCAGCACTCCGCTGCGCTCCGTGCCGCCATGAGGCACCACCGCACTGAGCCGATGATTCACTCGCTCCCGCTCGCTCATGGTGCCTCCTTGCCCAGGATGCCGAAGTACTCGCCGGCGGTGTGCACGTCCTTGTCGCCCCGGCCGGAGAGGTTGACCACGATGGTGGGCTCCCGGCCCAACTCGGCGGCGAGCTTCGGCGCGACGGCCAGGGTGCCGGCGACGGCGTGCGCGCTCTCGATCGCCGGGATGATCCCCTCGGTGCGGCAGAGCAGCGCGAACGCCGTCATCGCCTCGTCGTCGGTGACCGGCTGGTAGCTGGCCCGGCCGGTGTCGTGCAGCCAGGCGTGCTCCGGGCCCACGCCCGGGTAGTCCAGGCCGGCGGAGATCGAGTGGGACTCCTGCGTCTGACCGTCGGCGTCCTGGAGCACGTAGGTGCGGGTGCCGTGCAGCACGCCGGTGGAGCCCCCGGTGATGCTGGCGGCGTGCCGGCCGGTGTCCACCCCCTCGCCACCGGCCTCGAAGCCGTAGAGCCGCACCTGCGGGTCGTCGACGAAGGCGTGGAAGATGCCCAGCGCGTTGGAGCCACCGCCGACGCAGGCGGTCACCGCGTCCGGCAGCGCGCCGGTGAGGTCGAGACACTGCGCCCGGGCCTCGTCGCCGATGCCCCGGACGAAGTCGCGGACCAGCGCCGGGAAGGGGTGCGGGCCGGCGGCGGTGCCGATCAGGTAGTGGGTCCGGTCGACGTTGGCGACCCAGTCCCGCATCGCCTCGTTCATCGCGTCCTTGAGGGTGCGCGAGCCGGTCGTCACCGGTACGACCGTGGCACCGAGCATCCGCATCCGGGCCACGTTCAGCGCCTGCCGCTCGGTGTCGACCTGACCCATGTAGACCACGCACTCCAGGTCGAACAGGGCGGCGGCGGTGGCGGCGGCGACGCCGTGCTGACCGGCGCCGGTCTCGGCGATCACCCGCTGCTTGCCCATCCGGCGGGTCAGCAGCGCCTGACCGAGCACGTTGCGCACCTTGTGCGCGCCGGTGTGGTTGAGGTCCTCCCGCTTGAGCAGCACCCGGGCCCCGGCCCGCGCGGAGAACCGGCGGGCCTCGTAGAGCAGTGACGGTGTGCCGGCGTAGTCGCGCAGCAGGGCGGCGAACTCGGCCCGGAACGCCTCGTCGGCCATGGCCGCGCGGTGCGCCGCGCCCAGTTCGTCGAGCGCGGCGACCAGCGCCTCCGGCACGAACCGGCCACCGAACGGGCCGAAGTGACCGGCGGTGTCGGGGAACTGCTCCTGACTCACGGCTGATCCTCTCGCTGCGGACCGGCGCGGGTCAGCGCACCGGGCGGGGCGTCGCGGGGTGGTTGCCGGCGTTGACCAGTTCGGCCACCGCCTCGCGGGGGCTCTTCTGCGTGACCAGTCCCTCGCCGACGAGCACCGCGTCGGCGCCGGCCGAGGCATAGCGGATCAGGTCGTGCGGGCCGCGTACGCCGGACTCGGCGATCTTGACGACATTGCTCGGCAGACCGGGCGCGATCCGCTCGAAGACGGAGCGGTCGACCTGGAGGGTACGCAGATCGCGGGCGTTGACCCCGATCACCTGCGCGCCGGCCTCCATGGCCCGGTCGGCCTCCTCCTCGTCGTGCACCTCGACCAGCGCGGTCATGCCCAGCGACTCGATCCGCTCCAGCAGGCCGACCAGCGCGTTCTGCTCCAGCGCGGCGACGATCAGCAGCACCAGGTCGGCGCCGTGCGCGCGGGCCTCGTGCACCTGGTAGCTGGAGACCACGAAGTCCTTGCGCAGCACCGGGATGTTCACCGCGGCCCGCACGGCGGCGAGGTCGTCCAGCGACCCCCCGAACCAACGCCCCTCGGTGAGCACGCTGATCGCGCGGGCACCGCCGGCGGCGTAGTCGCCGGCCAGGTCGGCCGGATCGGCGATCTCGGCCAGCCTGCCCTTGGACGGCGAGGAGCGCTTCACCTCGGCGATGACCGCGACACCGGGGCGCCGCAGGGCCGCGTAGGCGTCCAGCGGCGGCGCGGCGGCGGCGGCCAGTTCCCGGATCCGCTCCAGCGGAACCTGTTCCTGCCGCCGGGCCACGTCCTCCCGGACGCCGGCCAGGATCTCGTCGAGCACGCTGACGGACGCCGCCGGGCCGGGCTCGTCCCCCTCCGCGTGCGCATACTCATCAGCAGTCACCAACGGACTCCCCTCTCCGGGTGTCATGGGCCGATGCTAGGTGGCCCTACCTGGAGCCGACCGCCGGGGGTATGGCGCTCCTCACGAAATGGGCTGCGGCATAATGGCCGACTTGCGCGCATGCGTGGTAACTCTACGTCACCACACCATCGACGTTCACCCATATTGATCTCCGTGTCACCGCCGGCGGGTCGGTCGACACCGAGCCTCGTCGATGCTGTGACCAAGCTCAAGGACGAAGGTCTCTTTGCCTGCTCAGGCCACCTGCCGCAGAGTTGACGGTGCAGTCATCACCACGAAACGTCAGCCGCGCAGCATCGGGGTCGGGCAAACTCGATGACGCGTCTGCCCCACCGCCACGACGATCTCTCCCCGGGGTGATCATGAGTACCTCCGCGCCGCACCAGACCATCGGACTCACCACCATCTCGCGCACCGTCGCGTCGCTCGCCGTCGGCGTGGTCCACACGCTGGAGCGGGCCATGGTCGGGCCCGCCCGGATGCGGACCGCACGCGGCAACGCCTGGGAGGCCATCTGCGCCGACCGGGCCCGGGCCGACCAGCGCGCCGAGTTGGACCGGCTGGTCGCGGAGCTGGCCGCCGCGCGCCGCCACGCCCGGCAGCCGGTCAGCTGACCGTCACCTCCCGCACGTGCGCAGGCGACCTCAGCGCACCGTCGGATCCTCGCCCCGGTCCAACGCGTCCCACGCGGCCACCGTGCCGGCCCCCTGGATCGGCCCGGCCGTCTCGACCGGCTGCCGTGACCCGCGCTCGTAGCGGGCGCCCATCACCGGCCAACGTGTCCCGCGCAGCCCGGTGATCAGCCCACCGGCCGCGGCCAGTACGCCGCCGGCCAGCGTGAGCGCCGGCCACTGCCGGCTCACCTGGTCTCCGATCTCCGCCACCAGGCCGTAGCCCCCGCCGGCGGCCAGGCTCAGCCCGAGCAACGCCAGCAGCCCGCCGAGCACCCGGCGAAGCCGGCCACGGGTGGCCAGCACCGCGCCGCCGCCGGCCAGCCCCACCAGGGCGAGCGCCGGCAGCCACGGCAGCAGTTGCGCGCCGGTCCGCCCCTCGTCGAGGGCCGGCAGCACACCGACGTCCCGCACCCAGGGCCGGGTCGCCGCCCAGAGCGCCAACCCCGCGCCGGCCAGGCAGAGCAGCACGGCGTACGCCAGCTCGCGCCGCCCGGACGCGGGGCGCGCACCGCCGGACTCGGGGCGGGCCGGGTCGTTCATCGGGCCGGCCGCAGCGTCTCGGCGGCGGCGATCGCGGCGAGCACCGCGGCGGCCTTGTTCCGGGTCTCCAGGTCCTCCGCGGCCGGGTCGGAGTCGGCCACCACGCCGGCACCGGCCTGCACGTACGCCCGCCCGGCCCGGATCAGCGCGGTCCGGATCGCGATGGCCATGTCGAGGTCACCGGCGAACCCGAAGTAGCCCACGGTGCCGCCGTAGAGCCCCCGGCGTACCGGCTCCAGCTCCTCGATGATCTCCATGGCGCGGACCTTCGGCGCCCCGGAGAGGGTGCCCGCCGGGAAGGTCGCGGCGAGCGCGTCGAAGGCCGTGCGGTCCGCCCGGAGCGTGCCCACCACCGTGGAGACGATGTGCATGACGTGGCTGTACCGCTCGATGGTGGCGAACTCCGGCACCTCCACGGTGCCCGGGCGGCAGACCCGGCCCAGGTCGTTGCGGCCCAGGTCGACCAGCATCACGTGCTCGGCGCGCTCCTTGGGGTCGGCGAGCAGCTCGGTGGCGAGCCGGGCGTCGGCCTCCGGTGTCGCGCCGCGCGGGCGGGTGCCGGCGATCGGGTGCAGCAACGCCCGCCGCTCACCGTCGACCTCGCCGGTCACCTTCAGGTGCGCCTCCGGCGACGAACCGACGATGTCGACGTCGTCGAAGCGCAGCAGGTACATGTAGGGGCTGGGGTTGGTGGCCCGCAGCACCCGGTAGACGTCCAGCGGGTCGGCGTCGGTGTCGCGTTCGAACCGCTGGGCGAGCACGATCTGGAAGCACTCGCCGGCCCGGATCGCCTCCTTCGCCGCCTCGACCGCCTTCGGGTACCCACCGTCGGGGGTACGGCTGCGTACCGCACCGACGGGCGGGCGGGCGACCGTGGCCACCATGGGCGGGATCGGCCGCGACAGCGCCGTGGTCATCGCGTCCAACCGGCCCACCGCATGGTGGTACGCGGCGGCGATCCGCTCCTCGCGGCCCGGCTCGTCCAGCGGCGGCAGGATCGCGTTGGCGACCAGGATCGCCGAGCCGTCGAAGTGGTCCAGCACCACCAGGTCGGTGGCGAGCATCATGCCCAGCTCGGGCAGGCGCAGGTCGTCCTCGGTGAGCGTGGGCAGCCGCTCGAAACGGCGAACCAGGTCGTAGCCGAGGTAGCCGACCATGCCGCCGGTCAGCGGCGGCATCCCGTCGCCCGGTTGCCCGGGCGGGCCGGCCAGCGCCGTCACCGTCTCGCGCAGCACCTGGACCGGGTCGCCGGTGGCCGGCAGCCCGGCGGGCGGTTCGCCGAGCCAGGCCGCCGCGCCGTCCCGCTCGACCAGCGTGGCGCTGCTGCGCACCCCGACGAAGGAGTACCGGGCCCAGGCCAGCCCCGACGAGCCCACGCCCTGCTCGGCGGATTCCAGCAGGAAGGTCCCGGGGCCGCCGGCCAGCTTGCGGTAGACGCCGACCGGGGTCTCCGCGTCGGCGAGCAGCCGACGGGTGACCGGCACCACCCGCCAGCGGGCGGCCAGCTCGGCGAAGGTTGCCGGGTCCGGGCTCACCCGCGCGTCGGTCATGACGGCACCTCGCCGGTGACGGGGAGGTCGGTGGAGAAGCAGGTGCGCTGCCCGGTGTGGCAGGCGGCGCCGACCTGGTCGACGCTGACCAGCACCGCGTCCCCGTCGCAGTCGAGCGCCACCGAGCGGACGTACTGGTGGTGGCCCGAGGTGGCGCCCTTGACCCAGTATTCGCGCCGGCTGCGCGACCAGTAGGTGGCCCGGCCGGTGGTCAGGGTGCGGTGCAGGGCCTCGTCGTCCATCCAGGCCATCATCAGCACCTCGCCGCTGTCGTGCTGGCGGACGACGGCGGCCACCAGGCCGTCGGGGGTGCGCCGCAGCCGGGCGGCGATCGCCGGATCGAGCCGCGACGGCCGGTCCGGGCCGTCCGGCGGGGTCGGCTGGTCGAGGTGGGCGCCGGTCACCGGCGCGTCAGGAGCGGGCACAGTGACCCATTGTCCCGTACGCGGCGCGGGAACCTGAGCGGGCTCCCGGCTGGCGGCTCTCTGGCTGGCGGACGACCCATCGGTGGGCGACCCATCGGTGGACGCGGCACCGGGGGCGGGGCGGCCCAACTGGATCACGTAGCGGTCCAGGCGCCCGTCGAGCAGGGCGTCGGCGAGATCCGGGCCGGCCGCCCGGGCCACCTCGGCGGCGTACGGGCGGATCAGCGGCAGGGTGCCGGCCACCAGCCGGGCCGCGGCCGCCCACAGCTGGCCGGTCGAGCCGGGCCGCACGCTCAGGCAGCGCAGCATGTCCTCCCGGTAGCCGGCCGGCGCCACCGGCAGGTCGAGCGCGGCGGCGAAGGCCGACCGGCGGGAGACCACCCGCACCGACGGGTTCGCCAGCCGCAGCACCGACGGGCAGAGCCGGGCCAGGTCGGCGGCGGCCAGCCGGGCGCCGAGCGGATCGTCGGCGTCCCGGGCCGAGGCCACCTTGCCGAGGGTGGCGATCAGTTCCTCCAGCCGCGGCTCGTCGGCCGGCTGGCAGAGCACCGGCAGGTCGATCCGGTTGCGCCAGTGCGGGTCGGCCCAGAGCAGCCGGGCGGGGGCGGTCACGGGCAGGCCGAACGCCCAGTCGGCCGGCTCACCCAGCCGGGTCACCCAGGACCGGACGTCCCGGGCCGCGACCGACACGTGGGTCAGCCGGCCGGAGTGCTCCGCGAAGTACGCCCGCCGGACGGCGTACGGGGCGCCACCGACCAGCACGTCCACGTCGACGTCGCTGTGTGCGGTGGCGGCCCGGCGGGCGTGGCTGCCGCGCAGCAGGATGCCCACCACGGGCCGGTCGGCGATCGCCCGCAGCCGCGCGGCCCAGTCGTCGAAAAACCCACTGTCCGGTGACGGAGCGTGATCCACCGCGCCATCGTGCCGTACGTCCGATGCGGGCGCAATGACCGATGACGGACCTACTGTCCGGTCCGATGCCTAGTGCCCGTGCTACGGGCTACTGCCCGGAGATACCGTTTCGCCCCGTTTACTGCCGACTCTCGCCGGCGTCAGTCGAGTTCGCCCAGTTCCGCCCGGCGATAGTGGTCGATCTTGAAGTCGAGCACCTTGAGGTCCTCCTCCAGCTCCGCCATCTGCTGGAGCACCCGCGTCCGGTGCTCCTCGAACAGTGTCCGCCGGGCACCGAGCGTGCCGTCACCCTGCCGGGCCAGCTCGACGTAGCGACGCATGTCGCGCACCGGCATCCCGGTGCGGCGAAGCCGGGTGAGCAGCAGCAGCCAGTTGACGTCCTGCGGAGTGTAGCGACGCCGCCCGGCCGAGTCCCGCCCCACGGGGGCGACCAGCCCCTCCTGCTCGTACCAGCGCAGCGTGTGGACGCTCAGGCCGACCCGGTGGGCCGCCTCGCTGACGGTGAAGGTCTCCTCCCGCGTACCGATGTCCATGGGTCGAGGGTCTCAGCACCGACCCGTCCCGCGCGACCCCGCCGTCCCACCTTGCCCGACCGGCCGGATGTCAACTACCGTTGATTTCAACACATGATGAGTTATGGAGGTGGGTGATGGACGACGCGATCGCCGTCCGTGGCCTGGTCGTGGACCGGGGCGGGCGGCGGGTGCTGCACGGCATCGACGCCACGGTCCCGCGCGGCTCGGTCACCGGGCTGCTCGGGCCCAGCGGCAGCGGCAAGACCACGCTGATGCGGGCGGTCGTCGGGGTCCAGGTGATCACCGACGGCACGGTGACGGTGCTCGGCACCCCGGCCGGCTCGGCCCGGCTGCGTCACCGGGTCGGCTACCTGACGCAGGCGCCGAGCGTCTACGCCGACCTGACGGTGCGGGAGAACGCCCGCTACTTCGCGGCCCTGCACGGTCGCGGCCGGGCCGACGCCGACCGGGCGGTGGCCGATGTCGGGCTGGCATCGGCGGCGGGCCAGCTGGTGGGCACCCTCTCCGGCGGGCAGCGCAGCCGGGCGTCGCTGGCCTGCGCGCTGGTCGGCGAGCCGGAGCTGATCGTGCTCGACGAACCCACCGTCGGCCAGGACCCGGTGCTGCGGGCCGAGCTCTGGGCCCGCTTCCACGAGCTGGCGGCCACCGGGACGACGCTGCTCGTGTCGAGCCACGTGATGGACGAGGCGGCCCGCTGCCATCGACTGCTGCTCATCCGCGAGGGCCGGTTGATCGCCGACGACACGCCCGACGCGATCCGGGCCGCCGCCGGGGTGGACGACCTCGACGAGGCGTTCCTGCGACTGATCAGGACGAGCCAGACCGCACGCGCCGGGGAGGCGTCATGAACCCGCGGATCCTCTCCGTCACCGTCGGCCGCATCCTGCGGCAGCTACGCCACGACCGGCGGACGGTGGCCCTGCTGGTGCTCGTGCCCACCGTCCTGCTCACCCTGGTCTACTACATGTACGCCGACCAGCCCGCCCCGCCCGGGCAGCCGACCACCTTCGACCGGATCGCCCTGGTGATGCTCGGCTTCTTCCCGTTCATCATCATGTTCCTGGTGACCAGCATCGCCATGCTCCGCGAGCGGACCACGGGCACGCTGGAACGACTGCTCACCACCCCGCTGGCAAAGGCCGACCTGCTCTTCGGCTACGGCATCGCCTTCGGGCTGGCCGGCGCGGCGCAGGCCACCATCGCCTCGGCCGTGGCGTACTGGATCTTCGGTCTGGAGACTGCCGGCGGCAGCGGTTTCGTGATCATGATCGCCGCGTTGAACGCGGTGCTCGCCGTCGCGCTCGGGCTGCTCTGCAGCGCCTTCGCCCGTACCGAGTTCCAGGCCGTACAGTTCATGCCGGTCGTGGTCGCCCCGCAACTGCTGCTCTGCGGGCTGTTCGTGCCGCGCGACGAGATGGCCGGCTGGTTGCAGGCGATCAGCGACGTGCTGCCGCTGTCGTACGCCGTCGAGGCCCTCCAGGAGGTCGGCGCGCACGCCGAACCGACCGGCACGATGTGGCGCGACGTCGCGGTCGTCGCGGGCGCGGCGGTGCTGGCGCTGGTGCTCGCCGCGGCCACCCTGCGCCGGCGCAGCGGCTGACCGGCGGCTCGACCCGGGGGCCGGCGGCGCGGGCGCCGACGGGCGGCCCGACTCGGCCCGGCGGCGCGGCGCTGACGGGCGGACCGACGGCTGACGGCGGCCGGGTCCGGGCACGGGGCCACGGCCGGCCGCCGGGACGCACGCGAGGGAGGACGATGATACGGCGGACGGGACGGCGGCCTGGCAAGCCGGGCACGCGGGAGGCGATCCTCGACGCGGCCCGGGCCGCCTTCGCGGAGCGCGGCTTCGACGCCAGCACGATCCGGGCCATCGCCGCCTCCGCCGGTGTCGACCCGGCCCTGGTGCACCACTACTTCGGCAGCAAGGACCAGCTCTTCCTGGCCGCCATGCGGGCGCCCGTCGACCCGCGTGAGCTGCTGCCGGCGGTGCTCACCGGTGACCGTGACGGTCTCGGCGAGCGGCTGGTGCGCGCGTTCCTCACGGTGTGGGACTCGCCGGCCGGCACCGCCGGGGTGGCCCTGCTGCGCTCCGCGGTCAGCAACGAGTGGACCGCGCGGCTGCTCCGCGAGTTCCTGACCACCCAGGTGCTGCGCCGGGTCCTCGACCATCTCGACGTCGACCCGGCGGAACTGCCGCTGCGCGGAGCGCTGGTGGCCAGCCAGCTGATCGGGCTCGGGATGATGCGCCACGTGATCCGCCTGGAGCCGGTCGCCTCCGCGACACCGGAGACCCTGGTCGCCGCGATCGGCCCGACCGTCCAGCGCTATCTCACCGGCCCGCTGCCCGGCTGAGCGGGTTCACCGGTGGCAAAGCACCGGGTGCAGCAGCCTGGTCAGGTCGGCCTGGTCGGCCAGCCGGCGACCGAAGGCGAGCCGGGCCCGCCGCCGGGTGCCGGGGCGTCCGAACGTCACGAGCATGCCGTACCGGTCGATCCGTTCGACGCGGGGCGCGTGCGCGGCGGGACCGGCGGCGAGGCCGAGTTGCCGGCGCAGGTAGTCCGTCATCCGCTCCCCGTGCCGCTCGGTCAGGTGGGTGAGCAGCCCCGCCTCGACCGGGTGCAGCGGATCCGGCTCGGCCTCCGCGTACGCCCCGGGGTCGATCCGGCGGAGTTCGCCGGCCCGGTTCCAGCGGGCCTCGGCCACCTCGAACCGGAACAACCCGAACCGGGTGCCGACGTCGAGCAGGTCGCCGGTCGGCTCCACCTCGGCGAAGTCCACCGCCGCCGCGCGGGACTCGTCGCCCGCCAACCGCCGCACCCAGCCGGAGACCAGCGCCCGGCCGAGCGAGGGCGCTCCGGCGGCGGGCGGCAGGTCGAGCACGTCGAGCACCGCCGCGACGGGACGGTCGTCACCGGCCGGACGCAGTGCCGCCGCGAGATCGCTGACCACCGGCACCAGCAGCAACACCCGGCCGTCCGGGTCGGTGACGTGACGGACGTGGTGCAGGCCGGGCCGGCAGGCCAGGTGGACGAGGCCGGGCAACCGGCCCGCCACGAGGGTCCGGACGATCTCGGCAGAGCTGGGCCGCATTAAACCGACCTCCTTGGTTAGGCTTACCTAACTTGGAGCGTATGGCATCGGCTCGGCGGCGTCTACCGGGTCTGCTCCAGCCACGAGGCGTAGAGCAGGCCGTAGACCGAATCCGGGTCGCGGATCAACTCGTCGTGCGGGCCACGCTGCACGACCCGCCCCCGGTCCACCACGATCACCTCGTCGGCGCCCTGAGCGGTGGAGAGCCGATGCGCGATGGCCAGGGTGGTCCGCCCCCGGGTCACCGCGTCCAGGGTCCGCTGCAAACGGACCTCGGTGGCCGGGTCGACCGCGCTGGTCGCCTCGTCCAGCACCAGCAGGTCCGGATCGGCCACGTACGCCCGGGCCAACGCGACCAGCTGCCGCTCCCCCACGCTCAACGCCTCGCCGCGCTCACCCACCCCGGTGGCCAACCCGGCGGGCAGCCCGTCCAGCCAGTCGGCCAGGCCCAGCTCGGTGAAGGCGGCCGTGAGCTGCTCGTCGGTCAGCTCCGGGCGGGCGAAGCGGACGTTGTCGGCGACCGTGGCGTCGAACAGAAAGCCGTCCTGCGGGACCATCACCACGCGGGAGCGCAACGAGTCGAAGCGGACGTCGGTCAGCGGCACCCCGGACAGCAGCACGGCGCCCGCCGTCGGGTCCATCAACCGGGTGAGCAGCTTGGCGAAGGTGGTCTTGCCGCTGCCGGTCTCACCGACCACCGCCACCCGGCTCTTCGCCGGGATGTCCAGGCTGATGTCGTGCAGCACCGTCGGCCCGTCCGGGTAGGCGAAGCGCACCTCGGCGAAGCGGATGTCCAGCGGCCCGGTGGGCAGCTCCCGCCCCTGCGGGCCCGGGTCGGCCACGTCCGGGGCCACGTCCAGCACGTCGAGCACCCGACGCCAGCCGGCGATCGCGTTCTGCGCCTCGTTGAGCACCTCGGTGGCGATCTGCACCGGCTGGATGAAGAGCGTGACCAGGAAGAGGAACGCGGTGACCTCGCCGATGGTCAGCGTCCGGTCGGCGCCGAGGAACACCCCGAGCACCACCACGCCGGCCAACGCCAACCCGGCGGCCAGTTCCCCGATGGAACTGCCGAGGATGCTGATCCGGATCGCCCGCTGCTGGGCCCGTCGCTGACCGTCGATCGCCTCGTCCAGCCGCCGGGCCGTCCGCCCGGCGACGCCGTACGCCCGGATCACGGACGCGCCGACCACGCTCTCCCCGACCGCCGCCAGCAACGCGCCGGTGCGCTGCCGGACCACGCCGTACGCCGCCGCGAGCCGCCGTTGCAGCACCCGGATCACCAGCACCGCCGGCACGAAGGCGGCGAAGACCACCAGCGTCAACTGCCACGAGTAGGCCAGCATCACCGCGGTGGTGACCGCCAACTGCCCGAGGTTGACCAGCAGGATCACCCCGCCCCACTGGAGGAACTGGGTGATCTGGTCGACGTCGCTGGTGACCCGGGAGACCAGGGAACCCCGCCGCTCGGACTGCTGGTGCAGCATCGACAGGTCGTGCACGTGCCGGAACGCGCGTACCCGCACCCCGGCCAGCGCCGTCTCGCTGACCGTGAACAGGCGGCGCATCATCAGGTAGCCGCAGGCCGTGGTCACCACCAGCACGCCGGCGGTGATCGCCACCACCGTGAACAGCGCGTCCAGGTCGGGCCCGCCGACGATGCCCCGGTCGATGCCCTGCTGCACCGCCACCGGCACGGCCACCCGGCCGATCATGTAGATCAGCGCCAGGCCGAGCGTGCCGGCCAGCCCGACCCGCAGCTCCGGGGAGAGCGCGAGCCCGCGGCGCAGTGTCCGCCACGTCGACTCCACCTGCTCGCTCCTGGCGCTCGCACTCACCGGACCACCTTCGTTCGCGACTGCGGGGCTCGCAAAACCGGCTCACTCCTCGCACTCACCGATCCACCTTCGTTCGCGACTGCGGGGCTCGCAAAACCGGCTCACTCCTCGCACTCACCGGTCCACCTCCAGGCCGGAGGTCAGCGGGGTGACCTCGTCGTACGTGCGTTGCCGGTCGTGGTCGACCTCCGCCTGCTCGTAGGCGGTGACCAGGTCGGTGTAGCCGGGCACGGTGGCCAGCAGGGTGGGATGGGTACCTCGGGCCACCACCCGCCCCTGCTCCAGGTAGATGACCTCATCGGCGAGGGCGATGGTGGCCCGGCGGTAGGCCACCACCAGGATCGACGCCCCCGGCCCACCGGCCGCGGACGAGCGCAGCCCGGCCAGGATGGCCGCCTCCACCCGGGGGTCGACCGCGCTGGTCGCGTCGTCGAGCACCAGCAGGCGGGGGCGCCCGGCCAGTGCCCGGGCGAGGGTGAGCCGCTGCCGCTGACCGCCGGAGAGCGAGGTGCCCCGCTCGCCGACCATCGTGTCCAGCCCGTCGGGCAGGGCGGCGACGAACCCGTCGGCCTCGGCCAGGCGCAGCGCCGCCCAGACGGCCTCGTCGTCGATGCCCGGACGGTCCAGCGAGACGTTGGCCCGGACGGTGTCGTCGAAGACGAACGGCACCTGGGCCACCAACGCGGCGGCGCCGGCCAGCGCGTCCGCGGTCAGCTCGCGAACGTCCACGCCGTCGATGCTGACCGCGCCGGAGTGCGGATCCACCAGGCGGACCGCCAGCGCCGCGATGGTGGACTTGCCGGCACCGGTCGGCCCGACCAGGGCGACGGTCTGCCCGGCGCCGACGGTGAAGGAAACCTCGCCGAGCACCTCGGCGCCGGGCAGGTGCGCCTCGGCGGGCTCGTAGGCGAATCCGACGCCGCTGAAGGTGAGGGTGGCCGGCGCCGCCACCGACGGGTCCGGCCGCGTGTCGCCGTACGGCATCTCGCCGGTGGCGTCGAGCACCCGGCGGACCCGGTCCCAGCCGGCGACGCTGCGCGGCAGTTCGGCCAGCACCCAGCCGATGGCCCGCACCGGGAAGGCCAGCACGGTGAAGAGGAAGGCCACGCTGACCAGCTCGGACACCTCGATGGCGCCCTGCCGCAGCCGGTACGCGCCAACCACCAGCACGGCGAGGGTGCCGAGGCTGGGCAGGGTCTCCAGCATCGGGTCGAAGATGCCGCGCAGCCGACCGACGGAGATCAGTGCGTCGCGCAACTGGCCGGCCCGGGCCGCGAACCGGCCGGTCTCCTGCGCCTCCCGACCCATCGTCTTGACCACCAGCGCGCCGTCGAAGCTCTCGTGGGCGATGCCGCTGACCTCGGCCCGTAGCCGCTGGGCGCGCGCCTGGCGGGGGGCCATCCGGCGGGAGTACGCCACGTTGAGCGCGAACAGGGCCGGGAAGACGGCCAGCCCGACCAGCGCCAGCGCCCAGTCGACGGCGAACAGTGACACCACCGCGCCGACCAGCATCACCAGCGTGCCGACCGCGAAGGGTAGCGGCGCGATCGGCTGCCAGGCCGCCTCGACGTCGGAGTTGGCGTTGGACAGCAGCGTGCCGGTGGCGTTGCGGTGATGCCAGGACAGCGGCAGGTCCAGGTAGCGGCGGGTCACCCGGCGGCGGTAGGCGGCCTGGAGGCGGAACTGCATGTAGCCCGCGCCGAGCCGCCGACCGAAGATGCCGACCACCCGCAGCACGCTCAGCCCCAACAGCGCCGTGGCGGCCACGGCCAGGGTGCCCACCGCGACCGACCCGCTCTCGACCGCCGGGACCACCACATCGCCGACCACCGCGCCGACCACGAACGCGCTGGCGACCACCATCAGGCCGAACAGCACGCTGCCGGACACCGCGACCGCGAAGATCCTCGGCTGCTCCCGGATGGCCTGCCCGAGCACGGCCAGCCCGCGACCGAGTACGTCCCGACTAGTCCCGCTCGCCACGTATCTCCCCCGCCGTAAGCCGCCATAATCCTCTCTCATCCTTACCGCTGTCCGCCCGGTCCGCCGACCCGCGGCGATATGTCCGACGTCACCCCCGGATGGCTACAGTTGACGTCCCGGACCCCGACCGGCGGCCGCACCGGCCTACGATCAGCGTCATGCCCCGGTACGCCCGATCGGAGCGCGAGGCGCTCACCGAGCTGATGTCCACCCTCGGCCCGGATGCCCCGACCCTCGACGAGGGCTGGACGACCCGTGATCTCGCCGCACACCTGGTCATCCGGGAACGCCGGCCGGACGCCGCGGCCGGCATCGCGCTCAAGCCGCTGCGCAACCGCGCCGAGCGGATCCAGCGCGAGGTGGCCGCACTCGACTGGGCCGAGCTGCTCGACCAGGTGCGACGCCCTCCCGTGTGGAGCCCGGTGAGCAACCCGCTCACCGACGAGTTGGCCAACACGATGGAGTTCTTCATCCACCACGAGGACGTACGCCGCGCCCAGGCGGACTGGCGGCCGCGGGAGTTGCCGGTGGAACTGGAGCGGACGCTGTGGCGGCGCGGCCGGCTCCTGGCCAGGATGGCCCTGCGCCGCTTCCCGGCCCGGCTGCTCGTCCAGGCACCCGGGCACGGCGAGGTGACCGTCGGCCGCGGCGGTGAGCCGCTGCGACTGGCCGGTACGCCGGGTGAGCTGGTGCTGTTCCTGTCCGGCCGACAGCGGGCAACGCGGGTGGAGTGCGACGGTCCTCCGGCGCTGGTGGACCGGCTGCGCGGCAGCAACCTGGGCTTCTAACCCTCTGTGCGGAACCGGCCACGGGGAAATCCGAAACGTTATTCGCCTGATCGACCGGCCATCATCCGTGCTCCCTTACGCTGTCCGCGCCGCCTCGTGGGGGGGCGGCGCGACAGGGAGCGCGATGCGAAGCTTTGCGGTGTCAGCCCTGCGTGAGCCCCCGTTCCCCGGTCCCCGGCACGACGGCACCGAACGGGTGGCCCGGGAGAGCGCAGACTGGGCGCAGGATCTGGGCCTGATCAGTAACGGGCAGCGGCTGCGCCGGGCCGACGCCGCCGGGCTCGCCGGCCGGGCCTGCCCGCGGGCACCGTTGGACCGTCTGCGCATGCTGACCGACCTGATCTCCTGGCTCTTCGTGATGGATGACGCCTGCGACGAGGACGGCCTGGGCGCCGATCCGACCCGGCTCGCGCCGACCGTGGCCGCCCTGCTGGACGTGCTGGACCGCCAGGGCGCGCCGGGCCCGGTGCCGGCCGGCGCGGCCGGAGCGCTGGGTCTCGGGCTGGCCGACCTGTGCCGGCGGGTCCGCGCCCACCGACGCCCGGCCGTCCTGCTCCGCTTCACCGCCGCGATGCGCGAATACCTGCTCGCGCTGCTCTGGGAGGCGGCCAACCGGGAACACGGGCGGGTGCCACCGGTCGACGAGTACGTCCAGATGCGCCGTCACACCGGCGGCGTCTACCCGAGCCTCACCCTGACCGACCTGGCCCTGGACGGCTTCCCACCGGCCTCCCGCCGGGCCGACCCCGGCTGGGCCGCCCTGGAGTCGCTGGCGGCCGACCTGATCTGCTGGTGCAACGACGTCTTCTCCTACGACAAGGAGCAGCAGGACGGGCCGGACGCGCACAATCTGATCACGGTGCTGACCCGGGAGACCGGCGACGAGTCGGCGGCGCTGCGGGCCGCCGCCGACCGGTTCAACGACCGGCTCGACGCGTACCTGGTCGCCGAGAACGACCTGCTGGCCAGCCACGGTGACGCGCTGCGCCCGGCGCTGGACACCCGGCGGAACTGGATCCGGGGCACCTACGACTGGTCGCGGGCGGCGGCGCGCTACGCCTGAGCCGGGCGCTCCATCAGCCGGGACGGACTGGCAGCTGATCGTCAGCACTAGCCGATGCCCCCTGCCAGGCAATACCCTTCGGTAGCGAACACCGACCGTGACGACCGTCACGCCTCCACCCCCGAAGGCGGCTACAGCGATGGCTCTCGATGTACCGTACCACTCCATTCCTGACATGTTCCTCAAGCGTGTGGCGGCGACCCCCGACCGCCACGCTTTTGCCCACCCCGGTCCCGACGGACCGGTCTGGCTGACCTGGGAGCAGGTCGCCCGGCGGGCCAAGGCGGTCGCCGCCGGCCTGCACGGCCTCGGCGTCGGTCCGGAGAATCCGGTGGCGATCCTGGCGAACACCCGGATCGAGTGGGTGATCGCCGACTTCGGCATCATGTGCGCCAGCGGCGCCACGACCACGGTCTACCCGACGACCGAGCCGGAGGACGCCGCCTACATTCTCGCCGACTCCGGCTCCCGGGTGCTGTTCGCGGAGGACCCGGAGCAGGCGGCGAAGATCGCCGGGGCGGACCTGCCCGCGCTGACCCACGTGATCCTCATCGACGGCACCCCCGACCCGGCCGCGCCGGTGCCCCAGCTGACCCTCGCCCAACTGGAGGAGCAGGGTGCCCAGCGCCTCGCCGAGGATCCGGAGCTGATCGACCGCCTGGTCGCCGGCATCGGTCCGGACCACCTGGCCACCCTGATCTACACCTCCGGCACCACCGGCCGACCCAAGGGGGTCGAGCTGATGCACGGCGGTTGGTGCTGGGAGGGCGTGGCGCAGGAGGCGGTCGGCCTGCTGCGCGACGACGACCTGCAGTACCTCTGGCTTCCGCTGTCCCACTCGTTCGGCAAGACGCTGCTCTGCGGCGCCACCCACGTCGGCCTACCGACCTACGTGGACGGGCGGGTCGACAAGCTGGTCGAGCTGCTCTCCGTGGTCCGTCCGACGCTGATGTGCGGCGCGCCCCGGGTCTTCGAGAAGGTCTACAACAAGTCGGTGACCACCGCGCAGGACGCCGGTGGCGCGAAGGCGAAGATCTTCGCCTGGGCCGTCGGCGTCGGCAAGGAGAAGGTCGCCCTGGAGCAGGCCGGGAAGCCGGTGCCGGGGGCGCTGAAGCTGAAGTACACGGTGGCCGAGAAGCTGGTCTTCAGCAAGCTCCAGGCCCGTCTCGGCGGCCGGATCCGGGTGCTGGTGTCCGGTGCCGCCCCGCTCAGCCCGGAGATCGCCACCTTCTTCTCCGCGGCGAACCTGCCGATCTCCGAGGGCTACGGGTTGACCGAGAGCAGCGCCGGCAACTTCGTCAACCCGCCGGACGGGCTGCGGATCGGCACCGTCGGCAAGGCAATGGGCGACCTGGAGTGCCGCATCGACACCGACGGCGAGATCCTGCTCAGGGGCCGGCCGGTGATGCGCGGCTACCACAACCTGCCCGAGGAGACCGCCGCCGCGTTCACCGAGGACGGCTTCTTCCGCACCGGTGACATCGGCTCCCTCGACGACGACGGCTACCTGCGCATCACCGACCGGAAGAAGGACCTGGTCAAGACCTCCGGCGGCAAGTACGTCGCGCCGTCGCACATCGAGGGCATGTTCAAGGCCACCTGCCCGTACACCTCGCAAGCTGTGGTCATCGGCCAGGCGCGCAACTACTGCACGATGCTGGTGACGCTGGACCCGGACGCCATCGCCGGGTGGGCGGCCGGCACCCCGCTGGAGGGCCGCCCGTACGCCGAGATCGTCGCCTCGCCCGAGGCCCAGGCCATGGTGGAGGAGTACGTCGCCCAGCTCAACGACAAGCTGAACCGCTGGGAGACGATCAAGAAGGTCACCATCCTGCCGCGTGACCTGACGATCGAGGACGGCGAGATCACCCCGTCGATGAAGATCAAGCGTCGTGGGGTGGAGGGCAACTTCGCCACCGAGATCGACAAGATGTACGCCGGGACCGTCGCCGAGATCTGACGACCGTTTCCCCGCCGGTCCCGCACCCGAGCCGGGTGCGGGACCGGCGGGCTTCCGGCGGGCGATGTCACAGGTGGCGGCCCCGCCAGGTGGTCTGCTCCGCCTCGACGGCGAGTTGCTCCGCCAACGCCACCTCCCGGACCCGCCGGCGCAGCGGCGCGTCCACCAGCGTCTGCACCGCGGTCGTGGCCAGTACCGCCACGGTGAGCGCCCCGAGGGCCACCAGCTCCGGCACCCGGGCGGCGACCGGCACCAGCGCCGCCAGCAGGGCTGTCCCGGCGATCGTCGGCCAGCGCACCACCCGCAGCACCCGCCAGCCGAGCGCCACCAGCGCCAGCAGGTAGAGCGCCACCCCGCCGTGCAGGACCAGCAGGTCGAACCCGGGCAACACGCTCCCGGCCGGCGTGGCCGGCGCGGCGGCTCCGCCGAGCATCCGTTTGAGCCCCAGGGCGAACAGGATCGGGCCGGCGACCAGTGGCAGGTGCAGGTAGGTGTAGGCGTCCCGGGCCAGCACCGCGCGCGCCAGCCGGTCCCGGGTGCGATGCAGCGCCTGCTCCATGGCCAGCGCGAGGGTGTCGAAGTACGCCCACCACAGCGCGGCGACCACCACCACGCCGAGCGTCGCCGCGATGATCACCAACCAGGTCAGCGGCAGGTCGATGACGAACCCGGCGCCGAGCCCCAGCGCGATGATCGTTTCGCCGAGCGCCACCAACACGATCTGGGCGTGCCGCTCCGCCCAGTGGCCGGCCGACAGCACCGTCCAGCCGCTGCCGCGCAGGGCCAGCGCGGCGCCGTACTCGACGGCGAGCGCGGCGATCCACAGCACCAGCCGCACGCCGAACTCGCCGGGCTCGCCGGCCAGCCGCTGCGGCACCAGCGCGGCGGCGAGGACCAGCGCCGCCACGATCAGCCCACGGCCCATCACGAACAGGAAGCGACGGCGCAGTTCACGGTCGCCACGGGCCAGCCAGCCGAAGATCGCCACCTGCACGGCGCGGACCAGGAAGTAGCAGACGGCGAACACCAGCGGGCCGGGCAGCCCGCCGGCCTCGCTGTGGAAGGCCTGCGGCATGGCCAGGGCGAACACGAACGCCCCGGCCATCGTGGCGAACGCGACGAACGGCAGGATGCCCTGGTCGGTCCGGACCACGTTGCCGAGTACGGCGAACCCGGTCCACGCCCACCAGAGCAGGGCCAGCACGATCAGGCACTGCACCAGGCCGCGTGCCGTGGGGTTGTCGGCGGCGAGCGTGGTGACGTTGATGAAGGCGAAGACGAAGACGAGGTCGTAGAAGAGTTCCAGGCGGGTGGCGCGGGAGCCCGGGGCGCCGGGCCGTACCCCGCGTGACCACCGCACCCCCTCGACGCCCTCCACCCCGGCAGTCTGCCCGTCGCCGCCGGCCCAGGTCAGGCGATGACGCTCGGCTCCCGCCATCGGGGCTGCCCCGCCCGGTCCAGGTCGTAGCGGACCGCGGCGATCCGCCCGACCGCCTCGACCAGGTCGGCGGCCGGAAGGGTGAAGGGCAGCCGCAGGAACCGTTCGAGCGTGCCGTCCAGGCCGAACCGGGGGCCGGGCGCCAGGCGTACGCCGGTCTCCTCGGCCGCCCGCGCCAGCGCGCTGGAGATCGGCCCGTCCAACTCGGCCCAGAGCGTCACGCCACCACGGGGGACGACGACCCGCCACTGCGGCAGCCGGGCGGCCAGCGCGTCGAGCAGCGCGTCCCGCTGGGCGGCCAGCTGCGCCCGCCGGGCGGCCCGGATCGCCGGCCCGGCGTTCAGCAGGTGCACGGCGACCAGCTGGTCCAGCACCGGGCTGGCCATGTCGACGCCCACCCGGGCGGCGGCCAGCCGCTGCACCTGCGGTGCGGAGGTCCGGATCCAGCCGATCCGCAGCCCGCCCCAGAACGGCTTGCTCATCCCGCCGATGCTGACCACCCGGGAGTGCCGGTCGAAGCTCGCCGTCGGCGGCGGCAGCTCGGTCCCGCCCAGTGGCAGGTCCACGAAGGACTCGTCGATCACCAGGTCGGTGCCGACGGCGTGCGCGGTGGCCACCAGCCGCTCCCGCAGCTCGGCCGACATCAGATGGCCGGTCGGGTTCTGGAAGTCGGGGATCAGGTACCCCACCCGCGGGCGCACCTGCCGCAGCGTGCCCAGCAGCAGATCCGCGTCCCAGCCGCTGGCGTCGGCGGCCAGGCCGTAGGTGGTGATCCGGGCCCGGCGGGCGGCCAGCGCCGCGAGCGCGTTGGGGTAGCTCGGCGACTCCACCAGCACACCGCCACCCGGGGCTAGCACCAACCGCAGCACCAGGTCCAGGGCGTGCTGCGTACCGTTGGTGACCATGATCTGCTCGGGCGAGGTGGGTAGTCCCCGCTCGGTGTACCGCTGGGCGACCGCCTCCCGCAGCTCGATGATCCCGACCGGGTGGTACCCGGCACCACCGAGGTAGCGGGGCAGGTCCTCGGTCGCCGCGCGGGCCGCCGGCAGCAGCTCGGGCGGCGCGGCCAGCGCCGCCACACCGAGGTCGAGCACGTCCCGGTCGTCCAGCGGGGTCCAGAGCCCGTTGGCGGCCACCCGGTGCGTCCGGGGCAGCATCGTCCAGCTGCCCGCGCCCCGCCGGCTGGCCAGGTGCCCGCTGTCGCGCAGCTCGCGGTAGGCGGCGGTGACGGTGGTCCGGCTGATCCGCAGCGCCTCGGCCAGGTCCCGCTCGGCCGGCAGCCGCACGCCCAGGGGCAGTCGCCCGTCGGCGAGCAGACCGCGTACGGCGCCGGCCAGCGCCGCGTAGTCGGGGCTGCGCCGCCGGCCGGGCAGGGCGTGCCACTGCCCGAGCAACCGCGCCAATTGGACGCCGCGGACCTGATTCGCCATGGCCACTCCCCCGATATTGGCTCTATGATGTCGCCGATTGGCACCTAGAGTGGCATCCGTGGCATTGATTGGCAACCTCCAGCACCGGCCGGTCCGGCGGCTGACGCAGTTGTTCGTCGGACTCTTCCTCTACGGGTTCAGCATGGCGCTGATGATCCGCTCCGGGCTGGGGCTGAACCCCTGGGACGTATTCCACCAGGGGTTGTCCCGGCTGACCGGCCTGAGCATGGGCACCGTGGTCATCGGTGTGGGCGCGCTGGTGCTGCTGGCCTGGATTCCGCTGCGGCAACGCCCGGGCATCGGCACCGTGGCCAACGTGGTGGTGATCGGCCTGGCGGTCGACGCCACCCTGGCCCTGCTGCCACCCGGCGGGCCGCTGCCCCTGCGGATCGCGCTGCTGACCTGCGGCATCGTCGGCAACGGCGCGGCCACCGCGCTCTACCTCGGTGCCCGCCTCGGGCCCGGCCCCCGCGACGGGCTGATGACCGGCCTCGTCGCCCGCCGGCCCGGCCGGTCGCTGCGCCTGGTCCGCACCGTCATCGAGCTCGGCGTGCTGGCCACGGGAGCGCTGCTCGGCGGGACGGTCGGCGTCGGCACGGTCGCCTACGCGCTGACCATCGGCCCGCTCGCCCAGCTGTTCCTGCCCCTCTTCGACGTCGCCGAGCCGGGCCCGCCGGCGCCGGAGCGGATCGAGGCGGCGCCGGCCACCTGACGGTCACCGCGCACCGCCCCATACCGGATCGGGTCAGATTCGTCCACCCCCGAGCTACTGTCGGCAACAACACCATCACCGGATGTCGCAGTAAGCCGGGCGGTATTTTCCTGAAGCCGGGTCGCCCGGCAGAATCTCCGCATGGGGGACAACGCCTGGCGTCGCACCGACGCATGGATCTTCGTCTCGTTGGTGATCGCCAGCGGCGCCGGCCGCCACCGGCGATCCGCGACCACCCGCCGCCCCGAGGGCGTACGCCTCGCCGACGTGCTCTCCACCGCCGACCACCTCGACCAGACCATCCCCGAACGGCACGACATCGAGGAGGCGATCCGCCGGCTGCTCGGTGCCGGCCTGGTGGACGTCTCCGACGGCTGGTTCCGGCTCACCGCCGATGGCGAACGCCTCTGGCGCTCCCGGCCGAGCGCCGGGCTGGCCACCACGGTCGACACCGTGCAGGGGGTGCTCAGCCGCCGGCACGCCCCCGGCACCGCGGAGTGGCACCTCGACGAGGCCGAGCACACCGCCGCCGTGCAGGAATACCTGGTGCGGTCCATCCCGATGCCCCGGCGCTCCCCCGAGGGCCACTCCGGGTGGGGCTGAGCCACCCGCCAGGCGACGTCAGCGCACCGGGTGGCCCGCGGCGCGCAGCACGTCCTTGACCTGCGCCACGGTCAACTCACCGAAGTGGAAGACGCTGGCGGCCAGCACCGCGTCGGCGCCCGCGCCGACCGCCGGGGGGAAGTGGGCCACCTCGCCCGCACCGCCGCTGGCCACCACCGGCACGTCGACGACCCGGCGCACCGCGCCGATGAGTTCGAGGTCGAAGCCGGCCTTGGTGCCGTCGGCGTCCATCGAGTTGAGCAGGATCTCCCCCGCACCCAACTCGGCACCGCGCCGCGCCCACCGCACGGCGTCGAGCCCGGTACCGCGCCGGCCACCGTGCGTGGTCACCTCGAAACCGCTGGGCGTGGTGCCGGCCGGGGCCCGCCGGACGTCCAACGAGAGCACCAGCACCTGCCGACCGAACCGCTCCGCGATCTCGGCGAGCAGTTCCGGCCGGGCGATCGCCGCCGTGTTCACCCCGATCTTGTCGGCACCGGCGCGCAGCAGAGTGTCCACGTCCGCCACGGTGCGGACGCCGCCGCCCACCGTCAGCGGGATGAAGACCGACTCCGCTGTGCGCCGGACCACGTCGAGCATCGTGCCGCGATCGCCGGAGGAGGCGGTGACGTCGAGGAAGGTCAGCTCGTCGGCGCCCGCGCGATCGTACGCGGCCGCCAGCTCGACGGGGTCGCCCGCGTCGCGCAGGTCGAGGAAGTTGACGCCCTTGACCACCCGGCCCGCGTCCACGTCGAGACAGGGGATCACCCGCACCGCCACCGTCATGCCGCGAGCCTATCCCTGCGCCGGCGGTGCCGACCCGCCCGACCGGGCGAGGACGTCCAGGGCCTGCGCCACGGTGAACGCGCCCGCGTAGAGCGCCTTGCCGGCGATCACCCCCTCCACCCCGACCGGCTCCAGCGTGGCCAACGCCCGCAGGTCGTCGAGGGTGGAGACGCCGCCGGAAGCGATCACCGGCGCGTCCGTACGGGCGCACACCTCACGCAGCAGGTCCAGGTTCGGCCCGCGCATGGTGCCGTCCTTGGTGATGTCGGTGACCACGTACCGGGAGGCACCCGCCTTGTCCAGCCGCTCCAGCACCTCGTACAGGTCGCCGCCGTCGCGGGTCCACCCCCGGGCCGCCAGGGTCCGGCCCCGCACGTCCAGCCCGATCGCGACCCGGTCGCCGTACTCCGCGCAGACCCGGTCACACCACTGCGGGTCCTCCAGGGCGGCCGTGCCGATGTTCACCCGTGCGGCGCCGGTGGCCAGCGCGGCGCGCAGCGAGGCGTCGTCACGGATGCCACCGGAGAGTTCGACCCGTACGTCGAGGCGGCGCACCACGTCGGCGAGCAACTCGGCGTTGGCGCCCCGGCCGAACGCGGCGTCGAGGTCGACCAGGTGGATCCACTCGGCGCCGTCACGCTGCCACGCCAGGGCGGCGTCGAGCGGGTCGCCGTACGCGGTCTCGCTGCCCGCGGCGCCCTGCACGAGCCGGACGGCCTGGCCGTCGGCGACATCCACGGCGGGCAACAGGGTGAGGCTCATCTGTCTTGTCCCTCTCACATGGTCAACGGCGGTCCAGGGCGATCACCACGATCACCGGCAGTACGAGCAGTAGCAGCACGATCAGCATGAGGCGAAGGGCGAGGTCGGGCACGAGCGCCCAGATGAGGACGATCGCCGCCAGCGTCAGCGCCACGATGGCGGACCGCTCGCCCCGGGAGTACCTCGGCAGCCGACCCGTCCGGCCGCGACGCACCGTGGGCACCATCCGGCGCAGCAGCGCGCGGCGTCGGTCCCGGCGGGCCGTCGCGCGTTCCCGCAGCACCCGGCGCCGCGCCAGCTCCGCCTCCCGGGCCGCCCGGCGCTGGGCCCGTTCCTTGCTCACCGCGACTCCCGGCCGGCGCCACCCACCGGGTCAGCCACCGGACGGGACGGTGGCCAGCCAGTTGCGCAGCAACGCGGCACCGGTGTCGGCGGACTTCTCGGGATGGAACTGGGCGGCCGAGAGCGCACCCCGTTCCACGGCGGCGACGAAGTCGCCGTCGTGGTGGGCCGTGGTCACCCTCGCCCCGGCGGCGGCCAGCGCGCCGGCGTCACCGACGGCGTAGGAGTGGACGAAGTAGAACCGGCTGTCGGCGGGCAGGCCGGCGAAGAGCACCGAGCCCACCGGCGCCTGCACGGTGTTCCAGCCCATGTGCGGCAACCGGGCGGCGGCGAGCCGGGTGACGGTGCCCGGCAACAGGCCGAGCCCCTTGGTGACCACCCCGTGCTCGTCGCCGGACTCGAAGAGGATCTGCATGCCCACGCAGATGCCCAGCACCGGCCGGCCCGCGGCGACCCGCCCGGCGATCACCGGGCCGGCACCGATCGCCTCGATCCCGGCCATGCAGGCGGCGAAGGCACCCACCCCGGGCACCACCAGACCGTCGGCGTCGGCCGCGGCGGCGAGATCACCGGTGACCCGTACGTCGGCACCGGCCGCGGCCAGCGCGCGCTCGGCGGAACGCAGGTTGCCCGAGCCGTGGTCGAGCACCACGACGCGCCGCCGGCCGTCGGCCGGCCGGCCGACGATCCGGTCGGTCACGACCCCTCCCCGGGCAGCAGCCACAGCACCCCGGCGACCGTGGCGAGCACCGCCAGCAGCGCGGTCACCACCACCGCGCCGCGCGGTGCGCCCTGCCGGTGCAGGGACACCGTCCCGCCCACCAGCACCCCGGCGAAGATCAGCAGCAGCGTCGGCAGCACCCCGCTCATCGGCGGCACCCCCGCCCGGCGGCGCGCGGGGCGGTCACAGCGCACCCTTGGTGCTGGGCACCACACCGGCCGCGCGCGGGTCCAGCGCGGTCGCCTCCCGCAGCGCGCGGGACACCGCCTTGAACTGCGCCTCGACCACGTGGTGGGCGTCCGGGTTACCGCCCGGGCGGGCCGCCCGCAGCACGTCGACGTGCAACGTGATCCGGGCCGCCTGGCCGAAGGACTCCCAGATGTGGCGGGTCATGCTGGTCGGGTAGACCGGCCCGATGTACGGCGCCAGCGGCGGCTCGTCGTGCACGACGTACGGCCGGCCGGACAGGTCGACGGCGGCCCGGACCAGCACCTCGTCCATGGGCACGGTGGCCGAGCCGTACCGCCGGATGCCGGCCTTGTCCCCCAGCGCCTGGTCGAACGCGGCGCCGAGGGCCAGCGCGGTGTCCTCCATGGTGTGGTGGGCGTCGATCTCCAGGTCACCCACCGTCCGCACGGTCAGGTCGAACCCGCCGTGCCGGGCGATCTGGTGCAGCATGTGGTCGTAGAAGCCGACCCCGGTGCTGATCTCGGCCACTCCGGTGCCGTCGAGGTCGACCTCGACCAGGACCTTCGTCTCCTTGGTGATCCGCTCCACCCGGGCGGTCCGGCTCATGATGTGCCTCTCATCGGTCGCGGCTGCTGGGCGATGGAACCCTCGCGCTGGATCCTGTCCGGGGCGGCGAGGAAAGCGTCGGTGGCGGCGAGGAAAGCGTCGGTCTCGGCGGGGGTGCCGGCGGTGACCCGCAGCCAGCCGGGCAGGCCGACGTCACGCACCAGCACGCCGTGGGCCAGCATCGCCCGCCAGGCGACCGACTGGTCGCCGCCCACCTCGTACAACACGAAGTTGGCGTCGCTGTCGGCGACCCGCAGGCCGCGCCGGCGCAGCTCGGCGACGATCCGGTCGCGCTGTGCCACGGTCGCGGCGACCGTGCCGAGCAGGGCGTCGCGGTGCGCCAGCGCAGCCCGGGCGGCGGCCTGGGTGAGCGCGGAGAGGTGGTACGGCAGCCGGACCAGCTGCACCGCCGCCACCACCGCCGGGTCGGCCGCCAGGTAGCCCAGCCGCCCACCGGCGAACCCGAACGCCTTGCTCATCGTCCTGGTCACCACCAGCCGGGGATGCCCGGGCAGCACCGACAGGGCGCTGACCGTGCCCGGCCGGGCGAACTCCGCGTACGCCTCGTCGACCACCACCATGCCGGGCGCGGCGTCGAGCACGGCGGAGATCACCGCCGGGTCGAGCGCGGTGCCGGTGGGGTTGTTCGGCGAGCAGAGGAAGACCACGTCCGGCCGATGCTCGTGGACCTGCGCGACCGCCTCGTCGGCGGTCAGCGAGAAGTCGACGCCCCGGCGGGCGGGCACCCACCGGGTGCCGGTGCCGAGCGCCAGCAGCGGATGCATCGAGTACGCCGGGGTGAACCCGAGCGCACTGCGCCCCGGCCCGCCGAACGCCTGGAGCAACTGCTGCTGGACCTCGTTGGAGCCGTTGGCCGCCCAGACCGACTCGACGGTGAGGCCGTGGCCGAGATAGCCGGCCAGGTCGGCGCGGAGCGCCAGCGCGTCCCGATCCGGATAGCGGTTGAGGTCACGCAGCTCGGCCGCGAGGGCCTTGCCGATCGCCTCGGCCACCGCCTCCGGAACCGGGTGGGAGTTCTCGTTGGTGTTGAGCCGCACCGGCACGTCCAGCTGCGGCGCGCCGTACGGCGACAGCCCGCGCAGGTCGTCGCGGATCGGCAGGTCGTCCAGGCCGGTCATGCCGTTGCCCCGGCACCGGGGAACCGTGCGGTGACCGCCTGGCCGTGCGCCGGCAGGTCCTCGACGTTCGCCAGGGTGACCACGTGCGGGGCGACCTCCCGCAGCGCCGCCTCGGTGTACTCCACCACGTGCACGCCGCGCAGGAACGACTGCACCGACAGCCCGGAGGAGTGCCGGGCGCAGCCCCCGGTGGGCAGCACGTGGTTGGAGCCGGCGCAGTAGTCGCCCAACGACACCGGCGAGTACGCGCCCACGAAGATCGCCCCGGCGTTGCGCACCCGCATCGCCCACTCCCGGGCGTCGACGGTCTGGATCTCCAGGTGCTCCGCCGCGTACGCGTCGACCACCCGCAGCCCGGCGGCCAGGTCGTCGACCAGCACCACGCCGCTCTGCTCGCCGCCCAGGGCGGTGCCGACCCGCTCGGCGTGCTTGGTGGCCGGCACCTGCCGCGCGAGTTCCCGGTCCACCGCGTCGGCCAGCGCGACCGACGGGGTGACCAGCACGCTGGCCGCGAGGGGGTCGTGCTCGGCCTGGCTGATCAGGTCGGCGGCCACGTGCGCCGGGTCGGCGGTGTCGTCGGCCAGGATGGCGATCTCGGTCGGGCCGGCCTCGGCGTCGATGCCGACCACGCCGCGCAGCAGCCGCTTCGCGGCGGTGACCCAGATGTTGCCCGGGCCGGTGATCATGTCGACCGGGGCGCAGTGGGCGCTGCCGGCGGCGTCCACGGCGCAGCCGTACGCCAGCATCGCCACGGCCTGGGCGCCACCCACGGCGTACACCTCGTCGACGCCGAGCAGCGCGCAGGCGGCGAGCACCCGGGGGTCGGGCAGGCCGCCGTTGTCCCGCTGCGGCGGGCTGGCCACCACCAGCGACCGGACGCCGGCCGCCTGGGCGGGCACCACGTTCATCACCACGGTCGACGGGTACATCGCCAGCCCGCCGGGGACGTAGAGGCCGACCCGGTCGACGGGAACCCAGCGCTCGGTGACCGTGCCGCCCGGCACGACCTGCGTGGTGTGGTCGACCCGCCGCTGGTCGGCGTGCACCCGGCGGGTGCGGGCGATCGACTCCAGCAGCGCGGCGCGGACCTGCGGATCCAGCGTGCCCTCCGCCGCCGCGATCGCCTCGACGGGCACCCGCAGCACCTCCGGGGCGACCCCGTCGAACCGTTCGCTGGCCTCCCGGACCGCCGGGTACCCATGCTCACGGACCGCCGCCACGAGGGGACGGATGCGCTCGACGGCCACCGACACGTCGAGTTGGGCGCGCGGCAGCAGGTGGCGCGGGTCGGGCGCGCCACCACGCAGGTCGATCCGGTTCAACACGCCTGCGAGTCTAGGCGGCCCCGCGCCGGGCCGACCGGCGCCGCCCGCTGTCCGGGACGGTGAGCCGGGACACGCCGCCGGTCGCCGATCGGGCTAGGCTTGATCACGTGACCGCACGGCTGCCGGTGTTCCCGCTCGCCACGGTGCTCTTCCCCGGGCTGGTGCTGCCGCTGCACATCTTCGAGGAGCGCTACCGCGCCCTGGTCCGGCACCTGGTCGGGCTCCCCGACGGCACGCCACGCGAGTTCGGTGTGGTGGCCATCGCCCGTGGCGGGGAGGTCGCGTCCGCCGCCGGCCGCAGCGCGCCCGACGCCGGGGAGGTGACGCTGCACGAGGTGGGCTGCACGGCGGAGCTCCGGCAGGTCACCGAGCTGGCCGACGGGGGCTTCGACATCGTGACCGTGGGGCGGCGACGGTTCCGGGTGGCCGACGTCGACCACCACTCCGCGCCATACCTCACCGCCGAGGTCCGGTGGCTGCCCGAGCCCGACGGCCCGGACGAGGCGGCCGGCGTGCTGGCGGCGCGGGTGATCGCCGTCTTCCGGCAGTACCTCGGCCTGATCCGGGCCGAGGCGGGCCAGCTCACCGAGCAGCTGCCCGAGGATCCCACCGTGCTCTCCCACCTGGTGGCGGCGACGGCGGCGCTGACGGTCGCGGACCGGCAGCGGCTGCTCGCCATCGACGGCACGGCGGCCCGGCTGCGCGCCGAGCTGAACCTGCTCAACCGCGAGGCGGCTCTGCTGCGCCAGGTGCGGGCGGTTCCGGTGCCGTTGGCGGAGCTGGCCACGCCGCCGCCGGCCCCGAACTGATCCCCTCCCAGGCCGCGTCGGGCTCCGGCTCGGGGCGCAGCGAGGGCCACCGCGACCAGCCGGCGAGCAGGGTGTACGCCACCGCGGCACCGAACGCCGGCAACAGCAGGTTGCCGTACGGCACCGGCAGCACCCCGAGGAACAGCTCGATCCCGCCGGCCCGCAGGTCGGCCGGCTTACCGAAGGGCGTCCCGTCCGGTGCGGTCGCCAGCAACCGCTCGTAGTCGACCAGCCCGACGCGGCGCCCCACCTGCCAGGCGACCACCCCGGCGGCGAGCCCGCCGGCCACCACGAGGACCAGCCCGACCGGCCCCCGCCGCCCGCGCAGCAGGAGCCACACCGCGAGCGCGGCGAGCACCCCGAACGCCAACCCGAGCAGGCTGAACCACCCGTCGGCGGCGACCGGCTGCTCCGGCTGCGCCTGGCCGTAGATCGCGCCCTCGCCGCTCTTGATGACCGGGGTGGCCGGGGCGACCGCCGCCCAGAGCAGCCCCAGCGGGGCGCCCAGCAGCCCCAGCACCAGCACCGTCACCGCCCCGATCGCCGCCGTACGGGCGGGACGGCGCGGCGGTGCCGGCGGCTGCTGCGGGTAGGCCGGCGATGCCGGTACGGGCGGTTCGGCGGCGGGGGTGTCCGGACTCACCCGATGATCCTCGCAGTTCCCCGCGCGAGCCGTGCACCGTGTCGGCACCAAACCGCTCAGCGGCCGAACGGCTCCAGCATCGCTGCCGCCGCCCGCATCCACGCCTGCCGGGTCTCGGCCTGGAGTTGGTGGTACTCGATCGAGGAACCGGTCTCCAGCGCGGGGTCGTACGGCACCACGGTCACCGCCCGGGTCCGGGTCGCGAAGTGCCGCTCCAGGTCGTTCTGCAACGGCAACCGGCCCGGCGTGGGACAGGAGATCAGGGTGACGGCGTTGTCGGCCAGCTCACCCATCCCCTCCTCGTGCAGCAGGTCGAGCATCCAGTCCGCGCTGAACGCGGCGTCCTCGCGGGGCACCGTGGTGACCACCAGCTGATCGGCGGCCTGCATCACGGTGCGCCAGTTCGGGCTCTCCACGTTGTTGCCGGTGTCCACGCAGATCACGTCGTGGGTGCGGCGCAACAACTCCAGCACCCGCTTGACGGTGAACTGGTCCAGCCGCTGGGCGAACCGGGGGCTCTCCTCACCGGCCAGCACGTCGTACGAGCCGTCGGAGGCGTGCCGGAGGTAGTCGTCGAGGATCTCCAGCAGCTCCGCGCCATCCCGGATCTCGATCTGGACCAGGTCGGAGACCAGGTGCCGGATGGTGCGGGCGTGCCGGGCGCTACCGGCACGCAGGCCGAGCGTGCCACGCAACTCGTTGTCGTCCCAGGCCAGCACGCCGCGCCCGCGCACACTGCCGACGGTGGCGGCGGCCAGCACGGTGGCCGTGGTCTTGTGCACGCCGCCCTTGGGGTTGGCGAAGGCGACCACCCGCGGCGTGCCCAGTTCCCGGCGCAGCACGGCGGCGGCCCGTTCGAGATCGCCGCCGGCGCTCTGGGCGCGCCACTCGATGCGCCCCGGCCGGCCCCCCACCGTGGGCGGCGCCACGGGAGGCGGCGGCACGGGAGGCGGTGGCGCGGGCGGGGCCGGTGGCGCGGGCGGTTGGTAGCCGCCGTTGTCCAGCAGCGCGTACCGGGACTCCACCGGCGGCGCGGCGTGGCGGTAGCCGTTGTCCAGCAGGGTGTATCGCGACTCGACCGGCTCGGGCGCCACCGGGTAGGCCGGCTGCCCCGCCTGGACCGGCGCAACCGGCGGGACGGGCTGGCCCACCTGTCCCCGATACGGTGGGGCGGGACGCGGCGGTTCGACCGGGTAGGCCGCCTCCGCCCGGTAGCCCGGCTCCCCGCCGTACGACCGGTCGGCCGGCTGCCCGACGGCCGGTGCCCGCCCCGCGTAGCCGGTGCCCGGCCCCCGCCGTGGCGTCTGCTCCGGCGGCGCGGGTGGTGCCTCCTCGGCCCGCCGCTCGGCGGCCGGTTCCGCGCCGCGACCGCCGAGCCGGGCTCGGTCGAGCAGCGCCCGCCACCGCGGTGCCGGTTCGGCGGGCCGTCCCCAACCGGTCTCGCTGCCCTCCACGGCTCGCCTCCCCAGCGCTTCGGTTTCGTCTGACAGGCTACGAACGAAAGCCTATTCGGGCCACACCGGGCGGCATACGGATGTGTCGGCAACCGTCACGGTGTCGGGCCCACCTCGCCCTCCTCGACCGTGTCTGTCGAGGTGGACGGCGCCCAGGGGGTCGGCACCGCGGGGGAGGTCGGTGGTGCCACCGGTGATGGTGACGAATCCGTCACCTCCGGCGGCGGCGCCGGGCGTTCCGCCGGGACCGGATCCGGAGCGGGCGGGCTGGCGCTGGTGGCGCTCGGTGCCGGCGCCGGCGTGGCTGCCCGGTCGACCGGCGGCCGGACGATGTCGCGCTGCTCGGGCAGCGGCGGGGTGAACACCGTCCGCTCCAGCCGCCGGACCTCGGGCGCCGGGTCGACCACCCGCACGCCGGGCCGGGACGCCACCCCACGCAGCTTCGCCGGTGCGGCGCGGACCACCAGCGCATAGAGGCAGGCGCAGCCCGCCCGGTACGCGGCCGCCTCCGCCGCCGCGACCTGTGCGCCGCTGGCGTACAGGTCGCGCAGTTCGCGCTCGGGTGGCCCGCCACCGCCCAGCGCGGCGGCCCGCGAGCGGTAGTCGGCGGCCTCCCGCTCCTTGCGCTCGGCGAGCCTGACCATCCCGGCCGTCACGTCCTCCGGCACCCGCTGGGCGGGAATGCGGACTATCTCGGTCTGCCGGTCCGGCAGCGGCACCCGCCCGAAGACGACCGCGACGCCCACGTCACCGACGACCCTCGCGAGCCGGGCGGGGGTGAGGTACTCGGTCAGCGAGACCAGGGCGTAGGTGCCCTCGCCGCGCGACCCGCCGCCGGTCAGCGCGGCCAGGTCGGCCGCCGCCGTCGCCTCGTAGCGGGGGATCGAGTCGCCGTCGACGACACCCACCCGGGTCACCTCGCCGACCGTCCGGTCGGACAGCGGCGGGCCACCGGTGGCGAGCACGGCCGTGGCCAGGACCGCGGCGCACGACAGCGTCGCCACCCACCCGGTCAGCGGGGCCCGGGTCGTGCCGTGACCGAGCCGGGTCACCGTGGCCGCGAGGCGGGGCAGCACTCGCTGGTCCAACTGCCGCAGCAGCTCGCCGGCACGCACGAACGGCCCCCTCGTCGATCGGTCGGGACGGGTGGGGCGCGTCAGTCGCGGAGGAGGTCCAGCGCGCGTCCCAGATCGTCAGGGTAGTCGCTGACGAAGCGGACCTCGTCCCCCGTACGGGGGTGCTCGAAGCTCAACTCTCTGGCGTGCAACCACTGTCGATCCAGCCTGAGCCGGGCGGCGAGTGTCGGATCCGCGCCGTACGTGAGGTCGCCCACGCAGGGATGCCGCAGCGTGGCGAAGTGCACCCGGATCTGGTGGGTCCGGCCGGTCTCCAGCCGCACGTCCACCAGGCTCGCCGAGGGGAACGCCTCGATCGTGTCGTAGTGCGTGATGCTCGGCTTCCCGCCGGAAACCACCGCCCAGCGGTAGTCGTGATGCGGGTGCCGGTCGATCGGGGCGTCGATGGTGCCGCGCAGCGGGTCCAGGTGGCCCTGCACCACCGCGTGGTACCGCTTCTCCACCTCGCGGTACTTGAAGGCCCGCTTCAGGACGCTGTACGCCTGCTCGCTCTTGGCCACCACCATGACCCCGGTGGTGCCGACATCGAGCCGGTGCACCACCCCCTGCCGCTCCGCGGCGCCGCTGGTGGCGATGGTGTGCCCGATCGCGGCCAGCCCGCCGATCACGGTCGGGCCGGTCCAACCCGGGCTGGGATGCGCGGCCACCCCGACCGGCTTGTCGACCACCACGATGTCGTCGTCGGCGTGGACCACCCGCAGGCCCGGCACCGCCTGGGGCACCACCACCGGTGCCGTGGCCGGCGCGGGCAGCGTCACCTCCAACCAGGAACCCGCCCGGACCTTGTGCGAGTTGGGGCGTACCGCGCCGTCGACCAGCGCCTCACCGGCGTCCACCAGCGCGGCGGCGGCCGTGCGGGAGAGGCCGAACAGCCGGGCGACGGCCTGGTCCAGCCGCATCCCGTCGAGCCCGTCGGGCACCGGCAGGCTGCGCTGGTCGCCGCCGGCGGCGAAGGTGGCCGTCATGCGCGCTCCCGCCGTCCGCCATCGGTGTCGACGGCCCCCGGCTCGTCGGCCGTGGCGGGCTGCCGGGCCGGGTCGCCATCGCGGGTCGCCGTACCTTCCTTGTCGGTACCTTCCTTGCCGGCGTCGCCCCGCCGGTCGTCGGCCAGCGCCCGGGTGCCGTCGCGCTGGCGGCCGGTGAACTCCAGCCCGACGGCCAGCACCACGCCGCAGACCAGGGCACTGTCGGCCACATTGAAGATCGGGAAGACCCGGCCGTACGGGTCGAAGACGCTGACCATGTCGACCACGTGCCCGACGAACCAGCCGGGGGCCCGGAAGATCCGGTCGATGAGGTTGCCCACCACTCCGCCGACCACCAGGCCGAGCGAGATCGCCCACGGCACCGAGCGCAGCGTACGCGCCATCCAGGCGATCCAGCCCAGCACGCCGATCGCGATCAGCGGGAAGATCCAGGTGTAGTCCTTGCCGAGGCTCCACGCGGCCCCGCTGTTGCGGGTCAGCGAGAGGTAGACGGCGCCACCCAGCAGCCGGACCGGCTCGCGGTCGCTCAGCTCCTGCAGCGCCAGGTGCTTGGTCAGCAGGTCGACCGTCAGCGCGAACGCCGCGAGGCCGAGGAGGATCGTGACGGGCCGGCGCCGCGATCTCGTGGCGCCGCCCGACTCGGCGGTGCCGGACCCGGCGGGCGGTGCTGCGCTCATCTGCTCCCCATCGACAATCGCGGCGGTGCTGTGGCACCGCCGCGCACGGGCGCCGGGGAGCGCGCCGTCAGCGCCGCTCCTCCAGCTGCTTGCAGGTCACGCAGAGGGTTGCCGACGGGAAGGCGGCCAGCCGCTCCACCGGAATGGGGTTGCCGCACCGCTCGCACCAGCCGTAACCACCCTCGTCGAGACGCTCCAGGGCGCGCTCGACCTGCGTGATCCGTTCCAGGATGCTGTTGGCGAGGGAGATCTCCTGCTCCCGCTCGAACGTCTTGGTGCCGGTGTCGGCCTGGTCGTCCCCGGCCGAGTCCGTCAGGCGGTCGCGCTGCAGCTCGGTGATCTCGCTCAGCGTCTGATCGTACTCGGCGCGCAGTTCGTCGTGCCGCGCCGCCAGCGCGGCTCGGATCTTCTCGGTCTCCGCGGCGCTGCGGGTGGACTTCGCCGCCGGCTTGCGGCCGGCGGTCCTGGTGTCGGCTGGCTTGGCCATAGTCGCTCCCTCGGCCACGGGGCCGCGGTGAGTCCGCGACGCCTGGACAGGGGCCGCCGGCAACCGGCTGCCCCAGGTACAAAACGGGCGCGCGGCGACGGGGCCGCGCACTCCGGAGGTTGGCAAGGATACGGAACGTACAGGCGTCCGACAACGTGACGCACCGGAACGCCCGACCCGCCCCGGTTTATGCCGTATCGGGGCAAAGGGAACGCTAGCAGACCGGGCCGGTTCAGCCGGCCGCTTCGGCGCCGTACCGCCAGCTGGCTCAGCCGGCCGCGCCGGCGCCGTCCCGCAACCGGCTCAGCCGGCCCGCGAGGTCCGGCCCGGCCGGGGTGACCAGGAAGAGTTTGTCCCTGCTCGCCGCGCCGCTACGCAACGACACGGCGGCCGGCCGGACGCCGAGCGCGGCGGCCAGCGCCCGCCGGGCAGCCTCGGTGGCGCGGCCGTCGACGGCCGGAGGATGCACCGCGATCACGAGGGCGGGGCCGTGCGGGCCGTCGAAGCGGCCGCCCACCCGGGCCCGGGACGCCCCCGGCTTCACCCGGACGGCGACGGTGAGCGCATCGTCCACGGAGCTCAGCGGCGTCCGGATTCCGACAACAGGATGGTGCCGGGGGTGCAGTGCGCGCAGGGGGTGAAGCCCAGCTCGACCGCCTCGGCGACGGGCAGCGGCTCATGCTCCCGCCCGACCAGGTGCGGGCAGTCATCGAGGTGGTAGCGCGGGCGCCCGTCGACCACCCGGACCTCGTCGGCGAGGCGGGCCACCCGGGCCGCCTGCTCCGCGGTCATCTCCTGGGCCGCCGGCTCGTCGTCGTAACCGGGCTCGTCGTCGTAACCGTCGACATCGGCCAGCCCCTCGCGCGGATCTGTCACCGGCGGGCCGGGTGGTTGCCGCCACCCGGCTCGGCCGGTGTCCGCAGTTGTCGCCGTGTGCTGTGCCGGGATGCCCGGCTCCCGCCCGGCGGCCTCCCGTGACGGTTCGCCGGGGTCGCCACGCCGTGCCGAGGCTCGGCCGGCCGCCTGGCGGGCGCCCGCGACCAGTGCCACGGCGGCCAGCAGGCTGGCCCCGATCGAGACGACCAGCAGTGCGCTGGAGCCACCGGCCAGACCGAGCACCAGCAGCACCACCGCGACGACAATGAGCGCGAGACTGATGACTATCACGGCTCACCCCCGCCGCGTCGTACCGATGAGGCAGGGCGGGTGATCGTCGCGTCGGCGGCGGTCACCCACCCGGTTCAGCGACCGGCTTCGAGCGCCCCGGAGCGGCCCCCGCCGTAGGAACCGGCGAGGCCGGCGGCCGCGAGCCCGTTGCCGGCGGCCCGGGTGCTGTCACCGCGGGTCATCTCGGCCTCCAGTCCCTGGCCACGACCGTCGAGGTCACGCAGCTGGCTCTCGAGGTACGCCTTGAGCCGGGTGCGGTACTCCCGCTCGAACTGCTTGAGCTCCTCGATGTGCTTCTGCAGGGCGGTGCGCTTGGCGTCCAGGCCGCCCATGGCCTCCTGGTGCCGCTGCCGGGCGTCGCGCTCCAGCGCATCGGCCTTGGCACGGGCCTCGCGGGTGACCTCCTCGGCCTTGGAGCGGGCCTCGGAGAGCAGCTGGTCGGCCTCGCGGCGGGCGTCGGAGACGTGGTCGTCGGCCGTCCGCTGGGCCATCATCAGCACGCGCAGCGCCTGCTGCTCACCGTCGGGCCCGGCCACCGCGCCACCGACGGCCCGGACCTGCTCCAGCTCGGCCTGCATGGCGCGGGCGGCCTGCTCGGCGGCGGCCTTGTCGCGCTGTACCCGGTCGAGCTGCGCCTTGACGTCGTTCAGCTCGGCCGCCAAGCGGGCGTCACCGCCGGGGCCGGCGGGGGCACCGCCCCGACCACCGCGCTCCACCTGGGCGCGCAGTTCGTTGTTCTCCTCGATCAGACGGGCGAGTTCGCGCTCGACCTCGTCCAGGAAGGCGTCGACCTCCTCCTCGTCATAGCCCCGCTTGCCGATCGGCGGCTTCTTGAAGGCGACGTTGTGGACGTCGGCCGGGGTCAGCGGCATCGAAACTCCTCGGGTCAGTTGCGGCCGCGATAGCGCGTCGGTCATCAGGCGGTCCTGATGATCGCCGGCTCTAACACAAACCTCATCAGCACGAACAGGATAACCAGGAGCACAAGGGAGGCCAGGTCGATGCTCACGGTACCAATTCGCAGCGGAGGGATCACACGCCTCAACGCCCAGAGCGGGGGATCAGTGACGCTCCACACGGATTCCAGTCCGGCCGCCGCTCCCCGACCGGGCTGCCAACGCCGGCCGTACTGGAGCACAGCGCTCAGGACGAAACGGGCCAGAAGAATGATCAGGAAGACATACGTGATCAGGTAGAGAACCTGTAGCAAGATCGACAACACGGCAGGCGACGTCCCTCAGGTCGGGCGGGTCAACTCAGGCTGAAGAACCCGCCCTCAGCAATCTTGGCCTTGTCCTCCGCGGTGACCTGGACATTGGCCGGTGAGAGCAGGAACACCCGATTGGTCACGCGCTCGATCGTACCGCGCAGCCCGAAGGCCAACCCCGCGGCGAAGTCCACCAGACGGCGGGCATCCGCCTCGTCCATTTCGGTGAGGTTGATGATCACGGGAACCCCGTCCCGGAAATGCTCGCCGATCGTGCGGGCCTCGCGGTAGGTGGTCGGGTGCAGCGTGGTGATCTGGTAACGCTGCTCCTCCTCCGGCAGCATCGCGCGTTCGCGGGGCTGCACCTGCGGCGCCAGGGCGAGGTTGTCGCGGGTGTGATAGGTCAGGGCACCCGACGGCTCACCGGTGGAGCGGGTGATCGACCGGACGCTGGACCGCTCGACCCGCTCGGGGCGCTCGGACTCCAGCCGCTCGGCCTCGCTCAGCCGGCTGGACCGCTCGCTCAACCGGCCACGCTCACCGGGCCGGGGCCGAGGTGCGGGCGGCTCGTCCGCCTCGTCCTCCTCGTCGGCGAACTCCTCGGCGTACCGGCTCTGCCGGTAACGCGACTCGCGGTAGCCACCCTTGTCGTAGCCACCGTCGTCGTAGGCCCGCTCGTCGTCCTCTTCGACAAGCCCGAGCCAGACCCCCGCCTTGCGCAGTGCACCCATCCCGCGCCCTTCCCGTCCGCCGTGCGGCACACGCCCCCGCCGTGTCGCCTGTCGCGAGTGGGACCATTCCTGCCCACCGGACCGGAACGGCAATCCCCGACGCGCAATTCGCGTTGCACGTCACGCCCCCCGTCACCGGGAAGGCCGTCCCCCACAAACAACACTGATGTAATTTGCTTCCCTCGCGGCCAGGCTACCGCAGCGTGGGACGCATTCCGAGCAACGCGCTGCCGACGCGGACATGTGTCGCGCCGTGGCCGATCGCCGTCTCCAGGTCGCCGCTCATCCCGGCCGACAGCGCCGTGGCCTGCGGATGGTCGGCCCGCAGCAGCTCGGCGATCCGGGCCAGCCGGGCGAACGCCCGCTCCGGCTCCCAGCCCAGCGGTGCCACGGCCATCAGGCCGGCCAGCCGCAGCCCTGCGGCGCCGGCGACCGCCTCGGCGACCGGGCCGAGACCGACGTCGGGATCGGCCGAGTCCGGCACCGCGCCGCCTCGCGCCGGATCGCCGTCGATGCTCACCTGGACCAGCACGTCCAACGGCCGGTCCCGGCCGCCGGACGTGGCGGCCGCGTCCAGCGCCGAGGCCAGCCGGACGCTGTCGACGGACTGGACCACGTCGGCGTACCGCAGCACCGACCTCACCTTGTTGCGCTGCAGCCGGCCGATGAAGTGCCAGCGTGGCGTGACCCCTGCGGCGGCGACCTGCATGGCCTTGGCCGCCGCCTCCTGGTCGCGGTTCTCCCCGACATCGGTCACGCCGAGGCCCGCCAACGCCACCACGTCGGCCGCCGGGTACGTCTTGGTCACCGCGATCATGGTCACCGCGGCCCGGTCCCGGCCCGCGGCGGCACAGGCATCCGCGATGCGCGAGCGTACGTGGGCGAGCCCGGCGGCGAGTTCGGCGCGCCGGTCGGGGCGTACCAGGGCATCACTGTCGGTCATCGGCGGTGCTCAGGACCCGTTCTTGAGGAAGTCGGGGACGTCCACGTCGTCGAAGAGCACCCGGCGCGGCGACTGCGGCGTGGCCGGGGCGGCCGGCGACGGCACGATCGGCGTGCTCGGCTGGGCGGGCTGGTTCTGGTTGGTCTTGCGGGGCGACTCGGCTGCCTTGTAGGCCGGCGTGCCCCCGTCGAAGCCGGCCGCGATGACGGTCACCCGCACCTCGTCGCCGAGCGCGTCGTCGATGACCGCGCCGAAGATGATGTTCGCGTCCGGGTGCGCCGCGTCGGTGACCAGCTGGGCCGCATCGTTGATCTCGAACAGGCCGAGGTCGGAACCACCGGCGATGGAGAGCAGCACGCCACGGGCGCCGTCCATGCTCTGCTCCAGCAGCGGGCTGGAGATGGCCGCCTCGGCGGCCTCGACCGCACGGTTCTCGCCCCGGGCGCTGCCGATGCCCATCAGCGCGCTGCCGGCGCCGCTCATCACGCTCTTGACGTCGGCGAAGTCCAGGTTGATCAGACCCGGCGTGGTGATCAGGTCGGTGATGCCCTGCACACCGGAGAGGAGCACCTGGTCGGCCGTGCGGAACGCGTCCATCATGCTGATGTTGCGGTCACCGAGGGCCAGCAGCCGGTCGTTGGGGATGACGATCAGCGTGTCGCACTGGTTGCGCAGCTCGTCGATGCCGGCCTCGGCCTGCACCTGGCGGCGCTTGCCCTCGAAGGAGAACGGGCGGGTGACCACGCCGATGGTCAGCGCGCCGAGCTTGCGGGCGATGTTCGCCACCACGGGTGCGCCTCCGGTGCCGGTGCCGCCGCCCTCACCGCAGGTCACGAAGACCATGTCGGCGCCCTTGAGGACCTCCTCGATCTCGTCGCGGTGATCCTCGGCGGCGTTCTTGCCGACATCCGGATTGGCGCCGGCGCCCAGCCCCCGGGTCAGCTCGCGGCCGACGTCGAGCTTGACGTCGGCGTCGCTCATCAGCAGCGCCTGCGCGTCCGTGTTGATCGCGATGAACTCGACGCCCTTGAGCCCGACCTCGATCATCCGGTTGACGGCGTTGACGCCGCCGCCCCCGATGCCGACGACCTTGATGACCGCCAGGTAGTTGTGCGGAGGTGTCATCTCCGGTCCTTTCCCTTCACCAGCGAGGCCGAGAGGGCAAAACCCTCACCCTCTACTAGAGGGTGAGAGTTATGTCAACCACTGATCCTCTTCGGGGCAACGTAAGCGCAGCCGAGCGATGAGCCAAGGACCTCTCCGGCGTGTCGCCCGGGGTAGCGATGTGCCTCACCGCCCACACCCGCGCTGACCGGCCACTCATCGGAAGGTGACCACGTCCGGCGCGCTGACGTCGATCCGGGCGGCGTCCTGGTCGAGCAGCACGGTGGCCACCCGCGCCTTGTCCGGGCCACGGGTCGCGTCACCCCAGATCACCGTGCGGTCGCCGCGCAACCGCACGCTGATCCGGGCCAGCCCTTCGACGCTGACCTCGACCAGCTGATCGCGCAGCTGCGGGGTGAGCGCGCCGAGCACCTCCAACCCGGCCAGGGTGCCCGGATCGTCCGGCCCCGGGGCGTCCAGCCGCACCAGCGGCAGGCCGTCCGGGCGCTGCGGCACCGTCCGGAACACCACCCCGGCGGCGTCGATCACGGCGAACTGCTCCCCCCGTGGCACCACCGCCACACCGGTGCGCTCGGTCAGCCGCACCACCAGCGTGTCCGGCCAGTCCCGGGTCACGGTGGCCCGCTCCACCGGCGGCAGGGTGCCGATCCGGTCGGCCAGTTCCGCCAGGTCGACCCGGGCCAGCGGAGCGCCGTCGGGCACCCCCGCCGCGTCACGCACCTGCACCGCGGTCACCAGTTCGGCACCCTCCACCCGCATGTCCCGCACCCCGAACAGGCCGGTGCCGAGCAGCGTCCACGCCACCAGTCCGGCCACGGCGAGCAGCCCGCCGGCCACCGCCCAGGGCAGCGCCGCGCGCATCCGGCGACGCCGGGCCCGGGCCATGAAGCGTCGGGTGGAGGCGGGCACCGCGTCGCTGTCGGCGCGGACCAGCTGCCAGCGTCGGGTGGGGCGGCGCCCGGCACCGCCGTCCACACCGGTGCCGCGCCCGCGAGCCGGACCGGGACTCATTCCGCGGTGGTACGCGCCGCCAGCGCGGCCAGCAACTCGTCGCCCATCAGCGAGATCGGCGGGGCGCCCATCGTCACCACCACGTCCCCGGGCCGCGAACGGCGGGCCACCTCCATTGGAGCCGCCTCCCACGAGTCGACGAAGACCTTGCGCTCCGCCGGCAGCGACACCGCCTCGACCAGGGCCGTCGACCCCTCACCCGGGCCCCGCTGCTCGCCCGGCCCGAAGACCTCCAGCAGCACCAACTCGTCGGCGATCGCGAGCGCCTCGGCGATCTCCGCCTGTAGCTCCCGGGTGCGGTAGACGCGGTACGGCTGGAAGACGACGATCAGGCGGCCGTCGGCGGCCACCTCGCGCAACGTCTGCAGGGCCAGGGTCATCGACGTCGGGTGGTAGGCGTACTCGTCGTAGACGAGCACCCCGTCGACGACGCCCTTGCGCTCGAAGCGCCGGCGTACGCCCGGGAAGGCCGCCAGCGCGGCCTCGGTCGCCTGCGGCGGAAGCTCCAGCAGGTACGCGGCCAGCACCGCCGAGGCGCTGTTGAGCCCCATGTGCCGGCCGGGCACCGGCAGCCGGAACTCGCCCAGCGAGCGGCCGTCGATGTGGGCGAGGTACCGTATCCCCCGGGCCGAGGAGGCCATGTCGGTCAGCCGCAGGTCGGCGTCGGCGGACTCGCCGTAGGTGTACACCCGGCGCCCCTCGGCCCGGAGGGTGGCCGCCAGCCGCCGCCCGCCCGGGTCGTCGGCGCAGGTGATGACGAAGCCGGCGGGATCGGTGAGCCGGGCGAACTCGGCGAAGGTGGCCTCCAGGTTGGCCAGGTCGCCGTAGGTGTTCAGGTGGTCCGCCTCCACGTTGGTGATGATCGAGACGAACGGGCGGTAGATGAGGAAGGAGCGGTCGCTCTCGTCGGCCTCGACCACGAAGTACTCGCCGGTGCCGTGGTGCGCCCCCGAGCCCACCTCGGAGATCTCGCCACCGATGACGAAGGACGGATCCGCGCCGGCCTGCTGGAGGACCATGGTGACCATGGAGGTGGTGGTGGTCTTGCCGTGCGTACCGGCGACGGCCACGGTGCGGCGGCCGGTCATCGCGGCCGCGAGCGCCTCCGAGCGGTGCAGCACCCGCAGCCCGCGCCGGCGCGCCTCGACCATCTCCAAGTGGTCGGCGGGGATGGCCGAGGAGTAGACGACGGTGTCGACCCCGTCGAGGTTGGCCGTCTCGTGGGTCATTTGGATCGTCCCGCCGAGCGCCCGCAGGCCGGCCAGCGACGGCCACTCGCGCAGTTCGCTGCCGGAGACCGGCAGGCCCCGGGTGAGGAAGAGCCGGGCCAGGCCGCTCATGCCGACCCCGCCCACCCCGATCAGGTGGATGTGGCCGAGGTCCTCGGCGGTCAGGGTGCCGGCCGGGCTGAACGTCGTCATCGGGTGACCGCCTCGTAGACGAAGTTGAGCAGGGCCTCGTCGCCGTCGCGCCGCCCGTAACCGGCCGCCGCGGCACTCATCGCGTAGAGCCGCTGCGGGTCACGGATCAGCGGGATCACCGTCCGTTCGAGCCAGTCCGGGGTCATCTCGGCGTCGTCGACCAGCAGCCCGCCGCCGGCCTCGACCACCGGCAGCGCGTTGCGCTTCTGCTCCTGGTTGCTGTGCGGGTACGGCACGTAGATGGTCGGCAGCCCGATCGCGGCGACCTCGGCACAGGTCATCGCCCCACCCCGGCCGAGCATCAGGTCCGCGGCGGCGTACCCGGCGTCCATGTCGGACAGGTACGGCAGGGTCACGTACGGCACCGGCAGGTCGGTCGGGATCGGCACCGGTTCGTTGCGGGCACCGATCACGTGCAGCACCTGGATGCCGTTGCGGGCCAGTTCCTTGGCCGCCCCGGCGACGGCGAGGTTGATCGAACGGGCGCCCTGCGATCCGCCGGCGACGAAGAGCACCGGCAGGTCGGGGCGGAGCCCAAAGTGGGCGCGGGCGGCGTTCCGCATGGCTGCCCGGTCCAGCCCGGCGATGCTGCGGCGCAGCGGCACGCCGACCACGCGGGCGTCGCGCAGCGACTCGGCCTGCGACGGCTGGTGCGGGAAGCCGACCGCGACGTGCTTGGTGAACTTCATGCCCAGCCGGTTGGCCACGCCCGGGGGGACGTTCACCTCGTGGATCACGATGGGCAGTTCCCGCCGCCACGCGGCCAGGTAGGCCGGCACCGAGACGTACCCGCCGAAGCCCACCACCACGTCGGCGCGCACCTCGTCGATCACCTTGCCGGCCGCGCGGGCGGCGGTCCACATCCGGCCCGGGGTGCGGACCAGGTTCATGTTGATCGACCGGGGCAGCTGGTAGGCCGGGATCTGCCGCAGGTCGTAGCCGGCCGGCGGGATCAGCTCGTTCTCCAGACCCTTCGGGGTGCCGAGGCAGGTGATCCGGACGCCGGGGTCGTGCCGGCGCAGGCAGTCGGCGAAGGCGAGCAACGGGTAGATGTGCCCCCCGGTGCCACCTCCTGCGAGCACCACCGAACGCAGCGGACCCATCACCGTCTCCTCTCGTCCGCCGACCCGCCGCGACCCCGGCCGTCCCGGGCGCCACGCGGTGCGGCCTGGTCGTCCCTGCGCCGCTTGCGTGCCTGGGGCACGGAACCCCGGGCGGCCGACGGCGGCGCCGCGCGACGGCGCCGGCCGGGAAGCGGCGGCAACGGTGCCCACACTAGTCGGACCCACCGGGCCGGCGGACGGGCATGCAGTGCCCGGGCCGCATCCGGTTCCGCGCGGGCGAAGGAGGCCAGCATGCCGACCGCCGCGAGGGTGACGACCAGGGCGCTGCCGCCGTCGGAGATGAAGGGCAGCGGTACGCCGGTCAGCGGCAGCAGGCCGATCACCCCGCCGATGTTGATGAACGCCTGGCCGACCAGCCACGCGGTGGCCCCGGTGGCGGCCAGGCGGCGGAACGGGTCGTCGACGCGCCGGGCGATGCGCAGGCCGGTGTAGGCGAGTACGGCGAAGAGGGTGACCACCACGGCGCAGCCGACCACCCCGAGTTCCTCGGCGATCACCGCGAAGATGAAGTCGTTCTCCGCCGCCGGCAGCCAGGCCCACTTGGTACGCCCCTGGCCCAGCCCGGTGCCGAACCAGCCGCCGTTGGCGATGGCGTAGCGGGCCTGGACCATCTGGTAGCAGAGGGTCTCCCTGCAGTCGTCCAGTGCCGGCGGGCTGATGAAGACGGTGAGCCGGGCCAGGCGGTAGTTCTCCTCGCCGCGCACCCCGGAGCCGGCGCCGAGGGAGGCGACCGCGACCAGCAGGCCGATGCCGACCAGACCGATGGCGCTCAGCGCGGCGAAGACCCGCAGCCGCACCCCCGCCGCCCAGAGCAGCCCGACGACCAGGGCCAGCAGGCAGAGCATGCTACCAAGGTCGTTGTAGCCGACCAGGACGAACATCAGGCCCACCACGGGGAAGAGCGGGGTGGCCAGTTCCCGCCACCAGCCCAGCGCCGCGCCCTTGCGGGCCAGCACGTGTGCGCCCCACAGCACCAGCGCGAACTTCGCCAGCTCGGAGGGCTGCAGGCCGAAGCCGCCGATGAACAGCCACAGCAGGTCGGCCTCCAGCGGGCCGATCTTTGCCGGGCCGTTGGTCAGCCGCCCGTACGCCTCCAGCAGGTTCAGCAGCACCAGCAGCCCCACCGCGACCGCCAGCGTCGGCCGGCCCAGCGCCCGGTAGGTGCGGGCCGGCAGCCGCTGGCAGGCCCAGAACGCGCCGACGCCGATCACCGCGAAGATCGCCTGCTTGGTCAGCGACGCCGAGGCGTTGCCGCCCTGGGCGTAGTCCCGCACGCTGGTGGCCGAGAAGACCATGGTCAGGCCGATCAGCAGCAGCAGCCCGGCGCTGGCCAGCAGCAGGTGGTAGGACGCCAGCGGCCGGGACAGCAGCCCCCGCAGCGCGGCCAGTGACCCCACCGCGTCCAGCCCGCGCCACGCGCCGCCGGCTCCCGATCCGTCAGCCCCTGACCCGCCGGCTCCCGACCCGCGCGCTCCCGACCCGCTGGGCCGCGTCGCGGCGGCCACCTCGGCGGTACCCGGGCCGGCGACTGGCGACCGGCGCGCCGCTGGCGCGTCGCCTCCTGCTCGTGCCTCCCCCACAGCGTCATCATCGCGGTTCCCGGCACCTGACACCGGCGGTACCGGCCGGTCGGCGTGTCGAACTTGCGCTGGTCACGCCCTGCTGTCACGCGGTCACGATGGTGCGACCGTCCGCTCCCCACCACCAAGGGGTTCAGCCCCTGTCGAGCTGAGCGCACAGCTGGATCGCCACAGCAGCCACCTGCTTCCCAGCCGGGCGGCCCCGGGCGGCCCGGCCGGGCGGACCGGCGGGTCAGCCCATGTTGGCGAGGAAGTCGCTGTAGAAGAGGCCGAGGGCGATGGCCACACCGATGCCGGCGATGATCCAGAAGCGGACCACGATGTTGACCTCGCTCCAGCCGGCCAGCTCGAAGTGGTGCTGCAACGGCGACATCCGGAACACCCGCTTGCCGGTGGTCTTGAAGGAGATGATCTGGATCACCACCGACATCGTGATGATCACAAACAGTCCACCGATGATCAGCAGCAGCAGGATGGTGCGGGTGGACATCGCCATGCCGGCGATCAGGCCACCGAGGCCGAGCGCCCCGGTGTCGCCCATGAAGATCCGGGCCGGCGAGGTGTTCCACCACAGGAAGCCGACGCACGCCCCGGCCGCCGCGCCGGCGATCAGTGCGATCTCCAGCGGATCCCGGACGGTGTAGCAGTAGTTGTTCGGGTTGGCGGTGTACGCCGGGTCGGCGCACCAGTGCCGGTACTGCCAGAACGCGATCACCGCGTACGCGCCGAGCACCATCACCGAGGCGCCGGTGGCCAGCCCGTCGAGGCCGTCGGTCAGGTTGACACCGTTGGTCGCGGCCATCACCACGAAGATGAAGATGATCACCGCGCCGATCTTGGTGACGTCCAGCGCCGGGATGTCCCGGATGAAGCTGAGCATGGTGCTGCCGACCGTCTCGGTGTTGGTCACCGCGCCGGTGGCGTCGGTCATGGTGGAGGGGAAGTAGAGCGCGATGATCCCGAACACCGCACCGACCAGGATCTGCCCGAGCAGCTTGCCTCGGGCGCTCAGGCCACCGCTGTGCCGCTTGCGGACCTTGAGGAAGTCGTCGAGGAAACCGACCGCGCCGCAGAAGACCATCAGCCCCAGCAGCACCAGCGCGGTGATGGTCGGCTCGACCTGGGCGATCTGCGCGTCCGGCAGGGTGGTCAGGGCGAGGTGGCCGGCCACGTACGCGATGACGGTGGCCAGGATGAACACCACGCCGCCCATCGTCGGCGTGCCCTTCTTGCCCTGGTGCATCTGCGGGCCCTCGGCCCGGATGGGCTGACCGGCCTTCAACCGGGTGAAGACCTTGATCGCGATCGGGGTGCCGAACAACGAGACGAGGAAGGCCACCCCGATGGCCACGATGACCGCCCTCACGCCGCGCCACCCTCGGCCGGCGTACCCGTGCCGGTCCCGGCGGCGTCGACGCGCAGCGCGTCGGCCACCTCCCAGGTCCGGTACCGGGAGCCCTTCACCAGGACGACGTCGCCCGGCCGTAGCTCGCTGCGCAGCACCTCGACGGCCGCCGCCTGATCGGTGAGCAGCACCGATCCTCCTCCCCAGTCACCTACCGATGTAGCCCCGTGATGGATCGGCGCCGCCGCCTCGCCGACCACGAGCAGCCGGTCGACGCCCAGCTCGGCCGCGAGACGGCCCACCTCGGCGTGTCCCTGCGCCTCGAACTCGCCCAACTCGGCCATGTAGCCAAGCACCGCGACGGTACGCCGCCCGCTGCCGATGCCGTGCAGCGCACGCAGCGCCACCGCCATCGACGCCGGATTGGCGTTGTACGAGTCGTCGATCACGGTCACCCCGTCGGTGCGCTCGAAGACGTCCATCCGACGGGTGGAGACCAACCCGAGCGCGCCCAGCGCGACGGCCAGCTCGGTCAGCGGCATGCCCAGCTCCCGCGCCACCGCCGCGGCGGCCAGGCTGTTCCAGACCTGGTGCCGCCCGGTCAGCCCGAGCCGCACCGGCGCGCTACCCTCCGGCGTCACCAGGGTGTACGCGGGCCGCCCGCGCTCGTCCAGCGTCACGTCCACGGCCCGCACGTCGGCGTGGGCCGCCTCGCCGTAGCGGACCACCCGGGCCACCGTACGGGCGGCCATGGCCTCCACCAGCGGGTCGTCGGCGTTGAGCACGGCCAGGCCGGCGGCCGGCAGCCCCTCGACCAGTTCGCCCTTGGCCAGCGCGATGTTCTCCTGCGAGCCGAACTCGCCGATGTGCGAGACCCCGACGTTGAGCACCACGGCGATGCGGGGCGGCGCCACCTCGCAGAGGTACCGCACGTGGCCGATGCCGCGCGCGCCCTTCTCCAGCACCAGGTAGCGGGTGCCCGGCCCGGCCTGCAACGCCGTGTACGGGTGCCCCAGCTCGTTGTTGAACGACCCGGGCGGCGCCACCGTCTCGCCCAGCCGGGCGGTCAACTGGGCGATGAGGTCCTTGGTGGTGGTCTTGCCGGAGGAGCCGGTCAGCCCGATCACGGTCAGCTCGGGCAGCCGGTCCACCACCGCGCGGGCCAGCCGGCCCATCGCGTCCAGCGCGTCGGCGACGAGGATCATCGGTACCCCGGGCACCACGCGGGTGCCCAGCACCGCCACCGCGCCGGCCTCGACGGCCCCGGCGGCGTAGTCGTGCCCGTCCACCTTCTCCCCGTCGAAGGCGACGAAGAGCCCACCGGGGGTGACCTTGCGAGAGTCGAACTCGACGCTCCCGGTGAGCTGCGCGGCGGGATCGGCGGCGACCAGCCGACCGCCGACCGCCGAGGCCGCCTCGGCCAGGCTGAGCGTGATCACGGGCGGCCCTCCAGATCCCCGAAGCGGCCGCGCAGCGCGTCGGCCAGTTCGGTCCGGTCATCGAACGGGTGCACCTCGCCGGCGACCTCCTGACCGCGCTCGTGCCCCTTACCCAGCACCGCCACCACGTCGCCCGGCGCGGCCAACCGCACGGCCTCGTCGATCGCCGGACGGCGGCCGGCGATCTCGACGACCCGGGCCGGCCCGCCGGCCCGGTAGGCCCCGGCGAGCACCTCGGCACGGATCGCCGCGGGATCCTCGGTACGCGGGTTGTCGTCGGTCACCACCACCACGTCGGCGCCCTCCGCGGCGGCGGCGCCCATCATCGGCCGCTTGCCCCGATCGCGGTCGCCGCCCGCACCGATCACGCAGATCAGCCGGCCGGTGCTGAGTTCGCGCAGCGCGGCCAGCGCCGCCACGATGGCGTCCGTCTTGTGCGCGTAGTCGACCACGCCGCGCACACCGCCGGCCACGCCCACCGACTCCAGACGGCCGGGTACGCCGCCGCAGGCGGCCACCCCCTCGGCGGCGATCGCCGGGTCGACCCCGGCGGCCACCAGGGTGGCGATGGCCAGCAGGGCGTTGGCCACGTTGTGCCGGCCGGGCAGCGCCACCGCGGCGGGCAGTTCCCGCCCGTCCGGGCCGTGCACGGTGAACCGCTGGGCGTACCCCTCGCCGTCGACCTGGTCGGCCCACCAGGTGGCCGCCGGGTCACCGGCCGCGGAGAAGCTGACCGTGCCCGGCCGGAACAGCCCCTTCAGTGCCGGGTCGTCGTGGTTGAGCACCTCCACAGCGCAGCGGCCGTCGAACAGCCGCGCCTTGGCCGCGAAGTAGTCGGCGGAGTCGGTGTGGAAGTCGAGGTGGTCGGAGCCGAAGTTGGTCCAGTCGCCGACGGTGAACCGCACCCCGCCGACCCGGCCCATCGCCAGGGCGTGGCTGGAGACCTCCATGACCACCGCGGTCACCCCCCGCTCGCGGGCGGCGGCCAGCATCGCGTGCAGGTCGGTGGCCTCGGGCGTGGTGCGTACGCTGTCGATCACCAGCTCGCCGAGACGCGTCTCCACGGTGCCGATCAGGCCGGTGGTGTGGCCGGCGGCGCGCAGTCCCGACTCGATGAGGTAGGCGGTGGAGGTCTTGCCGGCGGTGCCGGTCACCCCGATCACGGTCAGCCCCGCCGTCGGGTCGCCGTAGACGGCCGAGGCGAGCGAGCCGAGCACCGCGCGGGGATCGGGCACCACCAGGGCCGGCAGCCCCGTCCCGGCGGCCAGCCGCGCGCCGGCCGGATCGGTCAGCAGGGCAACCGCTCCGGCCGCCGCCGCGTCGGCGGCGAACTCGGCGCCGTGCCGGCGGGCACCGGGCAGGGCGGCGTACAGGTCGCCGGGGTGGACCTCGCCGCTGGCGTGGGTCACCCCGGTCACCATCGGATCACCGCTGGTAGGAGGCGCCACGGCGAGCCGGGCGGCCAGGTCACCGAGCCGGATTCCGGTCACGGTACGGGGACGAGGATTGCCACGCACGGCGTCAGACCCTACCCGGTCGCCCGCTCCCGGCCGCACGGCGCGCCTGAATCTCCGTCTCATGGAGTCGAACCGCAGGCAGCGGCTACGGGAACACCGTGAACGTCGGTGCCGGTTCCGTCGACGGCGGCACCTTGAAGTGACGTAGCGTGAAGGTCATCATGTCCCGGAACGCCGGCGCCGCGACCTGACCGCCACCGCCGGCGGGGCTGTGCACGAAGACCGCGATCACGTATCGCGGGTTCTCCGCCGGGGCCATCCCGATGAACGAGGCGACATCGCCGGGCTGCTTCTTGCCCTCGACCAGCCGCCAACCGGTGCCGGTCTTGCCGGCGACCCGGTAGCCGGGCACCGCCGCGGCCAGACCGGTGGCGCTCTCCACCGTGGTGACCGCCTCCAACATGGTCCGCAGGGCGGCGGCGTTGGCCGGGCTGAGCACCGGGCGGGTCGTCGGCTCCGCCGCCGGGCTCCGCGTCCCGTCCGGGGCGATCGTCTCCTTCACCAGGTGCGGCTGGATGTACGTGCCGTCGTTGGCGATGGCGGCGTACGCGGCGGCCATCTGCAACGGGGTGGCGTCCACACTGTGCCCGATCGGCACCGACCCGTACGACGAGTCGCTCCACTCCGTCAGTGGCAGCAGCCGCCCGCTCGCCTCACCGGGCATGCCGACCTCGGTCCGCTCGCCCAGCCCGAACCGCCGCTGGTAGTCGATCAGGCGCTCGGCGCCGAGCTTGTCGGCGATCGCGATGGTGCCGACGTTGGAGGAGTACGCCATCATCCCGGCCGCGCTCATCCGCCGGCCGTTGGCGGGGTGGGTGTCCCGGAATGGCTGGTCGCCCTTGACGACGGAGTTGGCCACCGGGAACGAGGTGTCCGCGGTGATCACCCCCTCCTGAAGCGCCGCCCCGAACGTGATCGCCTTGTGCACCGAGCCCGGGTCGACGACGAAGCTGGTGGCCGCGTCCTCCCGGTCCGTCGGGTCGCTCGGTGAGGGCTTCGCCGCGTTGTAGGTGGGGTAGCTGGCCTGGGCCAGCACCTCGCCGGTACGCACGTCCAGCACCACGGCCGCGGCGGTGCTGGCATGCGCCGCCCTGGCCTGCTCGGCGAGGATCCGCTGGGTCATGAACTGCAGATCACGGTCGATGGTCAGCACGATGGAGCTGCCCGGCTTCGCCCTGGTGGTCCGGCTGTAGCCGCCGGGGATGGGCGCGGCCAGGTCGCCGAGACCGACCTCGAAGACCCGCTGGCCGTCCTCGCCGTGCAGCAGGTCGTCGAGGCGCGCCTCAAGGCCCTCCAGCCCGACCATGTCCGGGCTGGTGAAGCCGATCAGGTTGGCGGCCAGGTCGCCGCCGGGCACCTCGCGCCGCTCGTCGCGGTGGGTGTTGATACCGGACAGCTTGAGCGCCATGATCTCCTTGGCGCGGTCGATGTCCACCCCCCGGGCGAGGTACTCGAACTGGGAGTCGTCGCCGTTGATCCGCTTGCGCGGTCGCATCTTCTCGGCCAGCTCCGAGGCCGGGATGCCGAGCAGCGGGGAGAGCGACCGCGCGGTCGCCCCGATGTCCTCGATCCGGGTCGGGTCGGCGTAGACGTACCGGGCCTCCACGCTGTGCGCCAGGGCGGCCTCGCCCGAACGGTCGTAGATCGCCCCGCGCGGCGCGGGCAGCTGCACGGTCCGGAGGCGGTCGGCGAGCCCGCCGTCGGCGTACGCCGGGGTGTCGACCGCCTGGAGCGCGACGAGCCGCACGCCGATGGCCACGAAGAGGGCCAGCGCCAGCGCGGTGCCCAGCCGCAGCCGGCGCCCGGGGTCGGCGAGCCGGGGCGGGCGGGGTGGCTTGCGGGCCGGTCGGCGCACGGGCGGCCGGTCCCCCCGGCGCGACTCGCCGGCGGCGACCCGCCGCCGTGGCGCGACGGCCGGCGGTTCGTCGCGCCGGGTGCGGTCGGTGACGGTCCGGACCACCGCGCCGCGGCCGGCGCCGCCGTCCCGCCGGGCCGGACCGCCCGGCCGGCCACCGGCCCATCCGGCGGCGCGACCGCCGTCGAGCACCTGCAACGCCGGCCGGAACGGGTCCTGCGTCCGGCTGCTGCGTGGGGTGCGCCGCTGCTCGGCGCGGCCGGCGGCGGCCGGCGCGGCACCCTCCCGGATGGTCCGGCCCCGAGGGGTGTACGCGCGAGCGTCGGAGATCCCGCCGATGCCCGGCTCGGCGTCCCGGTCCCCTGCCGCCCGGGGCGGCACACCCCGCTCTCCGGTGCCGCGCGACGAACCGCGCCGGGAGCCTGTGGCATCCCGGCGCGGTTCCTCCGACCTCGGTGGCACGATCTACCCCTGTCCGCCCTGGCTCGCGATGGACGGCTGCCCGACGGCCGGCTGCGGCACGCCGATCAGCTTGCCGTCCGGCAGCCGGATCAGCCCCAGCTCGCCCGACTCGACCAGCCCCAGCTTGCGGGCCTGGGCGGCGAGGTTGCCCGGCGACTCGGACTCGGCGATCTGCTTCTTCAGCTGCTGCTGCTCCACGTCGAGCTTGGCCTGCTGCTGCTGCAGTTCGTCCAGCCGGAAGGCGTTCTCGTTGATCTTCGTGTTGACCGCCAGGATGCCCAGCACCCCGCCGACGACGAGCACCACGACGAGCGCCGCGAAGGGTGCCCGGGGCACCCGCACCGGCGGCGGCGGGGCGACCCGCAGCCGCGGCGACTCCGCCCGCTCGGCGGCGGCGCGCTCCACCGGACGCAGCGCGGCGCTGCCCTGGGTCGGAAACTCGCGCGCCCCCCGGGCGCGAGTCTCCGCCGGCCGGCCGGCCCGGTCCGCCCGCCGTGCGTCCCCGGCCCCCCGGACCCGCTCCGCCGCGATCCGGCCCCCCGACCGCGGTGCGCGCTGCCCGGCGCCGGCGATGTCCCGGCGCTTGTCAACGTTCATGTTCCCTCCCCCTCTTCGTCCGTGCTGTCCCCCGGCATCCGCCGCGGATCCGGACCGGATCCCGTGGCCGATGCCGTCCCCGGTTGGTGCATCGCCTTGACCCGGCGGCGGTACCGTTCGCGGTCGGTACGCCCCCGTTGCCGGGCCTGCGGGTCGATCCGTTCCGCCGCACGCAGGCGCACCGAAGCGGCCCGCGGATTGGCGGCGACCTCCACCTCCCCGGGCAGCTCCGCGCCCCGGCTGAGCAGCCGGAACGTCGGCTCCGACCCGGGCAGTTCGACCGGAAGGTCGATCGGGCCCGTGCTGCGGACCCGGTCGGCGAGCGCCTGTTTGGTGAGCCGGTCCTCCAGCGAGTGGTAGGACAGGACCACCAGGCGACCGCCGACCGAAAGCCGGTCGAGAGCGGCCGGCAGCGCCGTCTCCAGCGCCGCCAGCTCCCTGTTTACCTCGATCCGTAAAGCCTGAAACGTTCTCTTTGCCGGGTGTCCACCCGTTCGTCGGGCTGGTGCCGGAATCGACTCCCGGACCAGCTCGGCCAGCCGCGCCGACGAGGTGATCGGGCCCCGCTCCCGCTCCCGGATGATCGCCGAGGCGATCCGCCCGGCGAACTTCTCCTCGCCGTACACCCGCAGCACCCGGGCCAGTTCCGGATGCCCGTAGGTGTTGACCACCTCCTCGGCGGTCACCCCCCGGGTCTGGTCCATCCGCATGTCCAGCGGCGCGTCCTGCGCGTAGGCGAACCCGCGGTCGGGCGCGTCGAGCTGCAACGAGGAGACACCGAGATCGAACAGGATCCCGTCCACGGTCGGATGGCCCAGCCGGTCGAGCACCTCGGGCAGCTCGTCGTAGACGGCGTGCTCCAGGTGGATTCGGTCGGCGAACCGGGCCAGCCGGACCCGGGCGTGGGCCAGGGCCTCGGTGTCCCGGTCCAGCCCGACCAGGATCGTCTCCGGATGGGCCAGGAGCACCGCCTCGGCGTGCCCGGCCAGACCCAGCGTCGCGTCCACGTGGACGGTGCGCCCACCCCGGCCCAGCGCGGGGGCGAGCAGCTCGAGACACCGCTCGAGCAACACCGGCACGTGCGTGCCGCGTAGCTCCCCCATGTCGACCCCCACTGGTTGAACCGGTTATTGTCCTCGCGCCTGCTCGTCGGACGACGCCGTGCCGTCGTACCGCCAGATCCCCATCCGCTCTCCGCCCGCCCGTCGGGCCACGGCCCTGAGGTCGGATCGCGCGCCTGGCACCGGGGAAGGGATGCCAGGAACTCGAAAGCGGCTGGAGATCTCGCAGTACGTCGGGCGTCGCCACGCCCTACAGACCGCCTGGCAGCACCCCTTCCTCGATGTCGGCGAAGTCGTCTTCGCTCTCGGCGAGGTAGGTCTCCCAGGCGACCCTGTCCCAGATCTCCACCCGCGTGCTCGCGCCGATGACCACCAGGTCCCGGTCGAGCCCCGCGTACGTGCGCAGATGCGCCGGGATGGTCACCCTGCCCTGCTTGTCCGGCACCTCGTCGTGGGCGCTGGCGAAGAAGACCCGGCTGTAGGCCCGGGCCGCCTTGTGCGTCATCGGCTGCGCGCGCAACTGCTCCGCGATCCGCTGGAACTCCGGTGTCGGGAAGACATAGAGGCAGCGCTCCTGCCCTTTAGTGATCACGACACCCCCCGCCAACCCATCCCGAAACTTCGCCGGAAGGATCAACCGGCCCTTGTCGTCCAGGCGCGGAGTGTGGGTGCCGAGGAACATCGGCCCAACCCCCTCGCCCTTGAGCGGCGTTCGCGCGCCGCTGACCCCCCGGGCCGGTGGGCCCTCCCGGCCTCACCAATGCGCCCCACTCTACTCCACTTCCCTCCACTCGCAACCAGATTCGACCGCGTGGCGCGCCGAACTGAAGGGCAAAACCGCACGTCAGTCGGGGTGGAGCGGAGTGGAGGGCCGCGGCCCGCGCTGGGGCGCGTCCGCTATCCGACATAGATCGACTCCATCCGAACGAGCGCCGGCGGCCCGGTCGGCCGGTAAGCCGGTCCGGACGGATCGTCGTCGGCGGCGATCTCCCGGGTCTCCTGGTCCGGTAACCTCGCTCGCGTGACGGACGCGAAGATGCCCCTGCGGGCGAAGGTGGCCAGCTCCGTGTCACGGACCGCCGCGGCGTTGTCGCGGGCGGCGGGCCGTGGCGACGGCTCGGTGATCGGTGGCTGGCTCGGCCTCAAGATCGACCCGGAACTGCTCGCCCACCTCTCCGCCGGGCGGGCCATCGCGCTGATCTCCGGCACCAACGGCAAGACCACGACCACCCGGCTGGCCGCCGCGGCCGTCGGGGTGCTCGGCCGGGTCGCCACCAACTCGTTCGGCGCCAACATGCCCACCGGGCACACCTCCGCGCTGGCCAAGGCGGGCAGCACCCCGTACGCCGTGCTGGAGGTCGACGAGCACTACCTCGCCCAGGTGATCGAGGCGACCGAGCCACACGTGGTGGCGCTGCTCAACCTCTCCCGCGACCAGTTGGACCGGGCCAAGGAGGTCGCCATGATGGCGCAGCTCTGGCGCGCGGCGCTGGCCCGCCACCCCGACATCCGCGTCGTCGCCAACGCCGACGACCCGATGGTGGTCTGGTCGGCCACCCCGCCGGCCACCCACGACCACCGGATCACCCCGCCGCACGTCACCTGGTTCTCCGCCGGGCAACGGTGGCACGACGACTCCTGGGTCTGCCCCGAGTGCGGCTCGACCATCCAGCGCTCCGGCGAGCAGTGGTGGTGCACGGGCTGCCCGCTGCGCCGGCCGGAGCCGCAGTGGACCGTGGACGAGGAGGGCGTCGTCGACCCGACCGGCGCCTGGTACAAGGTCAAGCTCCAGCTGCCGGGCAAGGTCAACGTCGGCAACGCGGCCACCGCCCTCGCGGTCGCCGCCGAGTTCGGCGTACGCCCGTTCGACGCGGTCCCCCGGCTCGGCGACGTCACCTCGGTGGCCGGGCGCTACGCCCAGGTGGTGCGGGAGGGGCGCACCGTCCGGCTGTTGCTGGCGAAGAACCCGGCCAGCTGGCTGGAGGCGTTCGACATGGCCGACGAGGCGCCGACCCTGCTGTCCATCAACGCCCGCGACCCCGACGGGTTGGACACCTCCTGGCTCTTCGACGTGGACTTCGCGCCGCTGCGCGGGCGCCTGGTGCTCATCACCGGCGACCGGGCGTACGACCTGGCCGTCCGGCTGGAGGTCAACGACGTGCCCTTCCAGTACGTCCGCACCTTCGACGACGCCGTCCGCGCGGTGCCACCGGGGCGGCTGGAGGTCATCGCGAACTACACCGCGTTCCAGGACATCCGAGCGGAGTTGGACCGTGTCAACTGAGACCCTGCGCATCGTCTGGATCTACCCGGACCTGCTGTCCACCTACGGCGACCGGGGCAATGCCCTGATCCTGGCCCGCCGGGCCCAGCAGCGCGGGTTCCCGGTCGAGGTGCTGGAGGTCCGCTCCGACCAGCAGTTGCCCACCACCGCCGACATCTACCTGATCGGCGGCGGCGAGGACGGCCCGCAGGCGCTCGGCGCGCAACGGCTGCTCGCCGACGGCGGCCTGCACCGGGCGGTGGCCCAGGGCTCGGTGGTGTTCGGCGTCTGCGCCGGCTACCAGTTGCTGGGCACCTCCTTCTTCGCCAAGGGCACCCAGTACCAGGGCCTGGAACTGCTCGACCTCTCCTCCGACCGGGGGCCCAGCCGGGCCGTCGGCGAGCTGGCCGGCGACATCGACGCCCGCCTCGGCCTGCCGCCGCTGACCGGCTTCGAGAACCATGGCGGCCGGACCCACCTCGGCCCCGGGGTCTCCCCGCTGGCGCGGATCACCACCGGCGTCGGCAACGACGGCACCACCGAGGGCGCCTGGCGGGGCAAACTGCTCGGCACGTATTCGCACGGCCCGGCGCTGGCCCGCAACCCGGCCCTGGCCGACCTGCTGCTGCGCTGGGCCACCGGCGCCCAGCAGCTCCCGCCGCTCGACGACACCTGGGCCGACCGGCTGCGGGCCGAACGCCGGACCGCGGTGGCCACCGCCCGACCATGATCCCCGCCCTCCGGCGGCTGCTGGCCTTCTGGCGATCGGCGTACCCGGTCACCGCCCGGCCGTCGGCCGTCCGGTTCGGGCTGCTGCTGCTCCTGCTCGCCGGCTTCGGGATCACGCTGCTGCTGGTGCCGCGCCCCGACCCGACGGCGCTGCCGCAGTTCGGCGACCGGCTGGGTGACCTCGCCCCGGTCGCCGGCGTCCTCGGCGGGGCGCTGCTGCTGGTGGCACTGGTCCCCCGTACCTTCATCACGCTCGCCGCCGGAGCGATCTTCGGCGCGCTGCCGGGCGCCCTCTACGCGCTGGGCGCGGCGCTGCTCGCGGCGGCGATCGGCTTCACCGTGGGTCGGCTGCTCGGCCGGGAGTTCGTCGCCGAACGCGTCCGGGGCCGGCTGGCCCGCCTCGACCGCTGGTTCACCCGGCAGAGCGTCCTCGGGGTGATCACCGTACGGCTGCTGCCGATCTCCGGTTTCGGCCTGGTCAGCTACGGCTACGGCACCACCGGCGCACGGGTGCTGCCGTTCCTCGTCGGCAGCGTGATCGCCTCCGCCCCGACGGCGTTCGGCTACGCCGCGGTCGGCGCCGCCGTCACCTCCCCCGGCGAGATCAACTGGTTCGCCGCCGCCCCCGCCGCCCTCGGCTTCATCGCCGCCGCCGTGCTGCTCACCCGCTGGTGGCGCGCCGAACGGTGACCACGCTGATCACGAGCTGCTCGGCTATCTCCGCGCCTGATCCGGTACACCCCGGCCGCTGTCGCCGCCGCCCTGGCGGCGCTGGTCCTGCTGCCGAAGATGGTCGACAGCGACCACATCCAGTGGGTGGCACAGGTGCACGACAACCTGCCGACCACGGCCTGGCTCCGCCTGATCGAGGTCTACGACGGCACCGCCGCCGGGTTGCCCGCCGACCCGTACCCGGCCACCATCGCCGGCTCGTGGCTGGTCGACACCTTCCATGATCACGCTCGATCCGGGATCGAGCTGCCCGCCGCCTCCTGGCACGGCATCGGTGTTTGGGTGCGTTTCTTGCTGCCCTGGCAGCAAGAAACGCACCCAAACACCCCGAAGGGACTGACCACCGCTCATCGAGTGAGGCCGACGAGGGTGGCCAGGCGGGCGACGCCGGCCGGTGCGGGTCGCCCCCGGGCGATCTCGGCGAGGAGAGTACGCGCCGACGGACGCGACCGGACCTCGGCCGGTGCCACACTGTCGGCTGCGACCAGCATCCGCCCTGCCCCCGCCAGGTCACCGGCCAGCAGGTACGCCCGCGCGGCGTCCATCAGATACGCACCCCGATACTCGGCCGGCAACCGCCGCCACCCGTCCCGCCGCATCACCACCTCGTGCCGACACACCGCCTCCACCGCGTCACCACCCTCGACGGCCACCACCACCCGCGCCAACTCCACGACCACGGATCCGAAACACGTCCGGTGCGGGTCCTCCCCCGCGTCGAATCCCTGCGCGACCTCGGCGGCCCGGTCAAGCAGCACCCCGGCCTGGCCGACCTCGCCACACGTCGCGGCAGCAAAGGCCGCCTGAAGCAACAGCGTCCCGCCCACCGCCGACTCCTCCAACAGCCCACCCGACCCCACCGTCCCGCCCAGCCCCACCGTCCCACCCGGCGCCCTCCCACTCAGCCCCACCCCGCCCAGCCTCACCCTCCCGCTCGGGCCCACCGCCCTCCCGCCCAGGCCCACCGGCCTCCCGCCCAGACCCACCGGCCTCCCGCTCGGACCCACCGGCCTCGCTGTTCCGCCCGGGACCGGCACGAGCCGCCCAGCGGCGGCGACCGTCGCCGCCAACGCCAACCGCTCCCGGCCCGCCGCCCGCAACGCCGACCCGATCGAGACGGCAGCCGTACCCGCCAACACCCGATCGCCACCCGCCGCCGCCACGGCCCGATCGGCGGCCAGCCAGGCGAGATCCGCCTCCCCCAGCTTCACCAGCACCGAGGACGCGATCCGGTACACCTGCACCAGCAACGGCGGCGCGGCTGCCGAGAGCCCTTGCGCCGCGTCCAACATCCCCGGCAGCGCCCGCACCACCTGCGGATACCGCGCATGCTGGTACGTCAGCCAGGCATGCCCGACGTGCCGACGAAGCTCGCCCAACCCCACCGGACGCTCCGACGCCCGAAACACCCCGGCCATCGCCGCCCGCACTCCGTCGAGGCCGTCCCGCGCTGACCCACCGGCCGGTGCCGGTGACTGCTGGCCGAGCAGCACCGCCGGGTCCACCCGCAGCACCTCGGCGATCTGCTGGATCACCGAGAACTTGTCCAATCGGCGGGCACCCCGCTCCACCTTGTCGACCCAGCTCTTCGACTTGCCCAGCCGATCCGCAAGCGCCTGCTGGGTCATCCGCCGCCGCGCCCGCCACTGCGCCACCCGCCGCCCGATCGGCAGCTCACCCCTGCTGGTCATGCCGCCACCGCCGGTCCGGTACCGCCCTCGTGGTCTCCTCCACCGGAATCCGCTCCGCCTCGGCCTGCGCCAGAATCCGCCGCCGCGCAGCCTCCCGCTCCGTCGCCTCGGCTTGCTCACCCGGGCTGCCCGCCCCGGCGTCGTCCTGCCCGCTCATCCCGCCTCCACCGATAGCGGCTGTGGAGAGCGTGCCAGGAGGGGCTGACCATCGTCTCACCAAGCCGGAGGAGGCAACCGCCCCCGAACCGGACAGTAGGGCGAGAAGGTGATGGTTCGATTACCGCCAGTTATGCAGCCAGACTGATGCCCATTCGGCCAGCGATCCGCCGCAGGTCGTCCGAAATAGCCCGCCGTCTCGCCCGTTGAGCGAGGGTCACGACCGCGTCCCGCGCGAGGGGGTTCAATGCGAACGGTGTGGGCGCGACTCGCTCGGCCTGCACGAATGCGCCGAGCGCCTCCGCGTCCCGACGACCGCTATCCGCCAACGATCGGCCAAGGTCCAGCCAATAGGCCATCTGACGATTCGCTGCCGCCAGCACCCTGGGGCGTATCGTCCGCGACAGCTCAATCACCCTGCCCATCTCGCCCTGTTCTGCGGCAATGGACATCTTCCAGAGCCCGACGTTGGTCGGCCCGAACCCGCAACCGTTGAAGCCTCCCCCGTCCACCGGGTCTCCAAGGCTCGATGCTTCCCGGGTGGCCTCGGCCAGATGGTCACGAGCTACATCCGTGCGGCCCTCCACAGTTGAGGTCAGTGCCGCCGAGAGGTGTAGCTGGCCGAGCATCTGCCGTACCCGCACGTCGGCGGCGTCGGACTGCAACTCGATCAGCGACCGGTCAGCAGCCTTGGCGGCAAGCGACGCGGCCTCGATCGGCAGACTCTGCACATACGCGAACCGGGAGGCCGCCATCCAGGCCGGATCTTCCACCTGCTCGGCGGCCGACACGGCCACTCGAGCCGCATTGAGGGCAAGATGCCGATATCCGAGATGCCGCAGGCACGTCGCAGCTTGGTATGCCACCCGAGCGAATGCCGGACCGCCGACGGCAGCGGCCTCGACCAGCAATCTCGGGAGCGACGCGGCCATCGCCGGATAGTTGCAGATCATGCGGAGTTGATCGCTTCGATCGATTTCCGCGACCAACTGCTCCGCCGTTCGCGTCGGCGAACGACGCTCGCCGTCCTCAATCTCGATCAGAGCCGACCAGATCGCCGGCACGCACTCGGCGGCGCTCTCGCGGGCCGGATCGCCAGGCTCCGTGCCCTGGCCTAGCAAGTCGGCCACCGTGACCTGAAGTGCCGCAGCAAGCGCGACCAGTGTGGAGCGGCGGTCGATCGTCTTCCGCCCCGACTCGATCTGCGAGACGTACGACTGACTCACGCCGGTAAGGCCGGCGAGGACGGCCTGCGTCATCCCACCCCGGCGTATCCGCCAGTACCGGACCCGCGCACCTATGGTGTCCGCCTTCTTGATCATGGCAACGGTCCACCTCCAGATCGAGGATCGGGATGGTGGTCAACGGCCACCACCCCCACAGGCCCAGTTTGGACGGTACACGGCGCCGCTACAGCTCGGGTCTGACGTCATCGCCAGCCGTTAATCCTCGGCGCGCACAGCCAGCATGCGATTCGCCGAGGAGTCCGCCACCGGTGCCCGCCGTCAGGGGCGCGCTCGGCGTGGTGCTCTCAGCGAGGCTGCGCTGTCGATCGCCGATCTCGAACGGGCCAACGTCGAAGCTGCCGCCTCGCGAGCAGCGCGCGTCGTGGCCCTGGCCGCCTCGGTCAACTCGTCACGGGCCGTCGAGACCGTACGCGACCTGCAACGGCGCATGAAGCCGTACGGCAATCTCCACGAGGTCCAACGATTCAACGTGCGAGCCGGCGAAATGCTCGGCCTCGCCGCCTAGTACGGCAGCCGCCGTTTGAGATGTCGCTGGTGGGGCCTGGTAGGCGAGGTGCGGCCACCGCGTGATCGTCTGTCTGCTGTGGACATAACTTCAGATCTGGCGGTGGCCGCGTGCCACAGCGTAAACCCTGCCCGGTGGCGGCAGGTTCTGGCCGGGGTGTGTGATGCGTTCGCGGGACGGTTCGGGCGGGTCGAGCCGCGGCGCACGGCTACGGCGTTCGTGAGTGGGCTGCTGGCCGACATTGAGGTCAAGACGTGCTGGCAGTTGGCGGAGCGGGCCGGGCATGCCCGGCCGGACGCGATGCAGAGGTTGTTGTATCGGGCGGTGTGGGACGCCGACGCTGTCCGCGACGATCTGCGCGACGTGGTCGTGGCCCGGTTCGGTGACTCGGACGGCGTGCTGGTTGTCGACGAGACCGGGGACCTGAAGAAGGGCACGCATTCGGTCGGGGTGCAACGCCAGTACACCGGCACTGCCGGCAGGATCGAGAACGCGCAGGTAGGGGTGTTCTGCGGCTATGCCAGCCGGCATGGGCACACGCTGATCGACCGCCGGGTCTACCTGCCGGTGTCGTGGACCGATGACCGGGACAGATGCCAGGCCGCTGGGGTTCCCGACGAGGTTGCCTTCGCCACGAAGTCCGAGCTGGCCGCCGACATGATCACCGCTGCGGTCGACGCCGGCGTTCCCGTCGGGTGGGCGGCTGCGGACGAGGCCTACGGCAACAGCAGCGTCTTCCGCACTCACCTGCGCGAACACCGCCTGGGCTATGTCCTGGCCGTGTCCCGCAGCCACCTGGTCCCTCTCGACGGTGGCAAGACCCGGGTGCGGGCTGATCGGGTCGCCGTCGACCTACCGGCCTCGGCGTGGCAGCGCCGCAGCGCAGGCGCCGGATCCAAGGGCCCGCGTTTCTACGACTGGGCCTGGCTCAACGACGTCTGCACCGATGCCGACCCCGACGACGGCGGCCACCACAGCCTCCTGATCCGCCGCAACACCACCACCGGCGAGCTGGCCTTCTACCGCTGCTGGACCCCGCAACAAGCCACCCTTGCCCGACTCGTGCGGGTCGCGGGCATCCGCTGGACGGTCGAGGAAAGCTTCCAGGCCGCCAAGGGCCAGGTCGGCCTCGACCAGCACCAGGTCCGCCGCTGGGACTCCTGGCACCGCTTCACCACCCTCGCCCTGGCCGCCCTCGCCGTCCTGGCGATCTGCGCCGCCGACGCCGACGACGACTCCACCGACACAGGGCTGATCAAGCTGACCGTCAACGAGACCCGCCGACTGATCAACACCCTCGTACTCCGCCCGATCCGCGACCTCACCCACCGTCTGCGCTGGTCAGACTGGCGCCGCCGCCATCAAGCCCGAGCCCGCCAAGCCCACTACACCCGACGCCTCAACCTCGAACACCAGCCATAGTCCCGAACGGCGGCTGCCGTACTAGCGCCCGCGGACAGATGGCACGCTGTTCGCGGCTCTGACGGTTGTCGACGGTCCCATCGCTTGAGATGCGGAAGCGAGATCTGACTGGTAGAGGGAACCCCACCACAGCGCACCGGTGACAAAGGTCCCGGCCCGGGTTCATGATCCGCGCAACTTCCCTGATACTGCTGCCTCGGCCGGAGTTGAGGCAGCAGTATCCCTGAAACTGTGCAGATCTTGGGAGCGTGATCCGACGGGCCTTGCCCTTGCGGGCTTCGTGGTCCACGCGGGCCGAGCCGACCGCGCGGCAGACCGCATGCCCTCTTTGCGCCTGCACGGCGTCCCGAAGAGACCGGGCGACTTGGACAGTTGCCGTTCTCGATGAACTCGATGAACGGCAACTGTCCAAGATCTCGACTGAAGGTGGGGTGGGGCCGCAGCCGGCGACCACGTCTCAGGCGACGACGGAGACCATGCGGCCGGGGATGACGATGACCTTGCGGGGTTCCTTGCCGGCCAGTGCGCCGGCCACCGCGTCCAGCGCGGCGGACCGCACGGACTCCTCGGCGGCGTCGGCGGGCACCTCGATGCGGCCCCGGACCTTGCCGTTGACCTGCACCGGGTAGGTGACCGTCTCGGCGACCAGCAGGGCCTCGTCGGCGACCGGGAAGTCCGCGTACGTCAGGGAGGTCTGGTGGCCCAGCCGCCGCCACAGCTCCTCGGCGATGTGCGGGGCGAACGGCGCCACCATCAGCACCAGCGGCTCGGCCACCTCGCGCGGGGTGCGCGCCAGCCGGGTCACGCCGTTGGTCAGCTCGATCAGCTTGGCGATCGCGGTGTTGAACCGGATCCCCTCCATGTCGCCCCGGACGCCGTCGATCACCTTGTGCAGCAGCCGCCGGGTCGCCTCGTCGGCGGGGGCATCCACCACCCGCGACTCGCCGGTCTGCTCGTCGACGATCGCCCGCCAGACCCGCTGCAGGAACCGGTACGAGCCGACCACCGCCCGGGTCTCCCACGGGCGGGACACCTCCAGCGGGCCCATCGACATCTCGTACACCCGGAAGGTGTCGGCGCCGTAGGCGGCGCACATCTCGTCCGGGGTGACGACGTTCTTCAGCGACTTGCCCATCTTGCCGTACTCGCGGTTGACCTGGACATCACCCAGGAACCAGCCGCCGTCGCGCTCGGCCACCTCCTCGGCCGGCACATACGCCCCCCGGGCGTCGGTGTACGCGTACGCCTGGATGTAGCCCTGGTTGAACAGCCTGCGGAACGGCTCGAACGACGAGACGTGGCCCAGGTCGTACAGCACCTTGTGCCAGAAGCGGGCGTACAGCAGGTGCAGCACGGCGTGCTCGGCCCCGCCGACGTACAGGTCCACGCCGCCGCAGTCGCCCTCCCCGCGCGGCCCCATCCAGTACCGCTCGGTGTCCGCGTCGACGAACCGCTCGGTGTTGGTCGGGTCCAGGTAGCGCAGCTCGTACCAGCAGGAGCCGGCCCACTGCGGCATCACGTTGGTTTCCCGGGTGTAGCGCTGCGGCCCGTCACCCAGGTCCAGCTCCACCTCGACCCAGTCCCGGCGGCGCGACAGCGGCGTCTCCGGGTCGCTGCCGGCGTCCTGCGGGTCGAAGGTACGCGGGGAGAAGTCGTCCACCTCGGGCAGCTCGACCGGCAGCATCTCCTCCGGCAGCGCGACGGCGTTGCCCTCGGCGTCGTACACGATCGGGAACGGCTCACCCCAGTAGCGCTGCCGGCTGAACAGCCAGTCCCGCAGCCGGTAGGTCACCGCGCCCCGGCCGTGGCCGGTGGCCTCCAGCCAGTCGATGATCCGGGCCTTGGCGTCGGCCACCCCCAGCCCGTCCAGGTCCAGGCCGCGCTCGGGCGCGGCGCTGTTGATCGCCGGACCCTCCCCGGTGTACGCCTTGCCGTCGAAGCCCTCCGACGGCTGCACGGTACGCACGATCGGCAGCTCGAACACCTCGGCGAACTCCCAGTCCCGCTCGTCCTGGCCGGGCACCGCCATGATCGCCCCGGTGCCGTAGCCGGCCAGCACGTAGTCGGCGATGAAGATCGGGATCTGCGCGCCGGTGACCGGGTTGGTGGCGTACGCGCCGGTGAAGACGCCGGTCTTCTCCTTCGTCTCCGCCTGCCGCTCCACGTCCGTCTTGGCCGCCGCCGACTTGCGGTACGCCTCGACGGCCGCTCGCGGGCTGGCGTGCCCACCGGTCCACGCGTCCCGGGTGCCCTCCGGCCAGGCCGCCGGCGCCAGCACGTCGACCAGCTCGTGCTCCGGCGCCAGCACCATGTAGGTGGCACCGAAGACGGTGTCCGGCCGGGTGGTGAACACCCGGATCGGCGCCACGTCGGTCGGGAAGTCGATGTGCGCGCCGGTGGACCGGCCGATCCAGTTGCGCTGCATCAGCTTGATCGGCTCCGGCCAGTCCAGCTTGTCCAGGTCATCCAGCAGCCGGTCGCCGTACGCGGTGATCCGCATCATCCACTGCTTCAGGTGGCGCTTGAAGACCGGGAAGTTGCCCCGCTCCGAGCGGCCGTCGGCGGTGACCTCCTCGTTGGCCAGCACCGTGCCCAGCCCGGGACACCAGTTCACCGGCGCCTCCGAGACGTACGCCAGGCGGTGGTCGTCGACGATCTGCCGCCGCTGCGCCGCCGACAGCTCCGCCCACGGCCGGCCGTCCGGGGTGCGCCGGGTGCCCCCGGCGAACTCGGCGACCAGCTCGCTGATCGGGCGGGCCCGCCCGGCCTCGCGGTCGTACCAGGAGTTGAAGATCTGCAGGAAGATCCACTGGGTCCAGCGGTAGAAGTCGGTGTCGATGGTGGCCACCGAGCGCCGCTCGTCGTGGGCCAGCCCCAGCCGGCGCAGCTGCGACCGGTAACGGTCGATGTTGGCCTCGGTGGTGGTCCTCGGGTGGGTGCCGGTCTGCACCGCGTACTGCTCGGCGGGCAGGCCGAACGCGTCGAAGCCCATCGCGTGCAGCACATTGCGCCCCGCCATCCGCTGGTAGCGGGCGAAGCAGTCGGTGCCGATGTAGCCCAGCGGGTGGCCCACGTGCAGCCCGGCGCCGGACGGGTAGGGGAACATGTCCAGCACGTACAGCTTCTCGGCGCCGGAGCGCGGGTGGGCCGGATCGGCCAGCGGACCGGCCGGGTTCGGCGCGTGGAAGCTCCCCTCGCGTTGCCAGTGGTCCTGCCAGCGGCGCTCGATCTCACCGGCCAGCGCCGCGGTGTACCGGAACGGTGGGGTGTCGCTCGTCGGGGTGGCTGCCTCGGTCATGGCTCTCCTCGCGTCGCTCGGCGGAGTCTCGTGCTGGCTGGTCTCGCATCCCGTGCCCGGCGGCCCGCCCCGGGCCGGCGGCGGGCACGAAAAAGCCCCTCACGCAGGAGGGGCCGCCGTGCTGTCGCGCGTTCAGCGCATCAGCACGGCCCGGTAAGAAGCAGGAAGACTCCGGCCATGCCCCGCAGTGTACCGCCATCTCCGGCGACGCCGCCGCCTACCACCCCCTCAGGACGGCTCGTCGCGCCCCTCGCCGGCCCGCCCGCCCAGCTCGTCGTAGCGGGTGATCGGTGCCAGGGGCGCTCCGGCACGGTACGCGGCCCGGCCCAGGGCGTAGGCGCCGACCGGTGCGGTGAACAGCTGTAGGCCGACCGCCACCAGGACCACCACGGCGGTACGCCAGCCGGGTATCAGCAGGAACACGCCGAGCAGGACGCAGCTCACCCCCAGGCTGGCGGCCTTGGCCACGGAGTTCATCCGGTTGTAGACGTCCGGCAGCCGGATCAGACCCACCGCGCTGATCGCGATCAACGCGGTGCCGAGCAGCAGCAGCGCCGACGCCGCCACGCTGCGGATCATCGCTGCCTCCGGTCCACCAGCCGGGCCATCGCCACCGTGGCCAGGAAGCTCACCAGCGTCCCGGTGAGCACCAGGTCGAGCAGGTCCGGGGCGTGCAACCGGGCGGCGAGCACGGCCAGGGCCGCCAGGAAGACGAAGCAGCCCAGGTCCAGCGCGGCCGCCCGGTCGGCGTCGGTCGGGCCGACCATCATCCGGACGATCACCACCGCCATCGCGCCCGCGAGGATGACGAGCACCACGTCGAGCAGGATCATCTCCACCTCCATCTCCACCTCGGGCCACCGCCGCCACCGGCCGGGTCGCCGCCGGCCGGGTCACCGTCAGCCGCGTTGCCCTCGGGGTGGTCGGCCGGGCGCAGGGCGGCCAGCAGCCGCCACTCCAGCTCGGTCACCTCGTGGCGGAACGCCACCGGGTCGGCCGCGTACATGCCGTGCACCGACAGCTCGGCGGGTTGTCTCGTCACCCTCAGGGTCAGGGTGCCCGGGATCAGGTTCACCGCCAGCGCCACCGCGGCCACCTCGATGTCGGTGACCGCCCGCAGCGGCACCCGCACCACCCCGGGAATCAGCCGGGAACCCGGCGTCAGGATCTCCCAGGCGACGACGAGGTTCGCCTGGGCCAGCCGGACCACGAAGTAGCCGGCGAAGCGCAGGATGCGCCCGGTCCGCACCAACGCGCGGCGGGCGGTGCCGGACACCGTACTCATCGCGCCACCTCGCTACGCTCGGCGCCGCGACGAGGCACCACCGCACTGAGCCCAATGATTCGCTCGCTGCGCCTGCTCATCGCGCCACCTCGCTACGCTCGGCGCCGCGACGAGGCACCACCGCACTGAGCCCAATGATTCGCTCGCTGCGCTCGCTCATCGCCCGGTCACCGCCCGTACGTAGCCCGCCGGGTCGCGCAGCCCGGCCGCCGCCGTGTCGGCGACCGCCAGCAGCGGCGGGGCGGCCACCCCCGCCGCCAGGGAGAGCCCGGCCAGGGCCAGCGGTGCGCCGACCAGTGACGGGCCGATCCGCTTCGCCACGCCCGACGAGGCCGGCGGGTCACCGGCGAACAGCGCGCTCCAGATCTTCAGCATGGACAGCAGGGTGACCAGGCTGACCAGCACCGCGACCGTCATCGCCAGCCAGGCTCCGGTCTCCGCGGCGGCCCGCAGCAGCAGGAACTTCGCCAGGAAGCCGGAGAACGGCGGCAACCCGGCCAGCGACAGCGCCGCACCGGCGATCGCCACCGCGAGGGCGGGTCGTTGCCCGGCCAGACCGCCCGAACCGTCGAGCTGGTCGGTGCCCCGGCCGGCGCGTACCGCCGCCGCGCAGAGGAACAGCGCCGCCTTCACCAGGATGTACTGCGCCAGGTAGTACACCGCTGCGGCCAGGCCGGCGGCGGTGAACAGGGCCAGGCCGAGCAGCACGTAGCCGATCTGGCTGACCATGTGGAATGTCAGGATCCGCCGCATCGAGTTCTCGCCGACGGCGCCGAGCACGCCGACCACCATCGACAGCAGCGCCACCGCGCCGAGCAACCAGTGGTACGCGGGGTCGCCGCCGTACACCACGGCGTAGATCCGGATCACCGCGTAGAGGCCGACCTTGGTCAGCAGCCCGGAGAAGAGCGCCACCACCACCGGCGAGGCCACCGGGTAGACCCGCGGCAGCCAGTCGTGCAGAGGGACCAGTGCGCTCTTGACGCCGAGGGCGAGCAGCACCACGCCGACGGCGACCGCGACCCCCGGCTCGTCGCGCGCCGCGCCGGCCAGGTCACCCAGACCGACCACGCCGGTGGTGGCGTAGACCAGGGCCACCCCGGCCAGCAGGAGGGTGGAGGCGAGCAGGTTGGTGGCCACGTACACCCGGCCCGCACCGCCGCGCCCGGCCCCGCCGGCCAGGCTGAGCAACACGTACGAGGGCACCAGCATGACCTCGATCAGCACGAAGAGGTTGAACAGGTCGGTGGTGAGGAACGCGCCGCTCGCCCCGGCCGAGAGGACCAGCACCAGCGGCAGGAAGTACGGGCGGCGGTCGTCGCCGGAGCCGGCGGCGGAGACCAGGCAGCAGAGCACCACCAGCGCCGTCACCGTGACCAACAGGGCGCTGAGCGCGTCCGCCGCCAGGCCGATGGCCACCGGCGCCGGCCAACCGCCGACCCGCAGCACCGGCACCCCTCCGCCGCCGGTGTCGACCAGCAGCGCCCCGCCGGTCACCAGCACCACGGCCATCGTGACGAAGGCGGCGGCCCGGTGCACCGGCGTCCGGCCCGGCAGGGCGAGAAGCACGCCGGCGACCAGCAACGGACCGACCACCGGGACCAGGAGGAGACCGTTCACCGCCGCTCCCCCTCCGGCCCACCCTCGCGCACCGGATCGGTGCTGCCGGTGTCGGTGTCGGCGGGGGTGCCCGCGCCGCCACCGGCGGCGTCAGCATCGGCGGCGTCAGCGTCGGTGACCTCGTCGGCGCTCGCGGATGCGCCCGCGCCGGGCCGGAGCAGGCCGAGCAGGTGGACGGTGATGCCGAACGTGATCACGATGGCGGTCAGCACGAACGCCTGTGGCAGCGGATCGGCCGTGTCGGGGCCCGCCTCCTCCAGCGCCGCCGTCCGGCGCCCGAGCCCGCCGGCGGCGAGCAGCACCACGTTGACGGCGTGCCCGAGCAGGACGAAGCCCAGCACCACCCGCAGCAGGCCCGGCCGTAGCAGCAGGAAGACCCCGGCGGCGACCAGTGCGCCGACGATGAACGCCGCGCTCACGGCTCGGTCCTCGCGCGCACCGAGCCGCCGCCGGTCTCGGGCGGGGCGGCCGGCGAGGCGGCGGGCGGGGCAACTGGCCGGGCGGTCGGCGGGGCGGTCGGCATGCCGAGGCGCCGTACGGCGGCCACCACCAGCGCGAGGACCATCAGGTAGACACCGAGGTCGAACGCCAGCGACGTGGACAGCGCCGGCACCGGACCCGGCGTGGCGAGGGTGAGCGGGGTGAGCAGCGGCCGGCCGGCGACGAGCGGCGCCAGCCCGGCGGCCGTGGCGGCCAGCAGCCCGGCCGCCACCAGCGGCACCGACCGGAGCCGGCTCAGCAGTGGGGCACCGCCGGGATGGGCCAGCTGGCCGAGGCCGACGGCGGTGCCCGCCAGCAGCGCCCCGATGAAGCCGCCGCCGGTCTCCTCGTGTCCCCGGAGGAACAACAGGGCCGAGGCGACCAGCATCACCGGTGCGAGCACCCGGTAGGCGAAGCCGAGCACGACGTCGCCCCCGGTGGGCTCGGCGGGGGGCTCGGCCGGGCGGCCGGCGCCGAGCCGGAGCAGCCCGAGCGCCACCACCGCGAGCACCACCGCCTCGCCGAGGGTGTCCAGGGCCCGGAAGTCCACCAGGATCGTGTTGACGACGTTGGCGCCGCCGGTCAGCTCCTCCGCCCGCTCCACGTACCACCGGCCGGGGCCGGACAGGTGGGCGCGCCCGGTCAGCACGGCGGTGCCCGCCGCCGCCGCGACGCCCGTCGCGACCGCCAGCAGCGCCGCGCCGGTCACCGGCCCGCGCCGCCCGACGGGGGCGAGCCGGCCCGGCTGCTGCCGCAGGGCCAGCATGACGACCACCGCGGTCAGCACCTCCACCAGCATCAGGGTCAGCGCGACGTCCGGCGCCCCGACGGTCAGGAACCAGGCCGACAGCAGCAGTCCGACCACCCCGGTCAGCCCGATCGCCGCCAGCGCGGAGCGCACCACCAGCAGCCCGGCGAGGGCCGTCACGAGCAGCCCCAGCACCAGCCAGTCACCGGGCCGGACCGGGTCGCCGCCGGGGGTGGCCGGTATGTGGGGCAGCACCGCGGCGACCACCGCGAGCGCCACCACGGCCAGCAACGGCCGGGCCAGGTAGGGGGCCGGGTCCGGGGAGTGCGCGGTCCGGGCGACGAGCGCGCCGGCGTGCAGCAGCCCGCCCCGGCCGCGCTCCAGCAGCTCGGCGAAGGGCGGGGTGGTGGGTACGGCCCGCAGCCACCGGTCCACCCGCACCCGGCCGAGGAACATCAGCGCGCCCAGCAGCACGGTGAGCAGGCTCAGGCCCAACGCCGGGGTGAAGCCGTGCCAGAACGCCAGGTACGGCGGTGTTCCCTCCGGACGGGCGTCGTTGGCGGCCCGCTCCACCAGTGGACTCAGCACGGCCACCGCCGGGCCGAGGACGGTCGCCACCACCGCGGCCACCGCGGCCGGGGCGAGGAACGCCCAGGACGGCTCGCGCAGCTGGCGTTGTCGGGTCGGCCCCTCCATCATCCCGTGCACCAGACGGGCGGCGTACGCGAAGGTGAGCACCGAGGCGAGCACCCCGAGCCCGGCGGCGGACCAGCCCAGCCACCACACCCCGCGCGCCTCGCCGAGGGACTCGAAGATGGCCTCCTTGCCGACGAAGCCGATGGTGGGCGGCAGGCCGGCCATCGACATCGCGGCCAGCGCGGTGAGCCAGACCGTCGCCGGCATCACCCGGTGCAGGCCGGACAGCTCCCGCACGTCCCGGCTGCCCGCCTGGTGGTCGATGATGCCGACCAGCATGAACAGGGTCGCCTTGAACAGCGCGTGGGCGACGGTGTAGAGGATCGCCGCCGCGTCGGCGGCCGGCGTGCCGGCGCCGATCACCCCGACCAGCAGGCCGAGCTGGCTGATCGTGGAGTACGCCAGCAGGGCCTTGAGGTCGTACTGCCGCAGCGCCAGCAGCGCGCCGAGGATCGCGGTGAGCAGCCCGCCGACCATCAGCGTGACGTCCCACGCCCAGGAGCCGCCGAACACCGCCGAGAAGCGCATCAGCAGGTAGATGCCGGCCTTGACCATCGTCGCCGCGTGCAGGTAGGCGCTCACCGGGGTGATCGCCACCATCGCGCCGGGCAGCCAGAAGTGGAACGGCAGCTGCGCGGACTTGGTGAACGCGGCGATGATGACCAGCGTCCCCACCACCCCGGCCGGTCCGCCGGCGAGCCGCTCCGGTTCGGCCACGATGGTGTCCAGGCTGGTGGTGCCGAGGTGCACCGCCAGCAGCACGATCGCGGCCAGCAGGGCGAGGCCGCCGGCGACGGTGACCAGCAGCGCCTGCACGGCGGGGCCGGTGGCCGCGGGCCGGCCGCCCTGGGCGATCAGGACGAAGGAGAGGATCGAGGTCAGTTCCCAGAAGACGAAGAGCACCAGCAGGTCGTCGGCGAGCACCAGGCCCAGCATCGCGGCGGCGAAGAGGGTCATCGTGACGTACACCCGCTCGTGCTCGGCCGGGTCGCCGCTGAGGTACCGGGGGCAGTAGGCCATGATGAGCGCACCGACCCCGAGGGCCAGCAGCGCGAAGACCAGGCCGAGCGCGTCCATCCGCAGCGCGGCGTGGATCTCCAGGCCGGGCAGCCACCGCCACGCCATGGCGACGTCCCGGTCGTCGAGGATCACCGGCAGCCGGGTGAGCAGCAGGGCCGCCACGACCAGGTACCCGGCGGCCAACGGGTAGCCGGCGTTGCGGCCGAGCCGCCGGGTCAGCAGCGGGACGCAGGCCGCCAGGCCGACCTGACAGGCGAGTACGACCGCGAGGATCACGCCGCCTCCAGGCCCAGCGGGGCGTCGGTGCGGTCGGGCAAGGTCTTCCCATCGTCGGACGAGTTCGGGGCTCCTTACCCGGCATAACCGGTGACATGCGCTGAGTGAATGACAAATCGCTGCGTAAGCACTCAAACACCTGCGGCGGTCGGCGTCGGCGACAAACATGGTTAGCCTGAGAGGCCAGTGAGATTGCTGCGGCAGACGAGGCTCGTACGTCCGCGAACCCAACGGCGGGGCCAGGTGCTCTTACACAGAGCTGCCGTGACGGCGACGAGGAGGAGGCCCGTGACACAACAGACCTGGGACGACGTTGGCGGTCTGCTGCCGTACGACGAGTTCCGCGCCGCGAGTGACGCGATCGTGGCCAACATCGAACAGGTCATCGAGGGCAAGACCGCGACCGTGCGGTTGGCCCTGGCCGTCCTGCTCGCCGAGGGACACCTGCTCATCGAGGATGTGCCCGGCGTCGGCAAGACCAAGCTGGCCAAGGCGCTGGCCCGGTCGATCGACTGTTCGGTACGCCGCATCCAGTTCACGCCCGACCTGCTGCCCAGCGACGTCACCGGGGTCAGCGTCTACAACCAGGAGACGCACGACTTCGAGTTCCGTCCGGGTGCCGTCTTCGCCAACCTGGTCGTCGGCGACGAGATCAACCGTGCGTCCCCGAAGACCCAGTCGGCGCTGCTGGAGTGCATGGAGGAGCGGCAGGTCACGGTCGACGGGGTGACGTACCAGCTCCAGACGCCGTTCATGGTGATCGCCACGCAGAACCCAATCGAGATGGAGGGCACGTACCCGCTGCCGGAGGCGCAGCGCGACCGGTTCACCGCCCGCATCGCCATGGGATACCCGGACCCGACCGCCGAGCTGGCCATGCTGGACGCGCACGGCGCGGTCGACCCGCTGCCCGGGCTGCGGCCGGTCTCCGACGCCGACACCGTGCGCCGGCTGATCGGCCACGTCCGGCAGGTGCACGTCGCCGACGCGGTCAAGCAGTACGCCGTCGACCTGGTCACCGCCACCCGCGAGTCACCCGACCTGCGGTTGGGCGCGTCCCCCCGGTGCACCCTGCAACTGCTGCGCACCGCCCGCGCGGTGGCCGCTCTCGACGGGCGCGACTACGTCCTCCCCGACGACCTGCAGGTGCTCGCCGTGCCGGTGCTGGCGCACCGGATCATCCCCACCGCCGACGCCCAGCTCGCCCGGCGCACCACCGACGCGATCGTCGCCGACCTGGTGCACCGGCTGCCGCTACCGCACGACCGCAAGCGCTCGCCGTACGACACCCGCCCGCCGACGACCGGCAACGGCCGGGCGCCGTTCGAGCCCCGGAGGCCGTGACGTGCGTGACGGGCTGCGCGGGCTGACCACCCGCGGCCGTTCCTTCCTGGCGGCCGCGGTGGTGGCGGCCGTCTCCGCCGGCATCCTCGGCGAGAAGGACCTGCTGCGGGTCTCCGTGCTGCTGGCGGTCCTGCCGCTGCTCGCCGCGCTCTACGTCGGCCGCAGCCGCTACAAGCTCGCCTGCCACCGGTCGCTGGAGCCGCACCGGGTGCCGGTGGGCGCCAACGCCCGGGTGGTGCTGCGGTTGCAGAACATGTCCCGGCTGCCGACCGGCACGCTGCTGCTGGAGGACCGGCTCCCGTACGCCCTCGGCAGCCGGCCCCGGGTGGTGCTGGAGCGCCTCGGCGCGCACCAGGCCAGCTCCGTGGCGTACACGGTGCGCGCCGACGTGCGCGGCCGGTACGAGGTCGGGCCGCTGGTGGTCCGGATGACCGACCCGTTCGGTCTGTGCGAACTCAGCCGGGCCTTCCCCGGCACCGACCGTCTCACGGTGGTGCCGCAGGTGGTGCCGCTGCCGTCGGTGCGGCTGCCCGGTGAGTACGCCGGCAGCGGCGAGAGCCGGGCCCGCTCGGTGGCGGTGCACGGCGAGGACGACGCGGCCACCCGGGAGTACCGGCGCGGCGACGACCTGCGCCGGGTGCACTGGAAGTCGACCGCGCGCACCGGGGAGCTGATGGTGCGGCGGGAGGAGCAGCCCTGGGAGAGCCGGGCGACGGTGCTGTTGGACACCCGCGCGTACGGCCACCAGGGCGACGGCCCGACGGCCAGCTTCGAGTGGGCGGTCTCGGCCGCGGCCAGCATCGCCGTGCACCTGCGGCAGGCCGGTTACAAGCTGCGCCTGGTCACCGGCTCGGGCGCGGACGTCGACGCGAGCGAGGGCGCCGGTGACGGGCTGCTGCTCGACCAGCTCGCGGAGGTCAGGCTGGATAACCGGGTGGAGATCACCACTCTGGTGCAGCACGTGCGGCAGCGGGCCGACGGCGGCCTGATCATCGGCCTGTTCGGGTCGTTGAGCACCGCGGAGGCGGAGCTGCTGGCCGGGTTGCGGGCCAACGGCGCCACCTGCGTGTGTTTCCTGCTGGACAGCTCCGCCTGGCTCAACCTGCCGACGCAGGCCCGGGCCGAGGCCGACCAGGCGCACGACAGCGCCGCGCTGGCCCTGTTGCAGTCCGGTTGGCGGGTGATCGGCGTCGACCACGGCGGCCGGCTGCCGGCGCTCTGGCCGCAGGCCGGCCGGAGTTCCCAGGGGTTCGCCCTGCGGGCGGCGATGGCCGAGACGGTCGCCGGTAGCGTGCGATGAACGGAAGGTCCCCCTCATGATCGCCCATCGGAACATGGGTCTGGTGGCCGCCGCCGCGACGCTGCTCGCCGCGGCGCCGCTGTCGGCCATCTTCGAGCGCTGGACGTGGCTGATCCAGGCGGTCATCGCGGTGGCCGCGGTGGCCGCCGCGGCGGCGCTGTCCCGGCTTGGTCGGACCCCGCTCTGGGTCCAGGCGCTGGCCATGCTGGGCGGCCTCACGCTCGCCCTGACCTGGTTGTTCCCCAGCGGTGCGGAGCTGCTGGCGGTGCTGCCCACCCCGGCCACCTTCGGGCACTTCGCCGAGTTGCTCGGCAACTCGCTGGGGGACATGCGCTCGCACGGCGTGAAGGTCCCGGACACCGATCCGCTGCTGTTCATCACCGTGCTCGGCGTCGGCTCGGTGGCGGTGCTGGTGGACGTGCTCTGCGTCGGCCTGCGCCGCCCCGCCCTGGCCGGCCTGCCGATGCTGGCCATCTACTCGGTGCCGGTGGCGATCTACGTGGACAGCGTCCCGCCGGTGCCGTTCGCGATCGGCGCCGCCGGCTTCCTCTGGCTGCTGGTCACCGACAACGTGGACCGGGTCCGCCGGTTCGGCCGGCGGTTCACCGGCGACGGCCGCGACGTCGACGTGTGGGAGTCGTCCCCGCTGGCCGCCGCCGGCCGGCGGCTGGCGGTGGTGGGGCTCGCGCTGGCCGTGCTGGTGCCGTTGGCCGTGCCGGGGATGACCGCCGGGCTGATGACCGGCTTCAACTCCGGCGTCGGCTCGGGCATCGGCCCCGGTTTCGGCGGTCCACCCGGCCGGGTGGACCTCTTCGCCGCGCTCAGCGGGCAGCTCAACCAGTCCCAGGTGACCGACCTGGTGAAGGTCACCACCACCGAGGAGGAGCCGTTCTACCTGCGCTTCGGTGTCGCTGACGACCTGCGTACCGACGGCTTCCGGGTGCGCGGCCCCAACGGTCGGCGGGTCACCGGCGACCTGCCCGATCCGTCCGGGCAGTCGGTGCCGGGCGTGGAGCGCACCCGGCAGCGGGCCACCGTGGAGGTGAGCCGGGAGCTGAACATGCCGCTGCTGCCGGTCTACGCCGAGCCGGTCAGCTTCGCCGAGCTCGGCAACAACTGGTTCTACGACCCGAACCTGCAGGTCGTCTTCTCCAACCGGGACAACTCCCGGGGCAAGCAGTACGCGTTCGACTACGTACGCTCGACATACACGCCGCAGGCGCTGCGCCGGGCCCAGCCGCTACCGGCGGATCTGCCGCTGCGCCGGCAGCAGACGGTGACGCCCGACGTGCCCGAGGTGCGGGCCCTGGTGGAGGATCTGATCCAGGACGCGCGCACCGAGTACGACAAGGTGCGCGCCATCTACGACTACTTCTCCGAGGACAACGGCTTCAGCTACCGACTCAGCACCGAGCAGGGCACCAGCGGTCAGGCGATCCTCGACTTCCTGGAGAACAAGGTCGGCTACTGCCAGCAGTACGCGGCGGCGCTGGCCTGGATGATTCGCGACGCGGGCATCCCGGCCCGGGTCGCCTTCGGGTTCACCAACGGCAGCCGGCGCAGCGACGACACCCGCACGCTGACCAACCGCAACCTGCACGCCTGGACGGAGGTCTACTTCGACCAGATCGGCTGGGTGCCCTTCGACGCCACCCCGGCCTACGGCGTACCGGGCTCGACCCGCTCGGCCTGGGCGCCGGACACCGACGCCCCCGAGGAGAGCACGCCGCAGACCGGCACGGCGGACACGCCCGACGAGACGGACCCGTCGGCCGAGGCGGACCGGGGACCGGATCAGTTCGAGGACGGCGCCGACCCGGGCGCTGTCGGCGGTTCCGATACTCCGGACCAGCAGGCGCCCGTCTGGCCGTGGCTGGCCGCCGCCGGCGTACTGGCGCTGCTGCTCCTGCTCGCCGTGCCCGCGCTGCGCCGGCTCGCCCTGCGCCGCCGTCGGGGTCGGCCGGCACCGGCGATCCGGACGGTCGACGTTCCGGACGGGGACTCCGCCGGCTCCGGTGAACCGGTGGTGCTGGTCGGCGTCGACCTGGACCGGGCGCGGGCCGACGCGCACGCCGCCTGGGACGAACTCATCGACACGCTGGTCGACTACCGGATCCGGGTGGACCGGACGGAGACCCCGCGGGCGACCGCCGACCGGCTGGCCCGGGAGCGGCTCACCACGGACACCGAGGCCGGGTCGGCGGTCCGCCTGCTCGGCCGGGCGGAGGAGCGGGCCCGCTACGCCCGGGATCCGTTGACCGGCGAGCCCCTGCCGGCGGCCCTGCGGACGGTGCGCGGTGCGCTCGCCGGGCAGGCGGACCGGCGGACCCGGCTGGTGGCGACGGTGTTGCCGCCGTCGGTGCTGCACCGGTGGCGTACCGCCGTCGCGGACGGCTCGTCGCGGCTGGTCAACTCGGCAGGTCAGCTGCGCCGCCGACTACAGCGGTTCAGCCCGCGCCGGCTGATCGCCAGCCGCGCGGCCCGCTGAGCACGGCGCGAAGCAGAGCATCCCGAACGGCGAGAAAGCGCAGCATCCCGGACGGCGTGAAGCGCTCGAACGGCCATCGGCCGGTCGAGCGCGGGCCACCCCGGCGGTCGGGCCGGGGTGGGTGCTCCGCCTCAGGAACGGCGGAACGGGTTCAGCGGTGGCCCTCCGGGCGCTGCCGCCACCTGTCCTCCATCCGGTCGAGGAAGCCCGGCCGCCGGCCGGCACGGCCCCGGGACCGGCGACGACTCGCCGTGCCCCCGACGACGTGCAGGTCGGGTGACTGCGCCCGGCGGTGCGACTGCACCGCGAACGCGGCCGAGGCCAGCATGACAACGAACCCCGCCACTGCCAGTGGCGGAGTCTTGATCACCGCGCCATAGACCAACAACGCCAGGCCGGCAATGATCAGGCCGGCAGCGACGAGCAGGCGACGCCGCGCGTGGAAGCGCGGATCGCTGGCGCGCACGGCCGAGGCGAACTTGGGGTCCTCGGCAAGCGACCGCTCGATCTGCTCGAACAGCCGCTGCTCGTGCTCCGAGAGCGGCACGGCACTCCTCCCCGGTCACGTTGGTCGGTCCGGTCGGACCGACAGACCGTGGCAGCCAACCGGCTGCTTACCCGCAAGTCTACGAGGGCCCTCGCGCGTCGGAAAGCGGGACGACCTACGGCCGGGTCGGATTTTCATTTCGTCGCGGCTCACGCCCGTGGAGAAGACTGGCCGGTCCTATGACGGACCGCCCGAAACGGGCAGCCGCCGCGTCGGCGGCGACCTCCGCCTCCCGCCACCCCCGCTCCGGCTCGCCGAGGGCGAGTTGCCGCGGCGTCTCCTGGGTCGCCGCCAACCCCTCCGCCCGGACGCCGAGCAGGCGGATCCGCTCGCCCGGGTGCAGAGCGGTGTAAAGCGCCCACACCGTGTCGAACATCTCCCGGGCCACGTCGGTGGGCACGTCGAGGGTGCGGGCGCGGGTGACCGTGCGGAAGTCGGCGGTCCGCACCTTGAGCGACACCGTCCGCCCCACCTGCCCGGCGCCGCGCAACCGGACACCGACCTTCTCGGCCAGGGCGAGCAGCGTACGACGGATCTCGGTCGGATCGTCGACATCCACGTCGAAGGTGACCTCCGCGCCGATGGACTTCTCCGTCTGCTCCGGGCTGACCCGGCGCGGGTCGCGGCCCCACGCCAGCTCGCGCAGGTGCGCGGTGGCGGCCTCGCCCAGTGCGGTACGCAGCATGCCGACCGATGCCTGCGCGAGATCACCGATGGTCCGCAGACCGAGCCGCAGCAGCGCCTGCTCGGAGCGCTCCCCCACCCCCCACAGCGCGGCGACCGGCAACGGATGGAGGAAGTCGAGCACCCGGTCGGCCGGGACGACCAGCAGACCGTCGGGCTTGGCCCGGGTCGAGCCGAGCTTGGCCACGAACTTGCTCGACGCTACCCCCACCGAGCAGGTCAGCCCCTGCTCCGCGGCGACCCGCTCCCGGATGCGGCGGGCGATCGTCGCGGGCGGGCCGAACAGTCGCCGGGCGCCGGTGACGTCGAGGAACGCCTCGTCCAGGGAGAGCGGCTCGACCAGCGGCGTGACGTCACGGAAGATCTGCATGACCGCGCGCGAGGCCGCCGAGTAGCGGGTGAAGTCGGGGGCGAGGAAGACCGCGTGCGGGCACAGAGCGCGGGCCCGCATCGTGGGCATGGCGCTGCGTACGCCGTATCGCCGGGCCTCGTAGCTGGCGGAACTGACCACGCCGCGCGGGCCGACACCGCCGACCACGACGGCCTGGCCGCGCAGCTCGGGCCGGTGGCGCACCTCCACGGAGGCGAAGAAGGCGTCCATGTCGACGTGCAGGATCGGGCAGCCGGCGTCATCGGCGCCGGGCCCGAACCGGGAATCGCCGCCCCGGGGTAGCGACTGGCTGCGGCCCACCCGCGCAGGTTAACCCCCGCCACCGACACTCCGGCGGATCAGCCCCGCACCACCAGCAGCGGAATGGTCATCTCGGCCGCCGTGTCCGCGCCGTGGAAGGCCACCAGCCGGGACACCATCGGGGGTTCCGATCGGGTGGCCAGCACGGCGTACGTGTCGTTGCAGATCACCACGACGTCGCCGATCCGGTCCAGGTGCTCGGCGGGCACCGGCCCGAACCACCCGGTATCCACCGTTTCCTCTCGGGTCAGCACCCGGGCGGCAGCGCCGAGCACGGCCGACCAGGCGGCCGCCACGTCGGCGGCGGCACCGGGCGCGACGTGCAGGTAGCGCACCCGGGGCTCGCCCGCCACCACCCGCACCCCGTCGGTCAGCCGGGGGTCGGTGTCCAGGTCGAACCGGTGCTCACCGGGCACGTCGAGCTGCCCGTGGTCGGCGGTGACCAGCAGCGCCGCGTCCGGCGGCAGCCCGTCCACCAACCGGGCCAGCAACCCGTCCACCTCGGTCACCGCCACCCGCCACGGCAGCGAGTCGACGCCGCTGAGATGGCCGTGCCGGTCGACGTCCGGGTGGTAGGCGGAGACCAGGGTCGGGCCGGACCCGGCGGTCAGCGCGGCCAGCGTCGTGGCGGCCAGCGCGTCGACGCCGGCCGCGCCCCGGTAGTCACCGCCCCGGTTCGCGGCCAGGGTCAGGCCGGTGCCACCGAACTCCGGCCGGCTCACCACGGTCACCGCCACACCCGCCGCCCGGGCCCGCTCCAGCTGCGTGGGAACCGGCTGCCAGCGCAGCGGATCCGGGTCGCCGTCGACCCACTCGATGTGGTTGAGCACCCGCTCCGTGCCGGGGACGCGCAGGTTGAAGCCGAGCACCCCGTGCGCGCCCGGCGCCGTCCCGGTGCCCAGGGTGACCAGGCTGGTCGGGGTCGTGGAGGGAAAGCCGGAGGTGAGCGGCCGACCGGCCGCGGCGGTCAGTCCGGTCAGGGTCGGCGCGTACGGCGCGGCGGTCGGGATCTGATACCAGCCGAGGCCGTCGACCAGCAGCACCGCGATCCGGCGCACCCCGGGCAGGTCGGCGGCGAGGCCGAGCGGGTCCACGGCGCCGGGCACGCCGAGCACTGCGAGGGCGCTGGGCAGCACGTCGGCGAGGCTCCCACCGCCATACCCCGGCGCGACGGGAGTAAGGAAGGGCCCCTTCTTGACGGCTGGGGTAGCGGAAGGTCCCTCTCCTGACACCGGCGCGGCGTCGGGGGCGGGCCTGCCGGCCGAGCCGGTCATGCCGGGCGGCGGGCGAACAGGTGCAACTGGGCGGCGACGTCCCGCCAGGGTGATCGCGCGGCCAGCGCCCGCTCCAACTCGACCAGGGCACCGGGCTGGCCGTCCGCCACGGCCGCGGGCAGCAGGTCGGCGAGGACGCGTACGCCGTGGATCTCCTCGACCGTGAGACCGGCGGCGGTCAGCAGCGCGGCGGCGACCTCGGCGTCGAAGCGCCGGCGCAGCGTGTCCCGGGAGCCGGCGGCGCCCGCAGGGTCGGCGGCCAGCACCGCGGCCACGTCGAGATGGCCGTTCATGGCCCGGCTGAGCACCGCCGCGGCCCGCCCGGCGACCAGCACGCTCGCCGCGCCGCCCGGTCGCAACGCGCCGGCCAGCGCGGACACCACCGGAGCCGGATCGTCGACGACCTCCAGCACGGCGTGGCAGAGCACCAGGTCGACGCTGGCCGGCTCGACCAGCCCGGCGAGCGCGTCGCCGTCGCCCTGCACCGCGCGTACCCGCCCGGCCACCCCCGCCTCGGCGGCCCGCCGGCTGAGTGCGGCGAGCGCGTCCGGACTGGCGTCGACCACGGTGACCCGGTGCCCGGCCTGGGCCAGCGGCACGGCGAAGCCGCCGGTGCCACCACCCACGTCCAGCACGGTCAGCTCGGCGGCGGGCCGGCGGTCCAGCTCGGCGCGCAGCACCGACCAGACCACCGCGGTACGGGGGGTGAGCGGCGGCCCGGCCGGGCCTGGGGTCTGTTCCACCCGGTCGAGCCTAGTCAGACTGGCGCAGATCGCCAGGGGGGCCTGCCCGACCGTCGCCCTGCCCGCCGGTCAGCGGAAGTCGCGGGAGGCGGGGCTGACCGGCGCCTCGATCGCGTCCAGCCGGTCGGCGACCAGGTTGACCACCCCCTCGTGCCGCTCCAACCGCCCCCGCACCACCAGCGCCGCGCTGGTGCGGGCCACCCGCCGGTGTCGCTGCCACAGCCCCGGCGAGCAGGTGACGTTGAGCATGCCGGTCTCGTCCTCCAGGTTGAGGAAGGTGACCCCGCCGGCGGTCGCCGGGCGTTGCCGGTGGGTGACGATCCCGCCGACCCGGATCCGCCGACCCGGCTCCGCCCGGCCCAACCGGTCGATCGGTACCGCGCCCACGGCGTCCAGCCGCGGGCGGAGGAACCGGGCCGGATGGCTCTCGGGCGACAACCCGGTGGCCCACACGTCGGCGACCAGCCGGTCCACCGCCTCCATCCCGGGCAGGGTGGGCGCCGCCGTCCCGGTCACCGTGCCGGGCAGCCGGCCGGGCCGGTCCTGGGCCGCCGCGCCGGCCGCCCAGAGTGCCTGCCGCCGGGTCAGCCCGAAACAGGCGAAGGCGTCCGCGGTGGCCAGCGCTTCCAGCTGCGCGGCGGTCAGACCCACCCGCCGGGCCAGATCCGCCATGTCGCGGTACGGACCGCCGTCCGCCCGCTCGGCCTCGATCCGCTCGGCCACCGGATCGCCGAGGGTACGCACGCTGGACAGCCCGAGCCGCACGGCCGGCCCGCCCAGCCCCCAGGCGTGCGGCGGCTCCCCCGGCCGGCTGCCCCAGCGGGTGTCCGGGGTGGACTCCAGCACCGGCTTCGCGCCGCTGGCGTTGACGTCCGGGCGGCGTACCTCCACGCCGTGCCGGCGGGCGTCGTCGACCAGGGTCTGCGGCGAGTAGAAGCCCATCGGCTGGGCGCTCAGCAGCGCGGCCAGGAACGGACCGGGGTGGTAGCGCTTGAGCCAGGAGCTGGCGTAGACCAGGTAGGCGAAGCTCATCGCGTGGCTCTCCGGGAAGCCGTAGCTGGCGAACGCGGTGAGCTTGCGGTAGACGTCGTCGGCCAGCTCGCCGGTGATGCCCCGCGCCGCCATGCCGGAGTAGAGCCGGTCGGCGATCCGGGCCATCCGCTCCATGGACCGTTTGGCGCCCATCGCCCGGCGCAGCTGGTCGGCCTCGGCCGCGTCGAAGCCGGCCAGGTCGATGGCGAGCTGCATCAGCTGCTCCTGGAACAGCGGCACCCCACGGGTCTTCTCCAGCGCGTTGCGCATCAGCGGATGCGGGTAGGTCACCGGCTCCTGCCCGCTCTTGCGCCGGATGAAGGGGTGCACCGAGCCGCCCTGGATCGGGCCGGGCCGGATCAGCGCCACCTCGATCACCAGGTCGTAGAACTCGCGGGGCTTGAGCCGGGGCAGGGTGGCCATCTGGGCCCGGCTCTCCACCTGGAACACCCCGACCGAGTCGGCCCGGCAGAGCATGTCGTAGACCTCGGGGTCGTCCAGCGTCAGCTCGCCGAGTTCCAGGCTCGCCCCGATCAGGTCGTAGCCGTGGTGCAGCGCCGACAGCATGCCGAGGCCGAGCAGGTCGAACTTGACCAGGCCGACGGCGGCGCAGTCGTCCTTGTCCCACTGGAGCACGCTGCGCCCGGGCATCCGGCCCCACTCCACCGGGCAGACCTCGATCACCGGCCGGTCGCAGATCACCATGCCGCCGGAGTGGATGCCCAGGTGCCGGGGAAACCCCTGAAGCTCGTTGGCGTACGCGACCACCTGCTCGGGGATCTCCGGCACGTCCACCGTGGCCACGTCGCCCCACCGGTCGATCTGCTTGCTCCACGCGTCCTGCTGACCGGGCGAGAAGCCGAACGCCTTGGCCACGTCCCGCACCGCCGAGCGGGGCCGGTAGGAGATCACGTTGGCCACCTGGGCGGTGTGCTCCCGGCCGTAGCGGGTGTAGACGTACTGGATGACCTCCTCCCGGCGGTCGGACTCGATGTCCACGTCGATGTCGGGCGGCCCGTCGCGCTCGGGGGCCAGGAACCGCTCGAACAGCAGCCGGTGCCGGACCGCGTCCACGTTGGTGATCCGCAGCGCGTAGCAGACCGCCGAGTTCGCCGCCGAGCCCCGGCCCTGGCAGTAGATGCCCTTCTGTTGGCAGAAGTCCACGATCTGGTGGACCACCAGGAAGTAGCCGGGGAACCCCAGTTCTTCGATCATGTTCAGCTCGCGGTCGAGCTGCGCGTACGCCTCCGGGTGCGCCTCGCGCGTGCCGTAGCGGTTCCGCGCGCCCTCCTCGGTGAGGTGGCGCAGCCAGCTCATCTCGGTGTGCCCCGGCGGCACCGGGTGCGCCGGCAGCCTCGGCGCGACGAGTTGGAGGTCGAAGGCGAGTTCCGCGCCGAACTCGGCGGCCCGGGCCACCGCGCCCGGGTACGCGGCGAACCGGGCCGCCATCTCGGCGCCGCTGCGCAGGTGGGCGGTGCCCGCGGCGGGCAGCCAGCCGTCGATCTCGTCCAGGCTGCGCCGGGCCCGTACCGCCGCGAGGGTGGTGGCCAGCCGGCGCCGCCCCGGAGCGGCGTAGTGCACGTTGTTCGTGGCCACCGTGGGCAGCCCGGCGGCGGTGGCCAACTCGGCCAGGGCGTCGTTGCGGTCGCCGTCGACCGGGTGCCCGTGGTCGGTCAGCTCCACCGCCACCGTCTCCGCGCCGAAGAGAGCGGTCAGCCGGTCCAGCTCGCGGGCGGCCGCGTCGACCCCCTCGGTGAGCAGGGCGGCCGGCACGTGCCCCTTGCGGCAACCGGTGAGCACCAGCACGTGGTCACGCAGGGCGTCGGCCACCTCCTCCAGCTCGCCGTAGACCGGGCGGCCCTTCTCACCGCCGCGCAGCTGGGCGCGGGCGATGGTCGTGGCCAGCCGGGCGTACCCCTCGTGGCCGTGGGCCAGCAGCAGCAGGTGGTTGCCGTGCGGGTCGGGTGCCCCCGACTGTGGGCCGGGCAGGCCGAGGGACAGCTCCGCACCGAAGATCGTCGGCAGACCCAGCGCACGGGCCGCCTCGGCGAAGCGGACCACGCCGTAGAAGCCGTCGTGGTCGGTGACGGCGAGCGCGCTGAGCCCCAGCCGGACGGCCTCCTCGGCCAGTTCCTCGGGGTGACTGGCGCCGTCGAGGAAGCTGAAGTTGGTGTGCGCGTGCAGCTCGGCGTAGGGCACCACGCCGTCGGGGCGGGTCAGTTCCGGCGGCCGGTAGTGCTCCCGCCGCCGGCCCCAGGCCGGCGAGTCACCCCCGTCGGCGTCGACCGCCAGCGGATCCACCACATGCAGGTGCCGCCCACCCCCATCCCCCCACCCGCCGCCGTTCCCCCGCCCGCCGCTCGACCGCCCGCCGCTCGACCGTCCGGAGAGCACCCCCTCCAACTCCGCCCACGGCAACTGCGGATTGTGGAAACTCACCGCTCCCCCCGGCCCGCCGTCGAGATCTTGGTACGTTCCGGCCCTCCCGGGGGCCGGAACGTACCAAGATCTGGATCCTGCTCAGTCATAGATCGCCTCCACCAGCCACTGGCCGGTGTCGACGGCGAGCAACAGGGCACTGCCGTCGGCCAGGCGGACCTGGAACCGGGCCCGCCGACGCGCCTCGGCCGGGGCCCACCACCACTCGTCGACCGGCCACGGGCCGACCCAGCCGACGATCTCGGCCGGCACGGCCGGACCGACCGGAACGGTGGCGGCCCCCACGGCCGCACCGATGGTCAGCCGGGCCGGCGGGGCGCTCACCGCCAACCGCGCGCTCACCACGACCGGTGCGCCGGTGGCGTCCAGCACGCGCGCGGCGAGCGGGGTGGGCAGCACCACGGCCGGCGAAGGCGGCGGCAGCCGACCCGGCCAGGGCGGCACCGGCGGCCCCAGCCCCGCCCGCCGGCCGCCGGTACGGGCCGGCTTCCCCTCGGACGCGACGCCGGGACGCGCGACGGGCTCGCCCGGCATTGGCGCGGCGCCGGGACGGGTCGGGAGCCGTTCGTCGCCCCAGGGCACCAGCCGCGTCTGGTCGGCCGGCGACCGCCCGCCACCGAGCACCGCGGTGACCACCGCCTCGGGGCCGAGCAGACCCTGCACCCGGCTCAGCGCACGGTGCGCCCGCTCGCGTTCCGCGCCGGTCTCGCCCCACAGCCCCGGTTGCAGGCCGGCCTGGGCGAGCACCCCGTCCGGCAGCAGCCGCAGCCGGACGATCCCGGCGGTGGGACGGGCCGGCCCGCCGCCCCGGCGGCCGGCACCGGAGAGCCAGCCGTCCAGTTGCCAACGGACCCGGTCGGCGATCGCCGCCGCGGTGAGCAGGCCGTCGTGCCGCCAGACCCGGTGCAGTTCCTGGCCGTGCGCGGTGACCGCCTCGATGCCGAGCCGGGTGCAGGCCAGCCCGTACCCGGCGAGCCGCTCGTGCAGCCGCTCGGCCAGCGTCCGGGCCGCGAACGCCGCGACGTCGACGCGATCGATCGGCTCGTCGAGGTCGGCGGTCACCGTCAGGTCGGCGGGCGGGTGCCGCACCGCGAGGGGCCGGTCGTCCCGCCCGGCGGCCAGCCGGTGGGCCAGCGCCCCGTCGAATCCGAACCGGGCCAGCACGTCGCCGGCCGGCAATGCGGCGAAGTCGCCGAGCGTACGCATCCCGAGCCGGCGCAGCAGGTCGGCCAGGTCGGGGCGGCCGAGCGCCTCGACGGGCTGGCCGGCCAGAAACTCCGGCGCCCCGCCGGGTGGCACGATCCGGCCCTGGCGGGCGGCCAGCCCGGCGGCGAAGACCCCGTCGGCGATACCGACCTGGCTCTCCACCGCGCAACTCTGTGCGACGTGCTCGACGATCCGTTCGGCGGCCGCCTCCTCACCACCCAGATAGCGGCTCGGCCCCCGGGCGGCCAGCGCGCAGGCGCCGGGGCGGATCACCTCGACCCCGACCGCCACCTCCTCCACGGCGGCCACCACCGGCTCGAACGCCCGGGCGTCCCGGCCGGGGTCGTGGTCGACGACGGTGAGCGGGGGACAGCGTCCCTGCGCCTCCCGCCGGCGCAGCCCCCGGCGTACGCCCTCGGCGCGGGCCCGCTCGGAGCAGGCCACCACCCGGTTGGCGTGCAGCACCGCGACCGGGCCGGTGGCGGGCACCCCGTCGACGATCTCGGCGGCGAGAACCGGCCAGTCCGGGCACCACAGCAGCAGCGTCCGGATCGGTTCGCTCACTGGCTCACCACCCGCAGCCGCCCGGTACCCGGCACCCGGCCGGCGGCGGGCGGGCCGGGGATGACCCGGGTCAGGTCGTCACCGGGCAGCCAGACCCTGGCCTCCCGGGGACGGGCGGCCGCGCCCCGCCCCCGGGCCGAGATCGTCACCGCCCGACGACGCAGCCGCCCCCGCCCCGGCCCGAGCCCTTCCCAGACCCCGCGTACCACCTGGAGTGTCACGTCCGCGCCATCCCACCGGCCGTACGGCACGAGCACGCTGCCGCGTTGCCGGGCCCGGGCGGCCAGCCGATCGGTGACGGAGGCGGCGACGGTGGACGGCACCGCGGTCACCACCACGTCGACCCCGTCGATGAGCGCGGCGACCACCGTGGGCCACTCCGGCCCGGGCCGCGGCACCAGGGCGAGCCGATCCAGGGCGATGCCGGCCTCGGCCGCCGCACCGGCCCCGAAGGTCGGCATCCCGACCACGGCACACCAGGAGCCGGCCCGGGACGCCTCGGCGAGCAGCGCGAGCAGCAGCGAGGTGGTGCCGCTGGGCCGGGCCCGCCCGAGGCCGACCGCGATGGTGCTGCCCCGCCGCAGCCCACGGCTGGGCAGCAACCCGGTCAACTCGGGCCGTACGGGCAGCACCCGGTGCCCGCCCGCCGGGTCGGGTGCGCTGGCGGGGCGCACCAACCCGGCCAGCGCGGCGGAACCGACCACCATGCGGCCCGCCATCGGACCTCCCCCGTCGTGTCACCACGGGCACGGCCCGTGGATGGTGCTGTCGTTGGATCAGAAGAACGTGCGTGGCGGGGCGGCGTCCGGCCACCCTGGGTCCCGCCGGTGGTGGCCGGACGCCGCGACTCAGGCGACGAGACCGTCGATCGCGGGTTGGTGCGCCAGGCCGAGCGCCGCCTCCACCACCGCCACGAACTCCTCGGCGGCACGGAGCAGGTCGTCGGCCTCCCGGGCGGTGACCACGCGGGGTATGCCGGCCTCGGCGGCGGCCCGTTTGCTGGCACCGAGGGCGAAGTAGGCGGCCCACTCGTCGAGCTCGGGGGCGACGCTGGCGAGCAGGACCCAGACGCTGGTGATCCGGTGGCGTCGGCTGGGTGCAGGGCGGGCGCGGGCGGCGAGCACCGCCGCGGCGGCGCGCAGGGCGGCGAGGTGGGCAGCGGCGTATCGGAGGCCGTCGGGGCCGGTCCGCGCGGCCTCGGCGAGCCCGTGCCGGGCCACCGCGAGCAACTGGACGGGAGTGCGGTGCGGCAGCACGTGCGCGGGCACCATCGGCGCCTGTGCCGGACTGGTCGGCATGGTCTCTCCTCCAGGTGGGCCGGAGCGGGCGGACGCACGGCGGAATCGATCCGTCGGCGCGGGACGCCCGCGGCGGTCGGTGCGGAGGAAGACGCACCAGGTGGGTGGCCGGCCGGGTGCGGAGCTTCCCCACACCACACCCGGCCGGCGTACCGGCGGGTCCGTCGTCCGCCGCCCGGGGGTCGTTGGGCGGCGGACGACGGCCTGCCTGACGGGCCCGGACTCGCGACTGCCCGGAGCCCAGGTGCGGTCCGCGGCACCGCACCTGTCGGGAGCCGGTGCCGCGAAACACCCGCCCCCGAGAGGGGTTGGAACGAACGTTCGAGGCAATCGAACACTCGTTCTAACTGCTGCTGACAGTACACCCTCCCCCCGACGAAAACGCAACGTGTGACGCGCGGAGAGAGCAGGAGTCGCCCGGTCCGGACCAGACGACGGTGGCGCGGGACCGGTCGAACCTCACCCGCCGCGGTGCTCGGTGACGTCGCGGTACGCGGCGGCGATCCCGGCCAGACCCCGGCTCAGTGCCGCCCCGGACACCCCGGCGTGGCCGACCACCAGCGCGGGCGCCCGGTCGTCGTCGCGCAGCGCGTAGAAACGCCCTCCCCGGACCAGCACCGCACGCCGTCGGGCGGCCTGGACCAGCAGTTTCTCGGCACACTCTCGGGGCAGCTCCAGGTACGTCTGAGCGCCACCCTCCCGGCCGAACACGGTGACGCGGGGCAGGCGCCGGGCGAGGAAGTGGTGTACGGCCTGCCGGCGCCGGTGCGACTCGGCGCGCAGCCGGCGCAGGTGCCGGTCGAAGGCTCCGATGTCGACCAGCCGGGCGAAGGCGAGCTGCTCGATCCCGGAGCAGCCGATGTCCCAGCTGGCCCGGACCCGCTCGACGGGCCCGGTCAGCTCGGCCGGGGTGGCGACCCAACCCAGCCGCAGGGCCGGCGCGAGGACCTTGCTGGCGCTGCCGGCGTAGACCACCCGATCGGGGGCGAGGCTCTGCAGGGCCGGCATCCGCCGGGCCGGGGCCACCCAGCCGGCATTGAAGTCGTCCTCGATGATGTAGCCGTCCACCGCGCAGGCCCAGGCGACCAGTTGCTCCCTGCGGCCGGTGCTGAGCACCGCGCCGGTCGGGAACTGGCTGGCCGGCGTGGTGAGCACGGTCCGCACACCGCTGGCGATCAGCTCGTCGACGCGGATGCCGTCGCCGTCCACCGGTATCGCGACCGGGCGCAGGCCGGCATCGGCGATGAACCTCCATTCGCCGGGATGCCCCGGGTCCTCCACACCGATCCGGTCGTGGCCGGCGTCCCGCAGCACGCGGCAGAGCATCGCGAGCCCCTGAGCGAACCCAGAAGTGATCATGAGATGCTCGGGTCGGGTGCGGACAGCGCGTACCCGGCCGAGATAGCCGACGAGGGTGTGCCGGGTCGAGGCCAGTCCGGACGGAGGGCCGTAGCCCAGCTCCCGCGGACCGGCGGAGCTGATCACCGAGCTGACGCAGCGGATCCAGTCCTGGCGCGGGAAGGTGGAGGTGTCCGAGCCGCCGGTGCGCAGGTCCACCACTTCGGCCGGGGGCGGCCGGTCGTCCGGGGTGAGCGCGGAGCCGATCTCGCTCCGGGCCGCCGCCACCAGGGTGCCGGAGCCACGCCGAGAGACCAGATAGCCCTCGGCGCAGAGCTGTTCGTACGCCTCCACCACCACACTGCGGGACACCCCCAGGTCCGCCGCGAGTTGGCGACTCGACGGCACCCGGACGCCGGGGTGCAGCGCGCCCTCCTCGATGTGCCGCCGCACCGCACTGCGGAGCTGCGCCGCCAGGGTCTCCCGCGAATCGCGATCAATTGACAGATTTAGATCCCATGCCAAGTGGTCACCTCCGTGCCCGTCGAAGTGGTATGGACAGAGCCGACCGCGTTTGGCGAAAGTGTTTCCCGGCCGCGCAATCGCCGACCGCCGGACGCCGAGGCAATCTTTTGCGCGCCCGCCGGGACATGGACGCATGACCAGCGTCCGGCGGACGGCGCGGCCCCGCACGGGGAAGGCATGGCCTGCCCGGAAAGGCATGGCCCTGCACGGGGGAAGGCTCGACGTGTCGCGCCAGCACCAGGCGGTGCCGGTGGCGCGGGAGGCGAGCTACTCAGAGGAGGTTCGCGATGCCTGCGTCGTCGCCCGGAGTGGATGGGAATCCCGCGTATTCGCATTCGCGGATCCAAGGACGTACGCCACTTTCCGGCACAATTCCCGTCAACGTGACAACCATCACACTGTCGTCAATCGATCCCTTGTCGCTCTACACGGCTTTGTCCAAAAATCGCTTTCAGGACGACATTTATCTGTTCGAAAGCCTGGACGGGCCGGCGCCTGACCGGCGGGCGGCGGCGGTGGGCTGGGGACGCCTCGCCGAGTTGCGGATCATCGCCGACCGGCTCGAACTGTCCGCCGACGGCGCGCTCGGCCAGCAGCTCGCCACGGTGCTCACCGCCGTCCTGGGCGAGCCGCAGCGGCATCATCGCGCCGCACCGTACGTCTGGCCGGTCGCCGGTCCGGCCGAGATGTGGACCGCCGTGCGAGCGGTGCAGCACGCGTTCGCGGTCGAGACGACGGCGACGACGGCCGGTTTCGCCTTCGGCTTTCTCACCACCCTGGCCTACGAGGCCGCCCGCGACATGGACGAACTCACCGTCAAGCGGGTGGTCGACGACGTGCCGCGCTGCACCCTCGCGCTGTTCCGGCACACCGTCTGGTGGGACCTGCCCACCGGCAGCGTGCACCAGCTCAGCAGCGCCGGCCCGCACCTACCGCCCGAGCCGGTGCCCCGGGTGGCCGAGCTGGTCGCCGGGCTGCCCGAGGAGCGCCACGCCGTGCCGCCCGCCCCGCCGGCCACGCTGATCCGCGACAACCTGGACGAGGAGACCTTCGCCGCTCGCGTCGAGCAGTGCCTCCGGCACATCGAGGTCGGCGACAGTTACCAGATCCAGATCGGGCATCGGATCGAGGTCGACACCGATCTCACGCCGCTGGAGGTCTACCGGCGGCTGCGGCACCGCAGCCCCTCGCCGTACATGTATCTGGCCCCCTGGGCGAGGCGCGCGGTCATCGGGGCCAGCCCGGAACTCTTCCTCCGCATCGCGGACGGCCGGGTGTCGATGCGTCCGATCGCCGGCACCACGGCACGGGACGCCGACCCCGAGACCGACCAGCGGCGGGTGGCGGACCTGCTGGCCAGCGAGAAGGAGCGGGCGGAGCACGTCATGCTCGTCGACCTGTGCCGCAACGACATCGGCCGGGTCTGCGCGCCGGGCACCCTCAGCGTCGACACGATGCTCGAGGCCGAGCCGTTCGCGTACGTGCACCATCTGGTCTCCACCGTCTCCGGCCGGCTCACCCCGGACGCCGACGTGTGGACGACGATCTGCGCGGCCTTCCCGGCCGGCACCATGACCGGCGCCCCCAAGCTGCGATCGATGGAGATCATCGACGGGTTGGAGGACGATGCCCGGGGCGTCTACGCCGGCGCGATCGGCCTGGTCGACGTACGCGGCTTCGCGGTCCTGGCGCTCTGCATCCGCACCATCGTCGGCGACGGCCACCGGTACCGGACGCAGGCATCCGCCGGGGTGGTGGCCGACTCCACACCCCGGGCCGAATGGCGGGAGACCCTGGCCAAGATGAGCGCCTCCTACTGGGCCCTGACCGGCGAGGAGCTATTGCCGTGAGAATCGTGCTCGTCGACGCGTACGACAGCTTCACCCACATCATCGACCAGTACCTGCGGACGCTCGGCGCACAGACCGTGGTGATCCGTTCCCGGACCCGCACCAGCGAGCAACTCGCCGCCCTACGACCGGACGCGATGGTCCTCGGCCCCGGGCCCGGGCACGCCGCCGAGTCCGGTCACGTCGAGCTGGTACGCGCCTTCGCCGGCCGGATCCCGCTGCTCGGGGTCTGCCTGGGCCACCAGGCCATCGGGCTGGCCTACGGCGGCACCATCGCGGTCGCCCGGCACCTCATGCACGGCAAGACCAGTCTGGTCGAGCACGACGGGCGCGGCGTCTTCGCCGGGGCGCCGGCCCAACTGACCGTCGCCCGCTACCACTCGCTCATCGTCGCCGACCCCGTCCCCGCGGCGCTGGCGGTCACCGCGCGGTCCGTCGACGACGGCTACGTGATGGGGATACGCCACCACAGCCTGCGGGTCGAGGGGGTCCAGTTCCATCCGGAGAGCGTGCTGACCGAGGACGGGCTCCGCCTGTTCGACAACTTCCTGCGCGGCGCGCCCGCGGCACTGCCGGCCTGAGGGTGGAAACGAGGATTGGTCTGACCGGATCTCCCGGAATTGGCCACAACCGGTGGTCGTCCCGCTGCCTACAGTCGACCCGCTCGCATCAACTCGACTCCACGAGGTTCACGATGACCCAGCCAAGAGACGGCGCGGATGCCCTCACGGTCCGCATCGACGACCGGGTACTGACCGCCGTGCCCGCGTACGTCCTCGGCCTGATCGCCGTACCGGCGGTGCAGGTCGCGCCAGCGGATCCGACGACGGCGTCGCTGCTCAGCACGGCCGAGGAGGCGCTGCACCGCGCCGGCCTGGACCGGGCTGGCGTGGCGGAGGTGCCGCAGATCGCCGCCTGGCGGGCGGCGTACCAGGCCGTCGGGGTCAACCCGAACCGGTTTCCCTGCGCCGCCGAGTCGATCGCCCGGCGGGTGGCTCGGGGAGATCGCCTGCCCCGGATCAACGCCCTGGTCGACCTCTGCAACGCGATCTCGCTGGGCACGGCGCTGCCGGTGGCCTCGTGCTCGGTCGCCGGGCTCACCGCGATCGCCGTCCGGCCCGCCGACGGGAGCGAGACCTACCTGCCGCTCGGAGCCCCGGACGCGCCCGAACGGCCCGAGCCGGGCGAGGTGATCTACGCCGACGCCGACGGTCGGGCCCACTCCCGGCGCTGGAACTGGCGTCAGGGTCACCTGGTCCGCACCGAACCGGGCCGGCACCGGCTGCTGCTCACCGTCGAGACGGCCCATCCCGACGGCCGCGCCGACGTGGAGATCGCGATGTCCCTGCTCCTCCCCGCCCTGGAGAAACTGGTCGGGCGACCGCACACCACCCGGTCGGCGATCCTCGACGCCGGCACCACGAGTGCGGTGTTCACCACGGGGCCCACCGGCGACGAGTTCTCGGCCAGCCCCGCCGGAAACCACGGGGGTGTCCGTCGATGAACCGCGCGATCCTCGTCATCTACCGTCCCGCGGCCGGCCGGTACGCCGCCCAGTTCCGCAGCGTGGTGGCGGCGGCCACCGACCTGGGCGTGACTCCGGTGGCGCTGGTGCCGACCGGGCCACCGCCCGCCGACACCGCCGGGATGCCCTGCTTCCACGCGGACCTCGACGACCGGGAGGCCGTCCGGTCCACCGTCGCGGCGATCGTCGCGGCGCATCCGGTGGACAGGATCTTCCCGCTCTTCGAGGGCGACGTGCTGACCGCCGCCTTCTGCCGGCGGGACCACGGCATCCCGGGCCTCGACCCGGAGCAGGCGTTGACCTTCCGCGACAAGAACGTCATGCACCGTCGCGCCACCGAGCTGGGTATGCCGGTCGCCCGCTCCTGCCGACCCGACACCCGTGGCGCGGTGGTGGAGTTCGCCGCCACGGCGGGCTGGCCGGTCGTGATCAAGCCGTACGCCGGCTGGGCCTGCGGCGACACCTACCGGGTCGACTCGGCGGCGGATCTGGACCGGGTGTGGCCGCTGGTCGCCGACAACCGGCACGACTACCGGGTCGAGGAGTACGTCCGGGGCGTCGAGTACCACGTCGACTCGCTGCTGCGCGACGGCGTCACCGTCTTCGACCAGCTCTCCCGCTACACGTACTCCATCCTGGAGTTCCGCGACGAGCCCGGCGGCACGATATCCCGCAAGCACGACCTCACCCCGGACGAGCGGCGGATCCTGGCCGCCAACGCCACGGTGCTGCGGGGGTTCGGGATGCGTACCGGCGTCGCGCATGTGGAGTTCTTCCTCCGCGACGACGGCGAGGTGCTCTTCGGCGAGGCCGCCGCGCGGGCCGGCGGCGGCTCGATCGTCCCCGCCATCGCCGCCGGTCGAGGGATCAACCTGGCCGGCGAGTGGTGCCGCCTCGAACTCGACCCCGGGCACCTGCCCACCACCACGGTCGGCCCCGAGATCGGCACCGAATACCTCAGCTCCGGACGGTTCGGCCGGATCACCGCGATCACCGGCGCGGACGAGCTGCGGGCGCTCGACTCGGTGCTCGACGCGGACGTCTGGAAGGACGTCGGGGACGTGCTCGCCCCGCCGACCGCCTCCAACGACGTCCTCGGCTGGTACGTCTGCGAGGGACGCGACTTCGACGACGTCCGCGCCCGGTTCAAGAACATCCGGGACGCGTTCCAGGTGTCCACCGAGCCGGTCGAGGACGCGTCATGTGGCTGAAACGCTTTCGGGCCCTCCCCCGCCCGCTGCGGATGCTGGTCCTCGCCTCCTTCATCAACCGGGCCGGGATGTTCGTCTTCCCGCTCCTGGCCGTCTATCTGGTGCAGAGCCGGCAACTCAGCGTCGGCGCGGCCGGTCTGCTGATCTCCGTGGGCAGCACCGGCCTGCTGGTCGGTAGCCTGCTCAGCGCTCCGGTCTGCGTCCGGGCCGGTCGCCGTGCCGCGCTGGTGACCAGCCTGGTGCTCAACGCGGTCGGCTACCTCGGCCTCGCCACCGTCAACGGGCCACCCTGGACGTACGCGGTGCTGCTGTTCGTCGCGCTCGTCGGGATGGGGATGTTCGCCCCGGCGGCCAACACGCTCATCGCCGACCTCGCCGAACCGGAGCAACGTCCCTTCGCGTACACGGTCAGCTACATCGCCAACAACCTCGGCATGGGCGTCGGCCCGCTGCTCGGCGGGCTGGCGGCGGCCTACTCGTATCACCTGATGTTCGCCGGGAACATCCTGCTCGGTCTGGTCGCGGCGGTCACCATCAGGCTCTTCGTACCGGCGGACACCCGGCGGCCGGCGGCGGCCGAGCCCGCCGGCACCACCGGACGGACCGGCCGGCGGCGGGATCTCGACGTGGCCGTCGTCGTGCTGGTGTCGTTCTGCTACGTCGCGCCGCTGATCGGCCTGGAGTACACGCTGCCCCTAGCGGTCACCGGCGTGCTGGCGTCCTCGGTGGCGGTGGTCGGCGCGGTCTACACGATCAACAGCCTGGTCGTGGTGACCGCCGGCATGCTGATCGAACGGCGAATCAAGGCGTACCCGACCCGGACCCTGCTGATCGTCGCCGGGCTGCTCTGGTCCGGCGGCATGGCCATCCTGGTCTTCGCCTTCTCGCTGCCGGCCGTGCTGCTCTCCACCGTGGTGTGGACCCTCGGAGAGATCATCGCCTCGGTGGTGGTGCCCACCTACATCGCCGACCACGTCGAGCCGAGCCGGGTGAGCGGCTTCATGGCGCTCAACGGCTTCGTGCTCAGCGCCGCCCGCCTGGTCGTGCCGATGGGGCTCGGCCTGCTCTGGCAGACCCAGGGGCACCAGCCCGTCTTCTACCTGCTCCTGTTGGCCCCGGTGATCGGCGTCGCCGCGTTCGCGCTGCTGCGGATGCGGCCGCCCGTCCCGGCCGCCCCGGCGCCCACCGATCTGGCCACCACCCGTCCCTGACCACCCTCCACAGGAAGCGGCCATGACTGTCACGAAGTTCGTCCTGCCGGACAGCGACATCCCGACGACCTGGTACAACGTCGTCCCCGACCTGCCCAAGGGGCTGCCCCCGATGCTGCACCCGGGCACCCGCGAACCGATCACCCCGGCCGACCTCGAACCGCTCTTCGCGGCGGACCTCATCGAGCAGGAGTTCTCCACCGCGAAGGAGGTGGAGATCCCCGGCCCGGTGCTCGACATCTACCGGCAGTGGCGGCCCAGCCCGCTGGTCCGGGCCCATCGTCTCGAACACCACCTCGGCACCCCCGCGCGGATCTACTTCAAGTACGAGGGGGTCAGCCCTGCCGGCAGCCACAAGCCGAACACCGCCATCCCGCAGGCGTACTACAGCAAGCGCGACGGCGTACGCCGGCTGACCACCGAGACCGGCGCCGGCCAATGGGGCAGTTCGCTGTCGATGGCGTGCGCCTACTTCGACCTCGACTGCGAGGTCTTCATGGTCCGGGTCAGCTACGACCAGAAGCCGTACCGGCGCGGGCTGATGGAGACGTTCGGCGCCTCGGTGAGCCCGAGCCCCAGCGAGCGTACGCAGGCCGGTCGGGATGCCCTCGCCGCCGACCCGCACTCCACCGGCAGCCTCGGGCTGGCCATATCCGAGGCGGTGGAGGCGGCGCTGCACAGCGGCGGTGCGGCCAAGTACTCCCTCGGCTCGGTGCTCAACCTGGTCCTGATGCACCAGACGATCATCGGCCAGGAGGCGCTGCTGCAGTTCGCGATGGCCGACGACTACCCGGACGTCGTCATCGGCGCGGCCGGGGGTGGCTCCAACTTCGCCGGCCTGGCCCTGCCCTTCCTGCGCCGGCAGTTCGAGGGCGGCTCGACCGTCCGCCTCATCGCCGCCGAGCCCACCTCCTGCCCGTCACTGACCGAGGGCAGCTACGACTACGACTTCGGCGACACCGCCGGGCTGACCCCGCTGGCCAAGATGCACACCCTGGGGCACGAGTTCCGGCCGCCCGCGATCCACGCCGGAGGGCTGCGCTATCACGGGATGGCGCCGATCGTCAGCGCGCTGCGGGAGATCGATCTGGTGGCGGCGCGGGCGGTGCCGCAGACCGCCTGTTTCGAGGCCGGCGTGCTCTTCGCCCGGAGTGAGGGGATCGTGCCGGCACCGGAATCGACGCACGCGGTCCGGGTAGCGGTGGACGAGGCGGTGCGGTGCCGGGAGACCGGTGAGGCAAAGGTGATCGTGTTCTCGCTCTCCGGACACGGCCACTTCGACATGCAGGCGTACATCGACTACTTCGCCGGCAAGCTGACGGACTGATCCCGGGCGCGACGGGCGCGGTGCGGCGCCCGTCCCACCCGACAAGCCATCGGGAGAAGCGAGTGCAGAGCGAAGCGACCACCGTCCTGGCCATCAACGGCTCCGAACGGGCCGGCGGCAACACCGATCTCGCGGTCGAGTACGCCGGCCGCCTGATCGCCGCACGTGGTGCCACCCTGCATACCATCCGACTCCGCGATCACCGGATCTCGCCGTGCAGCCCGTGCGGTGACTGCAACAGCCGTACCACGCCCTGCCAGCTCGACGACGACGTTCCCGCCCTGGTGGAGCAGATGGTCGGCGCCGACGCGCTGATCTACGCGGCACCGGTGCACGGCTTCGGCCTGGCCCACCTCATGCAGATCTTCATCGAACGGGCGGGCGTGGGATACCTGCGCTTCAACCGGCCGCTGGCCGACAAGGTCGGCGGGGTCATCGTCACCGGGCGCCGGTACAGCGATTCCTCGGTGCACAACCAGATCGTCAACAACCTGCTGCTCAACCGGATGATCCTGGTCGGCAGTGGTTTCCCCGTCCTGCTGCGCAACACGACCGGCACGCCCGGCCTCACCGACACCGAGGGCATGGACGCGCTGGAGCGGATGGTCCACCGGATGCTCGACATGGTGCAGCTGCTCAAGCGGCACCGGCGGGTCATCGACGACAGCGTCCTGCCGCAGCGGGACCGCAACGAACGCGTACCGCGGCCCCGCCCGAGCGGGGCCGTCCCGACCAGAGGAGATATCGAGAATGTCCACTGACCAGGTCAGCCCGCCGGTCGGCATCGACTTTCCCGCCGCCGAGTGGGAGCGGTGGGAGAAGCCCGGCGCCGAGGGGCGCGTCAAGATCGCGTACGTCGGGGGGCAGCGGCTGCGCCTGCTCGAACTGCCCGCCGGCTTCGACGAGCATCACTGGTGCCTGCGCGGGCACACGGGCTACGTGCTCCAGGGCGAGTTCACCATCCACTTCCGGGACCGCTCGGTGCCCTGCCGCCCCGGCATGGGCTTCGTCATCCCGGACGACGAGGAGCACCGGTCCCAGGGCAGCAACGCGGAACCGACCGTCGTCTTCGTCGTCGACGAGGTGGCGCAGCCGTGAGCCGGGACGACGCCGCCGTGAGCCGGCAGGACGCCGCCGCGCCGGACGCCACCGTGGGCCGGGAGGACGCCGCCGCGCCGGACGCCGCCGCCGGTCCGGCCCGGATCGCCGAGCTGCGGACCACCATCGACGCACTCGACCAGCGGATCGTCGGGTTGCTGGCGGAACGGACCCGGGTGGTCCGCGAGCTGACCGTGCACAAGACCGACGAACCGACCGTCCGCTCGCTGGACCGGGTGCAGCAGGTGCTGGACCGGGTGCGCGACCTCGCCATCCGCGACGGCATGCCGCCGGAGGTGGCGGTCGCCGCCTACCGCGCGCTGATCGAGGAACTGACCCGGATGCAGCTGCGCATGCTGGCGGAACGCACCGCCGCGGCCGTCCCGAAGGGGCAGTGATGGGTCCTCGCGTCCCCGTCGATCTGCGGCACGCCCTGGCCAGCCTCGACCTGCTGCCCGGCGAGATGGTGCGCGTCACCGAGGAACTACCCGCTCGCTACGGCGTCTCGGCGCGCTACGCCCCCTGGGCCGGCACTCCGGCGGCGCCACCCACCGGCCCCGGGCCGGCCATGCTCTTCGACCGGGTCCGGCCGGACCACGGCCCCACCCGGGCCGTGCTGATGGGCCTCTACGGCACCCGCCGCAGGGCGGCCGGCCTGCTCGGTTGCACCCCGGCCGAGCTGCCGCACCGGCTACTCGCGGCGGTACGGTCGCCGCGCCCGCCGGCAACCGCCCCCGCCCCGGCCAGCTGGCCGCGTCAGACGCTGCCGCTCGACCTCACCGAACTGCCGGTACCGGTGCTCACCGAGGAGGACGCCGGGCCGTACCTGACGCTCGGCGCGGTACTCGCCACCGACCCGCAGACCGGCGTACGCAACCTCTCCGTGCATCGGATGTGCGTGCAGGGACCGGACACCCTCACCATCTGGATGGTTCCGGGGCGGGATCTCGGGCTCGCCTACGAGGCGGCACTGCGCCGGGGTTCTCCGCTACCGGTGGCGGTCCACCTCGGGCTCGGCCCGGCGGTGCTGTTGTCCTCCTGCTGCCCGACGTCGCTGGCGCCACCCAGCCTCGACGAACTGGCCGTGGCCGGTGCCCTCGCCGGCCAGCCGGTGGAGCTGCTGCCATGCCAGACGGTGGACGCCGAGTTCATCACGCACGCCGAGTACGTCATCGAGGGCGAGTTGCTGGCCGAGACGGCACCGGAGAACCGGCACGGCACCGTGGCCACCCCGGAGTTCCTCGGCTACCAGGGCCGGGCGCACCCGGCGCTGCCCCTGCTCCGGGTCACCGCGATCACCGCTCGGGAGAATCCCATCCTGCAGGCCGTCTCCGGCCCCGGCCACGAGCAGTCGGTGCTGCTCGGCTTCGGCATGGAAGCCGCCGTGCTGGACCTGCTGGAACGGCGGGACGTACCGGTACGGGCGGTGCACTGCCACACCGCCGGCGGCGGCCTGCTCATGGTGGTGCTTCAGGTGGCCAAGCGCGGCGCGGCGGACGACGCCGCGGTACGCGCCGGCGCCGAGGCGGTGCTGACCGAGTTCCGGATGGCAAAGCTGGTGCTCTGCGTCGACGAGGACGTCGACATCGAGTCCGACCAGGACCTGTGGTGGGCGATGGTGACCCGGTTGCAGGCCGACCTCGACGTGACCGTGTTTGCCGACCGGGAGGGCTTCGCCCTCGACCCGAGCCAGCACACCGGCTACTCGCCGACTCTCTCCGCCGACGGGCGGACCGCCAAGGCCGTCTTCGACTGCACCGTGCCGTACGCGCAACGCGCCCGGTTCCGGCGGCCCCGCTTCACCGAGCTGTCGCCTGCCGCACCGCGGCGGCCAGCAGCGCCACTCCCTCGGTGATCCGGGCGGTGGACAGCGCCGCGTACCCGATCAGGAACGTCGGCTCCACCGGCGGCCGGATGGCGAAGTAGCCCGAGGCCGGATAGACCCGCACGTCCCGCGCTGCCGCGGCGCGCACGATCGCCGACTCCTCGGTGCCGGGCGCGTCGCTCAGGGTCACCAGTACGTGCAGCCCGGCTGCGGCACCGGAGATCCGTACCCCCGCTCCGAAGTGCTCGTAGAGCGCCTCCAACAGCCGGGCCCGACGCTGCCGGTAGAGGCGGTCCATCCGGCTGATGTGTCGGGCGTACGCACCCGAACCGATGAACTCGGCCAGTGCCGCCTGGGTCACCGTCGGAGTCAGCCGGTCGGTGATCCACTTGACGCCGAGGAACGGCCGGACGAGGTGCGGCGGCAGCACCGCGTACCCGATGCGCAGCGACGGGAAGAGGGTCTTGCTGAAGCTGCCCACGTAGACCACGTCGGCATCCCGCGCGTCGGCGGCCAGCGCGGAGAGCCGCCCGGGAGCGAAGGTGAACTCGTTGTGGTAGTCGTCCTCCAGCACCGTGGCGGCACGCCCGCGCGCCCACCGCAGCAGTTCCCGCCGCCGCCGCTCGGACATGACGAACCCGGTCGGGAACTGGTGCGACGGGGTGACGTAGACGAGGCGCACCCGCCCCGGGTGGTGGCCGTGCGCGCGGACCCGGTCATCGATCTCGTCGACCCGCAGCCCTTCCTCGTCCACCGGTACCGGCACCACCGCCGCCCGGGAGTAGCCGAATATCTGCCGCAGCACCGTGTGGCTGGGATCCTCGATCACCACCACCTCGTCCGGGCCGACGAGCAGCCGGACCAGGATGTCCATCGCCTGGGTGGCGCCGCTGGTCACCACGGTGTGCTCCGGTGCCGCGTCGAACGCCCGGCTGCGTCGCAGCAGCGCGGCGATCCGGGTACGCAACGCCGGCGTCCCCTCGGCCGGCCCGTAACCCAGCGTCGTGGCGTCGGCGCGGCTCACCGCCGCGGCCAGCGACTGCCGCCACCGGGCCACCGGGAAGCTGGCCAACGCCGGGGTGCCGTGCCGGAAGTCGTACGCCGCGTCCGGGAGGTGCGTCGGCGCCGGCTCCCACGGCTGCCACAGCCCACTGCCGGTGTCGGTGGGCAGCGGCGGCTCGGGGCGCAGCGGCGCCCGGAGGGCCGGTCCGCTCTCCCGACGCTCGTCCGGCAGCTCACCGCTGACCCGGGTGCCGGACCCGCGCCGCGCGGTCAGCACCCCGTTGGCGCGCAGCAGCTCGTACGCCCGGGTGACCACGGTCCGGGATACCCCGAGCTGGTGCGCCAGTTCCCGGCTGGGCGGCACCGGATCGCCCGGACGCAGCCGGCCGGATCGGACGGACCCGCCGATCTGCTCGCACAGTTGCTGCTGCAACGGCACCGGACTGTCGCGGTCCAGCACGACGAGAAGCTGGGATGAACTCACCTGCGTATGGTCCCCGATCGGCGGGGATCGTCGGGGGTGGCCGATCCGGCGCGTGGCCGGCTGCACCGGCCGGCCACGGACCGGGAAGAATGGCGACATGCAGTCACACCCGAACGTACGCGCGGTGCAGGACGCGCTGGACGGCGCGGCCGCCCGCAACGGCTCCGGCGCGCCCGCCACGGTCCGCCTGCTGCCCGACGCGGTGCACACCGCCGCGGCCGCCGCCGAGGCGCTCGGCGTCGACGTCGGCGCCATCGCCAACTCGCTCGTCTTCGACGCCGACGGGGCGCCGTTGCTGGTGCTCACCTCCGGCGCGCACCGGGTGGACACCGCCGGCCTGGCCACCCGGCTCGGCATCACCCGGCTGCGCCGGGCCACCCCGCAGTTCGTCAAGGAGCACACCGGCCAGGTGATCGGCGGGGTCGCCCCGGTGGGCCACCCGCGCCCGCTGCGCACGCTGGTGGACACCGCCCTGGAGAAGTACGACGAGGTCTGGGCCGCCGGCGGCGTGCCGCAGGCGGTCTTCCCCACCAGCCACGCCGAACTGCTGCGGATCACCGGCGGAACCCCGACCGACGTGGCGTGAACGGGTCAGAAAATACCCCTGAGCTGGTCACCCTGCACGTGTGGCGGGTCTCCCGAGCCGCCCTGCCCCGGGTGCTGGGCCGGATGGCGCTCGACCCGCGCCGGCTGCGCGCCCTGCCGGGCGTACGGTTCGGCAAGCTGCTCGGCACCGGAACCGGCACCGGCTTCGGGCCGGGCGACGCCGACCTCACCCGCTGGGCCGCGCTGACGGTGTGGGACTCGCCCGCCGCGGCCGCCCGGTTCGCCGACTCGCCGGTGGGGCGGGCCTGGTCGGGCATCGCCCGGGCGGGTGTCCGGCTCGACCTGCGGCCGCTGACCAGCCGGGGCGAGTGGTCCGGCCGGCGACCGTTCGGCGATCCCGCCGGCAGCCGGACCGCCGGCAGCCGGACCACAGACGGCCAGGGCGCCGGCAACCGGACCGCCGGCAGCCGGGTTACCGGGCCGGTGCTGGCGCTGACCCGGGCCCGGCTGCGCCCGGCGCGGGCGCTCACCTTCTGGCGGGCGGTCCCGCCGGTCGCCGCCGCCCTGCGCGCCGCACCCGGCCTGCTGGCCCGCTTCGGCGTCGGCGAGGCGCCCCTGGGCTGGCAGGGCACGGTGAGCGTGTGGCGTGATCCGACGGATCTCGTGGCGTTCGCGTACCGTCACCCGGAGCACCGGGCCGCGATCACCCGGACGCCGGCCGAGCGGTGGTACGCAGAGGAGCTCTTCGCGCGGTTCGAGGTGCGTGACGTGGTCGGTGACCGGACGGTACTGGGGTGGGTCGCCGACGACGGTGACCTGGCGAAGGGTGGACGGGCATGAGGTTGGTGCGGTGGACACCGGACGATCTTCTCCGGCGGCTGGACGACGTGGTGGCCGTCTACGGCGAGGCGATGGGTTACCGCGCCGACCTGCTGGAGGCCCGTCGCGGCTACATCGCCACCCACGTGCGCCGGCCCGGCTTCCGCGCCGTCGCCAGCCTGACCAGCGAGGGCCACCTGGCCGGCTTCGGGTACGGCTACGTCGGCGGTCCCGGCCAGTGGTGGCACGACCAGGTGTGGCGGGCGCTGGATCCGGCGACCCGGCTGCGCTGGCTGACCGACTGCTTCGAGGTGGTCGAACTGCACGTACGGCCGCCGGCACAGGGGCACGGGCTGGGCGCCGGGCAGCTGCGCGCCCTGCTGACCATGGCCGAGGGCGTGACCACCCTGCTGTCCACCCCGGAGGCCGACGAGCGCACCTCGCGCGCCTGGCGGCTGTACCGCCGGTTCGGCTTCGTCGACGTGCTGCGCGACTTCCGCTTTCCCGGCGACGAACGCCCGTTCGGCGTGCTCGGCCGGGACCTGCCGCTGCCCGCACCGGGGCCGACACCCCCGCCCGCCCGGCCATGAGCGGACGGTCGCCGACCCGGGCCTGCGTCTGGCTCCTGCTGGCCCTGCTGGTGCTGGCGCAGGTCTGCTACCCGCTGACCGGCGGGGCGACCCGGGCCCGGCTGACCGTGGCCACCGTCGTGCTCGGCTACCTGCTCTCGGTCGGTCACGCGCTGGCCAGCCGGGGGCCGCGGGCGGCGGTGGCGCTGGTCGCGGTGGCCACCGGCGGCGGGTTCGCCATCGAGGCGCTCGGCGTGGCCACCGGCTTCCCGTTCGGCAGCTACGACTACTCGGGTCAACTCGGCCCGAGGCTGGCCGGGGTGCCGCTGATCATCCCCCTGGCCTGGACCTGGATGGCCTGGCCGGCCTGGCTGGCGGCGACCCGGCTCACCCTCGGCACGCCGGCACGGATCGCGCTGGCCACGGTCGGGCTGGCCGCCTGGGATCTCTTCCTCGACCCGCAGATGGTGGCCGAGGGCCACTGGGTGTGGCGCGATCCCACCCCCGCGCTGCCGGGGCTGCCCGGCATCCCGGTCAGCAACTACCTGGGATGGCTGCTGTTCGCGGTGCTGATGATGACCGCGCTGCGCCCGCTCGCCGGGCCCACCGTGGCCACCACCGACGCCCGCGACCATCCGATGTACGCGCTCTACCTGTGGACGTACGGCTCCAGCGTGCTGGCCCACGCGGTCTTCCTCGACCTGCCCGCCTCGGCGCTGTGGGGCGCCGCCGGCATGGCGGTGGTCGCGGTGCCGCTCGCGGTCACGCTGCTGCGGGCCCGACGGGCCGGTGACCGCGACGCCGGCTCGCCCCACTCCCCGGTCGACGTCGCGGCATGACCGCCGCCCTCGTCCTGCTGCTCGGCGTCGCCGCGTTGACCGCGCACACCGTGGTCAACGCCGGCCGGTGGCTGCGCCGCCCGACCGACCGGCCGGTGCGGGTCACCGAGACGGTGGCGGTGCTGCTGCCGCTGCGCGACGAGGCCACCCGGGTCACCCCGTGCCTGCGCGCCCTGCTCGCCCAGCGCGGCGTGCCCGGCCTGCGCGTCCTGGTGCTCGACGACGGCTCGACCGACGGCACCGCCGAGGTGGTCCGCGCGGTGGCCGCCGGCGAGCCCCGGGTCACCCTGCTCACCGGGACCGCGCCGCCGCCGGGCTGGCTGGGCAAGCCGCACGCCTGCTGGCAGCTGGCCACCCGCGCCGGCGAGTCGGCCACCGCGCTGGTCTTCGTGGACGCCGACGTGGTGCTCGGCCCGTACGCCGTGGCGGCGGCGGTGACCGAGCTGCGTGCCGCCGGGGCGACGCTGCTGTCGCCGTACCCGAGGATCGTGGTGCGGAGCGTGGCCGACCGGCTGGTGCAGCCGCTGTTGCAGTGGCTGTGGCTGACCTTCCTGCCGCTGCGCGCGATGGAGCGCTCGCCCCGGCCGTCGCTGGCCGCGGCCGGCGGGCAGTTCCTGGTCGTGGACCGGGCCGGCTACCTGCGGGCCGGCGGGCACGCGGCGGTCGCCGACCGGGTGCTGGAGGACATCGAGCTGGCCCGGGCGGTGAAGCGGTCCGGCGACCGGATCGCCCTCGCCGACGGCTCCCGGCTGGCCACCTGCCGGATGTACGAGGACTGGCCGCAGCTGCGCGACGGCTACACCAAGTCGCTCTGGGCGACGTTCGGGCACCCGGTCGCCGCCGCCGGGGTGGTCACCCTGCTGCTCCTGCTCTACACGGCACCGCCGCTGGTCGCCGGCGTGGCGCTGCTCGCCGGCGCGCCGGCGGTGGCCGGGATCGCCGGCCTGGCGTACCTGGCGGGGGTGGCCGGGCGGCTGGTCAGCGCCCGGGCCACCGGCGGGCGGGCGTGGCCCGACGCGCTGGGCCACCCCGTGTCGGTCGCGGTCCTCGGTTGGCTGACCCTACGGTCGTACCATCTGCGCAAGCGGCGGCGCCTGTCCTGGCGGGGCCGTCCGGTGGGCTAGAGCCTGGGAGGGCGCGGCATGGCGCGGATCGTGGTCGTCGGCGCCGGGGTGGGCGGCCTGGCCGCCGCGGCCCGGCTGGCCGTCACCGGGCACCAGGTGACCGTCCTGGAACGCGCCGACACGGTCGGCGGCAAGCTCGGCCGGCACACCCGCGACACCCCCGAGGGGTCGTTCCACTTCGACACCGGCCCGAGCCTGCTCACCCTGCCCGAGGTCTTCCACGAGCTGTTCGAGGCGACCGGGGCGAAGCTCGACGAGTACCTCGACCCGGTGCCGCTGGACCCGATCGTGCGGCACGTCTTCCCCGGTGGCGGCCCGGTGCTCGACTCCTGCGCCGACCCGGCCGAGTTCACCGCCCGCGTCGGCGCGGCCCTCGGCGACCGGGCCGCCGCCGACTGGCAGCGGCTGTGGCGGCGCGCCGCCCGGGTGTGGCGGGCCGCCGAGGGCGACATCCTGCGCCGCCGCGTCGACTCCCCCCGCGACCTGGCCCGGCTGGCCTGGCGGCTGGGCGACCTGGCCGCGATCCGGCCCGGGCAGAGCCTGCGCGGGCTGGGCCGCGCCCTGATCTCCGACCCCCGGCTGCGGATGCTGCTGGACCGGTACGCCACCTACACCGGCGCCGACCCGCGCCGCGCGCCGGCCGCGCTGGTCGCGGTCCCCTACGCCGAGCTGGCCTTCGGCGGCTGGTACCTGCGCGGCGGGCTGGGCACCCTCGCCGACGCGCTGCTGTCGCGCTGCCTGGACCTGGGGGTGGTGATGCGCACCGGCGCCACGGTCACCCGGATCGACGCCGTCGGCGGCCGGGTGCACGGGGTACGCGTCGCCGGGCAGAACGCCCCGGTCCCGGCCGACGTGGTGGTGGCCAACGTCGACGCGCTCACCGTCTACCGGGACCTGCTGCCCGACCCGCGCCGGCTGGCCGGGTTGACCGACCGCAGCCTGGCCGGTTTCGTGCTGCTGCTCGGCGTACGCGGCGACTCCGGGTTGGCGCACCACAACGTCTTCTTCCCGCGCGACCACGACGCCGAGTTCGACGCCGTCTTCGGCGGCCCCGGGCGGGGGGTACGGTCCCGCCCGGCCGCCGACCCGACGGTCTTCGTCACCGTCGCGGACGACCCGGCGGTCCGCCCGACCGGACACGAGGCGTGGTTCGTGCTGGTCAACGCCGCCCGCCAGGGCACCGCCCCGGGAGCGGTCGACTGGCGCCGGCCGGGGCTGGCGCCCGCGTACGCCGACCGGATCCTCGACGTGCTGGCCGAGCGGGGGGTGGACGTACGCGACCGGCTGGTGTTCCGCGACATCCGTACCCCGGCCGACCTGGCCGGATCCACCGGCGCGCCGGGCGGGGCCATCTACGGCACGGCCGGCGGCCTGCTTCGGCCGGCCAACCGGGGCCCGGCCCGGGGCCTGTGGCTGGTCGGCGGCTCCAGCCACCCCGGCGGCGGCCTGCCGATGGTGGCCCTGTCCGCGCAGATCGTCGCCGACGCGATCGGCCCCGCCTGGTAGGCCGCCGGGCTCAGCCGGCGTCGATCAGCGCCCGGCGGACGGCGGAGAGGAGCTGCCCCAGCCCGAAGGCGGCCAGCAGCACCCAGACCGCGGTCGCCATGGTGATGGTGCCGGCGGCCAGGTCCGCTTCGATCAGGCCGGTCAGGCCGGCCAGCAGCAGCCCGGCCACGGCCACGCAGACCCGGGTGGGGCGCTCCCCCACGGTGACCGCGCCGATCTCCCGCATGCCGGCGGCAACCGCGCGGGCCCGGACGTACTCGTGCAGCCAGGAGAGCGCACCGCCCGCGGCGACCAGCGCACCCGGCGCACCGACCAGCCAGAACGCCACCAGCCAGGCCGCCTCGCCGATCCGGTCGGCCAGCGAGTCGTAGACGTAGCCGAGCCGGGTGGTGCGGCCGGTGGCCACCGCCACCGCACCGTCGACGCTGTCGGCCACCGAGGCGAGCAGCACGAACAGCGCGGCCAGGAACGGCCCGTCGCCCGGCCGGACCGCGAGCAGCGGTACGCAGAGGCAGAGCAGCACCCCGGCCACCGTCACCGCGGTCGGGCCGACCCGCAGCCGGCCCAGCAGGAACCCGACGTGGTAGGAGAAGCGCAGCCAGCCACGCACCACGGGGGTGGCGGCCCGGGGATCGAACCCGCCGTGCAGCCGTGCCCACGCCGTGGCGTACTCGTTCCAGTTCAGCTGTCTGCCCACCACGGTTCAACCGTCACGGCGGCGCTGAGGTGTCGCGCGCCGGGTGTCACGTCGTGGCGCCCACCCGCAGGTTCTGCCAGATCTCCCGGGTCGCGGTGGACCGGTTGAAGGTGATGAAGTGGATCCCGGGAACGCCCTCGTCGAGCAGCCGCCGGCACATCTCACTGGTCTGCTCGATGCCGAGCCGGCGGACCGCCTCCGGATCGTCGGCGACCCGCTCGAAGCGGGCGGCCAGCGCCGGCGGGAAGGGTGCCCCGGACAGCTGCACCGACCGTTCGATGGTGCCGATCCGGGTGACCGGCATCACCCCGGCCAGGATCGGGGTCTCGCAGCCGGTGGCGGCGACCCGGTCGCGCAGGCGGAGGTACTCGTCGGCGTCGAAGAACATCTGGGTGATCGCGAACTCCGCGCCGGCCCGGCACTTGCGGACGAAGTGCTCGGTGTCGGTGGCGACGTCCGGTGAGCGCGGGTGCCGGTACGGGAAGGCGGCGACGCCGACGCTGAAGTCCCCGGAGCGGCGGACGAGTCGGACGAGATCCTCGGCGTAGTGCACGCCATCGGGATGCGGGATCCACTCGCCGGTGGGATCGCCCGGCGGATCGCCGCGTACCGCCAGCACGTTGCGCACCCCGGCGCCGGCCAGCCGGCCGATCACGTGCCGCAGCTCGGCGACGGAGTGGTCGACCGCGGTCAGGTGGGCCATCGGCACCAGGGTGGTCTCGGTGGCGATCCGCTCGGTGACGGCGACCGTGGTGTCCCGGGTCGAGCCACCGGCGCCGTAGGTGATCGAGACGAACGAGGGGCGCAGCGCCTCCAGCTCGCGGATCGCCTGCCAGAGCTGCCGCTCCCCCTGCTCCGTCTTCGGCGGCATGAACTCGAAGGAGAAGGTCGGCTGGCGGTCGCGGATCAGCTCCCCGATCGCCGGTTGCGGATTCGGGAGGACCGATGGAAGACCGAGCGCCACGCACCGACTCTAGCGGGCCGGTCCGGGCGCACCCACCGGCTTCCCAGGGGTGGGGACGGCAGGGGACCGCGCAGCGGGCCGACCCGGGGCCGCACGACGCCGGCCGACCGGCCCGTGACCAGCGGCCGGACGACGCGCCGGAACGTGGCTGAGTCGCCGCGGCGCCCGTCGACCTACTAGCGTCGGGACGTGACCCACGCTGCTCCCGTCTCCCCCGTCGACCGTGCCAGCCTGCGCCAACGCGTCGACAGGGCGCTGTCGGACTTCCTCGCCGGCCGGCGATCCTGGATGGCCGGCGTCGACGGTGGCCTGGCGCCGGTCGCCGAGGCGATCGAGGCGATCGTGCTGGGCGGGGGCAAGCGGCTGCGGCCAGCCTTCGCCTACTGGGGGTACCGGGGCGCCGGCGGGGTGGACACCGACCCGGTGGTGACCGCCCTCTCCGCACTGGAGTTCGTCCAGGCCAGCGCCCTGATCCACGACGATCTCATGGACCGCTCGGACACCCGCCGGGGCGAACCGGCGGTGCATCGGCGGTTCGCCGCCCGGCACCGCTCGGCCGGCTGGGGTGGCGACCCGGACGCCTTCGGCGACGCCGCGGCGATCCTGCTGGGCGACCTGTGCCTGGTCTGGTCCGACGAGTTGCTGCACTCCGCCGGGCTCGATCCCCGCGCGGTGGCCCGCGCCCGGCCGGACTTCGACGAAATGCGCACGGAGGTCACCATCGGGCAGTACCTCGACGTGGTGACCCAGGCCAGCGGCGACACCTCGCTGGAGCGGGCCGGCAAGGTCGCCCGGTACAAGTCGGCCAAGTACACCGTGGAGCGGCCGCTGCTGATCGGCGCGGCGCTGGCCGACGCCCCCGCCGACGTCCGCATCGCCTACTCGGCGTACGGGCTGCCGCTGGGTGAGGCGTTCCAGCTGCGCGACGACGTACTGGGCGTCTTCGGCGACCCGGCGCAGACCGGCAAGCCGGCCGGTGACGACCTGCGCGAGGGCAAGCGGACCTACCTGGTGGCGGCGACGCTGGAGGCGGCCGACAAGGCCGATCGCGCGCTGCTGCTCGGCGGGCTCGGCGACCCGGGCCTGGACGCCGCCGGGACGGCCCGGCTGCGGGAGCTGATCGTCGCCACGGGCGCGCTGGCCCGCACGGAGCAACGCATCGTCACGCTGACCGACGCGGCGCTCGCCGCGCTGACCGCCGTCGACCTGGACACCGAGGCCCGCCAGGCCCTGGTCGACCTGGCCATCGCCGCCACCCGCCGCGCCGACTGACCCCTCAGAAACCGAGGGCCTGGGCGCGGCGCTTGACCTCGCGGGCCTGGTCGCCGGCGAGGGCGGTGGCGGGCGTACGGCCGGACAGCGTGTCGTCGGTCTCGTAGAGCCAGCGCAGCGCGGCCTCGTCGTCGTAGCCGGCATCGGCCAGCAGGGTGAGCACGCCGGGCAGGTGCTTGAGCACGGTGCGGTTGGCCACCAGATCCGCCGGGATCCGGCGGACGCCGTCGCGGCGTACCGCGATCAACTCCCGGTCCCGGACCATCTGGTGGACCTTGCTGATCGGCAGGTCGAGCCGCTCGGCGACGTCCGGCAGGGTCAGCCAGGCCGCCGGGTCGGCGGGGCCGGGCCCGGGCACGGCGCCCTCGGCGGGTACGGATTCGGTCACGCGCAACACCCTGCCACGTCACCCCCACTCCGGGTCAACGACCTCCCGACAGCCACGCTGAGCAGCACGAACCGTCACCCTGTGCGCGTGGTGGACCCGCAAACCCGCGCCCGGCGGTAGCATCCTGTTCGACCATCATCCCCCGACACATAGACTGCCTGCCGATGGACACACAGGTCGCCGACACGTTGCTGGGCTCGCTGATCGACGGGCGCTACCGCATTCGCGGTCGCGTGGCCCGTGGCGGCATGGCGACCGTGTACACCGCCACCGACGAGCGGCTCGAACGCACCGTCGCCGTAAAGATCATCCACTCGACCCAGGGCCCGCCGGGCCAGGCCGGGCGCGCCAGCTTCGTCGACCGGTTCACCGACGAGGCCAAGACGATCGCCCGGCTCACCCATCCCAACGTGGTCGCGGTCTACGACCAGGGCAACCACGCCGGGCGGCCGTACCTGGTCATGGAGTACGTCCGCGGGCGCACGCTGCGCGAGGTGCTGACCGAGCGACGCCGGCTCAACCCGGACGAGGCGCTGGCCATCACCGAGCAGATGCTCGCCGCGATCACCGCTGCCCACCGGGCCGGGCTGGTGCACCGGGACGTCAAGCCGGAGAACGTGCTGGTCGCCGAGGCACCCAGCGGCGGCCCGGCCAACCTCGTCGACAGCGTGGTCAAGGTGACCGACTTCGGGCTGGCCCGGGCGGTCGAGGCGAGCACCGACCACGACAGCGGCAACCAGTTGATGGCCACCGTGGCGTACGTCGCTCCCGAGTTGGTCACCGACGGCCGCGCCGACGCCCGCACCGACGTCTACTCGACGGGCATCGTGCTGTTCGAGATGCTCACCGGCCGGGTGCCGTACGACGGTGACCGGCCGATCGACATCGCCTGGCAGCACGTCGACCGGGACGTCCCCGCGCCGTCGACGCTGGTGCCCGGCCTGCCGAGGGTGCTCGACGACCTGGTCGCCCGGGCGACCCGGCGCGACCCGACGGCCCGCCCCGCCGACGCCGGCACGTTGCTGGCCGAGGTGCGGGTGGCCCAGGACGGCCTCGGCAACCCGAACAGCCACACCGCCAGGCTCTCCCCCGTGCCCGACGGCCCGGCCGTGTCCCAGCCGACGATGGTGGTGGCGGCCGTCCGCCCGCCCGAGCGGCCGACCTGGGCCCGGCTGCCGGAGGGCGGCGCACCGACTCGCGGTCGGCGCCGGGCGGCCTCGAACGGCGGCGACGACTGGCGCTCCCGGCTGGCCGCGCTGTGGTCCCGGCTGGCGGGTGAGGGCAGCGGGCGCCTCGCCGTCGCCGCCGTCGTGGTGGTGCTCGGCCTGGTGGCCGCGCTCGGCGGCTGGTGGTTCGGGGTGGGCCGGTACACCACCACGCCGCAACTCGTCAGCCTGAGCAAGGCCGAGGCGCAGGCACAGGCCTCCCAGGCGGGCCTCACCGTGCGCTACGCCGACCCGCGCCACGACGAGCAGGTCCCGCGCGACGGCGTGGTGGGGCAGGAGCCCGCCTCGTCCGCCCGGATCCTCAGGGGCGGCACCGTCACCCTGACCCTGTCGCTGGGGCCGGAGCGCTTCCCGCTGCCGGACGTGGTCGGCAAGGAGTTCGACCTGGCCGAGGCGGACCTGGTCAGCGCGCAACTCGAGGTCGTCAAGGGCAGCGCCCGGTACGACGACGGCCTGCCGGAGGGCGTGGTGGTGGCCACCAGGCCGGAGGCGGGCAAGGAGGTCAAGCCCGGCGACGAGATCACCGTCATCCTCAGCAAGGGCCGGGCCCCGATCACGGTGCCGAACCTGGTCGGCAAGACCCTCAACGACGCCCGCGCGCAGATCGCGCAGCTGGGCCTGGTGCTGGTGGAGCCGACCCACAAGGAGTCCGACAAGCCGCGCGACGAGGTGATCGGGCAGAGCCCGGCCGACGGCAGCGGCGTGGAGCGGGGTGCCCAGATCCGGCTGGAGGTGAGCGAGGGGCCGCCACTGGTGACCGTGCCCCGGGTCATCGACCTGCCGTGCCAGCAGGCCAAGCAGGTGCTGGAGAGCCAGGGCTTCCCGGTGACGGTCCAGTTCAACCCGGAGGCCGTCACCCGGTTCCAGAACCCGAACGAGAACGCCCAGGTCGCCCCGGGAACCCAGATCACCATCGGATGCTTCTGATGCCGGCCGCGGATCCCGGCCACCGGCCGATCGGCGCGCACACGCCCACCTCCGGCGGGCTGGCGAAGGCGGCACTGCCGTACGTCGACGCGGCCGGTTCGGAGGTGGCGCAGGTCTACGTCGGCAACTCCCGTGGCTGGGCGATGCCGGCGGGGGATCCGGCACAGGACGAGCTGTTCCGCGACGGCTGCGCCGAGCGGGGCGTCGCGGTCTACATCCACGCGTCGCTGCTGGTCAACCTCGGCTCCCCGACCGTGGCGACAGTCGAGCGGTCGACGCAGACCCTGGCCCACGCGCTGCGCCGGGGCGCCGCGATCGGCGCGCGCGGGGTGGTGTTCCACGCCGGCAGCGCGGTGGACGCGGGGCACGCCGAGGCGGCGATGCGGCAGGTACGCGAGTCGCTGCTGCCGCTGCTGGACTCGGCCGCCGACGCGGGCGGGCCGATGCTGCTGGTCGAGCCGAGCGCCGGCGGCGGCCGGTCGCTCGCCTGCCGGGTGGAGCAGCTCGGGCCGTACCTCGACGCGGTCGACCGGCACCCGGGGCTCGGCGTCTGCTTCGACACCTGCCACGCCTGGGCCGCCGGGCACGACCTGGCCGCCGAGGGCGGGATGACCGCAACGCTGGACACCCTGGTCGCCACCGTCGGAGCGGACCGGTTGCGGCTGGTGCACGCCAACGACTCGAAGGACCTGTGCGGCTCGACCCGCGACCGGCACGAGAACATCGGCAAGGGCATGATCGGCGAACCGCGTTCGCCGAGTTGATGCGCCACCCCGCCACCGCCGGCGTCCCGATCCTGGTCGAGACCCCCACCGAGCGTCACCTGGGCCACGCCGCCGACATCACCACCCTCCGCCGCCTCCTCCCCTAACTTCCCCACCCCACCCCACCCCACCCGCTCTCGTCGATCATGCAGTTGTGGTCGTCGCATACCGGGGCAGGAGCCCCGAAACGGCGACCACAAGTGCATGATCGCCGGGGTGGGGGGTGGGGGGGTGGGGGGTCAGGTGCGGAGGATGTGGGTGAGGGTGGCGGCGGCGTGGTCGATTGCCGCGTCGGTGACGTCCAGGTGGGTGACCAGGCGGGCGGTACGGGGGCCGAGCACCGAGATCAGCACCCCCTCGGCGCGGGCGGCGGCGGCGAGGGCCGGCGCGTCCAGCGGCGCCTTGGTCAGGTCCAGCGGGACCAGGTTGGTGCGCACGGGCGCGGCCAGCACCCCGAACGGGGCGATCGCCTCGGCCAGCCGGGCCGCCTTCGCGTGGTCGGCGGCGAGCCGGTCGACGTGGTGGGCCAGGGCGTACCGTCCGGCGGCGGCCAGGATGCCGGCCTGGCGCAGCCCACCGCCCATCCGCTTGCGGATCATCCGGGCCCGGCCGATCCGCTCGGCGGTGCCGACGACCAGCGAACCGACCGGCGCGCCGAGCCCCTTGGACAGGCAGACCGACAGCGTGTCGAACAGCGCGCCGTAGGTGGCCAGCGGCACCTCGTCGGCCACGTGGGCGTGCCAGATCCGGGCGCCGTCACAGTGCAGCGCCAGCTGCTCGGCGTCGGCGACCCGGCGCAGCTCGCGCAGCGTGTCGAGCGGGATCACCCCACCGCCGCCCCGGTTGTGGGTCTGCTCCACGGCGATCGCGCGGGTGGGCACCGCCCAGTATCCGTCGGGGCGGATCATGCCGGCGACCATGTCGGGGTCGAGCTCCGCGCCCACCGCCGGCCAGGTCCGCGAGGTGATCCCGCCGTACGCGGCAGCGGCCCCCATCTCGTACGTGACCACGTGCGCGTCGGCGTCGCAGAGCAGCTCCGCGCCGGGCGGCACCAGCAGTTGCAGGGCGATCTGGTTGGCCATCGACCCGCTCGGGCAGAACAGCGCGGCCTCGTGCCCGAACACCGCGGCGACCTCGGCCTCCAGGGCGTTGACCGTCGGGTCCTCGCCGTAGACATCGTCGCCGACCTCGGCGGTGGCCATCGCCTGCCGCATCCCGTCGGTGGGCCGGGTCACGGTGTCCGAACGCAGGTCGGCCAGCACCCGCGCCGACTCCTCGGCCACGGTCGTTCCGTCGGCCGCCGACCGCTCAGCCACGGTCGTCCTTTCGGCCGCCGACTGCGGGGCTCGCAAGCTCACTCCTCGCGTCAGCCACGGAGCATCTCCGCGACGAGGAAGGCCAGCTCCAGCGACTGCTGGGTGTTCAGCCGCGGGTCGCAGGCGGTCTCGTACCGGTCGGGCAGGTCGAGGTCGGCGATGCCCTGGGCGCCGCCGAGGCACTCGGTGACGTCCTCACCGGTCAGTTCGACGTGCAGGCCGCCGGGGTGGGTGTCCAGGCCCCGGTGCACCTCGAAGTAGCCCAGCACCTCGTCGACGATCCGGTCGAAGTGTCGCGTCTTGTAGCCGTTGGACGACTCGTGGGTGTTGCCGTGCATGGGGTCGCACTGCCAGACCACCTTCGCCCCGGCGGCGGTCACCTTGGCCACGATCGGCGGCAGCGCGTCGCGGACCTTGTGGTTGCCCATCCGGCTGATCAGGGTGAGCCGGCCGGGGATGTTGTTCGGGTTCAGCTTCTCGCACAGCTCGATCGCCTCGTCCGGCGTGGTGGTCGGGCCGAGCTTGACGCCGATCGGGTTGGCGATGCGGGAGATGAAGTCGATGTGCGCGCCGTCGATCTGCCGGGTGCGCTCGCCGATCCAGAGGAAGTGCCCGGAGAGCCCGTACGGCCGGCCGCCGGAGACCCGGGTCAACGCCCGGTCGTACTCCAGTGCCAGGGCCTCGTGCGAGCAGTAGAGGGTGACCGTCCGCAGCGCGTCGTCGTCGGTCATTCCGCAGGCGCGGATGAAGGCCAGCGCCCGGTCGATCTCCCGGGCGATCGCCTCGTACCGCTCGCCCGCCGGGGAGTTGCGCACGAAGCCCTTGTTCCAGTCGTGCACCGCGTGCAGGTCGGCCAGCCCGCCGGCGAGGTACGCGCGGAGCATGTTCATCGCGGCGGCCGAGTTCGCGTACGCCCGGATCATGCGCTGCGGGTCGGCGACCCGCGCCTCCGGCGTCGCCTCCAGTGAATTGATCATGTCGCCCCGGTAGGCCGGCAGGCCCCGGGCATCGGTCGGCAGCGACCGGGGTTTGGTGTACTGCCCGGCGACCCGGGCCACCTTGACCACCGGCAGCGACGCGCCGTAGGTGAGCACGATCGCCATCTGCAGCAGGGTGCGGGCGTTGGCCAGCAGGTGGCTCTCGGTGTTGTCGGCGAAGGTCTCCGCGCAGTCGCCGCCCTGCAGCAGGAACGCCTTGCCCTCGCAGACCAACGCGAGGCGCTGACGCAACTGGTCGACCTCGTACGGGGCGACCACCGACGGCACCGTGTCGAGAACCTTGCAGACCTCGGCGACCTGGGTCTGGTCCGGCCAGGGTGGGGTCTGCGTGCGCGGCAGCTCCCGCCAGCGGTCCAGGCCGAGGGCCTCGTCCTCGGCGGAGTCGACGGTCGGGCGGCTGGTCTGCAGCACCCGGCTGCCCACCGCCGGATGACTCAACTGATGCCACTCATGGCGCATGACATGCAGCGTACGGCGACGGCGGGAGCGACCGACCGGCGAGGGGCCGGGTTCCGGTAGATGGACGACCCCGCCCGGTGGCCCAGGTCAGGGCGTCGGCACCGGTGCCGGGCTGTTCGCACCGGGTCGCTCGTCGGAGATGCACCAGTCGAGGCCGTCGCGGGTGACCGTGAACAGCAGCGGACGGGTCGCCTTGCGGCTGCCGACCGCCACCGTGACGGAGGTGCTGACCTCCTGCCCGGCCGGGCCCGGCCGGATGTCGGTGATCTCGGCCCCCGACACCTCGAAGTGGTCGGCGAAGTCACCGTTCGGTTCGGTGGCGGCGGCGTCGAACGCCTCGTGCAGCACCGCGCAGAGCTGGCCGCGACCGGCCGCCACGTCCTTGGCCGCCATCGCGTCGAGGTACGCCTGGACCCGCTCCCGGGACTGCAGCGTGGCCTCCTCGGCGGGGGCCCGCCCGGGCTGCTCCGCCTCGTCCTCCCCGCCGACGAGCCCGCAGCCGGACAGGGCGAACGGCACGGTCGCGAGCAGCACGGCGACGGTCGCCGGTCGCCGGTACGTGACCCGCATCGCTACCTCCTCGACGGCGGACATCGAGACACAGTCGAGCGGCGAGTCTGTCACACCCGCCCCGGGGCGCCGGAGAGGACCCCCAGGCACGCCGGACGGGGAGGGGCCGGTGCGGGCCCCTCCCCGTCGTGTGGGTGGTGCGTCGGCCGTCGGCTCAGCCGAGGCCGCCCTTGATGGCGCTGATCAGCTCACCGTTGCTGGTGTCACCGGAGAGCTCCCAGAAGAAGGCGCCACCGAGGCCCTGGCTCCTCGCGTAGGACATCTTGCCGCCGATCGTCGACGGGGTGTCGTAGCTCCACCAGTTGCTGCCGCACCTGGCGTACGCCGTGCCGCCGACCGTGCCGGTGGCCGGGCAGGTGTTCTTCAGGACCTTGTAGTCCTCGATGCCCTGCTCGTAGGTGCCCGGCGCCGGTCCGGTCGCGGTGCCACCCGGCGCGCTCTGGGTCACCCCGGTCCAGCCTCTGCCGTAGAAGCCGACTCCGAGCAGCAGCTTGTTGGCCGGGATGCCCTTGCTCTTGAGCTTCTGGATGGCCGCGTCCGACCAGAAGCCCTGCTGCGGGATGCCGGTGTACGAGTACAGGGGCGAGTGCGGGGCGGTGGGGCCCTGCGCGTTGAAGGCGCCGAAGTAGTCGTACGTCATCGGCATGATCCAGTCGAGGTGCGTGGCCGCACCGGCGTAGTCGGTAGCGTCGATCTTGCCGCCGTTGCTGCCGTCCGCGGTGATCGCGGCGGTGACCAGGTTGCCCGACCCGAACCGGGTACGCAGCGCGCTGGCCACGTTCCGGAACGCGTTCGGGCCACTGGAGTCGCAGGTCAGGCCGCAGGCGTTCGGGTACTCCCAGTCGATGTCGATGCCGTCGAAGACGTCCGCCCAGCGCGGGTCCTCGACCAGGTTGTAGCAGCTCTGCGCGAAGGCAGTCGGGTTCTGCGCGGCCTGGGTGAAGCCACCGGACCAGGTCCAACCACCGAAGGACCAGATCACCTTGATGTGCGGGTACATCCGCTTGAGCTTGCGCAGCTGGTTGAAGCTGCCGCGCAACGGCTGATCCCAGGTGTCGGCGACGCCGTCGACGCTCTCCGCCGCGGTGTACGCCTTCTCGTAGTCGGCGTAGCTGTCCCCGATGGTGCACCGGCCGCCCGTGGTGTTGCCGAAGGCGTACAGGATGTGGGTCAGCTTCGATGCCGAGCCGCTGGTGTGGATGTTCTTGACGTGGTAGTTGCGGGCGTAGACACCCCACTGGGCGAAGTAGCCGACCACCTTCTGGGCGCCCGGGTTCGGCGGCGTGGTGGTCGGGGGCGTCGTGGTGGGTGGCGTGGTGGTCGGCGGGGTGGTGGTGGGTGGCGTCGTGGTCGGCGGGGTGGTGGTCGGGGGCGGGGTGCCGCCGCCGCAGGCTGCGCCGTTGATGGTGCAGTTCAGCGGCGCCCGGTACGCGCCGGTGCCGTTGTAGCCCCAGCTGAAGGAGGTGCCCGGAGCCAGCGCGCCGGCCCAGCTCTTCTTGACCGCCACGTAGTGGTTGCCGGTACGGGTGACGTCGGCGTCCCAGAAGCTGCTGATGGTGGTGCCCGACGGCAGGTCGAACTCGATACGCCAGGTGCTCACGCTGGCGTCCGAACCGTTGGTGATGGTGACCCGCGTCTCGTGACCGGTCCCCCAGTCCGACACCCGGGTGAACGAGGTGGTCACGCTTCCGGCGCCGAACGCCGAGGCCATCGGGACCGTGGCGACGGTCACCGCGACCACGGCGCCGACCCAGAGGGCCCGGCGGAGCGATCTCTTCATGTGGCGTCTCCAAACAGTTAGGAAACTTTCCAAAAGGATGAGGAGACGCTACTCACAGGCAACCACTTCGTCAAGATGCGCATGTATCGATTCGCCCGCCAGGGCAAATCGTTCCCGTCGCGGACCTACGCACCGCACGGCCCGGGCGGTGACCTCGCCGCGCACCTGGCGGTAACCTCTCGGAATGACCGTCTTCGACATCCAGATCGGCACGCTCACCGGCGGCCCGGCCGATCTCGCGCAGTACCGTGGGCGCGCCCTGCTGGTGGTCAACGTCGCGTCCCGCTGCGGGCTCACCCCGCAGTACGCCGGCCTGCAGGCGCTGCAGGACGAGTACGCCGACCGAGGGCTGACGGTGCTCGGCGTGCCGTGCAACCAGTTCGCCGGCCAGGAACCGGGCAGCGCCGCGGAGATCAGCGAGTTCTGCCGGATCAACTACGGGGTGAGCTTCCCGTTGACGGAGAAGGTCGACGTCAACGGCCCCGACCGGCACCCGCTCTACGCGGCGTTGGTGGACACCCCCGACGCCGATGGTCACACCGGTGACGTGCGCTGGAACTTCGAGAAGTTCCTGGTCGCCCCCGACGGCACCGCCGCCGCACGCTTCGCCCCGACGGTCACCCCCGACGACCCCACCCTCCGCACCACCCTCGACAAACTCCTCCCCACCCCCTGACCACTCGGTTGATCATGATTGAGTGCCGGCGCGCGCGGCACACCCCGGCGGGACGGTCGGCCCGGCTGCCGGCCGGTCCAGCTCAGCGCGCCTCCGCGCCGCCCCGGGAGGTCCGCCCGTCGGCAGCGGAGCGCCGGGCCTGCCACTCGGGGGCCAGCACCGACCAGACCTCCAGATCGATGCGGCCCTGCGGGCCGGGCAGCACCTCACGGAGTACGCCGTCGCGGCGCATGCCGAGCCGACGGGCCACCGCGATACTGCGCGCGTTGCCGGCGTTGGTGCGCCACTCGACCCGGTGCAGGCCGCGCTCGACCAGCGCCCAGTCGACGAGCCGGCTGACCGCGCGGGTGACGAGTCCACGCCCCTCGGCGGCCGGCTCCAGCCAGCAGCCCGCCTCGCACACCCCGGTCGCGGCGTTGAGCGACACCAGCAGCACCCCACCGACCAGCGTGCCGCCGGACCAGATGCCCCAGATCCCACCGTCGTCGCAGGCCCAGCGGTCGGCGTAGCGCTGGAGCACCCGCCGCGCCCCGGCAAGGTCGGTCGCCACGAAGGACGGCGACACCCACGGCGCGATGTGCTCCCGCGCCCGGTCCAGGTTGGCCAGGAACTCCCCGGCGTGCCAGGGGTTCAGCGGGCGCAGTTCGACATCGTCGATCAACCGAACGGCGAACATCACCGCCCACCCACCGGCACGGCGAGAGACCGATCCTGCTGACGCTGCCCACCCCAAGATCCGCACAACTTCGGGGATGTTGCTGTCTCAAGCCCGGCACGAGGCAGCACTGTCAGGGAAGTTGCGCGGATCATGGATGGGCCGGGGCTCAGAGCGGGCGGCGGCCGGCGAAGCCGCAGTCGGCGCGGTGATACCAGCGCACGTCGGTGTCCCCCTCCAGCCAGCACCAGCGCACCTGCCGGCCCTCGCGCTCGCCCGGGAAGTCGAGCAGCACGGGTGCCACGCCCTTGACCTCGATGCCGTGCTGCTGGATGTCGTCGAGGACCGCGTACAGCCGGGCCTCGAACGCCTTGACCTCCGGTCGGCCGCCGAGTGCGCTGAGCCCGTGGGCGGCCAGGTCGGCCTGCAACTCGGCCAGGTCGGCGCGGACCCGGATCAGCTCGTCGATCCGCGGATGCAGGGTGGCCACCAGGTGCCGGGCCTGGGCGAGAGTGAACACCGCGCCAGTATGCGTCACCACCGTCACCGGAACGAGCCGCTACCGCCGGGGAAGGCCGACCGGGGCTCACTCGGCCTGGGCCGCCAGCTCGCGGGCCCGGTCCCGGGCCGCCTCCAGGGCGGCCAGCAGCGCCGCGCGTACGCCGTGGTTCTCCAGCTCGCGGATGGCGGAGATGGTGGTACCGGCGGGCGAGGTGACCGCCTCGCGCAGCTTCACCGGGTGCTCGCCGGAGTCGCGCAGCATCACCGCCGACCCGATCGCGGTCTGCACGATCAGGTCGTGCGCCACCTGCCGGGGCAGGCCGAGCAGAATGCCGGCGTCGGTCATCGCCTCCACCAGGAGGTAGAAGTACGCCGGGCCGGAGCCGGAGAGGGCGGTCACCGCGTCCTGCTGGGTCTCGGGCACCCGGATGGTGGCGCCCAGCGGCTTGAACATCTCCTCGGCCAGCGCCAGGTGCTCGCCGGTGGCGTGCGCGCCGGCGGAGATGGCGGTCATCGCCTGGTCCACCAGGGCCGGCGTGTTGGTCATCACCCGCACCACCGGGGTGCCCTGCGGCAGCCGGCGGCTGAAGAAGGTGCTCGGCAGGCCGGCGCAGAGCGAGATCACCAACTTGTCGGCGGGCACCTTGGGCCCGATCTCGTCGAGCAGCGCGGCGGCGTCCTGCGGCTTGACCGAGACGGCCAGCACCTCGGCCTCGTCGACCGCGGTGAGATTGTCCACCACCCGTACGCCGTAGCGGGCGGCCAGTTCCTCGGCGCGGGCCGGGCGGCGGGCGGTGGCCAGCAGCCGGTCCACCGGCCAGCCCGAACGCAGCAGGCCGGAGAGCATCAGCTCGCCGATCTTGCCCGCCCCGATGACCGCGACGGTGTGCACTCCGGCTGGCATCTGCCGTACCCCCTTCGTGGGCCGGCGTCGCGGCGGAGCCGGTGGCCCGCCGCGACGCCGGAACGAACGATCAGCTGCCGAAGAAGACCTCGGCCTCGGCGTACCGCTCCAGCGGAACGGTCTTCAGCTCGGCGGTCGCGTCGGCGAGCGGGACGCGGACGATGTTGGTGCTCTGCATCGCGACCATCTTGCCCCAGTCGCCCTCGTGCGCGGCGTCGATCGCCTGCAGGCCGAGCCGGGTGGCGAGCACCCGGTCGAACGCGGTCGGGGTGCCGCCGCGCTGGATGTGCCCGAGCACGACCGTGCGGGCCTCCTTGCCGGTCTTGGCCTCCAGCTGCTCGGCCAGCCACTGGCCGATGCCGCCGAGCCGGACGTGACCGAACGCGTCCAGTTCCTGGTTCTGCAGGACCATCTGGCCCTCCAGCGGCTGGGCGCCCTCGGCGACCACGACGATCGGGGCGTACTGGTGCTGGAAGCGCTTCTCGACGTAGCCGGCGACCTGCTCGACGTCGAAGTTCCGCTCGGGCAGCAGGATCACGTTGGCGCCACCCGCCAGGCCGGCGTGCAGGGCGATCCAGCCGGCGTGCCGGCCCATCACCTCGACCACCAGGGTGCGGTGGTGGCTCTCGGCGGTGGTGTGCAGCCGGTCGATCGCCTCCATGGCGATGTTGACCGCGGTGTCGAAGCCGAACGTGTAGTCGGTGGCGCCGAGGTCGTTGTCGATGGTCTTCGGCACGCCGACGACGTTGACGCCCAGCTCGTGCAGCTTGGTGGCGACGCCGAGAGTGTCCTCACCGCCGATGGCGATGAGGGCGTCGACGCCCTGCGCGGCCAGGTTGTCCTTGATCCGCTCGACGCCGTTATCGATCTTGAACGGGTTGGTCCGCGACGAGCCGAGGATCGTGCCACCCCGGGGCAGGATCCCGCGGACCTCCGCGATGCCCAGCGGGCGGGACAACCCCTCCAGCGGGCCCTTCCAACCGTCCCGGAAACCCACGAACTCATGGCCGTAGCTGGCGACGCCCTTACGGACCACCGCCCGGATGACCGCGTTGAGACCGGGGCAGTCGCCGCCGCCGGTGAGCACGCCGATACGCATGATCCGCTCATCCTCCTGGGGAGCATCTGGTCAAGCCCGATCAAGCCCCAGGATATGTGTCAGGTCAGACCTCGGCACCGTTGCCGGCCCGGGGCGGGCCGTCCCCACGAACTGTAGTCGCCGCTCGGGCACCGCCGACACCGCGCCCCGCTACCAGTCAGTAGCCCCGGATGATCGACTAAGCGCTCGTCATCGCCCGCCATCGGGCCAGGTTGTGCCGGGCGTCGACCAGCGCGTCGTGCCGGGCCGCCGCGGCGTTCGGCAACCGGGGCCGGCCCCGGTCGTCCCAGAGCTGCCGCAGGTCCTTGGTGTAGCGGGGGATCTCCCGGGGCAGCGCCGGCATGGCACCCCACAGCTGCGCCAACGCCACATGGTCGTACGCGGCGTACCAGGCCCACAGCTCCAGTTCCTCGCCGGGGCGGTCCCGGACCGGGGCGACGAGGAACTCGTACAACTCGTCGCGGATGCGCTCCCGCGACCGCCAGGACCGGTCGGCCGGGGAGGGCAGCTTGTCCAGCACGTGACGGCGAACCCAGGGCACCGCCCGGGACGCGTCGAACTCGGTGGAGACCGCGTAGAACTCGCGGCCGTGCTCGTCGACGACGCCGATCGAGACCAGCTCGACGGTCCGGCCGTCCTCGATGAACTCGCAGTCGTAGAAGTAGCGGTAGACCATCCCCGCCATCCTCGCCGACGCCCACCGGAGCCCGACGGGCGGGGCGGTGGCCTCGGGAGCGCTTCCATCCGCCCCGCCGCCGACCGTGCCCAGCTCGAACCGGTCACGGAAGTGATTTGAGGGGTGTACAGCACGCGACCGGACCGTCATGATCTGATGTGTACCGCTGCCGGAGCCGAGCGGGTGTCAGACCACCTCGTCAGGGGCCGTCAGGCTCACCCGGTGAGCGAGTTGGGGTCCTTGACCGGGGAGGGGTGGGGCCGTGGAGATGCGCCTGCCGGAGCCGGGCGACGCGCTCACGGGTGTGGACATGTTCGCCGGGTTGGAGCCGGAGGTGCGTCAGCGGGTGGTCGCCGCCGCGGTGCCCCGGACGTATCGCAAGGGTCAGCTGCTGTTCGTGGAGAACGACCCGGGCGAGTCGCTGATCATCCTGCGGCGGGGGGCCGTGGCCGTGTTCCGGACCGCGCCCACCGGCGAACGGGCGATCCTGACCGTGATGCGTCCGCCGGACGTGCTCGGCGAGGTCTCCCTGCTGGACGCCTCGACCCGGTCGACCTCGGCCGAGGCGATCGAGGACACTGCGGCGCTGGCCCTGTCCCGGCCGGCGTTCATGGAGCTGGTGCACTCGAACGCGCGCATCCTCGACGCGGTGATGCGGTCCCTGGGTGCGCTCATCCGCAGGCTGACCGAGCAGAACGCCGACCACGTCTTCCTCGACCTGCCCGGCCGGGTGGCCAAGACGCTGGTCCGGCTGGCCGGCGAGAGCCAGGCGCCGATGATCACCATCGAGCTGAACCAGAGCCAGCTCGCCGAGATGGCCGGCGGCTCCCGGCAGAGCGTCAACCAGGCCATCGGGTCGTTCGCCAACCGGGGCTGGCTGCGTACCGAGGGCCGGCGGATCGTCGTCACCGACGTGCCCGCGCTGCGCCGCCGGGCGGGCATGAACGAGCGCTGAACGCGCGGGCGGGGCCGGGGACGACGTCCCCGGCCCCGCCCGCGTACGCCCGGTCAGGGCTTGGTGCTGCCCGGCCCGGCCCAGTCCGTGCCACCCGGCCCGGCCCAGTCCGTGCCGTCCTTGCCGCCACCGGGCACCTCGCCGACGATCCCCTGCGCCTGGAGCAGGGCGAGCGTGGCGGCGTCCACGTCCACCGAGTCTCCGGCGGAGTGGGTGACCCCGTTGCCGTCGGTCCAGTCACTCTTCAGCATCACGTACACCATGGAGCTGTCCCCCTGATCAGCGGTCGATGAATCGGCTGCCTGAATCTAGCCGTTTCGGAACGCCGTGAGCTGCCCGGCTGAGTGTCCACAAGCCAACAGCCCGGTACCCGACAGTGTGCCGGGCGGGCGATACTCGACCTGCGCCCCGAGGCGTCGGGGGCCTGCCAGTGGAGGGTGTCATCGCCGCGCAGTGTGACCGCTGTGGACGTACCGCCGCCGACGGCGACCGCTTCTGCGGTGGCTGCGGTGCGGAGCTCGGTGCCGTCTGCCCGCACTGCCTGCGCCCGCTCGCGCCCGACGTGGCCTTCTGCACCTCCTGCGGCGCGCCCCGGGCCGGCACCGACCGCCCGGCGAACCTCGTGCAGGAGGACCGCCGCCGCGTCAGCGTGCTCTTCGTCGACCTGATCGACTTCACCCCGTACGCCGAACGGGCCGATCCGGAGCTGGTACGCGGCATGCAGAACGGCTTCTTCTCCGCCGCCCGCCGGGTGGTCGGCCAGTACGGCGGGGTGGTGGAGAAGTACATCGGCGACGCGGTGATGGCCCTGTTCGGCGCGCCGGTGGCCACCGAGACCGACGCGTTGCGGTGCGTGCGGGCCGGGCTGGAGCTGCAACGGGTACTGACCCGGTTCACCCCCACCGGCACCGACGGGCTGCGCTTCCGGGTCGGGGTGGCCACCGGGGAGGCGCTGGTCGACGTGGCCGCCGCCCGCGACGGCGGGCAGGCGATCGTCGCCGGGGACGTGGTCAACACCGCCTCCCGGTTGCAGTCCGTGGCCCCGCCCGGCGGGGTGCTGGTCGACGGCGCCACGCACGCGCTGACCCGGGATACCATCCGCTACGAGGAGCAACCCCCGGTCACCCTGCGCGGTCGCTCGGCGCCGACGGAGGTGTGGCTGGCCCTGTCCGCGGTACGCCAGCAGCCCACCGACCGGGAGCCGGACACCACGCCGCTGATCGACCGCGAACACGAGCTGGGCATGCTGGTCAACGCCCTGCACCGCAGCCTGCGCGACCGCCGGCCCCAGGTGGTGACCGTCTTCGGCCGGGCCGGCATCGGCAAGAGCCGGCTGGTCCGTGAGCTGCACCGGCACACCGGCCGGCTGGTGGACGAGCCGCTGACCTGGCGGATCGGGCGGTGCCCGCCGTTCGGCGAGAACGTCACGTTCGCCGCGCTGGCCGACATCGTCAAGGCCGAGACGGGCATCCTCGACACCGATCCGGCCGCCAGCGCCGCGCAGCGGCTCGCCGCGGCCGTCGGCGAACTGGTCGGCGCCGGTGAGCGGGGCCGGGTGACCGATGCGCTGCGCCCGCTGGTCGGCCTGCCCGGCACGCCGCTGCCGGCCGAGGAGGCGGAGTCGGCGTGGCGTCGGTTCCTGCTGGCTCTCGCCGCCCGCCGCCCCACCGTGCTGGTCTTCGAGGACCTGCACTGGGCCGACGACGCGATGCTGCGCTTCGTGGAGCTGCTCGGTGCGGCGGCCCGGGACGTACCGCTGCTGCTGCTCTGCACCGCCCGCCCCGAGTTGATCGACCGGGATCCGAGCTGGGCGGGGACCATCACCGGCTCGGTGACCATCACCCTGCCGCCGCTGCGGGACACCGGCATCGCCGCGCTGTACGCGCACATGTTCGGCCAGGCCGCGTTCTCCGCCGACCTGCTGACCCCGCTGATCGAGGTGGCCGGCGGCAACCCGCTCTACGCCCACGAGTACGTCCGGATGCTGATCGAGCAGGGCGCGCTGCGGCAGTCCGGGCGCGGTTGGTCGCTGGAGAAGCATCTGCATCTGCCGATGCCGGAGAGCGTGCACGCGGTCATCGCCAACCGGGTCGACCTGCTCGACGCCAAGGACCGGGCGGTGCTGCTGGCCGCGGCGGTGGTCGGGGTGCAGTTCTGGCCCGGTGCGGTGGCCGCCGCCGTCGGGCAGCCGGTCGAGTCCGTCGAGCGCGCCCTGCGCCGGCTGGAGCAGCGGGACTTCGTCCACGAGCAGGCCGCTTCCACGATGGCCGGCCAGCCGGAGTACCGCTTCCGGCACGTGCTGGTGCGCGACGTCTGCTACCAGCGGCTGCCGCGTACCGAGCGGGTGGCCCGGCACGAGCGGACGGCCGACTGGCTGGACACGCTGTCGCAGAGCCGGGACACCGACCTGGCCGAGGTGCTGGCCCACCACCGCTGGGCGGCGCACGAGATCGCCCGCTCGCTGGGCATGGAGACCCGCCGCTACGCCGGGCCGGCACGGGCCGCGCTGCACCGGGCGGCCCGCCGGGCGTACGCGCTGCACGGGCTGGACGCCGCCGCCAGTCACGCCGGCCGGGCGCTCGGCCTGGCCGACGACTCCGACCCGGTGGGCCGGCTGCAACTGGAGCTGCTCAGCACCGAGATCTCGTTCTACCGCGACGGCAACGCCTTCCTCTCCGGGGGCGGCCCGGAGCAGGTGCAGACGCTGGCCGACCGGCTCCTCGCGTACGGCGACGAGGCGTGCGCGGCGCGGGCCTGGACGCTGCTCGGCCAGGCGGCGTGGCTGCGGGCCGACCGGCGGGCCGCGCTGGCCTGTCTGGACCGGGCGGTACGCCTGTTCGACCCGCTGCCGGACAGCGCGCAGAAGGCCGACGCCTTCGCCGAGCTGGGCCGGCTGCACATGCTCAACTACGAGCGGGATCCGGCGGTGGCGGCGGCCGACACGGCGGCGGAGATCGGCGAGCGGCTCGGGCTGACCGAGACGCGCACCAACGCCCGGATCACCGCGGCCACCGCCCGCTACCAGGCCGGGGATCGGGCCGGGCTCGACGACTTGTACGCGATCGTCGAGTTCAGCCAGGCCGGTCAGCTGCTCGCGCTGCCCCGGGCCACCCAGAACCTCGCCTACGCGGTGCGGGAGGAGGGCGACTGGCTGCGCTCCGACGCCCTGCTCTCGGCGGCACCGGCCCGCACCGCGAGCGGACAGACGCTGACCACCAGCTACTCCGGGGAGGCGATGCGAGCCTGGTTCGAGGGAGACTTCGACCGGCTGCTCGCGGCCGCCGAGGCGTTCGTGCACACCCCCACCGGCAGCTGGGACATGCAGGTACGCGGCCTGCGGTCGTGCCTGCTGGTGCTGCGCGGCCAGCCGGTGCCGCCGGCCGACCCGGTCGCCGCTGCGGAGCCACCCTCCCCGCCCGACCTGCCCTCCCCTTCGGACGATCCGGAGACCACCACCGCACCCGACACGACGGCGGTCGCCGCCCCACTCCGTGACCCGGCCGAGGCCGCCCCACTCCCCCGCGACGACGTGGCCGCCGCGTTGGACATCGCCCGGCGCAGCGGCTTCCACCGGGTGCACTGGACGATGCTGGCGATGGGCGCGCTGTGCCGGGCGGTGCAGGGGCGCACCGACGAGGCCGCCGCGCTGGTCGACGAGTTGGCCGAGGCGTGGACGGCGGTGCCGGCGCTGGCCAGTGGCGAGTGGATCTCCGCAGCCGGGTGGGCGGCCACCCTCGCCGGGCGCAAGCCAGCGGCCCGGGTACGCGCCATGCTGGACCAGGTCGGCCACCGTACGCCCTGGTCGGAGGCGGCGCTGCGGACCGTGACCGGCGCGCTGGCCGGCGCCGACGGCGACCACCGGCACGCCGCCGAGCTGCACCTCGCCGCCGCCGAGATCTACGCCGGGATCCCCGACCTCACCGACCGGATGCTGGCGCTGACCTTCGCCGTACGGGAGCTGGAGTCGGCCGGAGACCGGGCAGCGGCCGAGGCACCGCTGGCCGAACTGCGCGCCTTCGCCCACCGCAACAGCGCCCCGGGCCTGCTCGCCCTGGCCCACCCGCCCGCCCGCGCCACCCAAACCCTGGCCTCCTGACCAGCCCTGGGCAGGACCAGTCACGGGCAGTGCCCGTCAGGGCTGGACCGATCAGGGCATGCGGCAGGCCACGACTTGCGGCAACTCGGGCCCTCTCGCCGGCGGGAGAGCCCCACCTGCCGCATCTCGTGATCTCAGCCCGTCGGAGACGGAGGCGCCTGCTCGCTGACGACTCCGCGCCCGCCTCCCGCTGCACCGAGCGTTTCCGCGATGGCGGCGGCGATCTCGTCCGCGTCCAGGTGTTGCGAGTCGAACGTCACCTCGGCGGGGATCGTCGGTAGGAGCCTCCGGAACCGGTCGTGGGCGCGCTGATGGAACGCCGGATCGCGGGACAGCCCGCGCCCCGGGTCGGCCCGCGCGCGAGGAAGTGTCACCGTCACCGGCGCGTCGATGACGATCCACCGCGGGGCCACACCATCCGGGAGGGCACGGGTGAGTGCGGCGCGTTCCTCGACCGTCCAGAACGGCCCCACCGCGACGACGTAGTCGACGTGCGACCGCATCCACTGTCCGACGAGCGCGCCGTGCGCCTCGTGGGCCGCGAACCACAGGCCGGCCCTGCCCGCACCCGGTGATCCCACCATCGCCGCCACGTCGTCGACGTCAGCGACCACGACCGTCCGGCCACGTTCGGTCAGACGTTGCGTGAGCCGGTCCGCGACGGTGTTCTTGCCGGCCGCGATCGGGCCCGTGAGGATCACGAGTTCGGGCATGGCTCCAGTTTCCTTGGAAGGCGGAGGTGCAGCCTCACCCGGGCGGCATCCGCTCCTGGCCTCCCCGTGGTGGCTGCCGACCGGTGGCCCGGACGTCGGACTGCGCCGGACGGCGTGGGCCTGTCATGATGCCGCGCATGCCTCTGCACCGCCGTACCGTGCTCGGCGCCGGTTTCGCCGCCGTCACCGCCGTCGTCACCGGCTGCCGCGAGCCGGCACCGTCCGCGACGGGAACCCCCGTCGCGACGCCGGGCAGCACGGGCGGGGCGGTGAACGGTCCGGGCGCCAGCGCGTCGGCGGGCGGCCCGGCCAGCGCCTCGGCCGTGCCGGCGACCACCGAGGCGATGGGCGCGGCACCCGGCACCTCGGCCGGCACGTCGACCGGCGGCACCGTCACCGGGCAGGCCGGCATCGGGGCACCGTCGCCGCTCGGCCGCGCCCTGGGCGCCGAACTCACCCGGCATCTCGCACCGACCAAAGAGAACCCGAACCACCCCGGGTACGCCGGCGCGGTGGCGCTCTGCCAGATCGACGGCAAGGTCGTCGGCCGCGCGGCGGTCGGCAAGGCGCTGCGCTACGGCGCCGGCCCGGTGCTGCTGCCCGAGGCCAGGCAGGTCGACATGCGCGACGATTCGATCTTCGACACCGCCTCCCTGACCAAGGTCTTCGCCGCGATCCTGACCCTGCAACAGGTCGACCAGGGCCGCCTCGACCTCGACGCCCCCGTCGTGGACTACCTGCCCGGCTTCGCCGGCACCGGCAAGGAGACCATCACCGTCGCCATGCTGCTGGCCCACACCAGCGGCCTGCCCGTCGGCGCCAAGGTCACCGGCCTATCCGACGACGCCGCCCGGCGCGCCGCCGTCCTCGCCACCCCGCTGATCAAGGGCGCCACCCCCGGCACCGTCTTCCGCTATTCCAGTGTCGGACTCATGGTCGCCGCCCAACTCGTAGAGAAGGTCACCGGTCAACGACTCGACCGGGCCCTCAAGACGGGCCTCACCGGCCCCCTCGGCCTGCGCGACACCGGCTTCAACCCCAAGACCTGGCTCAGCAGCACCGACCAGGCCGACCGGCTCGTCGCCACCGACGCCCGCTCCTCCCGAGGGTTGCTCCGCGGCACCGTGCACGACGACGTCGCCAACCACCTCGGCGGCATCGCCGGACACGCCGGCATCTTCTCCACCGCCGCCGACCTCGCCGCCATCGGCCAGCTGCTGCTCGACGGCGGCACCTACCGGGGCACCCGCATCCTCAGCGAAGCCACCACCCGCCGGATGCTGGCCAACGCCAACACCGGCCTACCCGCCGTCGACCCCGAACGTCCCCACCGCACCAGCGCCCACGGCCTCGGCGTCGTCCTCCACCAACCCTGGTTCATGGGCAAACTCGCCACCGCCCGCACCTTCGGCCACACCGGTTTCACCGGCACCTCCCTCCTCGTCCACCCGGCCCGCCGGCTGGTTCTCGTCCTGCTCACCAACCGCGCCCACCCCAACTGGAGCTGGGCCAACCCCGACCCCGTCCGCGTCGCCATCGCCAACCTCTGCGCCTGAGCGTGGCCGACCTGCCAGGACGCGCACAAAACGACAAAGAGCCCGGCCGTGACCAGCGGCAAGCTGCGCGGGCGTACGCCGCGCCACAAGGCACTCCCCGAACCCGCCCCGGACGTGTCACGATTCAGAGCACGGCGTGCGGGGGCGCGTCGAGGGGCTGGACGCGGGGCGCGCCGGCGGCGCGATGAGGAGGATGGTCCGGTGTCAGCGGGTGGGGCCCGCCGGGGACGGCGGGACAACGGGCTCGACGCGAGCGAGTACGCCATCGCCGGCGATGTCGACCCGCGCGTCGGCGAGCACCTGCTCGACGTGCTGGCCGCCGGCGGGATCGCCGCCTACCTGCAACCGTCCGCGGACCTGAACCCGGTCACCCGCACCACCACGGTGCCGGCCCGGCCGGTCGACCGGCTCTACGTGGACCGGTCGCACCTGAGCACCGCCCGGGATTACCTCAGCCAGCTCGCCGACGAGAACGGCGGCGGACGCTCCGGGGAGGAACCGGACATCGACGCCGAGTGGGAGCGGATCGTCGCCGGCTTCCACACCTCGCCCAGCTCCGGTGACCACCCGTGGCCCGCCGCGGAGGACGTGGACGATCCGGCCGGCCGGGGCGGCGGCACGGCCACCGCCACCCGGCCGGGCACCGACGAGCCGGCCGGGCCGACCGCCACCGACGTACGCCGACTGCCGTACGCGGCCGACGTCTCCGGCGTCTCGATCGGGCGCGGCCCCCGGGACGGCGAGGGGCCATCGCTGCTGGACGGCCTGGACACCTTCGGCACGGATCTGCCCGACGACCCGAGCGACGACGAGCGCTACGTCCCCCCGCCGCCCCCGCCGCTGCCCCGGGTGTCGAAGTACGCGGTGGCCGGCGTGCTCGCCGTGGTCCTCGGCTTCGTGCTGTTCCTCTTCCCCGATCTGCTCCCCGCCGACCAGGGCATCGTGACGCTGCTCGGCTTCACCGGCATCCTCGCCGGCTTCGTCACGCTGGTGTGGCGGTTGCGTCCCGGCGACGCGGAGGATCGTGACCCCGACGACGGTGCCGTCGTCTGAGCGGCGACCGGGATCTCGCCGGCCGGGTGCCCGGATACCGGGACCGCGACCGCCCGCGCGAACGGGCGTAACAGTGGTGTAACTTACTGTCAGTAGGAATACCGCAGTACGTCACTTCACCCGCCGACTGCCCGGTTGTTCCTCCTCGTGGCGGTCGCTCCCCTGCTGATCGGAATGCCCGAGATGCGACAGAGTTCCCTGGTGGTGGTGGCCAACCGCCTACCCATCGACGACAGCGTGGCGCCGGACGGCGCCTGCGAGTGGCGCCGCAGCCCAGGTGGGCTGGTCAGCGCGCTGCACCCCCTGCTGCGGCACACCCCCGCGACCTGGGTCGGCTGGGCCGGCGGGACCGGTCCCGCGCCCGCCCTGCCCGACATCGACGGGGTGCGGATGCACTCCGTGCCACTGACCGGTGACGACCTGCGCGACCACTACGAGGGCTTCGCCAACGCGACCCTCTGGCCGATCTATCACGACGCGGTCGAGCAGCCCGAGCACCACCGGCGCTGGTGGGACGCCTACCAGCGGGTCAACCAGCGGTTCGCCGAGGCCACCGCCCAGGTCGCCGAGGCCGGCGCGGTGGTCTGGGTGCAGGACTACCACCTGCAACTGGTGCCGGGGCTGCTCCGCGGCCTGCGGCCCGACCTGCGCATCGGCTTCTTCCTGCACGTGCCGTTCCCGCCGCCGGAGCTGTTCATGCAGCTGCCCCGCCGGGCCGAGCTGCTGCGCGGGATGCTCGGCGCCGACCTGGTCGGTTTCCAGCGGGCCCAGGCCGCACACAACTTCGCCCAGCTGGTCACGAAGGTGCTGGGGCTGCCGGCCACCGATCGGCGGATCGCGGTCGACGACCGGATGGTGCGCATCGGCGCGTTCCCGGTCTCGATCGACACCGTCGAGATGGCCGCGCTGGCCGACCGGCCGGACGTGGCCGACCGGGCCCGCCGGCTGCGCCACGACCTGGGCAGCCCCGACCAGGTGATCCTCAGCGTCGACCGGATGGACTACACCAAGGGCCTTGAGCAGCGGCTCAAGGCCTACAGCGAGTTGCTCGCCGGCGGCCACGTGAAGGTCCGCGACACGGTGCTGGTGCAGGTGGCGGTGCCCAGCCGGGAGCGGGTCAGCCAGTACCAGATCCTTCGCGACCGGGTCGAGCGGGAGGTCGGCCGGATCAACGGCGAGTTCGGCCGGGTGGGCGAGCCGGCCATCCACTACCTCACCCAGCCGTTCGACCGCGCCGAGTTGGCCGCGCTCTACCGGGTCGCCGACGTGATGGCGGTGACCCCGCTGCGGGACGGGATGAACCTGGTCGCCAAGGAGTACGTCGCCGCCCGGGTCGACGACACCGGCGCCCTGCTGCTCAGCGAGTTCGCCGGGTCCGCCGCCGAGCTGCCGCAGGCGTACCTGGTCAACCCGCACGACCTGGAGGGGCTCAAGCAGGGCCTGCTCGCGGCGTTGCGGGCCGACCCCGCCGACGTCCGGGCCCGGATGCGGGCCATGCGCGCGCACCTGCACGAGCACGACATCCACGCCTGGGCCCGCTCCTATCTGTCCACTCTGGACCAGAGCGGCTCGCTGCTCACCCGCCTCACCGGAGGCTGAGCCCGGCCGGCTCCTTGACCAGCCAGTCGAGGATCGCGTCGATCGGCTCCCGCCACCGCGCGTCGAGCATCAGGTCGTGCCCCATGCCGGGGAAGAGCAGCGGGGCCGAGCCGTACCGCCGGGCCGCGCGGGTCAGCGCCGAGGCGGGCACCACCCGGTCGTCCGGGCTGCCCAGCACCAGCACCGGGGGTCGGCCCACCGCCGGCTCCGGGTCGGCCCCGGTCAGCAGCTGCCACTGGGCCCGCCGGGCGGCCCGGCCCAGCCGGGCGGCGTAGCGCCGGGCGTCGGCGTCGGGCAACTCGCCGCTGAACACCTGCCGGCGGCTCAGCCGCAACCCGCCGCCGAACACCGCCGGCAGGGTGCCGAGCGGGTTGCGACGCAACGCGGCGCCGAGGGTGCCCCAGCCGCCGAGCACCGGCGCCACCAGCACCGCCGCCCGGGCCGGGTAGCGGGCCAGGGCGTGCGCGACCACCAGGGCCCCGGCACCGTGCCCCACCAGCACCGCCTGGCGCGGCAGGCCCGCCGCCACCTGGACCACGTCATGGGCGTACGCCCGCAGCGTCGCCTCCGGCGCCGGGTCGCTGCCGCCGTGCCCGCGCAGGCTCACCGCGTACGCGCTGAAGCCGCGGGTCGCGGCGTGGCCGAGCCAGTTCTCGGCGTACGCCCAGGCGCCGTGCCCGAAGCCGGGCACGAACAGCAGCGGCGGCCGGCCCTCCTCCAGCTCGGGAGCGGCGCTGAGCACCTCGCGCCGGACCGGGCGCACCGGCCGCGCCCACTCCCAGCTCCGCATGATCCGGACCCGCTCGCTCGGCTCGGTCACTTCTCCTCCAGGTCCCGCAGGGCGCGCTCCAGCGCGCGCAGGTAGTCGGCGTGGCCGACCTCGAACCAGTGCCGGGTCGAGTCCTTGACCTGACCCGAGTAGCGCTCGCCGGCGCCGGAGCGGACCCGGGCGGCGAACGCGGCCGCCCGCTCCGGCCGGCTGGCGCGCAGCCGCAGCAGCCGGGCGAAGAGCACCGCCTGCCAGTGCGACAGGGCGAACACACCGGAATCGGGTTGGAGTAGCCCCGCCACGGCGAGGGTGGGATGGTCGGGCACGAAGGCGTTGAGCCACAACCGGGGCCGACCGACGCCCTCGTCGTCGCCGAGGATCTTGGCGTCGAGGAACTCGAAACGCGGCAGGTAGCCGGTGGCGAAGACGACCAGTTCCGGGTCGATCTGCCGACCGTCGGCCAGCTCCACCGAGTGCGCGTGGAATCGCCCGATGTCCGGCACCGGGGTGACCGCGCCGTGGCCGACGTAGTAGACGAGCTGGCTGTTGGCGATCGGATGCGTCTCGTACACCCGGTGGTCCGGCTTCGGCAAACCGAAGCGGGTCAGGTCGCCGACGGTCAGCCGCAGCGTGCGGTGGTAGAGCCACTGCCGCACCCGCAGCGGCACGCGCAGCGCCAGCAGGGTGTCGTTGACCTGGTCGGCGGGCCGGCCGAAGACGTACTTCGGCGCGTACCAGTAGCCCCGGCGGGTGGAGTGCCAGCAGCGCGACGCCTGCTGGGCGGCCTCCACCGCGATGTCGCAGCCGGTGTTGCCGGCCCCCACCACCAGCACCCGTTTGCCGCGCAGCTGCGCCGGGTCCTTGTAGGACGAGGCGTGCATGACCTCGCCCCGGAACTGCTCCAGCCCGGAGTACCGGGGCAGCTTCGGTGACCAGTTGTGCCCGTTGGCGATCACCACGGCGGCGTACCGGGAGGTGCGCTCGGGGCCGTAGCCGCCGGTGCTGCGGGTGGTGACGTCCCAGCGGTCGCCGGAGACCGGCTCGACGCGCACCACCTCGGTGCCGAACCAGATGTGCCGGCGCAGGTCGAAGTGGTCGGCGTAGCGCTCGAAGTACGACAGCAGCTGGCTGTGGTGCGGGTAGTCCGGCCAGCCGTCCGGCATCGGGAAGTCGGGGAACTGGGTGAACGGCCGCGACGAGATCAGGTGGGTGCTGGCGTACACCGGGCTGCGGTCGTGCCGCCAGTTCCAGGCGCCGCCGACACCGGTCTCGCGCTCGTAGCAGTCGACACCGAAGCCGTGCTCGGCGAGGTTCTTCACGGCGGTCAGCCCGCTGGCACCGGCGCCGATGACGCAGACGGTGTCGCCCCGGTCGGAGACCGGATGGCCGTCCTGGCTACGGGCGAGCGTGGTCGGCTGCGGGTCGGACCGGCCGGGCGCGGTGGGAGTGGGCACCGGGGGATCTCCTTCGTCTCGGCACGAGTGCCGGGTCGCGCGAAATCCTCTCCACAACGGAGCGGGATGTCCAGCCCGGCCGGCCCGGCGGTCAGTCGGTGGCGGGCAGCAACAGGTCGACCAGGACCGGAAAGTGGTCGCTGGCCCGGCGGGTCAGCGGCGTGTCCAGCACGTCGTAGTCGACCACGGTGATCCGCGGGTCGACGAACAGGGCGTCGATGCGCCGCCGGGGATTCGCGCAGGAGTAGGTGAGCCGGTCGGTCCGGTCGGCCGCCACCGCCGCGTCGGTCAGCCCATCGGCGACGGCGTTCCAGGCCGGGCCGCCCGGTTCCTCGTTGAGGTCGGCGGCGGCGATCACCGGGTGGGGCGCCGCGGCCAGGTCCCGCTTGAACAGCTCCGCCTGCCCGGGGCGCTCGGCCGGGTCGGTGGCCAGGTGCGACCCGGCCACGGTGAACCGCGCGGCGGTGCCCACCCGGCAGTCGGCGTACGCGGCGCCACGCAGGTGCCGGCCGGGGGTGAGCGGGAAGCGCCGGCAGCGGGTGGCGGTCACCCGCACCCGAAGGCTGGTCAGCAGCAGGTTGCCCAGCGACGGCAGCCCGCCGGCGGCGACCACCAGGCCGAAGGAGGCGGCCAGCGTGGCCGACTTCTCCCGCCACCGCCACCGACGCGGCCCCTCCTGGACGACCACCACGTCCGGTGCCGCGTCGCGGACCACCGCGGCCAGCGCGGCGGTGTCGTCGCGCTGGCCGTGGACGTTGTACGACAGGACGCGCAGCGGCACGCCGAGGTGGGACACCTAGATCCGCCGGGCCAGGTCGGCGGCGCCGATGACGCCGGCGGAGTTGCCCAGCTCGGCCGGGCGGATCTCGGCCACCGGCAGCCGGCTGCGCTGGGCCAGCGCCTCGGTGAACGAGCGGCGGGTCGGGCCCATCAGCAGGTCACCGGCGTCGATGACGCCGCCGCCGACGACCAGGATCTGTGGGTCGAGGATCTGCGCCATGTCCGCGAGGCTCGTGCCGAGCCAGCGCCCGACCTGGGCGAACGCCTCGGCGGAGACCGGGTCACCCCCCTTGGCCGCGGCCGTGACCATCGGCCCGGTGATGGCCTCGGCCTCGCCGTCGGCCAGTTCCAGCAGGGCGGTGGCCCGGTGCGGCTCCTGCCGCGCGGCGGCCCGGGCGAAGCGGACCAGCGCGCTGCCGCTGGCGTACTGCTCGATGCAGCCGAGTCGCCCGCAGCCGCACTGGTGCCCGTCGGGGACGGTGAGCATGTGGCCCAGTTCGGCGGCGATGCCGTGGGCGCCCCGGACCAGCTCGCCGCCGAGCACGATGCCACCGCCGACGCCGGTGCCGATGGTGAACATGACCATCGAGTCGTCGGCGTGCCGGGCGGCGCCGTAGCGGAACTCCGCCCAGGCGGCCACGTTGCCGTCGTTCTCCACGATCACCGGCAGCCCGACCGCCGCGCTGACGTACGCCCGCAGCGGCTCGTCGCGCCAGGCCAGGTTGGGGGCGAAGAGCACGGTGGAGCGGCTGGCGTCGATCCACCCGGCGGCGCCGATGCCGACGCCCTGGATGTGGTGGCCGGAGGCCAGCTCGGCGACCAGCTCGATGATGACGTCGCGGGTCTTGCCGACGTCGTCGGCGGGGGTGTCCCGTCGGGTCTGCACGAGGACCGTGCCGGTGTCGTCGACGACACCGCCGGCCACCTTGGTGCCACCGACGTCGACTCCGATGGTCAGCGTCACCGCTGCCACTCCCCTCTGCTGTGCCACCCCGCGCACACCTGCCCTCGCCGGTGGTGCGGGTCGTCCCTGGTCAGGCCCCGTCGCCTGGTGCGCCCTGCCGCTCGCCGCCGGGAACGGCCCGGCCGCCCGGCGCGGGCTCGTCACCCGGTGCGGGCTCGCCGTCGGGCACCCGGGATGCGGGTACCGCCGGTCGGTCGGTCGACGGACGGCGCAGGGCCGGCGCGGGCCGCCCGGCGGCATCGGCGGGCGCGGCGGCCGGGACGGCGACGTCCTCCGCCCGGGTCGCGGCGGACCAGACGTCCCGCTCCGGTGCCGGCTGAGAATCATGCCCGGTACGGGTCGCCTCGCGCCACACGTGATCACTGTCGGTACCGGCGGCGGTGCCATCGGCCGGTGCGGGGGAAGGGCCGGCGGCGGGATCGGCGGGGGTGAAGGCGCGCAGGAAGCTGGCCAGACCGGCGGCCAGATCCCCGGCGCCGGTGGCCAGCCGCTCGGCGAACTCGGGACTCGGGTCACGCAACGCGGCGATTCCCCGGCAGACCGGGCAGACACAGCATTCGGCGGCACCGGTGGCGAAACCGCCCCCGGTGGCACCGGGCGGGCCGGACGGCCCGGATGGGCCGCCGCTGTGACCGAGGACACCGGTCACGATCCCACCGAGCGGGCCCAGGGGCGCCGCGGCGGGGTTGGCGGCGGCCAGTCGTACGCTGGCCAGCAGAGTGGCGACCAGCCGCTCCGCCTCTTCCCGGGCCGAACCCGGATCTGTCGCAGCCATGCTGGACTCCTCTACCGCGGCGACCGGGTCGCCGGACGCGTCACTGCGCCGCACCGGATGCTTCTACCCGGCGCTTCAGCTGCTTCAACGCGGCATCCATGATCATTTTCTCGGCCTTGCGACGGAACATCCCGAGCATCCCGACCGCGAGCTCCACCTCCAGGGTGTAGGTCACGGTCGTCCCCCCGTCGGCGTTGGCGACCAGGTCGTACGCGCCCCGCTGCGCCTTCTGCATCTTCGACGGCGCCACCAGGTGCCACTCGATGCGGGACAGGTCCTCCGCGTAGGCGTACGCCAACACGTACTCGTCGGCCATCACCGCGGCGTCCAGGACGAACCGGACCTGGCTCGCATAGCCGTCCTCGTACTCCTCGACGACCTCGGCCTCGCGGACTGCCTCGGTCCATTCCGGGTAGCTCGGGAAGTCACAGATGACCGCCGCCACCCGGTCCGGTGACGCGCCGATGATGATCGACTGGGTGGAGGAGTCCGCCATGCTGGGAGGCTACCCGTCCGGCACGCGCCCGCGCGCCGCGCCGCCCCACCTGCGATGTGCCCGCCGGCGGCCGGCCGGGTAGGTTTCGACAGAGCCGCCCGGTGGTGGCGGCCGACCCGGTCAGTGTGAGCACGAGGGAGTGCAGGTGCGCGAGTTCTCCGTCCCGCCGATCGTCACCGTCGGCGATTCGGCCAACCTCACCGATCCGGTCTGGGAGAACGCCGAGGCCGCGCCCGACGCGGTGCAGTTCGTCCGCCGCGACGCGACCGGTGCCTGGGCCGACGTGACCTGCCGACAGTTCCGCGACGAGGTGGTGGCGGTCGCCCGGGGGCTGGTCGCCGCCGGCGTGCAGCCGGGCGACCGGGTGGCGCTGATGAGCCGCACCCGCTACGAGTGGACGCTGGTCGACTACGCCATCTGGACGGCCGGCGCGGTCACCGTGCCGATCTACGAGACCTCCAGCGCCGAGCAGGCGTCCTGGATCCTGGCCGACTCCGGTGCGGTGGCCCTCGTGGTGGAGACCACCGCGCACGCCACGCTGGTGGCCGGCGTCCGCGACCAGCTGCCCGACCTGGCCCACACCTGGCAGATCGACCTGGGCGGAGTGGACGAGTTGGTGGCCGCCGGCACGGCGGTGGAGCCGACCGAGATCGACCGCCGCCGCGCCGGCCTGCGCTCGTCGGACGTGGCGACCATCATCTACACCAGCGGCACCACCGGCCGCCCCAAGGGCTGCGTGCTGACCCACCGCAACATGTACGCCGACATCGCCAACGCGGTGCCGGTGCTGCCGAACCTGTTCGGGCCGAACGCGTCGACCCTGCTGTTCCTGCCGCTCGCGCACGCCTTCGCCCGGCTCATCCAGATCGGTGTGGTGCAGGCCCGGGCCACCATGGCGCACTGCGCGGACACCAAGAACCTGGTCGCCGAGCTCCAGGAGTTCAAGCCCACCTTCGTCCTCTCGGTGCCCCGCGTCTTCGAGAAGGTCTACAACGGCGCCAAGCAGAAGGCCGAGGCCGCCGGCAAGGGCAAAATCTTCGCCCGGGCCGAGGCCGTCGCCATCGCGTACAGCGAGGCGTTGGAGACCTCCGCCGGGCCGGGCCTGGCCCTGCGCGCCCAGCACGCGCTCTTCGACCGGCTGGTCTACGGCAAGCTGCGGGCCGCGCTCGGCGGGCGCTGCCGGGACGCGATCTCCGGCGGCGCGCCGCTCGGCGCCCGGCTGGGCCACTTCTTCCGGGGCGTCGGCGTGACCGTCTGCGAGGGGTACGGCCTGACCGAGACCTCCCCCGCCGCCGCGGCGAACCTGCCCGACTTCACCCGGATCGGCACGGTCGGTCGGCCGCTGCCCGGCGTGACCATCCGCATCGACGACGACGGCGAGATCCTCATCGCCGGCGACCTCATCTTCCAGGGATACTGGCGCAACGAGGCGGCCACCGCCGAGGCGATCACCGCCGACGGCTGGTTCCGCACCGGCGACCTCGGCTCGCTGGACGGCGACGGCTATCTGACCATCACCGGCCGCAAGAAGGAGATCATCGTGACGGCGGCCGGCAAGAACGTCGCGCCGGCCGTGCTGGAGGACCAGGTCCGGGCGCACCGCCTGGTCAGCCAGTGTGTCGTGGTGGGTGACCGGCAGCCGTTCATCGCCGCACTGATCACCCTCGACGAGGAGGCCCTGCCGGCCTGGCTGGAGTCGGCCGGGCTGCCGCCGGACACCGGAATCGAGGCGCTGCGCCAGCACGAGGGCCTGCGGGCGGAGATCCAGACCGCCGTGGACAAGGCCAACGCGTCGGTTTCCAGGGCCGAGGCGATCAAGGTCTTCCGGGTGCTGCCGCAGGACTTCACCGAGGCCACCGGCGAGCTGACCCCGTCGCTCAAGGTCAAGCGCCAGGTTGTCCACAAGACGTACGCGGCGGAGATCGCCGATATCTACCGCGGCTGACTACGATCCGTCACGTGCCCGCCTCGACATCCGCCCCGACCCGTTCGCATCCGCTCGCCGCGGCGGCGCGTGTGGTCGTGCTGGCGCTGGTCGCCGTACTGACCCTGTTCGCCACCCGCGAGGTGGCCCAGCTGTGGTGGATCGCGCTGCTGGCGCTGGCCGGGCTGCCGGCGCTGCTGGCGCCCCAGCACCGGGTCGTCGGCCCGCTCAGCCGGGTGGCGGAGGTGCTGGTGCTCGGTCTGGCGGCGAGCCAGGTCGCCGCGGTCGCCACCGTCGGCGGGCACATCGGCGGGTTGGGCGCCTCCGCGGTGCTGCCCTACCTGGCGGTACCGGTGACCGTCACGGCACTGCGTCGCCGCTTCCGCGAGGGCGCCGCGCTGATCGCCGTGGCCGCGGCCAGCCTGCTGGTCGCCGGGGCCGTCACCGAGGTCGGCGGGGTCCGGCAGCTGAGTCAGCCGGGCTACCTGGCGGTCTGCGCGCAGTGGCTGATCCTGGCGGCGCTGGGGCTCTATGCCGCCCGCACCCTGCACCGGGTGATGCAGGTCCGCCACGACAGCAAGCCCCAGCCGTACGCCGAGGCGACCCGGCTGCTGACCCAGTTGCGTACGGTGGCCCGGCAGCTGCCCGGGGCGACCCTGGATCCGGGTGGCATCTCCGAGCATCTGCTGGAGGAACTGCGCACGGTGGCCCGCACCGACCGGGGCGCGGTGCTCTCCGCCAGCGGTGGCGGCCGGCTGGTGGTGCTCGCCCAGCTCGGCGCCGACCGGGTCGACTGGGAGACCACGCTCGACGCGGACTCGGCCATCGCCGACGCCTGGGCCAGCCAGCAGTCACAGACCGCGGCCCGCTCGCAGTCCCGCTCGCACCGCGGCGGCGAGGTCTCGGCGCTGATCGTGCCGCTGGTCGCCGGGTTGCGCACGGTGGGCCTGGTCGTGCTGGAGGCCGACGCCGCGCAGGCGTACCCGGCACCGGTGGTGGCGCAGGTGACCGGGCTGACCGGCCCGGCAGCGCTGCGCCTGGAGGCCGCCCTGCTCTTCGACGAGGTGCGCGCGCTGGCCACCAACGAGGAGCGGCAGCGGCTGGCCCGGGAGATCCATGACGGGGTGGCCCAGGAGCTGGTGATGGTCGGCTACGGCATCGACAACGCCCTGGCCACCGTGCACGACGACGCCGACGAGACCGCCGAGTCGCTGCGCCTGCTGCGCCAGGAGGTGACCCGGGTGATCACCGAACTGCGGCTGAGCCTGTTCGAGCTGCGCAGCGAGGTGGACCGGCAGGGTGGCCTGGCCGCCGCGATCGCCGAGTACGCCCGCACCGTCGGCGCCTCCGGCGGTCTGCGGGTGCACCTGTCGCTGGACGAGTCCACCGCCCGGCTGCCCGCCGCGACCGAGGCCGAGCTGCTGCGCATCGCCCAGGAGGCGGTCACCAACGCCCGCAAGCACGCCGGCGCGGCCAATCTCTGGGTCACCTGCGAGGTCGACCCGCCGTACGCGCAGATCGAAGTGTCGGATGACGGTCACGGCATAGGTGACCAGCGCTCCGACGGGCACTATGGTCTTGCGATCATGGCCGAGAGGGCGGAACGTATCCGGGGCCGATTGGAGATCAGGCCGCGGCAGCCGAGCGGGACGACCGTCGCGGTGGTGGTCGGTTCGCCACCCCGGCGCGATAACGTTCGCGGTAGCGCCGCCGCAGCAGAAGGGGAGTAAGCCGAGGATGACCACAAGCCCGACACCGGCAACCCGTACCAAGGTCCTCCTTGTCGACGATCACGACTTGATCCGCAAGGGCCTGCGGCACGCCTTCGAGCGCGACCGGCAGTTCGAGGTCGTCGGCGAGGCCGCCACGGCGGCGGAGGGCGTCCGGCAGGCCGGCGCCCTGCAGCCCGACGTGGTGATCATGGATCTGCGGCTGCCCGACGGCAGCGGCCTGGAGGCCACCCGGGCGCTGCGCAAGTCCAGCTCGTCCATGGGCATCGTGGTGCTCACCATGTACGCCGGCGACGACCAGCTCTTCGGCGCCCTGGAGGCCGGGGCCAGCGCGTTCGTGCCGAAGACCGCGCCGGCCGACGAGGTCGTCGCGGCCGCCCGGCACGCCGCCTCCTCCCCCAGCGCCTTCACCGCCGCCGACCTGGCCGAGGCGATGAAGCGCCGGCTCGCCCCGTCCGGGCCGCAGTTGTCTCCGCGCGAGGGTCAGGTGCTGCGGCTGCTCGCCGACGGAATGAGCGTCGCCGGCATCGCCAAGCAGCTGTTCGTCAGCGAGTCGACCGCCAAGACCCACATCTCGAAGCTCTACGAGAAGCTCGGTGCGGCCAACCGGGCCCAGGCGCTGATGACCGCGCTGCGGCTCGGCCTGCTCGAGGCTCCGGACGCGCCGAAGTTCTAGCCGGGGCACCGATGGGGATCCGTGTCCCGCCACCCGGCGGGCGCGGATCATTCCCATTGATCACCATTCGCACAAGCCCGCTATGGCCTCCCCGGCGAAAGCGGGGCAGAATACCCGCCGGGGCGCCAGTCGCCCCGACGGGCGTGCGAAGGAGTGAGGGCGTTGCAGCGACCGGACTGGGCACCCGAGACGATCGACATCGAACGTCCCAGCGTCGCCCGCATGTACGACTACTATCTCGGCGGCTCGCACAACTTCGCCGCCGACCGGGCGGCTGCCCGGGCGATGGTGGCGGCGGTGCCCCAGGCGCCGCTCATGGCCCAGGCCAACCGCGCCTTCCTGCGCCGGGTCGTGCAGTTCCTCACGGAGGCCGGCGTCCGGCAGTTCCTGGACATCGGATCGGGCATCCCCACCGTGGGCAACGTGCACGAGATCGCCCAACGGCACGCCCCCGACTCCCGGGTGGTCTACGTCGACGTCGACCCGGTGGCGGTGGCGCACAGCCGCGAGATCCTGGCCGGCAACGACCGCGCGACAGTGGTCCAGGAGGACCTGCGCCGGCCCGACCGGATCCTCGCCCACCCCGACGTACGCGCGCTGCTCGACCTCTCGCAGCCGGTCGCCGTGCTCGTCGTGGCGGTGCTGCACTTCGTCTCCGACGACGACCGGCCGGCCGAGGTGCTGCAGACCCTGCGCACGGCGCTGGCCCCGGGCAGCTACCTGGTCCTGTCGCAGGCCAGCGACGACGGCCGCGACGAGGCCGAGCGGGCCGAGGCCGAGGAGGTCTACCGGCGCACCGACAATCCGCTGTCGGTGCGCGGCCGGGCCGAGTTGACCGGGTTCTTCGACGGCTTCGAGCTGGTCGATCCCGGGGTGGTGTGGGTGCCACAGTGGCGTCCGGAGACCCCGGAGAGCGCCGAGGACGCCGAACGGGCCGTGTTCCTCGGCGGGGTCGGACGGCTCGGTGGGTGAGCCCCCCGGCAGCTCCGCCTGCCCCGGGGCGTTCGCCCGCGCCTGGGCCAAGGCGGTCTCGGGCACCAGCTACCTGCCGATGACCCACGCCCAGTTGGAGACGCTGTTGCAGCGGCTCACCGACCTGCTGGCCGAGGCGCTGCGGGCGGAGCCGCTCGACCTGCGGGTGGGGCACCGGGTCGCCGACGAGCTGGTCGGCGCGCACATCGCCTCCGCCGAGGCGCTCGGCCGGACCGTGGAGGTGATCCAGCTCCGGCTGATCCGCGACCTCGACCTGGTCTCCGACGACATCGAGGACCGGATGGCGCGGCTGCTGGCCGCGGTCGCCACCGGGTACGCCCGGGCGCTGCGCGACCGCACGCTCGACGAGCAGGAGGCCATCCGGCGGGCCGCGCTGACCGCCCGCGCGGAGGCGGAGCAGGCGCTGCGGGCCAGCGAGGCCCGTTTCCGGCATCAGGCCACCCACGACCCGCTGACCGATCTGCCGAACCGCACGCTCTTCGCCGAGCGCCTCGCCGCGGCGGTCGACGGGCCGGCCGGCAGCCGGCGGGTCGGGCTGTGCTTCCTCGACGTGGACCGGTTCAAGCGGGTCAACGACTCGTACGGCCACCAGATCGGCGACCGCGCGCTGGTCGCGGCGGCGCGGCGGCTGCGGCGGGCGGTCGATCCCCACCTGGTCGCCCGGCTCGGCGGCGACGCCTTCGTCGTCCTCGTCGAGCGCTCCACCGGCACCGGCGACGTGGTCGCCGTCGCCGAGGCCGCCCTGGCCGCCCTCTCCGAGCCGGTGGTGGTCGACGGGCACGACGTGACGGTCACCGCGAGCGTGGGCATCGTGGAGCGGCGGGTCGCCGGCACCTCACCGGACGACCTGATGCGGGCCGCGGGCAGCACGCTGCACTGGGCGAAGACCGCCGGGGGCGCGGGGTGGGCGCTGTACGACGCGGAACGCGACGGCCGGGAACAGGCCCGCCAGGCGTTGAGCGCGGCCATCCCGGTGGGCCTGGAACGCGGCGAGTTCTTCCTCGACTACCAGCCGTTGACCTCGTTGCAGGACGGCTCGCTGCTCGGGGTGGAGGCGCTGGTGCGGTGGCGTCACCCGCAGCTGGGCGTGTTGCGCCCGGACAGCTTCATCGGGCTGGCCGAGGAGACCGGGCTGATCGTGCCGCTCGGCGGCTGGGTGCTGGCCGAGGCGTGCCGGGAGGCGGTCGGCTGGACGGCCGCCTCGGGCGAGCCGCCGTACGTCAGCGTCAACCTGGCGGTCCGTCAGGTCCGCCGGCCCGGCCTGGTGCAGGAGGTACGCGCCCTGCTGCGGCGCACCGGCCTGCCACCGAACCGCCTCCAGCTGGAGATCACCGAGAGCACCATGATGACCACGACCGAGGAGCCGGTACGCGCCCTCCGTGCCCTGGCCGACCTGGGCATCCGCATCGCCATCGACGACTTCGGCACCGGCTACAGCAACCTGGCCTACCTGCGGGATCTGCCGGTGACCGAGTTGAAGGTGGCCGGCGAGTTCGTGCGCGGGCTGCGGGCGCCGGAGGCGCGGGCCGACGAGCGGATCCTCGCCTCGCTGGTCTCCCTGGCCCACGCCCTGGACCTGACGGTGACCGCCGAGGGGGTGGAGACCGGTGGGCAGGCCGAACGGCTGCGGGCGATCGGCTGCGACGCCGGCCAGGGCTGGCACTTCGGCCGCCCCGCCCCCGCCGACCACATCCTCGCCCGCATCCGCTGACCGGTCGCGGGGCCTCGCCCCGGCTCACCCCGCCAGCAGGTCCGCCAGGCGCTGGGCCTGGGTCTCCCAGCGCCACTCCCGCTCCACCCAGGCCCGGCCGGCGGCACCGAGCTGTCGGGCGAGGTCCCGGTCGACGAGCAGGGTGGCCACCCGGTCGGCGAGCTGGGCGAGATCCTGGCCGTCCACCACGTACCCGGTCTCGCCCTCGCGCACCGCGTCCGGGGCGCCGCCGGAGTCGCCGGCCACCACCGGCAGGCCGGTCGCCGACGCCTCCAGGTAGACGATGCCGAGTCCCTCCACGTCCAGGCCCCGGTTGCGGGTGCGGCAGGGCATCGCGTACACGTCGCCGGCCGCGTAGTGGGCGGGCAGTTCGGCGGCGGGTACCGAGCCGGTGAAGACCACGTCCTGCTCCACGCCGGACTGGCGGGCCAGCCGGGCGAGCGTGGCCCGGTACGGCCCGCCTCCGACCACCAGCAGCGCGGCGTCGGGCACCCGGCGGCGGATCAACGGCATCGCCCGGATCAGCATGTCCTGGCCCTTGCGGGGCACCAGGCGGGACACGCAGACCACCACCGGCCGTTCGGAGAGGCCGAGCCGGTGCCGTACCGCCGCGCCGTCGACGGCCGGGTGGTAGACCTCGGTGTCCACGCCGGGGGGGAGCCGGCGCAGCTCGGTCACCTCGCCCAGCGCCCGGGCCAGCCGGGTGCGGGTGTACTCCCCCAGGTAGGTGACCACGTCGGCGCCCCGGCCGACGCGCCGCAGCGCGGTCCGCGCCACCGGCAGCGTCGCCCAGCCCACCTCGTGCCCGTGGGTGAGGGCGACCACCCGCCGCACCCCGGCCCGCCGGCGCAGCCCCGCGGCGAGCAGGCCGAGCGGGGCCGCCGCGCCGAACCAGACCGTGTCACAGTCGTACGCCCGGGCCAGCTGGGCGGCCCGGCGGGCCACCAGCGGGGTGGGCAGCAGCACCCTGGTGCGCTCGCGCACCACCTCGAACGGCTGGTCGGCGTCGAACTTGTCCGCACCCCGCCAGCTCGACGCGTAGACCACCACCGAGCCGGCCGGCTGGCGTACCGCGAGGTGGTGCACGAACGACTGGATGCCGCCCGGCCGGGGCGGGAAGTCGTTCGTGATCAACAACGTGCGACCCATCAGCCGGCCTTCCTGGCGTACGCGCGAGCGGCGGCGATCCGCTCCACGGTGGACGGGTGCGACGCGGAGTAGAGGTACTCCCAGCGGGGCGGGTCGGGGTCGGCGAGGTTGACCGCGGAGAGCCGCCGCTGCATCGACTCGTACGCCACCGGGTCGCCGGTCAGCGCCAGCGCGTGCGCGTCGGCCCGGGCCTCGACCCGCCGCGACATCAACGCCTGCACCGGAGCGAAGACCAGCCCGGCCACCGTGACCAGGGCGAGCAGCAGCGGGAACGCCCGAGGCTGGGCGACCGAGTCGACGCCGGCCAGGCGCAGCAGCGGCGGCCAGGAGCCGATCAGGTAGAGCGCCACCACGGCGGCCGCCGCGCCCAGCGCACCGGTGAGCGTGCCGACCGGCACGTCCCGGTCCTTGGCATGGCCGAGTTCGTGCGCCACGACCGCGGTCACCTCGGCGGGCGTCGCCTCGCGCAGCAGGTTGTCGTAGACCACCACCCGGCGGGTCGGTCCCAGCCCGGAGACGTAGGCGTTGACCGCCCGGGTACGCCGGGACGCGTCGGCGACCAGCACGTCGCGTACCGGCACGCCGTCGCGTTCGGCCAACTCCATCAGCTGGGTGCGCAGCGGACCCGGTTCCATCGGGCTGAACCGGTTGAAGACCGGCTCGACCAGCACCGGCAGCACGAAGGAGAGCAGCACCACCAGGGTCGCCGCACCGACCGCGCCGACCGCCCACCACCAGCGGGGGGCGAGCCGGACGACGGTGTAGAAGCCGAGCAGCGCCACCGCGCCGATGACGGCGCTGACCGCGTACGACTTGAGCAGGTCCACCGCCCAGCCGCTCCAGCCGTTGGTGGCCAGCCCGTAGCGGGTGAGCACGCTGTGCCGCCACGCGGAGAACGGCAGCGTCACCAGGTCGGCGACCAGCACCACGGCCAGCCCGCCGACGATCGCCTGCGCGATCCAGTGGCCGCCGAAGGGGCGCCCGCCCAGCTCGACCAGGCGACTGCCCAGCGGGGTCAACCCGAGCGCCAGCGCCACCAGCAGCCCGACACCGAGCGCCGCCCAGCCGCCGGGGCGGAGCGCGGAGCGGAACTGCCGGGCCCGTTCCACCTGCTCGGTGGGGAGATCGCGCAGGGCGGCGAGCTGGTCGGCCCGGGGCGCCGGCGGGCGGTGCCACGGGATCAGCACCAGCGCGGCCAGGACCAGTGCGACGCCCAGGCCGGCCAGAGTGAGCAGCGCCCAGCCGCGCGGGCTCACCGCGCCACCCCGTCCCGCCGCGCCATCCCGTCCCGCCGCGGCGATCGGCCGCCGCAGCGACCGGGGTCGGACCCGTCGTCCGCTGTGCGCCTCATACCGCCGCTCCTGTCGCCATGGGCGCCCATCCTATTGCCCGCCGCGCCCGCGCCCCGCGCGAGTCGATCAGACCGGGTCGCCGTCCGGGGTCGAGGCCCGCCGCCCCCGATCGAACGTGCGGATCGGACCGGGTCGATCAGGAGCGGGACAGCCGCCGCAGCAGCGAGTCCGCGCCCAGCGGGTAGGCGCCGTGCCGGCGTACCCCGTCGGCGACCTCGCGGTCGGAGGAGACCACCACCACCGGGCGACCCGGCGGTTCGGCGCGGACCAGCCGGCGGATCAGCTCGTCGGCGGTCTCACCCTTGCGGGAGAACAGCACCCGCACGCCGCGCGGGGTGGGTGGCAGCCCGTGCATCCGTTCCGCCCCGTCGAAGACGACGGTGACCTCGTCACCGGTCTGCGCGGCGATCCCGCCGAGGCCGGTGATCAGGCGCTTGCGCTGGTGCTCCAGCGACATCTCGCCGAAGCCCCGCTTGGTCACGTTGTAGCCGTCGACCACGAGGTGTGCCCGGGGCAGGGCGAGCAGCTGGTCCAGTCGGCCCGGGTCGTCGGTGTCCTGGGCGCGGGCGGCGGCGCCGACCGGGATGGCCGCCGAGGAGTCGGCGAAGGAGTCCGCGACGAAGTCGGCGGGCAGCTTGTCGACCGGATCCAGCGCCAGCTCCCGGCGCAACCCGAGGGCGGCCTGGCCGATGGTCTCCAGCAGCAGCCACAGCCGCGCGTCGTCGACCGAACGGGCCTCCTTGGCGCTGCTCCGGGCCACTCCGGCGGCCGCCTCCGCCTCGGCCAGCCGGGCCCGGGCCCGGCGCAGCTCGGCGTCCGCGTCGGCGGCGGCCCGCGCGGCCCGGCCCCGCTCGGTGGCCAGCAGCTCGCTCGCCCGGCGTTCCCGGGCCTGGCTCTCCCGCAGCGTACGGGCGAGCTGCCGGGCCTCCTCGCGCAGCTGGCCCAGCTCCTCGCGCACCCGGGCCAGTTCGTCGCGCAGCTTGTCGGCCTCGACCCGGGCCACCGCCCGGTCGTGCTCGGCGCGGTTGGTCCGCTGCTCGGCCTGGCGGACCAGCTCGGCCACCACGGCGGTGTCCGCCTCGGCGCGTACCGCCGCCCCGCTGGCGTCGATCAACTCCCGCCAGCCGCGCGGCCGGGCCAGGTAGGCCAGGGCCGCCACTTCGACCGGGTCGGCGGCGGCGGGAGCGGTCCCCTCGACCACGGCGGCGCCCAGGTCGCCGGCGTCGGCCAGGACCCGGGCGGTGACCCGCTGCCGGAACAACGGGTCGGCGGCGAGCTGGGCGGCGATCGCCGGTGCGCCGAGCCGGGCACGCCGGTTGGGGGCGAACTTGGCGACCCGGCGCAGTGGCACGGGGACCTCGTCTCCGGGCAGACCGGGCAGCACGGCGGCGGTGAGCGAGACGATCCGCTGCCGGACCGGCTCGGGCAGGGTCGGCTCCGGCTCGGCCGAACCCGACTCGGACTCGACCGACTCCGCCGGGTCGGTGCCCGCCACGGGGTCACCGGTGGGCCCGTCACCGGCGGCCGGCACCTCGACGACCTGCTCCTCCTGCGGGAGGTTGTCGTCGTGCGGCTCGGTGAGGGGCATGTGGCAAGTCTCCCACCGCGACCGGGCCCACCGCCTGGTGAGTGAGCCGATCTCTCATCCTAGACCGGTGGTGACGCCTGGGGCCGCTGGGGCCGGAGTGTCGGACCGGACGGCTAGCCTGCCCCGCGATGGCACAACAGGAGTACCTGCAGCCGGCGCTGGCCGGCCTCGACCCGACCACCGGCGGCGTCGACCCGGCGCTGCCGCTGTACGCGACGACGTTCGTGGTGGTCGACCTGGAGACGACCGGTGGGGCACCCGACGGCGGCGGCATCACCGAGATCGGCGCGGTCAAGGTGCGCGGTGGTGAGGAGTTGGGGGTGCTGGCCACCCTGGTCAACCCCGGGGTGCCGATCCCGCCCTTCATCACCGTGCTGACCGGCATCACCCAGGCCATGCTGCTGCCGGCGCCGCCGGTCGAGCAGGTGCTGCCGAGCTTCCTGGAGTTCGTCTCGGACGCCGTGCTGGTCGCCCACAACGCGCCCTACGATGTCGGTTTCCTCAAGGCCGCCTGCGCGAAGCACGGCTATCGCTGGCCGAACCCGCGGGTGCTGGACACCGCCGCGCTGGCCCGCCGGGTGCTGCTGCGCGACGAGGTGCCCAACCGCAAGCTGGGCACCCTCGCCGCCTACTTCCGGGCGGCCACCCAACCGACCCACCGGGCGCTGGACGATGCCCGGGCGACCGTCGACGTGCTGCACGGGCTCATCGGCCGGCTCGGCGGGCACCGGGTCGACACCATCGGCGACGCCATCGAGTTCGCCCGCGCGGTCACCCCGACCCAGCGCCGCAAGCGGCACCTCGCCGAGGGCCTGCCGAAGGCGCCGGGGGTCTACATCTTCCGCGCCGCGGATGACCGGCCGCTCTACGTCGGCACCTCCCGGGACATCGCCACCCGGGTACGCAGCTACTTCACCGCGGCGGAGAAGCGCGCCCGGATCTCGGAGATGCTGGCCGCCGCCGAGCGGGTCGAGGCGGTGGAGTGCGCGCACTCGCTGGAGGCCGAGGTCCGCGAGCTGCGGCTGATCGGGGCGCACGCGCCGCCGTACAACCGGCGGTCGAAGTTCCCGGAGCGGGTGGTCTGGCTGAAGCTGACCGACGGGCCGTACCCCCGGCTGTCGGTGGTCCGGGAGATCTCCCCCGGCGACCGCGCCTTCCTCGGCCCGTTCTCCTCCCGGCGCGCCGCCGAGCTGGCCGCCGCCGGCTTCCACGACGCGGTGCCGCTGCGCCAGTGCACCCACCGCCTGTCGCTGCGCACCGTCACGCCGGCCTGCGCCCTGGCCGAGCTGGGTCGCTGCCCGGCGCCCTGCGAGCACCGGATCACCCCCGAGGAGTACGACGCCCGAGCCGTCACGCCGTTCGCCACCGCCACCACCGGCGACCCGCAGCCGGTGGTGGACGCCCTGCTCGCCCGGATCGAGGCGCTGGCCGCCGGCCAGCGTTACGAGGAGGCCGCGGTGCTGCGGTCCCGCCTCGCGGCGGTGCTGCGGGCCGCGGTGCGCATGCAGCGGCTCGCCGCGTTGAGCGGGCTCGCCGAGGTGGCCGCCGCCCACCCGGCAGCCGGCGGGGGCTGGGAGTTGGCGCTGGTGCGGCACGGCCGGCTGGCCGGGGCCGGGGTCTCGCCGCCCGGGGTCCATCCTCGACCGACGTTGGCCGCCATCCGGGCCACCGCCGAGACGGTGTCGCCCGGGCACGGCCCGGTCCCCGCGGCCAGCCCGGAGGAGTCGGAACGGATCCTGTCCTGGCTGGAGCGACCGGAGACCCGGCTGGTCGAGATGTCCGCCGGATGGGCCTCCCCGGTGGGCGGCGCGGCGCGGTTCCGCGACCTGCTGACCAAGGCCGAGAGCGCGGCGTCCCACCAACTCTGGTCCGAACGCTCATGAGCAAGTGTCCGATCGGACTACGTCGACTCACTTACTCTGTTAAGGAAGTGCAGTCCTGCCCGTTTCGAGGGTCTGCTCCCGGTTGCCGGATCTCGGCGGTCGTGACGCAGGTGTGAGGGGGTGTCCCAGGTGGACGTCGACGCCGGACACGGCGGCGCCCTGGGCGGTGCGCTCCCGACCCAGCCGGGCGAGTTGCCGCTGGCCCGCCGGCTCCGCTCGCTGCTGGCCTGGCCCACCACCGAGACCGAACCGGTCGGCCACCTGGTCCGCAGCCACCGCACCATCCACACCGGCGCCGATCCCGCGGTGCTGCGGCGGGCCTACACCATCGCGGAGAACATGCACCGGGGCCAGTTCCGCAAGAGCGGGGAGCCGTACATCACCCACCCGCTGGCGGTCGCCCAGATCTGCGCCGAGCTGGGGATGGACACCACCACCCTGGTCGCGGCGCTGCTGCACGACACCGTGGAGGACACCCGCTACACGTTGCAGGCCCTCGCGGAGGACTTCGACCACGAGGTGGCGCACCTGGTCGACGGGGTGACCAAGTTCGACAAGGCGTTCTACGGGCAGGCCGCCGAGGCGGAGACCATCCGCAAGATGATCATCGCGGCCGGCAAGGACGTCCGGGTGCTGATCATCAAGCTCGCCGACCGGCTGCACAACATGCGCACCCTCGGCGTACGCTCGGCCGCCTCCCGCGAGCGGATCGCCCGCAAGACCCAGGAGGTGCTGGTGCCGCTCTGCGACCGGCTGGGCATCCAGACCCTCAAGCGGGAGCTGGACGACGTGGTGCTGCTGCACCTCGAACCGGCCGAGCACGCCCGCATCGCCCGGCACGTGCACGACCGCCCCGGCTGGGACAGCTACCTCGCCAGCGTGGTCGCGCAGGCGAAGGTGGCGCTGCGTCGCGGCCGGGTCGACGCCGAGGTGGCCCCCCGACCCCGGCACCTCTACTCGATCTGGAAGGACACCGTGGCCGGCGGCCACGCCATCCCGTACGACCTGCCCCGCATCACCATCGTGGTGGACGGTCCGGCCACCGACTGTTACGCCGCGCTCGGCGCGGTCCACGGGCTCTGGCGGCCCATCCCCGGCCGGTTCAAGGACTTCATCGCCTCACCGAAGAACAACCTCTACCGGTCCTTGCACACCAGCGTCTGCGGGCCGAAGAACCGCACCGTGGAGGTGCTGATCCGCACCGAGGAGATGCACCGCGCGGCCGAGTACGGCGTCGCCGCCGACTTCCGCTTCCCCCGCTCCGGCGGGTCCGCGACGGCCCGCGGGCAGCTCGACTGGCTGCGCCGCGTGCTGGACTGGGAGCAGGACGCGGCCGACCCGGCGCAGTTCCTCCAGTCGCTGCGCTGCGACCTGTCGGAGGCGCAGATCCAGGTGGTCGCCGAGGGCCGGCAGATCGTCCTGCCGGGCGGGGCCACCCCGGTGGACCTGGCATACGAGCTCGACACCGACCGGGGCGACCGGTGCCTCGCGGCACGGATCAACGGCCGGCTGGTCCCGCTCTCCTCCGAACTGGAGGAGGGCGACGTGGTGGAGATCTTCACCGAGACCGACGAGGAGAGCGGCCTCGACGCCGAGGTCGCTCCGCGCGGACCGCGTCGCGAGTGGCTGGGCTTCGTCAAGTCGCCGCACGCGCAGATGCAGATCAACCGGTGGTTCGCCGACCACAGCGAGCCGGGCATCTCGATCAGCGACAAGGTGCGCCTCGGTCGGGCCACGATCGGGCTGGCCCTGCGCCAGCACAATCGCGGGCTGGCCAGCGACCTGCCGCTGCTGCGACTGTCGGAGGAGCTCGGCTACCCGGATCTGGAGACCCTGCTGGTCGCGGTCTTCGACCGGGTGATCGAACCGGACACCGTGGTACGCCAGCTCATCGACCTGGTCGACCACCGGCAGTGACCCCGGTGCCGGCGCGCCGGCTCGACGCCGGCCGCCCCGGCCACGGTCCCGAGGCGCGAGTCGGCCGCCGGGCCACTAGCCTGAACCCATGATCCCCCGCTCGCGCCGCACCGGCCGCGCCGTCGCGTACCAGGTCTTCTACCGGCTGCCGCTACCGGTCCGGCGCCGGCTGGTGCGGCTGGCCGTGCCGAAGTACATCGTGGGCGCGGTCACTCTGGTCCGGGACAGCGAGGCCGAGGGCGCGGGCCGGCTGCTGTTGCTGCGGCAGCCGCCGGGCCGGGGTTGGACGCTCCCGGCCGGGCTGCTGCAACGCGGCGAGAACCCGGCGGTGGGTGCGGCCCGGGAGCTGCACGAGGAGTCGGGCATCCGGCTTCCGCCCACCCGGCTCACCCCGGCGGTGCCCAACGCGATCGTGCACGCCAAGGGCTGGGTGGACATGGTCTTCACCGTGGAGGTGCCGGCGTCGCGCACCGAGCTGACCGTCGACGGCGCGGAGGTCTTCGAGGCCGCCTGGCATCCGTTGGACGACCTGCCGAAGCTGACCTGGCCCACCGCCCGCCTACTGGCCTACTACGACATCGGCCCGCTGGCCGGGCAGTTCCCGCCACCGCTGCCCGACAGCACGCCGTGACCGGGCCCGCCGACCCCGCGGACCGCCGGCCGGCGCCGCCGGCCGGCGGCGCGCTCTGCGCGGTGGTGCTCGCCGCCGGCGAGGGCACCCGGCTGCGCCCGCTGACCGAGCGGGTGCCCAAGGCGCTCTGCCCGGTGGGCAACGTGCCGCTGCTGGACCGGGCGCTGGCCCGGCTCGCCGGTCTGGGCCTGGCCGGGCCGGCGACGGTCGCGGTGAACGCCTGCTATCTCGGGGACCAGGTCGTCGAGCGGGTGGGTGACCGGGCCCATCTCTCGGTGGAACCGGGCAGCCCGCTCGGCACCGCGGGCGGGGTGGGGAAGCTGCGGGACTGGATCGCCGGGCGGGGGGTGCTGGTCGGTAACGCCGACGCGTACCTTGCCGACCCGGCGCGGCCGCCCGGGCCGGACATCGCCGCGCTGCTGGACGGGTGGGACGGCGAGACGGTACGCCTGCTCGGCCAGCCGGCCGCCGACCCGGGTGCGCCGGGCACCTTCGACGGGCACGTCTTCACCGGTTTCTCCCTGCTCCCCTGGTCCCTCGTCCGCGACCTTCCCCCGGTCTTCGGCGACCTGGTACGCGCATTGTGGCGCCCGGCCGAGGCCGCCGGCCGGCTGAGCGTGGTCGGCTACCCGGGCACCTTCATCGACACCGGCACCCCGGCCGACTACCTCGCCGCGAACCTGCACGCGGCCGGCGACGGCTGCCTGATCGACCCGGCGGCCAGGGTCACCGGCCGCTGCCACCGGTCCGTCGTCGGTGCGGGCGCCACCGTGCGGGGGGCGCTCACCCGCAGCGTGGTCTGGCCGGGCGCCACGGTCGACACCAGCGAACACCTGCGCGACGTGATCCGTGCCGGCGCCGACCTGACCGTCCCGGCGTCCTGAACCCGTGGGCAGGCCTTAGCATGGGCGGCGACGCCGACGAACGGAGAGCCCTCCCGTGATCACCGCGATCGTGCTGATCGACTGCGCCACCGACTCGATTCCCGAGGTGGCCGAGACGCTGGCCAACCTGCCCGGGGTGAGCGAGGTCTACTCGGTGGCCGGGCACGTCGACCTGATCGCCATGGTCCGGGTCCGCGAGTTCGACGAGATCGCGCAGGTGATCGCGGGCAGCATCTCGAAGGTCTCGGGCGTGCTCAACACGGAGTCGCACATCGCCTTCCGCGCGTACTCCCGGCACGACCTGGAGGAGGCCTTCGCGATCGGGCTGGGCAGCACGGACTAGGCGCGACCGCGCCAAGTCACCGGCTCCCCGGCGGGGCCGCCCACCACGCGAGCCGGCCCACCCCGCGCGGGATGGACCGGCTCGCCTCGTACCGTCTGATCAGCTCTGCTCCGGCAGCGGGACCTCGGTGTCACCAGGAACCGGGGCCTCCTCGGTGACCGTGCCACCCGGGGCCGGCTCGGTGCCGCCGGGCGCGGGCGTGGTGCCACCCGGAGCCGGGACGGTGCCACCCGGGCCGGGCGTACCGGTCGGGCTGGTCTCCGGAACCGGAATGCCGAGTTCCTCGGCCAGCAGCACCAGGGCGTCGTAGTGCGCCTGCAGGACCGGCAGCGCGGTCTGCGCCAGCTCGACCACCTGCGGCTCGGTGCCCTGCGAGATCTCCGTCTGGGTCGCCTGGATGGCCTGCAGGTGACCGGCCAGACCCTGGGTCACCCAGAGCCGGTCGAACTCCTCACCGCTGGCGTTGTTCAGCTGGTCGAGAGCCGACCGCTGATCGCTGGTGGGCTCGCTCGGCAGCTCGACGTTGAGCTGTCCGGCCAGGTCCTGCACCGACTGGTCGAGTTCGGTGTGGTCCGTGACGAACTGCTGCCCCAGCTCCTTGACCTGCTGGTTCTGGCCCTTTTCCTGGGCCAGCTCACCGGCCGCGATCTCGTAGAGGTTGGTCTGGTGGATCGCCTGCAGGTACTGCGTGTCCTGTTCCGACGGCTGCGCCGCCGCCTGCGCCGCTGCGGCGGGCGCGACGCCCACCAGCACCAGCGCGGCCAGCAGGCCGAGGCGTTTGATACCCAACATGCTTCCTCCCCGTTGTGACGTTGGACCGCACGGATACCCGGCTGGCCGGGGTTATTCCTGCGATCCGACGACCGGGTAGATGCGTCGCAGACGGCCGGGAAGAGCGGAAATGGCGGTGGCGCCCGCCGGACGGTGTCCGGCGGGCGCCACGTCACGCTGTCGCGAAGCTTAGCGTCGGGTCTCCCCGCTGCCGATCTCCTCGCGCTCGGCGCGCGGCTCGACCGGCGGGTGCCCCGGCGAGACCGGCGCCTCGGCCGGCTTCTCGATCGGGTAGAAGAAGCCCCGGATGGCCGGGCCGAGGGCACCGAGCCGGTTCATCTTCTTCGGCACCACCCAACCGGCGTACTCCAGCTCGCCGTGACCGTTCTCGCCGGCCGCGCTGAGCGGCTGGTGCACCTCGACGAACCGGCCGTCCGGCAGGCGCCGGATGATGCCGGTCTCCACGCCGTGGGCGAGGACCTCCCGGTCGTGCTGCTGCAACCCGAGGCAGATCCGGTACGTGACGTAGTACGCCAGCGGCGGGAGGATCAGCAGGCCGATCCGGCCGGCCCAGGTCATCGCGTTCAGGCTGATGTGGAACTTGTCCGCGATGACGTCGTTCGCGCCGGAGAGGGTCAGGATCACGTAGAAGGTGACCGCCATGGCGCCCAGGCCGGTGCGGAACGGCACGTCGCGGGGGCGCTGGAGCAGGTTGTGGCTGCGGTAGTCCTTCAGGTAGCGGGCTTCCAGGAACGGATAGAAGACGGAGAGCATCACCAGAATGCCCGGTAGCACCACGGTCGGCCAGAACAGCGGCGGAATCACGTATCCGTCGCCGATCGGGATGTCGATCTGCCAGTCCGGCATGAGCCGGGTGGAGCCGTCGAGGAACATGACGTACCAGTCGGGCTGGCTGGCGGCCGAGACCACCCACGCCTCGTACGGGCCGAACAGCCAGACCGGGTTGATCTGGAACAGACCGCCCAGCAGCGCGATCACGCCGAAGACGACCATGAAGAAGCCGCCCTGCTTGATCGCGTAGCGGGGGAACATCCGCTCACCGACCACGTTGCCGTTCGTCCGGCCCGGACCCGGCCACTGGGTGTGCTTCTGCTTGAAGACCAGCCCCAGGTGGACGGTGATCAGCGCGACCAGCAGGGCCGGGATGAGCAGCACGTGGGCGATGAAGAACCGGCTGATGATGATCGTGCCGGGGAACTCACCGTTGAAGACCGCCGCGGTCACCCAGGAACCGATCACCGGGATGGACAGCATGATCGCCGAGGCGATCCGCAGGCCGGTGCCGGAGAGGCCGTCGTCCGGCAGCGAGTAGCCGGTGAAGCCGGCGAGGAAGCCGACCCAGAACAGCAGCGAGCCGATGATCCAGTTGGTCTCGCGCGGCTTGCGGAACGCGCCGGTGAAGAAGATCCGCAGCATGTGCACCACGATCGCGGCCATGAACAGCAGGGCCGCCCAGTGGTGCATCTGACGCATGATCAGGCCGCCCCGGACGTCGAACGAGATGTCCAGGGTGGAGGCGTACGCCGCCGACATCGGCGTGCCCCGCAGCGGGGCGTAGCTGCCGTTGTAGATGACCTCGGTCATCGTCGGCTCGAAGAAGAAGGTCAGGAAGACCCCGGTCAGCAGCAGGACGATGAACGAGAAGAGCGCGATCTCGCCGAGCAGGAACGACCAGTGGTCGGGGAAGACCTTGTTCAGCAGTCGGCGCAGCGGGGTCGCCACCTGGAAGCGGTCGTCGACCGCCCGCGCCGTGTTGGCCGGCGCCGCCGCCATGTCAAACTTTCGCCGCTTCACGGCCGCTCCCAGAAGTCGGGCCCGACGGTCTCAGTGTAGTCGGACTTCGCCACGAAGTAGCCGTCGGAGTCCACCTCGATCGGCAGCTGCGGCAGGCGCCGGCTGGCCGGGCCGAAGATGGGCTTGGCGTTGTCGGTGATCAGGAACTGCGACTGGTGGCACGGGCAGAGCAGGCGGTTGGTCTGCTGCTCGTACAGGCTCGCCGGGCAACCGGCGTGCGTGCAGATCTTCGAGTAGGCGGCGAAGTTGCCCCACATGTAGCCGCGGTGCCCCTCGCGCTCGTTGTTGCGGCGCGATTCCTCGGCGTCGGCGTCCCGCAGGTGGATCAGCAGGGCGGGCGAGTCGGCGTACCGGTTGCTCACGCCGTGCTCCACGCCGGGGAAGACGGTGATCTGACCGCCGGAGCTGATGTCCGCCGGCCGGATCGGCCGCCCGTCCTCGCGGACCAGCCGGATCCGCTGGCCGTCGTGCGGGGCGAACCCGGTGGTGAACATCTGGTTGTCCTTGTGCGGCTGCGAGATCAGCCCACCCACCAGCGGCGCCGCGGCGACGGCGCCGACCGGCAGCAGGCCGGCCAGCAGCGACACGCCGAGCAGCGGCCGACGCTTCACGCCCAGCTCGTCGGCCATGTAGAGCATCGTCTGGCCGGTGATCGTCCGGTCCTCGGTGGCCACGGCGCCCTCGTGCCGGTCCTGGATCGACACCTCCTTGGGCAGCAGCTTCTTGCCCCAGGTGAGGATGCCGAAGCCGATGCCGAGCAGGGCGACACCGAGGGTGATGCCGAGCAGCGGGGTGTAGAGCTTGTCGCCGCCGCGGCCGGGCTGGTACTCCCACGGCCACCAGATGTAGATCACCAGGAAGGCGGTCGCCGCCAGGCCGGTGAGCAGGAAGAACCCCGCCACCGTACGGACCAGCCGGCGCTCGGCCTTGCTGCCCGGGACGACCTGCGGCTCGTAGTGGACGATCTCGATGTCGTCCCGCCGGGCGCCCTCGCGGACGACGTCGAACCGGCTCAACCGGGGGTCGTTGACGTCGAGCGGTTCCTGAGCCGGGTGGGCCGGTTGCTCGGTGTGGCTGCTCATGATCCCTCCGGTCACGACTTGCCCGCGATCCACAGACTGGCGAAGACGAGCGCGACGATGCCGACCAGGAAGATCGCCACACCCTCGGTGGAGGGACCGTACCGACCCAGGTTGAACAGGCCGCCGGGGTCGCCGTCGTGCTTCAGACTCTGCTGGATGTAGGCGATGATGTCCGCCTTCTGCTCCGGCGTGATCTGGTTGTCGCCGAAGACCGGCATGTTCTGCGGGCCACTCAGCATCGCCGCGTAGATCTGGCGGTCGGTGGCCGGCGCGAGGCTCGGCGCGTACTTGCCGGAGGAGAGGGCGCCGCCGCCGCCGCTGAACGCGTGGCACTGCGAGCAGTTGATCCGGTACAACTCGCCGCCGATCGCGACGTTGCCGTCGGCGTGCAGGTTGTCGCCGGCCGGCACCACCGGCCCGCCACCCAGTTCCTGCACGTACGCGGCCAGCTGGTCGATCTCGTCGCGGGTGAACACCTCGGGCTTGCGCGCCGCCTGGGCCTCCTGCCGGGCCATCGGCATCCGGCCGGTGCTCACCTGGAACTCGACCGAGGCCGCGCCGACGCCGATCAGGCTCGGCCCGCGCCCCTCGACCCCCTGCGCGTTGCGACCGTGGCAGGTCACACAGCTCACGTCGAACAGCGCCTTGCCATCCGCGGCGGCGGTGCTCAGCGGCGGGTTCTCCTGCGCCGATGCGCCGGGAGCGAGGACGGTGTAGGCACCGCCGGCCAGCATCAGCGCGGCGACCAGCCGGACCGCGGCACCCAGCCGGCGGCGGCCCCTGCTGGGCGCCCCGGGCCGCCCGCGCAACCGCGCGAGCAGACCGCGGCGGCGGTCGTTGTCAGAAGTCATGACCTGTGTCCTTAACCGGTTGGACCTTGTCTCAGGGGGTGGAGCAGCGGCAAGGCGCGAGACGCGCCAAGATCACTGGAGCCAGTAGATCATGGCGTAGAGCCCGATCCACACGACGTCGACGAAGTGCCAGTAGTACGACACGACGATCGCCGAGGTGGCCTGCGCCGGCGTGAACCGGCCCATGGTGGTACGGATCATGAAGATCACGAAGGCGAGCAGACCGCCGATCACGTGCAGGCCGTGGAAGCCGGTGGTCAGGTAGAACATCGAGCCGTAACCGTCCGCGTTGATCTTGATGCCGTGGTGCACCAGCTCGCGGTACTCATTCGCCTGGCCGAGGACGAAGATCAGGCCCATCACGAAGGTGATCGTGAACCAGCGTCGCAGCGCGTGCACGTCACCCCGCTCGGCGGCGAACACGCCGATCTGGCAGGTCACCGAGGACAACACCAGGATCACCGTGAAGGTGGTCGCGTACGGGATGTTGAGGACCTGGGTGTGCTCCGCCCACTGCTCCGGTGCCGCCGCGCGGATGGAGAAGTACATCGCGAACAGCGCCGCGAAGAACATGAGCTCGCTGGAGAGCCAGACGATCGTCCCGACGCTGACCATGTTGGGGCGCGTCAGGGAGTGGATCCGGCTCTTGTCAATGGCTGGGGCCGCAGTCACGCGGTCATTATTGCCGTTGACCACGGCCGGCGATCAGCGGGGGGCCAAACCCGGGCCATGCATGCCCGATCGGTACCGTCCGGTTCGCCTGACCTAGGCTGATTGGCGTGCTGCACGTCGATCCGATCTCCCTGGCCAGCGCGGCCGTGCCGCAGCTCCTGGCCGCGACCGGCGCGACCACGGTGGCCGGCGCCACGCCGCTGGCCGCCGAGGCCGGCCCGCCGCCGTTCTCGGTCACCGCCGTGGTCACCGAGGCCCGGCTGGACAGCTGGCTGGCCGTCGGCCTGGTCCTCGCCGCCGGCCTCTACCTCTACGGGGTGCACCGGCTGCGGCTGCGCGGCGACCGCTGGCCGATCGCCCGGACGATCTTCTTCCTCGGCCCCGGCCTCGGCGGCATCGCCTCGGTCACCCTCAGCGGACTGCACGCGTACGACACCACGCTGCTGTCGGTGCACATGGTGCAGCACATGGTGCTCTCCATGGTCTCGCCGATCTTCCTGGCGCTGGGCGCGCCGGTGACGCTGGCCCTGCGTACGCTCCCGAGCGGCCCACGCAAGCGGCTGCTCGCGGTGGTGCACAGCCGGATCGTGCGGGTCTACACCTTCCCGCTGGTGGCGTTCGCCATCTTCGTGGTGAACCCGTTCGCGCTCTACTTCACCGACCTGTACCGCTACACCCTGGAACACGCGTGGGCACACGAGCTGGTGCACGCGCACTTCATCATGACCGGCTGCGTGTTCTTCTGGCCGCTGCTCGGCCTGGATCCGCTGCCGGGACGCTGGCCGTACCCCGGGCGGGCACTGCTGATGCTGCTGTCGGTGCCGTTCCACACGGTGCTCGGGCTGACCATCATGCAGAGCACCACCCTCTTCGGCGGCGACTGGTACCCGTCGCTCGGGCTGAGCTGGGCCGACCCCTGGGAGGACCAGGTGCTCGCCGGCGGCATCCTGTGGGCCGGCGGCGAGTTCGTCAGCGTGACGATGCTCGCGGTGCTGGTCGTGCAGTGGATGCGCCAGGCCGAACGGGAGGCCCGCCGGATCGACCGCGAGCTGGACCGCCAGGAGGCCCGCCAGCGCGCCGCGGAATCCGCCGCCTGACGCACCGGCGCGGACACGGGGCGGTGTGTCACGCGTACCACACCGACCGGTACGATCGGCCACGCAGCTACGAGGTGGGAGCCAAGCCTAGCCATGAGCGATCGTCTGTGCACCGTCCTGCTCTACAGCGACGACCCGCAGGTCCGGGACCGGATGCGGCTCGCCGTCGGCACCCGACCCGCGGCCGATCTGCGCGTCGAGTTCGTCGAGGCGTCCACCTACGCCGAGTGCGTCCGGCTGGTCGACGACTACGAGATCGACCTGATGCTGCTCGACGGTGAGGCCACGCCCGGCGGCGGCATCGGCATCGCCCGGCAGATCAAGGACGACTACCCGGACGCCCCACCGACCTGCGTGGTGATCGCCCGTGCCGCCGATCGATGGCTCGCCTCCTACGCCGAGGTCGACGCCACCCTGGTGCACCCGCTCGACCCGGTGACCACCGCCGCCACGGTGACCGAGCTGCTGCGCACGCACACCCCCGCCTGACGTCCCACTCCGGCACCGTCACGGCGCCGGGCGAGCCGGCGCCGGTCCCGTCCCACCCGCACTCATCTGCTCGGGAGGCCCGCCATGGGCGATCGGACCTGGCCGCACCTGCTCACCGCGCTGCTGCGCGGTGAGGAACTCTCCACCGCCGACACCGCCTGGGCGATGGGCGAGATCATGTCCGGCTCGGCGGCCCCGGCCCAGATCGCCGGCTTCGCCGTGGCACTGCGGGCCAAGGGCGAGACCCCGGCCGAGGTGGCCGGGCTGGTCGAGGCGATGCTCGGCCGGGCCGTCCCGGTCGAGCTGCCCGAGGAGGTACGCGCGACCGCGCTCGACGTGGTCGGCACCGGCGGCGACCTCGCCCACACGGTCAACATCTCCACGATGACGGCACTGGTCGTCGCCGGTGCCGGGGTGCGCGTGGTCAAGCACGGCAACCGGGCGGCCTCGTCCTCCTGCGGCACGGCCGACCTGCTGGAGTTCCTCGGCGTACCGCTGGATCTTGGTCCGGAGGGGGTGGCCCGGTGCGTGGCCGAGGCCGGCATCGGCTTCTGTTTCGCCGCCCGGTTCCACCCCGGCATGCGCCACGCGGGCCCGGTCCGGCGGGAGCTGGGCGTGCCGACGGCGTTCAACTTCCTCGGGCCGCTGACCAACCCGGCACGTCCCCGCGCCGGGGCCGTCGGCTGCTTCGACGCGAAGATGGCGCCGGTGATGGCGGCGGTCTTCGCCGCCCGGGGCGACTCGGTGCTGGTGATGCGCGGCGAGGACGGGCTGGACGAGTTCACCACCGCCGCGCCGACCCGCTTCTGGATCGCCCAGCACGGCACCGTCCGGGAGACCGTGGTGGACGCGACCGACCTCGGCGTGCCCCGGGCCACCGTCGCCGACCTGCGCGGCGGTGACGCGGCCTACAACGCCGACGTGGCCCGGCGCCTGCTCGCCGGCGAGCCCGGCCCGGTACGCGACGCCGTCCTGGTCAACGCCGCGGCGGCCCTGGCCACCCAGGGCCCGCTGGACGGCGACCTGACCGACGCACTCCGCGCCGGCCTGGACCGCGCCGCCGAGTCCATCGACTCCGGCGCCGCCGACCGCACCCTGCACCACTGGATCACCACCGCCACCACCCCCTGACAGCCGTCACCCCCAGCCTCAGTGATCGATCACGAGGTCTGGGGGTGAGGGTGGGGTCAGGGGATCAGTGTTCGGCGGTGCGGCGGGTGCCGGAGTAGTACTCGAAGAGCAGACCGCAGGCGCTGAAGATCACCGTGAGCAGACCGAGGGCGAGCAACCAGAGCTGCCAGAAGGCCAGGCCCAGGCCGGCGATCGCGGCGGCCAGGGCCAGGCCGAAGGGCCAGTAGCTGCCCGGGCTGAAGAAGCCGACCTCGCCGGCGCCGTCGGCGATCTCGGCGTCCGGGCGGTCCTCCGGGCGCAGGTCGATGCGGCGGGAGACGAACCAGAAGAAGCCGCCGCACATCGAGCAGAGCAGAAACGACAGCAGCAGGGCCACGGTGCCGATCCACTCGACGCGACCCGTCTCACCCGCCGTCCAGGTGCCGTACAGCACGGTCGCGAAGAGCAGGAACGCGGCAATGATCAGGAAGATGCGCCACTCGGTCTTCATGCCCGTTGCCTCAGCTTCCCGCGCCGGCCGGAGCGGTGTCCGGGTTGAAGTTGCTCTCGGTACGCCGCGTCTCGAACGGCGTGGTGGTGACCGCGTACGGCTGCTGGCCGATCGCGGCGAGCGCCTCCTGGGTCGAGGCGCCGTCCTGCTTGGCCGCGAGGAACCGGTCGAAGTTCTCCGGCGAGACGACCCGCAGCTCGAAGTTCATGAAGGCGTGGTAGCTGCCGCACAGCTCGGCGCAGCGACCCACGTAGGCCCCCTCGGTCTCCAGCCCCGAGACCTCGAAGACGTTGCGGATGTTGCCCGGCATGACGTCCCGCTTGAACAGCATCTCCGGCACCCAGAACGAGTGGATGACGTCGCGGCTGGTCTCCTCGAACCGGATGGACCGGCCGGTCGGCAGCACCAGGATCGGAATGACCTCGCTGGTGCCGAGCGTCGACGCGACGGTGCTGGCCTCGACCCCCTGGCCGTCGCGGTAGTTGAACTGCCAGTTCCACTTGAAGGCCACGACCTCGACGGTCATGTCGGGGTTGTTGGTGGTCTTCACCGCGTCGGTCTGCACGACCGCCGTGTAGTAGAAGAGCACGGAGACGATCAGCACCGGCGCGATGGTGTAGAGGAACTCCATCGGCAGGTTGTAGCGGGTCTGCACCGGCAGCTCGTTGCCGCGCTTGCGGTAGCGCACGATGCACCAGAAGATCAGGCCCCAGACGAAGACACCGACCGCGAGCGCCGCGATGCACGAGGCGATCCACAGGTCGTACATCCGCCGGGACTCGGGGGTGATGCCACCCTGCGGCCAGCCGAAGCCACCGAACGCCGCGCCGACGTCACAGCCCGTGAGCAGGACCAGCAGCGCCGCCCCACCGAATCCGAGCCCGGCGAGACGCCCGGCACGACGCCCCCGCCGCCCACCGGCTCCCGGGGATGCGCTGCGCCGTACGGCCGTCGACCGTACCTCCGAACTCCTTGCGACCACCTGGTCCTGCCTCCCTAGCGCGCCGCGGTGTCTCTCGTTCTGGCCGGCTCCGCCGAGCGGAGCCGCCGCACCGACGGCAAAGGCGTCACCGACGGTCGCAGATTACTCGACCATGACGGGCTGGACCCGGTTGGGGTCGTTGTCCCCACCCGACGGGGGATCTTGTGTCGGCCGAGGCGATAGCGTGGGCAGACGTGACTCCTTCCCCGGTCTACCTGGACGCGGCCACCGCCGCGCCGCTGCATCCGGTCGCCCGGCAGGCGCTGCTGGCCGCGCTCGACGACGGCTGGGCCGACCCCGACCGGCTCTACACCCGGGCCCGGCGCGCCCGGCAGTTGCTCGACGCCGCCCGCGAGGCCGCGGCGGAAACCCTGGGCGTACGCCCCGACGAGCTGTCCTTCACCCCCAGCGGCACCAGTGCGGCGCACACCGCCGTGCTCGGTGGCCTGCTCGGGCGCCGGCGAACCGGCGAGGTGCTGGTGCACTCGACGATCGAACACTCCGCCGTGCTGCACGCCGCGGCGCAGCACGTGGCTGGTGGCGGCGGGGCCGCCGAGGTGCCGGTGGACCGCCTCGGCCGGCTGGACCTGGATGCCTGGTCGGCGGCGGTGACCGGCCCCGGGGTGGCGCTGGCCGCCCTGATCGCGGCCAGTCACGAGGTGGGTACCGTCCAGCCGGTCGAGACCGCCGCGACGGCCTGCGCCGACGCGGGCGTGCCGCTCTATGTCGACGCCGCTCAGGTGGTGGGCCGGGTACCGGTGCCGGCCGGCTGGTCGGTGCTGACCGCGAGCGCCCGCAAGTGGGGCGGCCCGCCCGGTGTCGGTCTGCTGGTGGTGCGCAAGGGCACCCGGTGGGAGTCGCCCTGGCCGGCCGACGAACGCGAGTCGGGGCGTACCCCCGGCGCGGTGAACCTGCCGGCGGTGGTGGCGGCGGCGGCGAGCCTGCGCGCGGCGGCGGCCGACGCGGCGGCGCAGGCGGCCCGACTGTCGCCACTGGTGGACCGGATCCGCGCCCGGGTGGCGGCCGACGTGCCGGACGTGGAGGTGGTGGGCGACCCCGAGCGCCGGCTGCCGCACCTGGTCACCTTCTCCTGCCTGTACGTCGACGGCGAGGCGCTGCTGCACGCGCTGGACCGGCGCGGCTTCGCCGTCTCGTCGGGCTCGTCGTGCACCTCGTCCACGCTGCGCCCGTCGCACGTGCTGGAGGCGATGGGGGTGCTCTCGCACGGCAACGTGCGGGTCTCGCTGCACGCCGGCACCACCGAGGCCGACGTGGACCGCTTCCTCGCCGAGCTGCCGGCCATCGTCGCCGACCTGCGGGAACAGGCCGGGGTGGTGGGCCTGTGACCACCCCCGACGGCCCCGGCGATGGGCCCGGCGGCCCCGGCGGTGGGAGTGGCGGTGGGGCTGAGCATGAGACTGGCGGTGGGGCCGGGCGTGGGCCCGGCAGCGGCGGGGCTGGCGGCCCGGCCGGCGATGGGCCCGACGAGGTGCTCGACTGTCTCGGTCAGCGCTGCCCGCTGCCGGTGATCGCGCTCGCCCGCCGCCTGCCCGACCTGCCGGTCGGCGCGGTGGTGCGGGTGCTGGCCGACGACCCGGCGGCGGCGGTCGACATCCCCGCCTGGTGCCGCATGCGCGGCCAGGACTTCCTCGGCACGGTGACCGGCCCCGACGGCCCCGCCCACGACGTCCGCCGCACTCACTAGGGCCTGTGTCGACTCTCAAGATCCGCGCAACTTCAGGGATCCTGCTGCCTCAACCCCCGGACGAGGCAGCAGGATCAGGGAAGTTGCGCGGATCATGAACGGTAGAGGCGGGTGAGGGGTCAGGGGAGGAGGTGGGGGCGGATCTCGTCGGCGGCCTGGTCGCCGTAGGACTCGGCGAGGCGCTTGACGAACAGGTCGCGGCGCACCTGGTACTCCTGGGTGCCGACCGTCTCCAGCACCAGCGTGGCGAGCAGAGAGCCGACCTGGGCGGCGCGCTCCAGCCCGACGCCCCAGGACAGCGCGGTGAAGAAGCCGGCGCGGAAGCCGTCACCGACGCCGGTGGGGTCGACCGCCTGGGTTTCCCGGGCGATCGGCACGTGGATCGGGTCGATCTCCCGGCCGGCGATCTCCACCCCGTGCTTGCCCAGCGTGGTGACCCGGATCCGGACCCGGTCCAGCAGCTGCGCGTCGCTCAGCCCGGCCTTGCTCTGCAGCAGCGACTTCTCGTAGTCGTTGGTCATCAGGTAGTCGGCGCCGTCGATCAACGCCACCACGTCCTCGCCGCCCATCCGGGCGAGCTGCTGGGACGGATCGGCGGCGAACGGGTAGCCGCGCTCGCGGCACTCCGCGGAGTGGCGCAGCATCGCCTCCGGGTCGTTGGCGCCGACCAGCACCAGGTCCAGCCCGCCGAGGCGCTGCGCGACGGGGTGCAGCTCGATGTTGCGCGCCTCGCTCATCGCCCCCGCGTAGAACGAGGCGATCTGGCACATGTCGGTGTCGGTGGTGCAGACGAAGCGGGCGGTGTGCGCCACCTCGCTGACGTGTACCGACCCGCAGTCCACCCCGTGCCGTTCCAGCCAGGAGCGGTAGTCGGCGAAGTCGGCACCGACGGCGCCGAGCAGCACCGGCTGCAGACCGAGCTGGCCCATGCCGAACGCGATGTTGGCCGCCACCCCGCCCCGGCGCAGCACCAGGTCGTCCACCAGGAAGGAGAGCGACACCTTGTGCAGCTGGTCGGCGATGAGCTGGTCGGCGAACCGCCCCGGGAAGCTCATCAGATGGTCGGTGGCGATCGAGCCGGTCACGGCGATCTTCATGGCAACCCTCGGGTTCGGCGGCAGAGCCCGGTCAGCCTACCGACCCCGTGACCCCACCGCGACCGCCCCGCCCGATCGCCTCCCACCACCCTCACCACCCGCGTTGATCATGAAGTTGTTGCCATCCCGCCCGGCGTGTCGCGACAACAACTTCATGATCAATGCAGACGGCGCGGCGGCGGGGTGGCCGTCAGGCCACCCCGCCGCCGCGGGAAGAACGTGGAGACCGACTCAGCTGAAGGAGTCACCGCAGGCGCAGGAGTTGCCCGCGTTGGGGTTGTCGATGGTGAAGCCCTGTGCGTCGATCCGGTCGGCGAAGTCGATGGTGGCGCCGGCCAGGTAGGGGGCGCTCATCCGGTCGACGACGACCTCGACACCGTCGTAGCCGGTGACGACGTCACCGTCGAGCGAACGCTCGTCGAAGAAGAGCTGGTACCGCAGGCCGGAGCAGCCGCCCGGCTGCACGGCGACCCGAAGCCGCAGGTCGTCGCGGCCCTCCTGCTCGATCAGGGCCTTGACCTTCTGCGCCGCGACGTCGGTGAGGACGACGGACGTGGGGGCCTTGGCCTCGGTCGACTCGGTCTGCGCTGGCGTGGTCACGTGGAATTCTCCCTGCGCGCGTTCGGTGTGGTCTCTCCTGGCCAACGTCAGCCGCCGGTCAGCGATTCCCACAGTGGTCCAGTTTCCGATTGTAGGCCCATCGGAGCCGGCTGACCCGGCGGCGTGACCAGCCACTCGGCGAGCCGGTGATCAGCGGCTCCACTGCCGGGCCAGTCGGGCGCCGAGCGCCCGCAGCCCCTCCGCCGGACGCTCCAGGGCGGCGGTCAGCCCGCCGCGTTGCTCTCCGCCGAAGTGTTCCACCAGGCTGTACGCGTCGGTAACCCCGACCGACGCCGCCTCCCGTCGCCCGGTGCTCACCTGGCCGGCGAGCACCACGCAGGGTACGCCCCGGTCACGGGCGGCGCCGGCCACTCCGGCGACCACCTTGCCGCGCAGCGACTGGTGGTCGAACCTGCCCTCCCCGGTGATCACCAGGTCGACGCCGTCGAGTTCCGTGTCCAGCCCGACGGCCCGGCTGACCAGCCCGATGCCGGACTCGCAGCGGCCACCGAGGGCCAGCAGCGCGGCGCCGATCCCGCCGGCCGCTCCCCCGCCGGGCAGCGCGCCCAGGCCGCTCGGGCAGCCCGGCAGGTCCCGCTCCAACACCTCCGCCCAGCGCTGCAACGCGGCGTCGAGCAGCAGCACGTCGGCGCGGTCGGCGCCCTTCTGCGGCCCGAAGACGTTGCTGGCACCGTGCAGCCCGAGCAGCGGGTTGTCGACGTCGGTGGCCGCGACCAGCCGGGCCTCGCGCAGCCTCGGTGCGCCGTCGAGGGCGGCCACCGCGGCCAGCGCCGCGCCGCCGTACGGCAGGGCCGCGCCGGTGTCGTCCAGCCCGACGGCGCCGAGCGCGGCGAGCATGCCCGCGCCGCCGTCGTTGGTCGCCGAACCGCCCAGCCCCACGACCACCGTGCCGGCGCCGGCCTCGATGGCCGCCGTGATCAGCAACCCCAGCCCGTACGACGTGGTGGTCGACGGGTCGCGCTCGGCGGCAGCGAGCAGGTGCAGCCCGCACGCCTGCGCGCTCTCCAGCCACGCGATCGTGCCGCCGTCGGTGAGCAGCATCTCACCGGCGGCCGGGCGACCCAGCGGGTCGACCGTCGGCACCGGCACCCGGCGCCCGGGCAGCGCCTCGGCAAGCACGTCGAGGAACCCCGGCCCACCGTCGGCCAACGGCCTGACCAGCAGGTCGTCGCCGGGGGCCACCTCGCGCCAGCCGTCGGCCACCGCGGCGGCGACCTGGGGGGCCGGCAGCGTGCCGGCGAACTTGTCCGGGCAGAGCAGTACGCGCATGCCTGGCAGTGTGGCAGCCCACACCGGCACGGGCCGCGCGCCGGTCCCGCTGTGGGACCATGGAGGGCGTGACCTCGACCTGGGTTGAACCCTCCAACACCGCCACTGCGCTGCTGCTTCTCGGCCGCGGCAGCGACCCCGCCACCGAACGTGGCGTGGAGTGTCCGGGTGACCTGCCGGCGCCCAGCGACCCCGACCTGGTGGCCCGGGCGACGGCGGCCAAGGCCGCGCTGGGCGACCGGGTCTTCGTGCTGGGCCACCACTACCAGCGCGACGAGGTGATCCAGTTCGCCGACGTGACCGGCGACTCGTTCAAGCTGGCCCGTGAGGCCGCCGCCCGGCCGGACGCGGAGTACATCGTCTTCTGCGGTGTGCACTTCATGGCCGAGAGCGCCGACATCCTCACCACCGACGCGCAGCAGGTCGTGCTGCCCGACCTGGCGGCCGGCTGTTCGATGGCGGACATGGCCGCGCTGCCGCAGGTCGAGAACGCCTGGGACGTGCTCACCGAGCTGGGCGTCGCCGAGCGGACCGTCCCGGTCACCTACATGAACTCCTCGGCGGACATCAAGGGCTTCGTCGGGCGCAACGGCGGCGTGGTCTGCACCTCGTCCAACGCGCAGCGAGCCCTGGAGTGGGCGTACCAGCAGGGCGAGAAGGTGCTCTTCCTGCCCGACCAGCACCTGGGGCGCAACACGGCGGTGCTGGAGATGGGCTTCTCCCTGGACGACTGCGTGCTCTACGACCCGCACAAGCCGGGTGGCGGGCTGACGCCGGAGCAGCTGCGCGACGCGCGGATGATCCTCTGGCGCGGGCACTGCTCGGTGCACGGGCGGTTCACCCTCGACAGCGTCAACGACGTCCGCGAGCGGGTTCCGGGGGTGAACGTGCTGGTGCACCCGGAGTGTCGGCACGAGGTGGTCAACGCCGCCGATCTCGTGGGGTCGACCGAGTACATCATCCGCACCATCGAGGCCGCGCCGGCCGGCTCCGCGTGGGCGGTCGGCACCGAGCTGAACCTGGTCCGCCGGCTCGCGCTGGCCCACCCGGACAAGCAGATCATGTTCCTCGACCGCGCGGTCTGCTACTGCTCGACGATGAACCGGATCGACCTGCCGCACCTGGTCTGGGCGCTGGAGGAGCTGGTCGCCGGCCGGGTGGTCAACCAGATCACGGTGGACGCCGACACCGCGCACCACGCCCGGGTCGCGCTGGACCAGATGCTGGCGCTACCCGGCGCCTGACACCCACCGCAGGCGATCACTCTCGGTAACCCCTGTGGTACATAAAAGTGCCGGATCACCGATAAATGCCCTCCATGGCGGTGTGACCGGATCCATTCTCATCACGGAGGGCTATGCTGCCGGGCGACGGCATCCGCGGGCGCGGGCGTTTGGACGCGACCGCGTCCCGGGTAGCGACCGGTGGTGTCCCCACATCGAAACGGCAGCACGCACGCGCTGGAGGTTGCGTTGACCGACGACGTCCTGGTCGTACACGGAGGCACCCCGCTGCAAGGGCGGATCCGCGTACGCGGCGCGAAGAACCTGGTGTCCAAGGCGATGGTCGCCGCCCTGCTCGGCGACAGCCCGAGTCGGCTGTTCGACGTACCGAAGATCCGTGATGTCGAGGTGGTCCGCGGCCTGCTCGGGCTGCACGGCGTCAAGGTCACCGACGGCGACGAGGACGGCGAGCTGGTCTTCGACCCGGCGAACGTGGAGAGCGCCAGCACCGACCAGATCAACGTGCACGCGGGCTCCAGCCGCATCCCGATCCTGTTCTGCGGGCCGCTGCTGCACCGTCTCGGGCACGCCTTCATCCCCGACCTGGGCGGCTGCCACATCGGGCCGCGCCCGATCGACTTCCACCTGCAGGCGCTGCGGGAGTTCGGCGCCACCGTCGACAAGACCCCCGAAGGGCTGCACCTCTCCGCGCCGAACGGCCTGCACGGCACCAAGTTCGCGCTGCCCTACCCGAGCGTGGGCGCGACCGAGCAGGTGCTGCTCACGGCGGTCATGGCCGAGGGCGTCACCGAGCTGCGCAACGCCGCCGTGGAGCCGGAGATCATCGACCTGATCTGCGTCCTGCAGAAGATGGGCGCGATCATCAAGGTGCACACCGACCGGGTGATCGAGATCCAGGGCGTACCGAGGCTGCACGGCTACACCCACCGGCCGATCCCGGACCGGATCGAGGCGGCGAGCTGGGCCGCGGCGGCGCTGGCCACCCGGGGCCACGTCGAGGTGCTCGGCGCCGAGCAGGCCGACATGATGACCTTCCTGAACGTCTTCCGCTCGGTCGGCGGCGAGTACGAGGTGACCGACACCCGGCCGCCGCGACTGGGCCAGCCGGGCCAGGAGGGTGGCATCCGCTTCTGGCACCCGGGCGGCGAACTGCAGGCCACGGCGCTGGAGACCGACGTACACCCGGGCTTCATGACCGACTGGCAGCAGCCGCTGGTGGTGGCGCTGACCCAGGCACGGGGCCTGTCGATCGTCCACGAGACGGTCTACGAGCAGCGGCTGGGCTACACCGAGGCGCTCAACACGATGGGCGCGAACATCCAGGTCTACCGGGACTGCCTGGGCGGCACCCCGTGCCGCTTCGGCCGACGCAACTTCAAGCACTCCGCAGTGATCGCCGGCCCGAGCAAGCTGCACGCCGCCGACCTGGTCATTCCCGACCTGCGGGCCGGCTTCAGCCACCTGATCGCCGCGCTGGCCGCCGAGGGCACCTCCCGGGTGTACGGGGTCGACCTGATCAACCGGGGCTACGAGGACTTCGAGGCCAAGCTCGCCGACCTCGGGGCACACGTCGAGCGGCCGTAAGCCCGCTCCTCGGCCCGCCCGCAACCCGGCACCGCCGGTCCGCTCGCGTCCGGTGCACCGCGATGTGCACCGGGCGCGCCGCGTTGGCTACCCTTGCCGCGTGCCGTCGCTGTTTCGCCGCAAGTCCGCCGACATCCCCGACCCCGCCACCGAGCCGCTGACGCCGGCGGAGGAGGAGGCCGAGGCCGCCCCTTCCCGTGGCTACACGCCCGCGAAGGGGCGGGAGACGCCGAAGCGTCCCGCCACCGGTCGCCGCCCGGCCGGCTCATTGAAGGCGCTCAGCAAGGAGGAGACGAAGGCGCTGCGCCGGCAGCGGCGCGCCGAGGCCGCCGCGGAGTTCCGGCGGGAGGGCGGCCCTCGCGACCGGGGTCCGGAGCGGCTGCTGGCGCGCAACGTGGTCGACTCCCGGCGTACCGTCGGGACCTGGTTCTTCGGCGGCGCGCTGGTGGTGCTGATCGGCTCCAACCAGGCGATGCCGCCAGCGATCCGGTTGGCCTCCAACCTGCTCTGGGGCGCGCTGGCCCTGGGCGTGGTGATCGACTCGGTGCTCATCTCTCGCAAGATCAAGAAGCTGGTCCGGGAGCGGTTCCCGAGTTCCACCCAGCGGATGGGGTCGCTGTACCTCTACGCGATCATGCGGTCGATCACCTTCCGCAAGCTGCGCACCCCGGCGCCCCGGGTCGCCATCGGCGACAAGGTCTGACCACCGCGCCTCAGGGCACGCCGAGCAGGCGCAGCAGCGCGGTGGTGCCGGCGGCGGCGAGGACGACGAGCACGAACGGCACCCGCCGCCAGGCCAGCAGCACCCCGACCAGCACCCCCGCGGGGCGGGCGGCGCCGGCGAACCGACCGGCCTCGGTCAGCGCCGCGGTGGCCGCCAGCGCGGCCAGCAGGGCGGCCGCGCCCACCGGCAGCAGCTGACGCGCCCACGCCGGCAGGTCGAGCCGGTCGCGCAGCAGCACCCCGACGACCCGGAAGGCGTACGTCCCGACGGCCAGCGCCACGATCACCGCGATCAACACGGCCGCTCCCCCCGACCGACCGGCACCTCGCCGACCCGCTCTGCCCCGGACCCGGACGCATCGGCGTCGGCCCGCTCCGCGACGGACCCGGATACACCGGCGTCGGCCCGCTCCGCGACGGTCCCGGGCGCATCGGCGGCGCCGTCGGGCACCACCGTCGGTCGGCGGATCCGGCGTACTGCCAGCAGCGCCGGGCCGGCCAGCGCGAGCAGCACCGGCAGGCCGGCCGGCAGCAGTGGCGTGGTCAGCAACGCGATCGCGGCGCCCGCCACCGCCACCCGCCGGGTGTCGCGATCCCGCAGCGTGGGCAGGAGCAGCGCGAGCAGGCCGGCCGGAAAGGCGGCATCCAACCCGTACGCGGCCGGATCGCCGGCCACCCCGCCGGCCAGCACGCCGAGCACGGTGCCGGCGTTCCAGGCACCGAAGAGCAGGCCGCCGGCGAGCCAGAACGCCCGCCGTCGGGCCGGACCGGCGGGCCGGGCCAGCGTGAAGGCGGTCGTCTCGTCGGTCATCAGGTGGCTGCCGAGCAACCGCTGCCGCAACCGGGGGCCGATCGTGTCGGCGAGGGTCAGCCCGAACGGCACGTGCCGGGCGTTGAGCAGCAGCCCGGCCAGGACGGCGGCCACCGGACTGCCCACGGCCACCAGGCCGACCGCCATGAACTGCGCGCCACCGGCGTAGACCAGCATCGACATGGCGACGGCCGCCCAGCCGGGCAGCCCGGCGGCGACGGCCATCGCGCCGAACGAGGCGCCGACGGCGACGATCGCCGCGCCGATCGCGGCGATGTCGCGGAGCATCGACGCCCCCGGTGTTCGTTCTGGCGTACGCATGGTCCATCATGATGAACAGGGCCCCGCCGTTCGTCAAATAGAACAGCATGACCGCCGGAGCGAACCATGTCCCCCGATCCCACTCCCCCGCTCGCCACCATCGCCGCCGCGCTGCGGTACGAACGCCAGCGGGTCGGCATCTCCCTCACCGAACTCGCCCGGCGGGCCGGGATCGCCAAGTCGACCCTCTCTCAGCTCGAATCCGGCGCCGGCAACCCGAGCGTGGAGACGCTGTGGGCGCTGGGCGTGGCACTCGACGTGCCGTTCAGTCGGCTCGTCGAGCCGCCGGCCGCCACCGTGCGGGTGATCCGGGCCGGCAACGGTCCCCGGATCCACTCCGAGCACGCCGACTTCACCGGCACCCTGCTGTCCGCCGGCACCGCGCACGCCCGCCGGGACGTCTACCTGATCGAGTTGGAACCGGGACGGGTCCGTAGCGCCGCCCCGCACACCCCGCGCAGCGTCGAGCATGTCGTGGTGGGCGCCGGCCGGCTGCGCTGCGGGCCGGAACACGACCAGGTGGAGTTGGGCCCGGGCGATTACGCCACCTTTCCCGGCGACGCACCGCACCGCTACGAGGCCCTCGAACCAGGCACCTTCGCCGTGCTGGTCATGGAACATCCCTGACCTCGGGCATCGCCGGTCACCGGTGGAGGGCCGGACGTGGGCTCGGCGACGGTCGGCTGACGGTGGGTGAAGTATCGTCGGAAGACCGATAACAGCCATAGGGCTAAATGTCCGGATCAATAGGATAACGTTTGGGCCGACGAGGGTGCCGCAGTGGCGGTGACCGAGCCCGCGCCGCTACCCTCCATGCGCAGCCATTCGGTGCCCGGACGAGCGATTTTGCCGGCCTCCGGGGTGCCCAGCGCGACCATTTCCGACGAGGTGACATCGCCGTGAGCGAGCGGACGCGAGCCGACCACCGGGGCGCGACCGTGACCGGGCGGGCGCCGGCCCCGGGCTCCGCCACGGGCAGGGCCGGACGACCCGGTCTCGTCGGGGCCGCCGGGCCGGTCCCGCGTCCCCGTGTCGCGGCCGGCGCCGCCTCCCGGCAACGTCCCGGCCGCAGCGACAGGTCCGGCGGATGAGTCGCGGCTACGCCGACCGGTGGCACGATCCCGCCGAGCCCTCCTGGGTGTCCGAGCCGACCAACGAGTGGCAGCCGCAGTTCCCGGGCCAGCGCTATCCGGGTGACATCGGCATCGAGGACCGGCCACCTCCCGCACGGAGCCGGACCAGCGCCGTCGGCCGGGCCGAGGTGCCACCGCTCGCGCCGACCAGGCCCGACGGCGCGTACGTCGGCCGGTCCTGGGACAGCGAGCCGGACGACCGGCCGGGCCGGCACGAGGTTCCCGACCCGCGGCGGCCCGACGGCGCCAACGGTGCCCGGCCGCGCGACCGGGCGGCGTTCGCCGGCTCGCGGCCGGAGCAGTCCCGGCCCGACGGGCGGCGGTCATCGCACGACGATCCGGCCCGGGGGCGCGACGGCGTCACCTGGTCGGACTTCGGGCCGCAGGGGACCGGCGCGGGCGCACCGCTCCGGCGCGACCAACCCGACCGACGCGACCCGGACCGGCGTACCGACCGCCGCGACGAACGCGCTCCGGACCGGTACGCGCAGCGCGATCCCGATCAGCTCGATCCTGACCGCTATGCGCGGCGGGAACCCGACCGGCACGCCCAGCGCGACGGCGGCCGGCGCGCCCCGCGCGAACCCGACCGGTTTCCGCATCGCGAGCCCGACCGGCGCGACCCTGACCGGCGCGAGTCCGACCCGCACACCGGTCGGCCACGCCGTGTCGAGCCGACCGACCGCGACCAGTATCGCCACGGTGCGCCGGTGTCCCCGGCCGGTCGGCCGAGGCCCGGGCGGGCACCGGAGGCCGACGAGGAGGCACGCCGGCCCGCCGCCGCGTACCGGCCGGTCGAGGGTGTCGACGGCCGGCCGCCGGACGACGCCGCCCGGCGCTCCCGCTACCAGTGGAGTCACCATCCCGGGCACTCCGGGCCGAACGACGGCCCGGTGGTGGACGGCTACCGGACCGGTTTCGTTGCCGGGGATCCGGACGCCGCCCCGTATCCCGACGGCTTCGTCGACGAGGAGCCGATCCGCGCGGTCCCCGACGAGGGCACCCGCCCCGACTGGTCACCGGAACGGGACCGCCCCGGTGCGCCGACGCCGGACCAGCAGGCGTACGCCCCGCCCCGTGGTGACCTGCCCTGGCCCGATCCCGGACCACTGAGGCCCAGCAGCGGACGGGACCACCGCGAGTACCAGCGTCCGGCCGCACCGGAACAGGGTGCCGGCCGGCCACGGCACGACGACCGGCGGCCAACCGGAGTGCCGGACCGGCCCGGACCGGATCGGTTCGTCGACCGGCCCGCCGCCCAGTCGCCAGACCCCGAGCGGCCCGTCTCGCCCGCGCCCGACCCGGACCCGCGCCGGCGTCATCTGTCGGTGGTTCGGGACCAGCCCGTATCACCCGCTCCCGAGCAGGACCGACCCGTCTCGCCCGCCGCCGGGCGGGCCCGGCCGGTCTCCCCCGCGCCGGAGTACCACCAGCCCGCCGCCGGCCAGCCCCATGGGGGCCGGCCCGCCGCCGCAGCCCGGGACCGGGGCGAGGCTCACGCACCGGGCCGGGGCCGGCACGCGGCGGCACCTCCCGACGAGACCCGGAGCGACCTCCCCGGCCAGCACCGGGACCGACCCGCCGCTGCCGGGGTCGACCGGGCACCGGCCGGCGACACGGTACGGCCGGCGCCGCTGCACCAGCACGAGGTCCGTCCGGCACCCCTGCACGAGCACCAGGTCCGGCCGGCACCCCTGCACGATCAACCGGTCGTGGCCACACCACCGCCGACGCCAACCCCGTCGGTCGCCGCGGCGTCACCCGCCGCCGGCCCACCCACGGCCCGGCCCGTCTCCGCACCGCCCACCCAACGACCCGTCTCCGCGCCGCCTACCCCGCCGCCCGGTACCGCAGCTCCGGGACGGGTCCCGGGACCGCCCGCGCGGCCCGCCGCCGAGCACGCGGCACCGGTCGGCCCGCCGGCGCCACCGCGCGACCGGGCCGGCGGCGAGCCCGGCCACCCGGGGGCACCGGCAGCCCGGCAGCCCAAGCGGTACGTCCCACCGCCGCCGGAGCCGCCCACGACCGCCCGGCCTGTCCCCGAGGGCCTGCCGGGATGGTTCGGCTCGCCCGGTCCGTCCGGGACACCCGACCCGCACGCTCCGGAAGACGCTGGCGCCGCCCGCCCCACCGACGGGATGGCCGCACCCGCCCGCCCGGCGCCGGAGCCGATCCCCGCACCGCCGTCACCGGTCTCCGGACCGCCCACACCACCGGTCTCCGCGCCGCCCGCCTCCGCACCACCCCGACCGCCGGTCTCGGCACCACCCGGGGAGCCCGACTTCGACCTCGCCGCACCGATCTCCGCCATGCCGGCGTCCGCACCCCCGGACTCCGCCGCGCCTCCGGACTTCGCCGCGCCTCCGGATTTCGCCGCGCCTCCGGACTTCGCCGCGTCCCCGGATTCCGCCGCGCCACCGGACTTTGCCGCACCGATCTCCGCCGTGCCGGCGTCGGCGCCCCCGGCCGCGATGCCGCCCGTCGCCGCACCGCCGGGTGACGCTGACACTGACACCGCATCGCCGGCCGACACCGCGTCGTCAGGTGCCACCGCGCCGCCGGATGACACCGCGTCGCCCGCACCATCCGTCTCCGCACCGCCGGCCGACGGTGGTGCGGCGCCAGAGACGGCGGACGACGAGCCGGTACCCGAACCGCCGCCCGATCCCGAACAGCTGCTGGCAAGCTACCGCTGGCGCCTCGACCCGGTGACTCTGCGCGAACTCGCGGACGACCCGGAGGAACTGCGGATGATCCGGGATCGGCTCACCGACAAGCTCGCCTCGGCGCTGGACAACCGTTCCCGGGCCCGGCTGCTGAGCCTGCGCGCGGTGGCCTCGCGGGTCCTCGGCGACCTCGACGACGCGCTGGACGACGGGCGGATGGCGCTGACCTACGCCGAGGCGACCGGCGAGTTGCGGCGGGCCGCGCTGGCGCAGGCCCGGCTGGCCCACGTACTGCGGTGGCGGGGCGAGTTCGGCGAGGCTGACCGGCTGTTCGCGGAGGCCAACTCGGTCGAACTACCCGACCGACTACGGGCCGCCCTGCACGAACACGCCGCGCGCTGCTGCTACGACCAGGGCCGGCTGATCGAGGCCTGCCATCACTTCGAGCGCGCCCTCGACCTGCGCGGCGAGCAGGACGCCGAGTTGCTGGCCCGGGTCCGCACCGGGCTGGACGCCATCGCCGCCCGGGCCCCGGAGAGCGGCTTCGGCCCGTACCCGCGCAGTTGGGACGAGGTGTTGGAGCGCGACCGGGCCCCGGTGCCGGCCCGCGACGGCGGCCAGGGCCGGTGGGGTTACGCGGACGCCGACGGAGAGATGGTCGTGCCGGCCCGCTACACCGAGGCGCAGCCGTTCCGGGACGGCCTGGCCTGGGTACGCGGGCCGCAGAGCGACCGATGGTCGCTGATCGACCTGACCGGTGAGACCGTGCTCGGGCCGACGTACCTGGCGGCTCGACCGTTCTCCGACGGCCTGGCCTGGGTGGTGCGGGACGAGCACGGGTGGCACGCCGTCGACACCGCCGGGAAGGTGATCGTGCCGCCCGGCTTCGCCGAGGTACGGCCGTTCCGCAAGGGCGTGGCGGTGGTCCGCCGGGAGGGCTGGGGCGCCGTCGACCGTACCGGCCGGCTCGTGGTGCCGACCCGCTACCACGGCTTCCACACCACCCTCGCCGACGGCCACTACGTCGACGGCTTCACCGACGAGGGGCTGGCCGTGGTGGACCTGGCCGGCCGCAAGGGGGTGGTGGACCGGAACGGGCAGGTGATCGTCGCACCGGCGCACCCGGCGCTGCTGATCCACCCCGTCGCCTTCCTGGCCACCAACGGCGCCGGGAACTGGGGCGCCCTGGACCGGCGGGGCGAGTCGCTGATCGACCCGATGTTCCACCACCCGGCCGCGGTCGTCGCCGAGATCGAAGGGCTTCTCACCGACGCCAACCCGGTGCTCTAGCGACCGCGCGCCTGCCCGGTCTTGGGCCCGAGCCGGCGCGGTAACCGGTCGCCGTGGCCCGTCCGGACCGCCCCGGTGCAGGAGGCGGCCCGGGCCTCAGAGCCGGTCACGGACCAGGCCCACGAGCCGGATCGTCGTGGACCGGTCGCGGTCGTCGACGACGCTGGTGACGACCCGCAACGTGCAGTACCGGTCACCGCCGGCGAACTCCGCCTCGCCGACGGAGAACCGGATCCCGTCGACGCTCTCCTCGGGCTCGCCGAGGATCGGGTCGGCCGGCGGCAGCGCCCCCTCGGCGGCGGTACCGGGCATCCCGATGTGCAGCGTCACCGAGTGCGAGGTCTGCGGGTTCTCCCAGGCGCAGCCGGCCGAGGTGGGCACACCGCCGGGGTTGGCCCCGATGACCTCGGTGACCTCGGCGTCGGTCAGCAGCGAGCAGCCGTCAACCTCCTCGCCGACGGGGGCCGGCGCGGATCCCCCGGCGGCGGGAGCGGCCCGGTCCGGTCCGGTCGGGGTGGCCGGCGTGGACGGGCAACCGGCGACCCCCAGGGTCATGGCCAGGGCGACGGTCGCCGTCGCAACGCGCCGGCATCCGGTGCGGGCAAGAAGGATCATGATGCTCTCCAGGTGGGATCGGGTCGGTCAGCGGCCGGGCGGCGGCCCGAGCAGCTCGATGCCGTGCCGGTGGGCGGCATGGCCCAGGGCGACCGGGTCGATCGGTGCCGGGTCCGGCAGTCGCCGCTCCGTCGCCGGCGCACCGGCCTCGGCGACGAACCCGTCGAACCCGGCCGGTGTGGTGATCTGCAGCACCCGCAGTGGCTCGTCGGCACCGACCACGAACGTGTGCGGTATCCCGACCGGCAGGTGGACGAAGTCGCCCGGCCCGGCGGTCAGCTCCTCCCCCGCGCAGTGGAACACCGCAGCGCCGGAGATCACGTAGAACATCTCGTCCTCCAGCTGGTGCCGGTGCAGTGGCGGCGCGAAGCCGGGCGGGTTGACGAACTCGACCACGGTCAACTGCCCGCGGGTCTGTGTGCCGGCGACCTTGACGGTGACCAGGTTGCCGGTGAACCAGTACGCCTCCCCCTCGTCGCGGTGGAGCAGGTGTGGACGGATCGACATGGGACCTCCCCGGGTACGGGTGCCAACTTCGGCACACACGACGCTATTCGATAGCCAGCTCGATAATCGATAGTCGAGCGTCTAGTGAATGCATTGCTAGTATGACTGCGTCATGGGTGAAGTCAAGGACGAGAAACCGACTCGGCCGTACCGCTCCCGGGTCCGCGAGGAGAGCGCCCGGCGGACCCGCCGGGCGGTGGTCGCCGCCGCGGCCGACCTGTTCGTCGCCCGGGGTTACACCGCCACCTCGCTGGCCGACGTGGCCGCCGCAGCCGGCGTCGCCCGGCCCACCGTCTTCGCCGCCTTCGGCTCGAAGGCGGCGCTGCTGCGCCAGGTGCTCGACGAGGCGCTGGCCGGCGACGACGAGCCGATCCCGGTCGCCCAACGGCCCTGGTACCGGCCGGTGTGGGAGGCGGAGAGCCCCGGTGAGGTGCTCGACGCGTATGCCGACGTGTGCACGCTGATCGGTGGGCGCGCCGCCCGGGTGTTCGAGACCGTACGACGCGCCGCCGACGGATCGCCCGAGGCCGCCGAGGTGTGGCAGACCCTGCTGCGCAACCGGCGCATCGGCGCCCGGATGGTGGTCGAGCGGCTGGTCGCCCTGGGGCCGTTGCGGCACGGGTCCGACGTGGAGCGCGCCATCGACGAGGTGTGGTTCTACAACGACCCGGCGCACTACGGCGCGTTGGTGCACGGCCTGGGCTGGGACGAGCCCACATACCGGCAGTGGTTGGCCCGGAGCATGCGGCACGCCCTGCTGCCGGGCTGAACTCGATCTCCACCGGCTGCTGCCGGCGGGCTAGGGTCAGGACATGGAATTCCGACACCTGGGCCGCTCCGGCCTCATGGTCAGTGAGATCTCGTACGGCAACTGGATCACCCATGGCTCGCAGGTCGAGGAGGATGCGGCGTTCGCCTGCGTGCGGGCCGCCCTCGACGCCGGCATCACCACCTTCGACACCGCCGATGTCTACGCCGGCACCCGCGCCGAGGACGTGCTCGGCCGGGCGCTGGAGCAGGAGCGGCGCGAGGGCCTGGAGATCTTCACCAAGGTGTACTGGCCCACCGGCCCGGGCCGCAACGACCGGGGCCTGTCCCGCAAGCACATCATGGAGTCGATCAACGGGTCGCTGCGCCGGTTGCGGACCGACTACGTGGACCTCTACCAGGCCCACCGGTACGACTACAACACCCCGCTGGACGAGACGATGGAGGCGTTCGCCGACGTCGTGCACTCCGGCAAGGCCCTCTACATCGGCGTCTCGGAGTGGAAGGCGTCGCAGATCCGCGAGGCGCACGGCCTCGCCCGGGAACTGCGCATCCCGCTGGTGTCCAATCAGCCGCAGTACTCGATGCTCTGGCGGGTCATCGAGAGCGAGGTCGTCCCCACCAGCGAGGAGTTGGGCGTCGGGCAGGTCGTCTTCTCGCCGATGGCGCAGGGCGTGCTCTCCGGCAAGTACCTCCCCGGCCAGCCGCCGCCGTCCGGCTCCCGGGCCACCGACGAGAAGTCCGGCGCGGGCTTCATCGCCAAGTGGCTGACCGACGACGTGCTGACCCGGGTGCAGCAGCTGCGACCGCTGGCCGACCAGGCCGGGCTGAGCCTGGCCCAGCTGGCCATCGCCTGGGTGCTGCAGAACCCCAACGTGTCGTCGGCCATCATCGGGGCGTCGCGCCCCGAGCAGGTGCACGACAACGTCAAGGCGGCCGGCGTCACGCTCGACACCGGCCTGCTCAAGGCGATCGACGAGATCGTCGACCCGGTGACCGAGCGGGATCCCGCGCGGACCGAGTCGCCGGCCGAGCGACCCTGACCCGCCCCGCCCGGCCGGCGCACGACCCCGCCGGCCGGGCGGGCTCAGGTCCCGGCCGAGGTGAGCCCGGCCGAGGTCAGCTCTGCCAGAAGCGGATCAGCTCCAGACCGGTGGCGTAGAGCCACGGTGGCAGGCCGAGGACGTTGCCGATCGCGAAGACGGTGTCGAAGAACCAGCCGCCGATCGTCGGGTTCCACAGCAGCGCGAAGAGCAGGATGAAGCCGTACGGCGCGAAGAGGTCGTACATGCGCCGGTACTGCGGGTTCAGCCACGGCTGGACCATGTTGCCGCCGTCCAGTCCGGGCACCGGCAAGAGATTGAGCAGGCTGGCGGTGACCTGCAGAAAGGCCAGCAGGGCCACCGCGGCCCAGAACTCCACCGGCCCGCCGCCCGGCGCACCGAGGCGCAGCACCGCCACCAGCACCAGCGCGAACAGCACGTTGGTGGCCGGGCCGGCGAGGCTGACCAGGGTGTGCCGCAGCCGACCCGGGATCATGTGCCGGTCCACCCAGACCGCGCCGCCCGGCAGGCCGATGCCGCCGAGCAGCACCACCGCCACCGGCAGCGCGATGGACAGCAGCGGGTGGCTGTACTTCAGCGGGTTGAGCGTCAGGTAGCCGCGGTGGGCCACGCCCCGGTCACCGGACCGGTACGCGACCACGGCATGGGCGTACTCGTGCAGGCAGAGCGAGACCAGCCAGCCGGAGACGACGAAACCGAACACGGTGAGCCGGACGTTGCCGATCCCGTGCCAGGTCAGCACGGCGCTGGTCACCAGCAGCGCGACCAGGGCGCCGAAGACCGGGCTGGGCCGGAACGCCGCCCGGGGCACCCCGAGCACCAGCGGCTCCGGGTCCCTCGGTGTCATCACTCCGCCACGGGCAGCAGGCTCATCCGGTACTCCACCCGATCATCCTCGAGGAGCGCGACCGAGGTGACGCCGGACGCCGCGAGCTCCCGCCAGCTCTGGCCGATCCAGGACTCGGCGTCCGCCTGACTCCCGAACGACTCGGCCGGCCCGTCGACCGACTCGCCGTCGACGCCCTCGTACCGCCAGCTCCACGCCATGTGCGCGTCTCCCCTCGCCGCTGTGTCCCGTGGGACGGACCCTCGCCAGCGTAGTCGCCCGCCCGTCGGGCGACCCGGACCGTGGCCGTCGAGGACCGGAGCCGTCGACCGTGGCCGGGGAACGCAGCCGCCGCGTCGGTCCGGCGGGCGGGTCCACGCGCCGCGACTGAACCGCGCCCGCGCCGGGTACGCCCCGGTGGACAGACCCTTCGTACGGGAGGTGGCGATGACCAGACCGATACCGGAGATGGACACCGAGGAGCTGCGCGACATCGCGGTACGCGGGGGAGTCGAGGGTGCGCGGGAGATGGACCGGCAGGAACTGGTCGACGCCCTGGTCGCGCGTCCCGGCGAGGGCGCCTGGCAGGAGGACCCGAAGCCCGCGAACGTCAACCCGAACGACTACCTCTACCAGGCCCCCGAGCGGCGCTGAGCCCACCGGGCGACGGGCGGTGGGGCGGCGTACCTGTGCTGCCTCCGCCGCCCGGCTGGCCGTAAGGTACGCAGCATGTCCCTAGACGGGTGGAACACGCTTCTGGTCCTCGGCGGTATCCGTTCCGGCAAGTCGGAGTTCGCCGAGTCCCTGGTGGCCGGCGCGGCCACGGTCCGCTACGTGGCCACCGCCGGCGCGGGCGACGACGACCCGGAGTGGGCGGCCCGCCTCGCCGCGCACCGCGCCCGCCGGCCGGAGACCTGGCGCACCGAGGAGACCGCGAGCGACCCGCGCCGGCTCGCCGACGTGATCGCCACCGCCGGGCCGGACGAGACGCTGCTCGTCGATGACCTCGGCGGCTGGGTGACCGTACTGCTCGATCCGGCCCACCAGCCGGCCGACGACACCGCCACCATCGACGAGCTGGCCGCGGCCGTGCGGTCCTGTCCCGCGCGGCTGGTGCTGGTCAGCCCCGAGGTCGGGCTCTCCCTGGTGCCCACCACGCCGCTGGGCCGGGCGTTCACCGACGCGCTCGGCGCGGTCAACCGGGCCGTCGCGGACGCGTGCGACGCCGTGGTCCTGGTGGTCGCCGGCCAGCCTTGCCGGCTGAAGCCGGCCGCCGCCGAGCCCACCCCCGGCACCGTCCGGCTCACCCCGGCCACCGTCGGGCTCGGCCCGGCCGGCACCGGGGCCACCGTGCCCGCCCAGGTCGGCCCCACCGGCACGCAGCCGGTCAACGGCAGCGGCCCGGAGCTGCCCGAGTCGCCGCCGGTGACCACACCGGAGATGCCCACCGCACCCGCGCCCGACTCCCCCGCCAGCACCGGTTGGACGGCGCCCACCATGGCCCTCCCGGTGGCCGCGACCGGCCTGGTCATCCAGCCCGGCATGCAGCTACCCATGCCCGACGAGTACGCCGGCCCGCAGGCCGTGGAGCGGCTGGCCACCCTGGACATGCCCGGCACCGGCCTCGGCGTGCTGGAACAGGTGGTCTCGTTCGCCGCCGCCACCCAGGGCACGCCCACTCCGGCGCCCTGGCGGTCCGTGCGGGTGCTGCTGCTGCACGGCGACCACGCCGGTGGCGTCGCCGCCGGCACGGTGGCCGGCGAGTCGGCCCGGCGGGCCGAGCAGGCTCGCGCGGGTCAGGGCGTGCTCGCCCGGCTCGCCGCCGAGAGCGGTGCGGGTCTGCAGGTGGTGGACGCCCCCGCCGCCGCACCGATCGAGCACGATGCGGCGCTGAGCGTCGAAGAGGTGGAGTCGGCCCTGCGCTACGGCTGGCGGCTGGCCGAGGAGGCGGCGGACGCCGGCGTACAACTGCTGGTGCTGGCCGCGTGCGGTGCCGGCACCGAGGCCACGGCGGCCGCGGTACTGGCCGCGACCGCCGGGGCCGAACCGCCGGCCGTGCTCGCCCGGGTGGTCGGCGGGGGCGGCGAGATCGACGACGTGGCGTGGATGGCCCGCTGCGCGGCGGTCCGGGACGCGCTGCACCGCACCCGTCGCTCCGCCCGCGACGCGCGGGACGTGCTGGCCGAGCTGGGCGGCGGGGATGTCGCGGTCGCCACCGGCATCCTGCTCGGCGCGACCGCCCGCCGCACGCCGGTGCTGCTGGACGGTCCCGTCGGCGTGGCCGCCGCCATGGTCAGCCGGGATCTGGCCGGGCAGGCCCGGCACTGGTGCCTGCTGGCCGACCACGGCGGGCACCCCGCCGTCAAGCTGGCCGCCGACGTGCTCGGCCTGACCCCGCTGACCGAGCTGCGGCTGGATCTCGGTGAGGGGGCCAACGCGCTGACCGTGCTGCCACTGCTGCGCTCGGTGCTGGCGCTGGCCGCCACGCTGCCGCCCAGGCCGTCCCGCGAGGACGCCGACGCCGGAGACGACACCGACGCCGGGGACGACGCCGGGGACGACACCGACGCCGGGGACGGCGCTGAGGGCGGTGTCGGGGACGGCCGCGACGGTGCGGACGACGGCGAGCCGGCGCCCGCCGGGGACGCCGAGCCCGACTTCCGCGAGCCGGAGCCGGCCGGTCCGGGCCCGACCAGCACCGAACCGGTGCGGCCGGCGGAGCAGGGCACGCGTGCCGGCTGAGCCCCGCCCCGGTGACGGGGCGCGGCTGGCGTTGACCACCTTCACCATTCTGCCGGTACGCGCCGGCCGGATCGACCGGGCCACGGCCGGTACGGCGATGGCGCTCGCCCCTGCGGTCGGTGCGCTGCTCGGCGTACCGCTGGCCGGCGTACTGCTGCTGCTCGACGCGGTCACCGCACCGCTGGTGGCCGCCGGGGTGACCGTCGCGGCGGGTGCCCTGCTCACCCGGGGGCTGCACCTGGACGGGCTGGCCGACACCGTGGACGCGCTCGGGTCGTACCGGCGCGGAGCGGCCGCGTTGGAGATCATGAAGAAGCCCGACGTGGGGCCGTTCGGGGTGGTCGCCCTGGTGCTCGTCCTGCTGGTGCAGGCCGCGACGCTGGCGGAGCTGGCCGGCGGATCCCGGCCGGCGGCGCTGGTGGCCGTGGTGACCGCCACGGCGGCCGGGCGGCTCGGTGTGACGCTGGCCTGCCGGCGGGGCGTACCGGCGGCCCGCCCCGAGGGGCTCGGCGCGCTGGTCGCCGGCACCGTCGGGCCGGTCGCGCTGGCCGCCGGTACGGCCGCCGTCGCGCTGCTGGCGGTCGCGGCGGTGCCGGGGCGACCGTGGCAGGGGCCGCTGGCCGTGCTCGTGGCGCTCGCTGTCGCGGCCGGGCTGCTCCGACACGTGGTACGCCGCCTCGGCGGGATCACCGGCGACGTGCTCGGCGCGACCGTCGAGCTGGTCACCACGCTCGTCTACCTGGGACTGGTGCTGTCCGGCTGAGCCGGGCGGGCGGTGCCGGGTAGCGTTCTGGCGACGACAGCACCGGCCGGCCACCCCAGGGGACGACATGCTCATCACCGACGACTTCCTGCCCGTTCCGGTCCCGGAGTCGCTCAGCGCGACCTACCTGGTGCCGACGGTGGGGCTGCCGTCGGTGACGGCGCGTACGGCGGTGGGCAGCCTGGCCGGGCGGATCGCCGAGCCGGTGTACGGGTTGGCCCGGCAGATGCTGGACAGCCCGCTGATGAGCGTCGACGTGCGGCCCATCGGCGAGTTCCCCGAGTTGCCGCCGGATCTGCTCACCGCGTTCGGCGCCACCGAGGCGCAACTGGACCGGCTGGCCGCGGCGAGCCACCTGGTGGTGGTGCAGGCGGAGTACCGGCCGGGCTGGCCCCCGGCGCACGAGTGGGCCGCCCGGGCGGTGGCCGCGGCGGTCGCCGAGGCGGTGCGCGGGGACGTGGTGGACGTCTTCGGCCTGCAGTTCCTGGACCCGGCCGCGGCGCTGCGCTCGCTCCCCGACGACCAGGGCCGGGTGCGGCTGGTCGACTGGGTGCTGGTGCCCTACTCGTCGGACGCCGAGGGGCTCTGGTTCACCACCAAGGGGTTGCGCCGCTTCGGTCTGCTGGAGTTGCAGACCCAGGGCGTGCCCGACCACCTCACCCGGGCGTGGGGAGCGGTGATGACCGGCGCCGCCCGGCGGTTGCTGCGGGACTGGACCGACGGGCTGACCGGCGAGGAGGTGCCGGCGTTCGTGCAGCTGCCGGTGCTGGCCACGGTGACCGGGCACGACATCGCGGTGGCGTACGGCAATCCGGAGCAGCACGGGGCGACCGCGCCGGTGCTGCTGCGGCTGGAGCTGGACCCGGCCACCGACCCGGACGCCGACTCGTTCCTCAGCCTGCGCCCGCCGGCCGGGCACCCCGGTCCGGCCGGGCGCTACTTCGCCACCGCCTGCGCCACCCTGTTCCGGGGCATCCAGCCCGACGTGCGCTACGCCCGTCAGGGTGACGCGATGAGCCAGGCGATCGCCACGGCCCGCGCCGGCCTGGCCGACATCCGGGCCCGGTTCCGCGCCGGGCAGCTGCCGCCCGAGACCCAGCTGGTGGTCAAGTACGGCCTGCCGGGCGACGACGGCCCCGAGTACGTCTGGGCCGGGGTCACCTCCTGGGACTCCCCCGACCGGATCGTCGGCGCCAGCGCCAGCGACGCCAACACCGACCCCACCGTACGTATCGGCTCCCCCGTCGTCGTCGACGCCGACGACATCGTCGACTGGGCCGTCCTCACCACCACCGGCGTCACCGAAGGCGGCTGGACCCAGGCCGTCCTCGACTCCGGCGAACCCCGCCCCACCGACCCCCGCCCCAACCCCACCGACCCTCGTTGATCATGAAGTTGTTGCCACTCCGCCCGGCGTGTCGCGACAACAACTTCATGATCAACGCTGTGGTGGGGTGGGGTGGGGTGGGTGGGTTATGTGGTGGAGGGGTGGATGAAGGGGGGGCGGGTCAGGCGGACGGGGGTGCGGCGGTTGCGGACGTCGACGTGCAGCTCGGTGTCGTCGGGGAGGGCGGGAGCGGTGTCGACGAGGGCCAGGGCGATGCCCTGCTTCCTGGTCGGGCTGAAGGTGCCGCTGGTGACCGTGCCCACCCGGGTGTCACCGTGGTACACCGCCATGCCGGGGCGCGGGATGGCCCGTTCCACGGCCACCAGGCCGCGCAGCGTACGCGCCGGGCCGGCGGCCTTCTCCGCGAGCAGCGCGTCGCGACCCCAGAAGGCCGGCTTGTCCCAGCCGACCGCCCAACCCGAGCGGGCCTGCACCGGCGTGATCTCCAGCGAGAGGTCCTGCCCGTGCAACGGGTACCCCATCTCGGTGCGCAGCGTGTCCCGGGCGGCCAGCCCGCAGGGCTGCGGCGCCGGCTCGGCGGCGAACAGCGCGTCCCAGACCGCGACCGCGTCGCCGGCCGGCACCACCAGCTCGTAGCCCAGCTCGCCGGTGTAACCGGTCCGGCACACGGTCAGCTCGACCCCGTCGAGGGTGGCCGGCGAGAAGCTCATGTACCCGTGCCCGGTGGGCAGGCCCAGCGCGCCCAGCAGCTCCGCCGAGCGCGGCCCCTGCACCGCCAGTACGGCGTACGCCTCGTGCTCGTCGGTGACCGTGACCTCCGGTGGCGCGGCGGCGCGCAGCCGGCGCACCACCTCGGCGGCGTTCGCGGCGTTCGGGATGAGGAAGACGTGGTCGTCGGCGTGCAGGTAGGCGATGATGTCGTCCACCACGCCGCCGGTCGCCTCGTCGCAGCAGAGGGTGTACTGCGCCCGGCCCGGCCCGATCCGGCCCAGGTCGTTGCTGAGGCAGGAGTTGACGAACGCCGCCGCCCCCGGACCGGTCACCCGCACCTTGCCCAGGTGTGACACGTCGAACACGCCGACCGCGGTGCGCACCGCGGTGTGCTCGCGGAGCACCCCGCCCCCGGCGTACTCCAGCGGCATCTCCCAGCCGCCGAAGGGGGCGAACTTGGCGCCGAGCGCGGTGTGCCGCTCGCTCAGCGGAGAACGACGCAGCCGGGTCGCGGCAGCGTCGGTGGTCACGTCGGTCATGGGTGGCAACTTACCGGGACGCACCGGGCTGGTTAGCATCGGCGGGACCGCCGGATGATCCGGCGGGGCAGCACTGACGTCCGGCGGGTAAATCATCCGCCGGAGAACTCCACCGCCGGTACGCCACCACACGACCGGCCCGGCCCGCCCGGGAGCAGCCTCCGTGACATCGCCCAGCACCACCCTGAGCCTGGTCGACACCGACCCCGCCGAGCTCGCCGTCGACGCGATCGTGATCGGCGTGCACAGTACGACCGAGCAGGACGCCACCAACGGCCTCGCCGGCACCCTGCTGCTCGCCAGCGGCGCCGAGAGCATCGCCGCCGCGTTCGACGGCACGTTGACGGCGACGCTGGCGCTGCTCGGCGCGACCGGCGGACCGGGCGAGGTGATCAAGTTGGCGACGCTGGGCACGGTGACCGCTCCGGTGATCGCGGCCGTGGGCCTCGGTCCGGAGCCCAGCGGTGCGGCGCCCGCCCCGGAGATCCTGCGCCGGGCGGCAGGGGCCGCGGTGCGGGCCCTGGCCGGCGCGCCCCGCGTGGCGGTGGCGCTGCCGCTGCCCGACGACGCCGACGCCGACGCGGCGCTGCGCGCGGTCGCCGAGGGGGCGCTGCTGGGCGGTTACCGCTTCGCCGGGTACAAGACCCGGCCGCAGCCGACCCGACGCGAGCCGGTGGCCGAGGTGCTGGTGGCCGTGCCGGACGCCGCGGACGCGGGAGCGCGGGCCGAGATCACCCGGGCGCGGACGGTGACCGACGCGGTCCGGCGCACCCGGGACTGGGTCAACATCGCCCCGAACGAGCTGCGCCCACCGGCCTTCGCCGACTCGGTCGCCGAGGCCGCCCGGGCGGCGGGCCTCGAAGTCGAGGTCCTCGACGAGGTCGCGCTGCGCGAGGGCGGGTACGGCGGGATCATCGCGGTCGGGCAGGGCTCGGAGGCGCCCCCGCGCCTGGTCAAGCTGACCTGGACGCCGGCCGGCGGCGGCACCGGCAAGCGGGTCGCCCTGGTCGGCAAGGGGATCACCTTCGACACCGGCGGCATCTCGATCAAGCCGGCGCAGGGCATGTGGGAGATGAAGTCCGACATGGCCGGTGCGGCGGCGGTGGCCGCCACCATGCTGGCCGTGGCCGAGCTGAAGCCGGCGGTGACGGTGACCGCGTACGTGCCGATGGCGGAGAACATGCCCTCGGGGACCTCGTACCGGCCGGGTGACGTGATCACCATGTTCAACGGCAAGAAGGTGGAGGTGCTCAACACCGACGCCGAGGGCCGGATGGTCCTCGGCGACGCGATGGCCCGTGCCTGCGCCGACGGCGCCGACTACCTCTTCGAGACCTCCACCCTCACCGGTGGGCAGGTGGTCTCGCTGGGCAAGCGGATCTCCGGCGTGATGGGCACCGCCGACCTGTGCGAGCGGGTCCGCACCGCCGGTGACGCGGTCGGCGAGCCGGCCTGGCCGATGCCGCTGCCGGACGACGTACGCAAGGGCATGGACTCCGACGTCGCCGACATCTCGCAGGTCAACGCGGGCATGGACCGGGCCGGCCACATGCTCCAGGGCGGGGTCTTCCTGCGCGAGTTCGTCACCGACGACGTCGCCTGGGCGCACATCGACATCGCCGGGCCGTCCTACCACTCGGGCGAGGCGACCGGTTACTGGACCAAGGGCGGCACCGGTGTGCCCGTCCGCACCCTGCTGCACCTGATCGACGACGTCGCCGCCAACGGCTGAGGCGTTATGAGGGGCCCCTGCTATCGCCTGGTATAGCAGGGGCCCTCCTAACGCCTGCCGGGCGACTCGGGGGTCAGTACAGCTCGGGGCGGCGCTTGCGGCGCTCGTTGTAGTCGCGCATGCGTTGCGGGTACCCCATCAGGGCGATGTCGTAGATCGGGATGCTCACCCGGTACGCGAAGCGCCGCGCGCCGTCCGGCCCGTCGATGCGCCGCCGGGTCCACTCACCGTCGTCGGCGATCAGGATGACGGTGGTCTCGGTGACCGTGGTACGCGGCTCGATGTACGCCTCGACGCCCTTGCGGGTGCGGACGAAGTTCTCAAGGTGCTCCAGGTCGGCACGATTGGCCGTACGGTCAGGGTCAGCGGCACGGGCCCGCTTGCGTCGCCGGAACAGTCCCACCGAGCCGTCTCCCCACCCGTCCGTCGTCGAAGGCAACGTCAAGCGTACGTGGCGGCGACGTGTCGTTGCGCACCTCGGTACGCGGGTGCCGGGCGGTGGTGACAAGATGGCCGAGGTGGGGTGTGTCCGTCTCACCCCACCGTGACCCCCGATGCAGCGAAGCGACCTGGGAGTTGGACGTGAGCGAGCCGAACGACGCAACCTTCGACATCGTCATCCTCGGAGGTGGCAGCGGCGGTTACGCGACCGCTCTGCGCGCCGTCCAGCTGGGCCTGACGGTCGCGCTGATCGAGAAGGGCAAGCTCGGCGGCACCTGCCTGCACAACGGCTGCATCCCGACCAAGGCGCTGCTGCACGCCGCCGAGATCGCCGACCAGACCCGCGAGTCCGAGCAGTTCGGGGTCAAGGCCGAGCTGGTCGGCATCGACATGGCGGCGGTCAACTCGTACAAGGACGGCGTGGTCTCCCGGCTCTACAAGGGCCTACAGGGCCTGGTCAACGGCGCCAAGGACATCACCTTCGTGGCGGGCACCGGCCGGCTGGTCGCGCCGAACGCGGTCGAGGTGGACGGCAAGCGGTACACCGGTCGCAACGTCGTGCTGGCCTCCGGCTCGTACGCCAAGAGCCTGCCGGGCCTGGAGATCGACGGCGAGCGGGTGATCACCAGCGACCACGCCCTGGTCCTGGACCGCGTCCCCGCCTCGGCGATCGTGCTGGGCGGCGGCGTGATCGGCGTCGAGTTCGCCAGCGTGTGGAAGTCCTTCGGGGTGGACGTGACGATCGTCGAGGCGCTGCCCCGACTGGTCGCCGCCGAGGACGAGGAGTCGTCGAAGGCGCTGGAGCGGGCGTTCCGCAAGCGGAAGATCAACTTCAAGGTCGGCAAGCCCTTCGAGAAGGTCGAGAAGACCGACAACGGCGTCAAGGTGACCATCGCCGGCGGCGAGACCGTCGAGGCCGAGCTGCTGCTGGTCGCCGTGGGCCGCGGCCCGAACACCGCCGACCTCGGGTACGAGGAGCAGGGGGTGAAGACCGACCGCGGCTACGTGCTGACCGACGAGCGGCTGCGCACCAGCGTGCCGAACGTCTACGCGGTCGGCGACATCGTGCCCGGCCTCCAGCTCGCCCACCGCGGCTTCCAGCAGGGCATCTTCGTCGCCGAGGAGATCGCCGGCCAGAGCCCGGCGGTGATCGACGAGGCGGGCATCCCCCGGGTCACCTACTCCGACCCGGAACTCGCCTCGGTCGGCCTCACCGAGGCGAAGGCCAAGGAGCAGTACGGTGCCGACAAGGTCAAGACCTACAACTACAACCTCGGCGGCAACGGCAAGAGCCAGATCCTCAAGACGGCCGGCTTCGTGAAGCTCGTACGGGTTTCCGACGGCCCGGTGGTCGGCGTGCACATGGTCGGCGCCCGGGTCGGCGAGTTGGTCGGCGAGGCGCAGCTGATCTACAACTGGGAGGCGTACCCGGGCGAGGTGGCACAGCTCGTGCACGCCCACCCGACGCAGAACGAGGCCCTGGGCGAGGCGCACCTCGCCCTCGCCGGCAAGCCGCTGCACGCGCACGCCTGACCACGACGTATCCGCGGCGTCCGGCGACGGGCGATGATCCCCCCACCAGGGAAATGAAGGAGTCTGGAGAACATGCCGGTATCGGTCACCATGCCCCGGCTCGGCGAGAGCGTCACCGAGGGCACCGTCACGCGCTGGCTCAAGCAGGAGGGTGACACCGTCGAGGTCGACGAGCCGCTGCTTGAGGTGTCCACCGACAAGGTCGACACCGAGATCCCGTCCCCGGCGGCCGGAGTGCTGACCCGGATCGTGGTGGGCGAGGACGAGACGGCCGACGTCGGCAGCGAGCTGGCGGTGATCTCCGGCGAGGGCGAGTCGGCCGGCGGCGCGGGCGAGTCCGCTGGCGGCGAGGCTCCCGAGCAGCAGCAGGCCGCCGGGCAGCAGGAGGAGGCCCCGGCGGAGCAGGCCGCCGAGGCGGCCGAGGAGCCGCAGGCCGAGGCGGAGCAGCCGGCCGTCGAGGAGCCGGCCGAGCAGCCGGCCCCGGCAGCGTCGGGCGAGGGGACTCCGGTGCAGATGCCGGCGCTCGGCGAGAGCGTCACCGAGGGTACGGTCACCCGCTGGCTCAAGCAGGTCGGCGAGACCGTCGAGGTGGACGAGCCGCTGCTGGAGGTCTCCACCGACAAGGTCGACACGGAGATTCCCTCGCCGGTCGCCGGCACCGTTCTGGAGATCAAGGTCGCCGAGGACGAGACCGCCGAGGTCGGCGCGACCCTGGCCGTGGTCGGTGCCGCCGGCGGCGCCCCGGCCGAGGCCAAGCCGGAGCCGAAGCCCGAGCCGAAGGCGGAGGCCAAGCCCGAGCCGAAGCCGCAGGCGAAGCCGGAGCCGCAGGTGTCCGAGCCGACGCCCGGCACGTCGTACAACGAGCCCGCCGCGGAGGCCGAGGCGGCACCGGAGCCGGTCCGGGCCGAGCAGGCGGCGCAGCCGGCGGCTCCCGCGCAGCGCACGACGGCGCCGTCCAACGGCGGCGAGCAGGCGGCCGGTTACGTAACCCCGCTGGTACGCAAGCTCGCCGGCGAGCACAACGTGGACCTCGCCTCGGTCAACGGCACCGGCGTCGGTGGCCGGATCCGCAAGCAGGACGTGCTGGACGCGGCCGAGAAGGCCCGCGCCGCCAAGGCCGCACCGGCTCCGGCGCAGCAGCCCGCCGCGGCCGCCCCGGCCCGGGCCGCCGAGAAGCCGCAGCCGAGCGCCAAGCGTGGCACCACCGAGAAGCTGCCCCGGATCCGTTCGGCCATCGCCAAGCGGATGCTGCAGTCGCTGCACGACATGGCGCAGCTCACCACGGTGATCGAGGTGGACGTCACCAAGGTCGCCAAACTGCGGGCGCAGGCCAAGGAGTCGTTCCTTCAGCGGCACGGCGTCAAGCTGTCGTTCCTGCCGTTCTTCGCCCTCGCCGCCATCGAGGCGCTCCAGCGGTACCCGATCGTCAACGCCAGCATGGACATGGACGCCGGCACGATCACCTACCCCGAGGCCGAGAACCTCGGCATCGCGGTGGACACCGAGCGGGGCCTGCTGGTGCCGGTCATCCACAACGCCGGTGACCTCAACCTGGGTGGCATCGCCAAGCGGGTCGCCGACCTGGCCGAGCGCACCCGGACCAACAAGATCAGCCCGGACGAGATCGCCGGTGCGACCTTCACGCTGACCAACACCGGCAGCCGGGGTGCCCTCTTCGACACCCCGATCGTGCCCTCGCCGCAGTCGGCGATGCTGGGCACGGGTGCCGTGGTCAAGCGCCCGGTCGTGGTGAACGACCCGGAGCTGGGCGAGGTCGTCGCGGTACGCCAGATGGTCTACCTGGCCCTGTCGTACGATCACCGGCTGATCGACGGTGCCGACGCGGCCCGTTTCCTGACCGCGGTCAAGGAGCGGCTGGAGGCCGGCAACTTCGAAGCCGAACTCGGCCTGTAACCCCCCGCACCTCCCCGAGGGCGCCCCGGTCACCACGACCCGGGCGCCCTCCGCCCTACCGCCGTCAAACAGGCCCCGTGCCTGGTCGGGGCTGCGAGACTCAGGCCGTGGGCGACGCGGGCTGGCGGAAACGGCTGGGGCCGGCCGTCAACATCGCGCCGGGCGCCCGGGTCGACAAGTTCGAGATCTTCTTCGACCTGGTCTTCGTCTTCTCGTTCTTCATCATCACCCGGGCCACCGCGGCCAACATCAACGGGCGGCAACTGCTGCACGCCGTGCTCGTGCTCGCCGTCCTCTGGTGGTGCTGGGTGGTGCACACGGTGGTGGCGACCCGGATCCGCATCGGCGAGGGTTTCGTACCGGTGCTGATGATCGTCGGGATGGCCGCGCTGTTCTGCTTCGCGCTCGCCCTGCCGCAGGCGTTCATGGACCCACGGGGCAGCGAGGCCGGGCCGATGGTGGTGGCGGTCAGTTACGTGGTCATCCGCGCCGTACACGTGTCCCTGTTCCTGCACATCGTCCGCGACGCTCCGGCGGAGCGCCGGCAGTTGCTGCGGTACGCCCCCGAGCTGGCCCTGAGCACCGTCCTGCTGCTGGTCGCCGCGCTGCTACCCGCCCACATTCCCCACACCGGGACGGCCGAGTTCGTCCGGGACGCGCTCTGGGTCACCGTGGTGGTGCTCCAGTACGGCACCGGGCTGCTCGCCCGCACCTGGGGCTGGCAGGTGACCTCGGCGGAGCACTGGACCGAACGGTACGACCTGATTCTGATCATCGCGCTGGGCGAGTCGGTGATCTCCGTCGGCGTCGGCAGCAACCTGCTCGGCCAGGCACCGACTCTGCCCGGGGTGACCGCTGCCGTACTCGGGATCGTCTTCACCGCCACCCTCTGGTGGGCGCACTACGACCTGATCGGTCCGGCCGCCCGGATCGCCCTGCACTCCACCCTGGGCCGCGCCCGGGTGCTGATGGCCCGCGACGCCTACGCGTACCTCTACCTGCCGATGATCGCCGGGATCATCACGTTCGCCCTCGGCGCGGAGGGCATCGTGCACGACATCGCCGCGCCCGGGGTGCCGATCTCCGAGCCGGCACACGGCCCGGACGTGCCGCTGCTGTTCGGCGGGGTGGCCCTGTATCTGGCCGGGAACATGCTCTTCCAGCTGCGTACCCTGCGCACGGTCTCCTGGCTGCGGGTCGGCACCCTGGGCCTGCTCGCCGCCGGCGTCCCGGTCGCCATGCCCCTGCCCGGGCTGGCCGCCCTCGGCCTGCTCACCGCGATCTGCGTCGGCCTGATCACCGCCGAGGTGGTGCTGATGTCCGAGTCCCGGCACGCCCTGCGCGCGGTGGTCTTCGAGGAACGCACCGCCCACGAGGCCCACGAGGCCGCGTACCGCGCCCGCTGGCACGGCCAGCCCCCCGGCTCGACCTGACCAGGCGCTGCTCGGGGTCGCCTCCGGCCCGACAATTCGGTCCCGTGCGCCCGGCACCGTCACCTCAGCGGCCGGCCGCCCTCGGCACTGTCGATCCGGGCGCGCACCGGCGGAAGTCAGCCACCCGACACCAGCTGGGCGCAGAGCGAGCCGACGCCACCGCCGGACGCCCACGCCGACGCCCACGCCCACGCCCACGCCCACGCCCACGCCGACCAGATCTTGGACACTTTCCGTGCCGCGCTAACGGGAACTGTCCAAGATCTGGTCGGGCAGGCGAAGTGCCGGCTCGGTCAGTCAGCCGGAGGCCGCTCAGTCACGAAGACCCCAAGGCGGGTCCGCGCGGGTGACGCTGCCGCGGGAGTACGCGCACGACCGCGTGGCGCTGCTGGTCTATCTCGGCGGGCTGCTGCACGACGCCGCCGACCAGTTGTACGCCCTCGACCCGCACCACGGGCCGGAACCGGGGCAGCTCTACGAGCGCTTCCTCGGCTGGGCGCTGATCCGGCGAACCCGGCTGCTGGACGAGCCGGCCGCCGTCACGCACGTTCCGGTTGACTTCGAGTGGGCTCTAGACGGGACGCTGGTCGGCATGACGACGACACGGAAACTGGGCCGCAGCGGGATCGAGGTCAGCGCGATCGGCATGGGGTGCTGGGCGATCGGTGGACCGCTCTGGGGCGACGAAGGGCAGCCGTACGGCTGGGGCGAGGTGGACGACGAGGAGTCGGTGCGCGCCGTCCACGCGGCGCTCGACCACGGGGTGACCTTCTTCGACACGGCCAGCAACTACGGGGCCGGGCACAGCGAGCGGGTGCTCGGCCGGGCGCTCGCCGGCCGGCGCGACCGGGTGGTGATCGCCACGAAGTTCGGCCACACCGCCGAGGAGGCCACCCGCCGGGCCACCGGCACCGACCACCGTCCGGAGTATGCGGTGGCCAGCCTGGAGGGGTCGCTGCGCCGGCTCGGCACCGACCACGTCGACCTGTTCCAGCTGCACCTCAATGATCTGGCCCCGGCCCTCGCGCTGGACCTGGTCGACACGCTGGAGGCCCAGGTCGGCAAGGGCACAATCCGGGCGTACGGGTGGAGCACCGACCATCCTGCCTCGGCGGCCACCTTCGCGGCGGCCGCCCCGCACTGCACCGCGATCCAGCACGAGCAGTCCGTGCTCCGGGACAACGCCGACCTGCTGGCGGTCTGCGAGGAGTACGACCTCGGCAGCATCGCCCGTGGGCCGCTGGCGATGGGGCTGCTCACCGCCGCCACCCGGTCGCTCGGCGCTGACGACGTGCGGGGGCGGGCGCCGGACTGGCTGGAGTGGTTCGCCGACGGTCAACCGGCTCCACAGTGGGCCGAGCGGGTGGCCGGTGTCCGTGCGGCGCTCACCGCCGACGGCCGTACCCTCGCCCAGGGCGCGCTCGGCTGGCTGCTGGCCCGCAGCCCGCGTACGGTGCCGATTCCCGGCTTCCGCACGGTGGCCCAGGTCGAGGAGAACGTCGCCACCCTCGCCCGGGGTCCGCTGCCCGCCGACGCGTACGCCGAGGTCGAACGGCACCTGGCGGACCTGCGGCCGGCCGGCGCGAGGGCGTGAGCGAGCCGGCGCGGCCGGGCGGTGGGGCGTACCCGAAGATGTAGGCATGCGGATCCTCATGGCCGGCGCGTCCGGCTTCCTCGGCACCCGGCTGGTCGACCTGCTCGTCGCCGACGGGCACCAGGTGACCCGGCTGGTACGGCGACCACCGCGCACCGCTGACGAGCGGCGGTGGTCGCCGTCGGCGGCGCAGCTGGACCCGGCGCTGGTCGCCGAGGCCGACGCGGTGGTGAACCTGGCCGGCGCCGGGGTGGGCGACCGGCGCTGGAACGACCGGTACAAGCAGCTGATCCGGTCCAGCCGGGTGGACACCACCAGCACCCTGGCCACCACCATCGCCGGGTTGCCGGCGGCCGACCGGCCCGAGGCGCTGCTGAACGCCTCGGCGATCGGCTGGTACGGCAACACCGGCGACCGGGTGGTCGAGGAGGACGCGCCGGCCGGCGACGGCTTCCTCGCCGACGTGGCCCGGGTCTGGGAGGCGGCCACCCGGCCGGCCGAGGACGCCGGGGTACGCGTGGTGCGGCTGCGCACCGGGCTGCCGCTGCACCGCGACGGCGGGCTGCTCAAGCCGCAGCTGCTGCCGTTCAAGCTGGGCATCGCCGGCCGGCTCGGCAGCGGGCGGCAGTGGCTTCCGTGGATCTCGCTGGCCGACTGGCTCCACGCCGTCGCGTTCCTGCTGGCCCGGGCCGATCTCGCCGGCCCGGTCAACGTGGTCGGGCCGGCGCCGGTCACCAACGCGGAGTTCACCCGGGAGCTGGCTCGGCAGCTGCACCGCCCCGCGATCATCCCGATCCCGGCCCTGGCGCTGAAGGTCGCCCTCGGCGGCTTCGCCCACGAGGCCCTCACCAGCACCCGCGTCCTGCCCGGCGTGCTCAACCGCGCCTCGTTCACCTTCCGCCACCCCGACCTCCCCACCGCCCTCCACGCCGCCCTGACGGACTAACCCCGGTAGCCCCGGCCCGGCGTCAGCAGCCGATCACCCAGTGGTTGGGGGCGGTCTGGCGCAGGGCGGTGGTGTAGAAGGTGTTGTAGAGGCCCATCCGTTCGTCGGAGCCGTTGGCGTAGGCGTAGCCGCCGGAGTGGTAGGCGCGGCCGGCGGTCACGTGGGCGTAGTTGCTGGCGGTGACGCAGGTCGGCGACCCGGTCGGGCTGGGCGACGCGGTGGGGCTCGGCGACGCCGTGGGGGACGCGGTGGGGCTTGCGGTCGGCGTCGGGGTCGGGGTCGGGCTCACGCCGCCGTTCAGGCCGAAGAAGAGCGCGTCGTGGTACGCCGAGCAGATGGTGTCCAGGAAGTACGCGGCCGCGGTGCCGCACTGGTCGGCGCCGGCTCCCGGGTCGACCGGGGTGCCGTGGCCCATGCCGGAGACCCGGTGGACCCGGACCACGTCGTTGCCGTACACCTCCAGGCTGGTGCCGGCCGGCAGTTGCCCGGTGCTGGTGGGGGTCTGCGACACGCCCAGCACGTTGGTCCACTGGTCGCGGGACTCGGTGGCGTTGGCCGTCGCCACGGTGTAGTCACTGGTGCCGTGCCAGATCGCCACCTTCGGGCGGGTGCCGGAATAGCCGGAGTGGGCGCTGCGGACCAGGTCGCCCCACTGCGCGGGGGTCCGGTCCACGCCCGGGCTCATGCAGGTGAAGGCGTTGACCATGCTGGTGGCGCAGCGGTAGGGCATGCCGGCGATGATCGAGCCGCCGGCGAAGACGTCCGGGTAGGTGGCGAGCATGGTCGCGCTCATCGCCCCGCCGGCCGACAGTCCACTGACGTAGACCCGGTTGGCGGCCGTGCCGTACGCCGACCGCGCGTGGTCGACCATCTGCTTGATCGACAGGGCCTCGCCCTGACCCCGGGTCGTGTCGGCGGTTTCGAACCAGTTGAAGCAGGCGCTGGAGTTGTTGGCCGAGCGCTGCTCCGGCACGATCAGCGCGAACCGCCACTGGTCGGCGTACTTCTGCCAGCCGGAGTTGGCGAAGTAGCCACTGGCGTTCTGGGCGCAGCCGTGCAGCAGCACGACGGCCGGGGCGTTCGATGGCAGGTTGTCCGGGCGGTAGGCGTACATGGCGAGGTTGCCGGGGTTGGAGCCGAAGCTGCTGACCTGGGTCAGGGATGCGGCCTGCGCGGGAGCGGCGGCGACGGCCACCAGCGCGGCGGCGGCCAGGACCAGCCCGGCCAGCGCACCGGCGAGTCGGCCGGTAGGGGTGCGGCGCACGGGACCTCCAGGGTGTGTGAGCTGGATCACCGATAATTGCCGCGACGTTACGCAGGTGTGTCGCACTGATGACATGGCGAGCGTGCACACATTCGTCGATGCCCGGGTGTGGCTCGATCAAGGGGTCTCGTGTACCGCCGGTCTGACCGGGCTGTCCCGGTGCGGTTGGTAACGTCCGCTAGGTGCCCACCTCCCCGTCCCTGGCGTCCACGCCCGCATCGCCCGCACGCGTCGACCGTGACCGGCGCGCCGACCTGGTCGTGACGGTGCTCGCGCTGGCCCTGGCCGGCTGGGTGACCAGCGGAATGTGGATCGACCCGAACGGCCGGGCGATCACCGTCAACTCCAGCGACCAGGCGCTCTTCGAGTGGCTGCTGGCCTTCGGCGGCCACGCGGTGAGCCACGGGGAGAATCCGCTCTTCACCTATCTGATCAACGTCCCGGACGGGGTGAACCTCGCGGTCAACACCTCGATCACGGTGTACGCGGTGGTCTTCGCCCCGCTGACGTACCTGATCGGCCCGCCGGCCACCTTCCTGGTGATCCTCACCCTGAACCTGGCCGCGACCGCCATCGCCTGGTACTGGTTGCTCTCCCGGCACCTGGTCCGCAGCCCGCTCGCCGCCGCGGTCGGCGGACTGTTCATCGGCTTCTCCCCCGGCATGGTCTCGCACGCCAACGCCCACCTGAACTGGACCGCCGGCTGGCTGGTGCCGCTGCTGGTGTGGCGGCTGTTCGCGCTGCGCCGGCCGGGCCGCTGGCTGCGCGACGGGGTGCTCCTCGGCGTGCTCGTCGCGATCTCCTTCTCGATCGCCGCGGAGGGCCTCTTCTTCACCGCGCTGGCGCTCGGCCTCTTCGTCGCCGTCTGGGCGCTGCATCCCGCCAACCGCGCCGAGGCCCGGGCCGTGCTGCCGTCGTTCCTGCGCGGGCTCGCGGTGACCGCGGTGGTCGCCGGGGCGCTGCTGGCGTACCCGCTCTGGCTGCACTTCGCCGGGCCGCAGCGGTTCCACGGCACCGGCTTCGACGCGGTGATCCACTCCGAGGACATCGCGGCGTACGCCGCGTACCCGCGCCGCTCGCTGGCGGGCGAGGCCGGGCTGCGCACCTCACTGGCGCCGAACCCCACCGAGGAGAACTCCTTCTTCGGGCTGCCGCTGCTGGTGCTCGCCGCCGGCTGCTTCGTGCTGCTGTGGCGGCGAGCCGACGCGCACCGCCGGGCTATCCTGTGGGCGCTCGGGATCGTCGCGGTGGTCTTCGCCGCGCTCTCCTTCGGGCCGGTGGCCAAGGTCGACGGCGACCGCACCGACCTGCCGATGCCCTTCGACCTGCTCGGGCACCTGCCGGTGGTGAACGCCGCCCTGCCCGCCCGGTTCGCGCTGGTGGTGACGCCGGTGATCGGCCTGCTGCTGGCGTACGCGGTGGAGCAGCTCCGTCGGCGCCCGCCCGCCCGGCCGGCGGCGGTGGCCTGGACCGTCGGCTTCGCGGTGGCGCTGCTGCCGCTGTTCCCGACGCCGCTGCTGACCAGCGAACGCGAGCCCATCCCGCGCTTCATCACCTCCGGGGCCTGGCGGGAGTACGTCTCCCCCGGCGGGGTGCTGACCCCGGCACCGCTCGCCCTGGACGTCTACCCCGACGGCCAGCGCTGGCAGGCGTACGCGCTGGCGAACCGGCAGGGCGAGTTCGCCATCCCGTCCGGGTTCTTCCTCGGCCCCGGCGGTCCCGACGACCGGGGCCGGATCGGGCCGGTGCCGCGTCCCTTCGGCGCCCTGCTGGACCAGGCCGCCCGCACCGGCCTGCCGCCGATCGTCACCGCGGGCACCCGCGAGGAGGTACGGGCCGACCTGGAGCACTGGCGGATCGAGACCGTGGTGCTCGCCGACGAGGTGCACGGCGCCAAGTGGCCGGTCGACGAGGAGGCCATCCGGCGCACGTTGGTCCTGCTGTTCGGTGATCCGGAGCGGGTGGAGGACGTCTGGGTCTGGCGGGTCGGGCAGCGGTGACCGGCGCCGGTCCGGCCCGCGTCGTGCGCCGGCCCGCGCCCGTCAGCCCGGCCCGCGTCGTGAGCCGGCTCACCGCTGGTGACCAGCGAGTACGGGTCTAGGCTGGAACGCGTGACCGCGACGACCTCCGGCCTGACGGCCGTACGTGCCGGTGTCCTCGACTACACCGCCGCCTGGGACGAGCAGCGCCGCCTGCACGAGGCGGTCGTCTCTGGCGAGCACGGCGACACCGTGCTGCTGCTGGAGCACCCGAGCGTCTACACCGCCGGCAAGCGCACCGAGCCGTGGGACCGCCCGGTCGACGGCACCCCGGTGGTCGACGTGGACCGCGGCGGCAAGATCACCTGGCACGGCCCCGGGCAGCTGGTGGGCTACCCGATCCTGCGCCTGCCCGACCCCGTCGACGTGGTCGCGTACGTGCGGCGGGTCGAGCAACTGCTGATCGACGTCTGCGCCGAGTTCGGCCTGGCGGCGGGCCGGGTCGAGGGCCGCAGCGGGGTCTGGGTGCCGGCCGACGACGCCGGCCCGGCACGCAAGGTCGCCGCCATCGGCATCCGCGTGGCCCGGGGCGTCACGCTGCACGGCTTCTCCATAAACTGCGACTGCGACCTGACGTACTTCGACCGGATCGTGCCGTGCGGCATCCGGGACGCGGGCGTCACCTCGCTCACCGCCGAGCTGGGCCGCCCGGTCACCGTGGCCGACGTGCTCCCGGTCGTCGAGCGTCACCTGTCGACCATCCTCACGGTCTGACCTCGACCCCCACCCCGTTGAGCGATTGCTCAAGTCTTGCTACGCTTACTTGAGCAGTCGCTCAAATCGGGGGACGGACATGCGGCCGATCTACGTCGAGACGCTCATCGACGCACCGTTGGCACATGTCTGGTGGGCGACTCAGGAGCCCGGGGAACACCGCCGGTGGGACGTCCGCTTCGGCCGCATCGATGCCGTGCCCGGCACCGCGCCGGCCCGATTCCGGTACGCCACGACGGTGTTCCCCGGGCTCACCGTGCACGGCTGGGGCGTATCCGCCGGTGAGCGCGACCGGCCGGACGGCGCCCGCACCTCGGCGCTACGGTTCGGCTCGGACGACCCGCGTTCGCTGATCGCCGCCGGCTCGGGCTACTGGCGTTACCTGCCGGGCCCGCACGGGGTCCGTTTCCTGACCGGCTACTCCTACGTGCCCCGGTGGGGCCGCCTCGGCCGCCTGGTCGACCTCGCCTTCCGTCCCCTGTTCGGCTGGGCCACCGCGTGGTCGTTCGACCGGCTGCGGATCTGGCTGGAGCACGGGGTGCCACCGGAGCGCGCCCGGGCCAACGCCGCCCGGGAGGTCGTCCTGCGACTGGTCACGGTGGCGGCCGCCGGCACGGCGGGCAGCGCCGCCGGCCCGATCGCGGCGGCGCTCACGCTGGTCGCCGTCGGGGCGGCGGCCTGCCTGGTGCCCCCGCATCCCCACACGCCGGCCGCCCGGCGGTGCCGACGCCACCCGCTGGACCGCCTCGCCGCCCGGCCGCCCACCCTCCTGGAGCAGCTGTGACCTCCGTCTTCCAGCACGCCCTCGGTGCCGACTTCGACCGGCTGCACCCGCAACTGCGCCGCCGCTTCGGGGTGGACGGCGACGCCGACCTCGGCTGCGTGGGCACCGGCGTGATGGACCGGATCTGGCGGGGCCCCGCGTTCACCGCGCCCTTCCTGCGGCTGGGTGCCGTGCGGCACATCCTGTTCCCGGAGACCGGCCGGCAGGTCCCCTTCACCATCGAGAACTACGCCTACGCCGACTCGTACGGCCGCCCCACGCTCACCTTTGTCCGCACGTTCCAGGTCGCCCCGCACCGGCGACGGCGCTTCGACGCCACCATGGTCTGGAGCCCTCGCCGGCGGATGCTCGTCGACTACCTCGGTACGCACCAGCACCTCGCGGTCGACCTGCACCTCGCCGTGGACGCCACCGGCGGACTGCGCATCCGCAGCGGGCTCCAGCGGTTCTCCAACGGCCTGGCCTGCCCCGCCGTCCTCACCGGCGAGGCCCGGGTGCGGGAATGGTACGACCAGCGGACCGGGCACTTCCGCATCGAGGTGGCGGTGACCAGCCGCCGGTTCGGCCCGCTGTTCGGTTACGCCGGCAGCTTCACGGTCCGCTACGCACGCCCGGACCGGGCACCGGTGCCCGCCGCCGTCCGGCCGCTACGGGAGAATCCCCGGGAGTGAACCGGAGGACCCCATGGGCACCCGCGAGAAGCTGATCGACGGCGCGCTCGCCGCGATCCGTGAACACGGTATCGCCGGCGTGTCGGCACGCACCATCGCCGCCGCGGCCGGCGTCAACCAGGCCCTGGTCTTCTACCACTTCGGCAGCGTGGACGACCTGCTGGGTGCGGCCTGCCAGCGCGCGACGGCGGCCCGGGTCGAGCTGTACCGGGCCCGCTTCGCCGAGGTGACCTCCCTGCGCGAGCTGCTCGACCTCGGGCGGACGCTGCACGAGCAGGAACGGGCCGAGGGCAACGTGGCGGTGCTGGCCCAGTTGCTGGCCGGCGCCCAGACCGACCCTCGGCTCGCCGACCCCACGGCGGCGGCGCTGCGGCTCTGGACGGTGGAGATCGAGGCCGTCCTGCACCGGCTGCTGGACGGCTCGCCGGCCGCTCCGGTCGCCGACCCGCCCGGACTGGCCCGGGCCATCTCCGCCGCCTTCATCGGTCTGGAACTCTTCGACGGCGTCGACCCGGCCGGTGCCCGCGCCGCCTTCGACGCGCTGGAGCGGCTGGCCACGCTGGTCGAGGTGGTCGACGACCTCGGCCCCCTCGCCCGCCGCGCCGTCCGGGCAAAGCTACGCGGCCTGACCTGACCGTCGATCATGAAGTTGTGGCTACGGGGTGAGGCGGTGGAGGTCGCGGGGGAAGGGGGTGACCTCGCGGATGTTGGAAACGCCGGTCAGGCGGGCGACGAAACGTTCGAGGCCGATGGCGAAACCGCCGTGCGGCGGCATCCCGTGGCGGAAGGCGTCGACGTAGCCGGCGTACGGCCCGGTCGGTTCGCCCCGGGCCGCCAGGGCGGCCAGGTAGTCGGCGTGCCGGTGCAGCCGCTGCCCGCCGGTCACCAGCTCCAGGCCCCGGAACAGCAGGTCGAAGCCGTTTGAGTAGGCGGGCCGGGCCGGGTCCGGATGGGTGTAGAACGGCCGCTTCGCCATCGGGTACCCGGTGACGAAGAGGAACTCCGAGCCGTGCTCGCGCCGGGCCCACTCGCCGAGCGCACGCTCGTGCGCCGGGGCCAGGTCCGGTTCGTCGGCGGGCGCACCGGCGATCTCCAGGGCCTCGGTGAAGTGCACGGCCGGGATCTGCGCCGGCACCGCCGGCAGCGCCACGTCGAGAGTCGCCAGCGCGCCACCGGCGGACTCCCCGACCGAGTCCAGCATGCCGGTGAGGGTGTCCCGCAGCACCGCCATCACGTCCCGGTGGTCGGTGACGAAGCCCAGCTCGGCGTCGAGCGAGGTGTATTGCGCCAGGTGCCGTACGGTGTCGTGCGGTTCCGCGCGGAACACCGGCCCGACCTCGTAGACGCGTTCGAAGACACCGACCATGAGCTGCTTGTAGAACTGCGGCGACTGGGCGAGGTACGCGGGCCGCCCGAACCAGTCCAGCGCGAAGACGTTCGCCCCGCTCTCGGTGGACGAGGCGACCACCTTCGGTGTGTGGATCTCCACGAACCGGCGGGCGTCCAGCGCGGCCCGGAAGCCGGCCACCGCCGCCGCCGAGATCCGCAGCGCCGCCGATCGGGTCGGGTGGCGCAGCGCCACGGGCGCGTTGTCCAGTTGGGTGGGCAGGCTCGCGGTGAGGGCCGGGCGGTAGAGGTCGAACGGCGGCGGTACGGCGGGCGGGCCGAGTGGGCGTACCGCCGGGTCGGTCAGCTCGACCCCGCCGGGCGCGGCGGCGTTCGCGACCACGGTGGCGCTCACCTCGACGACGGTCTCCTCGGGCAGTTCCTCGATCACCGCGCGTACCGCCGGGTCGGTGACCACGACCTGGGCGAAGCCGGCGGCGTCCCGGACGATCAGGAAGGCCACCGACTTGAGCAGCCGACGGCGGTGCACCCAGCCGGCGATCCGGACGGTACGCCCGGCGTGTGGGGTGAGTTGGTCGGACAGGATGCGTTGCATGGCTACCTCCTCGATCAATCGCAACGCGATCCCCTCGCAGCGACCGGCGGCTCTCTTCAACTGGCGGGTCGGGGCGCTACTCGGCTCCGTCGTCGCTTCTGCCGGGGGACGCTAGCACCGGGCCGGACCGTCCTGTTACGTGTTTTTCCCGCCCCCGGTGTCCGGCGTCACAGGATTTCCGGGGTGACGGCCGTCGCCTGCCGTTCATCGACGGCCGCCACCCGGCGTAGGCTCGTTTTTGTGACGATCGAGCACTCCGCGCCGACGACCGGCCACGCCGCGCGTACCGCGACTCCCGCACCGGAGGGGCGGCGGCTACTGCGGATCGAGGCCCGCAACGCCGAGACGCCGATCGAGCGCAAACCCCCGTGGATCAAGGTCAAGGCCACGATGGGCCCGGAGTACACCCAGCTGCGCGGGCTGGTCGCCCGCGAGGGGTTGCACACGGTGTGCCAGGAGGCCGGCTGCCCCAACATCTACGAGTGCTGGGAGGATCGCGAGGCCACCTTCCTCATCGGCGGCGACCAGTGCACCCGCCGCTGCGACTTCTGCCAGATCGACACCGGCAGGCCGGCCGAGTTCGACGCCGACGAGCCGCGCCGGGTCGCCGAGTCGGTGGTGTCGATGGGGCTGCGGTACGCCACGATCACCGGCGTCGCCCGCGACGACCTGCCCGACGGCGGGGCCTGGCTCTACGCCGAGACCGTCCGGCAGATCCACGCCCTGCAGCCCGGCTGCGGCGTCGAGCTGTTGATCCCCGACTTCAATGCGGTGCCCGAGCAGCTCGCCGAGGTCTTCGGGGCCCGGCCGGAGGTGCTCGCGCACAACGTCGAGACGGTGCCGCGGATCTTCAAGCGGATCCGGCCGGCGTTCCGCTACGAGCGCTCGCTGGACGTCATCCGGCAGGCCCGCGCGGCCGGCCTGGTCACCAAGAGCAACCTGATCCTGGGCCTGGGCGAGGAGCGGACCGAGGTCTCCCAGGCGCTGCGTGACCTGCACGCCGCCGGCTGTGAGCTGATCACCATCACGCAGTACCTCCGCCCCACGCCCCGGCACCACCCCGTGGAGCGCTGGGTCAAGCCGGAGGAGTTCGTCGAGCTGCGCGAGGAGGCCGAGGAGATCGGCTTCGCCGGCGTGATGAGCGGCCCCCTGGTCCGCTCCTCCTACCGCGCCGGCCGCCTCTACCAACAGGCCCTCACCGCCCGCCACACCCTTGCCAGCTGACCCACCCCACCGCCCCCTCCCGCGAGGGCGGCGGTGGGGAGGCAGCGGGTCAGGGGGTGGTGAGGAGGTTGAGGCGGTGAGCCACGGCGGCCGCCTCGACCCGGTTGGTCACGTCCAGCTTGGCGATGATGCGGGAGACGTGCACGCTGGCCGTCTTCGGCGAGATGAACAGCTGCTCGGCGATGCGGCTGTTGCTGTGCCCCTCGGCGACCAGGCGCAGCACCTCCCGCTCCCGCTCGGTCAGCAGATCCGCGCCCGGACGACCCCGACCCGCGCCGCGCAGGCCGACCCGGCGGGCCAGGGTGGCCGCCCGCTCGGCGAGCCGGGTCGCGCCGAGCCCGTCGGCGAGGGTGGTCGCCTCGCCCACCGCCGACACCAACCCATCCCGCTCCCCCGCGCCGGCCGCCGCCTCGGCGTACCCGAGCAGCACCCGGGCGAGGGCCGCGGGCTGGCCGGCGGTGCGCCAGGCCGCGACCGCCACCCGCCAGGCGGTCAGCGGGTCGTCGCCGGGTGCCACGGTGGCGGCGACCTCGGCGGCGTACGCCCGCTCGGCGGGGAACCGGACCAGCACGGTGCCGGCCAACGCGGCCACCCGTTCGGCGAGCCCTTCGTCGGCGGTGTACCGGGCGACCTGGGCCAGCGCGGCAAGCACCGGCCAGCCGTAGCGGGGATGCGCGGTGATCGCCGGGTCGGTCAGGCTCGCCTCGGCCGCCCGCAGCGCCTCGGCCCGGTCGTCGGCGGCGAGCGCCGCCATCATCCGCAGCTCCGACAGCGGAAGCCGGTTGTGCGGGTGCAGGTAGGGCTTGCTGAGGAAGCTCAGCGCCCGGCCGACCGTCTCGTCGGCGCGGGGATGCTCCTGGGCCAGCCGCAGCCCGGCCCGTAGTTGCAGCCAGTGCAGCCCGGACACTCCGGGCAGGTCGAGCCGGGCGGCCTCGGCGCACACCTGGTCGGCCTCCGCCCACCGGCCCAGCGCCAGCAGCGCCTCGGCCCGGTTGGAGAGCAGGTACGCACCGGTGGATCGGCTGATCCCGACCCGGCGCGCCTCGGCCACCCCGTCCACCACGGCCTGCGCCGACTCCTCGTAGCGGCCCAGCTCGAAGAGCACGTCGGAGATGTGTACCAGCGCTTTGACCAGGGCGGTCACCTCGCCGGTGGCCTGGGCCAGCGCCGCGTACCCCCGCAGCTCGGCCAGCCCGAGATCCGCCGAACCGTCCCTTCGGCGCAGCCACGCGAGCTGCATCGGCAGCATCGCGCCCGACACACCGGCGGCCTGTGCGGCCGCTGCCACCTCTGCGCCGATCCGGGCGCCGTCGGCGTGGTCGATCCGGGCCAGGTGGTCGACGAGGTCGGCGAGCAGGGCCAGCCGCTCCGGGCCGTCCGGCACCCCCGACGTCAGCCGGTACGCCTCCCGCAGCTCGGTCGCGCCGTCGCTCTTGCCGAGCATGGCCAGCATCCGGCCGCGCCGGTCCAGCAGCCGCGCCGCACGCAGCGGCTGCGCGTCGGTGTCCACCTCGGCCAGGGCGGCCCGGGTCAGGGTCAGCGCGCGCTGGTAGTCACCGGCGGTGGTCGCGGCGGTGAGCGTCTCCTCCAGCACCGCCAGGTGATCCATGCCGAGCCGGTCGGCCGCGTCGGGCACCAGCTCCCACAGCTCCAGCACCCGTTCCAGCAACCGCGTCTGCTCCGCGTACGCGTACCGGTCGGCAGCCGCGCAGGCGGCCACCCGGGCGGACACCAGGGCACGGGGGTGGTCGTGGGCCGCGTACCAGTGGTGGGCGATCTCGGCCGGGGCGCGGCCGGCGGCGACGAGGTGGGGCTGGGCCTCGACGGCGGCGGCGAACCGGGCGTGCAGGCGGGCGTGCTCGCCGGGCAGCAACTCGTCGTGGACGGCCTCGCGGACCAGCGCGTGCCGGAACTCGTAGTCCCCGTCCGGGTCGGCGACCAGCAGCTGGGCGGCGACGGCGGCCCGCACGGCGTCGTCCAGCTCAGGCTCGGGCAGCCCGGCGACCTCGGCGAGCAACCGGTGGGCCAGGCGGTTGCCGCCCGCCGCGGCGATCCGCAGCACCCGCTGGGCCGACTCGGGCAGCCGATCCACCCGGGCCAGCAGCAGGTCGCGCAGGGTGTCCGGCAGCGCGGCACAGCCGATCGGGCTACCGGCCGCGGCCAGCTCCTCGATGAACAGCGGGTTGCCCTGCGTACGGTCGTGGATGTCGTCGACCGCGCGGGCCGCCGGCTCGGCGCCGAGCAGCCCGGCGAGGACCGCACCGGTGCCGTCCCGGTCCAGCCGGGACAGCTCGATCCGGTCGACGTCGCGGGCCCGGTCCAGCTCGGCCAGGAACGGCCGTAGCGGGTGACCACGGTGCAGCTCGTCGGTGCGGTAGGTGCAGACCAGCAGCAGCCGGCCGGTGCGGGCGGCCCGCACCAGGAACCCGATCAGGTCGCGGGTCGACCGGTCGGCCCAGTGCAGATCCTCGATCACCAGCATCAGTGGCTGATCGGCGGCGAGCCGGCCGAACAGCTGGGCGACCAGGTCGAACAGGTAGCCACGGGGAGCGTCCGAGGGTGGCCCGGCGGCGGGCACGGTGGCACCGGCCGGCCGGGACAGCTCCGGCAGCAGGCGGGCGAACTCGGCCTCGTACCCGTCGAGGACGCCGGGGCCGTCCCGGCGCAGCACCGCCCGCAGCGCCGCGGCGAACGGGGCGAACGGTAGCCCGGCCTCACCGAGTTCGAGGCACTGGCCGACCAGCAGGCGGGCATCGTCGCCGACCGACCGCCCGAACTCCTCCAGCAGCCGGGTCTTGCCAACCCCGGCCTCGCCGCCGACCAGGACGGTGACCGGTTCCCCGGCACGGGCGCGGGCGAGCGCGTCCCGCAACCGCGACATCTCAGGTTGGCGGCCGACGAGACGGGTGCTGGGGGTGCGGACGGTCACGACACCGAGCATGCCACGCCCGGTCTCCGCCCCGTTCCCCACGACCGGGTGGGCGGCGGGGACGGGCGGGGACAGCTCAGGGGCGCTCACCGGGTGCTGCGGTCGGGGTGGTGCCGGCGCCGCAGCCAGCCGCGTGCCGACCGGTGTGGCACCGACCGGGCCAGCCGCTCCCGGGCGGCCTCGGCGCGCAGCTCGGCGGCGTGCGTACGGTGAAGGGTGAGCAGAAGGTCGGGGTCGTTGCCGAACATGTCGGTCTCCCTGCGATCGTCGTCAACTGGCGACTTTGACTCTGCTCGCGAAGGTGGCACCGGGGCATGGGTACGCCGCCTGATCTCTGCCCGCTCGTCCGCCTTACGCCCGCCTTACGTGCGGCCCGTGGCGGTACGCGGGCGCCGTAAGGTACTCAGCCGGCCGCGGATCAACGGCGCGGCGCGCGACCACTAGACTCGACGCCATGGCAAAGCCCCAGGAGAAGGTCTCGTTCGGCCAGCGGCTGAAGCAGATCGGGTTGGTGTTCCGGTTCACCGCCAAGCAGGACAAGTGGTTCGCGCCGCTGGCCACCGGCGCGGTGCTGATCCCGCTCGCGCTGACCGTGGTCGCGGTGGTGTTCTGGGGCTGGCTCTGGCTGCCGCTGGGCATCCTGTTCGCCCTGCTCTGCCTGTTGATCGTGCTCAACCTCCGGTCCAACCGGGCGATGATGAACGCCGCCGAGGGCCAGCCGGGCGCCGCCGCGCAGATCATGGAGAACATGCGTGGCGACTGGCGGGTCTCCCCCGCGGTCAGCTCGACCACCCAGATGGACATGGTGCACCTGGTCATCGGCCGTCCGGGAGTGATCCTGCTGGCGGAGGGCAACCCGCAGCGGGTACGCGGCCTGCTCGGCCAGGAGAAGCGCCGGCTCGCGAAGGTGATCGGCACCGCACCGCTCTACGACTACGTCATCGGGCAGGACGAGGGCGAACTGCCGATCCGCAAGCTGCGGATGACGCTGATGCGGCTGCCCCGCAACCTCAGCGGCAAGGACGTCAACTCCCTGGAGAAGCGCCTCAAGGCGCTCACCGCCCGCCCCCAGATGCCCAAGGGTGCCATCCCCAAGAACCTCCGCCCACCGCGCGGCGCCCGCCAGATGCGTGGCCGCTGACCCTGCCCCGAGGGTGCCGCCGCCTCCCGGTGGGCGGTCTAGGTGCGCGCGCGGGGAGCGGGGGCGACGACCGAGCCGGTGAGGCGGTCGTGCAGGCCGCGGCGGTGCTGGTCCATCAGCAGGGCGGGCACGACCAGGGCCAGCAGCACGCCGCGTAGCAGGGCCCGGACCAGGCCGATCCGGCCGCCGTCGGTCCAGTCGACGCAGCGGATCCGGGTCAGGTACATGCCGGGGGTCTGCGCGAACAGGCCGAGGAAGAAGCCGTACGCCACGATCAGCACGACCACGGGCGCCCAGGCGTCCCGGGTGGGGCTGGCGAACAGGCCCGACGCGAGCAGGCAGAGAATCCAGTCGATGACCAGCGCGCCGAAGCGGCGGCCCAGGTCGGCCGGGGTGAAGTCGGGGTCCGCGGCGGGTGGCGGTGGGCGATGCGGCGGGGTGGTCACAGCGGACAAGACTAGCCAGCCTCGACGGCCGGCCCGGACCAGCACCGCACCCGCGTCGCCGCGCGGCGACGCGCGGCGACGGAACCGGACCAATGGCACCAAGTGTCACTACACTGGCACCGCCGGACCCGGTTCCTCGGGCCCGGGTGCCCACACCAGGCGCCACGGTGACCCACCGCGAGGGACGTAACACGGCAGAAACACTGGAGACATGGCCGGGCAACCGCACGGCCATAGCGTCGCCAGGAGCCTAGCTACCCGTGGACGTGCCAGGAGGACGAGTGTTCGCCAATCCCGAGGAACTCCTGCGTTACCTCAAGAACGAGGACGTGAAGTTCGTCGACGTTCGTTTCTGTGACCTGCCCGGCGTCATGCAGCACTTCAACCTGCCGGTGGAGTCCGTCGACGACGACTTCTTCACCAACGGTCTTGCTTTCGACGGGTCGTCGATCCGCGGCTTCCAGGCGATCCACGAGTCGGACATGCTCCTGCTCCCGGACGTCGCGACCGCCTTCATCGACCCGTTCCGTGCGCAGAAGACCCTCGCGCTGAACTTCTTCATCCACGACCCGTTCACCCGCGAGGCATATTCTCGCGACCCGCGCAACGTGGCGAAGAAGGCCGAGGCCTTCCTGGCCGCCAGCGGCATCGCGGACACCGCATACTTCGGCCCCGAGGCGGAGTTCTACATCTTCGACTCGATCCGCCACGAGACCTCCGCCAACCAGGCCTTCTACTACATCGACTCGATCGAGGGCGCCTGGAACACCGGCCGCGAGGAGGAGGGCGGCAACCGCGGCTACAAGACCGCGTACAAGGGCGGCTACTTCCCGGTGCCGCCGGTCGACCACTACGCCGACCTGCGCGACCAGATCGTCCGCAAGCTGATCGACACCGGCTTCACCGTGGAGCGCTCGCACCACGAGGTCGGCACCGCCGGCCAGGCGGAGATCAACTACAAGTTCTCCACCCTGCTGCACGCCGGTGACCAGCTCCAGCTCTTCAAGTACATCGTGAAGAACACCGCCTGGGCCGCCGGCAAGACCGCGACCTTCATGCCCAAGCCGCTCTTCGGGGACAACGGCTCCGGCATGCACACCCACCAGAGCCTCTGGCTCAACGGTGAGCCGCTGTTCTACGACGAGACGGGCTACGCCGGCCTCTCCGACACCGCCCGCTGGTACATCGGCGGTCTGCTGCACCACGCCCCGTCGCTGCTGGCGTTCACCAACCCGACGGTCAACTCGTACCGCCGCCTCGTCCCGGGCTTCGAGGCGCCGGTCAACCTGGTCTACTCGCAGCGCAACCGGTCCGCCTGCACCCGCATCCCGGTCACCGGCAGCAACCCGAAGGCCAAGCGGGTCGAGTTCCGCGTGCCGGACCCGTCGGCCAACGTCTACCTCGCCTTCTCGGCGATGCTGATGGCCGGCCTGGACGGCATCAAGAACAAGATCGAGCCGCCGGCGCCGATCGACAAGGACCTCTACGACCTCCCGCCGGAGGAGTGGGGCGACGTCAAGCAGGTGCCGGGCTCGCTGCCGGCGGTGCTCGACTCGCTCGAGGCCGACCACGACTACCTGCTCGACGGCGGCGTCTTCACGCCGGACCTAATCTCCACCTGGGTCGACTGGAAGCGGGCCAACGAGGTCGACCCGGTGCGCCTGCGCCCGACCCCGCACGAGTTCGCCATGTACTTCGACTGCTGACCCACCGACGCCACCCGGGCCGGTCCCGCCTTCGCGGCGAGGCCGGCCCGGGGCCGTTTCCGGGCCACCCAATACCTTCGCGTCCGATATATTCGGGGCGTGGACACACCGCTGCGCGAACCCACCTTCCTCATCCTGACCGCGCTCGCCCGCGAGCCGATGCACGGCTACGCGATCATCGGCGAGGTGGCGGTCCTCTCCGACGGGCGGCTCTCGCTGCGCCCCGGCACCCTCTACGGCGCGCTGGACCGGCTCACCGACGCCGGGCTGGTCGACCTCGACCGCGAGGAGACCGTCGACGGGCGGTTGCGGCGCTACTACCGCCTCTCCCCCGCCGGGGACGCCACCCTCGCCGCCGAGACCGAACGGCTGCGACGCAACGTCGAGGCGGCCACCGCCCGGCTCCGCGCCCGTGCCGTGCGCCCGCTCGCACCGCGTACCGCCGGGGGTCCGGCATGACCATGCTGGAGCGCCGCTACCGGCGACTGCTGCGGGCGTACCCGGCGGACTACCGCCGCGACCGCGGCGACGAGATCGTCGGGACGTACCTCGACCTGGCCGTCCCGGGACGGCGGTGGCCCTCCCCGGCGGACGCCGCCGACCTCGTGCGCGGCGGCCTCCGCCAGCGGCTGCGGGCCGCCGGCGCCACCGACCTGCTTCCCGGGGTACGCCTCGCCGGACTGCTCGCCCTGGCCACCGCCACCTTCCTCGCCGGCTTCTGGGCGGTCGTCGAGCAGCAGCCACCACCGGCCGAGTCTGGTGCGCCGACCTTCGGGCTGTTCGTGTCGGCCGGCGTCGTCACCTGGTTCGCCTGGCTGCTCCCTGCGACTCTCGCACTCGTCGCACCGGGGCGGCCCACCCGCGCGGCCATCGCCCTGGCGCTGCTGACGACCGTAGCGGTGCCGGTGACGAGCCTGGTCGCGGGTCTGCCCCGGCCACCGTTGCTGGTGCTGGCACCGCAGGTCGCCCTCGCGGTGCTGGCGCTCGCGGTCGACGGTCACCTGGCGCCGGTGGCCCGGGCCCTGCCGCTCGCGGCCGCCATGGCTGGCGGCGTGACCGCCTACGTGCTGGGGCACAGCCACTACTGGGGCGCGTACCGGGGGACCGCGGAGGAACTGCTGCCGGCGGCCGGTGCGGTGCTGCTGGCCGTGGCCCTGCTACTCGCCGTGGGGCTCGGTATGCGACGCGACGGGCGTGGCTGGTGGGGCGTGGCGGCGCTGCTCACCCCGGTCGGCCTGCTCAGCGTGCACATCCTGGCCGCTGCGGTGGACGGCCTGATCAGCGCCGCGCCGCGCCCGACGTACCCGACCCTGGTCGGCACCGCGCTCGCCGTCGGGCTGCTCGGGCCGGCCGTGCTGCCGGCCGCCGTCGCCCTGCGTCCGCGTACCGGCGACCGCTCCGCCGAGCCCTGCCCCACCTGCGGGGCACGTCGCTGACCCCGCTCGTCGCCGCGCCGGGAGGGCGGTCCCGCCGGACCGTGGCAGTTCAGCTGGTCCCGCCCCGGCGTGTCGGCTGGCTGGACTGCCACAGTCCGGCGGGCGATCAGTGGGGCGGGTCAGTGGGGCGGGTCAGTGGGGCGGGGTGCGGGCGGGTCAGGTGGCGGTGGTGGCGCAGGGCCCAGGGCACCGCGACGATGACCAGCAGGGTCATCGCCACCGCGCCGGGTGCCTTCACCAGCCGGGCCAGGTTGGTGCCGTCCGGCAGGGCGAGGAAGGTCGCCGCCGCGCAGGGCAGCACGAACCAGGTGGTCCGGGTTGCCGTCACCGCGAGCAGCGCCAGCGGCCAGGTCGCGTACCAGGGGTGGAACACCGGAGCGAGAACCACCGTGACCGTCAACGCCACCCCGGCACCCCACAGCGCCAACCTTCGGCCGGCTTCGGGCGGCGCCGAGGTGCGCAGGGCGGACCAGGTCCGCCACCACAGCAACACCAGCAGCGCCGCCAGCAGGACCAGCCCGACGAGGCGCGTCACCGGCACCGCGGCGGGTTCCCGGCCCAGCAGCTCACCGGCGTAGTCGACGACCATCCCGACGGCGGTCGGCGGCGAGGTCCACTGCTCGGTGTCGCCGCTGCGGCCCAACCCGGCGAGCCAGCCGAGCCCGAGACCGGACAGCAGCGAGGGGACCACCAACCCGCCGAGCACCCCGACGGCGAGCGTGCCGCCGTCGCGCAGCAGCGCCGGCAGCGTGTACCGGCCCCGCACGGCGACCAGCGCGGCGAACGGCAGCACCACCACGGCGGTGGCCTTCACCGACACCGCCAGCCCGAGCAGCGCCCCGGCCCCCAGCAGCAACCCGGCCCTCAGCAGCAACCCGGCTGCTGGTCGGCGGACCAGCAGCAACAGCCCGAGCAGGAGCAGGCCGAGCATCACGGCGTCGTTGTGCGCACCGGCCACCAGGTGCACCCCGACCAGCGGGCAGGCCAGCACCAGCCAGACCGCCCGCCGGGGCGGCACCCCGGCCGCCCGGGCCAGGCCGGGCAGGCAGAGCGCCGCCAGCAGCAGCCCCGCCACCGCCAGCACCCGCAGCAGCACCAGCGTGCCGACCAGGCCGCCGCCGAGCACCACGGCCAGCGCGGCGAGCAGCACGAAGAGCGGCCCGTACGGGGCGGGGGTGTCCCGCCAGACGGGCGCGACCGCCGACACCCATGGGCAGCCGGCCGCGGCCACCCCGGTGGCGTACGGGTCACCGCCGTCGGCGTACACCCAGCCCTGGCAGGCGTACGAGTATCCGTCCCGGCTGCCCAGCGGGGCGGTGACCAGCAGCGGCAGCATCCACAGCCCGGCGGTGAGATACGCCCACCGGGTGGACGGGGCGCCATCGCGCAGTGCCCACCACGCGCCCACCATCACGGCGGTACCGGCCAGCCACAGCACCACGGTCAGCGGGCCGTCCGCCGAGTGCCACACGCGGGTGGTGGTGGCGTCGGGCAGCGCGCCGCCGAGGTATCCGGCGACCGCCAGCAGCAGCGCTCCGGCAAGCCCGGCGTACCGGACGACCCGCTCCCGAGTGGACGCGGACCGGATGTCGGACGCGGACCGGATGTCGGACGCGGGCCGGGCGCCGGAGTCGGTCACCGGCGTGTCTCTCCTCAGTCGACGGGAACGACGGGAACCGGGCGGCGGGCCGACCGGGCCGCCCGAGCCGACCGTACCAAGCGAACGGCCACCACGATCACCAACAGCGTCATCAGCGGCGCACCGGCCGTCTTGGTGTATCGGGCCAGTCCGGTGCCGTCGGCCAGCACCAGGAACGACGAGACCACCGTCACCACGCTGAGCCACCAGGTGCGGTGGGCGGTGGCGGCGAGCAGGGCCAGCGGCCAGAACCAGTACCAGGGGTGGAAGAGCGGGGCCAGCGCCACCGTCGCGGTCAACGCCAGCGCGGCGTGCCAGAGCGGATCCCGGGTACGCGCCCGGAACCACAGCCACACCAGCAGCGCCGCCAGCACCAGCATGCCGATCGCCCGGGTCACCGGCAGCGCGTCGACGTGCAGGCCGAAGGGCAGCACCAGGTAGCCGACGGTCTGCCCGACGGCGGTCGGCGGCGAGGTCCAGCCGATCACCTCGTTGCCGTGCGACAGGCCGGTGATCCAGCCGAAGTCGAGCCCGGCGGCGGCGGTCACCCCGAGCAGCGTGGCGACCGCCCCGCCGACCACCGGCGTCCCGTCGCGCAGCAGCGCGCGTACGGAGAACCCGCCGGCGATCGCGGCGAGCGCCGCGAACGGGACCACCACCAGCGCGGTCACCTTGATCCCGGCGGCCATGCCGAGCACCACCCCGCCGGCCAGCAGCGGCCAGCGCCGGCCCGGCTGGCTGACCACCACGGCCAGGCCGGCCACCATCAACCCGACCATCAACGCGTCGTTGTGCACCCCGGAAATCAGGTGCACACCCACCAACGGGCTGGCCAGGGCCAGCCAGAGCGCCCGGCCGACCGGCACACCGCAGCGGCGGGCCAGCACCGGCAGGCAGGCCGCGGTCAGCGCCACGCCGGCCACCGCCATCACCCGGAACAGCGCGATGCTGGCGAACAGCGAACCGGTCGCGGCGACCACCGCGCCGGAGAGCACCACGAACAGCGGACCGTAGGGCGCCGGAGTGTCCCGCCAGATGTGCGACATGGTGTCCAGCCACGGGCACGGCAGGGTGGACACGCCGTACTCGTAGGGGTTGATGCCGGCCGAGAAGCTGGCCCCCTGACAGGCGTAGGCGTACGCGTCCCGGCTGCCCAGCGGCGGTGTGAACAGGAACGGCAGCACCCACAGCCCGGCGGTGACCAGCGCCCACCGGGCCGACGGCACCCGGTCGCGCAGCACCCACCAGGCGGCGGCCATGGCGGCGGTACCGACCAGCCACAGCCCGATGATCAGGGGGCCGTTCGGGCCCAGCCAGATCTTGACCGGGTTGGGTCGCAGGTCTCCGTCGGGCAGGGCGCCGCCGAGGAACGCGGCCACGGCGAGCATGATCGAACCGGCCAGTCCGGTCCAGCGCACGAGGTGATGGGGCACGCTCGACATGCTGCCAGTACCGTGAGCGCGGTACGGAGGTGGGCATGCGGGGCAGTCGGGTGGTGGCGCTGGCCGCCGCGTCCGCCGGGGCGCTCGGTGTGGCGTACCTCACCCTCCCGCCGATGGGTTCGGACCTCGCGGCGCAGGTGGCCCGGGCCGACTTCTTCGCCGCGCACGGCCCGGCCCCGGTCGACCTGCGCTGGTACGGCGGGGTCCAGCAGTTCGGCTACAGCCTGCTCGCCCAGCCGATCATGGCCCTGCTCGGGGTACGCCTCACCGGGGCGCTGGCCCTGGTCGCGGCGGCGACCGCGTTCGCGGCGCTGCTGGTGCGCACCCGGGTGTCCCGGCCGCTGCTCGGCAGCCTGGTCGGGGTGGTCACCATCGCCGGCAACCTGGTCTCCGGTCGGGTGACGTACGGCCTCGGGGTGGCCCTCGGCCTCGCCGCCCTGCTCGCCCTCACCTGGCCCACCGTTCGGCCCACCACCGGCCCGCCCACCACGGGGCAGCCCACCACCGGCCCGCCCGCCACCGTTCGGCCCACCACTGGGGAGCCCGTCACGTGGTTGCCGCTCGGGCTGGCCGGGATCGCCGCGCTGCTGGCCTCGGCGACCAGCCCGGTGGCCGGCCTCTTCGTCGGGCTCGCCGGGGTCGCGCTGCTGCTCTCCGGCCGGCACGCCGGCGGGCTGCTCCTGGCGGTGGCGGCGGCCCTGCCGCTCGGCGCGACCGCGCTGCTGTTCGGCGATGGCGGCTGGATGAACATCAGCCGCACCGACACGGTCCGGGCGACGGTGACCGCGCTGCTGGTGGCGGCGCTGGTGGGCTACCGACCGGTGCGGCTAGGTGCGCTGCTGGCGGCGGGCGGGGTGGTCGCGGCGGCGCTGGTGCATACCCCGGTCGGGCTGAACGCGACCCGCCTGGCGACCATGTTCGCGCTGCCCCTCCTGGCCGCGACCGCCCGGCCACCCGCCTGGGCTCGGCGGCTGCGGGTGGCCGGGCCGGTCGCGCTGGCCGGACTGCTGGCGGCGGTGTGCTTCTGGCAGCCACCGGTCGTCCCCGCCGACCTGCGCAGCATCGGCGACCCGACCAGCGATCCGCGCTTCTTCGCCCCGCTCCGGGCCGAGCTGGACCGGCGCGGGCTCACCGGCCGGCTGGAGGTGCCGCCGACCCGCAACTACTGGGAGGCCGCGCGGCTCGGCGACGTACCGCTGGCCCGGGGCTGGCTGCGGCAGGCGGACATCGACCGCAATCCGCTGTTCTTCAGCACCGTACCCGGGGCGGCCGGCACCGGCGTGCCGCTGACCGCCGCCAGCTACCGGGCCTGGCTCGACGAGAACGCGGTGCAGTACGTCGCGGTGCCCGACGCGCCGTTCTCCTGGGTCGGCCGGGCCGAGGCCGAGCTGGTCACCGGCGGCCTGCCGTACCTCACCGAGGTCTGGTCGGAGCACCGGTGGCGGCTGTACGCGGTGACCGACCCGACTCCGCTGGTCAGCGCCCCCGGCGAGCTGCTCCACGCCGACGGCGCCTCGATCACCTTCCGCACCGCAGGTGCCGCCACGGTGCCGGTGCGGGTGCGGCACAGCCGCTGGCTGGCCGCGTCCGGCGGTGCCACCGTCTCCGCCGACGGGGACTGGACAACGGTCACGGTCCCCCGCGCCGGCACGTACACCCTGGGTAGCTGATCCCTGCGGCGTTAAGGGGCCCTTCCTTACATCATCTCCAGGACGCGTTCGGTGGCGGTGCGGGAGCGGCGGCCGGTGCGCAGGTACTCGTCGAGGAACTCGCCCGGGTCGTCGCGGCCGAGCAGCCGGACCACGCCCGCCAGTTCCACGCCGTGCCGGGGCAGCTGGTCACCGGCGCGACCACGGACCAGCATCAGCGCGTTGCGGACCTGCGCCGCGAGCGTCCAGCCGGCCGCCATCGCCTCGGCGTCCGCCGGGTCGACCAGGCCGGCGTCACGGGCGGCGGCGAGGGCGTCGACGGTACGCGTGCCGCGCAGCTGCGGGTGCTGCCCGGCGTGCCGCAACTGGAGCAGCTGCACCGCCCACTCGACGTCGGCCAGGCCGCCGCGCCCCAGCTTGGTGTGGGTCGCCGGGTCGGCGCCCCGGGGCAGCCGCTCGGTCTCCACCCGCACCTTGATGCGGCGGATCTCGATGATCTGCTCCCGGGTCAGCCCCTGGGGTGGGTACCGGACCGGGTCGACCATCTGCTCGAACCGGGTGCCCAGGTCGGCGTCGCCGCAGACGCAGCGGGCGCGCAGCAGCGCCTGTGCCTCCCACACCCGCGACCAGCGGGCGTAGTACTGCTGGTACGCGGCGAGGCTGCGGACCAGCGGCCCCTGCCGGCCCTCGGGGCGCAGGTCGGCGTCGACGCCCAGCGGCGGATCCGGCGCGGGCATGCCCAGCAACCGGCGCAGCTCCTCGGCGATGGCCTGCGCGGCCGCGCTGGCGGCGCTCTCGCTGACCCCCTCCGGCGGTTCGTAGACGAAGAGCACGTCGGCGTCGGAGAGGTAGTTCGACTCGTACCCGCCGAGCCGACCCACCCCGATCACCGCGAACGTGAGTCCGGGCATGGCCGGCTGGGCGGCGCGGGCGGTCCGCAGCGTGGCGGCGAGGGTCGCGTCGGTGACGTCGGAGAGCGCGGTGCCGACCGCGGTGATGTCGCCGAGGGTCGACCGGCCGCTGTCGGGACGGGTGGGTGCCAGCGACCCGGCGCGGCTGAGCACGTCGGCGCAGGCGAGGCGGAGCAGCTCCCGGCGGCGCAGCGCACGCACGGCGCGGGTGGCCTCGACCGGGTCGGTGTGCCGGGCCGCGGCGGCGGCGAAGCCGTCGCAGAGCACCTCGCGCGGCCGGGGGCTCAGCTCGCTCTCCTCGGCCAGCAGCCGCAGCGCCTCCGGCTCCCGGGTCAGCAGGTCGGCGACGTACCGGGAGGAGGAGAGCACCCGGGCCAGCCGGCGGGCCACCGGCCCGGAGTCGCGCAGCAGGCGCAGATACCACGGGGTGCTGCCGAGGGAGTCGGAGACCTGGCGGTAGTTGAGCAGCCCCCGGTCGGGCTCGGGGGCGTCGGCGAACTCGCTGAGCAGGACCGGCAGCAGGGTGCGCTGGATGGCGGCGGTGCGGCTCACCCCGCCGGTGAGGGCCTGTAGGTGACGCAGCGCCCCGGCAGGGTCGGCGAAGCCGAGGATCTCCAGGCGGTTGCGGGCCGCCTCCGGGGTCAGCCGCAGGCCGTCGGCCGGCACCCGGGCCACCGACTCCAGCAGCGGCCGGTAGAGCAGTTTCGCGTGCAGCCGGCGTACCTCGGTGGCGTGGGTGACCCACTCGGCGCGGAACTCCTCGACAGCGCTGCGCCCGGGGGTGGCGGTGTAGCCGAGCGCGGCGGCGAGCCAGCGCAGCGCGCCCGGCTCGGTCGGCACGGTGTGGGTACGCCGCAGACCCTGTAGTTGCAGGCGGTGCTCGATGCCGCGCAGGAAGCGGTACCCGCGCAGCAGGGCCTCCCCGTCGGCCCGGCCGACATAGCCACCGGTGACCAGCGCCCGCAGGGCGGGGATGGTGCCGGCGGCGCGCAACGCCTCGTCGCCCCGGCCGTGCACCAGTTGCAGCAGCTGCACCGCGAACTCGATGTCGCGCAGCCCGCCCGGGCCCCGCTTGATCTCGCGTTCCAGCTCCTTCGGCGGGATGTGGTCGATGATCTTCCGCCGCATCGCCCGGACGTCCTCGACCGCCTCCGGACGCTCGGCCGCCTGCCACAGCAGCGGCGCCAGCGCGTCGATCCACTCCTGGCCGAGCGCCAGGTCACCGGCGGCCGGGCGGGCCTTGAGCAGCGCCTGGAACTCCCAGGTGCGCGCCCACCGCCGGTAGTACGCCAGGTGGCTGGCGAGGGTGCGCACCAGCGGCCCCCGGTTGCCCTCGGGGCGCAGCGCGGCGTCGACCGGCCAGGCGACCAGCCCACAGATGTGGATCAGCCGGGTGGCGACCGTGGTCGCCGCGCTCAGGTCGTCGTCCTCGGCGGCCACGAAGATCACATCGACGTCGGAGACGTAGTTCAGCTCGCCGCCGCCGCACTTGCCCATCGCCACCACGGCCAGCCGCGGCTCCCGGGTGCCCTCGGGCAGCTCGGCCAGGGCGATCGCGTACGCGGCGGCGAGCGTGGCGTCGGCCAGCGCCGACAGCGCGGCCATCGTCTGATCCAGGCAGCGCCCGCCGGTCAGGTCGGCCGCCGCGATCCGCAACAGCGCCAGCCGGTACGCCCGACGCAGCGCCGCGACCGGGTTGCCGCCGCCGGTCAGCTCCAACCGACCGTCGGCGGTCGGGGCGAGCCCGTCCGGTTCGGTGCGCAGCACCGGCCACTGGTCGGGGTTGGCCACGAGATGATCGCCCAGCGCCGAGGAGGCGCCCAGCACGGCGATCAGCCGGCGGCGCAGCCCCGGATCCTCGCGCAGGGCGGCGAGCACCGCCGAGCCCTCGGCCAACGACGCGCCGCCGCCGTTCACCCCGTGCACCGCGCGGCGTTCGGCCTCGACCAGCCGGTGCAGCTGGCGCAGGGCCAGATCCGGGTCGGCGGCCCGGGACAGCGCGGTGAGCAGCTCCCGGGCCCGCTCGCCGGTGGGTTCCTGCGTCTGCGGTCGCCACAGGTCGAGCCCGTCCGGCCCGAGCAGGTCGGCGGCCCGGGCGCCCGCGTCCTCGTCGGCGATGCCGAAGCCGAAGCGGGCGAGCCGGCCCGTGGCGCTGGTCGGCCGGCCCATCAGTGCCCGAGCAGGGGCAGGCTGCGACGCGAGCCGGTGTCGTCCAGCTCGCCGAGGGCCAGCGCGGCGAACCGGGCGGCGAACGGCTGCCAGACCTCCTCGACGTCGACCATCACCGCGTCGCAAGCGGAGATCACCAGCTGCGGGTCATAGCCCAGCTCGGCCAGGAGCGCCGAGTCGGTGGCCCAGTCGGCGATCATCGCGGTGTCGCACTCGATGTGGAACTGCAGCCCCCAGGCCCGGTCGCCGAGGCGGAACGCCTGGTGCGGGTAGCGGGTGGAGGCGGCCAGCAGGGTGGCGCCGACGGGCAGCTCGGTGATCTCGTCGGCGTGCCACTGGAGCACGTCGGGGATCAATGGGACGTACCGGAAGAGCAGGTCCGTCTCGGCGGCGTCGCGCCGGCCGACCACGGCCGGGCCGACCTCCGGCCCGGACGGGCTGCGCTCGACGGTGCCGGCATGGGCGGTGGCGAGCAGCTGCGCGCCCAGACAGACGCCCAGGGTCGGCACCCGGTGCCGGACGGCCTTGCGGAGCAGCCCCTCCACGGCGGGGAACCAGGGCGCCCCCGGCGCGCCGTCGGCCCGGGGGTAGGCGTGCTGGTCGCCGCCGAGCACCACCAGGGCGGCGTGCCCGTCGAGGTCGGCGGGGAGCGCGTCGCCCACGTGCGGCCGGACCACCGACAGCTCCAGCCCGGCCTCGGTCAGCCACTCCCCGAGCCGGCGCGGGTCGTCGGTCGGGTCGTTCTCGATCACCAACGCGGTTGCCACGCCGTCGAGGCTATCCGGTCCGGCCGACAGGGCCGGTGCACGGGACTAGGCTCTGCCGCTGTGTCCGACCACACCGCGCCCGAGGATGTCGTACGCCCGCCGGCTCTGCGCCCCGGCGACACGGTGATGCTGGTGTCGCCGTCGGGGCCGACCCGCCCGGAGCGGGTGGCCCGGGGCGTCGAGCTGCTCACCGGCTGGGGGCTGCGGCCGGTGCTCGCGCCCCACGCCTACGCCCGCCAGGGCTACCTGGCCGGTTCGGACGCGCTGCGGGCGGCCGACCTGAACACCGCCTTCGCCGATCCGGAGGTGCGCGGGGTGATCTGCACCCGCGGCGGCTACGGCGCCCAGCGGGTGGTGGACGCGATCGACATGGCGACGGTGCGCCGCGACCCGAAGGTGGTCGCCGGCTTCTCCGACATCACCGCCGTGCAGCTGGCGCTCTGGCGCGGTGCCCGGCTGGCCGGGGTGCACGGGCCCGGTGCCGCCTGGCGGGACGAGCGCACCCCGCTGGCCTCGGCGGAGTCCCTGCACGCGGCGCTGACCACCACCGAGCCGGTCACCGTGCGCGCCGTCGAGGGCGAGGAGACCTTCGGCGTACGCGTGCCGGGGCGGGCCGCCGGCCGGCTGCTGGGCGGCAACCTCTGCCTGGTCGTCGCCTCGCTCGGCACCCCGGACATGCCCGACCTGACCGGGGCGGTGCTGCTGCTGGAGGAGGTGCAGGAGCCGCCGTACAAGATCGACCGGATGCTCACCCAGCTGCGCCGTGCCGGTGCGCTGGACGGGCTGGCCGGGGTGGCGGTGGGGCAGTTCACCGACTGCGCCGACGGCTGGGAGATCGGCGTGGCCGACGTGCTCGCCGAGCGCCTCGGCGACCTGGGCGTGCCGGTGCTGGGTGGGCTGCCGATCGGTCACGGCCCCGGCCAGCTCACCGTCCCGGTCGGCACCCCGGCCACCCTCGACGCCGGCACCGGCACCCTGACGGTCTCCCCCGCCGTCCGCTGAACGGTGCGTGCCCGACGGGTGCGTGTGGGCGGGAGCGGCCCGGTTGTCCGGCTCGACCGCCGGGATTGCCAGCTCGCTGACAGCTTCGACATGGGTCTCCCCCAGCCGAGATCGTCACTGTCGGTGACGTCATTGCATCACCGACGAGTTGGAGGACCGATGTCCCGCACGATCTCGAAGAAGCACCTGCTGGCCGGACTGGCCGCCGCAGGTGTGCTCGGCGTGGGGATCGCCGCTCCCACCGTGGCGTTCGCCGACGACAAGGCCAGCCCGAGTGCCACACCGAGCGCCAGCACGAGTGCCGCCCCGGGCAGCGAGGAACAGCAGGACGGCCGCGCCGACGGCCAGCGACCGGGTCGCGGCGGGCAGTTCGCCGAGGCACTGGCCGAGGAGTTGGGCGTACCCACCGAGAAGGTGACCGAGGCGCTGGAGAAGCTCCGCGAGCAGCACCGGTCGGCAGCCCGACCGGACGACGAACGCGGTCCGGGCCGTGACGGCCCTGAGGGTCGTGACGGCCGCGAGGGTCGTGACGGCCGCGAGGGTCGTGACGGCCGCGAGGGCCAGCAGGGTCGCGGCGACGACAAGGGCCAGCGGGGTCGCGGTGGCGCCGAGGACCGCGGCGGCGACCGCAAGCCGGGCGCCTCCGCCGAGGAGCGCAAGGAGGCGCTGGCCGAGCGGCTCGCCCAGGCGGTCGAGGACGGCAAGCTCACCCAGGAGCAGGCCGACGCGATCACCGCCGCCGTAGAGGCCGGCGTCCTCGGCGGCCCCGGCGGCTGGGGCGGCCCAGGCGGTGCGGGCGCTCCTGGCGGCGACGGCGAGCCCGCCGGCAAGTAACGCACCGAGTCCCACCTGACGGGCCTTCCCGCGCCACGACATACCGCAACCCGCGGTGTCCGCCGCGCGGGAAGGCCCGACACACCGCAACCCGGCGTGTCCGCCCGTGCGCCGGACGTCCCGCGACGCCCGGTCCGGCGTGACGAGTCGGGGGGCCGTCAGGCGATGCAGGCGCAGACGATCAGCGCGGCGCCGAAGTGGCTGGCGGCGCTGACCCGGGCCACGGGGTGCGGCTCCTCGGAGCAGATGACCTCACCGAGCTTGCCCGGGGTGAGCAGGTCCAGCACGAAGAAGGCCAGCGCCATGATGCCCAGGCCGATCAGCCCGAAGAGCACCGTCGAGGCCAGCCCCTTGGCGAAGTCGTGGTAGCTGGTCAGGATCGCGGTGAACACGATCCCGGCGACGCCGAGCTGGTTGGCGGCGAGCAGCAGGCCGGCGTTGGCGTTGCGGCGTACCCAGATCAAGTCCCGCAGCTTGCCGGGCGTGAGCAGGTCGACCACGACGAAGCCGGCGGCCATCAGGCCGACACCGACCACCCCGAACACCACGCTCTGCCACGCTCCGCTGAGCAGGTCCTCCAGCACCGACTGCCTCCCCGACCACTCCTCGGCCGACGGGGCGCCGGCACGGTGATCGAGACGATAGCGGGACCGCGCAATGCCCGGCAGCCCGGCCGGGCCGTCGTCGCAGCCCCGCCGCCCGGCGGCCAGGGACCTCGACACAGGCCCTAGAGCGACAGGTAACGCTGGCGCTCGTACGGGGTGACCTCGCGGCGGTACTGCTCCCACTCGGCACGCTTGTTGCGCAGGAAGAAGTCGAAGACGTGCTCCCCGAGCACCTCGGCGACCAGTTCCGAGCCGGCCATCACGTCGATCGCCTCGGCGAGGTTCTCCGGCAGGGGTTCGTACCCCATCGCCCGCCGCTCGGCGCTGGTCAGCGACCAGACGTCGTCCTCGGCGCCCGGCGGCAGCTCGTACCCCTCCTCGATGCCCTTCATCCCGGCGCCGAGCAGCACCGCGAAGGCGAGGTACGGGTTGGCGGCCGAGTCGGGCGAGCGGACCTCCACCCGGGCCGAGTTCGGCTTGCCGTACGCCGGGACGCGGACCAGCGCGGAGCGGTTCAGGTGACCCCAGCAGACGTACGCGGGGCTCTCGGTGACCCGGTCCGGCAGCGCCTGCGGGAACAGCCGCTTGTACGAGTTCACCCACTGGTTGGTGACCGCGGTGTACTCACGGGCGTGGGCCAGCAGGCCGGCGATGAACGCCCGGGCCACCTTGGAGAGCTTCATCGGGTCGCCGGCGTCGTGGAACGCGTTGCGCTCCCCCTCGAACAGCGACAGGTGGGTGTGCATCCCGCTGCCCGGCTGGTCGGTGAAGGGCTTCGGCATGAAGGTGGCCTGCACACCGGTGGAGAGCGCCACCTCCTTGACCACGTGCCGGAAGGTCATGATGTTGTCGGCGGTGGTCAGCGCGTCGGCGTAGCGCAGGTCGATCTCCTGCTGGCCGGGGGCGACCTCGTGGTGGCTGAACTCCACCGAGATGCCGATCCGCTCCAGCGACAGCACCGCCTGCCGGCGGAAGTCCCGCGCCACCGCGTGGGTGGTGTGCTCGAAGTAGCCGCCGGTGTCCACCGGCACCGGCACCGTGCCGTCCAGCGGCCCGTTCTCCAGCAGGAAGAACTCGATCTCGGGGTGGGTGTAGAAGGTGAAGCCCTTCTCCGCCGCCCGGGACAGCGCCCGGCGCAGCACGTGCCGGGGATCGGCCCAGGAGGGCCCGCCGTCGGGAAGCAGGATGTCGCAGAACATCCGGGCGCTCTCGCCACTGACCCCGCCCTCGAACGGGAAGACCTGGAAGGTCGTCGGGTCGGGCATGGCCACCATGTCCGACTCGAACACCCGGGCGAAACCCTCGATCGCCGAGCCGTCGAAGCCGATACCCTCCTCGAAGGCGGCCTCCAGCTCGGCGGGGGCGACGGACACGCTCTTGAGCGTGCCGAGCACGTCGGTGAACCACAGCCGGACGAAGCGGATGTCCCGCTCTTCCAGCGTACGGAGGACGAACTCCTGCTGACGGTCCACTGCCCCAACCTTCCGCGACACCTATGTCCGGCTTCGGACGGGCTTTGCCCGACCTGACCGACCAGTCTCCACCGACCCGATTACGCAGACGTTAACCGAACCGCCGCCGCCGCGTCCCGTCCAGTCCCGACCGGCGGTCCCGGCCCGGCCGCCGCGGTGGCCCGCCCACGTGTCGCCCCCGTCCCGCTGGGGCAAGATGAGGGCATGCCCACCCTGCGTCTCGCCCTGTGCCAGGTCAACCCCGGCGTCGGCGACCTCACCGGCAACGCCGACCTGGTCCGCTCCTGGACCCGCCGGGCCGCCGACTCCGGCGCCCAGCTGGTCCTGTTCCCGGAGATGATGCTGACCGGCTATCCGGTGGAGGACCTGGTCTTCCGGCGATCCTTCGTGGCCGCGTCGAAGGCGGCGCTCGACCGGCTCGCCGCCGACCTCGCCGCCGACGGGCTGGGCGAGCTGCCGGTCGTGGTCGGCTACCTCGACGCCGACGGGCCGCCGCAGGTCAGCGGGGACGCCGAGCCGGGCCGGGGGGCGCGCAACGCCGCCGCGCTGGTGCACCGCGGCGAGGTGGTGGCCACCTACTTCAAGCACCACCTGCCCAACTACGGCGTCTTCGACGAGGATCGCTACTTCGTGCCCGGCGACACCCTCACCGTGGTCCGCCTCGGCGGGGTCGATGTGGCGCTGACCATCTGCGAGGACCTGTGGCAGGCCGGCGGCCCGTTCGCGGCGGCCCGGCAGGCCGGGGTCGGGCTGGTCGTCAACATCAACGGCTCGCCGTACGAGCTGAACAAGGACGACCTGCGGCTGCCGGTGGTACGCCGCCGGGCCGCCGAGGCCGGGGCGACCATCGCGTACGTCAACATGATCGGCGGCCAGGACGAGCTGGTCTTCGAGGGCGACTCGATGATCGTGGCGCCGGACGGGACGCTGCTGACCCGGGCACCGCAGTTCGTCGCGCACCTGCTCGTCCACGACGTCGCCCTGCCCGACGCAACCGAACACGGCGGGACCGGGCACGGCGGGACCGGTCTGGCAGCGGACGACGGCGGCAGCGGTGACAGCGGCGGCGCTGTCGACGGCGCGCAGGTCGCCGACGGCCTGCGGGTGGTGCGCCGTACCGTCGAGGGCATCCCGCCGGCACCGACCGGCCCGGTGGCCACCGGCGGGATCATCGAACCGGTGGCCGACGAGGCCGAGGTGTGGCAGGCGCTGGTGCTCGGGCTACGCGACTACGTCGACAAGAACCGCTTCCCCTCGGTGGTGCTCGGCCTCTCCGGCGGCATCGACTCCGCGGTGGTCGCGGCCATCGCGGTGGACGCGCTCGGCGGCGACCGGGTGGTCGGGGTCTCCCTGCCCAGCCAGCACTCCTCCGAGCACAGCCGGGAGGACGCGGCCGACCTGGCCAAGCGCACCGGGCTGGACTACCGGGTGGAGCCGATCCAGCCGATGGTGGACACCTTCCTGGCGAACATGTCGCTCTCCGGGGTGACGGTGGAGAACCTCCAGGCCCGGGTACGCGGTGTCATCCTGATGGCCCTGTCCAACCAGGAGGGCCACCTGGTGCTGACCACCGGCAACAAGAGTGAGCTGGCGGTCGGCTACTCGACCCTGTACGGCGACTCGGTCGGTGGCTTCAACCCCGTCAAGGACGTGTGGAAGACGCTGGTCTGGCGGCTGGCCACGTGGCGTAACGCCGAGGCGGCCCGGCTGGGCGAAACGCCACCGATCCCGGAGAACTCGATCGGCAAGCCGCCGAGCGCCGAGCTGAGCCCCGGTCAGCTCGACAGCGACTCGCTGCCTGACTACGACGTGCTCGACCCGATCCTGATCGGCTACATCGACGGCGACCTCGGGCGCGAGGGGCTGATCGCCTCGGGTCACGACCCGGCGGTGGTGGACAAGGTGCTACGGATGGTGGATACCGCCGAGTACAAGCGCCGCCAGTCCGCGCCCGGTACGAAGATCTCGATGAAGGCGTTCGGGCGGGACCGGCGGCTGCCGATCACCAACCGGTGGCGCGAGGACGGCTGACCGTGCGGCCGGGCGGCTCGGCCGGGCAGCCGGCCGGCAGCTCGGCCGGAGTGACGTCCTCCACTGCGCCCTGCCGCGAGCGGCGTCGACGGTGCGACGATCGCGGCAGAACCCGGGGACCGCGTACGCGGCCTCGAGGAAGGAGAACGTCATGGTGGAGTCCACCCCGGCCGAGGTGACCGCCCTCTACGGCGGCCCGGCCACCCGCCGGGTCCGCACCCGCGACCTGCTCGCCGCCAAGGAGCGCGGCGAGAGATGGTCGATGCTCACCTCGTACGACCAGTACACGGCCTCGATCTTCGACGCCGCCGGCATCCCGGTGCTGCTGGTCGGCGACTCGGCGGCGAACAACGTGTACGGCTACGAGACGACCCTGCCGGTGACCGCCGAGGAACTGCTGCCGCTGGTACGCGCGGTCGTCCGGGCCACCCGGCACACGCTGGTCGTCGGCGATCTGCCCTTCGGCTCGTACGAGGAGGGTCCGACCCAGGCGCTGCGTACCGCCGTCCGGTTCATGAAGGAGGGCGGCTGTCACGCGGTGAAGCTGGAGGGCGGCCGGCACTACGCGGCGCAGATCGACGCGATCGTCGGCGCCGGCATCCCGGTGATGGCACACATCGGGTTCACCCCGCAGCGCGAGCACACCATCGGCGGCTACCGGGTGCAGGGCCGCGGCGAGGCCGCCGACGAGGTGCTCGCCGACGCGCGGGCGGTCGCCGAGGCCGGCGCCTTCGCGGTGGTGCTGGAGATGGTGCCCGGCGAGGTCGCCAAGCGGGTCACCGCCGAGCTGCCGATCCCGACGGTGGGCATCGGGGCCGGCCCGGAGACCGACGCTCAGGTGCTGGTCTGGCAGGACATGGCGGGCCTGCGTACCGGCAAGGCACCGCGCTTCGTGAAGCGCTACGCCGACCTGGCCGACGTGCTCGACGAGGCGACCCGCCGCTTCGCCGACGAGGTCCGCAGCGGCCAGTTCCCCGCCGCCGAACACACCTTCTGACAGTGATGATGTGGGAGCGGGTCACCCGGCCGGTCTGACTCACCTTCTGACTGGCCTTGGGTGTCTTCTAGCGGATTCGTCGGCAGCGGCAGGGGCGCGGGCAGTGCCCTGCCCCTGCCGACGGACCCTGCCGCTGCCGACGGGTCACTGCGGCTGGGCGACGTTCACCATCCACGGGATGCCGAACCTGTCGACGCACATGCCGTACAGGTCCCCCCACACCTGCTTCTCGAACGGCATCGCGACGGTGCCGCCGTCGGACAACTTCTCCCACGCCTCCTCGAGGCCCTCGCCCGGGTCACCGCTGAGGCTGCAGGTGATGGTGTCCCCAGGGTTGTAGGGCATGCCGGGCGCGGTGTCGGAGGCCATCAGGGTGTAGCCCCGATCGGTGGTGAGCATCGCGTGCATCACCTTGTCCGCGACAGCGGGATCGGACGTGCCGAACTCGCCGAATGTGCTGATCCGCAACTGTCCGCCGAAGACCGACTGGTAGAACTCCATGGCCTGGCGAGCGTCGCCGTTGAACGTGAGATACGGGTTGAGCTGAGCCGTCATGGCAGGACCCTCCTTGGCAAGCTGACCTGTTCACCGTCGGACGCTAGACCCACCCACCGACACGGTCCGGCTTTCCGGACGACCCGCATCCCATCGGCGCCCAGAACCGCACGCTTAGCCAGGAAGCACGAGGAGTCAGGAAGCACGAGGAGTCAGGAAGGTGGCCATAGCCAGGAAGCACGCGTAGCCAAGAAGGTGGCCGTAGCCTTGTCGGCCGGGTGGTCGATGCGCGGCAACAGCCGCTCGCGGTCAGAGCGGAACATGAGCTGGGCCGGCCGGCGGGCAGCGCCCCAATGCCCTTCTCCTTGGACCATCAGCCCCGGCGGTCAGGGCGGGTGCGTCCGCGCGGCGGGCCGGCCGGACGGGCGCGCGGTTGCCCGTCGTCCCTTGATGCCGGAGCCCCACACGTCACTGCCAACGGTCGCCAGGCGGGTGACGACCGTGCTGGCCTCTGGCCCGGCAGACGCCGACGGTCGCGACCCAGCAGACACCGGCGGTGGCGACCCGGCAGATGCCGGCATGAGCGGTCCCGACCCGGCAGACACCGGCGTGGGCGGTCGCGACCCAGCAGACATCGGCGGTGGCGACCCAGCAGACATCGGCATGAGCGGTCGCGACCCAGCAGGCACCGGCACGGGCGGTCGCGACCCAGCAGGCACCGGCACGGGCGGTCCCGACCCAGCAGACACCGGCACGGGCGGTCCCGACCCAGCAGACACCGGCACGGGCGGTCCCGACCCAGCAGACACCGGCACGGGCGGTCCCGACCCAGCAGACACCGGCACGGGCGGTCGTGGCTCGGCGGGCGCTGGAGTTCGCACCTCTGTCGGCGTTGGGGTCAGCGGTCGCAGCCCGTCCGGCGGCGGGGTCGACGGTTGTGGGCTTGGGGATGCGGACGGATGCCGTAGGTGGTTGCGGCGGGGGCGCCGATCCGGGTCGAGCCAGGCCGGCGGGATGAACTCGGGATGCCCGTCGGCAGCGAGGCGGACCTGCCAGCCGTGGTGGTGCACCTGGCGATGGTGGTGACGGCAGAGCAGCACCGCGTTGGCGAGGCTGGTGGCACCGCCGTCGGACCAGTGCCGCAGGTGGTGGCCCTCGCACCAGCGGGGCGGGCGGTCGCAGCCGGGGAAGGCGCAGCCGCGGTCGCGCAGGACCAGCGCCCGCCGCAGCGGCCCGGAGATGAGCCGACGCTGCCGGCCCACGTCAAGCACCTGGCCCGCGCCGCCGAGCACAGCCGGCAGCACCGCCGCGTCGCAGGCCAGCCGACGCACCGTCGCCGGGGTGAGGGTCAGGCCGTCGTCCAACGTGCCCGACCCGAGACGCCCGGCGACCATGTCGTACGCGGTGGTGACGACGACCTGGGCGGCATCACCACCGTGCTCGGGCAGCTGACCGGTGCGCAGGGCGAGACGGCAGACGTCGCCGAGCGCGTCGTGGCGGCGCTGCCCGGGTGAGCGGGAATCGTCCGGACCGCTGGGGGCGGTCAGCGGGCCGATGGCGGCCCGCAGCAGCGCGGCGGTCTCGGGATCGAGACTGCCGGTCAGCCGGACGCGATCATGGCCCAGGTCGGAGAGGGTGAGCTGGCGGTCACGGGCGGCACGTGCCGCCTCGGCCTCCAGCGCCCTGCCGGCGGCCTGGTCGGCGAGGCCGGGGGCCACGTGGTCGAGGATGCGGGCACCGAGGCGGCGCAGCACGGTCGCATCGAACTGCCCGGCCCACCCCAGCAGGAGGGCGACGGCCCGCTCGGCCGCCTCGGCGCCCGCCTCCCGCGACACCTCCGCCTCGATGCCGGCGATCACCCGGGACTGCTCCACGTCGACCTGGCCAGCGCCGAGAGCGAACCGAAGCTGGTCGGGCCCGGCGTCCAGGGCACCGGCCAGGTCGACCAGCCGGCGGGCGGCCGGCACACCGAGCCGTAGCCGCTCGCGGAGCCAGACCGCGGTGGACGACGCACCCTGCGACACCGCCACCTGACGGCCGTCAAGCTCACGCACGAGGGTCAGCTTGACCGCGGCGAGCCGCTGCTCCAGCCGGTGCACCGCGTCGAGGGCGTCGACCAGGCTGCTCTCCGGCATGGCCCACACGGCGGCGTCGACGCACGACCCCGTCGCCGCCTCTGCCCGCGCCAGCTCCTTCAACACACCGCCACGTTAGAACACCCGTACGACAAAATCCTGTCGACGTGCGGACCACCGCCAGCACGCGGACCACTGTCGACGCAACGGCCACTGCATGGCACGACAACCGCTGCCGACACGACCGACCACCGCCGGCAGCGGCCTGCACCAGCACCCGAACCATGCCCGCAGCGACCGCCCACCGCCAACGCGACGGCCGCTGCTTGGCACGACGGCCACCGCCAACACGACCGCCACTGCCGGCACGACGGCCACCGCCGACGCGACCGACCACTGCCGACGCGTCGACCTTGATGCAGCTCGGTGCCCGCCGTCAGCGACACGCGCGGTGCGGGCATCGTCGAAGCTGGTCTCAAACACCGGTGGTGCTATCGCCGGCGGTGCCACGGTTCGGCGGGCTGGCACGTCGGCCCCGGATCGCCGTAGACGACGGCGCCGGCCGGGTCGACGTAGCAGCGACCCAACTGGTCGAACGGAGTGAACAGCGGGCGGCGGTCGATCTCGACGCCGGCCCGGTCGTACGCGACCAGGTCCGCCCCGCCGTCGTCGCGGATGTCGCCGTCGTCGGCGATGAGGCCGAACGCGCCGCCGGAGATGCGGGCCGGCGCTGTCCTGCCGTCGGCGTGCTCGATCACCAGCCGGTGTACGCGGGCGCCGACCCGTCCGATGGCGACCACCTCGCCGCCGTCGGGGTCGGTCGATGTGAGCAGGAGCCGCTGCACCGGTCCGGGCAGCCAGTCGCCGCGCCAGGTCGGGTCGTCGACGGAGCTCGCCACCGCCGTCGACCTGGCCGGCGAGGCGAGGCGAGGCGAGGGTGCACCGCCGTCCGGCCAGGGCTGGTGGGGCGGATCCCAGAAATCGCAGGCGAGGTAGTGGTCGTCGGTGAGGAACATCAGCGCGGCGTGGTCGCCCCGTTCGACGGCCACGGCCAGATCGGCGATGGTCACGGGCATCCGTGCCGGGTCATCGCCGAGGGCCAGGCACCGTTCGGCGGACTGCCGCAGCGTCGGCGACAGTTCGTCCGGCCCGAAGGCAAGATACCGGGGCGCCCGATCGTGCTCGGGCCATGCGACCAGCCCGAGCGCGGCGACGGCGACGGCAGCGACGAGCGCGAGGGCGACGCGACGACGCACCGGCGACCGTCGCGGGCCGACTCCCAGGTCCGCCAGCAGGCGGGCCCGCATCTGCCCCGCTCGGCCGGCCGGCAGGTCACGGTCGGCGGGCGGGGTGAGCAGGTCGTTCATTGGTCCTCCACGGTGTTGTCGACACGGTGAACGGCCAGCCGGGCGCGGGCCCGGCTCACCCGGGAGCGGACCGACGCCTCGCTGATGCCCAGGGCGACCGCGGCGTCGGCGTACGGCACACGGGACCACAGGCACAGCGCGACGGCCTCACGCTCGGCGCGCGGCAGCCGGCGTACCGCTGCCAGGATCGTCCGCATCCGCCGCTCGTCGTCGACCCGGCCGGCCACCTCCTGCGCCAGGTCGCCGTCCGTACCGCGCTCGGGCGGCATCCGCCGCAGGAGCGCGAGCCACCGCCGCGCCGAGCGGGACTCGCTGCGCGCGGTGTTGGTGGTGATCACGAGTAGCCAGGGCAGCATCGAGCCGTCGACCAGGCGGGCATCGGCACGGCGCCGCCAGGCGACCAGGAAGGCCGACTGGGTGACGTCCTCGGCGAGCGACCACGACCCGGTGAGCCGGAACGCGTGGTTGTAGACCGTGCGCGCGTACCGGTCGAACAGCCGGGCGAACAGCACCTCGTCGCCGGCCACCGTCGCCGACCACAACTCCTGATCGGTCGGCTCCATCTGGATCGTCACACCAGACTATGGCCGGCACGCCCGGCCCTGTTGCGTCGGCGCCGCCCGCTTCCGCTCCGCCGCGATCCGGGCGGGGTGACCGGCTCTCAGAGGTCGGTGACGCGGACGCCCGCGTGCGCCTTGTAGCGCTTGTTGATGGCGATCAGGTTGGCGGTGAACGCCTCGATCTGGTGGGCGTTGCGCAGCCGCCCGGCGTAGATGCCCCGCATGCCGGTGATGCGGGCGGCGAGCGCGCCGACGATGCCGACCAGCTCCCGCTCCTCGGTGCAGATCAGCACGTCCAGCTCGATCCGGTCGATCTCGGGATCGGCCAGCAGCGGGGCGCTGACGTGGTTGAACGCCGCGCAGACGCGGGAGTCGGGCAGCAGCGCGGCGGCCTGCTGGACGGCGCTGCCCTCCGGGACGGGCAGCGCGTACGGGCCCTGCTTGTCGAAGCCGAGCGGGTTGACGCAGTCGACGACGATCTTGCCGGCGAGCGGTGCGGCGAGCGCGCCGACGGTGGCGGCGTGCCCGTCCCAGGGCACCGCGATGATCACCACGTCGCTGCGCCGGGCCACCTCGTCGTTGTCCGCCCCGGTGACGCTGCCGGCCGCCGGCACGCCGGGCAGCGCGGCGATCTCGGCGGCCGACTGGACCGCCCGCTCGGCGGACCGGGAGCCGATCAGCACCGTCTGGCCGGCCCGGGCGAACCGGTAGGCGAGCCCTCGGCCCTGGTCGCCCGTGCCACCGATGATGCCGACGGTGAGCCCGGACACGTCGGGCAGGTCGCTCGCGTCGTATGCCATGCCCGTCATCCTCCCAAACCCGCCGGCCCGCAGCAGCGACCGGCGCTGTGACAAAACCCGCCGATAGCGCAGGCGGTTCAGCTCGACAGGACGCGTGGCGGTGACCGCCCCGGACCCGGCGCCCTCAGGCGAGTTCGAAGGAGACCGAGCGGGTGACCGGGTCGGCGGCGACCAGCCGGACCCGGACCCGGGTGCCGAGCGGCAGCTCACCGAGGCAGCGGGCCCGCACGGGCGGGTCGTCCAGGGCCACCGTGCCGCCGGGCGGGCGGGCCGGGCGGCCCTTGCCGTTCGGCGGCGCGTCGACGTCCAGCACGGCGGCGTCGAACGTCTCGCCCACCCGATGCGCCAGCAGCACCGCCTCGGCCAGGTCGACCGCGCCCCGGCTCGCCGCGGACGCGGTGCGATCCGTGGCCGCCATCACCGCAGGCAGCCGGGGCAGCGCCGCGCGGGCCCAGTCGGGCACCTCGCGGCCGTCGTGCAGGGCCAGGCAGACCTCCGTGGCGTACCGGTCGGCCAGTCGTCGCAGCGGCGCCGTGACATGGGCGTACGCGGCCGCGACCCCGCCGTGCGCGGGTTGCCCGGGCGGCTCGCCGTCGAAGGGGGTGTACGCGGCCGACCGCATCAGCTCGGCCGCCTGGTCGATGAAGGCGGCGGCCCTCGGCTGGGCCGGGTCCAGCCGGAGCAGCAGTTCGCCGACGCTCATGCCGTCCGGCCAGTGCACGCCCAGCGGTGCGGCGGCGGCCCGCAACCGCTGCACCGCCTCGGGTTTCGGCGCCGGCATCGTCCGCAGCAGGCCGACCCCACCGGCCAGCATCAGATCAGCGGCGGCCATTCCGGTGAGCAGGGAGATCTGCGCGTTGTGTTCCTCCATCGGCACCGGCGCGCGCAGCACGAGCCGCCAACCGTCGCCGTCGGCCTCCACGTCCTGCTCGGGGATGGGCAGGTTGACCGCGCCCCGGCCCAGCCCTCGGGCGGTGAGCCGGGCACCGATCTCCGGCAGCAGGGCGATCGGCTCAGGCAACCGGCTTGCGTCGGCGTCGGCCTGCACCCCCGGGTAGTCCAGTTGGGCCCGGCTGCGCACCAGCGCCCGCTGCACCACCACGGCGGTGGTGCCACCGTCGGCGTCCAGGTCGATGGTCCACAGCACGGCCGCCCGGTCGACGTCGGGCAGCAGGCTCGCCGCCCCCTCGCCGAGGGTGTGCGGGTGCAACGGCACGTTGCCGTCGGGCAGGTAGACGGTCTGCCCCCGGCGCCAGGTCTCCTCCTCCAGCGCACCTCCCGGGCGTACGTGCGCGGCGACGTCGGCTATCGCGTACCGCACCCGGTAGCCGCCACCGGCGCGGCGGCTGAGGTGCATCGCCTGGTCCAGGTCCCGCGAGCCGGGCGGGTCGACCGTGACCAGCGGGACGTCCGTGCGGTCGACGGCGGGCCGGGGCGGCGCGGCGGACGCCTCGTCGGCCTCCCGCTGCGCCGCCGCCGGATAGACCTCGGGCAGGCCCAGCTCACGGCGCAGCGCGCCGAAGTCGATGCGGGGCGCGAGGACACGTCGGAAGACCACGAGCCAATCCTGACAGCGCCCCGCGCGCTCCGCCCTCCCCCGACCGACGATCGTCGGGCGTACGCCGGGTCAGCCGGCCGCCTTCCGCGCGCTGCCGGCCCGCCCGGCCGATGTCGCCCGCCCGGTGCTCCTGGTGGTGGTCTTCCTGGCGGGCGCCTTCTTCACCGCAGCCTTCTTGGCCGGCGCCGTCTTGGCCACTGCCTTCCTGGCGGGCGCCGCCGTCTTTCGCGCGGCCGCCGTGGTGGTCTTCCGCGCGGGGGCCTTCTTCGCCACAGCCTTCTTCGCCGGCGCCTTCTTCACCGCGGCCTTCTTCGCGGGCGCCTTCTTCGCCGCGGCCTTCTTCGCGGGGGCCTTCTTCGCCGCGGCCTTCTTCGCGGGGGCCTTCTTCGCCGCGGCCGTAACCGCCGTCTTCCGGGCCGCCGCCGCGGTGGTCTTCCGCGCGGGGGCCTTCTTCGCGGGCGCCGTCGCCGCCGTCTTCCGCGCGGGGGCACGCTTCGCCGCCGAGGTCGCCCTCTTCGCCGGTGCCGTGCGCGCGGCCGACGCACTCCGCGTGCCCGTCGCCTTCGTCGCGGGGGCCGTCTTGCGTGCCGGGGCCGCCTTCCGGGCGGGCGTCTTCGCCGCCGTGCTCCGGGCGGGCGTCTTCTTCGCCGCCGTGGTCCGCGCGGTCGCCGTCTTCTTCGCGGGCGTCCGCTTCGCCGCCGTCGCGGGCGTGCGCTTCGTCGCGGGCGTGCGCTTCGCCGCGGTCGTGCGCTTCGCCGTGGTCGTGGGCGTGCGCTTCGCCGCGGTCGTGGTCGTGCGCGTGCCGGTCGCGGCCCGCGTCGAGGTGGCCTTCGAGGCCGCCTTCTTCGCCGGTGCCGTCTTCGTCGACACGGTCCGCTTCGCCGGTGCGGTCTTCGCCGACACGGTCTTCTTCGCGGGCGCCGCCTTCTTCGCCGCGGCGGTCTTCCGCGCCAACGAGGCCGCCCTGGCCGCCGGCGTCATGGTGGCGGCGCTCTTCGACGCGGGGGTCCGCCCGGCGCCGCCGGATGTCGCGCGAGCCGTCGGGGCGGTGCCGGTCTGACGAGCCGTGGCGGTGCCGGTCCTGCGGGCCGCCGGGGCGGTGCCGTTCGCGCGCCGGGTGGACGGGCTACGGGCGAGCCCCGCGGTGCGTTCCGTCGCGGCGGTCTTCCTCGCGGGCGTACGCTTCGCTGCCGGGCGGGTGGCCTGCTGTGCTTCGGCCATCTCGGTTCCCTCCTTGGGGACGTGCTGCCGCCCTCGCGGCGCACGCGGTGCTCTCGGCGCGAGCGGTGTCCCGCGCCGTCTACTTTTCCTCCCCGGCCCAGCGGGCGTCCTCGGCCTCCCACGCTTCGTTACGCTCCTGCACCTGTTGCAGGGCGTTCTCCGCATCGGTCGCTGAGGCGTACGGCCCGAGAACGTGCCGGGCCGGACACACGTCGGGATCGGTCTCGACCCGGTGGTGTCGCGTACACCAGTAGTAGCGCCCACGTCCGCTGTCGCTCATGGGATCACTGTGCACCGGGAAGCGACCGCCCGCCACCGGAACACCGCAAGTCACCAGGCTTTTCCACAGTAGACGTGCTGGCCGGCCGGCGGGTGTGAACTGCGAAATCCGCGCATACCGCCCGGGTGCCGGCCGATGATCGACGGCCGGCTAATCTCGCCGGGTGGGCATACCGGACTACATCCTGCGGATGCGCAAGCACGTCGGCCACGACCTGCTCTGGCTACCCAGCGTCAGCGCGGTGGTGCGCAACGACGCGGGCGAGCTGCTGCTCGGCCAGCGGGCCGACGACGGGCGGTGGTCGGTGGTGAGCGGCTTCGTCGAACCGGGCGAGCAGCCGGCCAGCGCGGTGGTGCGCGAGGTGTGGGAGGAGACCGGGCTGGAGGTCGAGCCGCTGCGGCTCAGCAGCGCGGTGTCGCACCCGCACACCTATCCCAACGGGGACCACTGCGAGTACCTCAACCTCGGCTTCCACTGCCGGCTGCTCGGTGGCGAGGCACGGGTCAACGACGACGAGTCGCTGGACGTCCGGTGGTTCGCGCCGGGCCGGCTGCCCGACCTGGACGAGCACGCCCGGCTGGTCATCCGGCACGCCCTCGGCACGGAGGCGGCGGCGTTCTTCCTGCCCGCCGGCACGCTGTGGGGCGAGCCGGGCGAACCCGAGCACGGATGAACCCGGATGAACCGCTGCGGCGATACCTGAGCGACCTGGTCGCGGTCGCCGGCGAGGTGCTCGGCGACGAGTTGTCCGGGGCGTACGTCGCCGGCTCGGTGGGATTGGGCGCGTACCAGCCGGGACGTAGCGACGTCGACGTGGCCCTGCTCTGCGCCGGCCCGCTGGACCGGGCGGTCGCCGGGGAACTGGTGGCACGACTGCGACACGAGGCACTGCCCTGCCCGGCCCGGGGCCTGGAGCTGGTCGTGTACCGGCGGGAGGTGGCGCGTTCCGGCACCCCGGAACCCGGCTTCGAGGTCGAGCTGAACACCGGCGTACGGATGGACTTCCGGGTCTCGTACGGCCCGGCCGACCGGCCGCCCACCGACGGCCTGTTCTGGTACGGCCTCGATCGCAGCATCCTGCACCAGAGCGGGCGGGCGCTGCTCGGCCCGCCCGCCGCCGACGTCTTCGCCGACCTGGCCCCGGCGGACCTGCGCCGGTTGATCGGGGACGCGCTGCGCTGGTGGCTGGACCGGCCGATCCCGCCCGGCGACGTACCGGCGCCCGGCGCGGAGGACGCCGTCCTCGGCGCCTGCCGCGCGTGGGTACGCGTACACCATGGGGTGTGGTTGCCGAAGGTGGGCGCCGGCCGGCGGCTGCTGACCGAGGCCGGGCCGCTGGTCGACGCCGCCACCACGGAGCTGGTCGAGCGGTCGATCGCCGCCCGCGACGGCGGTCCGCCGCCCCACGGCCCGCCGGCCCGCGCCTTCCAGCGGCGGGTGCTCGCCGGCCTCACCGACGGCCCGGCCTGACCCGCTCCCCCGGCTTACCCGCCCACCGGTTCCACCGGGATCCACAGCTCGGCGTCCGCGTGCCCGCCGTCGGCCGAGACGCGGGTACGTGAGATCTCCGGTCCGGGCCGGGAACGGTACGGGTTGGCCGGGAACCACTGGGTGAAGACGTCCCGCCACAGGTACTGCACCGCCTCCGGGAACGCCCCGGAGGTCTCGAAGACCGCCCACGTTCCCGCCGGCACCGGCAGCGCGTCCAGGTCCGCCGGCACCTCGGCGCCGGTCACCACGCCGTACCAGTAGTCCAGCTCGGTGCCCTCCGCGCGGTTGCCGGCCAGACCGTCGCTGACGTTGACGATCCCCGCCGGCTCCTGGTCCGACAGCGCCTCGATCCGCTCCCGGACCGCCGGCGCGATGCCCTGGACGAACTCCACGATGGCCGGGTTCATGCCCTCGTGCACCAGCGGCACCCGGGCCCTGCGGCCGACGAGCGAGAACGACTCCTTGCGCACGATGCGGTATCGCATGCTGCTACTCCCTTCCACGGTGAGTCGGAAGGACATCCGGGGTTGGGCACGCAACGCGGCACCGGTACGCCGGGCCTCGCCGGGACCGACCCCGTGCATCGCCCGGAACGCCCGGGCGAACGCCTCGGCCGAGCCGTACCCCCAGCGGACCGCGATGTCGAGCAGCGTCCGCTCCCCCGCGACCACGTCCGCCCCCGCCATGGTGAGCCGCCGGCGACGCACGTACTCGGACAGCGGGATGCCGGCCAGCGCGGAGAACATCCGCCGGAAGTGGTACTCCGACGTGACCGCGATCCGCGCCAACTCGGCCGCCTCGATCGGCCGGTCGAGATGTGCCTCGATGTGCTCCATGGCCTGGTTGAGCCGCTCCAGCACCCGGATCTCCCTCCCTTTCCGCCGCCCACGCTAGGCCCGCGCCGGCACCCCCGACCCGACATGCTGTGCCCGCTCGGATCAGCCCGGATCCGACCCGGTCGGCGCCGGTGACCGCGACGGTCGCCTCAGGATGCCCGCGGTCACCGGAGCTGCCCGGGTAGCAGACGCAGGCGTTTCTCAGGCATCCGCCGCTGCGACGATCTCGGTCGCCCGGTGGTCATCCGGCCTGGCCCGCTCAGCCCCTTCGCGCCTGCCCGAGGTGCGGATGGGACGCAACGTGTGCAACTCTCATCCAAGATTCTTCGCCGGGGCGACGGGGGGCTCCGGGAAGCCGCGCTGGCGTGCGTAGCTGCGCCAGTCGACCCTGGAGGCGATGTGGCCAACCTCGACACCGCACTGAAGGATGCCATGACGATCGACGGCGCCATCGGCGCCGCGCTCGTCGACTACACCAGCGGGATGACCCTCGGCGTCGCCGGCGGCACCCCGGAGATCGACCTCACCGTCGCCGCCGCCGGCAACACCGACGTGGTACGCGCCAAGATGCGCACCATCGAGATGCTGAAGCTGGACGACGACATCGAGGACATGCTCATCACCCTCGGCGGTCAGTACCACATCATCCGACCGCTCACCGGCGCCAACGGCAAGGGGCTGTTCCTCTACCTGATGCTCAGCAAGAGCCGGTCCAACCTGGCCCTGGCCCGGCACCAACTGCGCACCATCGAGGAGCAGCTGGAACTGTGAGCACCGGCGACGCCTCCCTGCCCCGCCGCACCGGGCAACGACCCGACCTCCCGCCGCCGGCCACGCTGCCGCCGTCGCTGGCCGGCAACCCGTCGCTGCCGTACCCGGCGATCGGGACCGAACTGGCCGAGCTGCGCCTACAGATCCCCGGGGTGCAGGGCAGTGTCCTCGGCGGGGTGGACGGCCTGCGGATCACCCACGACGTGCCGGACGAGCTGGACCCGGACGACCTGGCCGCGATGGCGGCGGCAACCTTCGGCCTGGGCCGGCAGGTCAGCCTCCGTCTCGGCCAGGGCGAGTTCCGCCAGTCCACCGTCCGCAACCAGTCCGGCTACTTCGCCGTGTACGCCGTCGGCGCGCAAGCCCTGCTCTCCGTGGTCGGCGCCGACGCGATCAACGTGGCCCGCCTGCACCTGCACGCCCCACCGGTAGCCGACCGCCTCGCCAAACTCCTCACCCACCCCTGACCGACCGCCGCAGCCCGTCGCCTTCCGTTTTATGGTCGTCGGGACGACGGCTTGGTGCCGGCCGGGTCCGCGCCGGCCTGGGCTGGCCATCTTGCCGGTCGTAGCGGGTTGCGGGCTGAACGGCGTCGATCGGTTCGGCTGGCCTCTGGAACCATCGCCATCGCGTCACGGGTTGCCTCCCGAAGTCGTAGGGGCAACCGGCACGACGCACCTACCTCCGGAAGATCGGCGGTACGGTGACGGACGTGCCTACCCCGCACGCGGAGCCACCCCGGTATCGGTTGGTGGCAGACGAACTGCGCCGCCGGATCATGTCCGGCGCGACCCCACCTGGAGCGTTGCTGCCCAGCGAATCAACCTTGATGGCCGAGTTCTCGGTAGCGCGTGGGACGGTCAGGGAAGCTTTGGCCGTGCTGCGCGCCGAGGGCCTGGTGGCCACGGAGATGGGACGCGGGACGTACGCGCGTCCCGTGGTACCCGTACGTCGCCTGGGCTCCGACCGCTACCGCAAGGAACTTGACCAGGTCCGCTCTGGTGAACTGGTCACGTCCTTCACGGCAGACCAACAGATCGCCTGGTCGGCGTACACCCTCGACAAGAAGTTCCGTGAGACGCCAGCGAACGAGACGATAGCCGAACTCTTCGGCGTCGAGCCGGGCACGATGCTGCTGGAGCGCCGTTTCGTCTTCCGCGCACACGGCACGCCACAGCAGATGTCGACCTCATATCTCCTGCTGGAGATGGTGGCTGGCACTCCGGTTGCCGATCCCGCCAACGAACCTTGGCCTGGCGGCAACACCTCCCAGCTCTACAGCCTGGGCCACACGATCATCTCAGTGCGGGAACAGGTCCGAGCAAGGATGCCCAGAGCCGATGAGGTCGACGCCTTGAAGATTCCCGGCGGCGTGCCGGTCCTCGTCCTCACCCGACAGACGTACGCCGACGAGCGAGTGCTTGAGGTTGCCGACATCACGATTCCCGCCGACCGAGTCAGCCTGGACTACCAAATCGACCTCAGGTGAGGTGAGCCTCCCATCCGCTGCGTTTGAAGGACTCAAGAACCTTCCGACGCTGTGGCTGCGAGAGCACGCCAGCGAAAGGCGAGTTCTGCCGCAACTCGACAGCCTCCGGATCTTCTGATGTCAACGCCCGGAGGACGGACCCAACCCCTTCGTTGATCTTGTCCTGCCAGCGCCTCAACCAGACCTCGGCCATGGACCCCCGGTGCTTCCTGAGTAGCCGATCAAGATTCTCCTGGGCCTTGCCCAGCACCCTGTCCGGATCGGCGACCAAGCCGCCGGCCACTGCTTGGTGCAGCCACAGCGACTTGAGCTGATCACGAGTCAACGCCTGTTTGGGTCGCAACAGCGCCTCGACGTGCTCCCGCCTGACCTTGCGGTGCGCACCGACCCGCACGAACGACAACTCCCCACGTTCACACAGGTTGACCACCTGCTGGCGCGACGACCCCAGCAGATTAGCCGCCTGGCCAGTGGTCAGGAGTTCCCCACTCATACTCGCCATACTCGCCATACTCGCCAACATGCGCCGTAAACGCTAAAAACGCAAACTTGGCGACTATGCCTGCGCTGCTCAAGCCGCATCATCCAACAGACGAAGAGACCGCCAACCAGCCGCCGCAGACGAAATCACCTGGTCGCCCAGCAGAGTTCCCCCGGGCCGCCTCTGGGCCGGTTAGGCGATCGGTGAACCGTCAACGCCGGCCAACGTTGACCATGGACGGCCCGAGCAGGACCATCTCAGAGCTTTGATCACGGCTCGAACTGGTGGGCGACGGACGAGTCGACCTGTACGCCGGATTATGAACGTGATTCGCGCCCCGAGCAGGCATCTAGTCTGACTGACACCCGCTCAGGGCGTCGCCAGGGCGTCAAGCGTTGAGCAGGTCTTCACCCGCCAGGCCTCTCAACTCCACCCGCTTCTTGGCCACGTTGTAAGCCCACGCGTAGGTCGAGACCTTGCGATCGACACCGAAGTGCTTACCGGTCGCCTGCTCCAGCACGACATAGAAATCATCGAGCACCCTGCTCCACGCCAGCCCTTCAAAGTCGCTCTCCACCCAGCCGTAAAGATCAATCAGCTCACGCTTTACCTGGTCGAAAAAGGTGCCTGGCGCGCGATCTGGTTCAGGCCCCGGATCAGGAATCAACGCAGGGGCCGCCTTGTGCATCAACGCAAGGCGCTTCCGTCTTTCCTTCTGGCAGGCATAGTCAATCCAGCGCCAGAATGCTTCCGCGTCGACAACATCAGGCGCCCGCCTATGGTGCCCCTCACAAAGGGGCGCGAAGTTCCGAACGTCGTTCGAACCACCCAGGGAATCCGGCACTGCGTGGGCACGATGGACCGGCGTTGACCAGCAGATGATACAGGCCACCTCCTTGACCCCGAGGTAGTCGGCAATCGCGGGCAGGGACGGCCTTGAACGGCGAGCGTCTTGTTTTACGCCCCTGACTCGCTTCGCCAGATTGAGCAGCTCATCCGGGCGCTCATCAGGATCAGCAACCGCAACAACATCAGGAACATCGTCTCGCTGCCCTCTGGGGTTCCTATATGCCCCGAGAGGAGTGGACGCCTCAGAAAGGTAGGGCATCAGAAAGGTGAACAGGAAATTCCCCATGATCTCGTGCGCATCCCGGTCATAGCCATTTGCATCGTTTCGATGACCCTGGACATCCAAATACAGGCACCTCTTCTTGCCTGGATGCGTCCGAGCAGCAAATGCAATGGTTTCCACCAAGCGTTGCGCGCAGCGCTCAAAGTCTTCTTCTACGCGCATATCGTGATAGATGGCAACACCCGCTCCCCCGCGCTTCCGCGGAGCCTTCTTCTTCTGCCGAGACATGGCCGGACGATATACGACGGATCCGACATCAGATAGGCAGACCAAGATCAATGTTCTTGGCGACCGACAGGGGGCGAGAAGAGACGGTCGATCATATTCCGGGTGCGTTCCTCGCTGGCTGGCATCAGGTGCGTGTAGACCCGGAGCGTGAAGCCGGGGTCGGCGTGGCCGAGGTAGGACGCCAGGGCCTTGATGCTCTCCCCCCGCGTCGAGCAGCAACGAGGCGTAGAAGTGGCGTAGTGCATGCATCCCGGTGGAGCGGGTCGGCGTGATGCCGGCCGCCACGACAGCGGGTCGCCAACTCTTGTTGTCGAAGGTGCGCCGGTTGATCGCACCCCGCCGGGTGGTGGTGAACAGCAGCGGAACCGTTACCCGCTCGTCGGTGGCCGGGTCTTCCCACGGCAGGGTGAGCGGCACCGGGGCGAAGTCGTCGACATGCTGCCGTAGCACCTGGGCGACGGAGTCGGGCAACGGTATCCGGCGGACCAGCTTGACCTGACGGCAGACGTGCACCCAGCCGCCGTCGAAGTCGATGTCGTCGACCCCGAGGCCGAGGATTTCCCCCTGCCGCAGACCGCAGCCGGCCCCCAGGTCGACCATAGGGCGGTATCCCTGCGCGAGGCCAGCGCGGATTGCCGAAACCTGTTCGTACCGCCAGGGCACTACCCGGCGCTGCACCGGGCGCGGAGGCTTGACCGACTTTGCCGAACACGGATTCTTGGCGATCCGCTCGTCATCGACGGCCGCGCCGAGGATGGTCCGCAGGTGGGCGAAGACAACGGCCCGAGTCGCAGGAGCCAGCTTGCCGACCATGTTCGCGTCCCACGCCCGGATATGACCTGGCTTGATCTCGGCCAGCTTCTTGGAGCCGAAGAACGGCAGCAGGTGCTTGCGTACCCGAAACTCCGTGCTCTCCCGGGTCGACTCGTCGAACGAGCGCGTCCGTAGCCAAGTCTCGGCGTACTCCGCGAAGGTCATCCGACCCGCGACCGGATCGACGTACGAGCCGCGCAGCTTGTCCGACTCGGTCGAGACGAGAAACGCCTCAGCCTCACGCTTGGCCCGGTCCGGGAACGACTTCTTGCGTTCCTTGCCATCCGGGCCGATGTAGCGCACCCGGTAGCGCAAACCCTTGCCGAACAGTTCCGTCTTGACCCGCTCCCGCTGCCCGCCCGGGTGACGCAGTGTCTTGTACCAGCGATCCTCGACGTGTCCCATCAGGCCGCCGCCTGCTCGCGTACCCAGGATCGGACCGCTTCCGGTTCGTACCGGAGGTGACGGCCAACCCGTGCCGCAGGCGGACCGTACTTGACCTTGCGCCAGCGGTACAGCGTCTCGGTCGGTACCCGCAGGTACGCCGCCACGTCCCGGATCGTCCAGAGCCCATCGTTCGTCACCGTCACTTCTTGCCCGCCGACCACCGGAGCCCGCAGCCCGGTCGCCCGCAGCGAATGCGCCATCCGACCGTTGTTCGCCACGTACGGCGTCACCGTCATCCCGTCGAACTCCACCGCCTCGAACGGCGCACCCGACGGCGGCACCGGCTGGTAGTCAGCCGAGATCTTCACCGTCGTCTCCCGCGACCGCTTCCCCAGCTCAGGGTCAAGGTCCATCACCCGGACCTGGCACACCCGCTGACCAGTCAGCTTGTCCTTGGCTGGGCTACGCCGGCCGGTCTTCTCGTCGTAGTCCTCGACCTCACCCAACGACTCGGGCACCAACGCGCACCCCGCCGGGAACACGTCCTCGAACCGCACGGCGAACCTCATACCGCCACGCAGAGCCATCACTCACCCTCCAACTTGTTGACGGCAATCCCCGGCAGAGCGCGGCGGGCGGGCGGCGAGAATGCGAACACGCCGACTGGACGACGGAGGCGGGTTGCCACAGGAGCGGACGACCCCGCCACGCCAGTTGACCATGCCTTATCAGGACGATAAAATTATCGAAACGATAAGATCGGGAGGGTCTGATGACCACCACCACCAAGCTGGAGGCGCTCGGTCTCCTCCGGGATGCCACCGCCGCCATCGGCAACGCCACGCTCACCCAGGCCCGCGCCGTTGCTCAGGCGCGCCAGCTCGGCGCCACCTGGGACGAGATCGGCGAGTGCGTACACATGGCCGGCCCGAACGCCTACCGCGCCTTCAAGCCTTACCTCAAGGAACGGAACGACACGCTTGTCATCCAGCCCATCGTGGACGGCAAGCCCTGCCCGGACTGCGGCCGGCGGGTCACCGGCTCCACCGCAGAGAGCACCGAGGCCATGCTCCCCGGCGGCGAGATCCTCGCGGAAACCATCTTCGTTGCATACCCCTGCGGTCACCGCCGCGGTTACGACTTCTGACCATCCTGACGCCGAATGCGAGTCAGCCCGATCCGGGTCGGCGCTGCGGGTCGGATTACGCGCCGACCGGGCGGAATCGAGGAAGCGTCGGCGTACCCATGGGATGCCGGGGCATGAGGCTACGCCGCAGGAGTGACCGGCAACCCGTTCGGGAGCATTGAGGCCAGGGCTACGGCGCTGGCCTCAGTGATCTTCATACGGCCTTCGTACTCGATAGGTTCGCGGTGGGCGGCTTGGCTGGTGACTTGGCCGGGCCACTTGCGGTAGAGCAGGCCGTGTTCCCGGGTGAAGTAGCACGACCAGGCCGACGCAGCACCACCCCTGATACACGCCGTCATACCAGCCGCACACTCGGAGACGTACCTACAAGTGGACGACTTGTCTACACGCCAAAACGAGGCTTCAGGTTGGCACTTGGTAAGACAAGTGCCAGGTACGGTGACCAGATGCCCACCCCGCGCTACGGACAGCCGCGCTACCGGGTCATCGCCGATGAACTACGGAAGCGCATCGAGAGCGGCGCTATCCCATCCGGCGCCCTGCTGCCGACCGAAAGCGCCATCGCCGCCGAATTCCATGTAGCCCGCGGCACGATCCGCAAGGCGATAGCTGCCCTGCGGGAGGAGGGCCAGGTCGCCACCGAACAAGGCAGGGGTACATACGTGGCCCAGCACAGGCAGACGCCGTCAGAAGTCCGCCAGCGAGAGATACCAGCAGATGTACGCCTAGCGGCACTTTTCCAGGTCGAGGTCGGAACTCTCCTGATCGAGCAAGAGAAGGTCATTCGACAGGTAGACCGGGTCGGAGAGGTCGCCCTGATCTATCACGTGGACCTGGCCAGCACATGAATGCGTGGCAATTTCGTTAAGTTCCGACCCGAGTAAATCAACCAGAGCACCGCTCGACCCGTCGCACCGACCACGCGTCAATGCTGCCTTGACCTTGGCGCACATGCACCAGCAACGGGCTCGCAACAGGCGGTTGGTTGACCACGGTGGCAGGCTCGGTGGGCGTCTGCCTAACTCTGGCTGTAGGGTTTACGCAGGCACTCCGCCAAGCACTCCATCACCTCCGATCCGGCCTGGCCATACGTAAAGGCTGCGACCGTCCTACTCACCGCTCCACACCTACTTGAAGTAGGACTACTTGCACCACTCCGCCGAACTGTCAGATAATTGACTGACATCATGACGTCGAGCTGTATCCTTCGACACCCACATGACCAAACAATCCCAATTCAACAAATCCCACTTAATTGGGTCAAACTCGTCATCGATCGCGAGAGGAACTAGATGACAAGCCCGCGGCTCGATGAAGCATTCAACTCTATGCTTCGAACCGACTACATTGCTCTGAACGATACCGAGAAACTAAACCTCCTTGCTGATTATTACGTTGACTATTGGGGTTACATCAACCAAATGGTTGCGCCGGTAGACCAACTAGTGGTCGGCCGACGCGGCACAGGAAAGACGACCCTCCTCTACCGCGCACTCGTCGAATGCATGAGGTCTTGGGGCAACCAAGCTGGGAGCTCCGCGCAGAGCAGAACACTCGGCATCTACCTTGATCTGGTTAAGTGCCAATCACTCAATTCCTTCAGCACCGTCGACTACGAACACTTCGAACATGCTTTTATATCGGAGCCATGTGACGCAATCCGGGAGGAGCTTGTTCGCTCATGGCCAGACCTTGCTCGCGAAAGGACACTAATTGATCGCGTGTTCAAGTCGAGGGAGAGCAGAAGGCTAGCCGCGACCAACAATGAACTACAGCGTCTTGCCGAAATAATCAAGACGGGATTGCCTCGATTCGTAGATCGGTCGGGATCCCAGGAAATCCGCAACCGAAACTCGCAAAGCACGGCCGACAAGGCCAGCGTATCGGCCGGCTTGAAGATGCCAGCCGCCGAACTCAAGGTCGATTTTTCCGATGAACACACGGAAAGTCGCGAAACAGAGGTGACCCGCTCCGAGAATATGAGTTACCGGCTTACGGTGGCGGATTTTCTGCGCGTTGTAGGAGATCTGCGAAAAGCCGCAGAGATACCTTACCTTATTATATTCGTAGACGAGTTTTCTTCTTTAGACGACACCCTCCAAGGCAGATTCACTACACTGCTCAAAAAGATACTAGGAAACCATTCTGGCGTATACATTAAGCTATGCGGAATCACAGACCACTACAGACTAGGCTCATCAATAATCCTTCAACGAGACCTCTTTGAGCTCTCACTTGATCTAGACTCGTTTGTGGAAAGAAGCGGATCACTTAAATCCGCAATGGACCACCTAATCGGCCTCACGAAAAATATTGTGGAACAGCGCCTAAAGGTTTACGGTATCGAAAACCCCGGCAGCCTCTTCGACGAGGCAAGCAGCGCCTACGAAAACCTTTCGATGTCTGCGATGGGGGTTCCAAGAACACTAGGGATCGTACTCAAACAGGCGTGGAGCCGAGCCCAATCAACATCTGCACATGCAAGGTCACGGATCAGGCGAGCGGATGTCGACTACGGCATTAGATACGCCTCGCGCGCCTACTATAACCAGATGGCCGGGTCAGCTCGCGATAATATCGCCATACCCGAACACGTGCTTGAGCTTTGGGATTCGCTACTCGAACGGGCGGGCCAGGAGCGGAAAAAGTCAAGAACGAATTCCGTCAGTTCAAGCCATTTTATGGTTCAGCCTCGCTACGAGGAGCGATTGAAGTACCTGAATATGTTCTTCCTTGTGCACCTCCTGGAACAAGGTCGCACAACCAAAAAGGAAGGCATAAACAGAAGCCTGTACTGCTTCGACTACGGAACCGCCCTCGAAAATCACTTCGGATGGAGCACAGACAAGAACACTATCCGACAGCAAAGGTTTGCATACGACGACACGTTGTCGGCGTTTGATAAATACTACAAGCGAAGTGAGGACGAAGAGTTCCGCTGCCCGAGGTGTCGCACCACCTTCAAGAGAAGCCAATTAATCGTCGCCGGACATCAATTAAGCTTTTGCCCAGTAGATCGGGTCGACCTCGAACCAATTAATGCGCCAAACATCGGCCACAATTTCACAGAAGAGGAGATAAAGATAATCGGCGCCATTCGTTCAGCAAGAGAGGAGGACAACCTGTACGCGCGACAGGTTGCTGACGATGTCGGATGCTACGTACAGAAAGTTGCGAAGTTCGGCGCGAAGCTTGAAAGCCAAGGGATCATTTCACGGAAAGTGGCACCAGCCGACAGTCGGAAGATTTACTTCTCCCATGGCGGCGACAACGCCTAGTACGGCAGCCGCCGTTTGAGATGTCGCTGGTGGGGCCTGGTAGGCGAGGTGCGGCCACCGCGTGATCGTCTGTCTGCTGTGGACATAACTTCAGATCTGGCGGTGGCCGCGTGCCACAGCGTAAACCCTGCCCGGTGGCGGCAGGTTCTGGCCGGGGTGTGTGATGCGTTCGCGGGACGGTTCGGGCGGGTCGAGCCGCGGCGCACGGCTACGGCGTTCGTGAGTGGGCTGCTGGCCGACATTGAGGTCAAGACGTGCTGGCAGTTGGCGGAGCGGGCCGGGCATGCCCGGCCGGACGCGATGCAGAGGTTGTTGTATCGGGCGGTGTGGGACGCCGACGCTGTCCGCGACGATCTGCGCGACGTGGTCGTGGCCCGGTTCGGTGACTCGGACGGCGTGCTGGTTGTCGACGAGACCGGGGACCTGAAGAAGGGCACGCATTCGGTCGGGGTGCAACGCCAGTACACCGGCACTGCCGGCAGGATCGAGAACGCGCAGGTAGGGGTGTTCTGCGGCTATGCCAGCCGGCATGGGCACACGCTGATCGACCGCCGGGTCTACCTGCCGGTGTCGTGGACCGATGACCGGGACAGATGCCAGGCCGCTGGGGTTCCCGACGAGGTTGCCTTCGCCACGAAGTCCGAGCTGGCCGCCGACATGATCACCGCTGCGGTCGACGCCGGCGTTCCCGTCGGGTGGGCGGCTGCGGACGAGGCCTACGGCAACAGCAGCGTCTTCCGCACTCACCTGCGCGAACACCGCCTGGGCTATGTCCTGGCCGTGTCCCGCAGCCACCTGGTCCCTCTCGACGGTGGCAAGACCCGGGTGCGGGCTGATCGGGTCGCCGTCGACCTACCGGCCTCGGCGTGGCAGCGCCGCAGCGCAGGCGCCGGATCCAAGGGCCCGCGTTTCTACGACTGGGCCTGGCTCAACGACGTCTGCACCGATGCCGACCCCGACGACGGCGGCCACCACAGCCTCCTGATCCGCCGCAACACCACCACCGGCGAGCTGGCCTTCTACCGCTGCTGGACCCCGCAACAAGCCACCCTTGCCCGACTCGTGCGGGTCGCGGGCATCCGCTGGACGGTCGAGGAAAGCTTCCAGGCCGCCAAGGGCCAGGTCGGCCTCGACCAGCACCAGGTCCGCCGCTGGGACTCCTGGCACCGCTTCACCACCCTCGCCCTGGCCGCCCTCGCCGTCCTGGCGATCTGCGCCGCCGACGCCGACGACGACTCCACCGACACAGGGCTGATCAAGCTGACCGTCAACGAGACCCGCCGACTGATCAACACCCTCGTACTCCGCCCGATCCGCGACCTCACCCACCGTCTGCGCTGGTCAGACTGGCGCCGCCGCCATCAAGCCCGAGCCCGCCAAGCCCACTACACCCGACGCCTCAACCTCGAACACCAGCCATAGTCCCGAACGGCGGCTGCCGTACTAGCTGTCAACGCTCAGCCATCAACCTCTATCCCTCAAGCTCTGGCCTCCACGCTACGAGGGGAAGGGCACGCAGCTTCGCCCAGCTTCATTGCCGATTTGCTCTGTCTTGGATCAAGGCACCGCGCTCCGCGCGGTGCGGGGCGGCAAGCCCGGCCGGTGGCTCACCGCCCCCAGGACGTCAGGAGCCAGGCCCAGCGAGGCCGTGACGGAAGCCGGCGAGTCGGCCTGGTCGCGTGGTTAGGGCTTCCGGCTGCCGCGCCAGTCCAACCCCGGGACTGGCTTGCCACCGTGTCACGGGCTCTCGGCACCAGATCCACCGCCAGGACGTGGCCGACCACTTTCCCACCGTCGCCCGCCTTCGACGAGGACCAGGCCGCCACCGAGCCCACCACCCGCCGCAGCAGACGAGATCCACTCAACGCCGAGTCAGGCGTTTCCTGGGCCGTCTTCTGGGCCGTCACCGGGCCGTCAACTGCCACCCAACGATGACCAAGGTCAACCAATAGCACCAGACAAAAGGCCAGGCCAGCTCAGAGCCTTGATCCAAGCTCTGAGCTGGTGGGCGACGGACGAGTCGACCTGTACGCCGGATTCTGTGCGCGGCGCGTACCCCGGAGGGCTTTGCGCCGGCGGCGGTCATCCATCTCGGCCTGCCGTTGCCGGCGGGCTCGTGCGGCCTACCCGCAGACATCGGGCGGGCCGCCCTCAAGCGTCTGCGCGGGTCGTCAGCTTGCGGTGACGGCCCTCTCTTGGCCTTGCTCCGGGTGGGGTTTACCGAGCCACCCCGGTCACCCGGGGTGCTGGTGGGCTCTTACCCCACCGTTTCACCCTTACCGTCCCCGATGGGGTCGGCGGTCTGTTTTCTGTGGCACTGTCCCGCGGGTCGCCCCGGGTTGCCGTTAGCAACCACCCTGCCCTGTGGAGTCCGGACGTTCCTCGGCGGCGGGCGCGCGGCCCGCCGACGCGACCGCCCGGTCGACTCGTCCGTCGCGTACCCATCCTAACGACACCGGGTCGGCGTCTATTGCCGCGCCCGCCGGGGCTGCGACGGTACGCGGGCGGGCAGGCAGATAATGGCCGCGTGACGCTGCCGCCGTTCCCCGAACCCACGGTGCCGGCCTCCGGGCGGGCCGAGGTGTTCCTGCGCTACCTCGAGTATCTCCGGGAGAGCGTGCTGGCGAAGGTGTCCGCGTTGGCCGAGGAGGAGCAGCGGCGCAGCCGGTTGCCGTCCGGCTGGACCCCGCTGGAGCTGCTCAAGCACCTGCGTTACGTGGAGCTGCGCTGGATCGAGTGGGGGTTCCAGGGGCGCGAGGTCGCCGACCCGTGGGGTGATTGGCGCGGGGAGCGATGGTACGTCGCGCCGGAGGAGAGCCTTGCGGAGCTGGTGACCGCGCTGCGGGCGCAGGGCGCGCACACCGGCGCGGTGGTGCAGGGCGCGGACCTCGCCGCGCGTGGCGCGCCCGGGCCGCGCTGGGAGGGCGCGGAACCGGCGTCGCTGGAACGGGTGCTGTTCCACCTTCTCCAGGAGTACGCCCGGCATCTCGGGCAGCTGGACATCGTGGTGGAGCTGGCCGGCGGGCCGGTCGGGGAGTAAGCGCAGCCAGGGGGCGTGCGGCGGCCGGCGCCGGGGGGACTAGCCTGCGGTTCATGGATCTTGCCGACGCGGCGTTGCTACTCCTCGCCGGTCTCGTCGCCGGCACGGTCAACGCGGTGGCCGGGGGCGGATCGCTGATCACGTTTCCGGCCCTGCTGGCGGTCGGGTTGCCGCCGGTGCCGGCGAACGTGACGAACTCGCTGTCGGTCTTCCCGGGGTACGGCGCGGCCGTGGCGGGCAGTTGGATGGATCTGCCCCGGAGGCGGCTGGTGGCCACGCTGGTGCCCACCGCGGTCGTCGGCGCGCTGGCCGGTGCGGCGCTGCTCCTGGTCACCCCGGCGCGGGCGTTCGAGGTGGTCGTACCCTTCCTGGTGCTCGGGGCGACCGCGGTGCTGGCGTTCCAGGATCCGCTGCGCCGGCTGGTCGGGCATCCGCGCGACCTGGCGCCGCGCCGCGGGGCCGTCACGATCCAGGCCGTGGTGGGGCTGACCTCGGTGTACGGCGGTTACTTCGGCGCCGCCGCCGGGGTGATGCTGGTCGCCGGGTTGGCGCTGGTGATGGACGCGACGCTGGCCCAGGTCAGCGCGGTCAAGAATCTGCTGTCCGCGGTGATCGGCCTGACCACGGTCGCCGTCTTCGCGCTCGCCGGCCCGGTGAACTGGGCCGGGGTCGCGCTGGTCGCCCCGGCCACGCTGGTCGGCGGTTACGCCGGCGCCCGCCTGGTCCGCCGCCTGCCGCCGCTGGTGCTGAAGACCGTCATCGTGCTCTTCGGCACCACCGTCGGCCTCTACCTCCTCCACCGCGCCCTAACCTAACCCCCACCCCTCGCCCGCACCCCGCCCTTCAGCCCGCGCCGATCTTGCACTCTGTGTCGCCGCAGATGCGGTCAAAAGGCTCGAATGGGCGACCACAACTGCAAGATCGCGGAAGCGAGGGGTGAGGGCGTGGGTGAGGTGTTAGAGGTGGGCGGTGTCGTTGATGGTGCGGACGGCGATGCCGCCGTCGGGCCAGCGGTCCAGCAGTGAGATGCCGGCGGCGTCGAGGTAGAGGCGGTGCAGGAAGGCGTCGGTGGCGGCGAGCGCGTCGCGCAGCATCAGCTTGATCGGCGAGACGTGCGAGACCACCACGACGGTCTGGCCGGGGTACGCCTCGACCAGCCGCTCGCCCACCCGGGCGCACCGCTGTGCCACCTCGGCGAACGACTCGCCGTCGGGCGGGGCGACCCGGGCGGAGGCGAGCCAGGCGTCGAGTTCTCCCGCCCAGCCCTCCCGTACCTCGGCGAAGGTGCGCCCCTCCCACGCTCCGAAGTCGCACTCGATCAGCTCGTCGTCGCGACGCACCGGGACGCCGCCGACGGCGGCGGCGATCGCCTCGGCGGTCGCCGTACAGCGGGACAGCGGTGAGCTGACCACGGCCGCGACGTCCGGGGCGAGCGCGGCCACCCGGGTGGCCGTGGCCCGCACCTGGGCCCGGCCCCTGGCGCTGAGCGGGATGTCGCCGCGGCCGGAGTAGCGGCCCTGCTCGGTGTACTCGGTCTCGCCGTGCCGGACCAGGATCAGCCGGGTGGCGGTGAAGCTGGGCCGGGGCTCCCAGGAGACCGGCGCGGCGCTCAGGTCGGCACCGGGTGACCCGGGCCGGGCGGCGGTCTGGTCGGCACCGGACGAGCCGGCCCGGGCGGCGACCTCGGCCGCACCACCGCCGGCCGGCCCAGCCGCACCGCCGCCGGCCGGCTCCGGGCCGCCGAGCCGGCGGGGCGGCTCGACCACGCGGGGCGGCTCGACGGTGGGCAGGGCGACGTTCGACACGGCGGCGGCGTCCATGGCGGCGTTGGCCAGGGCGTCGGCGTGGGTGTTGCGCTCCCGGGGGATCCAGCTGAACCGGACGGCGGCGAACCGGCTGACCAGTTGGGCGGCCTCGGCGGCCAGCGGGCGCAGGCCCGGGTGCTTGATCTGCCAGCGGCCGCACATCTGCTCGACCACCAGCTTGGAGTCCATCCGGACCTCGACCTCGCCCGCGCCCAGCTCGGCGGCAGCGGCCAGGCCGGCGATCAGTCCCCGGTATTCCGCGACGTTGTTGGTGGCGGTGCCGATCGCCTCGCTCCGCTCGGCCAGCACCTCACCGGTCGTCAGGTCGCGGATCACCGCGCCGTACCCGGCCGGCCCGGGGTTGCCCCGCGAGCCACCGTCGGCCTCGACGAGGACCGCGCGCGGCGCCACCGGCTACAGCCCGGACTCGTTGGTGCGGACCATGATCCGACGGCACTCCTCGCAGCGGACCACCTCGTCGGGGTCGGCCTTGCGGATCCGGGCCAGGTCGGCGCCGGAGAGTTCCAGCCGGCACCCGCCGCAGCGGCCGGCGGCCAGCAGCGCCGCGCCGAGCCCGGTGTCGGTGCGGATCCGGTCGTAGAGCTGCACCAGGTCGCCGGGAAGGTCGTTGGCGAGCGGCTGCCGGGCGGAGCGCTTGAACTCCTCCTCCCGGCCGATCTCGGCGAGGCTGTCGTCGCGCCGCCGCTCGGTGGCGTCCCGCCGCTCGCGCGCCTCGGCCAGCCGCTGTTCCACCCCCTCCAGCACCGACTGGGCGGTCTCCCGCTGCTCCATCAGCTCCAGCTCGGCGTCCTCCAGGTCGCTCTGCCGGCGGTTGAGGGAGGCCAGTTCGTGTTGCAGCGCCTCCAACTCGCGGGCCGGGCCGGTGCCGGCCGCGAGCCGGTTCTCGTCCCTGGTCTTGCGCGCCCGGACCTGGTCCACGTCCTTCTCCAACCGGGCGATGTCCCGGTCCAGGTCGTCGACGGCGACCTGGGCACGGACCCGCTCGTCCTCCAGGGCGGACAGCTCCCGCGCGAGGGCCTCCAACTCGGCCCGCTCGGGCAGCGCCCGCCGCCGGTGGGCGAGCTGGGCGAGGGCGGTGTCGATCGCCTGGAGGTCGAGCAGGCGGCGCTGGACCTGGGGGTCAGCCTTCACGGTCGGGCTCCTTGTCGTCCGCTGCGGGGCGGCCCGCTGCGGGAGAGGCGGCGTGTACGGTCCACGGGTCGGTGTCCAGATCGGACACCAGGGTCTCGACGCCCGGCGCGGCCCGCAGCACCGCGGCGAGGTCGTCCAACCACGGTCGTTCGGTGGCCCAGTGGGTCGCGTCGAGCAGGGCCGGCCCGCCGGTGGCGAGGTGCTCGCCGGCCGGGTGGTGGCGCAGGTCCGAGGTGAGGTAGGCGTCCACCCCGGCGGCGGTCGCATCGGCCAGGAAACCGTCCCCCGCGCCACCGCAGACCGCCAGGATACGCACCGTCCGGTTCGGGTCGCCGGCGGCGCGTACCCCGACGGCGGTGGCCGGCAGCACGGCGGCGGCCCGCCGGGTCAGCTCGGCCAGGGTCATCGGCTGGGGCAGCCGCCCGATGCGGCCGGCTCCCCGGCCCTCGCCGGCGGCGGGGGTGCCCGGCCGGGCCGGTTGCAGCGGGCGCAGGTCGACCAACCCGAGCCGGGCGGCGAGGGCGTCGGAGACACCGGGAACGGCGACATCGGCGTTGGTGTGCGCGACGTACAGCGCGATGTCGACCTTGATCAACTGGTGGACGATCCGGCCCTTGTACGTGGTCGGCGCCACCGAGGAGACACCGCGCAGCAGCAGCGGATGATGGGCGATGATCATGTCGACGCCGGCGTCGAGCGCCTCCGCGACCGTCTCGGGGACCACGTCGACGACGCAGAGGATCCGGCGTACAGGGGCGCCCGGCTCGCCGAGCACCAGCCCGACGCGGTCCCACTCCTCGGCCCACGCCGGTGGGTAGTGCCGCTCCACCTCGGCCACCACGTCGGCGACGGTCGGCACGGCTGCGGTTGTGCTCACGACGGGCCAGCTTACCGGCGTCGGCGGCCGTGGTGGGACGTCACCCGGTGGTGCGGCAGAGGTGGTCGCGGACGGCGGTGAGCGGGAGCGCCCAGGGGAAGCTGTGCTGGTGCTGCTCTCCCGTGCCGGGTGGGTGCAGCGGGACGACGTCGTCACCGAAGAGCACGCTCACCCCCCACTCGGCGAGCTTGACGACGCCGGCCCGGAAGGCGGGGTGGGCGGCCATCGCCGAGTTGGTGTACGGCACGGCCACCAGCGGTATGCCCCGGCCCTGTGCCTCGACCAGCAACCCGAGGGCCAGGGTGTCCGCGATGCCGGCCACCCACTTGTTGACCGTGTTGACGGTGGCCGGGCAGACGATCATCGCGTCGGCCGTCGGCAGCACGTCCGGGTCGCCCGGGTTCTTGTAGTGCGTACGCACCGGATGGCCGGTCTGGCGGGCCAGGGCGGTGCGGTCGACGAACTTGGCACCGTCGGGCGTGGTGATCACGCAGACGTCCCAGCCGTCCTGCTGGGCCAGCTCGACGAGCCGGCCCACGTCTCGGGCCAGCGGTGAGCCGCAGGCGATGATGTAGAGCACCTCGCGATGCCCGGCGTGGCGGTGCGCACCGGTCATGCCGGCCCCGGGGTCATACTCCCACTCCCATGTGCTCAGCCAACTCCGCGATCGGAGAAGGCGGCGCACCACGTGTGCGACGCAGGATGTCCGACATCACCTCGTGGGCGATCGGTCGGCACCGGATCTCGGAGGGGGCCAGCCGGTCACCGCGCAGCAGCATCTCGCCGGCGTTGGCCAGGTCGCCGATCTGGGCGAAGGCCCGGGCCTGGTCGAGCAGGTGGTGCGCCCGGCGTTCCGGCAGCATCGAGTCGAACGGGGAGTTCTCGATCCGCTGCCGGTGCACCTCGACCGCCCGGCCACCGTCGCCCAGCTCGACGGCGGCCGCCGCGCAGTGCAGCTCCACGTTGGTGGGACCGAACGAGGTCCAGTAGTGGTTCTGATCGCTGCCGAGGACGGCCGCCGCCGCCCGGGCGCCGTCGAGCAGGTCCTCCACGGTGGCGGTGTCGCCGGTGCGGGCGGCGGCCATCGCGCCCTGGAGCAGCAGCATCCCGTAGACCGAGAGGCGCTCCGGGCTGTCGCCGCTGCCCTCCGGGGCGAGCCGGTTGGCGATCCGGACGTTCAGCTCCAGCGCGGACCGGGGCCGGCCCATCGCGACCAGGGCGTTGGAGACCCGGGTGGTGGCGGTGCCGGCGAGCAACTGGTCGTCGGCGCGCTGGGCGACCGCGATGGAACGGTCCGCGGCGAGCCACGCGAGGTTGCACTCCCCGAGCTTGCGCAGCACCGAGGAGGCGATCTGGTAAACCTGCGCGAGCAGGTGGGCGGCGCGCGGCGCCTGGTCACCGCCGTACACGGCGTCGGCCGCCTGGGCGTCGCGCAGCAGCTTCGGCAGCGCCCGGGTCAGCATCCCGTAGCGGCCGTACTGGTACGTCAACCAGGCGTGGGTGACCGCCTTGCTCATGTCGGTCAGCGGCGGCGGGTAGGGCGCCGCGTCGAAGTACGCGCTGATCGAGTCGTACCGCTCCAGGGCCGCCCGGATCTCCTCGACCTCGAACTGGTCGATGCAGTTCAGCGCGTCCGTACGCCGCTCCGGATCCTTGCCGAGCAGCAGTTGCACGTCCATCTCGAGGATGTCGGCGATCTCGTAGAGCACGGAGAACTTGTCCAGCCGCCGGACGCCCCGTTCGATCTTGTCGACCCAGCTCTTCGACTTGCCCAACCGATCGGCGAAGACCTGCTGCGACATCTTCCGCCGACCGCGCCAGTAGGCCACCCGTCGCCCTATGGGTAGTTCGTCCATCTCCCCAGTCCTCCCCTTGCTGGAGCCCTGGCCAGGAGCCGGGGGCCGATCCGTGGGCGCGGCGATCCGTCCGTATCCCAGGTTTCCGCTGGTCGCACAGGAGGTGCGTCAGCCGTCCGGTCGATCCTCGTACTTTTCGTGCAAGTTGCATCAGCCACTTTGTCAGATCAACGAAGGTGGACTACGGCAGTGACGGTTCTCGACGTACGAGCTGGCACCGGCCAGGCCCGGCGAGGGGAGATGGCACCAATGTGGGGGAATGTCGGACCGCGGGTGGCACGGCTGTCGCCGCTGGAACGGGTACGGCTGCGCCGCGTCGCGGTGCGGTACGCCATGCACGGCTGGGCGGTGACCCCCGGTGCCTGCCTGGCGCGCAGCCGCTTCGTCTGTGGCCGGGCCGGCTGCCCGACGGTCGGCTGCCATCCGGCACTGGAGGACTGGGAGCACGCGGCCAGCGCCGACCCGGCCCGGGTGGCGACCTGGTGGCGGTCCCGGCCACACGGCGTACTGCTGCCCACCGGCCGCTCCTTCGACGTGCTGGAGGTCCCCGCCCACCTGGGCCGGTCGGTCCTGGACGCGGTGCGCGCCCACCCGGCCGGTCCCGGCGTACGCGGGCCGGTGCTGGTCACGCCGACCGGGCGGTGGATGTTCCTGGTCCGCCCGGGTGACCCGCTGCGACCTGAACTGGAGCACTGTCTGCACGTCGTGCGGCACGGCCCCGGATCGTGGATCGCGGCGCCGCCCACCCCGCTGCCCGAGGGGCAGGTCCGCTGGGCGGTGGCGCCGGAGCAGGCCCGCTGGCAGCTGCCGGACTCCTACCTCGTGCAGAACACCCTGGTCGACGCGCTGCGCGCGACCGGGGTCGCGCTGACCCCGACGCTGGTCCCCGGCCACCTGCCGCTGCCCCGCCAGGGCCGCTGACCGGCAGCGACCCGGGATGGCGGGCGCTCGTTGAGTCCTACGACGGCGCACCCGCGCCGGGAGCGGGGATCCGATGTCCACCGACGACACCAGGCACCATCCGGGCGGCGCCGAGCCACCCCGGCAGCACCGACCCGGCCGCCGATGGGCGGCCACCCGGCCGCCGGGCGCCCGGCCCGGTCGGCCCCGGCCGCCCGGCTCCCGCCCGGCCACCACCCACCGGCCGGCCCGCTGGACCTGACCCAGGTCCGGGCAGAGGCCCTGACCCAGGTGCTGACCCAGGCCCGGGCGCACGACCGGCGGCCGATCCGGAGGCGTCGGGTGCGGCATGGCTCACCCGGCCAACGGCAGGTCGGTGGAGTGCAGGCAGCACCCGTCGTCGGTGACCACCGCGTGCCGGTGCGCGGGCAGCCGGTCCAACCAGCCGATGCCGGCCACGCCCATGGCCAGGGCCGCGGTGGCGTACGCGTCGGCCAGCCCGAGGTCGTGTCCGACCACGGTCACCGACCGCAGCCCCCGAGCCGGCGCGCCCCGCCGAGGGTCGCGGATGTGGTGGCCTCGCTCGTAGACGCCCGAGGTGGCCACCGCCAGGTCCGTTCCGGTCAGCACGAGACAGGTCGCCGACGGGTTCCACGGATGCCGCACGCCGATCCGCCACGGCAGTCCCGTCGACGAGCGGCCGGACACCCGCACGTCGCCCCCGGCGTTCAGGCAGTGGTTCACCGCGCCGGCGGCGCGCAGTCGGTCCGAGGCCACCTGGGCCGCCCAGCCCTTGACGTACCCGGACGGGTCGAGCCCGCCGGTGGCGTACGCGTCGAAGAAGCCGTCGGTGACGCCCCACAGGTCGGCGCAGCGTTCCAGCACCCGGCGCAGGTCCGCCGACGCCTCGGACAGCAGCAACTCGCCCCGGTCGAAGCGGCACACCTCGCTGTCCATCCGGTACGTGCTGAACCGCGCGTCCACCTCGCGTAGCCAGGCGAACGCCTCGTCGGCCAGCTCGTCCAGCTCGGCGACGGGCCGGTCGTCGGCGATGTCCAGGCTGATCGGGGTGCCCATGACGTGTTCGACGCGGCGCATCCCGGGCCGGGCCACGGCGGACACCCTCACCGGGATTGGTCGATCGCTGCCTGCAACGACCCCCGGTAGGACTCGCTCGTCGCGGTCGCCCCCGAGACGGTGTCCAGATCGGCGCTCTGCCGCTCCACCACCATCCCCGCCGCGCCGCTGTACCGGCTGTCGACCTGGTCGCTGCGCTGGTCGGACTGGGCCGTCTTGCGCGGCAGGTCCACCGCCACCGCGTTGACGATCCGGTTGCCGGCCAGCGTGATCCGCACCTGGACGCTGCCGAACTCGTTGGAAACCGCCGGCCCGGTCACCGTGCGGGTGGTGGCGCGCGGGGCGGCCGAGGTACTGCGCCCGGCCGACGGGGTCTTCCTGGCGCTCGCACTGGGGGACGACTTCGGCGACGCGCTGGCGTCCGGCTCACCACTGACCGGGGCGTCGTCGTCGTCCGGCTCACCGGAGGCGGGCGCCACCGGCCCGGACACCTCCTGGGCGGTCTGGCTGGTGCCCGGGGCCGCCTTGAGCACCACCAGGGCGGTGGTGCTGGCGGCCAGGCCGGTGATCGCGAGGAGCGCGCGGCGCATGCGGAGGACCTCTCAGAGCTCGAAGGTGGCGAGGTGGATCTGCCGGCGGGGCACGCCGGCCCGGCGGAGCATCCCGCGACACTGCTCGATCAGGCCGGGCGGGCCACACAGGTAGACGTCCCGGCGGGCCACGTCCGGCACCAGCCGGCGCAGCCCGTCCGGGGTCATCACCTGCCGGGGACCGGGGTCGTGGCGGGAGCCGATGACGTACCAGACCTGCACACCGCGCGCCCGGGCGAGCCAGTCCAGCTCCTCGTGCAGCAGCACCTCGTCGGGGGTGCGGGCGCGGTAGATCAGCGCCGCTCCCGGCGGAAGCTCCTCCAGCATCGCCCGCAGCGGGGTGATGCCGCTGCCACCGGCGATCAGCAGCGCCCGCTCACGGGTGCGGTGGGCGGCGGTGAAGGTGCCCGACGGCCCCACCGCCCAGACCCGGGTGTCGAGGTCGAGGTCGCGCAGGTCGCGGGTGTGCTGGCCGACCACCTTCACGGTCAGCCGCAGCCAGCGGTCGTTGGCCGCCGCGGAAACCGAGAACGGGTGCGACTGCCACCAGCAGCCCCGGGTCAGGAACCGCCAGCGGAAGAACTGCCCGCCGAGCATCTCCAGCCGGTCCAGTCGCCGGCCGGTCAGGTAGATGGAGACGGTGTCCCGGTTCTCCGCGACCACATCGGCCACCCGCAGCCGGTGCCGCAGGTTGAACATCGTCGGGGCGAGCACCCTGCCCCAGAGCAGCGCGGTGATCACCAGCACGTACAGGGCGATCCATCCGGTACGCACCGGGCCGGGCCGGAACAGCTGGCTGCCGTTGCTGAACTGGTGGGCGTAGCCGAGCAGCAGCACGGCGTACGCCGCCATGTGGGTGGCGTGCCACAGCTCGTAGGGCAGCACCCGGCGTACCGCCCGCACGCTGGCCAGCCCGACCAGCACCAGCAGACCGGCGGCGGCGAACGCGGAGGCCATGTCCTGGTAGTCGCGCAGCATCACATTGGCCTGACCGAGCAGCGAGCGGCCCTCCAGGTTGGCGTAGCCGACCAGGATCAGGGCCGTGTGCGCGAGGACCGCGACCAGCAGGGTGGCGCCGACGTCCCGGTGCCAGCGGGCGATCCGCTCGCCGCCGGCCCAGCGCTCCAGCACCGGCAGGCGGCTCATCATCAGCACCTGCACCAGCAGCAGGTAGCCGGCGAGCAGGCCGGTGATCTGACCGGCCGCGGTGGTCATCGCGGTGCCCCCGGTCAGCGAGCCGGCGGGGGTGTCCAGCCACCACGGCAGCACACTGGCGACGAGGCCACCCAGGAACAGCACGGTCAGCAGCCGCCGCCCGGCCGCGCCGCGGCGCGGCACCACCGGCAGCGGCGGGGGTACGGGCGACCGACCGCCACCCCGATACGGGGATCCGGACCGGGACTGGGAGTACGGGCGGGGGTACGTCGTCACGCGTACGGCCTCATCTTCCCGTTTCCTACCGAGCGCCTGAAGGGGGTTTGCCCCGGGAACGTAGCCAGCAACGCCTGCCCGGACAAGGCAGCCGAACGGCCCAGGGCGGGAGCACTTAAGGCAGAACGCCCCGCGGAGGGTTACCGGTCAGCCGGGTACGCACCTCCCGAGCAGGGCTTTCGGGGCACCCCCAGGTGCCGCAGGCGCCAATCCCACCTCCGCCGCCCCGCCTCGCCGCACAGGCAAACTTAAGGCCGGGATAAGGCAGCGTCCGACCAAAGTAGCAGCAGAAACAGCGCGTGAGCCGTCACCACAGCGGGTACTCCGCTGCACCGTTGCTGAACGCGTGAGGGGAAGGCACATGCTCAGCAAAGAGGATCAGCGTAGATTCGAGCAGATCACCCGGAACCTGCGGGAAAGCGACCCGGCGTTCTTTGCCCGGCTCGACAATCGGGCCCGGGGCCGGCGCGGCCGATGGCTACTGCTGTTGACCATCGTGCTCTGGGCGGCACTGCCGGCAACCACCGTGCTCGCCGGGCGACTGGCCGGGGCGATCTTCGCGGTGGTGCTGCTGACCAACGCGGCGCTCATGTGGCGGTTCCGGCAGCGCTGGCTGTGACCGCCCCCGGGTGGGAGGGCAGGGGCTACCCGCCCAGCTGCCGGTAGGCGTGGCGCAGGCGCTCGGCCAGGCCCGGCCCACCGATGGCGGGCGCGGGCGCACCGAGCTGGCGCAGCAGCAGGTCCGGCCGGGCGGTCAGGCTGGGCGGACGCTCCGGCAGCGGCACGGGCGGCAGCCAGAACCGGTCGACCGCCTCGGTCAGCGGCACGGCGGGCAGGTCGGCGAGGGCCCGCGCCGCACCGGCGGCGGGGACATCCGCCGCGCGCCGACCGGGCGGCGGCTCGCCGTGGCGCTCGCGGCCGGTGCTGGTTCGCCGGGCGGGCGGCCGGACGCTGTCCTCGGCTGGCTCCGGCGGTTCGCCGGCGCCCGGTGCGGCCGGCGAGCCGGCGACGCGTAGCTCCCGGAGCCGGGCGAGCAGGTCCGCCCGGCTACGGCCGCGCCAGTGCAGGAGGGTGAACGGGTCGGCGTCGAACGCCTCGGCGAGCAGGTAGAAGGTGGCGGCGAGGTGCTTGCAGGGCACCGCCGGGTCCGGGCACGAGCAGCGCTGGTCCAGCTCCGTCACGGCGGCGGGGAACAGCGGTGCGCCGGCGGCGGCGAACAGCTCCTCCAGTTCGGCCGGCAGGTCACCGGCGAGCAGCCGGGCGCTGAAGAACGCCTGGGCGGCCAACTCCGCCTCGATCCGCGCCCACAGCCGCGCCGGAAACGGCGGCAGTACGACGTCGACCTGGTACGGCGTCACCCGCGAGCCCTGCACCACCGCCGACACCACGCCCGGTGCCACGTCGAGGCGGACGACCTGGCCGGCGCGGGCGTACGACCGGCCCCGGGTCAGCCGGGTGCCGAGCGCGAACGACTCCAGCACCTCCAGGAACCGGCGGGACCACCAGGAGACCCCGATCGTGCCGCGGGTGCTGCGGGCCCGCAGGCCGCCGTCGACCCGGCGCGGCGGGCCGTAGTCGGCGAACCGGCCACGGGTGTCGGTGCTCATTCGGCCACCGCCCCGGCGTCCAGAGTGAACAGCTCGCGCAGCTGGGCGGTGGACAACTCGGTGACCCACTGCTCGCCGGTGCCGACGACCGACGCGGCCAGGCCGCGCTTGTCGGCGATCAGCGCGGCCACCTTCTCCTCCACCGTGCCGGCGCAGACGAACTTGCGGACCTGCACCCGGCGGCGCTGCCCGATCCGGAACGCCCGGTCGGTGGCCTGGTCCTCCACCGCCGGGTTCCACCACCGGTCGACGTGCACCACGTGGTTGGCGGCGGTCAGGGTCAGCCCGGTGCCACCCGCCTTGAGGGAGAGGACGAACAGGGCGGGGCCGCCGTCGGACTGGAAGCGGGCCACCATGGCGTCGCGCTCGGCCTTGCCGACCCCGCCGTGCAGGAACAGCACCTCCCGGCCGAACCGGGCCGACAGGTGCCCGCGCAGCATCCCGCCGAACTCCGCGTACTGGGTGAACAGCAGGGCCTTCTCCCCCGCCGCGAGGACCTCGTCGAGGATCTCCTCCAGCCGGGCCAGCTTGCCCGAACGCCCGTCCAGGGGTGACCCGTCGCGCAGCAGCTGCGCGGGGTGGTTGCAGACCTGCTTGAGCCGGGTCATGGTGGCCAGCACCAGGCCGCGCCGCTCGATGCCGTCGCTGGACTCGATGCGCGCCAGCATGTCGTCGACGACCACCCGGTAGAGCGCGGCCTGCTCGGCGGTGAGGTTGCAGAAGACCTCCATCTCCAGCTTCTCCGGCAGGTCCGAGATGATCGACGAGTCGGTCTTGAGCCGGCGCAGCACGAACGGGCCGGTGATCCGGCGCAGCCGTTCGGCCGTCTCGGTGTCGCCGTGCCGCTCGATCGGCTCGGCGAACCGCTTGCGGAAGGCCGCCGCCGGGCCGAGCAGGCCCGGATTGGCGAACTGCATGATGGACCAGAGGTCGGCCAGCCGGTTCTCCACCGGCGTACCGGTCACCGCGATGCGGTGCCGGGCGGGCAGCGCCCGGACCGCCTCCGCCTGGCGGGTGGCGGCGTTCTTGATGGCCTGCGCCTCGTCGAGCACCACCCGATGCCAGTCGACACCGGCCAGCTCCGCCGCGTCCCGGGCGGCCACCGAGTACGTGGTGAGGACCAGGTCCGCCGCGTGCGCGGTGGCGCCGAACTCCCCGCCCCGTGCCCGCTGCGCACCATGGTGCACGTGTACGCGCAGCTCCGGCGTGAACCGCGCGGCCTCCCGCTGCCAGTTGCCGACCAGCGACATCGGACAGACCAGCAGGGTCGGACCGGCCTGCGGCGGGTCGGCGGCCAGCAGGGCCAGCAGCTGCACCGTCTTGCCCAGTCCCATGTCGTCGGCGAGCACCCCGCCGAGCCCCAGCGACTGGAGGAACGCCAGCCACGCGAACCCCCGCCGCTGGTACGGCCGCAGGGTGCCGCGGAAGGACGGCGGCTCCGCCAGCGGGGCGAGCCGGCGATCCACCGCCCCGGCGAGCAGGTCGCCCAGCGCACCGTCGGCGCTCACCTCCAGCACCGGCAACGCGTCCGGCTGTGCGACGTCCTCGCCGAGCCCGAGCCGCAGCAGGTCGGCCACGGTCAGCTCGCCGGTGGAACGCAGCAGCCGCAGACCGGCGGCGAGCCGCTTCGGGTCCAGTTCGACCCAGCGCCCGCGCAGCCGCACCAGTGGCGTCTTCAGCTCCGCCAGGCGAGCCAACTCGTCCCCGGTCAGCGGCTGGTCGCCCAGGGCCAGTTCCCAGCGGTAGTCGACCAGGGCGTCCAGCCCGACCCGGTCGCCCGGGCCGGTGACCGCGCCGGGTGCGCTGCGGGACCGCGCCCGCAGCCGCGCGCCGAGCCGCGAGGCGGGCCGCTGCCACCAGGAGGGCAGCAGTACGTTGAAGCCGGCCGCGTGCAGGGTGGGTGCGCCCTCACGCAGGAACCGGTGCGCGCCGTCGGCGTCCAGATCCAGCGCCTCCGGCCGGGCGGTCCGCAGTGCCGCGTCCAGCTCGGGCCAGAGCCGGCTGGCCCGGCCCAGCTCGGCCAGCAGGGTCTCCTGCGGGTGCTCACCCACGACCGCCACGCCCTCGCCGCGCCACACCTGGCCGGCGTCGACGTGCAGGCCCGGCTCGTCGGTGGCGCGGAGCCCGAACTCCACCCGCCACCGGTCGGTGGTCGCGACGACCGCCCCCGGGTCGGCCGGCACCACGGTCACCGGCTCGGCGATCTCGTCGGTCGGCGGTTCGACCAGCCGGAAGCTCGCCCGGACCGCCGCGCCGGCGGCGTCCCGCTGCCACTCGTCCAGCTCGGACCCCAGCGCCCGCAGCGCCGCCGCCTCGGCGGTGAACACCCGCCGTGGCCCGGTCAGCGCGCCCAACCAGGCCGTCACCGCGCCGTTCGGTCGCACCCCCCGGGCCAGGGTGGTCGGCGGCAGCACGGCGCGCACCGCGGCGTCGGTGAGCGCGTCGAGCGCCTCGGCGACCAGCAGCCCCGGCGCGTCGACCGGGTCGGTGGACGAGGCCGCCCCAGAGCGCCGGCCGGGGTTACGCGCCGGTCCGCCGGCCGCCCCGCGCCGACCAGCACCGCCGGACGGGCCAGCACCGATGTGCGGAGGATGCTCGCCCGGCTCGCCGGCCGAGAGGGCGGGTAGCTCCGCCTCGACGACCGCCCGGGCCGCGGGCGGCAGGGCCAGCGCCAGCGACCGGGCCCAGGCGGCGTCCGTGCCGGTGAGCAACGGTCGCCACACGGCCAGCGCCGTCGTCGCGGCCACCGCCGTCGTCGCGGCCACCGCGTCCGTCGCGGCGGCGACCCCGGCACCCACCGCGCCGCTGCCGCGAGCCGGTACGGCGGCATCCGCCGGGAAGGTGGCATTCGCCGGGAAGGTGGCATTCGCCGAGGCAGCGGCATTCGGTGGGACGGTGGCCGGGGGTGGATCGGCGAGGCCGGGCAGGACCCGGCCACGGGCGGCCAGGTCGGTGGCGAAGGCGGCCAGCTCGGCCAGGTGACGCAGGCTCGCGCCGGGCGCGGCGGCCAGCCCGTCGACGGTACGCAGCAGCGACAGGCCGGCATCCGGGGCGTACGCCAGGACGGGGACGCGCCACCCGGCGAGGGTGACCGCGCCCCGGACCGGTTCCACGACGGCGGTCCGGACCAGCTCCGGCGAGTCCAGCGGCGAGCCGGCGCGGGTGGGCAGGCGCAGCAGCGCGCTGCCGAGGTCGGTCGGCTCGGCGGCCTCGGCCAGCAGGGCGACCAGCGTGGCGTGGTCGGCGGCGAACGGGTGCGGGCGGTCCCGGGGTGCCCGGCCGGGGCGACGCGGTGCATGCGGCGGCAGGCCACTGTCCTCGGCCCAGACGGCCAGCCCTCGGCCGGGCAGCCACATCCCGTGCACGACCAGCACGCACTCCCCCTCCGAAGGAAGGGCCCCCGGTCAACGCCTCAGGCCCCCGGTCAACACCCGAGCCAGAATAGGCGGCCGCCGACCGGCTACCGTCGGCGCCATGTACGACCTGCTGGTGGTTGGCGGCCTCGGTGTCGACGTGCGGGTACGGGTGCCCGGGTTGCCGCTGCCGGTGGTCGACTCCGTCACCGTCGACCCGATCGACCTGCGCATCGGCAACACCGGCGCCGGCGTGGTGCTCGCCGCGCACGCGCTCGGGCTGCGGGTGGCGGTGGTCGACACCGTGGGCACGGACCCCGCCGGTGACGTCGTGCGGGCCGCGCTGGCCCGCACCGACGTGCACGCTGTGCTGGCCGACGACCCGGCCGGCACCCGCCGGTCGGTGAACCTGGTCGACCCCGACGGACGGCGGATGTCGCTGTACGACCCCCGCCCCGGCGGCCCCCCGCCGTTCACCGTGGCGCGGCTGTCGGCGCTGGCCCGGGACGCCACCCACGTCCACCTGTCAATCATGGGCTGGGTGCGGGACCTGCTGCCCGACCTCGGTGACGTGGTGGGCGAGGGGATCGGTACCTCGACCGACCTGCACGACTGGGACGGGCGCAACCCGTACCATCGCCCGTTCGCCGAGATCGCCGAGCTGGTGCTGATCAGCGGCACCGCGCTGGGCGACCACGCGGCGCGGGTCGCCGCCGCCCTGGCGCCGCGCCCGGTGCTGGTCACCCGGGGCGCCGACGGCGCCGACCTGCACCTCGGCGGGACGGTCAGCCGGGTGCCGGCCGCCACCGCGCCCGGCCCGGTGATCGACACCAACGGCGCCGGGGATGCCTTCGCGGCGGGGATCGTCGCGGCCCGGCGGCACGGCGCGACCTGGGCGGAGGCGGCCGGCTACGCCGCCCGCGTCGCCGCGGCGGCCTGCACCCACGACGGCATGGAGTACCCGGCGGACCTGCTCCCCCGCGAGTGAGAGTAGGGCGATGGACGCGCGGCGGATCCTGGTCGGGCGGGTCTCGTGATCGCGGTGCGGCCGCTCCGGCGGCTATCGGCTGCGAGGCACCGGCCGGCGGGGCAGGATGGGCGCATGGCATCCACGGTAGAGATCCCGCTGGTGGGCGGCGTGGCCGACGGCGAGCACGTCACCGTCGAGCTGGACCCGCACGGCCGACCCCCGCTGACCCACCATCACCTGGGACCGGCGGGCCTGGCCGCGGCGGACATCTACGAGCTGGAGTCGGTCGACACCGAACGCCAGCAGTGGCGCTACTGCTGGCGGGGACCGGCGGTCTGAGGCGGGCTGAGCCGGGCTGCGGGCGGGCGCCCGCGTCCGATCAGGCGCCCACCTCGACAAGGGCGCGGCTGCGCAGGCTGTCCAGGACGGCGCGGGTCACCTGCGAGGTGCCCCGGGCCTCGTCACACACCTGCGCCACCTTCCGGGCGGTGACCTCGGCCCGCTGTTCGCGTTCGTCCCACAGCTGGTCCACCTCCGCCAGCAGTGGGCCCTCCACCTCCCGTTCCACGCCGCGCAACGCCGGCACCCCGAGGCGCTGCGCCAGGTCGAAGACCTTCCCGGCGTACGGCAGGGGCAGGAACGGCGTACCCATCATCGCGGCGAAGATCAGGAAGTGCAGCCGCATGCCGACCGCCAGGTCGAAGTGGCGCATCAACCCGAGCACCTGCTGCGGCGAGTAGGTGCCGTGCAGGATGCGCCCCCGCTCGGCGGCGATCATGTGGGACAGCACGCCGTGCGAATGGCGGATGTCGTCGCGTTCCATTGGGACGAACAGCACGTGCGCGTCGATGCGGTGCACCAGGAAGTCACCGATCTGCGCCAGCAGCCGGTGGTACCCGTCCACGTCCAGCCGTTCCGCCGCCCGGCCCGGCTCCCGCACGCTCATCCCGACCAGCCGCTTGCCGTCCGGCACGCCCTCCTCCCGCAGCAGCTGCGCCGGGAAGTCCTCGGGCTCCAGCAGGAACGCCGGGTCACCGGTGACGGTGATCGGGTTGAGCAGGCCGGCCTCCTCCAGCACCATCCGCGACTCCTGGTCGCGTACGGTCACCTGGGTGGCGCCGGCCAGCGTCTCGCGGACCATGCCGGTGTCCACCATCTCGCTGAGCGGCCCGACGCCGACCGCGTACGTCAGCAGCGGCAGACCCCGCTCCTGCGCGACCCGGACGACCCGCAGATAGCGGCGTGCCTCCTTGTCGTAGAGGATGCCGCCGCCGCCCAGGATGAGCAGGTCGAGCTGGGAGAGCACGAGCGCCGAGTCGTTACGGCTGACCCCCTCCCACGGCACCGCCTCCACGTCCGGGTGGGCCAGCGCGGTGTGCTCCGGGTTCCGCGAGAAGACGATGATCCGGGCGTGCGGCTCCTGCTGGCGCAGGTCGGTCAACAGGCCGGTGAGGATGGCCTCGTCGCCCAGGTTGCGCCCGCCGTACGAGCCGAGCACGCCGATGGTCAGTCCGGCACGCGTCATCCGTCGCTCCTCCCCTGCGTCGCTTCGACGTTTCCCCGCTGCGCTGGTGAACACTCCTCGATCGCCCCGCGACCTGCCCGACCCGGTGCTTGGCGCTCGATGCGGGAAACAGCTTGCCCGTCGAACGCGCGGACGAACATCGTGGACGGCATGGAGGTAAGCGCGAAGAATCGGCTCCGCTGGGCCGAGTTGCCCGAGGATGTCCGGTCCGCCGTGGAGGAGATCATCGGCGGCCGGGTGGTGGAGGCGGTGTCCCAACCGGGCGGTTACTCCCCCGGCACCGCCGACCGGGTGCGTACCGCCGACGGTCGTCGCGCCTTCGTCAAGGCGGCCAGCCCCGCGCAGAATCCGGACACCCCGCGCATGCACCGGGCCGAGGCGCGGATCACCGCCGCACTGCCCGGGTACGCCCCGACGCCCCGGTTGCTCGGCTGCCACGACGACGGATACTGGGTGGCGTTGGTCCTCACCGACGTCGACGGACGGCACCCGGCCACCCCGTGGCGCGCCGACGAGTTGGACGCCGTGCTGGCGGCGCTGGCGACGATGGCCGACGCACTGACTCCCGTCGCGCTGCCGCAGGTACCGCCCATCGCCGAGCGCCTGGCCGGCGACTTCACCGGCTGGCGGCGGGTGGCCGCCGACCCGCCGCCCGATCTGCACCCCTGGGCCCGGGCCCATCTGGACGAGCTCTGCGCCGTGACCGAACGCGCCCTCACCCGGTTGACCGGCGACACCCTCTGTCACGTCGACGTCCGCGCCGACAACCTGCTCGTCGACGCGACCGGCCGGGTCACCGTGGTCGACTGGCCCTGGGCGGCCCACGGGCCGGCCTGGCTGGACACCGCGATGCTGCTACTCGACGTACGCCTGCACGGCGGGCACGACACCGAGGCCCTGCTGCGCCGGCTGCCGCTCACCGCCGACGCCGACCCCGACGCGGTGACCGGCCTCTACGCCGGCCTGGCCGGCTTCTTCACCGACCGGGCCCGCCGCCCACCCCCGCCCGGCATCCCCACCCTCCGCCCGTTCCAGCAAGCCCAGTCCGACGCCCTGCTCCCCTGGCTGGCCCACCGCCTCACCCCCTAACCCCAACCGCCCCCGAGCCGACGGCCGGACGCCGAAGGGTGGGCGCCGAGGAGGACGGGCGCCGAACGGCCGGACGGCCGAAGGACGGACGCCGAGGCAGCAATATCCCCGATGTTGCTGCCTCCGGTGGGCGCTGAGACAGCAATATCCCCGATGTTGCTGTCACCGGCTGGCGGGCGGGCGGCGTCGCGGATGCGGCACGGGCGCACGGGCGGGCGGCGCACGGGCGGCCCGTGGGCGGTGTCCCGTGGGCGGGCGGGTGGGCTGCGCCCGGGCGGGCGGTGGGTCAGGTTCGGGTGGGCAGGGTGTTGGGTGAGGAGGCGGTGTCCCGTGGGCGGGCGGGCGGCCTCGCGGATGCGGCGCGTGGGCGGGTGGCGTGCGACGCGCGGCGCGCGGGCGGGTGGGCTGCGCCTGGGCGGGCGGCGCGTGGGCGGTGTCCCGTGGGCGGGCGGGCAGCGGGTGGGCGGGCGGTGGGTTAGGTTCGGGTGGGCAGGGTGTGGGTGAGGAAGGGGAGGACCGCGGCCGGGAGGGCTGGGGAGTCGACGATGTCGTAGTGGGTGAGGCCGGGGAGGATGGCCAGGCGGGCCGCCGGGCGGCCGGTGCCGTCCCAGCCACCGTCCCGGTGCCCACCGCCGAGCAGGCCGAAGAACTCGACCATGTGGCCGGGACGGATCGAGTCGGCGTCGGCGAAGACCAGCAGCGTCGGTGTGGTGACCGCGGCGACCTCCGGCGACCAGTCGTAGTCGCGACGCAGCAGCTCGCCGGTCCTGGCCCAGAGCCGGGGCCAGTCCTGCGGGCGGGGCGCGACCTGCCGGTAGAGCCGCTCCGGCGGGGTGCCCCGCATCCGCTCACCGGCCGCCTCGTCGGGCTCCGGCATGCCGGCGAGCACCTCGGGAAACCAGCCCTGCCGGCGGTACGGCGCGGAGACCACCACCAGTCGGCGGAGCAGGTGCCGGTGCTGGATCGCCAGCCGCAGGGCCACCCCGCCGCCGAGGGAGAAGCCCAGCACGTCGGCCTCGGCCAGCCCGAGGTGGACGATCAGGGCGGCCACGTCGTCGGCCATCAACTCGTACCGCAGCGGCCGGCCGACGTCGGCCGTGCGCCCGTGGCCCGGCAGATCCACGCTGATCACCCGACGCCGCTGCGCGAGCGCCGGCCGGATCGCGGCGAACGACTCCACCGCGCCGAACCCGCCGTGCAGCAGCACCAGCGGCCGGCCCGAGCCGTGCGTCTCGTACCAGAACCGGACCCCGTTGACCTGCGCGTAGGCCATCTCGCCCTCCCGATCCGGTGCCGCCCGCTCCCGATGTACGGCGGGTAGCGAGTGCTCGCGGTGCGAAGCACGCGGACCGTGCCGACGGCTAGCGGCGTTCCCGCAGGTGGAAAGGGGTTTGGTGGGCGCGGCAGGTTTCGAACCTGCGACCCCCCGCTTGTAAGGCGGGTGCTCTCCCACTGAGCTACGCGCCCGGGACGCCGTACGGCGGGCCGGCGGTTGGCAGCTTACCCTGCCATCCGCCGAGCCGACCGGACGGTCGCACCGGTTGGGACCGGGTCAGGCCGTGGCCTCCGCCAGGGCTTTGCGCCAGCCCTGCTGGTCTCGGGGCTCACCCGGCATCGTCATCTCGGCGAAGCGGACCACACCGGTCCGGTCGACGACGAAGGTGCCCCGGTTGGCGACGCCGGTCACGTCGTTGAACACGCCGTACGCCTGGGCGACGGCGCCGTGCGGCCAGAAGTCGGACAGCAGCGGAAACTCGTAGCCCTCCCGGTTCGCCCAGATCTTGTGGGCGTAGACCGAGTCGACGCTGACGGTCAGCAGCTGGACGTCGTCGTTGACGTACTCGTCGAGGTTGTCCCGCATCTCGTCCATCTCGCCCTGGCAGACGCCGGTGAAGGCCAGCGGGTAGAAGACCAGCAGGACGGTACGCCGGTCGCGGAAGTCGGCGAGCCGGATCTCCTGGTTGTTCTGGTCCTTCAACACGAAGTCGGGCGCCTCGGCGCCCACCTCGACGGGCATGCGGACTCCTCGGGGTCAGGGTGGGCGTGCGCCCGTCACGTCGGGCAGGGGCTACTTCCTGCCCTTGGCCCCGCGACGCAGCACGAGACGGGCGCCGCTCCAGTCCTTGCCGGCGTTGACCGTGGAGGTCTGTTGGAGGCCGGCGGTGGGAGCCGACTCGGCGATCTCGCTCGGCTCGACGTGCCCCTCGCGGCCGGCCTTGGGCGTCAGCAGCCACACGACCCCGTTGTCGGCCAGCGGGCCGAGGGCGTCGACGAGTAGCTCGAAGAGATCACCGTCGCCGTCCCGGTACCACACCAGCACCGCGTCGACCACCTCGTCGGTGTCCTCGTCGACCAGCTCTCCACAACGGTCGGTCAGGGCGTCCCGGAGATCCTGGTCCACGTCGTCGTCGTAGCCCATCTCCATGACGACCATCCCCGGCTCGATGCCGAACCGGTCCGCCAGGCTGCGTACCCCGTCAGCAGCCTGACCAGCGGTCGCGCTCACTGTCGCGTGCCTCCTCGTCTCGTCCGAACCGCGGCGCCAACTCGACGCCGTCAGGCAAAGTCCACACAGTTGCGCCCTCCTGCGCAAGTGGCGCACCGCGTGGGTACGAAATTTACCGTGCCAGCAGCGTACGGGCACCCTGGGTGATGGCCTCCTCGGATACCAGGACCTGACGGGCGGCCGGCCCCAACGGCACAAATGAGTCAACTCCGGCCACTCGACGTGCCGATCCGACATATCCGGCATCGACCAGGGCGGCGAGCACTCCCTCGCCCACCCCGCCCGACCTGCGCGTCTCGTCCACCACCAGTACCCGGCCGGTCGCGGCCGCCTCCCGGATGAGGTCGGCCACCGGCAGCGGCGCGAGCCAGCGCAGGTCGACCACCCGGGTGCCGATCCCCTCGTCGGCCAGCGCCGACGCCGCCCGCAGCGACATCCGCACTCCGTTACCGAACGTGATGATGGTGACGTCCTCGGCCGAGCCGACTCCGTACACCCGCGCCCGCCCCACCGGCACGTGCCCGGCGGCCCAGGCGCCCGGCTCGGCATATCCGGACAACCACTCACCGTCGCCGTCGGTATAGAGGTCGCGGGTGTGGTAGAGCGCGATCGGCTCCAGGAACACGCAGACGCTGCCGTCCACCGCCGCGCTCGCCAGACAGGTCCGCAGCATCGCCGCCGCGTCGTCCGGCCGCGCCGGCACGGCGATCACCAGGCCGGGGACATCCCGCAGTACGGCCACCGAGTTGTCGTTGTGGAAGTGCCCACCAAAGCCCTCCTGGTACGCCAGCCCGGCCACCCGCACCACCATCGGGTTACGCCACGCCCCCTGGGAGAAGAACCCCATGGTCGCCGCCTCGCCCCGCAGCTGGTCCTCGGCGTTGTGCAGGTACGCCAGATACTGGATCTCCGGCACCGGCAGCATCCCGGCCAGCCCGGCACCGAGGCCGAGACCGAGGATCGAGGTCTCGTCGAGCAGCGTGTCGAACACCCGCGCTGCGCCGAACCGGTCACGCAGGCCCTTGGTCACCCCGTAGACCCCGCCCTTGGCGGCGACGTCCTCACCGAAGACGGCCATCTGCGGGTGGTGGAGCAGCCCGTCGGTGAGCGCCGCGTTGATGCTCTGCGCGAGGGTGAGCGGGCCGGCCAGCTCGGGCGGCTTGCCGCCGAACGCCTCGGCCCGTGCGGCGGCATGTGGGCCCGCCGCACGGGCACCCGCGTCGGCGACCGCCAGGGCGACCCGGACCGGCCGGCGGGGGGCCAGCGGGGCGATCACCTCCGCGGGGTCGACCAGCTTCGGCTCGTCGAGCACCTCCTCGGCGATCCGGCGCACCCGCCAGCCGATCTCGTCGTACCGGTCCAGCAGCTCCGCGCCGCTGGCCAGACCCGCGTCGACCAGCCGCCGCGCGGTGGCGACCACCGGATCCCGGGTCACGTCGGCGGCGATCTCCCCGGCGTCGCGGTACGCGCTCTCGGCGTCCGCGCCCGCGTGACCCATCAGCCGCGCCGTGGTCAGGTGCAGCACAGCCGGGCGGCGGTGCCGGCGCACCCAGGCCGCCGCCTCGACCGCCACCCCGTACGCCCCGACCAGGTCGGCGCCGTCGGCGGCGAAGTACCGGATGCCCGGCTTCGACCGCAGGGCCGTCGCCACCCAGCCCTGCGGCGAGCGGACGCTGATGCCGAAGCCGTTGTCCTCGCAGACGAAGAGCACCGGGATGCGCAGCCCGGTGTGGTCGTACCAGCCGGCGGTGTTGAACGCGGCGGTGGCGCTGGCATGGTTGATCGAGGCGTCCCCGAACGAGCAGACCACGATCGCGTCCGACGCCCAGGGAGCCGGGGCCAGGGCCGGTGCGGGCTGCGTCGACCCCCGCCGGGCGTCCAACCGGCGCAACCGCTCCACGGCGAGGCCCATCCCGACCGCCCGAGGCAGGTGCGAGGCGATGGTGGAGGTGGTCGGGACGACCGCGAGGTCGGCGCGACCGAACACCTTGTGCCGCCCACCGGCGATCGGTTCCCGGCTGGAGGCCACCATGCCCCGCAGCACGTCCCGCGCCGCCTCGACGTACCCCTGGAGGACCGGCCGCTTCGCCGGCGGGGTCGCAGCGGCCGACTCGACCGCGCCCTCCCGACCGGCCGTGGCCGGATCGCCGGTCCCGCCGGCCGCGCCCAGCTCGCGGCGTCTTCCGCCGCCGTCCGCGCCGCCGCCGTTCTCCGCGCCGCTGTGGTTCCCGCCGCTGCCGTCGCCCCCGGTGCCGTCACCGGACAGGCCGTCGCCGTCACCACCGTGCTCGCCGCTGCGGGCGCCGTTGGCGCGGTGGTCGGCACCGCCGTCGCTCTCGCCGTTCTCGCTGTTGCCGTTCTCGCCGGCACCGATGTTCGTGCCAGTGCCAGTGCCGCTGTCGCCGGTGTCCGCACCGCTGGCGCTCGCGCCGGTGCCGCCGTCCCTGGCACTCCGATCGCTGGCACCCTGATCGCTGGCACTCCGATCGCTGGCACCGGCGGCAGTGGCGGTCCGGCCCTCGGTGGCCCCGAGCGGCTGCGCCCCGGACCGGTCCGCTCCGGTGGAGTCACCCGCGCCGGTCGGTGCGGTGACGGTGGCGACGGTGCTCCGGCCCGTGGCGGGCACGGCGGTGGCGGTGACGGCCCGTCCGGTGACGGCATCGGGGGCAGCCCGGTCGGCCGAGGCCGGTCCAGCGGCGGCCTCGGCGGCCGTAGGCCGACCGGCGGCGCCGCCGGGGGCCCCGGCGGCGACGGCAGCCCCGGCGACGGTCTCGGGGGAGGCAGCGCCGTTGGCGGGTGTCGCCCGACCGGCATCGGCCCCGGCGGACCCCTCGACGGCGTCGGCGGCCGTAGCCGGACCGGCGACGGCCCCGGCGGCAGCCCCGTCGACGGACTCGGGGGCCGTGGCCCGTCCGGGGGCGGCTTCGGGGTCGGCGGCCTGGGCGGCGCGGACGCAGTAGAAGGCGCCGGAGCGGTAGTGCAGCAACGCGGGATCCGTGGGCCGCAGGGCGGCCGCCACGGCGGCGTTGCCCTCGTGGCCGGCGGAGCCGATGGTGTAGTAGCCCTCGCCGAAGCTGCGCAACCAGCGGCCGGCCAGGTCGAGTTGGCGGCTGGTGACCTGGGCGTCGAAGAGGTCCAGCAGCTGGGCACCGGTCAGCGGGACGCCGTCGGCCACCGGTCGCGTCGGGTCGGCGCGGTGCCGCGGCGCGGCGAGCGCGGCCAGGGACTCCCGGAACCGGTCGTCGAGATCCTGCGGGGTGGTCACGTCCGACAGCATTACCGACCGGGGCACGCCTCGCACAGCCGAACACGCCTCAGGCGCGCCCCGTCGGCCTCGCTACGGGCCGCAGTTCTCCGGGCAGCCGCCGTCGGAGACCTTCCAGACCAGGTCGCGCAGCGCGGCCACCTCCTCGGTGCTGAGCGCGGTCAGCAGCCGGGAGTCGGAGAGCACGTCGTGCACCCGCTCGCGTACCCGCCGGCCCGCCTCCGTCACCACCAGCGTCTTCTGCCGCCGGTCGGTCGGGTCGACCCGGCGCTCGACCAGGCCGGCCTGCTCCAGCTTGTCGACCAGGGCGGTGACGTTGGACCGGTCACAGCGCAGCTGGTCGGCCAGTTCGCGGGCGGGCAGCGGGTGGTCCGGGTCGAGGTGGTACAGCGCGCGGGCGACGGCCGGGGTCAGCCCCAACGCGGCGATGTCGAGATCCTGGTGGTGCCGCAGGGCGGCGGCGACATGCATGATCCGGCGCACCGCCTCGCCGGCCAGCCCGGAGCGGTCGGCCACGTCCACGCCGGCCGGGGTGAGGGTTGGCCGCAGCATGGTCACCATCCTACGTGCGGCCGGTACCGGACCAGCTCAACCCGTCAGCGGCACTCCCGCCCCCGGCCGTCGTCGCGGCGTCAGCCGGGTAGGAAGGAGAAGCGGACCTGCCGGGTGGCGTTGTCGCCGTTGGTGTCGACCAGGCAGACCGACTGCCAGGTGCCGAGCGCCAGGCGACCGTCCAGCACCGGCAGCGTCGCGTACGGCGCGACGAACGCGGGCAACACGTGGTCGCGTCCGTGCCCCGGCGAGCCGTGCCGGTGCCGCCACCGGTTGTCGGTGGGCAGCAGGTCGTCCAACGCGGCGAGCAGGTCGTCGTCCGAGCCGGCGCCGGTCTCGATGATGGCCACCCCGGCGGTGGCGTGCGGCACGAACACGTGGAGCAGCCCGTCCCCCTGCCCGGAGACGAACTGCTCCGCCTCCCCGGTGATGTCCCGCACGGTCGGCCGCGACCCCGTCGCGACACTAATAACCTCACTACGCACCCACCGCATTCTGCCCCCGCTATCGAGATCTTGGTACCGAACCGCTCCCATCAGGGCCGTTCCGCACCGCGATCCGCACAGAGTTACTGGTGGGTACCTGTGTCGCGCGTCGCGCTGCAGGCGGGTGGACGTGACGGCGAGGGCCATGGCGGGGCAGGATGGTGCTAGAGACCTGTCCCACACACAACCGAGGGAACGCCTGTGGCTACGGAACGCAAGCGCCCGGTGATCACGGCCGGCCTGCCGAGCCAGCTTCCGGACATCGACCCCGAAGAGACCAGCGAGTGGGTCGAGTCGCTCGACGGCGTCATCGACGACCGTGGCACCAAGCGGGCCCGCTACGTCATGCTGCGGCTGCTGGAGCGCGCCCGGGAGCGCCAGGTCGGCGTGCCGTCGCTGACCACCACCGACTACATCAACACCATCCCGCCGGAGCGCGAACCGTGGTTCCCCGGCGACGAGCACGTGGAGCGCCGGATCCGGGCGTACGTGCGGTGGAACGCGGCGATGCTGGTGCACCGCGCGCAGCGGCCGGAGATCGGCGTCGGCGGCCACATCTCCACCTTCGCCAGCTCGGCCTCGCTCTACGAGGTCGGCTTCAACCACTTCTTCCGGGGCAAGAACCACCCCGGCGGCGGCGACCAGATCTTCTACCAGGGTCACGCCTCCCCCGGCATGTACGCGCGGGCCTACCTCGAGGACCGGCTCAGCGAGAACCAGCTCGACGGCTTCCGGCAGGAGCTGTCCCACCCCGGCGGCGGTCTCCCGTCCTACCCGCACCCCCGGCTGATGCCGGGCTTCTGGGAGTTCCCCACGGTCTCCATGGGGCTGGGCGGCCTGAACGCCATCTACCAGGCCCGGTTCAACCGGTACCTGCAGCACCGGGGCATCAAGGACACCTCCGACCAGCACGTCTGGGCCTTCCTCGGCGACGGTGAGATGGACGAGCCGGAGACGCTCGGCGCGATCGGCGTGGCGGCCCGCGAGGAGCTGGACAACCTCACCTTCGTGATCAACTGCAACCTGCAGCGCCTGGACGGTCCGGTGCGCGGCAACGGCAAGGTCATGCAGGAGCTGGAGGCGTTCTTCCGGGGTGCCGGCTGGAATGTGATCAAGGTGGTCTGGGGGCGGGAGTGGGATCCGCTGCTCGCCGCCGACACCGACGGCGCGCTGGTCAACCTGATGAACACCACCCCCGACGGCGACTACCAGACCTACAAGGCGGAGTCCGGGGCGTACGTGCGGGAGCACTTCTTCGGCCGCGACCCGCGTACCCGCAAGATGGTCGAGGACCTCTCCGACGACGAGATCTGGAACCTCAAGCGGGGCGGGCACGACTACCGCAAGCTCTACGCGGCGTACAAGGCGGCGACGGAGCACACCGGCCAGCCGACCGTGATCCTGGCCAAGACGATCAAGGGTTGGACGCTCGGTTCGCACTTCGAGGGCCGCAACGCCACGCACCAGATGAAGAAGCTGACGCTGGAGGACCTGAAGACCTTCCGCGACCGGCTCTACCTCGACATCCCGGACTCGGCGCTGGAGGAGAACCCGTACCTGCCGCCGTACTACCGGCCGGACGAGAAGTCCGACGAGATGCAGTACCTGCACGAGCGGCGCCAGCAGCTCGGCGGCTACCTGCCGACGCGGCGGACCAGCTTTACGTCGCTGCCCATCCCGGGCAGCGAGCGGTTCGCCGACGTCAAGCGCGGTTCCGGCAAGCAGAAGGTGGCCACCACGATGGCCTTCGTCCGCCTGCTCAAGGACCTGATGAAGGACAAGCAGTTCGGCAAGCGCTGGGTGCCGATCATCCCCGACGAGGCGCGCACCTTCGGCCTGGACTCGATCTTCCCGACCGCGAAGATCTACTCGCCGCACGGCCAGCGGTACACCTCGGTCGACCGGGAGCTGTTCCTGTCGTACAAGGAGTCGACCGCCGGGCAGATCCTGCACGAGGGGATCAACGAGGCCGGCTCGGTCGCCTCGTTCACCGCGGCCGGCACGTCGTACGCCACCCACGACGAGCCGATGATCCCGATGTACATCTTCTACTCGATGTTCGGGTTCCAGCGCACCGGTGACGGCTTCTGGGCGGCGGCGGACCAGATGGCCCGGGGCTTCGTGCTCGGCGCGACCGCCGGCCGCACCACGCTCAACGGCGAGGGCCTGCAGCACGAGGACGGTCATTCCCTGCTGCTGGCGGCGACGAACCCGGCGGTGGTCGCGTACGACCCGGCGTTCGCGTTCGAGATCGCGCACATCATGGAGCACGGCCTGCACCGGATGTACGGCGAGGAGCAGGAGAACGTCTTCTACTACCTCACCGTCTACAACGAGCCGATCCACCAGCCGGCGGAACCCGACGGCGTGGACGTGGAGGGGATCGTCAACGGCATCCACCGCTACTCCCCCGCCCCGGCGGTGGACGGGGACGCCCCACGGGCCAACCTGCTGGCCTCCGGCACCGGCATGCAGTGGGCGCTCAAGGCGCAGCAACTGCTGGCCCAGGACTGGGGGGTGGCCGCCGACGTCTGGTCGGTCACCTCGTGGACGGAGCTGCGCCGGGACGCGGTGGAGTGCGAGGAGTACAACCTCCTGCACCCGGGCGCGGAGCAGCGGGTGCCGTACATCCAGCGCAAGCTGGCCGACGCCGACGGCCCGAAGGTCGCGGTCAGCGACTGGATGCGCGCGGTGCCCGACCTGATCTCCCGCTGGGTGCCCGGCGACTGGACCTCGCTGGGCACCGACGGCTTCGGCCTGTCGGACACCCGACACGCCCTGCGGCGGCACTTCCACGTCGACGCCGAGTCGGTCGCGGTCGCCACACTGCGGCAGCTCGCGCTGCGTGGCACGGTACCGCCCCACGTACCGGCCGAGGCGGCCAAGAAGTACGCCATCGAGGACGTCAACGCCGCCCCGGTGGGCGAGACCGGCGGCGACAGCTAGCCAGGGCGTACGCCCGAGGACGGGCCCGACGCGATGTACCTGCGCGCCGGGCCCGTCCGCGTGTCCTCGACCCGACCACAGCAATATAGATGCAGGTCTTTTTCCAGTAACACCAATAATCCACAATCGTCGATAGGTGTCCGCGCTACCGCGTGGCCACCAGACCGGCCAGGTGGGGCGCGCCCGTCGCGCCGCCCACCGGCAGCCCGGACGCCACCGCTGCCGGGCGCGACGAGAGGGAGTGCACATGCGAATCGTCCGGATCGGTCTCGCCCTGGCCGCCTGCACCCTGGCGGTATCGACGTTGGGACCGGGCTTGGCCGCGGTGGCGCACGACTCCGATCTCCGCTCCGAGCGGGCGTCGGAGTCGGTGGCGCAGCGCGAACCCGGCCAGGCCACCGAGGCGGGCCACGTCGGCAGCTACCCGTCGGGTAGCAGCGCCTCGACCACCGGCGCGTGGCGCGCCCACCGGTACTTTCCGGGCGGAATCGTGGTGGTCAGCGGCATCGAGTAGCTGTTCGCGGTGCGGCTCCGGTCCGCGTGACCACGACGACCCGGGCGGCGGTCGCGCCCGCCCCCGAGGGGGCGCACCGGCCGCAGCGCCCACCTCCCGCCGGTGCGCTCGCCCCCGATCCGGCCGTCGTCCGGGCGGCGCGGTCCGGAGGCACCGGGGTGGCACTCGGCCCGGACATGGCCGCCGGCTGCTACGCCGGCCGGGTCGGCGACATCGGGCCCGCCCCGCTCAGCCCACCGAGCCCAGTCCACCGAGCCCGGCCCGACTGCCGGCTACCCGCAGACGGGTCGTGGTGGGCACGGGCACCGACAAGTGGTGGCGGCCCGGGTGCACCTGGTGGGGACACCGGGGCCGCCACCGTCGCGGGTGACGCCAGGGGGCACGGCCCGTCAGCCGACGGCGGCCAGATCGGTCAGCCGGGCCAGCGAGTCCTCCAGGTCGGCGCCGACCCGACGCAGGCCGAGCCGGAGCAGGGCGGCCTTGACCGGCCCGGCCGGCCAGCGTACGACGATGAGCCGCACGACCGTCCCGCCCTCCTGTTCGTCCGGGGTGAGCTGGACGTATATCTCGGTGCGCGCCTCCGCTCGGGCACCGGCGCCCTTGGCGCGCTCCCGCCAGCCGATCAGGGTCGGCTCCTGGTAGGCGATCACCTCGGCCTCATGCGCGGCGCCGCGTCCGGCCTGGACCAGCTGCCGCCGGCCGAAACCCTCCCCCGAGAGGACCTCGGCCGCACGGACCCCGGCGAGCCAGGCCGGCAACTGCTCGGCCCGCTGCACCACGTCCCAGACCGCTTCCACCGGCGCCGCCACGTGCGCGCTGCGTTCCACGAGGATCATTTCCGTCTTCCTCCAGTGAGGACATCCCACAATATTCGGCACTCTATGCGCAAAAACGGACGTATATGGACGGGTTCGTAAAAGACACGCCGAAAGGTCTTGCTCTTCGCGGCTCGGGAGCCTATGGCGTCCCGCCACGCCGCCCCCTAGAGTGCCGAACACGTTTCGCGTTTTCCTGGGAGGGCGCATGCCGACCGCACCGATGCCCCAGTTCCCCGCCGGATTCCGCTGGGGTGTCTCCACCTCCGCGTACCAGATCGAGGGCGCCGCCGACACCGACGGGCGCGGACCGTCCAGCTGGGACACCTTCGCCCGCACGCCCGGCCGGATCATCGACGGCAGCAGCGGCGACGTCGCGTGCGACCACTACCACCGGTACGCCGAGGACGTGGCCCTGATGGCCGGGCTGGGCGTCACCGCGTACCGCTTCTCGGTGGCCTGGCCCCGGGTGTTGCCCACCGGCGCCGGCACGGTCAACGCGAGCGGGCTGGACTTCTACGATCGGCTGGTCGACGAACTGCTCGCGCACGGCATCGACCCGGTCGCCACCCTCTTCCACTGGGACCTGCCCCAGCCGCTGGAGGACGCCGGCGGCTGGCTGAACCGGGACACCGCACCCCGCTTCGCCGCGTACGCCGACCTGGTGGCGGCCCGCCTCGGCGACCGCGTCAAGCTCTGGATCACCCTCAACGAGCCGTTCATCCACATGAGCCTCGGGCACGGCATGGGCGTCCACGCGCCGGGCCGGACGCTGCTCTTCGACGCCTTCCCGGTCGCCCACCACCAGCTGCTCGGCCACGGTCTCGCGGTCGCCGCGCTGCGCGCCCGCGGCAGCGGCCCGGTCGGCATCGCCAACAACTACTCGCCGGTGCGGACCGTCGGCGGCAGCCGGGCCGACGCCGCCGCCGCGGCAACCTACGAGGCGCTGCACAACCGGCTCTTCACCGACCCGCTGCTCGGTCGCGGGTACCCGACCGAGCTGGGCTTCGACACCGCCGCCGTCCGCGACGGCGACCTGGCCGTGATCGCCGCCCCGCTCGACGTGCTCGGCGTCAACTACTACCACCCCACGGCGGTACGCGCGCCCGAGGAGGACTCGCCACTCCCGTTCGACTTGGTGCCGCTCACCGGCTACCCGCGTACCGCCTTCGACTGGCCGGTGGTCCCGGACGGGCTGCGCGAGCTGCTCGGCTGGCTGCACCGCAGCTACGGCGCCGAGCTGCCACCGGTCCAGATCACCGAGAGCGGCTGCGCCTACGACGACACGCCCGACGCCGACGGGCGGGTGCACGACCCGGACCGCATCGCCTACCTGGACGGCCACCTGCGGGCGGTACGCGCCGCGATCGACGACGGGGTCGACGTGACCGGCTACTTCGTCTGGTCGCTGCTGGACAACTGGGAGTGGGCCGAGGGCTTCACCAAGCGCTTCGGCCTGGTGCACGTCGACTACCACACCCAACGCCGGACGCCGAAGTCGTCGTACGCCTGGCTGCGCGACGTGATCGCGGCGGCCCGCCGGGAACCACCGCGGTGACCACCGTCGACCCCACCCCGACGTCGCTGCCGGCCGCGCTCGCCGAGCCGACGGTGCCGGTCCGGCGGGGGTGGATCGCGCTGCTGTTCGCCGCCAACCTCGGCGTCTGGATGGCCTTCTTCACCCCGATCCAGGTGCTGCTGCCGCAGCAGATCGGGCAGATCGCGCCGGCGAACAAGGAGACCATGCTGGCGGTGGTCACCGGCCTCGGCGCCCTGGCCGCGGTGCTCGCCAACCCGCTCGCCGGCGCGCTGTCGGACCGGACCTGCCTGCGATTCGGCCGGTGGGAGTTCGGCCGCCGGCACATCTGGACCCTCGGCGGCGCGGTGCTCGGCGCGCTGGCCCTGGTGCTGCTCGCGCGGGCGCACACGGTGCTCGGGGTCGCGCTCGGCTGGGTCGCCGCGCAGGTCTGCTTCAACGCGATGCTGGCCAGCCTGACCGCCGCCGTACCGGACCGGGTGCCGGTCACCCAGCGCGGCGGCGTCTCCGGCTGGGTCGGCATCCCGCAGGTGCTGGGGCTGGTCCTCGGCGTCGTGCTGGTCACGGTCGTGTTCACCGGCGACGGCCACGGCTACCTGGCCGTCGCCGCCGCGGTGCTGCTGCTCGCGCTGCCCTTCGCGCTGCGTACCGCCGACGATCCGCTGCCCCGCGCCCACCGGCCGGCGCTGCGTGGCCTGCTCGCCGGGCTGTGGGTGTCGCCGCGCCGGCACCCGGACTTCGGCTGGGCCTGGATAACCCGTTTCCTGGTCCAGCTCGGCAACGCCTTCGGCACCCTCTACCTGCTCTACTTCCTCACCGACGAGGTGCGGGTGGCCGACCCCGAGGGCGGGCTGCTGGTGCTGATCCTGCTCTACACCGCCGGGCTGATGGCCACCACGGTGGTCGCCGGCCGGCTGTCCGACCGTACCGGCAAGCGGAAGGTCTTCGTGATCGCCGCGGGCGTGGTGATGACGGCGGCGGCGCTGCTGCTGGCCGCCGCGCCCACCTGGCCGGTGGCGGTGGTCGCCGCGCTGGTGCTCGGCGCCGGCTACGGGGTGTACCTGTCGGTGGACGCCGCCCTGATCACCCAGGTGCTGCCGAAGGCCACCGACCGGGCCAAGGATCTCGGAGTTATCAACATTGCCAACTCGGCACCGCAGGTGCTCGGCCCGGCCATCGCCGCCCCGATCGTGGTGTACCTGGGCGGCTACCCGGTGCTGTACGCGACCACCGCCGCGGTGACCCTGCTCGGCAGCGTTCTGGTGCTGAAGATCCGCTCCGTGCCGTAACCGCCGTAGTGCCGGGAGGAGCGCCTTTCACAACACCGGGCGATAGCAGGGGCCTCCTGCGTGCATCTGTAGGCTGGAGGCCGTGACGGTACGTGTGCGCTTCGCCCCCTCCCCGACCGGTATGTTCCACGTCGGCGGCGCCCGCTCGGCGCTGCAGAACTGGATCTACGCCAAGCAGCAGGGCGGGGTGTTCGTGCTGCGCATCGAGGACACCGACGCGGCGCGGAACAAGCCCGAGTGGACCGAGGGCATCCTGTCCGCGCTGGACTGGATCGGCATCGCCCGCGGCAGCTACGAGGGACCGTACTTCCAGTCCTCCTACGCCGAGGAGCACCGGACCGCCGCACGACGGTTGTACGAGGCCGGCCGCGCGTACTACTGCGACTGCACCCGCGAGGCGGTGCAGGCCCGCACCGGTAACCAGTACACCGGCTACGACGGATACTGCCGCGACCGCGGGTTGCCGCCCGGCGAGGGCCGCGCGCTGCGGTTCCGCACCCCGGACGAGGGCGCGACAACCGTCGTCGACCTGATCCGGGGCGAGCCGACCTTCGAGAACAAGCTCATCGAAGACTTCGTCATCGCCCGGGGCGACGGCTCGCCGGTTTTCCTGCTGGCCAACGTCGTCGATGACATGACGATGGGGATCACCCACGTGATCCGGGCCGAGGAGCACCTGCCCAACACCCCCAAGCAGCAGTTGCTCTGGGACGCGCTGGGCGTGAAGCCACCGGTCTGGGCGCACGTGCCGGTGGTGGTGAACGAGAAGCGACAGAAGCTCTCCAAGCGCCGCGACAAGGTCGCCCTGGAGGCGTACCGGGACGAGGGTTACCTCGCCGAGGCGATGCGCAACTACCTGATGCTGCTCGGTTGGGCGCCGTCCGGCGACCGGGAGATCGTGCCCTGGCCGGTCATCGAGGACGAGTTCCGGCTGGCGGAGGTCAACCCCTCGCCGGCCTTCTTCGACGAGAAGAAGCTGCGCGCGTTCAACGGTGAGTACATCCGGGCCCTGCCGGTCGAGGAGTTCGTCGAGGCCTGCCGGCCGTGGCTGACCGGCACCGGCACCATCGCGCCGCCGCCCTGGCAGCCGGCGGAGTTCGACCCGGCCGCGTTCGCCGCGGTGGCGCCGCTGGCGCAGACCCGCATCGCGGTGCTCAGCGAGATCGTGCCGAACGTCGATTTCCTCTTCCTCGCCTCGCCGCTGATCGACGAGGCGGCCTGGGCCAAGGCGATGAAGGAGGGCTCGGCGGAGCTGCTGGACGCCGCCATCGCCGCCTTCGAGGCGGTCGAGTCGTGGGACGCGGAGACGCTCAAGACCACCCTGGAGGCGGTCGGCGCGGCGCGCGGCCTCAAGCTCGGCAAGGCCCAGGCGCCGGTACGCGTCGCGGTCACCGGCCGCACCGTCGGGTTGCCGCTGTTCGAGTCCCTGGAGGTGCTGGGCCCCGACCGCACCCTCACCCGCCTGCGGGCCGCCCGGATCCGCCTGCCCTGATCCGCCTGCCCTGGTCAGGATCCGGGCACGAACCGTTCCGCGCGGGCCGCTGCCCCGGACCCGGGCGGCGGTGGCGGCGACGCGGCTCAGCGGCGGGCGGCGCGGCGGCGGATGAGCCGGGCCACGGCCAGGATCGCGAGCAGCGGCACCGCCGCGACGGCCGCCCACCACCAGCCGCCGCCGGACGACTCGTCGGACCTCGGCACCGGCGTGGCGCCCACCGGCGTGGTCGGTGCCGGGGTGGGCGTGGCCTCCGCCGGGGCCGTCGTCGGTGCCGGGGTGGCTGCCGTCGGGTCGGCGGGGGTGGGCTCCGGGGTCTCGGCGGGCGTACCTGTGGTCAGGGTGAACCGGACCTCGCCGGTGATCGGGTGACCGTCGCCGGAGACCACCTCGTACCCGACGATGTAGAGGCCCGCCCGCGCGGGTGCGAGCGGCGCGCTGACCCGGTTACCCGAGAAGCGCGGCTTGCCGCCGAGGGCGTCGACGTTGTCCGGTCCGGTGATGGTGATCTTCGTCGTACTCGCGTCGAGCCTGGCCAGGAAGCGCAGCTCGACGCGCTCCGGTGCGGTGGCGACCCGGGCGCCGTCACGCGGGCTGCTCCCGGTCAGCTGGTTGTGCGCGGCGGCCGGGGTCGCCGGCATCAGCAACGACACGCCGAACGCCACGCCGAACAGCACTGCCCACGCACGCACCGTACGCGCTATCCTGCCCCCCACCATTGCCTCCGCACAGGTAAGATCCGCCCGCTGGTTCACGGCTGATCATTGGTCGAGTCGCGATCGCAGATAGTTCCAATTAGTGTTCCATCAGCTGCAACCGATCCACGTTCCGCGGAGTCTTTGAGGTGGGTACCCGTCCTGTGGGCACGGTCACCGCCGTCGGCCTTCCAACGCGTGACCCCTGCAGCACGGCCGGCCATCGAACGGGGCGAGGAGGCGGCATGGTCCGACGGATGAGGCGACTGGCCGCGGTGGCAGCGGGAGCGATGGTGGCCGTGCTGCTGTCGCTCACCGTCGCCGAGGCGGCCAAGGCGGCACCGAAGACGCCACCGGCCGGCGTGGACATCACCGGGCACGGGCTGGCCGAGCCGTTGCAACTGCGCGCGGACACCCACCCGGCCCACGTCGTGGCCGTCATCGAGCAGGTCAACCACCGCGGGCTGGTCCGCCAGTCGGGCGGCCCGAAGAAGGCCGACCTCGGTCCGAAGTACACGGTCGTGGTGCTGGCGGGCGACGTTCCGAAGCAGACGTACGACCTCTACCCGAAGGCGGTCGGCGGGCCGCGCGTCTTCCGGCCGGCGAAGCAGCCGGACCGCAAGATCACGGCGGCCTGGTATCTCGGGCGGGTCAGCATGTCCGAGACGCTGCGGACCGCCGGTGTGCCGCTGGAGCGGACCTACGAGGCGGTCAGCGGCGGGGTCGGCGGTGGCGAACGCATCATCCCGGAGGACACGCTCAACCCCGCCCAGGACCTCAACGAGGCGTTCAGCGAACTGCGGCGCCTGCTCCTGCTGAACATCGCGGTGATGCTGGTGATCACCATCGGCCTCGCCGGGATCGCGCTGCTGATCCGCCGTCGTACCCGCTGAATCCTTTCAGCACCAGCGGCCCGGCGGCCGCCCCCGCCGCACGGTGCGATGCGCCGGGCGGACCGGGCCGTGCCGGTGCGCACCCGCCCAGCCGGGCAGGTCACTGCGGCAGCCGCCGGCCGTCGACCCGGACTGCGCCGGTGGCGGCGGCTCGGTGACCCGCTGCCGGGGCAGCGACGGCTCGCCGCCGCGCGGGCGGGCCGGCGCGGCGTCGTCCTCGGGGCAATCGGGCGACCGGCCGGCGGCCGGTTCGACCGGATGCGTCAGGCCGGGCGGCCGGCGGTGGTGCATGGCGAGGGCCGGCTGCTCGTGCGGGCCCGGTCGGCACGGCTCCTCCTGGGCGCAGCCGTGGTCGGCCTCCCCGTGCGCCATCGGCGTCTCCTCACACTCTCGCCCTCACCCGCCGGTGCCCACCCGGCGTGCCCTGTCACCGTACTGGCCGCCTCCGTCGGGCCGCGCGGCGCGTACCCCGGTCGGCGCCCACGGGCACCCCCGGTGCCTGCCGTCGAGATCCAGGTCAGGGCATGTCAGGCTAGGCGGGTGAGCGAGTCGGGCGGGACGGACCTGTCGGCCACGCTGCGCCGGATCGAGCGGGCGGCCGGCGCGCTGGCCACCGCGAGCGTGGCCCGGATGGACGAGACCCTGCCCTGGTTCCGCGAGTTGCCGGCCGACCAGCGCTCGTGGGTGATGCTCGTGGCCCAGGCCGGCGCCCGCTCCCTGGTCCAGTGGTTACGCGCCGGCGGCGGGGCCACCGAGGGCACCCAGGAGGTCTCCGACGAGGTCTTCGCCACGGCGCCGCAGGCGCTGGCCCGCTCGATCAGCCTGCAGCAGACCGTCGCGCTGATCAAGGTCACGATCGACGTCGTCGAGGAGCAGGTCAGCGACCTCGCCGCCCCCGGCGAGGAGCCACAGCTGCGCGAGGCGGTCCTGCGGTTCTCCCGGGAGATCGCCTTCGCCGCCGCCCGGGTGTACGCCCGGGCCGCCGAGTCGCGCGGCTCGTGGGACGCCCGGCTGCAGGCCCTGCTGGTGGACGCGCTGCTGCGCGGCGACTCGCCGGACGTGCTGGCCAGCCGCGCCGCCGCGCTCGGCTGGACGGACGCGCCACCGGTCGCGGTGGCGGTCGGCCCCTCCCCCGGCGGCGAGGTCGCCGCCGTGCTGCACACCGTCTACCGACAGGCCCGGCGGATCGGGGCCGAGGTGATCGGCGGCGTGCACGGCGACCGCCTGGTGATCGTGCTCGGCGGGGCGGCGGATCCGGTCGCGGCCACCGGCAAGCTGCTGACCGCCTTCGGCGACGGGCCGGTGGTGGTCGGTCCGGCGGTGCCGAGCCTGGACGAGGCCACCGAGTCGGCGCGGGCGGCGCTGGCCGGGTACCGGGCGGCGCCGGCCTGGCCGGCCGCGCCCCGACCGGTCCACGCCGGTGACCTGCTGCCCGAGCGGGCGCTCGCCGCCGACGCCGAGGCCCGCCGACGGCTACGCCACGACGTGTACGCGGTGCTGGTCCGCGCCGGCGGTGAGCTGCTGGAGACGCTGGACGCCTTCTTCGCCGCGGGCGGCACGTTGGAGAGCGCCGCCCGGGCGCTGTACGTGCACCCGAACACCGTGCGCTACCGGCTGCGGCGGATCTCCGAGGTCACCGGGTTCAGCCCGCTGGCGCCCCGGGATGCCTTCGCCCTGCGGGTCGCGCTGACCGTGGGGCGACTCGATCCGGTGGTGCCAACTCAGACATTGACCCCGCCGGTCAACAAAAGATCACAGAATGGCGACGATCAACGCCAATCTTTGTAGGATCCCACCAAGAGTCCTAGTGCGGTTTGGTGTCAGCCGGCACAGCGCAACCCATGAGTATCCAGGAGAGTCATAGACGTGCTCGCCGTACTCTGCCCCGGCCAGGGTTCCCAGAAACCCGGCTTCCTGACCTCCTGGCTCGACCTGACCGGTGCCGAGACCCGGCTGCGTTCGTGGTCCGCGCTGGCCGGTGTCGACCTGGTGCACCTGGGCACCGACGCCGACGCCGACGAGGTCCGGGACACCGCCCGCACCCAGCCACTGCTGGTCGCCGCGTCGCTGCTCGCCGCCGAGCACCTGCCGGTGCACGACGTCGCGCTGGTCGCCGGGCACAGCGTCGGCGAACTGGGCGCCGGGGCACTGGCCGGTGCGCTGCCGGCGGAGGCCGCGATCACCCTCGCCGGCGTACGCGGCCGGGAGATGGCCGCCGCCTGCGCGCTGGAGCCGACCGGCATGGTCGCCGTGCTCGGCGGCGACCCGGACGAGGTGGTCGCCGCGATCAGTGGACACGGGCTGCACGTCGCCAACCGCAACGGCGCCGGCCAGATCGTCGCCGCCGGCGCGGTCGCCGGGCTGGAGAAGCTCGCCGCCGAGCCACCGCCCCGGGCCCGGGTCATCCGGCTCCAGGTGGCCGGCGCGTTCCACACCCCGTACATGGCCCCGGCGGAGGTGGCACTGGCCACGGCAGCCGCCACGATCACCCCCGGCGACCCGGCCCGGATCCTGCTGTCCAACCTCGACGGCACGGCGATCGGCAGCGGCGGGGAGCTGCTCCAGCGGCTGGTCCGCCAGGTCACCGCCCCGGTCCGCTGGGATCTCTGCATGGCCACGCTCGCCAGCCTCGGCGTGACCGGCGTGATCGAGCTGCCGCCCGCCGGCACGCTCGCCGGGCTGGTCAAGCGCGAACTCAAGGGCGCGGGCGCGCCGGAGATCGTCACCCTGAACACCCCGGACGACCTGCCCGCCGCCCGCGACCTGATCGCCCGGCACGGCCCGGCGACCGGCGGAGAACGAGTCACCGACAACAGTCCGAACACGTCTCGTGACGAGACCGATGGTGGGGAGGCCCCGTCATGACGGGCAGCCGGATCTTGTCCCTGGGGCACTACCAGCCGTCGCGGGTGGTGACCAACGACGAGATCGCCCAGCTGGTGGAGACCAGCGACGAGTGGATCCGCGACCGGGTCGGCATCGCGTCCCGGCGGGTCGCCGGTGACGAGACGGTCGCCGACATGGCCGCGGCCGCCGCCGACAAGGCGCTGGCCAACTCGGGCCTGACCGCCACCGACATCGACCTGGTCGTGGTCGCCACCTGCACCTCGGTCGACCGCAGCCCCAACGTCGCCTGCCGGGTCGCCGCCAAGCTGGGCATCACCGCCCCCGGGGCGTACGACGTCAACACCGCCTGCTCCGGCTTCGCGTACGCGCTGGGCACCGTGGACCACGCGATCCGGGCCGGTGCGTCGCGCAACGCCCTGGTGATCGGCGCGGAGAAGCTGTCCGAGTTCACCGACTGGACCGACCGCTCCACCTGCATCATCTTCGGTGACGGCGCGGGTGCCGCCGTGGTCACCGCGGCCGCCGAGGGCGAGCCGTCCGGCGTCGGTCCGGTGGTGTGGGGTTCGGTGCCGGAGCGCGGCGACGCGGTACGCATCGAGGGTTGGCGGCCGTACATCGCCCAGGAGGGCCAGGCGGTGTTCCGCTGGGCCACCACGGCGCTGGCACCGCTGGCCCTGCAGGCGTGTGAACGGGCCGGCGTCGACCCGTCCGAGCTGGCCGCGTTCGTGCCGCACCAGGCCAACGCCCGGATCATCGACGGCATCGCCAAGCGGCTGAACATCCCGCAGGCGATCGTCGCCAAGGACATCGTCGAGTCCGGCAACACCTCCGCGGCCAGCATCCCGCTGGCGCTGTCCAAGCTGGTCGAGCGCCGCGAGGTGCCCTCGGGCGCCCCGGTGCTGCTGTTCGGCTTCGGCGGCGGCCTGACCTACGCCGGTCAGGTCGTCCGTTGCCCCTGATACCCCCGCGGCGCGCGGCGCCGAGGAGCGACGGGTGGCGTCGCCGCCCCGTCGAGAAACCCGATGAGAGGAACCCACCGCAATGACCCGTGACGAGATCACCGCCGGCCTCGCCGAGATCCTCGAAGAGGTTGCCGGGGTGAACCCGGACGACGTGGCCGAGGGGAAGTCCTTCACCGACGACCTGGACGTCGACTCGCTCTCCATGGTGGAGGTCGTGGTGGCGGCCGAGGAGAAGTTCGGCGTCAAGATCCCGGACAACGAGGTGCAGAACCTCAAGACCGTCGGGGACGCCGTGAGCTACATCGAGGCGCAGTCCTGATCATGAGTCGCATCGACGTCGTCGTCACCGGGCTCGGCGCGACCACCCCGCTGGGCGGGGACGTCGCGTCGACCTGGGACGCCATGCTCGCCGGCCGCTCCGGGGTGGGTGCGCTCACCCAGGAGTGGGCCGGGCAACTGCCGGTCCGGATCGCCGCCGAGCTGGCGGTGGAGCCGGCCACCCTGCTGGACCGGGTGAAGCTGCGCCGGCTGGACCGCTCCGAGGCGATCGCCCTGATCGCTGCCCACCAGGCCTGGGCCGACGCCGGGCTGGCCGACGCCGGGTTGGACGGGGAGCGGCTGGGGGTCAGCATCGGTTCCGGCATCGGCGGCGCGGTCACCCTGCTCGCTCAGGACGACATCCTGGAGGCGTCCGGCCCGCGGCGGGTCTCCCCGCACACCGTGCCCATGCTGATGCCCAACGGTCCGGCCGCCTGGGTGGGCCTGGAGCTCGGTGCGCAGGCGGGTGTGCACTCGGTGGCCAGCGCCTGCGCCACCGGCGCCGAGGCGATCGCGTTGGGGCTGGACATGATCCGGGCCGGCCGCGCCGACGTGGTGGTGGCCGGCGGCACCGAGGCGGTGATCCACCCGCTGCCGATCGCCGGTTTCGCCTCGATGCGGGCCATGTCGACCCGCAACGACGACCCGGAGCGGGCCTCCCGGCCGTGGGACAAGGGCCGGGACGGCTTCGTCCTCGGCGAGGGCTCCGGCATCGTGGTACTGGAACGGGCCGAGCACGCGGCCGCCCGGGGCGCCCGGGTGTACGCGCGGCTGGCCGGCGCGGGCATCACCTCCGACGGCTACGACATCGTCCAGCCGCATCCGGAGGGCGCCGGCGCGATCCGGGCCATCGCGAAGGCGATCTCCGACGCGGACGTCGCGAAGGCCGACATCGTGCACGTCAACGCGCACGCCACGTCGACCCCGGTGGGCGACCTCGCGGAGATCACCGCGCTGCGTACCGCGCTGGGCGACCACCCGGTGCTCACCGCCACCAAGTCCATGTCCGGTCACCTGCTCGGTGCCGCCGGTGCGCTGGAGTCGATCGCCACCATCCTGGCGATCCGCGACGGCGTGGTGCCCCCGACGATCAACCTGGACGACCCCGACGACCGCCTCACCCTGGACGTGGCTGCCAACAAGCCCCGCCAGCTGGACGTGCCCGCCGCGCTGAACAACTCGTTCGGTTTCGGCGGCCACAACGTGGCGCTCGTCTTCACGCGGCCCTGACCGCACGGCCTCCTGCCGGCGCACCTCGGCGTCGGCAGGGGGCCGTCGCCATTCCCGGCCGGCCCGCGACACCGTGCCCGCCGCCGACACCGTGCCCGGCCGCGACACCCGGCCGACCCGCGACACCATGCCCGCTGGCGACATGCCGGCCCGCGACCGGCCGGGGCGTCAGCTGTCGCAGGTGGTGGCGGGCAGCCCGGTCACCGTGACCGGGGCGCGTCCCTGCGGGCGGGCCTTGCCGGCGAGCACGTCGGCGAGCGCCGCCATCGAGACCCGGCTCGACGAGTAGGTGGCCAGCAGGGTCGGCGACGTCGCCCTGGCCAGCACGTACGGGGTGTCCATGGCGACGGTGACGGCCGCGCCGGCCCGCAGATCGTCGGCGCCGTCGCCGTACCCGACCAGGTGGATGACCGTGCCACCGCTGGGCACCACCTTCACCCCGGCCGAGGTCAGTGCCTCGGTCAACGCCGCCCGGGTGTGCGCCCGCCCGGCCGAGGAGGTGACCGTGACCGGGCCGCGGATCCCGGCGGTGTCGCAGTTGCCGCGCAGCATGGTGACCGCGGCGGCGGCCAGGGCGCGGGCCGCCTCGCGGTGGGCCGGGGCGCCCAGCGTGGACAGCTCCGGCACGGGCCCGTCGGCCAGGGTGAACTTCATGGTCAGCACGCGGGTGGCCGCCTCCACCAGCCGGCCGCGGGGCAGCGAGCCGTCCCGCAGCGCCGTCAGCAGCCCGTCGTACGCCTGCCCGACGTGCGGGGGCATGAGGATCAGGTCGTTGCCGGCCTTCAACGCGCGGACCGCCGCCTCGCCGGGGCCCCAGCGACGGGCCGGTGGCATGTTCATCCCGTCGGTGATCACTACACCCTGGAAGCCGAGTTCCCCCCGCAGCACCTCGGTGAGCAGCTTGTACGAGAAGGTCGCGGCCACCCCCGGGTCGACCGAGCGCACGTCCAGGTGGGCGGACATCACGGCCAGTGCGCCGGCCTCGATGCCGGCGGTGAACGGCGGCCAGGCCTCGGTGGCCAGCCGGCCGCGGGGCTGGCCGAGCACCGGCAGGTCCTTGTGCGAGTCGGCGGCGCTGTGGCCGTGGCCCGGGAAGTGCTTGAGAGTGGCCGCGACCCCGGCGGTCTGCAGCCCGCGTACCGCGCCGCCAACCTGCTCGCCCGCCCGCTGCGGGTCCGCGCCGAACGACCGGCTCCCGATCACGGTGCTGCGGGTGACCAGCACGTCGGCCACCGGCGCGAAGTCGACGTTGACGCCCATGGCGGCCAGCTCGGTGCCGGCGGCACGCCAGGCGGCCTCGGTCAGCGCCGGATCATTCGCGGCCCCGGCGCCGAGCGCACTGGGCAGCATGGTGACCCCGTCGGTGATCCGGGTGACGATCCCGTACTCCTGGTCGGTGCCGATCAGGAAGGGCGCGGCACCGGCGGGCAGCTTCCCGGCGGCCTCGCGCAGCCCGGTGGTCAGCTTCCGGACCTGCTTCGGGTTGTCGACGTTGGTGGTCTCCTGGTTGCCCCGGGTCGGATCGTCCGCGCTGAAGCCCACCAGGATCAGCCCGCCGAGCCGGTACTTCTCGATCATCTCGGCCGGCGTGTCCACCCCGCCCAGGGCCCGGTTGCCGGCCGCCGAGCCGGCCGAGACCTTCGTCGCCTGGTCGCCGTACGCGTACGGCATCAGCACCTGGCCGACCAGGTCCTCGTCGGCGAGTTCGGCGACGAGGGCGGCGGCCAGGGTGGCCGGGTCTGCCGGCGGGGCGCTCGACGGCGGCGCGGGCTCCGTGACCGGGGCCGAGGTGGGGCTCGCCCCGGGTCGCTGCCCGGGCCCGGAGCAGCCGGCGACGAGCAGCGTGGTCACGAGGACGAACGCGGCGGCGACACGCCGAGGGGTAGTCGACACGCGGACCATCCCACCAGCTCGCCGCGTATCGGGGCAACTCGACCTAGGTCGGGGCGGCCCGCGGCGCTGGCACTCAGCCCACCCGGGTGAGCAGCGTCACCGGCGCGCCGTCACCGGCGTAGCGGTACGGCTCCAGCTCGGCGTCCCACGCGGTGCCGAGCGCCTTGTCCAGGGCGTGCGCGAGGGCCTCGGGTGCCCGCGCGCCGGCCATGATGCTGCGCAACCGGTCCTCGCCGAGCTGGATGTCCCCGGCGGCGCCCACGGTCGCCCGGAACAACCCCCGGCCCGGGACGTACATGAAGCGCTCGCCGTCGGCGCCCGGACTGGGCTCCTCGGTGACCTCGAAACGGATCATGGGCCACTGCCGGAGGGCAGCGGCCAGCTCGGCGCCCGTTCCCGGGCGGCCGGACCACCCGCACTCGGCGCGCCGGGCGCCGGGATCGACGGGCTGGGCCGTCCACTGCAAATCGACCGGCGCGGCGAGGACGCGCGCGATCGCCCACTCGACGTGTGAGCACACGGCGAGCGGGGTCGAGTGGACGTATACGACGCCACGCGTTGGCACGGTGACCTCCCGGAGTGCGAGGTGCGTCTTCCCCTACGACCTCGCCCGAGCCGGGTGCGTTGCTGGAACACATGATGACTGGTGTGACGGATGGTGCGCCAGGGAATCGAGAAATCCGCCGGCCGGAATACCCGGACAGGTGACTGCCGTTCCACCTCCTGACGCCCGCGATGACCAGCCGGGATCGTGGGTCGTGTACAGTTCCATCGGCGGCCTGTGCCGCGTAAGCCTCTGCGGGTCTCACCCATCCGGTGCCGCCCGCACCAGCCCCCGGACGTTTCGTCCTCCGTACGTCTTGCAAGGAGTACCTCCGTGGCGAGCAACACCTCTAAGACCGCGCGCGCGTCAGTCCGGGCCGGCCAGGCTGGCCAGGGTGGCGCCCTCAGCGTGCTGGGCGAGTTCAAGTACCTCATCCCGCTCAACGGCGGCAAGCACGCCTACGTGCGGAACCTGACCAACGGCAAGACGGCGCACCTGCGCACCGACTCCGAGGCCTTCGTCGAGGAGATCCGGGTGCTGGCCGCCGCCGGCCACGCCGCCAAGATCCGGGCGGAGATCAACGGCCTCAACGCCACCCACCCGGGTGACGGCTGGGACGCCACCGAGAAGCGCCTGGTCGAGGCCGGCGTCTTCGAGGGCTGATCCCCTCCCCGCACCGCCTGTGAACGCCCGCCGGGTCGCACCCGGCGGGCGTTCGTCGTCCCCACCGGGCGCGCGTCACGGCGGGTCGAGGAGGGCGACCTCGCCGGTGGCGAGGTCGTAGAGGGCGCCGGTGACCGCGACCCGGCCGGCGTCGACCGGCTCCGCCAGCAGCGGGTCGGCGCGCAGCGTGGCGACCGTGCGGGCGACGTGACGGCGGATCGCCAGGGGCCGCACCTGCGGGTCGTCCACCCCCACCTCGGTCACCGCAGGCGCGATCCGGTCGACCAGGTGGGCCAGCGCACCCTCCGGTCGCCGCCCGGAGCGCAGCGCCTCGACCGTCGCCTCCACCGCGCCGCAGCGCTCGTGTCCCAGCACCATCACCAGCGGTACGCCCAGCGCCTCGACCACGTACTCGATCGAGCCGAGCACCGCCCGGTCCAGCACATGGGCACCGGTGCGGATCACGCAGATCGAGCCGAAGGTCTGGTCGAAGATCGCCTCCAGCGGCACCCGCGAGTCGATGCAGCCCAGCAGGACGGCGTACGGCTGCTGGTCGCCGGAGGCGCTCGCGGCCGCCGCCGTCACGTCGTGCCCGTGCACCGGCTGGCCGCTGACGAAGCGCCGGTTGCCGGCGAGCAGCGCGGCCAGGGCCGCGCGGGGCGTACCCCCACGCGCCCGGCCGCCGGGCACCGAGCCAGCGGGCACCGAGCCGGCGGGTACGGCCCGCGACACTGCCATGTTCCCAGCCTGACCGCAGCGCCGTCGGCGCGGAGCCGGTTGCCGAGATCTTCTCACCGCACCGGTTCGCGTGGTGTCATGACGGGTAGCCCGTGTTACCACCGGGTATCCCCGGTGTTACGCATCCGCGCGGGCCATGGGGAGGTGGCGATGCCGGAGCCGATCGAGGTACGGCTGGGCGACGACGTCAGCCTGCACGTGGAAGCCACCGGACCGGCCGACGCCGAGGTCACCGCGGTACTGCTGCACGGCTGGACGCTGGACGGACGCAGCTGGCACCGGCAGGTCGCCGCCCTCCGGGAGACGTTCGGGTCGGTCCGGGTGCTCACCTACGACGCGCGCGGGCACGGCCGGTCCAGCTGCATGACACTGCCCACGGCCACCCTGGCCCAGCTCGGCGACGACCTGGCCGCGGTGCTGGACGCGGTGGCGCCCACCGGCCCGGTGGTGCTGGTCGGCCACTCCATGGGCGGCATGACGATCATGGAGTACGCGCACCGCCATCCCGGACACTTCTCCCGGCGTACGGCCGGGCTGGTCTTCGTCTCCACCACCGCCGAGGGGCACACCCACACCGTCTACGGGCTGTCGCCCCGGATCGCCCGGATCATCCGGCTGGCCGAGACCGCCGGCGCCGGGGTGCTGGCCCGCTGCGGTGCCTGGCGCCCGCCCCAGACCCTGCTGCGCGCCCTGCGGCCGAGCATCCGCTGGATGCTCTTCGGCGACCGTTGCGACCCGACCGACATCCGGCTGGTGACCTCGGCCGTGGCCCGTGCCTCACTGCGGTCGATCGGCGGCTTCCGGGCCTCCATCGGCACCCAGCACCGCCTGGCGACACTCGCCGCGCTGGCCCACCTGCCGGCCGCGGCCCTGGTCGGCGACCGGGACCGGCTCACTCCGCCGCCGTGCGCGGAGTCGATCGCCGCCGTCCTGCCGGCCACCGAGCTGACCGTCTGCCCCGGGGCCGGGCACATGCTGATGATGGAGCGCCCCGACGAGGTCAACGCCGCCGTCGCCGGCGTGCTGCGCCGGGTCCTCGACGTCACCGCCACCCGCATCCCCGCCCGGCCCTGACCGGTGCCCTTTCCTGGCAGTTGCGGCGTGGGGCGTAATCTCGTGCGGTTGGCCGGGCGGCGTCACGAGGAGAGCGAGCGGTGGATCAGAGCACCCTGGATCAGGAGATCGCCGCCGAGCAACGGCATCTCGACCGGGTGTACGCGCGACTGGCCGAGCTACGCCGCTGGGCGGTCAACGCGGAGCAGGAGGGCTACCGGCTCGCCCGGGTCGGCAACTTCGGTGCGCTGGTCGAACGCGACGCGATGGTCTTCCACGCCGCGCAGCGACGCCACCTGCTCGACGCCGAGTACGAGGGACTGGTCTTCGGCCGGCTCGACCTGCGCGACGGGCAGACCCTCTACGTCGGGCGGCTCGGCATCCGCGACGAGGACGCCACGACGCTGGTGGTCGACTGGCGGGCACCGGCCGCCGCCGCCTTCTACCGGGCGACCCCCGCGGAGCCGCTCGGCGTGATCCGGCGCCGGACGATCCAGTCCAGCGGTGAGCGGGTCACCCGGATCGAGGACGACCTGCTCGACCCGGACGCCGCGCCGGCGGACATGCCGGTGGTCGGCGACGGCGCGCTGCTGGCCACCCTGTCCCGCACCACCGGTCGCGGCATGCGCGACATCGTGGCGACCATCCAGCGCGAGCAGGACGAGGCGATCCGTTCCCCCGCGTCCGGGATCACCCTGGTCTCCGGCGGGCCGGGCACCGGCAAGACGGCGGTGGCGCTGCATCGCGCGGCGTACCTGCTCTATGCCGACCGCAGCCGGTACGCCGGCGGCGGCATCCTGGTGATCGGCCCGTCCTCGGTCTTCGTCGAGTACATCGCCTCGGTGCTGCCGTCGCTGGGCGAGGACGCCGCCACCCTGCACTCGCTCGGCACGCTCTTCCCCGGGCTGACCGCCACCCGCACCGACCCGCCGGAGGTGGCGGCCGTCAAGGGTTCGCTGCGGATGCGGCGGGTGCTCGAACGCGCCGCCCGGGACGGGGTGCCCGACTCGCCGACCGAGCTGCGCCTGCTGTACCGGGGCCAACTGCTGCGGCTGGAGCGGGCCGAGTTGGACGCCATCCGGGACCGGGCGCTGCCCCGGGGCGCCCGGCGCAACGAGGTCCGCCGGGCCGGCTTCGACGGCGTGCTCGCCGCGCTCTGGGCGCAGGCCCGCCGGCTGGGCATCGCCGGGCTGCCGGAGCAGCGGGCCTTCGAGGACGAGCTGATCGACCGGACGGACTTCCGCGACTTCCTCAAGGCATGGTGGCCACGGCTGCATCCGCGACACGTGCTCGCCTGGCTGGCCGATCCGCAGCGGCTGCGCCGGTACGCCGGCGGCCTCCTCTCCGGCGCCGAGATCCGGCTGCTCGGGCAGGCGTACCGGGAGCTGGTTGTCAGCGGGCCCAGCATCGCCGACATCGCGCTGCTCGACGAGTTGGACGCACTGCTCGGCAAGCCGGTGCGCCCCGCCCGCGCCAAGCGGGATCCGTTCCGGCTGGCCGGCGGGGTACGCGAGCTGAGCACCTTCGCCGACCGGCAGCGGGCGGCCCGGCAGGCGGCCCGGGAGCGTCCCGAGGACTACCGCGACTACGCGCACGTCGTGGTCGACGAGTCGCAGGACGTCTCGCCGATGCAGTGGCGGATGATCGGCCGGCGCGGGCGGTTGGCCTCCTGGACGGTGGTGGGTGACCCGGCGCAGACCGCGTGGACGGGCGATCCGCAGGAGCTGACCCGGGCCCGCGACCAGGCGCTGGGGCGCCGTCGGCGGCACCGGTTCACCCTTACCACCAACTACCGCAACTCGGCCGAGATCTTCGCGGTGGCGGCGGCCGAGATCCGCCGGGCGTACCCGGATCTCGCCCTGCCCACCGCGGTCCGCTCCACCGGGATCGAGCCGATCCAGCTCGTGGTGCCGGCGCAGGAGCTGGCGGCCACGGTCGTGACCGCCGCCAGCGCCCTGCTCGGGGAGGTCGAGGGCACCGTCGGAGTGATCACTCCGGTGCCGCGTCGGGACGAGGTCGCGGCCTGGCTCGGCGGGCTCGGCGGGGAGCGCCTCCAGGTGGTGACCAGCCTGGAGGCCAAGGGCATGGAGTACGACGGGGTGGTGCTGGTTTCCCCGGGCGAGATCCGGGCGGAGCCGGGCTCCGGTGTCCGTACTCTCTACGTCGCGCTCTCCCGGGCCACCCAACGGCTGACCACGATCGAGCCGGCGGTGCGGCCCGAGGTCTGACGGTTGCAGACATAGCGATGTTGGCATAGATCGGACCTCGACCCGGTGCAGGGCGGAAGGTGTCTGGGTGGGCGCGGGTCATGACCACCACCACGCTGCGGTGTCGAACGCCGCACACCGCCACTCCGGCCGGCTGTGGGCGGCGTTCGCCCTGCTCAGCACCCTGATGGTGGTCGAGGCGGTGACCGCCCTGCGGACCGGTTCGCTGGCCCTGCTCTCCGACGCCGGGCACATGTTCACCGACGTGTTGGGCATCGGGATGGCGCTCGCCGCCATCGCCGCCACCCGCCGCGCCGACACCGACCCGCAGCGCACCTTCGGGCTGTACCGGCTGGAGGTGCTCGCCGCGCTGGCCAACGCCGTGCTGCTCTCCGGGGTCGCGGTGTACGTGCTGGTCGAGGCGGTACGCCGGTTCGGCGACCCGCCCGAGGTGCTCGCCGGCCCGGTGCTGGTGGTGGCGGGGCTCGGCCTGCTCGCCAACGTGGCCGCGTTCGCGCTGCTGCGGCCCGGCGCGCGGGAGAGCATCAACCTGCGCGGGGCGTACCTTGAGGTGCTCGCGGACCTGCTCGGCTCACTCGGCGTGATCGCGGCCGCCCTGCTGATCACCGTGACCGGCTGGTGGTGGGCCGACCCGCTGGTGGCGGTCGCGATCGCCACGTTCATCCTGCCCCGGACGTGGCGCCTGGGCCGGGCGGCGGTGCGCATCCTGGTGCAGGCCGCCCCGGAGCACCTCCAGGTCACCGCGGTGCACGATCGGCTGGTCGCGGTGCCCGGCGTCGCCGGCGTCCATGACCTGCACGTCTGGACGCTCACCTCCGGCATGGAGGTGGCCTCGGCCCACCTGACTCTCACCTCCGGCGCCGACGTGGCCGTCGTGCTGGCGGCGGCCCGGGCGGCACTGCACGAGGACTTCCAGATCGAGCACGCCACCCTGCAGATCGAGCCCCGAGCGAGCAGCGGGAACTGTGGGGCGGTCGAGTGGTAACGGGACAGCCCTGAGAAAAGGGACCTATTGTTGGCTTTTGTCTGGTTTACTAGTCAGGTAACCAACACCAGGAGTCACACCAGCTGCACCGGTCACATCAGCACCGGTAGGCTCGGACCCGGCCTCCGCCAGGCGGCGCCCACCGGTGCCGGCGGCGGCCGCCGCCTAATCGCCCGCCAGGGCGAACCGGGGAACCATGTTCCTGGGGTGCATCCGCGTCAGCGGTAGGGATCTTCCGTCCCGAACCCGTCAGCTAACCCGGTCGGCGGCTGACGGAAGGACATGTGCATGCCAGCAGTGGCAACCGTGAGACCGGCCGCCCGGATGGCGGCCCTGATCGCCGGCGCGCTCGCCCTCGCCCTGGGCGTCGCGCTCGCCCCCTTCGCCCCCGCCGCCGCGGCTGCGGCTGCGCCGGGACTGCGCGCGGCGGCCCCCGACGACGTGGACGACGAGGGCGGCACCCCGGCACTCCGGGCCCAACTGGAGGCCGCCAGCAAGGGCTACCTCGACGCCAAGGCGGCCCTGGACCGCTCGGTCAAGCGTCAGAAGCAGCTCGCCGAGCAGCTCACGGCGACCGAGGGCCAGCTCACCGAGCGCAGCGACAAGGTCGCCGAGATCGCCGCCCAGGCGTACCGCACCGGGCGGCTGGGCGCCGCGTCGGCGCTGCTCAACAGCGGTTCTCCGGCCGGCTTCATGGATCGGGCGGCGGCGTTGGACGCGGTGGCCGCCAACGAGGACCGTGCACTGCGCGCACTCCAGGACACCCGCGACGAGGTCGACCGGACCAAGCAGGCCCTGGACATCGAGGTCCAGGAACAGCGCAAGCAGGTGGCCGTGATGGCCAAGCGCAAGGACCAGGCCGAGCGGGCGTTGACCGTCTCCATCGAACGGGACGAGGCGGCGGAACGGGCAGCGGCGGCCGAGCGGGCCGCCGCCGAACGGGCGAACAGCGCACCGTCGCGCAGCGGCGGGTCCAGCCCGTCGGCCAAGCCCGCGCCCCGCAACTCGGACGGCTCGTTTCCGGCGGAGTCGTGCAGCGTCAACGACCCCACGCCGGCCAACGGCTGCATCACCCCGCGCACCCTGCACGCCCTGAACCAGGCCAAGGCAGCCGGCTTCACCCGCTACGTCTCCTGCTTCCGCTCCGGCGGCTCGGGCGAGCACCCGAAGGGCCGGGCCTGCGACTTCGCGGCCCAGAAGAACGGCTTCGGCGGGGACGCGACCGGCGGCGACCGGACGTACGGCAACAACCTGGCGGCGTACTTCGTGAACAACGCCGACCGGCTCGCCGTGCTCTACGTGATCTGGTACAGGCAGATCTGGCTGCCCAGCAGCGGCTGGAAGGCGTACAGCGGCGCCCGGGGCGACCCGTCCAGCGACCACACCAACCACGTTCACCTGTCGGTGTACTGACACTTCACCCCGCGCCGGGTGGGCCGTCCAGCGGGCGGTCCACCCGGCGCGCCGGGTTTCCCGCCCTCGCCCGCAGGGCACCGTTTCCCTCGGCGCGCGCCGGTGCGTCCGGACGGTTACCGTCGTCCGATGAAGCGGACATTCCACCGCGAGCGGGAGGAACAGACATGAGCGGCCCCGTCATGGTCTTCGCACCGACCCCGCTGTTGACCGTCACGATCGACCAGCCGAACGACGCGCCGGAACTGCATCTGCACCCCGGCGGGCAGGGGGTCTGGCAGGCTCGGATGGTGCTGTCGCTCGGCGTGGACGTGGTGCTCTGCACGGCGCTCGGCGGCGAGGTCGGGCAGGTGCTGGAGCCGTTGCTGATCAGCGAGGGCGTCGACCTGAGGGTGGTGGCCCGCGATTCCGGTGGCAGCGGCGGCTACGTGCACGACCGCCGCGAGGGCACCCGGCGGGAGGTCGTCGACGTGACCGGCCAGCCGTTGAGCCGGCACGAGCTCGACGAGCTGTACAACCTGGCGCTCGGCGAGGGGTTGCGTTCGCCGGTGAGCGTGTTGAGCGGGCCGAACCACCCGTCGCTGGTCCCCGCCGACCTCTACCGGCGCTTCGCCGCCGACGTCGGCGCCAACGGCGGCCGGGTGGTGGTGGACCTCTGCGGCGAGCACCTCACCGCCGTCCTGGAAAGCGGGGTCTTCTTCCTCAAGATCAGCCACGAGGAGCTGCTCGCCGACGGCCGGGCATCCGGCGACGACGAGGAGGAACTCACCCGCGCGTTGTACGACCTGCACGCCGCCGGCGCCCAGAACGCGGTGGTCAGCCGGGCCGACAAGCCGGCGTTGGCGCTGGTCGACGGCGAGGTGTTCGAGGTGCGGATGCCACGGCTGGAGGCGGCCGACCCGCGGGGCGCGGGCGACTCGATGACCGCCGGCGTGGCCGCTGTGGTGGCCCGGGGTGGCGACGTACGCACGGCGATCCGCACCGGCGCGGCAGCGGGTGCGTTGAACGTCACCCGACACGGGCTGGGCACCGGCCGGCTCGACTCGATCACCGGCCTGGTCGACCGGGTCCGGCTGGAGCCGGCGGGCAGCCGCCCGCAGGAGCGCACCACCCCCGAGGAGCTGGCCCAGCGGGTGGGCGGCCGATGACGCTGCGGGTGTTGATCACCAATGACGACGGGATCGCCGCGCCCGGCATCCAGGCACTGGCCCGGGCGGCGGTCGATCGAGGGCTGGACGTGGTGGTGGCCGCACCGCTGGAGGAGGCGAGCGGCACCAGCGCCGCGATGAGCGCGGTGGAGCAGGACGGGCAGGTGGTGGTCCGCGAACACCCGCTGCCCGGGCTCGACGGGGTGCCGGCCTTCGGCGTCGGCGGCTCGCCCGGTTTCATCGCGCTCATCGCCGTGCACGGCGCGTTCGGGCCACCGCCGTCCGTACTGCTCTCCGGCATCAACCGGGGCGCCAACGCGGGGCGCGCGGTGCTGCACTCCGGCACCGTGGGCGCCGCCTTCACCGCCGCCGCCAACGGCTGCCGGGCGATGGCGGTGTCGCTGGACGTGCTCTCGGCCGGTGCGGCCACCGCGGCCAGCGGGGGCGCCGCGGTGGCCGCCGCCGCCCTGGTGCACGACGCCGACCGGCACTGGGCCACCGCGGCCCAGGTCGCCCTGGACCTGCTTCCCCGGCTCACCGCCGGGCCCACGGAGAGCGTGCTCAACGTCAACTCGCCGGATCTTCCGTTCGCCCGGCTGCGGGGCGTACGCCGAGGCACCCTGGCCACCTTCGGCCAGGTGCAGATGACCGTCGCCGAATCCGGGCACGGCTTCGTGCGTACCGCCTTGGAGGAGCCGGGCGAGGCCCTGCGGCCCGGCACGGACCTGGCCCTACTCGCCGACGGCTACGCGTCGGTGACCGCGGTCCGGGCGGTCACCGAGGTGACCGACGCCGACCTGGCCGGTCTCGACGCGGACTGACCGGCACTGGCTTGATCTTCAATCTCCTGAGGTTGAAGATCAAGCTAGGCGCCGGGGAGGACCTCGGGGGCCGTGGCGGCGCCGGCATAGTACGGCTCGGGCGCGCCGAAGAGGCCGAGCAGGCCGGTCACCCAGAGCTGCCGGTGCACGAACCGACTCGGCTCGGTGACGACCAGCTTCACGCCGCTGACCTCGGCGGTCTGGAAGCCGGCGACCATCGCGCTGATGCCCACCGAGTCGATGAAGGTGACCAGCCGCATGTTCAGCTCGATCCGGGCGGGACGCCCCTTGGCCAGCACCTCGGCGATGGCCTCTTTCACCTCGTACGCGGTGTCGACGTCGATCTCGCCCCGAGGGGCGATCTCGATGACACCACCGGGTCGAACCGTCTGCAGGATCGACAGGCTCACGCGAGCACCTCCACTCGCCCGTACGACGGGCGCCTCATCAGTACGCGGGCCGCGACCGAGAGTATTCCTCCGACGGCCTCGGTCGCCACCCCTCGGGATGAGCAATTCGCGGATCCGGACGCGCCAATTCGCCCTTATCCGCACTTTAGCTGCCTTATCACCCGACGTTCGGCTGCCGCCGACGTCGCCGAACCAGCGTAGCGGGCCGGCGCGACCCCGTCCCCATGTCTTCCTGCTCCCGGCCTGCCCGTCGGCCGGGCTCGGCGAGCGATCGTGGGCACGGTGTGCCTAACATCACGGACAACCGTACGACGAGAGGACGACACATGCTCCGTAGGCTCGCCGCGCTGGCCGGCGTCAGTGCCCTGCTCGCCGTCATGCTGGCCTGCGGGTTCGGTGGCGGAGACGATGACGACGACGATGACGACGACGACTTCGCCCGGGCGACCGTCGTCGCGGTCGTGCCCCGCTGACCACTGATCAAGCGTCGTCCGGGCCGGTGGTTTGCGGCGGAGCCGGGGTGGGCACAGCCTCCATTGGCCAACGCCACGCCGGGCAAAGCCGCCGACGTCTGATGTGCGCACCGGCTTCGGCACTGTCGAGGAGGGAACCACCATGTTCGGAACCAACCTGCTGGAGCGCCGCAGCAAGCCGGAGCGGATCGCGGACCAGGCGTGGCAACATCTCGTCTCGGCGGTGAACAGCGCGGGCGACAGCATCCGCGACACCGCCCGCACCGCTCGCCACAGCTCCGCCGGGCTCGCCGACGAGGCCGGTGACCTGGTGGAGTCGGCCGCCGAGGAGGCCCGTCATCGGGCCAGCCAGGCCCTTGACGCACTCGCCGGTCGCCGCCCGGCGCTGCCGTGGGCATTGCTGATCGGCGCGGCCCTGGTCGGCGCCGCGGTCGGTTGGGCGGCCGGCACCGCCGCGCGGGCCGCCGGCAGCCGCGACCAGGCCCTGGAGGACATCGAGTTCGTCGACGTGGAGCAGCCGGACTCCCCCGCCGAGCCCACCAACCCCGCCACCTGACCCCCACCCCACGGCCCCGTCCGACCACCCGGTCGAACGGGGCCACCCTTTCTCCGTTGTCCCTTCTCCGTTGCCCCTTTCTCCGTTGATCATGAAGTTAGCGGGCGGTTTGATCTCTAAATCGCCCGCTAACTTCATGATCAACGGTGTGAAGGTGGAGGTGGGCGGGACGGGGGGTGGGGTCGTTCGATCTGGGTGAGGTGGGGTCACCCGGGGGAGCGCCAGGCTCGGTGCCGGCGGGGCTGGACGCCGGGCCGCTCGCGGCCCGGTGGACAGTGCCGGCTGCCTGGCGAGGAGGGAGCGACCATGGCCAGCATCTCCACGATCAACCGCACCGACCAGGACATCCGGTCCGCGGTGCTCGACGAAATCGACTGGGAGCCCCGGGTGCAGCCGCACGAGATCGGGGTGAGCGTCGCCGAGGGCGTGGTGACGCTGACCGGACGGGTGGACAGCTACGCCAAGAAGTGGGCCGCGGAACGGGCCGCGCACCGGGTCGCCCAGGTACGGGCGGTGGCCAACGACCTCGCGGTGCGGCTGGTCACCGGCGCGGAACGGACCGACCCGGAGATCGCGGCCGCGGTCGAACACGCCCTGCAGTGGCAGGCGTTCGTGCCGGTCGACGAACTCGACGTGACGGTCTCGCAGGGCTGGGTCACCCTGCACGGCGAGGTCGAGTGGGAGTACCAGCGCCGCGCCGCCGAGCAGGCGGTCGGCCGGCTGAACGGCGTACGGGGGGTCAGCAACGGCATCACCGTCCGGCCCTCGGTACGCCCGGACGGCGCCGCCCTGGGCCGGCGCATCGTCGACGCCCTGGCCCGCAACCGCGCCACCGACGCGGAGCAGGTGACGGTACGCATACACGGCGACACGGTGCTGCTGGGCGGGCTGGTGCACTCGATGCCCGAGCGTGCCGAGGTGGAACGGGTGGTCTGGTCCGCGCCGGGCATCCGCGAGGTGCAGAACCACATCGCGGTCGCCCCGGTGCTGAGCTGAGCCGAGCGCGCCGAGCCGGCCCGTGCCAAGGCTCACCCGGGCCGGGTGAGCCGCGCTCACCCGGCCGGGTACGAGGCTGGTGGGTATGACCGATCGGCTGACCACGCCCCTGCAGGTCACTGCCCGGCTCCGCACGCCCGTCACGGAGTACGACCACGCCCGCGGCCCGGAGGGCGCGCCGGTGACGATCGTCGAGTACGGCGACTTCCAGTGCCCCTTCTGCGGCCTCGCCCACGCGAACCTGCGTGAGGTGCTGCGGCAGCGCGCCGACACGGTCCGTCACGTCTACCGCCACTTCCCGATCGCGAACATCCACCCGTACGCGGAGCGGGCCGCCGAGGCCGCCGAGGCCGCCGGCCGACGGGGCCGGTTCTGGGAGATGCACGACTGGCTCTACGAACACCAGGACCAGCTGGATCCGGTGCACCTGACGCTCGGTATCGAGCAGCTCGGCCTGCCCGTCGACGAGGTGGAGGCGGAGATCGGGCGGCACGCCTACGGTGACCGGATCCGGCACGACTTCGTCGGCGCCATCCGCAGCGGCGTGGACGCCACCCCCACCCTCTTCGTCAACGGCGTCCCCCACACCGCCGACTTCGGCCTACCCACCCTCCTCACCGCCGTAGACACCGCCGCCACCCCCTGACCCACCCCCACCCCTCCCACCCTCCCCTCCCTCCCCACCCCGACCCATCGTTGATCATGAAGTTGTTGTCACCCCGCCCGGCGTGTCGCGACAACAACTTCATGATCAACGCGGGAGGGCGGGGAGCCCGAGGGGGCAGGGTGGGCGGGTGGGGTGGGGTGGGGTGGGGTGGGGTGGGTCAGATTAGGTGGAGTTGGCGGGCGCGGCGGACGGCGTCGCGGCGGCGGGTGGCGTCGAGCTTGCGGTAGATGTTGCGGACGTGGGTCTTGACCGTGTTGACCGAGACCGACAGCTCGGCGGCGATCTCCACGTTGGACAGGATGCTCTGCAGGTACCGCAGGATCGTCAGCTCCCGCTCGGTGAGCGGCTCGTCCAGGGGCGCCACCGCCGCCCGGTCGCCGTCGGCACGGGCGCCGGTCGACACGTCGACGGCACGGACCAGGTCACTCACGAGCGACCAGTGGGCCGTACCGGAGTCGAGGTGGGCGGCGAGCAGGTCCCGCAGCCCCGGCTCGGCCCGGATGAACGGGCGGCGGTAGCCGTCCGGGGCGGCGAGGTCGAGCGCCTGCTCCAGCGTCCGACCGGCCCGGCGGTGGTCACCGCCCCGCGCGGCGAGCAACGCGGCGAGCAGCGCGGCGTCGAGGCGTACCGGCAGCGGCCAGTCGGCCGTCGGCGCTGCCGTCCAGTCCGGCAGCAGGTGCGCGGCGGCGCGTGGATCACCGGCTCGCAGCTCGACCCGGGCCGCCGCGACGGCCAGCGGGACCGCCGATCCGGTCTCCGCCTCGGCCAGCGGGACCGCCGACCGGGTCACCGCCTCGGCGGGCCGGTCACCGGCCAGTTCCCGGGCCGTCTGCAGGTCGCCCCGGGCGCTGTGCAGGTCCAGCTCGGCGGCGAGCAGCCACGACCCCAGCTCACCGGCGCGACCACCCCACCCGTCCCGGGCCTCCACCAGCAGCCGGTGGCCGGCGCTCAGATCCCCCTCGTCGTAGCGCAGGTACGCCCGGCACCAGGCGGCCAGCGCACCGGCCGCCGGTTCACCGCCCGCCGGTGCGGCCAGGGCCAGGTTCGCCTCGGCCTCCGCCGGCTGGTCCCGGTGCAGCGCCACGACGGCCAGCGCCAGGTACGCGTACCCGCAGTCGACCCGCGCCGACCAGCCCTGACAGGGCGGCAGGGCCAACGCCGCCCGGGCCGCCTCCTCGGCCGCCCGCAGCTCCCCGCGCAGCGCCGCGAGCAGGGACCATCGGCTGGCACAGACCAGCTCGGTGCGCGGACGTCCCGCCTCCCGGGCCGCCGCCAACGCCACCGCGAAGCCGGTCGCCGCCCCGGACAGGTCACCGGCGTCCAGGTCGAGCAGGGCCAGCGCGGTGCCGGCCACCGCCCGCACGTCCGCGTCCCCCGCAACGTCGCCCCGCCCCGCCCCGACCGCCACCGCGCCCCCCGGACCCCGGCCCGCCACCGCGCCCGCCGGACCCCGGTCCGCCACCGCGTCCGCATCTCTGCCCGTCACGGCGTCCGCCGGACCCCGGCCCGCCACCGACCCCCGCCCCGGCATCGGATCCGCCGACACCGGGTCAACCGACACCTGGCCCGCCGACACCTGGTTCCCCAAGGGGTCCGCCGACAGCTGGGTCGTCGCGGGTACGCCGGCCGGGTGCCCACCCGGGCGGGTGGCGAGCAGGCGGGCGGCGGCGGAGCGTACGGCCTCGTGGTCGCCGGCCAGCCGGGCCAGGGTGAGCTCGACCGCGGTGGCCAGCCGCCCGAACCGGGACCGGCGCGGCTGCGGCAGCCTCCCGGCGTGCCCGGTGGCCAGTCGCAGGTACGCCTCGGCACCGTCGGCGTCACCGTCGAGTGCCCGCTCGGCGGCGCAGGCAAGCGCGAGTTCGGGATCGCGGGCCACCGCCTCCGCCGGGGGCGGCGCGGGCGCCGGGCCGGTACGGGCCGTCCCGTCGTAGGGCACCAGTTCCGGCCAGCGGGCGACGAACAGGTCGGCGGCGTCCGTCCAGTCGCCACCGGCGAGCGCATGCCGTAGCGCATCGGCCGGGCGGCCGTTGCCGGCATACCACCGGGCCGCGCGCAGGTGCAGGTCGCGCAGTTCCCCGGCCGGCAGCCGGCCCAGCTCGCGGCGCAGCAGGTCGGCGAGGAGCGGGTGGCACCGGTACCAGACCGGCTGGCCGCCGTCGTGGCGGAGCAGGCCGGCACCCTCCGCGAGACCGCTCAGGCGGCCCTCGGCGTCCGCGTCACCGCTGAGCGCGGCGGCGAGATCGGCGCAGACCGTGTCGACGACCGCCGCGCGACGCAGCAGCTCGCGGTCGGCCGGCTCCACCCCGCCGAGCAACTCCTCGCGCAGGTAGCCGGCGATCTCCGGCTGGTCACCGCCGAGCTGCGTGATCCAGCGCTCCGGGTCCGGCTGGTCACGTAGGGCGAGCGCGGCGATCCGCAGCGCCGCCGCCCAGCCCGCGGTACGCCGCTGCAGCCGGCGGACGGCGACGGCCGGCACCGCCACCCCGTGCGCGGTGAGCAGGTCGGCGATCTCGTCGCCGGTGAAGGCCAGCTCGTCGGGGCCGATCTCGGTCAACTCCCCGGCCAACCGCAGCCGGTGCAGCGCCAGCGGCGGCCCGGTCCGCCCGGCCGCCACCAAGCGCAGCCGCTGCTCCGTGTGGCGCAGCAGGAACTCCAGCCCGGCCAGCGCCGCCGGTTCGGTGATCCGGTGCAGGTCGTCCACGAGCAGCACCACCGGCCGTTCCCGGGCGGCGAGCGTCGCGGCGAGGATCTCCAGCTCGTCCGGACGCGGTGCCCGGTCGGTCGCCGGCGGCCCGTCCGGGTCGGCGACGGAGCGCAGCGCCGCCGTGAGGTACGACCAGAGGCGGTCCGGATCGTCGCCCACCTCGATCGACACCCAGGCCGGTGCCGGGGCGTCCGGGTCGGCCTCCTGCAACGCCCGGCGCCAGGAGGCGAGCAACGTGCTCTTGCCCCACCCCGCGGGCGCCCGGACCAGGGTGACCGGGCGGGCCACCGCGTCATCGAGCAACCGCGCCAGCCGGGGCCGCAGGACCACCGGCTCGGGCAGCACGGCGGGCGCCAGCCGGGACGCCAGCAGGGGCGGGCCGGCCGGCGTATGGACCGCCGCGTCGGCCCGGACGGTGCTGCGGTCATCCGGCATCCGGCCCACCCCCACGGACGCGTACCTCCTCCCCCGGTCCTGCGGCGGGCGGTTACCCCACCCGCGACGCTTCACCCCTTCCGGGGGAGCCGGGTTCACCCGGCTGCCGGGGACGGTGGCGCTGGGCTGGGCACGAGATCCGGAGGTACGGGTGGGACCGGTGGGGACGGTGTTCGCGGTGACCGGCGCCCTCGGCGCGGCCACGGTGCGCAGCGCGCGGGCCGCCGTCGGCCGCCGGTGGTCCGCCGGCCGCCGGCGGAGCGCCCCGGCCGGCGGTCGTCCGGGACGTTGGCAGGTGGTCACGGTCGACCGGTCGCCGCCGGAGGTGCTGCCCGAGGGTGCCTGGCCGGAGCCGCTGCGCCGCCTCGACGGCGCCGTCGAAGTGGCACTGCGGCGGGCGCCGGGCGGGCGGGGCACCGAACTGGCTGCCCGGCCGCTGCCCCACGCCGCCTGGCCCGGACTCGCCGCCCACCTGCTGGGCGACGACCCCGCACTGCTGGTACGCCGGACGTTGTGGCAGGTCAAGCAGCTCACCGAGGCCGGTGAACTGCTCCGTGCCGACCGCCCGCCCGGCGATCGCCGCGCGGTGCCGCCGGCCGGAACACCCCCGCCGCCGACCGATCGGCCACCGCGATGAGGGCGCTCTGCTGGACCTCGGGCGGTGACCTGTCCGTACGTCAGGTGCCCGATCCGGAGCTGCGCAACGACCACGACGTGATCGTCCGGGTCCGGCGCAGCGCCACCTGCGGCGCCGACCTGCCGCTGCTCGCCGGGCAGGCACCCGGCCTGGCCGCCGGTGACGTGCTCGGCCACGAGTTCCTCGGCGACGTGGTCGAGACGGGTGCGGCGGTACGCCGGCACCGGGTCGGCGACCGGGTGGTGGTCTGTGCCTCGGTGGCCTGCGGTGCCTGCTGGTACTGCCGGCAGGGGTTGCCCTCGTGCTGTGACAACGGCAGCACCGAGCCGGCGGTGAGCGAGGCGGAGTGGGGTCATCCGGTGGCGGGCGGCTTCGGCCAGCCCCGGGCCGCGGGCGGCTTCGCCGGCAGCCACGCCGAGTACGTGCGGGTGCCGTACGCCGACGTCGGGGCGTTCACGGTGCCCGAGGCGGTCGGCGACGACCGTGCCCTGTTCGCCTCGGACGCCGCCCCGGCCGGCTGGCTGGGAGCCGAGGGTGGGCAGGTCCGCCCCGGTGACGTGGTGGCGGTGTGGGGGGCGGGCGCGGTCGGCCAACTGGCCGCCCGGGCGGCCTGGCTGCTGGGCGCCGGCCGGGTGGTCGTCGTCGACCGGCATCCCACCCGGCTGCTGATGGCGCGCCAGCACACCAGCGCCGAGACCCTCGACCTGCGGCACACCGATGTGGCGGCGGAGCTGCGGGAGCTCAGCGGCGGGCGGGGGCCGGACGTCTGCGTCGAGGCGGTCGGCGGCCCCGCCGGGGAACACCGGTCGCTCGCCGACCGGTTCGCCGGGCGCGCCCGTGCGCCCGAGGCCGTCCGGGAAGCGGTGTACGCCTGCCGCAAGGGCGGCAGCGTCTTCGTCCTCAACGGCGGCGCCCGCCTCGTCGACGCGTTCCCCGTCGGTGCGGCTGTCCAGAAGGGACTGACCGTGCGCGGGGGGCGCCAGCAGGGTCAACGGCACATCCCGATGCTGCTGGACCGGATGGCCCGCGACGAGCTGCGCACCGAGCACCTGGCCACCCATCACTTCCCGCTGGAGCGGGCGGTCGAGGGGTACGCGCTGTTCCGGGATCGCCCCGAGGAATGCCTGCGCGCCGTGTTCACCCCGCACTGACCGGGGCAGCCGGCGGCATCGGACCGGCGGCGGTCGACGGCGGGCAGGTCGGCGGCGGGGGTGGCATGATCGCGGGATGGCGGCGCAACGGTCGTACGACATCGTGTTGTTCGGGGCGACCGGGTTCACCGGCGGGCTCACCGCGCAGTACCTGGCCCGACACGCGCCACCGGGGCTGCGCTGGGCGATCGCCGGGCGCAACCCCGACCGGCTGGCCGCCGTCCGCGACCGGCTGGCCGCGATCGACCCGTCACTGGCCGGGCTGCCGCTGCTCACCGCCGATGCCACCGACCCGGCGTCGCTGCGCGCGGTGGCCGACGCCGCGCGGGTGGTGGCCAGCACCGTCGGCCCGTTCATCCACCACGGCGAGCCGCTGGTGGCCGCCTGCGCCGCCGCCGGCACCGACTACCTCGACATCACCGGCGAAGCGGAGTTCGTCGACCGGACGTACCTGCGTCACCACGCCGAGGCGGTACGCACCGGCGCCCGGCTCGTGCACACCTGCGGCTTCGACTCGATCCCGCCCGACCTGGGCGTCTGGTTCACGATCAAGCAGTTGCCCGCCGACGTGCCGATCACCGTGGACGGCTACGTGCGGGTCGGGGGTCGCTTCTCGGCCGGCACGTACCACTCGGCGTTGACGGCCTTCTCGCGTACCGCCGAGGCGTCGCGGGCGGCCCGCGAACGCCGCACCGTCGAACCCCGCCCGACCGACCGCCGGGTCCGGGCCGTTCCGGGCCGGCTGGCCCGCTCGCGGGACCTGCCCGTCTGGGCGGTGCCGCTGCCGACCATCGACCCGCAGGTGGTCCGCCGCTCGGCGGCGGCCCGCCCGGAGTACGGTCCGGACTTCCGCTACCGGCACTTCGCGGCGGTGAAGCGGCTGCCGACGGTGCTGGCCGCCGGTGCCGGCCTGGGTGCCCTGGTCGGGCTGGTGAAGCTGCCGCCGACCCGACGCTGGCTGCTCGGCCGGCTCTCCTCGGGGCAGGGACCGAGCGCCGCACAGCGGGCGGCCTCGTGGTTCACGCTGCGCTTCGTCGGCTCCGGCGGCGGGCGACGGGTGGTGACGGAGGTGGCCGGCGGTGACCCCGGCTACGACGAGACCGCCAAGATGCTCGCCGAGTCGGCGCTCTGCCTGGCCCTGGACGACCTGCCGGCCACCTCGGGTCAGGTCACGCCCGTCACCGCGATGGGCGACGCCCTGCTGCACCGCCTCACCGCCGCCGGCATCACCTTCCGCCTGCTGGAGCCGGCACCGACGCCCTGACGCCGGCTTGACTCTCGACCAGGTCGAGGCGGCAGGATCACCGGCGTGGAGAGCGAACTGCGCAGCATCGGCGAGCTGGCCCGGGCCAGCGGGCTGACGGTGAGCGCCCTGCGGTTCTACGACGCCGCCGGGGTGCTGATCCCGGCCCGGGTGGACCCGGTCACCGGCTACCGCCGGTACACCGACGACCAGGTGGCGCCCGCCCGGCTGGTGGCCGGGCTGCGCCGGGTCGGCCTGCCGGTGGCCGAGATCGCCCGGGCGGTACGCGCGGAACCCGCCGTGGTGCACCGGCTGCTCGACGCGCACCTGCGCCGGTTGGCGGACGGCCTGACCGACGCGCGCCGCGAGGTCTCCCGGATCCGATCCCTGCTTCCGGCGGAGCAGCCGCCGGCGGTCACCCGGCTCGTGCTGGCCGGGTGCGACCTGGCCGCCGCCGTGGACGCGGTCCGGTTCGCCGTCGGCACCGACCCCGGCCTGCCGGCGCTGGCCGGCGTCCTGTTCGAGGTGGCCGGCGACGGCGTACGGCTGGTGGCGACCGACCGGCACCGACTGGCGGTGGCGACGGCCGGCCCGGCACTGCACGGCCCGGCACTGCACGGCTCAACGGTGCACGGCTCAACGGTGCACGGGGCGGCCCGGGCGCTGCTGCCGGTGGCCGCGGTGGACGGGTTGCGCCGGCTGCTGGACAGACCGGCCGCCTTCGATGAGCGGTCGACCCTCGACGGACCGGGCATCGCCGCCGGCGAGGTGCGGTTGACGCTGGTCGGGCGGCAGTTCGTCGCCGACGTCGCCGGGCGCCGGCTGCGCGCCACGACCCTGCCGTACGACTTCCCGGACTACCACGCCCTGCTGCCCGGTGCGGACGGCGCCCGGCCGGCCCGTCGCGTCCCGGTCGACGCCGAGTGGCTGGTCGGCGCGCTGCGGGCGGGCCCACCGACGACCATCCGGGAGCACGCCGGCGGCCGCCTGCCGGTGACGGTGCTCGGCCTGGGCGGCCCGGAACCCCTCCGCCTGCTCGGCCCCGACGACCACGGCGGTGCCTGCGGTCACGGCGGTGCCTGCGGTCACGGCGGTGCCGGCGGTCACGGCGGTGCCGGCGGTCACGGCGGTCACGGCGGTGCCGGCGGTCACGGGGGTGCCGGCGATGTCGAGCTGCGGATCGGGGTCAACGGCGAGTACCTGCTCGACGCGCTGGATGCGGCCGGCGGCCCGCACGTGGTGCTGGAGCTGGACGGCCCGATCGCCCCGCTGGCGATCCGCCGGCGCGACGACGAGGCCGCTTTCTCGATCCTGATGCCAATCCGTCTCTGAGGCCAATATGGCTCACAGGCGATCGATGACGATCATCAGCGTAGAGCGAGGCATCGACTGCTACGAGGAGTTGTCCGACACCGTCCAGGCCACCCGGAGGTCCCTCGGCATCTGATCCCGCCGCCGCTGGCGATTTGCCGGCAGGACGACAAGTGCGCCTTCTCCATCCTGATGCCAATCCACCTATGAGATCTTGCCGGCCACTACCCCACCACTATGATCAAGTTCGTGGATGCGACGAAACCCCTGGTAGCGGCATGACGCTGCGGTTTACACTGCTTGGTTCGGTCGGTGCCACGGCGGACGGCAAGACCATCGCCGTGGCTCGGCCCCGCCGCCGGGCGGTTCTCGCCTACCTCCTGATAAACGCCAACCGAGTGGTGTCGGTCGACGAGCTGACCACAGCGATCTGGGAAAGCACGCCCCCGGCCACGGCACGGGCGCAGATCCAGTCCGAGATCTCGGCGTTGCGTTGGACGCTCCAGCAGACCGACGACGCGACCGTAGCGCTGCTCACCAAGCCCGGCGGCTACGTCCTGGATCTCGCCTCGAACGATCTCGACCTGACGACCTACACCGGGCTTGTCGCGTTGGCGCGAGCCGAGAGCGACAGCGGCCGGCTACTCGACGCACGCGACCTCATGCGCGAGGCGCTGGCGTTGTGGAGCGGCTCGGCCCTCACCGGGGCAGTCGCCGCATTCGTCGCTCCGGCCCGCGACCGGCTGGAGGAGGCGCGACTGGCCGACCTGGAATTGCTGATCGACATCGAGCTGCAGCTCGGCTGGCATCACGGCCTGATCCCGGAGCTGACCCAGTACGTCGCCGAGAATCCACTGCGGGAGCGGCTACGCGCCCAGCTCATGGTGGCGCTCTATCGAAGCGGCCGGCACCCGGAGGCGCTCGATGTCGCCCGACGCGGCCGCCAACTGCTGGTGGACGAGCATGGCCTCGACCCCGGTCCGCTCCTGCGCGAGCTGGAAGCCGCCGTTCTCCGGCAGGATCCGAGCCTCGACGTGAGCGGCGCGACCGAGCCGGACGACCCCGCGTTCAGCGAGCTGAGGGCCACGCGTACCGCCGACAAGCCACGGCTGGCCCAACTGCCACCGCCGGCACCGTTCTTCGCGGGGCGCCAGACCGAACTGGCGAGCCTGATCAGGCGACTGGGCAGCGACTCGGATCGCCTTACGAACGCCGGGCCTCGAGTGGTGGTGCTGCACGGCATGCCCGGGGTCGGCAAGTCCGCCCTGGCGCTCCAGGTCGCCCATGCGGTCGCCGCCGCATACCCCGACGGCCAGCTGTACGCCGACCTCGCCGGCAGCGGTCAGCCGCAGAGCCCGGACCAGGTTCTCGACGGGTTCCTCCGCGCGCTGGGCGTTGCCACCCCGGCGATCCCGGCCGAACGGGCCGAACGGACCGCGCTGCTGCGCAGCCTCTTCGCGGACCGACGTTGCCTGCTGCTGCTCGACGATGCCGGCGCGGTCGATCAGGTGCTGCCGCTCCTGCCGGCCGGCGCCGGCTGCACAGTGCTGGTCACCACCCGCTGGCAGCTCGGCCTCCCCGGGGCGCACCGACACCTGGTGCGGCCGGTGTCGCACGCGCAGGCACTCGAAATCCTCGCCGGCTATCTCGGCCCCGATCGACTGGCGGCGGAACCAGCCGCAGTCCGTGCGCTGTCCACGCTCTGCGACGGCCTGCCACTGGCCCTGTGGTTCGCCGCCCGTCGGATGCACCGGGGCCGGTGGGCGGCCGACCTGGTGGCGCTGCTGCGCGACCCGCGGCACCGGCTCGACGAGCTGGGTACGGACGACGGGTCGATGCGCGACAACCTCGCCCCGTCGTTCCAGGCGCTCAGCGCGACGGCGAGCCTGACGCTGCGCCGGATCGCCACCCTCCCGACCGCCACCATTCCGGACTGGGCGCCCACGATCTGCGCCGGGTTGTCCCCCCGGGAGGCGATGCAGGCGTGGGACGAGCTGGTCGGCTCCCACCTGCTGGCGCCGGTGCCCCGGCAGACCGTCGGTCCGCACCGCTACGTGCTCCCCGACCTGGTCCGGTCCCACGCGCTCACCACCGCGCCGGACGAACCACCCCACGCCGCCCTCTCCACCGACCAGGCGTTGGCGCGCGCGGTCGACGGCTGGAGCTTCCTGGCGCAGGAGGCTGTCCACCGGCTGGCGCCACCCCACCGGCGGCGGATGGCTGCTCGACACGCGCCGCTGGGCCGCTGTTCCCGCCGGCTGTTCTCGCCCGCGGAGCTGGACCGGCTACTCGCCGCGCCGCGGGACTGGCTGCGCGAGGAGCAGGAGAATCTGGCTACCGTGCTGACGGTCGCCATCGAGCGCGGCTGGACCAGACCGGCAGCGGTGATCTCCGGTGTCATGACCCGGGCCATCCGAAGCGTTCACCCTGGCGACGAGCACAGCACCGCCCGGTACGCCCGGACGCTGTCCGAGGTGGCGCGCGACAGCAACTCCGGTTGAGGCCGGTGGGCGCCGCGCAGCGCCGTGACCACGGCCGCCAGCCAGGTCCGGACCTCCGCCGCCGTCATCCGCACCTGGTAGTGGTCGCCGCACTCCGGCGGTTCGAGGCAGACTCCGCCGGCACCGACCGCCTGCGGTAGCCCGCCGACCCGGGTGGCCACCACCGGGACGCCATGGATCACGGCTTCGCGGGCGACCATACCGAAGCTCTCCTGCCACAGGCTCGGTACGAGCAGCAGGTCCGTCTCGGCGTACAGCGCGCAGATGTCGGTGCGGTATTCGACGATCTCCACGCCGGGCAGGTTCGCCGGGTCGATGCCCAGCCGGGCAAGATCGGACGCCGTCCACCGCCCCTCGACGAACCGGAACCGGAACGGTAGCCCCGCTCCGCTGACGGCCGCCACCAGGTGCATCACCACCCCGAGGCCCTTGGCCGGCTCCGGATTGATGAATGTCAGCCAGTACGGCCCGGTATGCGCGAGGTGGCGGGGCGACTCCGCGGGGCAATCGCAGCCACGCAGACACGGCTCGATCACCCGGGCCTCGCGGCCCGCCTGCGACGTGAACAACTGCCGGGCGAACTCGGACGGGACGACCACCTCGTCGACCAGCCGCAGCGTCTCCGGCACCGGTTGCAGGTCTGCGGCCGGATGCTCCAGCACGGTCGGCACGCCCGCCGCCGCCAGCCGCCGCGCCAGCTCGGTCTCCTCGCCCAGATGCCCCCAGATCAGGGCAGCATCGGGCCGGTCCCGAGCCAGCAGGGTCGCCAGCTGTTCGGCGAGTGACCGCAGCCCTGCCCCGTGGCCAGCGCCGGCACTGCCCGGGTCCATCGGGCCATCGAGGACAGTCACCCGCTCGCCGACGGCACGCAGCGCCTCGACGAGCTGGCGCAGGTGAATCGCCTGCCCGGACCGTCCGGCGTGGATCCGGTGGACGCTGGTGACCAGGACATGACTCATTGGTCGCCCCGTACCGCGCCGGATCGGTAGGCCGGGACGGCGAACTCGTGACGGAGCCGGGCAACGGCGGCCACCCGGCGCCGCAGCAGGGCGCCGCTGTCCGAGTCCTCCTTGCGATAGACGAACGGTGCCAGCCAGACCAACGCCCGCGAGTCGATCGGGCGCAGAGTCCATGGCACGTCCGTCAACACCGGGTCCGCCCGCACGGCGCGGGCGAAGGCGGCGACGGTCGAGGGGGCGAACGGCAACGTGGCGGTGTGCCATTCCAGCCCTTCCGGAAGCTGGCCGACCGACTCCGGCTGGTTCTGGTCACCGCCGAGGATGCCCAGGTCATCGCCGGCGCCGCCAAGCCGGCCGGCCAGCCGCTGCCCGTGCTGGCGGGCCAGCCGCTGCACGTCGAGAACCTTGGCCCGCAGCATCGCCGGCGAACCGGCAGAGACGCACAGGTCGAGAACGGGCCCGTCGTGGCCGACGGTGATGCCCTGAGCACGGCGACGGGCCGGCGACGTGAGGATGGTGGAGGTCACCAGTTCCTCCAGGAGCAGGTCCCGCCAGCAACGCAACAGGTCCTCGGTCGGCTCGTGACCGGCCAACAGCACCAGCGTGGTCGTGTGCGCGGTCGCCACCGGCAGCACGTGCGTCAGCTCCACCACCACCGGTCCGTAGCCGCCTGCCTGGAACAGGGAGCCCTGCGCATGTGGTCCGGGCGGGTAGGGCAGTGCCCGGCGGATCCGGTCGTTGGCGGCGTCCGCCCAGCCCAGACGCGTGAGTTCGCCGTCGCGGTGCAGGACGAGAAAGTCTCGACAGTAGTGTTCCCGCTCGCTCAGGCCGGCGAGTAGGCCACGCTCCAACGCGTTGCCGAGCACGGAGGTGTGCGGGCCGGAGCCCGGCGCGGGCAGCTGGAAACGGGCGTCGGCCCGCCGCAACGCCTCGGCCAGCTGGGCGAAGGTCACCCCCGGTTGCACCGTGGCCAGGCCGAGTTCGACGTCGAGGTGCAACCGGTCCAACCGGGCCAGCCGGATGAGCAGCCCGGGCTCGCAGACCCGGGAGTCGTCGTACCCCCAGTTGCGGCCCCGGGCGTCCACCCGCCAGGCCACGCCGCCCTCGTGCAGAATCCGCACCAGCGCGGTGAGCTGCGCCACCGACTCCGGCTCCAGCACCCAGTCGGGAAGGTGTCCACCCGGTACGGTCGAACCGGCCGGCAGGGTCAGCTCAGCACCCGTGTTCGCCAGCCGATCGAGCAGCTCGGTCGAGATCATGTCTGCTCCAGCAGTGCGCGCGTCCGGTCCGGGGCGACGCCGTACTCGTCCCGGAGCGTCCGGGTGACCGACACGTACGCGGCGAGCAGGTGCTCGGCCGGCGCCCCTCGCTTGAGGTTCCACAGGTGGCCGAAGTGGGGCGGATCGGTCAGCCAGCGCAGCGTCCGTGGGCACCACAGCGCGTCGAACAGGTTCACCACCTGATGCCCCGCCACGGTGGTCAGGTGGGTGGCGAGCACCTGCTCGGCGACGGTCATGTGCAGGTGGACATCGCGGCCCGGGGTGCTCGGGTTGCCCTCCAGGAAGCTGAGCCCGGCGTGGCTGATCCGGCGTGCCAGCTGCGGGCTGGCCGCCCGGAACAGCGAGGTGTTACCGACCACCGGCGGCGAGTCGGGCAGCTCCACCCCGGCCGGATTGCGCAGCTCCCGTAGCCGGGAGTAGAAGTCGGCGTCGCCGCGCTCCAGATGCGCGAAGATCGATCCGGCGGCGGGCAGACGCAGCCGGGTGCGCAGGTAGGCATCGGTGTCCACCAGCACCGCGTCCGGGTACCGGTCCAGAGCGAGCAGCTTCGGCAACGCGAAGCAGGCGACCCGGTCGTAGCGCTGGTCGAGATCCCGGTCGTCCAGGGTCTCGGTCTGGTCATAGCAGCTGAGCCAGCCGATCCGGTCAAGCCACTCCATCGTGGGCGGGTCGGCGTAGAGCGTGATCGGGCCGGCGTACCGCTGCCACGAGCGGATGCTCAGCAGCCAGGTCACCCGGGACAGCTGCCGGTACGCCCGGGGCAGCCGGCTGGGTAGCTGCCAGTAGGCGTGGACGCCGCGTACTCCCTCAGCCACCGACGACCGCCGCGCTCGCCGTCGACTCGAGCCGGGACACGCCGCTGTCATCCCGCACTATCCGCACGTGCCGGCTGTCGAGGTGCTCGGCGACCGGGCGATGACTGACCACGATCAGCGTCTCCACCCGCCGCCGCGCCTCCACGAGCAGCCGCAGTTCCAGGTCCCGGTCCAGGGAGTTGGTCGCCTCGTCGAGAATCAGCAGCGACGGTCGGCGCAGCAGCGCCCGGGCCAACGCGAAGCGCTGCACCTCTCCCGCGCTGAAGGTCGAGGCGTTGATCCGCAGCTGGGTGCGCAACCCCAGCCGCAGCGGACGTATCACTTCGGTCAGCTCCATCACCGCGAGCAGGTCGTGGATCTCCTCGTCGGTCACGTCGGTCGCCCCGCTGGACAGGCTCTCCCGGATCGTCGTGTGCAGGAAGTCGGACCGGGGCGGGACGTAGCACACCAGCGGGCGGAGCCGATCCGGATCCCAGTCCGCCATCGGCACCCCGAAGACGGTCGCCCGCCCGGCGGGCACCGGGTCCAGGCCGCTCATGATCTGCACCATGGTGGACTTGCCGACCCCGCTCACACCGCTGACGGTCACCGTCTCGCCCCGCTCCACCCGCAGGTCCAGCCGCAGGTCGAAGTGCTCCCTCGGGCGGTGCACCCGGACCCCGTCCAGCACCACCGCCGGCGCCTCCGGCACCGGTTCGGTACGGGTACCCCGCTCCATCACCGGCAACGTGAACAGGCTCGTCACGTACCGCAGTTGCCGCTCCAGCGTGGCGGCGTTGGTGAGGCTCTGCGCGATCGCGGTGATCGAGAACAGTACCGTGCCACCCAGGGTGAGGAACCCGAACAGCTCTCCGGTGTTGACCAGGCCCGCGGACAGCAGCACCGAGCCCACCACGAGGATCACGTACAGGCCGGCGTACCGCAGGGCGCTGCTCGGTCCGTACACCCAGGCCAGCCGGTATTCGAGCCCGCGGACCGACCGTTGCAGCCGGTCGAGCCGGCGGGCATGCTCGGCCTCGAGGTGTGAGACCGCACCGATCCCTCGGTAGGTGGTCAACCCCTGGGAGATGCTGATCAGCAGATCCTGCAGCTCCCCGTCGAGTCGCAGTTGCTCCTCGAAACGGCGGTTGATCGGGATCCGCCCGAGGATGGTGAGGACGATGTGGAGTGCGGCGATACCGGCCACCACGCCGGTCAGCGGCAACGACATCGTCGCCATGAACCCCAGCAGGATCACCACGGCCACCGCGTCGGTGAACAGCGACAGCGCCAGACCGGTGCCGGCCTCCCGGACGGCGCGGGCGCTCTGCACCCGGTGCAGCACATCGCCCGAGGTCATCTCCGTCCGCGCCGACGTGCGGGTCAACCGGTCGACCAGCTCGCCCAGCATGGCCCGGTCGAACGACAGCCCCAGCGAGGTCAGCTGCCGATGCCGCACCCAGAACAGCGCGCTGACCGCGACACTGAACGTCACCAACGCGGTGACCAGGGTGGGGGTGGCCACCCTGCCGCCGACGGCGACCTCGTTCAGGTACGGCAGCAGGATCATGTTGAGCAGGGTCAGACCGGTGTAGAGCAGCAGGCTCATCGCGAGGATCGGCACGACCTGCCGGAAAGTGATCTGCCCGGAGCGCAGCATCGGCCACAGCCAGGCGGCCCGAGTCGCCGTCCACGGACGCCGAGATGCCCCCGCCGCCGGTTCCGGCGTGGCCGGTGCCAGCACCCAGCCGCTGGCCTGCTCCTGGTAGGCGGGCTCGGTCAGCCACCCGTACCCGACCGAGGGGTCGAAGATCCGTACGCGCCGCCCGCGCCACCGCTCGACGGTGATGAAGTGGTCGGCACGCAGGTGGACGATGGTGCCCGGGGTGAGTTCGGCGAACGGAACGTCCCTCCGGCCGCGGTAACGCACGCCCACCACCTCGGCGCAGATGTCCCGCAGATCCCGTAGCGACAACGCGCCCCGGGTGGCCAGCGCATCCCGCAACGCCGACTCGGAAAACTGGTGCCCCAGCAGGCGCAGGCTGGCGACCAGTGCCCACACGCCGCAGTCGTTGTCTTCGGTCTGAAGTGTGGCCGTCATCGGCTGCTCCCCATCGTTTGACCACCGGCCACGGCGGCGGATCCGTCCCCCAGGCTCACGCAGACTCCCCACCACGGCCACGACGTGGTCTCGGCCTCCGCCAGCGCCAGTGCCACCCCGAGCGTCCCTTCGATCACCGACAACTTGAAAGGCGTGTCGAACACGGCGCCGACCGCCTGGTCATCGATCTGGTCCAGGTGATGGGCGAGCCGCGCCGCCAACCGGACCTGGCGGTCCGGGCCGACCAGTTCCCGCCATCCGGGAGCGAGCGTGGTGACCAGGCTCAGCCCGGCCAGGCCGTGGCAGACGGTCAGGTCTGAGCCGGGGGCGGCCAGCAGCCCGTCCAGCCGTGCCAGGGCCGGGCCGGTGATCGCGGCGTTGACCAACCCCGCCAGCACGTCCGGGTCGACCTCCGGCCCCAGCGCGGTCAGCATCCCGGGCTGGCCGTAGCACATGGTGACGCCGCTGACGCCCCACCAGCCGCTGTCGAGGACGGCGGCATCCTGCTGCGCCACATGCCGGACCAGCGCGTCGACCGCTGCGGTCACCGATGGGTCCTGACCGTAGCGGTGGCCCAGCATCCGCAGCAGCAGGATTCCGCCGCTGCGGCCGTGGTAGAGACCGTGCGACTCGAGTTCGCCGAGGGACAGCGCGATCTGGGTGAGGGACGGCGTCATCCTGGCGCGAGCCGCCTCGTCGGCGAGGTCCCACAGTGTCATCCCGACCCCACCGGCACCGTTGATCAGATCGAGGTCACCGGCCTCGGTGTAGTGCCGGTAGAAGGCAGTGGCCACGTCCACCGCCTCCGCCCGGGTCCAGGCCAACGTCTCGGCGTGGTCAGGGCCAGGCGACAGGCACTCGGCCACCAGCCGGTGGCGAAGCCAGCTGACCCGGAAGTCGGGCGCCGGTCCGCCCCGCACGGCCAGCTCGGTCAGAGATGCCGCCAGGGCCTGTTGGCCCAGTCGGGACGCCAGCAGGGCGAGCGCGGCCACCGCCTCCAGGCTCGCGTGCCCCCGCTGCCGTAGCTCGGTGACGAGCCGACGCAGCAGCCGTCGGGCGGCATCGGCCTCAGCCATCGACGGCCCTGCCCCGGACTGCCCGCGCCTGTCGGCCCTTCAACAACCGCGCCGCCGCCAGCACGAGCTCTGACTCCCGGCCGACCGCCTGTCCCATCGGCAGCCCGCGGTTGACGCTCATGTGGATGAGGCTGCTCAGCGCGGTGGCATAGGCGTCCCCGTCGAGACCGGCCAGGTAGCCCAGTCCAGGCTCCGGCTCGGCGAGCGCGGCGTCGAAGGCCCGTTCCAGGTCCGACCGAGCGGCCCGGTAGTTCTCCATCCACTCCCGCTGCGCCCGCGAGCTGGGCAGCCGGGGATCCAGCCCGCGCAGGTCGCAGAGCAGGGTCAACGCCCTCTCCTCGCCAGCCAACTGCCGGCACCAGGCGGCGATCCGGGCAGCCGCCAGGGTGTACCGGCCGGTCTGGTCCGGACCGGCCGCGAGCCGCTGGGCCCACCAGGCCGAGTCGGCGCAGAACAGTCGTACGGCATCGGCCCGGCTCGTCGCCCCGCCGTACCGGTGGTCCTCTGGTGTCCAGTTCCGGACGTCGACCTCGCAGGGCTGCTGCGGCACCATCGCCGCCAGGTGAGCGCGCAGGTCGGCCAGGTACGGCTCGGCATCGACGCCACGGTGCACCCGCAACCGCAGATGTGGCCGCTCGTCCCGGTAACGGATGTAGAACAGGTTGGCCTGGCGCATCAACGCCACGATCTCAGGACGGGCCAGCCACAACTCCACCACCCGCTCGGGAGCGTAGACGTACCAGCTGGTCCACTCCGGATCCGCGGCCGGCTGCCGCTCCAGCAGGCGGCTCCGGGACATCGCCTGGACCGGTCGCGGAGCAGGACCGCGCCACGGCACCCACACGTCGTGGAGGTGCCCGCCCAGCTCCGACTCCACCAGCGTCGCCACCGGCAGGGTCTCGTGCAGCACCAGCCGGCTCTCCCGACGCAGCCGCCGGACGAGCCACCGCCGCGCGGTGTCGTCGGTGAGATCCAGTCGCATGGTCACGTCCGGCCCCTCGCTCGCCTCCAGTTGCGGCCCAAGCCCCACCTCCGTGAGCACGTCGCACAACTGCACCGGGTCCTCGGCCAACGTCAGGAGATCGACGCGGTGCTGCGCGTCCAGGACCACGCTCCGCCGAGCCACCAGGCAGCGGCCGGTGGTGACGCGAGGGACCATCCCGCCCGGCGGGGCCCACTGACTCGGGTCGGCGACCAGTGCCGGGCCCTGGGCCTCGTCCAGCAGCAGTCCCAGCAGCTGCACCACCCACGGGTTGAACCTGTTACTCAAGGTCAACGGGCTGTCCCACCGCAGCTGCACGTAGCGTCCGTCGGACCGGTGTACCAACTGGAGCCGCCCCGCCATCATGGTCACGGCCAGATCCGCCAGTCGCAGGTCACCGGCGCGGTGCGGCAGGTTGAGGTTGAGCCGGGGCAACCCGCTCTCCGGCCGGCGGACCAGCGGCGCCCGCCGGTCCGGTGAGACCCACCCGAGCTCCACCGGGAGCCAGCCGGGATCCGTTCCGAGGTCGAGCTTGGGAATCCCCAGCTGCTCACTGAGCCTGGCGCCGGGTCCGCCCCAGAAGCCCGGCAGGACCAGTTTGATCCAGGCGTCCGCTCCGGCCACCGGCTCGGCCAGCAGCGCGCCGTTGACCATTCCGAACTGAGGGTGGGTAAGCCCAGCGTCGTCCCCGCCGGGCAATGGGTGCCGCGCCCGCCACTGGTCCAACGTGAGCGCATCCTGCCACCACTGCACCGCGCCGCTGTCGCGACGGGCCTGCGGCACGAACAGCCGCCGCGCGGGGTCCAGGGGGTTGGTGCCCTCGGGCTCGGCCTCCGGTCGCCGCCAGCTGCCCAACGGATGGTCCACCGGAGCGGTCAGCAACCACACCAACGGCACCGCCGCGCCGGTGTAGCCGCCCGCCACGTGATCCCGCACCCGGTCGAGTCGGCGGGGGCGCCACTGCCCCTCCAGGAGTTGGCCGGCCCCGTCGAGCAGCGCCGCGGCGTCCGCCCCGGGGAGTCGGAGTCGGACATCGCTGAACGCGTCCACGAACTGGTCGTCCCGGAACGGCCGCTCCGTGGCCAGCGCCGCCTTGACCGCCTCGGTGGGCGCGGCCGGCTCGGCCAGGTCGACCAACATCGGTGGCGTGTGCTGCGGCAGCAGCAGCCGGCGGCCCACGCAGAGGTCGAACTCGGCCTCGCCGCCCAGCACCGTTGCCCACTCCCGCGCCGATCGGGGTGCGGCGGCGAGCTGTGCGGCGAGACGCTCCGCGAGCCGGCGCGCGCCGGGGGCCTCCGACATGGAGGTGATCCCGCCCTTCTCCGGGTGCAGGTACGACCACCGGCCGTGCTCGGCCGCAAGGGAGGGGTTGACGAACCATTCGCCGGTCTGCCCCGGCAGGTCGAGGCGGCGCAGCCGCACGTCGGTCTCGAGTTCGAGCCGGGTGGCGGGCACGCCGTCACCGTCGTCGACCTCGGCCAGCAGGCTGAAACTGAACACGCCGAAGGGGGTCGGGCGGTAGGTGGCCCGGCTGCCGTAGACCGCCCACCGCGTTGCTGGGTCCTGCCACTCCCGGTCATCCTCGGTCGCGCGCTGGAACACGGTCGCGTAGTCGATGGCCAGCTCCAACAGTTGCCGCGCCAGGCCGTCGGGCGCAGCGTCGGCCGGCACCGCCGGCAGCACCGGAATCCGAAGCAGGCACCAACCCGGCGTGGACAGCGACGGTGGTGAGGTCATCGGGACGCCCCTTCCGTGGACCGTGCGCCCGGCTGTGCGGTGACCCACCTGGCTGCCCGCATCGCCCCATGCGGCCGCATGGTCGCGATGTCGACGCGCGCCTGCCCCAGCTGCTGCCGCACCTCCGGGTCGGTCGAATCGCAGCTTTCTGCCAGCATCAGCGCGGCATCCAGACCGACGTGATAGGCAGCGCTCAACATCAGCAGGAACTCTTGCCGCAACGCCGGCGAGAACTGCGCGAGTCTTCCGGCGCGGGCCAACGCATCAAAGCTGTGCAACATCCCGGACAAGCCGCGCCGGGCGAGGGTGTTCCGGGCGGCCGCCTCGGCATATGTGGCCTGCCACGCGCCGGGCACCGGGCCAGGGCCGAGCAGCGCCAACAGCCGTTCGGCGAGCCCGATCGCCACCCCGGGCATATTCGCCAGGAACAGATCCGGATCGGCGTAGATCCCGACCGGTCGACCGGTCGGGACGTCGGTCATGTCGACCACGTCGGCCGGCGATACCCGGACACCGCGTGCCCGCAGGGTGTGGCTGGCGGTCGCGAGCAGCCCCGGCCCATCCCATGGCTGCGCCACTTCCAGCCGCACGCGGTCGACGAGGACGGTGGTCCGGCGACCGTCCACCGGCTCGCATCCCATCGCCATCACGGCAGCCCGGTGCGACCCCGAGCCGAACCGCCAGCACCCGTCGAGCACCAGCCCGCCATCCGCTCCGGTACTCAGCCGGCCGACCGGGGCAACCACGCCGTACAGCTCGTTGCCGCCGGCGTAGAACCTCGACAGCAGCTCCGTCGGTGCGTACGTGGACAGGTAGTGCGCGGTCCCGTTCGCGATCATGCAGAGCCACGCGTGACTGGCATCCTCGTGGGCGGCGGCCCGAACGAGGTCCAGGCCTGCGACCAGGCTCTGGACCTCCTCGGGACCGTTCCGCAGCCACAGCACAGGAGGGCTGAGCTGATTCACCGGTCCTATACCAACCTGACGGGATTAGTAGGAGCCACCGGGGGGCGGCGCGCTGCAGTCGATCGAGCCGCAGACAGCCCGGGTGACGACCGTGATCGTCCGGATGACGCACGCCGCGGTGGTGCCGCCCGCGGTCTTGTCCCAGACGTCCACGTCAACCCCGGCGAGGTCGAGGTCGTCCAGGTCGAGGAAATACTCGGCCTGGGCGTCCAGGGTGTTGTTGTCGGCCATACCAGTCCCTTCTGTGATCCACGAGGGCCAATTGCGGCGTGGGATTCCCACGCCGCGCCCATTGCGAGGACCAGTATGGTCACGCGGCCAATGCGTCGGCTACGCGTTCGCTATGCGGCCCGATCTCAAATCCAGCACCGAATTCGTACGGCTACAGGCAGAAACCCACTGACCGAACGGCAGCCGGCACACGTCTTGTGGATTTGTCGTCCGGCGGATTGCCACCGGGGTACGCCGGGCGGGGCGCACCGGGCGCGGCGGTAGCATCTTGAGGTCCACCCCAGCCCGGACGGAGGCGTACGGAGCAGCATGCTCGACATGGAGTTGATCCGGAAGGATCGCGACGCGGTGGCGACCGCGCTGGCGAAGCGGCTGGACGCCGCCGAGGTCGACCGGGCGCTGGACGAGATCCAGCAGCTCGACCGGGAGCGTCGTCGGCTGATCAGTGAGATCGACGGGGAGCGCCAGCGCCGCAAGGCCGAGGCCCGGGCGTACGCGCAGGCGAAGCGGGCCGGCGTCGAGCCGGAGGTGAGCAGCGAGAGCGGCCGTAAGCAGATCGCCGAGCTGGAGGCCGAGCTCGGCGAGGTGCAGGCCCGGCTGCGGACCACCATGAGCGAGCTGCCCAACCTGCCCGCCGACGACGTGGTGCCCGGCGGCAAGGAGGCCAACCGGGTGGTGAAGACCTTCGGCGCGCCGCCGGCCATCGAGAAGGTCCGCGACCACGTCGAGTTGAGCCGGATGCTGGGCCTGGTGGACCACGAACGCGGCGTCAAGCTCGGCGGATCCGGCTTCTGGATGTACACCGGCCTCGGCGCCCGGCTGGAGTGGGCACTGATCAACTTCCTGATCGAGCGGAACATCGAGGCCGGGTACGAGTTCCTCCTCCCACCGCACCTGCTGCTGGACAGCGCCGGTTTCGCCGCCGGCCAGTTCCCGAAGTTCTACGACGACGTCTACCACCTGGACGCCCAGTCCGCCCCGCGCGGGCAGTTCCTGCTGCCGACGGCGGAGACCGCGATCCTCGGGGCGTACCAGGACGAGATCCTGGAGACCGCGAAGCTGCCGCTGCGGGTGTTCGCGTACACCCCCTGTTACCGGCGCGAGGCGGCCGGCTCGCACTCCGACGAGCGGGGCACGGTCCGGGGTCACCAGTTCAACAAGGTGGAGATCTTCCAGTTCACCCTGCCCGAGCAGGCCGACGCGGCGCTGGAGCAGATGGTCACCCACGCGGAGAGCCTGGTCGAGGCGCTCGGCCTGCACTACCAGCGCAGCCTGCTCGCGGCCGGCGACTCCAGCGCCTCGATGCGCCGGACCCTCGACATCGAGGTCTGGATGCCGAGCACCGGCAAGTACAAGGAGGTCTCGTCGGTCTCCTGGGGCGGTGACTACCAGGCCCGCCGGGCGGCCATCCGCTACCGCGAGCCGGGCGGCAAGCAGACCCGCTTCGTGCACACCCTCAACGGCTCGGCCCTGGCCACCAGCCGTCTCTTCCCGGCCATCCTGGAGCAGTTCCAGCAGCCCGACGGCTCCGTGCTGGTGCCGGAGGTGCTCCGCGACCGTCTGGGCACCGACCGCCTCACCCCCCGCTGACCCCACCCGGGTCAGCGCGGGTTCTCAGCCGGCGGGTCAGGGCGGCCAGGGTCAGCAGGACGGCCAGGATGACCGCGAGCACGGTGGGGCCGGCGCTGTCCAGGGTGTCGGCCAACCAGCGCTGAGCGCCGGCGGCGGCGATGATCACGGGGTCGGTGAGCGCGTCGCGGCGCCCGGCGGCCAGCCGCGCCTCGTACCAGCCGTACCAGGCGACGTAGCCGCCGGCGAGCAGCAGCACCGCGCCGCCGAGCCGGGGCGCCCAGGCGCCGGCGCCGCGCAGCCGGGCCACCACCTCGCCGCGCACCAGCGCCACGCCGAGCGCGGCCACCGCGACCACCAACCCCATCCCGAGGGCGTACGCGCCGAACAGCGCCGTCCCGCGCAGCGCCGAGCCGGCCTGGAGGCTGGTCACCACGATCGCCAGGAACGGCGCGATGGCGCAGCCCAGCGAGGCCGTCGCGTAGGCCATGCCGAACAGCACCATCGACGGCACGGTACGGGTCAGCCGGGGTGCCCGGGCCAGGGGGCGGAGGGTGGGCAGTCGCCGGCCGGCGAGCAGCCAGCAGCCGAGCAGCACCAGCAGCAGCCCCAGCCCGACGGTGAACCAGGGCAGCCGGGGGCGCAGCCAGCCGGCGATCGGCGCCAGCGCCAGCCCGAAGGCGCCGAAGACCAGGACGTACCCGAGGGTGAGCGCACCCGCCGCGGTGAGCGCCCGCCCGACGGCGCCTCGGGTGTCGGTGGCGCCGGCCACCAGCAACGACAGGTACGCGGGCAGCATCGCGAAGCCGCACGGGTTGACCGCGCCGAGCATGCCCGCGGTCAGCGCGAGCAGCAGCGGCGCCTCCATCAGGCGGCCGGCAACGGCGACAGCGGCGCCGTCATCAGGTGGCCAGCGCGGTGACCCGGCGGGTGAGGTCCTCGCCGTCCAGGAAGCCCTGGTGGATCACCCGGCCGTCCCGATCGATGATCACGAAGGTGCTCTGCTCGACGACCTCGAAGCGCCGCCAGAGCGCACCCTCCCGGTCCTCGATCTGCGGCACCGGGCCCAGCTCGAACTCGGTGACGAAGTCGGTCATCGCCTTGCGCTCACCGAGCCCGGCGACACCGATGATCGGCACGGTATCCCGGAACCCGGGTGCGATCTCGGCGACCGTCCACGCCTGGCTGGCGCAGGTGGCACACCACGGTGCCCAGAACCAGAGCACCACCGGCCGGCCGGCGAGGGTGGCGGCGTCGAATGCCGCACCGTCCAGGGTCCGGCCGGTGAAGCGGAGCGTCTCCGGTACCGGCACCGGGCTGGCCGGGCCGGTCGACGGGGGCGGGGCGGCGCCGACCGCCGGAGTCGCGGTGGGCGGCAGCTCGGCCGGCCCGGTCGCTTCGGCGCCCGCGCCACACCCGGCCAGCGCGGCGGCGAGCAGCAGGGCGGCCAGCGCACCGGTGGACCGTCTCGTCGTGCGTGCCGACCCCATCCGCGTCTCCTCGGTTGTCGCTCCCCGGCTTACTCGGCCTTGGCCAGCCGCAGCGCGAGCGCCGGGCAGACCTTCACCGCCTTCGCCGCGCCCTCCCGCAGCCAGGTCGGCACGGGGGTGGGCGGGAAGGCGGGGTATCCGTTCTGGTCGAGCCGGATGAAGTCCGGCACCACGTGGGCGCAGAGGCCGTGCCCGTCACAGCGGGACCAGTCCAGGATCAGCTTCTGCGGGTTGGCGTCGGGCGCGCCGGGCAGGCCCATCATGCCCTTGACCCGCCGGCCGCAGCCCTCGCCGGTGGTGTGCTTCCTCAGGTCGTCGGCGAAGACCTCCATCGCCGACAGGGCGAACCGGGACGTACCGTCGGGGTGGCTGCACGCGCCACGGCCCTTGACGTCGCCGGCGGCGGCCCGGACGACCTCCACCGGCGCGCTGCCGGAGACCGCCAGGTCGACGGCGCGGGCCAGGTCGGGCAGCCCTCGCTTGCACGGGCCGCACTGCCCGGCGGACTCGCCGGACAGGTAGCGCACCACCTGCGCCGCCTCACCGAGCGGGCAGGTGTCGTTGGCGAGCGGGACGATGATGCCGGCACCGAGGGTGCCACCGACCGCCGCGAGCCCCTTGCGGGAGACCTCGGCCTTCTCCGCCGCCTCCCTGGTGATCCACTTGCCGTGGTAGCCGCCCATCAGGATGCCCGGACCGTCGGGCACCTCGCAGAGTTCGAGGATCTCCCGCAGCGGGGTGCCGGCGGCGCATTCCACCACCGCGTGACGCTTCGCCGCGCCGGTCACGCTGAGCAGCACGGTGCCAGGCTCGTCGTCGGTGCCGAGCGCCGCATACTCGTACGGGCCGAGCCGGGCGGCCACCGCCACCTGCGAGTACGTCTCGGCGTTGGAGAGCAGGGTGGGCAGCCCGCCGACGCCGGAGTCGCTGGAGCGCTTCTTGGTGCCGGGCGGGATGTGCGGCAGCCCGTTGATCCCGTTGACCAGCGCGCCACCCTCGCCGCTGATGAACCGGTGCGGCACCGTCACGACGCTGGTCGGCGCCGGCATCCGGCGTTCGTCCAACGCCTGTAGGAGGGACTCCCGGCCGACCAGGTCGTCGGCCACGCAGAGCACGATCTCCTCCGCGTCCAGCGCGAAGGCGGCCAGGGCAGCACCATCGAGGATCAGGTGCGGCGCCCGGGTGAGCAGGACCTTGTCCTTCCAGCTGGCCGGCTCACCCTCGGTGGCGTTGACCACCACCACGGGCGGCATGTCCTGGCGTTCGCAGGACTCCAGCACCGCCCGCAGTTTCCTGGCGAACGGGAAGCCGGCGCCGCCCTTGCCCTTGAGCTGGATGTCCTCGGCCAGTCGCAGCAGGTTGGACGGCTCCATCGGGCTGATCGGGCCGTGCACCATCTCGTGGGCGCGCAGGTCGAGCCGGCCGAACTCGGTGAACCCGGCGGTGAGCCGGGCCTCGCCGACGCAGGCCACCGGTGGAACGGTTGTCCGCACCGTCACTTGGCCTCACCCCGCAGCCCGGCCCAGTAGGCCGAGTCGACCGAGTCCGGGTCGGCCTGCTGACGCCGGCGACGGCTCTCCGCCGCCGAGGCCCGGCGGGCGCGCCGGGAGGCCAGGTCGACCAGGGTGGGGGTCTCGTCGTCGGCCGCCTCCTCCTCCTGGGCGTACCGCGCCGACGGGCGCCAGTAGTCGGCCTCGGCCTCGGGCCGGTCGTCCTCGACGCTGTGCCGCCCGCCACCGCTGCGGGGCTCGGCGGAGATCGGGGCGCTCGACTCCCAACGGCGCGGGCTGTCCCAGGGCTCCTCGGCCTCCTCCACGGCACGCCGTGACGCGGACGAGTAGCGGCCATCGGCCTCGTCTTCCATCCGGGAGCGGCGGGAGGGGGCGTACTCCTCCTCGTCACGGCGGCGGCGACGCGGCTCGCGGTCGTACTCCGGCATCTCCTCGTCGCGGCGGGCCGAACGACGGCCCACCGGCTCGCGCTCCTCCTCGCGCCGGGAGCGGCGCCGGCTCGGTTCCTCGTCGCGCCGGGACCGGCGGACCGGAGGCTCCAGGTCCTCCGCCATCGGGGCTGCGCGCCAGCCGGTCTCCAGTTCCTCGTCCCGCCGGGAGGTACGCCGGCCGACGGGTTCCTCGTCGCGGCGGCGCGCCACCGGCTCGAACTGCTCGGTCTCGCGGCGGACGACCCGGTCCAGCTCCTCCTCGCGGCGCGAGGGGCGCCCGCCGACCGGCTCCAGCTCCTCGTCGCGGCGGCCCCGGCCCGGCCGGACCGGCTCGCCCAGCGTGCCCGGCTCCGGGACCATCGGGACGGTGAACCGTTCCGGGTCGTTGCGCCGGATGGTGGGGCTGGCCCAGGTGCCGGAGGTGCTGTCGGCCCAGCTGGTGTCGCGGCGGACCCGCTTCTCGCGGCCGTCGTCGGCCTCGCTACGCCGGGTGGACTTGCTGCCGGTCATGGCCTCGTTGAGGGCGGCGGCCTGGTGCTGCTCGCGGCTGCGCCGTTGCAGGGTGACCGAGAGGCGGACGAGTAGCGCCAGCACGACCAGCGCCACGCAGGCGAAGTAGCTGAGGCTGACCCAGCTGGCGGGCGGGCGACCGGTGCCGAGGCCGTGGAAGATGGCGAACGGCCAGGACGCGTACGCCGTGGAGTGCAGGGCGCGCCACAGCCACTTCGGGCCGACGTCGGCGAAGCGCGCCCGGATGATGCCGGTCCACAGCACGCTCACCATGAGCAGGCCGGCGATGGTGCCGAGCCCGACGTAGAGGCCCCGGCCACCGACGAAGGGCACGGCGACGTCGGTCACCCCCGCCCGACCACTCATGATCTTCGTGATGACGTGGAAGCCCAGACCGGCGACGGCGAGGATGCCGGTGGCCCGGTGCGCGGACTGCAACAGGACCCGGTGCCGGATCAGCAGCACCAGCCGATCGGTGGCGAGCAGTCCCATCATCACGGTGAGGCTCATCGCGACCAGGGCGATCACCCCGGCGAAGAACTCCGTGAAGAAGAAGGCCATCGCGTACGCCTTCTGGCCGGCGCCGGTGAGCATGGTCAGCGCCCAGAGGGCCGCGAGCCCGGACGCGGTCAGCGCCATGATCTGCGCGCGGGACCGTACCCGGACCCCCCGACTGCTGCTGCTGGTACGGACGGCAGTCGCCTTCTCGTTCTGCTTAGCCCGGGCCATGTGCTCCTCGATCGTCTCGCGGCGGCGCACCGCCGGCCGACCCTGTTCCCCACTCCAGTACGCGCCGGGGGCCTCGGTCGGATCAGTGTCGGAAGAAAAAATATCCGCAAGTTGTCGAACCGCGCCGCCCCCCGGCACGTGTAACGGCCCCGCACCGGTCAACGGCAGTTATCCATGCGCATGCATTGACAGGCGATGAAACCAGACTGTAACCTTGCTGAAATTTTCAGCCCTGGTTGCAAGATACGGGCAGTGACACCACCACCCCCCTTCCCCCGGCACCCCAGGAGCACCCGATGCATCGACGTCGACTCCGCCCGGCGATCGTCGCCCTCGCCCTGATCACCGGCCTCCTCGCCCCCACCGTCGTCGCCCCCGCCGACGCCGCCCTCGCCGCCCCGGCGGGCGGCAAGAAGGTTATCGCCAACCTCTTCGAGTGGAACTGGCCCTCGGTCGCCAGCGAGTGCACCAGCACGCTCGGCCCGATGGGCTACGGCTACGTCCAGGTCTCACCACCACAGGAGCACGTACGCGGCAACCAGTGGTGGGTGGCGTACCAGCCGGTCAGCTACCGGATCGAGTCCCGCAAGGGCACCCGCGCCCAGTTCCAGTCCATGGTCAACACCTGCCACGCGGCCGGCGTGAAGGTGATCGTCGACGCGGTCGTCAACCACATGTCCGGCCAGGACAACGGCGGCACCGGCTGGGCCGGATCGTCCTTTCAGCACCACGTCTATCCCGGCATCTACCAGGCGCAGGACTTCCACTACTGCGGCCGCAACGGCAACAACGACATCGTCAACTACCACGACCGGTACGAGGTGCAGAACTGCGAGCTGGTCAACCTCGCCGACCTGAAGACGGGTTCGGACTACGTCCGCTCCCGGCTCGCCGCGTACCTCAACGACCTGCTGTCGCTCGGCGTGGACGGCTTCCGGCTGGACGCCAGCAAGCACATGCCGGCCGCCGACATCGCCAACATCCTCGGCCGGCTGAGCCGCCCGGCGTACGTCGTGCAGGAGGTCATCTACGGCGCCGGTGAGCCGATCACGCCGAACGAGTACACCGGCAACGGCGACGTGCACGAGTTCCGCTACGGCAAGGACCTGGCCCGGGTCTTCCGCTCCGAGCGGCTGGCCTACCTGCGCAACTTCGGCGAGGGCTGGGGTCACCTGCCCAGCGGGGTGTCATCGGTCTTCGTGGACAACCACGACACCCAGCGCGACGACGCCGGGGTGCTGACCTACCGCGACCGGGGCATCTACGCGCTGGCCAACGCCTTCATGCTGGCCTGGCCGTACGGTTCGCCGACGGTGATGTCGAGCTACACCTTCAGCGGCCGCGACGCCGGCCCACCGTCGGACGGCAACAACAAGACGCTGAACACCACCTGCTACTCCGGTTGGGAGTGCGAGCACCGCTGGCCGGTCATCGCGAACATGGTGGGCTTCCGCAACGCCACCGAGGGAGCCGGCGTCTCCAACTGGTACGACAACGGCAACAACCACATCGCGTTCAGCCGCACCGGCCGGGGCTACATCACCATCAACGACGAGGACTTCGCGATCACCGGCCGCTCGTACCACACCGGCCTGCCGGCGGGCCGCTACTGCGACGTCATCCACGGCACCTTCTCGAACGGCACCTGCACCGGCCCGATCATCACCGTCGACGCCAACGGCTGGTTCACCGCCAACATCCCCGCCCACGACGCCATAGCCCTCCACCACTCCGCCCGCCTCCCCTAACCCCACCCCCGTTTCTCCACGTTGATCATGAGGTTAGCGGCCGGTTTGATCTCTAAAACGCCCGTTAACCTCATGATCAACAGGGTGGGGGTGGCGGGTTTGGGGGTGCGGGAGGGGGTGGGGTGGTTAGAGTGCATGGGTGGGGTTTGAGCGAATTGTGGGGGTATCGGGGCGGCGGGGGTTTGCCGCTGCGGTGGGGGTGGCCGTGCTGATGGGCGGGGCCGCGTACACCGGGTGGGCGCTGACGCCCGTGCCCGGGACGACGGTCGCCCGGCCGGGCGAGGGCCCCGCCGCACCGACAACAGCGCCGAGCACGGCGTCGACGGCCGCCGTCGGGGCCGCGCCCGCCGAGGACGTGCCGCCCGCCGCGCCTGCGCCGGACGGCCTACCGGAGATCGACTATGACCCGGCCCCGGCAGGCTTTCCCGACGACCCGGACACGCTCGACACCACACCGCTGACCGAGGGAGTGCGGCCGACCCGCCGGCTCGCCGCCTACGACGGGCCCGGCGGCAAGCCGGTTGCCTTCCTGATGCCCACGATCAGCGGCGTGGAGATCACCGTGCCGATCGCGCGGACCGAGGTGGGCTGGACCGCCGTACTGCTCCCCTCGGCCAACCGCAAGCTGGCCTGGCTGCCGCCCGGCGGCTTCCGCACGGTCGCCCTGCGCGACCAGATCGTGGTGGAACGGGTTCCGTACCGGCTCACCTGGTACCGCGACGGCGCCGCCCAACGATCCTGGCAGGTCAGCCTGGGCCAGCGCGGCCAGGAGACGCCGCTCGGCCGCACCTTCGTGCTGGGCCGCACCCCGCCGCCGCAGAGCGTCTACGCCGGCGTGGACATCTACGCCCTCGGCTCGATCCCCGACGACCTGGACTCCGTTCCGGCCAGCCTGCGGGGTGCCCACATCGGCATCCACACCTGGTACCACGACGGCGAGCTGGGCCAGATGACGACCAACGGCTGCATCCGGCTGACCGCCAGCGGGCAGCGCGTGCTGCTGGCAGAGGTGCCCGAGGGCACGCCGGTGGTGGTCGTCGACGAGTTGCCCACCCCACCCCCGACCGCAGCTCAGCCGGTGATCGGGGCGAGGTAGCCGCGCAGCACCTTCTTCATCTCTCGCGTCTCGACCTCGCGCTCACCGGCCGGCGCGCCGAGCACCACCGGCAACAGGCCCTTGAAGACCTGCACGAGGGTACGCGCGGCGCGGGTCCGGTCCGTCGTGGGCAGGGCGGGGGCCCGAGCCGCGAGTACGGACTCGACCCGGCCCAGGAGCGCCGCCTGGATCGGTGCCGCCGCTCCGGTGAGGCCGGCCGGCATGTCGGGGCGGGCGAAGAGCGCCTTGAACCCCGGGTTGGCCAGGTTGAAGGCCAGGATCGGGTCGATCACCCGGTCGAGCAGTTCGTCGAGGTCCACCGTGGCGAAGTTGGTGCGTTCGAACGCGTCCCGGTGCGCCCGGCCCATCTGCTCGACGAACCGGTCGGCCAGCGCCTGCGCGATGGCCTCCTTGTTCGGGAAGAACTGGTAGAGCGAGCCCGGTGAGATGCCGGCCGCCGTGGCGATCGCGTTGGTGGTCGCCTTCTCGTAGCCCACGTCCCCGAACACGACGGCCGCCGCATCGAGGATCTCCGCGATACGCCGTTCGCCGCGCGCCTGTCGACGCCGTGGCTGACCGTCCGCCGCGTGCACGGCCCACCCACCCTCCTTGCATATACGAGCGATCGCTCGTATTGTGGCGATCGAACACGAGCCAAGACTCGCAAAAACCGTCGACAGGGAGACTACCGTGCTCGTCGCGCGCAGACCGGGATGGGTTATCGCGATCGCCCTGCTCGGCACCGTCCTCGCCGGCTTCGTCGGCGCCGGCACGATCAACGCGCTGTCCCTCAACCGGTTCGAGGCGCCCGGCTCCGAGTCCATGCACGCCCGCGACCTGCTCGCCAGCGGATTCGGCACCGGCTCGGCCAACGTCGCCCTGCTGGTCACCGCCCGGCAGGGCACGGTGGACAGCGCCGAGGTGGCCGCCGCCGGCCGGGCCCTGACCGACGAGTTGGCCGCGCACCCCGGCGTCGGCGACGCCTGGTCGTACTGGTCGCGGGGCGGGCCGGACACCCTGCGCAGCGAAGACGCCCGGCAGGCGATGGTGCTCGCCTGGGTGCCCGGCGACGCCAACGAGGTGCGCCGTAACGTGCTGCCCGGCCTCACGCCCCGGTTCAGCCGCGACGACGGCGTCGTCCAGGTGACGGTCGGCGGTGGCGACGAGGTGTTCCGCAGCGTCATGGAACAGGCCCGCCGCGACTTCATCCGCGCCGAACTCATCGTCGTACCGCTGGTGTTCCTGCTGCTGTGGCTGGTCTATCGGCGGCTGTCCGCCGCGCTGGTCACGCTCGGCGTGGGTCTGTTCGCCGTCCTCGGCTCGCTCGCGCTGCTGCGCGCCGCCACCCTGGTCACCGACATCTCCACCTTCGCCTCGAACATCGCCCTGGTGATGGGCATCGGGCTGGGGGTCGACTACGGCCTGTTCGTCATCTTCCGGTTCCGCGAGGAACTGCGCCGCGACCGGAGCGTTCCCGACGCGGTACGGCACACGGTACGCACGGCCGGGCGTACCGTCCTGTTCAGCGGCGCCACCGTCGCCGCCTCCCTGGCGGTGCTGTTCGCGTTCCCCTTCCCGTTCCTCAGCTCGTTCGCGTACGCCGGCATCGCCGTCGTGCTCGCCGCGGTGGTCGGCGCCACGGTGATCCTGCCCGCGGCGCTCGCGCTGCTCGGCCATCGCGTCCAGCGGCGCGGTCCCGAGCGGGCCGAGACCGGGACCTTCTGGTACGGCCTCGCCGCCCGGGTGACGCGCCGGCCGCTGCTGTTCGGCGGTACCGCGCTCGCCGTGCTGCTGCTGCTCGGCGCGCCGTTCCTCGGTGTCCGGTTCGGGCTGCCCGACGACCGGGTGCTGCCCGCCTCGGCACCGGTACGCCAGATGTACGACCAGATCCGGGCCGGCTTCTCCGAGGAGGAGGCCGACGCCGTGCAGGTGGTCGCGCCCGCCGGCGACGCCACGGCGATCGCCCCGTACGCCGCCGCCCTGTCCCGCCTCGACGGGGTCGTCCGCGTCGACTCGGCGGCCGGCTCGTACACCGGCGGCACCCCGGCCCCGGCGCCCGCCGGTATCCGCCACGACGGCGAGGGCACGTGGCTGTCGATCATACCCTCCAGCGAGCGGCTGGCGGCCGACGCGACCGGACTGGTCCGCGACGTGCGCGCCGTGCCGGCGCCGTTCGAGGTGTTCGTCGGTGGATACCCGGCCGAGCTGACCGACTACCGCGACGGCGTGGTCGACCGGCTCCCGCTCGTCGTCGGCCTGATCGTGCTGGTGACCTTCGTGGTGCTGTTCGTGATGACCGGCAGCGTGATCGCGCCGCTGAAGGCGACCGTGCTCAACGTGCTGAGCCTGTCGGTCATGTTCGGCGCCCTGGTCTTCGTCTTCCAGGAGGGCAACCTCTCCGGCCTGCTCGGCTTCACCCCCACCGGATCGATCGAGCCGAGCATCCCCATCCTGATGTTCTGCATCGCGTACGGGCTCTCCATGGACTACGAGGTCTTCCTGCTCAGCCGGATCAAGGAGGAGTACGACCGGACCGGCGACGCCGTCGGCTCCGTGCCCCTCGGCATCGCCCGCAGCGCACCGCTGGTCACCGCGGCGGCCGCCATCCTCGCCGCCTCGTTCGCCACGTACGCCACCGGCCAGGTCGTCTTCCTCCAGCAACTCGGCATCGGCATGGCGCTGGCGGTGATCGTCGACGCGACGCTGATCCGCGGCGTGCTGGTGCCCGCGTTCATGCGCCTCGCCGGGCGGGCCAACTGGTGGTCCCCCGCCCCGCTGCGCCGCCTGCACCACCGCATCGGCCTCGATCATGGAGACACGCCCCCACCTTCCCGGACGGCCGAGGCGGTACGCAGTCTCGCCAGCCCCGGGTGACGTTCGCCCCTGGCATGGGAACTGGCTGCGGGGGTATGACCGAGACATGAGGGCGAGTTTCCGGCTCGGCCGGATCGTGGGGGTTCCTGTCGGGGTCAACTGGAGTGTCCTGGTCATCTTCGCGCTGATCTGGTGGGGGCTGTCGGCCAACCTGTTTCCCCAGTCGTACCCGGATCGGCCGGTGGCCGCGTACCTGCTGGCGGGTCTGACCGCGGCGGTGGTCTTCTTCCTGGGCCTGCTCGCCCACGAGGTGTCCCATGCGGTGGTGGCCAGGCGCAACGGCCTGGGGGTGGAGGGGATCACCCTGTGGCTCTTCGGCGGGGTGGCCGAGCTGCGCGGTGAGGCCCGTACCCCCGGCGCGGAGCTGCGCATCGCCGGGGTCGGGCCGCTGGTCAGCCTGATCATCGGCGCCTTCTTCGGCGCGATCGCGATGGTGCTCGCCCTCGCGGGTGGGCAGGGGCTGCTGCTGGGCGTGATGGCCTGGCTCGGCGGCATCAACCTGCTGCTGGCCGTCTTCAACATCCTGCCGGCGGCGCCGCTGGACGGCGGGCGGCTGCTGCGGGCGGCGGTGTGGAAGGCCACCGGCGACCGGACCCGCGGCTCGGTGGTGGCGGCCCGGGCCGGTTGGATCCTCGGCGTGGTGCTGATCGGGCTGGGACTCTGGCGGTTCCTCACCGGCGCCGGCGCCGGCGGGCTGTGGCTGGCGCTGATCGGCTGGTTCCTGATCGGCGCGGCCACCATGGAGGAGCGGCAGGCGCGGATGGGCAGCGCGCTGCGCGGGATCCGGGTCGCCGACGTGATGACACCGCAGCCGCAGACCGCCTCGGGCGAGATGACGGTGGCCGACTTCGTGGACAACTACCTCTTCGCGTACCGGCACACGGCGTTGCCGTTGACCGAGGACGGCCGGCCCGTCGGCCTGGTCACCCTCGACCGGGTACGCGGCGTGCCGGCCGACGAGCGGGGCGCCACCACCCTGGAGGCGGTGGCCTGCCGGGCCGACGACCTGGTGCTCGCCTCCCCCGACGAGCCGCTCACCGACCTGCTGCCCCGGCTCAGCGACTGCGCCGACGGCCGCGCACTGGTGGTCGCCGACGGGCGCCTGGTCGGCATCGTCTCCCCCAGCGACATCAGCCGCGCCGTCCAGCGCGGCAGCATGCGCGACCAGCTAGCCCCCAACCCCTAACCGATCCCATCCCTTCCCCACTCCCATCGGCGATCTTGCAGTTGCTGTCGCGACATAAGCCACAAAACCGGTATTCCGGCGACCAGAAGTGCACGATCGCGGAGGCCAGGGGCGTCAGCGGGGGAAGAGGGCGTCCAGCTCCTCGGTGCGGAAGGTGCCCGTGGGATCCAGGCGACGCACCAGCGCCGCGAAGTCGGTCCAGCGGGGGTAGGTGGCGGCGATCGCCTCGGTGGGGCAGGTGAAGACCTTGCCCCAGTGCGGGCGGGGGGCGAAGGGAGCCAGCACCCGCTCGACCTCGGCGACCACCGGCAGCACCGCCGACGCGTCGGCGATCCAGGTGAAGTGCACGGCGAGGCTGTCCCGGCCGTACTGCGGGCTGAGCCACAGCTCGTCGGCGGCGATCGTGCGCAGCTCGCTGGTCTGCGCGACCGGGGCCATCAGGTGCGCCACCTTGTCCAGCGCGGCGAGCGCGTCGGCCGCCACCGCCCGGGGCAGGTGGTATTCGGACTGCAACTCCTCGCCGTTGCTGGGGGTAAAGCCGAGCCGGAAGTGCGGCAGCCGCTCGTGCCAGGGACCGGCCACGCCGAGCTGCTCGGTGCAGTTGGCCACCGGCATGCCCGGCACCGGGTGCCAGGGCCGGTCGGCCGCCGTCGTGCCGAGCCAGTCCGCCGGGGGCGCCGGCTGGTCCGCGAGCTGCTTGCGCCAGACCTGGGTGCCGCGGGTGGAGCGCCAGTCGGTGAAGACACTGACGCTGTACGCCGAGGCGAACGCGGCGTCCAGTGCCTCGCGGGGCAGGTCGAGGCGGACGTACTGGCGGACGTCGAAGGTGGGCACCACGTCCAGGGTGACGCGGGTGACGATGCCCAGCGCGCCGAAGGAGACCACCATCCCGGCGAAGTCGGGGTCGGTGCGGTCGACGGTGAGCAGGTCACCGTCGGCGGTGACCAGCTCCAGCCCGGCGACCGCGGTGGCCAGGTTGCCGATGGTGTCGCCCGAGCCGTGGGTGCCGGTGGCGACCGCGCCGGCCACCGAGATGTGCGGCAGCGAGGCGAGGCTGACCAGCGCGTACCCCCGCTCGTGCAGCCAGGTCGTTAGGTCGCCGTAGCGCAGCGCGGCCGGCACGTCGACCTGTCGTCGCCGCTCGTCCAGCCGCACCGTGGCGGGCAGTCCGGCCAGGGTGACCAGGTCGCCGGTGGTGTCGCCGAGCCGGTTGAAGGAGTGCCCGCTGCCCACCGCCCGGATCCGGTCGCTGCCGGCGACCAGCTCGCGCAGCTCGTCCAGTGACGACGGACGGTGGTGCGCCCGGGCCGCGTACTCGACGTTGCCGGCCCAGTTGCGGTGCGTCGGCACTGCGCCCCCTCTCCGTGCCGGCGGTTACCGCCGGCTCCGTCGGGGAACCCTACGCCGATGAGCAGCTACCGTGATCCCGCCCCTCGCGGCGACGTGTACCCCTCCGAGGAGGAGATCGACCCGGCCGGCAGCGGCGTGGAGGCCGCCAGCGGCCCGGTCGGCATCGCCACCGGCTCGTCCGCCGCCACCTGGTCGTACGGCGAACCGGTGGCGGGCCAGCCCGGCCCGCAGCCGAATCCCGCTCCCGGGCCGGCCCCGACGCCGGTGCCCACCCCCGGCCCGCCGCCCCGGACCGGGACCGGCGCGCGGTCGATCGTCAGCCGGCATCTGGACGGCTCGGTGGAGGTGGTCACCGACTTCGACGGCGACGGCGTGGCCGACGTGGTGCAGTTCGACCTGGACGGCGACGGGGTGCCCGACGTCACCTACATCGACAGTGATCGGGACGGCCGGCTGGACACGGTGCTGCGCGGCGTCCACGGGCACCGGGCCTGATCGGCCCGCCGACCGGTCAGAGCTGGCGCAGCACCTCGGTCGCGACCAGGTCCAGGTGATCCAGGTCGGCCAGATCGAGCACCTGGAGGTAGATCCGCTGGCTGCCGACCGCCGCGTACCGGCCGATCTTGTCGACCACCTCGGCGGGCGTGCCGGCCAGCCCGTTGCCGCGCAGCTCGTCCGGTTCCCGGCCGATCGCCGCGGCCCGCCGCGCCACCTCGGCGTCGTCCCGCCCGCAGCACAGCACCAGCGCGTTGGACCAGGTCAGCTCCGTCGGATTCCGGCCGATCTCCTGACACGCGGCGCGGACGCGGGCGAACTGGGCGACCGTGTCGTCGATCGAGACGAACGGCAGGTTGAACTCGTCGGCGTACCGGGCGGCGAGTTGTGGCGTACGCCGCGCGCCCATCCCGCCCAGCAGGATCGGCGGGTGGGGACGCTGCACCGGCCTCGGCAGCGCGGGCGAGTCGCTGACCTGGTAGTGGCGGCCGGTGAAGTCGAACGTCTCACCCGACGGGGTCCGCCACAGGCCGGTGATCACCGCCAGCTGCTCGTCCAGCCGGTCGAACCGCTCCCCCAGCCCCGGGAAGGGGATCCCGTACGCGCTGTGCTCGGCGTCGTACCAGCCGGTGCCGATGCCCAGCTCGACCCGCCCGCCGCTCATCTGATCGACCTGCGCGACGGTGATGGCCAGCGGGCCGGGCAGCCGGAACGTCGCGGCGGTCATCAGCGTGCCGAGCCGGATGGACCGGGTGTCCCGGGCCAGCCCGGCCAGCGTGGTCCACGCGTCGGTGGGACCGGGTTCGCCGCTGACCGACCCCATCTTGAGGTAGTGGTCCGAGCGGAAGAAGGCGCCGAAGCCGGTCTCCTCGGCACGGCGGGCCACGGCCAGCAGGTCGTCGTAGGTCGCACCCTGCTGAGGTTCGGTGAAGATCCGCAGTTCCATGGGGTCGAGCATAGGTAGGCCCCCGGCGGCAGCACCCAGCACACCTGCCCGTTCCGGCGGACCGCCCCGGACCGGGCCGGTCAGACGTACGGGGGCCGGGAGTACGCGGCCCGCAGGGCGGCCAGCCCGGTCGCCTTCGGGCTGAGGGTGCCCCAGCCGGAGTTGAAGTAGTTCGTCCGGACGATGAACGGCCCGCGCTCGGCGTTCAGGCGGGCGATCGCCGGCGGCACCGTGGCGATCCAACCCGCCTGATCGGGGATCTCGGCGACCCGTACGCCCCACTCGGCGATGAGCACCGGACGCGACAGCGCCACCGGGCCGAGATCGGCCAGCGCCCAGTCCTTGGTCCGCCGGAACCGCTCCAACGCGGTGTCGGTGGGACTGGTCGCGTAGACGTTCCATTGCAGGTAGTCCAGCCGCGTCATCAGCGCCTCCGGGTGGGTGCGCCGGAAGCAGGCCCGGTCGAAGCCGCCGAGACCGACCGAGAAGGTGCTCCCCGAGGGCAGCGCCTTGGCCCTGAACCAGTTCACGATGTACGTCATCGCCTGCACGGCCCGCACGTCCGACTCGGCCCAGGTGTACGCCTTGCCGGACTCGGTGGTGCCGAACTCGTGGTCGGTATCCAGCTCGGAGGCGAGCTGGATGTTCACCCCGAAGCCCATCGTCCGGTACTGCGCCAGGGCCCGGGCGAACAGCCCGTCGCACTGGCCGGCGAGCACCTGCCCGTAGCCGTACGCCTTCGGCCAGATCGTGCCCGGACGCTGCTGGATGGTCATCGCCGGCGCCGGCACGGTGTACGTCACGCCGTCCAGGGTGAAGGTCTGTGCCCCGGTGTCGGACGCACCGTAGTGCTTCAGTTCGAGCACCATGTTGAGCTGCACGCCGGCTCTGCCGAGGGTGACCAGCCAGGGGCGGTTGTAGCCGGGGAAGACGTGGGCGTCGGCGAAGCTGCGGTACTGGGTCAGCGACCGGAAGTTGCCGCCCGCCATGTCGGCCGTCGGGTCCGCACCACCGGAGAGGTAGTACCCGCCCAGCACCGGCGGCAGGATGGTGTAGGCGGCGGTGGCGGTGGCGGTCTGGCTGACCGAGTCCCGCACCGTGACGGTCACCCGGGGCATCATGCCACCGCCCGGTAGACGGCCACCGAGCCGTTGTCCGACACCCGGGTCCAGGCACGGCCCGAGTCGTCGGTGACGGTGATGGTGAGCGGATCGACCACGGCGGTCGTCGACACCGGAGCGCTGCGGTTGCCCTGGGCGTCGGTGACCACGACGGTGACGGTGAGCGCCGTCGTGTCGGGGTCGCTGTAGTTGATGGTGAGCAGCATCTGGGCACCGGGGGCGTAGCTGCTCGCGTTGAGTGAGGCGGTAGCGGTGGGAGCGGCCATGGCTGCTCCTTCCTGCGTGGTGGTGGGGGCGACGTCGCTGTCGGTCGCGGTGACACCCGCCCTGTCGACGGGGCGGTGTCGGCCGAGGCGCGCCCGTCCGGCGCAAGCCTCTCTACCTGCTACAACAGTGCGTCAGGAGGGGACCTGTCGTCCTGTCCGTTTTCGGCACATTGACCGAGATGAGGGTGTCGCGTGCAGACGGGCCCACGCGAACAGGCGTCGGCCCCTAGAGTGACCGCAGCCTGTCAACCTAGGAGGGTGCGGTGTCCGAGCCGCCACCCGCCGAGCGTTCCCCGAGCACCGGGGAACCCGGCGGCGCCCCTGTCCCGTCCGACGCCGGTCCGACCGGTCCGGCCGGGGCACCCCAACTGCTGGTGATGCCGCCCACCGAAGGGCTGCTGTCGATCGTCTGGCCCGGTCCGGCCGACCAACCCGCCTGGGCGATCCCGGTGACCGTGCCACCCGGCACCCACGGTTACGCGATCTTCCTCCCCCTGGTCGCGACCGCCGGGGAGTCGGCCCCGATCGGCCGGGACACCCCGGCGGCGAGCGCCGCGGTCGCGGGCCGACCAGCGCCGACGACGGTCTCCGCCCCGGTCACGCCGCCGACGGGGGCGGCACCGCCGACCCAGCGGACCCCCGAGACGGCACCACCCACCCCGCCACCGCCGGCTGGTCCGGCCGCCACCGGCGCGCCAACTGGCGCCGCCTCGCACGGGACGGCACCGGTCGGCACGGGAGCAGCAGGAGCGGCGGTCGGCACGGGAGCAGCGGGCACGGCGCCCCGAGCCGGCGCGGCCCGGCCGGTGGGGCAGCCCGGCGCCCCGGTGCTGCCACCACCGCCCGGCCACCGGCCGCCGGGTTCACCGTACGACTTCCGGCGGTTGCCGCCACCGCCGTCCTTCTTCGACCGGGTGTGGCCCGGCCCCGCCCCGGCCCGCGGTCGGGCCACCCCGCTGGCGGTCCTGGCCGGGGCGCTCGGCGTGGCCGCCTTCGTGCCGCTGGGCCGTACCGGCATCGGCTGGTTCCTTGGCTGGCTGGTGCTCACGGCCGGCGTCGTCGTCGCGGTGCGGCGGCACACCGCCGCGCTGCCCCGGGCCGAGCGGTGGGTCCGGGCCGGTTGGGCCGGTGCCGCCCTCGCGCTGCTCGCGGTGCTGGGCTTCCGCAACGCCTGGTGGCTGGTGACGTTCTGCGTGCTGGGGGCGCTGGCCTGCGCGGCGCTGGCGATCGTCGGCGGGCGACGGGTCCGGTCGATCCTGTTCAGCCTGGTGGGCGCCCCGATCGCGGCGATACGCGGGCTGCCGTGGGTGCGTACCCACGTCCGCGCGCCGGGCGATTCCGGTGCCGCGCGCCGGGTTGTCGGCTCGGTCGCCGCCACCGTGGTGGTCCTGGTGGTCTTCGGTGCGCTGCTCTCCTCCGCCGACGCCGCCTTCGCCCAGGTGCTCGGCGCCCTCATCCCGGAAATCAGCGTGAGCGGGGTGTTCCGGTGGCTGTTCCTGGCGGCCGTCGGCGCCCTGATCGCGGTGGCCGCCGTCTACACGATCGCCGCGCCGCCGGACCTGGCCTCGCTGGACCGGCCGACCGCGCGTAGCGTCGGGCTGGTCGAGTGGGCGCCGGCGATCGCCACCCTGGCCGTCCTCTTCGGCGGCTTCGTCGCCGTGCAGTTCACCGTGCTCTTCGGTGGGCAGCGGCACGTGCTGGACACCACCGGCCTCAGCTACGCCGAGTACGCCCGCAGCGGCTTCTGGCAACTGGTCGTGGTCACGGTGCTCGCCCTGGCGGTGCTCGGCGGGGTGAGCCGCTGGGCGCGTCGGGACCGGCGGCTCGACCGGGTGCTGCTGCGGGTCCTGCTCGGCCTGCTCAGCGCGCTGAGCGTGGTCATCGTGGTGTCGGCGCTGTCCCGAATGTACACGTACCAGAAGGTCTACAGCTTCACCGGCGAGCGCATCTTCGTGATGGCCTTCGAGCTGCTGCTCGGTGCCGTCTTCCTGATGATCCTGGTGGCCGGCGTACGCTGGCGCGGCGGCGCGATCCCGCGCCTGACCGCGGCGCTCGCGGTGGTGATGCTGCTGGGCCTGGCGGCGCTCAACCCGGAGGACTACGCGGCCCGCCGCAACGTGGCCCGCTACGAGCAGACCGGCCGGATCGACGCCTGGTATCTTCGCGCCCTCTCCGCGGACGCCACCCCCGCCCTGTCCACCCTGCCCGATCCGGTGCGCCGTTGCACGCTCAGCTGGATCGCCGACGACCTGGCCGAGCCGGACCCGTGGTACGCCTGGAACCTGGGCCGGGAGCGGGCCCGCCGGGTGCTCGACCGGTTGGGGCCTGACGCGATCGGCAACCAGCGCGACTGTCGCCGCGCCGACCAGTTCGACCTGCCGAAGACCCGGTCACCGCGCTGACCCGGCGGCGACGGTCAGGCCGCGGCGAGGAAGGCGAGCAGCTGCGACCAACCGTCCCGCCGGGCGGCGGCGTCGCCGGCGCGGGTGCCGCCGTACGTCTGCACGCCGGTCGGTCCCTGGTGCACCGTCTCGGAGGGCAGGTACGGGACGGTGCCGACGCCGTGTCCCGCGTCGGGATAGAGCAGCATGCGGTGCGGTGGACCGCCGAGGGCCAGCACCAACTCGGCGCCGTAGGCGGCCGCGTCCCAGAGCTGGTCGTCCGCTCCGCTGATCGCCAGCACCGGTCCGTCGATCCGGTCGACCGGGATCCGGCCCGCCGGGACGGGCCGGCCGTTCCAGGTCCAGGCGGCCGCTCCCGTGTACGGGTAACCCGGGTTGACCCAGTTGCTCGGCGCGTAGACGACGACGGCGCGTACCAGTTCCGGGTACAGCTGCGCCAGCAGCAGCGCCGCCTCGCTGCCGCGCGAGTAGCCCACCGCCGCCACCTCGCCGCCGGAGTGCCGGGCGAGCAGTTCGGCGGCGGTGGCGAAGTATTCCAGCGGGATGTCGTGCAGGCTGTCCGGGAGACCCGCCGAGTCGAAGTAGGCGAGCGCCAACACCGGGTGCCCCCGGGAGGCCAGCAACGGCGCGTCGTACAGCCAGCTGATCCCGCCCTCGGACCCGCCGATCCTCAGCACGCCGGGCCGTCGCGGCACGTCGGGCGGGGGCAACACGAGCATCCCGCGCACGCCGTCCGCCTGTGTGGTCAGCTCGGTGAAGGTGACCGCCCCGGCGGTCCAGTCCCGGCGCACGGCGGCGGTGGCCGGCCCGCGTCCGCCTGCGGTGGCCGACAGCCGCACGGTGAAGTCGGGTCTCACCTGCGGCAAGCTCGGCGCGAAGTACGAGGCGTCGCCGTCGACCGGGTCCATCGACCAGAACAGCCCCATCGGGTCGACACCCGAGTAGGAGCCGCCGCTGGAGGCGTCCTGGGACAGGTCCACCGTGCCGTTCCGGTCCGCGACGAAGGTCGCCGTCGCCCGCCACAGCCGTCCCGCGTGGTCCTCGGCCTCGGCGGCGACGGTCACCCGCTCCCCCGCCGTTAGGCCGCCGACGCGTACCCGCACCGGCTCGTCGGCGAGCGCGGCGGCCGGCGTCACGTCGAGGCGTAGTCGGGGATCGCCGCCCACCCCACGGTCGCCGCCGAGCGTGGCCGCCACCAGCAGCGCCACCGCGACGGCCGGCAGCGCCCGGACCACTCTCCGCCATTCACCCCGCATCGACGGAACACGATACCGCCGGCCGTCCACGCCCACCCGGCGTCAGAGGTCGTAGCCGCCGGAGACCTCGATGTTCTGTGCGGTGATCCAGGCACCCGCCTCGCCGAGTAGCGTGGCGATCACCACGCCGATGTCGTCGGGCTCACCGATGCGGCCGAGGGCGGTCTTGGCGGCGAGCGCGGGGATCGCCTCCGGGTACGCCTCGAAGGCCACGACCCCGGAGGCGTCGGAGAGCCGGGTACGGGTCGGACCGGGCGAGACGGCGTTGACCCGGATGCGGCGCGGCGCCAGCTCCTTGGCCAGGTAACGGGTCAGCACGTTCAGGCCGCCCTTCATCGTGGCGTACGCGGAGTAGCCGGCGTCCACGAGGCCCGTGGGTAGCGCCGAGTTGCTGCTGACGTTGACGATGGCACCGCCGTCGGCGAGCAGCGGCAGCAGTGCCTGGGTGAGGAAGTACGGCCCCTTGAGCAGCACCCGCACGAACCGGTCGAAGAGTTCCTCGGTGGTCTCCTCGAACATCGCCCCACCGCCGAAGCCGGCGTTGTTGACCAGATAGTCGAACGTGTCCCGCTGCCAGGTGTCGCGGAGCACGGCGACGATCCGCTCCCGGAAGGCCGGGAAGGTGTCGCTGCGGCCGATGTCCAACCGGAGTGCGACGGCGGTGCCGCCCTCCTTCTCGATGGCGGCCAGCGTCTCCTGGGCGCCGGCCTGGTTGCCGCTGTAGGTCAGCACGACGCCCGTGCCCCGCTTGGCGAGTTGGATGGCTGCGCTCTGCCCGATGCCGGAGCTGGCGCCGATGACGATGGCGACCCGCATACTGCTACCCACCTGTTCATTCGTGGAGCTATCGTTAGCTCCCTACGACTTGGCTGCATCCATATGACCAGCTTGAGCAGGTGTTGCAGTAGAACAATGCTCTTGACCTCTTGCCTGATCCTCTCACTGTGCGGAACAACGGCGGATGCTCTAATGGGCTCGTGCTGCTCGACGAACTGCGCGCGTTGCTGGCCCGTCACGCGCGGCCCGACTGGACCACGCCCATCGACGGCGTCCTGATCGGCAGGGCCGAGCAGGCCCACCAGCCCTCCGCGTCGATGTCGGGCACGGTGCTGGCGCTCATCGCGCAGGGCGCGAAGACGCTCGCACTCGGCGACCGGGTGTACGAGTACCGCGCCGGCCAGTATCTGATCGCCTCGGTCGACCTGCCGGTCACCGGCCATTACACCGAGGCCAGCCACCAGCGGCCGGCGCTCGGGTTCGGCCTCGCCCTGGAGCCGTCGGCGATCGCCGAACTGCTGCTCGACACGCCACCCGGCGGCCTCCCCCGCCCGCGCGGCGGCACGCCGTCCGCGCTGGCCGTCAGCGATGCGCCCGGCGAGCTGGTCGACGCGGCGGTACGCATGCTGCGTCTCCTCGACCGGCCGCGCGACATCCCGGTGCTCGCACCACTGATCAAGCGGGAGATCCTGTGGCGCCTCGTCACCGGCGAACAGGGCGACGCCGTCCGCCAGCTCGGCCTGGCCGACAGCAACATCGCCCACGTCACCCGCGCGGTGCGCTGGATCCGGGACAACTACCGGCAGGCGTTCCGGGTCGAGGAGATCGCGCAGCTGTCGGGCATGAGCCTGTCCGCGTTCTACCGCAACTTCCAAGCGGTCACCGCGATGAGCCCCATCCAGTTCCAGAAGCAGATCCGGCTCCAGCAGGCGCGGCTACTGCTGGCCGCCCACCCGGACGACGTCACCGGGGTCGGTCATCGGGTGGGTTACGACAGCCCGTCGCAGTTCAGTCGTGAATACCGCCGCCAGTTCGGTGCGGCACCGAGCCAGGACGCCGCCCGCCTCCGGCACACCGCGTTCACCCCTGCGGTGTCCATCCCGTAGCGGCCCCTCCTTTGATCGCTCCGCCGCGAACGCCATCGGTTGTTCGACCCGTCTCGTCGGGCGTGGTCGCGGCGGCGGTCCGCAGCGCCGCGACGGTCGCGGCCACCGCCGGGTGATCGCCCGCGCCCTTCCGGTACGCGATCCGGGTGCGTCGCCGGACGGTGAGCGGGACGAGACGGACCCCGCCGGGTGGTTGCCCGACGGCCAGTTGGGGCACCAACCCGACTCCCTGGCCGGCGGCGACCAGGGCGAGCATGGCGGCGAAGTCGTCCGCGTGGTGACGTACGTTCGGCCGGAAGCCGGCCAGCTCGCAGGCGTGCAGGGTCACCGCGTGGCAGAGCGTCCCCTGGCTACCCACGATCCAGTCCGCGTCGCGCACCGACCGCATCGGGTCGCCGGCCGGATCGTGTTCCGTGCCGGCGGGAACGGCGATGAACACCGTCTCGTCCAGCAGCGGTGTCGAGTCCAGCGCCGGATCCGGCTCGACCGGCACGATGTCGTAGTCGTGCACGAGGGCCACGTCGAGACGGCGGTCGCGCAGCGCGGCCGGCACGGCCACCGGATCCAGTTCGGTGACCATCAGGTCGAGCGCGGGTTGGTCGCGGGCCAGCGCGACCAGGGCGGGCAGCAACAGGGTACGCACGGCGCTGGGGTACGCACCGATGCGTACCGTGCCGGAGAGTCCGCCCCGCGCGGCGGCGAGGGTGGCCTCGGCCGCCTCCAGCGCGGCGAGGATCACCTCGGTGTGCCGGACCAGCGACTCCCCGGTCGGAGTGAGGGTGACTCCCCGGCCGGCGCGTTCCAGGAGCGCGACGCCGGCCTCCCGTTGCAGCGCGGCGAGCTGCTGGGAGACGGCGGACGGTGTGTAAGTGTGCGTCTCGGCGACGGCGGCGATGGTGCCGAGCCGCGCCAGATCCCGGAGCAGCCGCAGACGGCGGACGTCAAGCATCAGCCCAGCTTACGTATCCGTTGAGCAAGCGGAACTGGTCCTTCACGGTCTCGCCGTCGAGGCTGAAGGCATGGCACTCACGGGTCTGTACGTTCCGCTGATCACACCCTTCGACGGGCGGGGTGGCGTCGCCGTCGACGCGCTGACCACCCTGGCCCACGACGCGCTGGCCGCCGGGGCGGCCGGCCTGGTCGCCCTGGGCACCACCGCCGAGCCGCACGCGCTCTCCGACGCCGAGCAGCAGACGGTGGTCGACGCGGTCGCCGCCGCCTGCCGAGAGCATCGGGCGCACCTGCTGGTCGGCGCGCACACCAGCGAAGCCCTGCAAGCCCTCGCCGGACGGCCCGAGGTCACGGCGGCACTCTGCCTGGTGCCGCCGTTCCTGCGACCCGGCGAGGAGGCGGTGCTCGCGCACTACGCCCGGCTGGCCGGGGCATCCCCGGTGCCGCTGGTCGCCTACCACGTCCCGTACCGCACCGGGCAGCAGCTCTCCGTCGCGGCGCTGCGTCGCCTCGCCGCGCTGCCCGGGATGGTGGGGGTCAAGCACGCGGTCGGCGGCATCGACGCGGACACCATCGCCCTCCTCGCCGACCTGCCGCCCGGCTTCGCGGTGCTCGGCGGCGAGGACGCGTACATCTCACCGCTGCTCGCCCTCGGCGCGCCCGGCGGCATCCTCGCCTCCGCGCACGTCGCCACCACCGACTACGCCACGCTGGTCGCGGCCTGGCAGACCGGCGACGTCGTCCGGGCCCGGCCACTCGGTCACCGGCTCGCCACCCTCTCGGCGGCGCTGTTCGCCGAGCCCAACCCGTCCGTGATCAAGGCGGTGCTGCACGCCCAGGGACGCATCCCGACACCGATGGTCCGTCCGCCACTGCTGCCGGCCACCCCGGCGGCCACGGCACATGCCCTGACGGTCGCCGTGGCCGCCAGGACGCCGGCCATGATCAGAGGCGACGGATGACCAACCCCGGTTTGGCGTCCGAGGCGGCCGACAGCTGCGCGATGTCCTCCGGATCGCTGGTGAAGACGATCGCGCCATACGCCAGCGCAACGGTCACCACGCCGGCGTCGACCACGTCGCGCGTGCCGGCCTTGCCGCACAACACGCCGGCCGCCTTCGCCAGCTCGATGCCGACCGGGACGATCTCGCAGCTGTTCAGGAACCGGCCCAGCTGGACCTGGCGGCGGCCGTCGCGCCATGCCTGGCCTACCACGACGGAGGGGATGAGCAGGCGCCGTCCCTCTTCCACGGCCAGGTGGTGGATCGCCCACATCCGCCGATCATTGCCATCGATCGCAAGCAGCACCCCGGCGTCGTAGACGTAGGGGATGCTCACGCTGCCGCCTGACCGGGCGTGCTGAGCGCCTGGGCGTCGGCGGCGGCCATCTCCGCTCGTGCCGCCGCAATCTCCTCCACGGTGAACGCACCATGTTCGGCCTGCCAGTCGGCGACCAGTCGCCGCCCGACCCGTCGCCGCAGCTCACTCTCTGCCGCGCTGGCGACCAGCCGAGACAGCGGGACGCCGTCTTCCCGGGCCGCCGCGCCAAGCGCCTGCACCAGCTCCTCCGGGAGCGTGACGGTCACCTTCTTAACTGCCATACAAGTACCATACACCGATATGGAGCGCAGACCTGCGGTTACTCAGCGCGGCCGGTCGTCAGCTTCCGGAATCGGGGAACAGCGGCAGGTCCAACCGCAGCCCCTGACCGTCGATCTCCAGCTGTTCGACCCTGGCCGAGAGGCTGGGCGGGCCGGCGTACGTGCCGGTGAGCGTGTAGAGGCCCGGGTCAACGGCGAATTGGAAGCCACCGTCGGGGCCGGTAACAACCTCGATCCCGACCGGCTCCAGCCGGATCGTCGCCCCCACCACCGGTAGCCAGGTGGTCATGTCGAGCGCCCGACCCCGGAGGCTCCACATGACGGACACCGTGAAGGATCCCCGCGTCATGGGACTGAGCCGACCGCGGCGGTCGACTGCCACCGCGTACACCGGACGCTCACCGCTCAGGTCACCGACGTCGATCGTCACATCGGCCGCACCATCGGGCCCCGCCGCGATCACGCTGCCCAGGCTGGCGCCGTCGACGCTGTACCGGTAGCTGCTCACCGAGGCGCCACCGTTCGCGGCAAACCTGATGGCAAGCTGGCCGCCTTCGACCACGCTGTCCCCGTTCGGGAAGCTGATCACCGGCGGGAGAGGCACCCTGACCGACTGCCCGGCGGCCGCCGACGCCACCAGCGTCGAACCCGCGACCGACAACACCAGCGACGCGGTCATCGCCACAAGTCCACGGCGAGTGGAACGGGCGCGCGCACCCGAGGTTGATCCGACGAACATTCCAGCCCCCGCCTCATCAGAATGTCACAGCTCGATCACGCTAGCCGGGCAATATGATCTCCGTCAACATCTCTGCGGGGACCTGTCGTGACCGGCCTACGACACCCCGGATTGGACGTGGTGGCGGCCGATCGGCAGCATCAGCGGCTTGCCGGAGACCGGGTCGAGGATGACCTGGCTGTCCAGGCCGAAGACCGCGCGTACGCACTCCTCGGTCAGCACCGCCGCCGGCTCGCCGGCCGCATACAGGCCGCCGCCCGCCAGGGCGATCAGGTGGTCCGCGTAGCGGGCCGCCATGTTCAGGTCGTGCAGCACCATCACGATCGTGGTGCCACGCTCGGTGTTCAGGTCGGTGAGTAGATCCAGCACCTCGACCTGGTGGCTGACGTCGAGGAACGTGGTCGGCTCGTCGAGCAGCAGCAGGTCGGTCTGCTGGGCCAGCGCCATCGCGATCCACACCCGCTGACGCTGGCCGCCGGACAACTCGTCGACCGACCGGTCGGCCAGGTCGGCGGTGTGGGTGGCATCGAGCGCGGCGGCCACCGCGAGATCGTCGTCCGTGCTCCACCGCGACAGGATCCGCTGGTGCGGATTGCGGCCCCGGCCGACCAGGTCGGCCACGGTGATGCCCTCCGGCGCGATCGGCGACTGCGGGAGCAGGCCGAGGGTTCGCGCCAGCTCCTTGGCCGGCATCCGGTGCACCTCCCGGCCATCGAGCAGGACATGACCGGTACGCGGTGCCAGCAGCCGCGACATCGCCCGCAGCAGCGTCGACTTGCCGCAGGCGTTGGCGCCGACGATGGCGGTGATCCGGCCGGGTGGTACGAGCAGGTCGAGCGACTCGATGACGACGCGCTCGCCGTAGCCGACGGTCAGTTTCTCCACGGCCAGAGAATGGTGGGTGGTCACAGCGAGCCTCCCGCGCGGTTCGTGCGGACGAGCAGATAGATGAGGTACGGGGCGCCGAGCACGCCGGTGACCACACCCACCGGGAAGCGGGTGTCGAAGGCGAACTGGCCGAGGAAGTCGGCCACCAGCACCAGCAGCGCGCCGACCAGCCCGGACGGCACCAGCAGCGAGCCGCCGGGCCCGACCAGCCGGGCCGCGATCGGCCCGGCCAGGAAGGCCACGAACGCGATCGGTCCGGTGGCCGAGGTGGCGAACGCGATCAGGCCGACGGCCGCGACGATCGACAACAGCCGGGTACGTTCCAACCGGGTGCCCAGCGCCGCCGCGGTGTCGTCGCCGAGCTGCAGCATGGTCAGATTCCGGGCCTGGCCCAGCAGCACCGGGCCGAACACCGCCAGCGCGATCAGCACCGGAATGGTCTCGTCCCAGGTGGAGCCGTTCAGGCTGCCGTTGAGCCAGCGCGTCGCGGCCTGCAGGTCCCACTGCCCGGCCTGGGTCAGGATGTACGAGGTGGCGCTGTTCAGCATGGCGGCGATGCCGATGCCGATCAGGACGAGCCGGGTGCCGGCCACGCCATCCTTGAAGGACAGCACGTAGATGACGACGGCGACACCGAGCGCGGCGACGATGGCGAACACCGAGACGCCGGTCTCGCTGAGACCGAGCACGATGATGCCGAAGGCCGCCGCCGCGCTCGCCGCCGAGCTGATGCCGATGATGTCGGGGCTGGCCAGCGGGTTGCGCATCATGGTCTGGAAGGTGACGCCGCCCATCCCGAAGCACACCCCGGTGACCAGGGCCAGCACCGTGCGGGGCAGCCGCAGCTCGCCCACGGTGAACGAGGCGCCGGGCACGCTCTCGCCGAGGATCACCCGCAGCACGTCGCCGGGCGGGTAGAAGGTCTGCCCGACCATCAGCGAGACGACGACCATCGCCGCCACCGCCACGCCGACGGCGACCAGCACGGTCTGCCGCCGCCGGCTGCGCCGGACCCGGCCGCGGGTGACGGCCTCGAGGGTCATGGTGCTCACAGTTCGCGTACCTTCTGCCGGCGGACGATGTAGATGAAGAACGGGGCGCCGATCAGGGCGGTGATGATGCCGGCCTCGATCTCGTCGGGCCGGTTCACCACCCGGCCGGCGACGTCCGCGGCGGTCAGCAGCGCGGCGCCGACGAGGGTGACGAACGACAGCAGCCAGCGATGGTCGAGCCCGACGAGCAGCCGGCACAGGTGCGGGACGATCAGGCCGACGAACGCGATCGGCCCGGCGACCGCGGTGGCCGCGCCGCACAGCACCACCGCGCCGAAGGCGGCGACCCCGCGCACCAGGGCGACGCGTTCGCCGAGGCCAGCGGCCAGTTCGTCGCCGAGGGCCAGCGAGTTCAGCGACCGGGCGCAGAGCAGGCAGATGACCAGGCCGGCGATCAGGAACGGCAGCACCTGGCCGATGCTCTCCCAGGTCGCGCCGCCGACCCCGCCGACCTGCCAGGATCGGAAGTTCTCGGCGATGTCGCCGCGGGGCAGCACGACCGCCACCACCAGCGACGCGAGGGCGGCGGAGGTGGCCGCACCGGCCAGTGCGATCTTGAGTGGGGTGGCGCCGCCACGGCCGAGCGAGCCGACCGCGTAGACGAACAGGGCGGACACGGCCGCGCCGGCGATGGCGACCCAGATGTACGCGGTGGCGGTGTACAGCCCGACGGTGGCCATGCCGACCGCGATCGCCAGCATGGCGCCCATGTTCACGCCGAGGATGCCCGGGTCGGCGAGCGGATTGCGGGTGACGCCCTGCATCACCGCGCCGGACAGCGCCAGTGCCGCGCCGACGAGGGCCGCCAGCGCCGTACGCGGAATGCGCTTCACCACGGCTGCCTGATTGAGCGTGTCGTCGGTGCCGCCGAAGGCGGCGATGATGTCGGACCAGCCGACGATCCGGGAGCCGAAGGCGACCGACGCGAACATGACCAGGATGAGAACGGCGAGGACGACCAGCAGCCAGCCCAGGCGTACCCGGGCCGGGCGTCGCAGGGCGGCGACGTCCGGCCCGGACAGGGTGTCGACGGCCATCAGATCTTGTCGGCGGCCTTGCCGAGCAGGTCGACGTAGTCCTTGAGCACGAACGAGACGGCGAGCGGCGTCGGGTTGGCGGCGGTGGCGACCGGAGTGCTGCCCGGCAGCGAGACGAACGAGCCCCGCTTGATCGCCGGGATCTTGGAGAGCAGCGGGTCCTTCTGCAGGGTCGCCAGCGTGGTGCCCTCGGCGTCACCGTAGGTCACGATGATGTCCACGTCGCTGAGGTTCTGGATCTGCTCGGCGCTCTGCGTGAGGCTGAACTCCTCGGTGGTCGCGGAGGCCTTCGCGATGCTCTCCGGGTGCTTCATGCCGAGGTCGGTGAAGAACTGGCTCCGGGTGTCGTGCGTGGTGTAGAAGCTGATCTTGCTGAGGTCGGTCGGATCGAGGTGGGTCAGGAACATCACCGACTTGCCGGCCAGCTTCGGGTAGCGCGCCGCCTCGTCCTTCATCTGCTTCTCGATCGTCGCGATCAGCGCGTCGCCTTCGGCGGCCAGGCCGAGGGCCTGGCTCTCCAACTTGATGCTGTCGCGCCACGAGGTGGCCCACGGGGCCTTCGGGTACGCGACGACCGGCGCGATCTTCGACAGGGTGTCGTAGTCCTGCCGGGTCAGACCCGAGTAGGCGGCCAGGATGACGTCGGGCCTGGTGTTGGCCACCGCCTCGAAGTCGATGCCGTCGGTCTCGTCGAACAGCACCGGGGTTGACGCGCCCAGCTCCTTGAGCCTCGCGGCGTCCCAGGGCAGCAGGCCGTCGCCGTCCTCGTCGCCGAAGTTCGCCTTGGCGTAGCCGACCGGGACGATGCCCAGCGCCAGCGGCACCTCGTGGTTGGCCCAGTTCACGGTGGCGACCCGCTCGGGCTTCTTCTCGATCGTCGTGGTGCCGAACGCGTGGGTGACGGTGACCGGGAACGACGCCGCCGCGCTGCCGGTGGGGGTGTCTGTGGTGTCGGACGATCCGCCGCAGGCCGCGAGTGTGAGTGCGGTGGTGGCGGCGACGATTCCGGCGAGCAACCGGGTGACGCGCATGCTGAGGTACTCCACTTCACGTGAGTTAGGGATGCCTAACCTAACAGCCAGCTGATGCGCCCCGCCCCGGCCCCCGGTGACCGCCGCCTTCCGAGCCCTGCGGGCCAGGCTCCCTTGCTACTCCCCCCAGACCAACGCCGAGATAGCCGCCGACTTCGTCATCGGCGCATGACCCTGCTGCTGGACACCCACGTCGTGCTCTGGGCCATCGCGGGCGACGCGACCCTCGGCGACGAGTTCCTCAGAGCGCGGGGAAGCTCGCGGGGCCTCCCGACCTCGCCGAGCGGGTAAGGGACATGGGCTTCCGTGACGCTTCGATGGCGCTGTACGACGTGGACGTCCTCAAGGTGTGACCGGACAGGCTCGATCGGCCCGCCTCAACCCGCTACGCCGACGCGGCGCGAGTTACTTCCCACCTCTGGTGCTGTTGGTGGACCGCCTGTCCTGACCGGCTCACCGCCGGCCAGTCCCCTACCGCGTCGCCAGATTGATCCGACGCGAACAGCACCGGCGCCGCCGCACCAGCCATCCTCCGTCCTCGTGGGCGCCGTCCTCAGTTCCCGCACCACCACGGCAGGTGTACGGCGCTTCGGTTCTGACATGTTCGGAACAACGAGGTCCTCGACCGCACCGTCGCGCGCCGGTCCATCGCAACGCCTGGTCATCCGGGTCCAAGGAACTTCCCACCGCAGCAGACGCACTGTCATGGCCCGATGAGCGGAAACCGTATCGTCCACATCGCCCGCTGCCGTCGTGGCCGGTGTGATGTTCCCGTCCGCTGCGGCAGCGTCTGGGGTGGGCTGTGTGCGCTGTCGAGCTGATAGCGCGAATGGGTCACGGCCGGGGTGGCCGTCTGTGGGGCGCCGCGACGGCGCCCTGCGATAGCACAGACGGCTCAGCTCGACAGGGCCCATGTGCCCTGCCTGGGGTCACCGTCGGTCTGGAGGTCCGCGTATGTCCCGCGCCTGGGTACGACCTCGTACGTGGTTGGGTGGGGCGGACGGGACTCGAACCCGTGACCGATCGATTATGAGTCGACTGCTCTAACCGGCTGAGCTACCGCCCCGGCACCGGCCGGATCTTATCCCGTCCAGTCGATCACCGGCGTCGTGCCCGTGCCAGCAGCACGACGGGCATCGCGAGGATAACAGTGAGCAGCCAGCCGACCACGGCCACACCCCACAGCAGGCCCTTGTCCTCCTCGGCGGTGGGGTTGATGAACATGCCGATGGTGAGCAGCAGGGCCAACCCGCCGATGCCCAGGGCGGCAAGGCCGCTGAGCACCATCAGCGGCACCTCCCACCAGGCCCGCTTCCCGCGGGCCGGGCGCCCCCGGGCCTCCCTTGGGGTACGGGGGCGCGGGATGTCCTCCGGGTCGCGGGGTGGCATCCTGATCTGACGGTCGATGGGCACCCCGCCGTCGATCACGTTCAACGCCGCCGGACGCATGTCGAGCAGGGCCGGCTCGATGTGCAGCACGATCGCGTCGTGGCCGATCAGCTGCCGGGCGCCGTCCGGCCAGGCGAGCATGACGGCGCAGTCGGCGTACGTGACGGTGAGCGTGCCCCCGGTGCCGAGGCGGCTGACCCCCTCGGTGCCGACGCAGAGTCGACTGTCGTCGTCCCGTGCGCGGTAGGTGGTGCCCGCCACGGCCGACTCCGACGAGGTGGGTGCCGCGGTGAAGCCGGCCCAGTCGGCGCTGGTCCCGCCCGGCACCATCAGCAGCGCCGAGGCGCACACCTCCTGGGCGACCTCGTGCAGGTCGGCGATGGTGAGCGCCTTGAGTTCGGCGCAGTGCTCGTCGAGCGTACGGTTCGGCTCGCCGGTGAGCAGGTTGAAGGCGTACGCGGGCAGCCGCGCGGCGTCGGCCTCGGCGAGGGCGCACATGTCGACCCGCTTGGCCACCGCGGCGTCGAGGTCGCCCTGCTCGATCCGCCCCACCCGCAGCTTGGCCAGCACGTCGATGAAGCCGCCGAGCACGGCGTCCTGCTTCTCGGCGAGCGCGTCGGCGAGGGCACGCAGGTGGGCCTGCCCGTCGCCGCGCGGCTCGTATCCCGTGGTGGTGGTGTAGGAGAGCCCGGCGTCCTGGCGCAGCGCCCGGAACAGTTCGCGCTCCAACACGTCGGCGAAGACGCTCGCCGCGGTCCGGCGCCGCACGACCGCGTCGAGCACCACCGCCTGCGAGCCGTGCACGAAGTACGCCGGCGTGGTGGGCAGCGCCGAGGAGGCGACCGGTACGGGCTGCCGGGTGCCGGCGGGCAGGTGCAGCCGCAGCCCCTCGGGCACCCGGTCACCGGCGATCCAGAGCACCGCGTTCTCCCGGGTGAACCAGCGCGCCGCCCACCGGCGCAGGTCGTCGGGGGTGAGCGTGCCGAGACCCCACTCCGGGTAGCTGCTCAGTCCGTGGTCGCGGGCGCCGTGGCGCCAGAGCGGGATGTCGTCGGTGGCCGTGCTGCCCCGACTGCTCCATTCGGTACGCAGGATGTCCTTCTCCACCTCCAGCCGCCCGGTCGGCAGCTCGGTGAGGTTCGCGCAGACGGCGGTGAGGAAGGTGGCGATGTCCTGCGCGGAACCCTGCATGTGGAAGGTGGTGAAGACCGGTCCGGTGGCGCCGTTGAAGTGGTAGTCGGCAATGCCCAGCGGCGCGAGGACGAGGTGTTCGAGCAGGTGGGTGATGCCGTGACCGGCCAGGGTCTCGTCGGCGGTGCCGACCCGGAAGGTCAGCCCCGCGCGCATCGGCCCGCCGGTGGGGGCGAGCAGCGTCGGCACCCCGTCGGTGTCCAGGTGCTGGATCACGGCCGGCCGCCCTTCGCGTACGCCTTCTCACGGAACCGCTGGAACTGCGCCACCGCGTCACCGAGGTAGCCGAACATCGACTCGTCGCCGAGGTCGCCGAGCGCGGCGAACTGCTGCGCCGCCGGCGTCCACTCGCGCATCAGGCAGAACGCGAAGGCGAAGGTGCTGCGTACCCACACCCAGCCCCAGTCGTTGCGGTGCTCGGGATGCCAGATCGAGCGGTGGGCCGCCTCGTGGATCTCGGCGCGGACCTGTGGCCCGCGCAGGAACTCGCCGGCGGCGGAGAGGTTGCCGTGGTCGATGGCCCGTTCCAGGTGCGCCTCGACGACGAGTACGGCGTTGGGGGCGCCGGGCGGCGCGGCCGCGGTGCACTCCCGGGCGAAGGCGTACGCCCGCTCCCAGGTGCCGCTCCACTTGGGACAGAACTGCTGCAGGAGGGAACTCTGCGCCGGCAGGTGATGCGGGTGGTGGGCGGCGAGCCGGTCGTAGCGGCGGCGCGCCTCGGCCTGACCGAGTTGCAGCCCCCGGGCGCTGGTCACCCGCTGCGTCCAGGCCGCCGCGTCCTCGGGGTGGCGGGCGGTGACGTCGATAAGCACCTGCTCCGCCCGGCGCAGGTGGTCGAAGAACTGGGCGAACTGCTGTCGGCTGACGTACTGCGCCTGCTCGGCCGAGCGGATCCGCCAGCCGGCCCGGATCAGGTACGCCCCCAGCATCGCCCCCGCCAGCGGGTCCTCCGGCTGATCGGCGAGCATCTTCCGCAGCTGCCCCTCGGCGTCGGGCAGCTCACCGACCTGGCCGACCAGGACCGTGCGGCCGTGGGCGTCCTGCGCGTCGACGAGCGCGCGCAGGGCCGCCCAGTCGCCGGCGGCCAACGCGCCGCGACCGGTGGCCACCTGGGGGTACGCCACCGCGGCGTCGAAGACCGGCGGTGGGAGGGGTGCGGGCATGGCGAGGATCATAAGTGATCATCTTCGGACCCGGAGTCCCGATTTCCGGTAGACCAGGTCCGGGTCTGGTAATGCGACACTGTTCCTAGTGATGCTTCGGTACGCGGGAGATTGAGATGGATCTTCGAGTACTCGGCGAAGTGCAGATCCGGGCAGATGACAGAACCATCGATCTCGAGCGTTCGGCGGAACGCTGCGTACTTGCCACACTCGCGTTCAACCCAAGCCGCCCGGTCCAGGTCGATACTCTCATCGAGAACGTTTGGGGCGATCAGCCACCGGCACGGGCCGAACAGACCATCGCAAGCTATGTCCGTGCCGTCCGCCGAGCGATCGAGGACGCCGGTGGTCAGCGTGCCTGGCTCCTGAATCGCCGTCCCCGTGCCTATGAACTACGCATCAACCCGGCGGCCGTCGACTATCACCGCTTCACTGCCCTGGCAGCAGCCGGGCGAGCAAAAGCTCGCGACGGTGACCACCACGACGCCATCGTCGCCTACCAGCACGCCCTCGCCCTCTGGCAGGCCAACCCCCTCGCCAACGTTAACGGCGACTGGGCGGATCGGCGCCGACACCGCCTACGGCAGGAGCGTCTCGATACCCACTGCGCGCTATTCGAACAGCAGATCAAGACCGGCGACCACGAGGCGGTGGCATCCGGCGCCACCCGACTGATCGACGAGACCGTGCCCACCGATCGGCTAATAGCGCTGGCCATCCATGCCCTGGCCAACTGCGGCTACACGTCCATGATCCCCGGGTTCGTCAGCCGCGCCGCCGAGCACATGTGGAACGCCGTCCAGGTCCTACCGAGTTCGGACATCGACGCACTCGCGCGATCATTGGTCAACCGGACGACCGTGAACGCCTCGCACGAGCAGTCCAGGCGTCACCCCCCACCGCCGGCCGAGCACATGGGCGTCGGCCCGGACGCCAAGGATCCCTCCGGTGTCGAAGATCCCGCACCGATGGCCCACACCGACGAGGCCTCGACGGAGGGCAGGCACGACGGACATACCTGGCAGAGAAATGTCTCGATGTCCGCCACGCTCAACGAAAACGTTTTCCAGTGTTTCGGCGACCAGCACATTTACGAAGCGTAGGTAGCTGCGGCCGCACAGCGTTTGAAACCACGGTTCCTCGCGGCCATCTCAGGCCAGGATGTCGTTTTGGCATAGGCGCGGACGAAGAGGTTCCGTCGGTCACCCACCCACCCCGTGCATCAATCCGTAGCGCGCCCACTACGAGAGGTGGTGGGATTCCCGCCAAACGTGAGTAGTATGTTAATCTCGTCCTGATAGACCCCGAACGCGAGGGTAACCACACGTAATCAGGAGCACACTGCGTCGTGACCAAGGTCGACGGAATTCCCCCCGCAATCACATCCGCCACAGGTCGGCGGAGAAGGAAAAAATGATAGTTACCTCTGCCACCCTTACGTTAGCCCTGGCCACCGTTCCGTCAACCCCTTCCCGAAGCGAGGAATCGCCGTCGAGCACACGCACCTACGCAGTTGCCACCTCGACCGTTGACAGTTCGGGCGGTAGCGGCCGAATGTACACCACCACCGAGCCACCGATCATCGGAGCTCGAATTACGGACATCACGAGTATCGGGATTGATACTGAGCGATTCCACTGGGAACGATGCGATCCACAAGCACCGATTGGCCAACTTTCCTCGCGCTAGGCATTGCATGGCGATGAGGGCGGCTGACGCCTAAACGCGCTCGGGAGCTCCGGTACTGACACCATCGGGGCTCCCACTGCGGGCTCATGCCAGGTTTTTCTCGCGCGATGCCCTGATTAATCCAGCAACGTTTCTGGCAGCTTGAATCGCGCCAAGGCGGTGGTAGGAATCCCGCGCCTGGTTTAGGTTTTCCATGGCCTGGCCCTGGTTGCCGAGGGAGAGGCAGCAGCGGCCGATTCCTTCGGTGGACTGGGCCTCCTCGCGTGGGTTTCGGGCCTTGCGCGCCAGGTGTAGGGCTCGTTGATGGTGGTCCAGCGCCCGCGATGGTTGATTCTGTACCAACAACAGCTGGCCGAGTTGGTTGTGCACTTGTGCCTGCCCGAGTGGGTCTTCGAGCTGTCGGACGATAGTCAGGGCCTCGTCATGCGTTGCGGCGGCGGCCTGATGCTGACCGGTCAGGCGCTTGATGGCTCCCAGCTGATTGAGCGCGTCCGCCTGGCCGGCCGGGTAGCCAAGGTCGCGGTAGAGCGTCAACGCCTGGGTGAGTGAACGTTCGGCAGAGGAGTATTCACCGTTGGCGGAACGAACGGTGCCGAGATAGTTGAGGGCATTGGCTTGGCCGAGGCGATAGCCCAGGTCCTGATGGATAATCAGGGCACGGGTAAGCGCGTTCTCGGCAGCGGAATATTCGCCCGTTTCGCAGAGCGCGGCGCCGAGATAGTTGAGCGCGCGAGCCTGCCCGTGCCGATCACCGAGATCTCGATAGATGTCCAGGGCCTGTTGGTGGGCTTCGATGGCCGGCCGGTACTCGCAAGCAACCTGTCGAGCGCCACCGAGTTGGTTAAGGGCGTCTGCTTCTCCCTGGCGGTCTCCCAACTCACGAAATATGGTCAGCGCCCGCCGTTGAGCCTGGATGCCGGCATGGTGGTTCTCCGCCTGGTGGTGTACCACACCGATCTCGTTCAGGGCGTTGGCCTGTCCGTGCAGATCATCTAGATCTTCGTACAGGATCAGTGCCTGTTCCAGATCGTAAATCGCCCCTGGATGGTCGCCTGTGCGCCGACGCAAACCGGCAAGCTGGGTGAGGGTGTCGGCGATATCGCGAGGATGATTCAGGTGATGGTATAGGTCCAGGGCGTGGTGTAACGTCGCGCTCGCCGATTCGTAGTTTCCGGTCAGCCGATGGATGGTTCCGAGTTCGCGCAGGCAGTGGGCGTGGGCCTTTCGATTCCCGGTCCGCCGGGCCGCGGTCGCTGCTGCCCGGTGGAGTGAGATGGCGTGGTCCCATGGGCCGCTGTTGCGTAGATAGGTCGCGGCCGAGGCGGCGACCGCGATGATGCGTTGTGTCTGTTGGCCGACCGACAGCACGGTGACACAGGCGAACAGGTTGCCCAGTTCGGCGTTCATCCATGCCAGCGCCTCATGACGAGTGTGCAGACTGGGCAACGCAGCTGGGGCTGGAGCGGGAGCGTCGGACGACCGCCTGCCGGGCTGCGAGAGCTGCCGATTTGCGGTGTACGCGGCGTACTGGTAATAGTTCAGCATGCGCGTGATGGCCTCGGTGTTGTCCGGGGTGGAATCGTGGTCGACCCTGTCCTGGGCAAATTCCCTGATGAGGTCATGCGAGCGGTAGCGGCCCCTGGTTGGTTGGTCGATTAAGTGGTCGTGGTAGAGCGCGTCGAGTTGCCGTTGGGCCCGAGCCGGCGATATGGCGTCGAGTGCGGCAGCGGCGTAGCGGTCCAACTCGGTGCCGGGGTGTAGGCCCAGACGGCGGAAGAAACGCCGCAGGCTCGGGGGTAGCCGGCGATACGACAGGTCGAACGCTGCCGCCACCCCAATGTCTTCGGCCTGCATGTGGGACAGCCGATGGTTGGCGTCCATCATTTCCTGAACCAGGTCAGCGACCTGCCACTGCGGCTCCGGACGCAGTTTCGCGGCCAGCAGGCAGATCGCCAGTGGTAGGTTCCCGCACAGGCTGACCAGTTCGTGAATGGACGTAGCCTCCGCGCCGGCAATTGATCGGCTGGCCCGGGTGGCGAACAACTCGGCGGCGTGCTCGGGTGAGAGGGTGCCCAACGCCAGTGTCACGGCGGCGTGGCGAGCGCTCAGTCCGGTCAGGCGCCGTCGGCTGGTGATCAGCACTAGGCAGTTGGCCGCACCGGGCAGCAGGGCCTCGACCTGTTCTCTCCCGGCGGCGTTGTCGAAGATAACGAGAGTCCTCTTGCCAGCCATGCGACCACGCCAGAGGGCGGCCCTGGCATCGACATCACCGGGTATCTGCCCGGCGTCCACCCCGTCGGCCGCGAGCAGTCCAAACAGGGCGTCGGCAGGTCGCACGGGACCTCGACCAGAGCTGTGGGCGTGCAGGTCGATGAAGAACTGCCCATCCGGGAATCGGCGTGCCAGCAGGTGCCCAGCGCGGATCGCCAGTGCGCTCTTGCCGACTCCCGGCATGCCATCAATCGCATGGATGGGAATTGTGCCGGTGTCGCCATCCAGCTTCGTGACTCTGTCGATCAGATCACGAAGTTCGCGGCTGCGGCCGGTGAGAGCCGCTGTGTCTCGTGGAAGGGTATTGCTGACCGCCGCAGGCGCAGGTGGTTGATGATCATAGATGTGCTGATCCCCGGCAGCCTGATAAACACGACTACTGCTACGCGCCTGCAAATTAAGTCTCTCGGCCGAGCGCGGGATTCCCGCGGTGCTCGACTTCGACTGCGCAGTCGCGGGCATGGTTTGCCGCGGCCTATCGCCCGCACCTGGGTGAGGGTCGCCGGCGGTGGCGGCCATCACGATCGCCTCCGTCTTTGGGCTAACCCGCACTTGACACCTGCGCTGCATTGCGCGTCCGGGATGCCGGTTGCAGCCGTGGCCACTATCGACTTCATGGGGCCCCCTACAGCCGTGAAGCTACCTCCACCATAGAGACATAAGTCGATTTAGCGTTAGAGTTGTCACCTATCCGAGCCGATCCGCCACCACGATCTCTGGACACCGCCCGCCGGGTCGAAGCGGCCATCGCCAGCACCGCCGCCGGGCTTGTCTTTCACGTCCGACCATCAGCCGATGGACGGCCAAGGTCGTCCATCAAGGTTGTTCATCCTCCGTCCGTCCTCACGAGCGTTCTTTGGCATCTCGCGCAGTTTGCCCGATTCTGCACTCTGGGCAACGATTACCTTCGTCACTGTAGCTGACATTGGTGCTGCTGTATTTTTAACGATCGGCGTTGGCCCCCGCGCCAGAGGTGACGAGTGTCCGGCCTAGTGTGATCATTTAATGTTGCGATGGGCCGCCGGGCAGCCGGAGTAGCGGGGCGGGGTATGCGTGATGTCGCTGGCCGACAGAAACGGTGACATCAGTAATGTGATGCCTGGCGCTGTCACCGGGCCGATGGTGCAGGCCGGCAACATCGGTGGGGATGTCCATTTCCACCATCGAGACGGAGCGAGCGTGCCGATCCCCCGGCAGCTCCCGGCGCCTCCGGCTCATTTCGTCGGACGCGACGTCGAACTGGCCGAGATCGACCGGCTGCTGACCGAGGAGAGAACAGGCCCGGCGCTGATCGTCATCAACGGTGTTGGCGGGATCGGGAAGTCGGCGATCGCCTTACAGTGGGCGCAGCGGGTCAACTCCCAGTTTCCTGACGGCCAGTTGTACGCGCACCTCGGCGCCTTCAACCCCACAGGCCCGATAGCTCCTGCTGAGGTGCTCGGGCAGATGTTGCGGTCGCTGGGTGTCGCCCCGCAACGCGTCCCGGCCGACACCGCCGAACGGGCGGCGACGTTCCGGTCCATCACCGCGGGCAGGAAGCTTCTTCTGCTGTGGGACGACGCGGTGTCGGCCGCCCAGGTGCGTCCGCTGCTCCCGACATCATCATCGTGCGTGGTTGTGGTGACAACGCGGTGGCGCCTTGCCGGCCTGGTCACTGATGGGGCTCGGTTCCTGGCCGTGGAGCCGTTGTCGGAGCCCGTGGCGATCGAGTTGTTGACCAGGGCGGTCGGCGCCGACCGTACCGCGAGTGACCCAGCGTCGACATCGTCGTTGGTGCGTCTGTGCGCCGGGTTTCCGATCGCGTTGGCGGTGACCGGGGCCAGGCTGGCGACCCGCCCGCGGTGGCCAATCAGGCGTTTGGTCAACGAACTGGCCGAGGAGCATCGACGGCTACGTGGCCTCGGTGGGCAGGAGGATGTCTCGCTCCAGAGTGCGTTCGACCTGTCGTACCAGGAACTGCCCGACCCGGTCGCGCGGTGCTATCGAATGGTGGGCCTGCATCCGGGAACCGAGTTCGGCCTCAACGTCGTGGCGGCCGGCCTCGAGGTGGGACAGCAGGAGGCCGCCGACCTGCTGGACGCCCTACTGGAGGCGAGCCTGCTCAGCGAGACGGCTGACAACCGGTACCGGCTGCACGACCTGGTCCGCCTGCATGCCAGACAACACGCCGAGACCGACCCGGACCAGCCGCTCCTGACCCGTCGCATCATCGAGTGGTACCTGGCCGGGGTCTCGGCTGCGGACAGGCTGCTCACCCCCTACCGTCGCCGGGACCGGGACAACCCCTTTGCCACTTCACAGGCCCAGGTCGTCGCGCTGGCCGACCGGGACGAGGCCCTGGCGTGGCTGGAGCAGGAACGCGGGAATCTCGTGGCGGCGATCCAGTACGCCGCCAGCCATGACCTGTTGTTGCTGGCCTGGCAGATCGCGGACGCGATGTGGCCCCTGTTCCACTACCACCGGCACCATCGCGACCGGATGGAGGTGGATCGACTCGCGGTGCGTTGTGCCCAGCAGCTCAACGACCACGACCGTGAGGCGCGGATGCTACGCCGGTGGGCCTTCGCGCACTTCGACCTGGCCCAGTTCGATCGGGCTCGGGAGCTGTTCGAACGTTGCCTCCAGCTCTGCGAGGAAATCGGGGACCAGTATGGGACGACATCGGCCGTCGAGGGCCTCGGCCTGGTCGCCCTCGTGCAGCGTCGGCATCCGCAGGCCGTGGTGTACTTCAGCCGTCAACTGAGGCTGTGCCGGGAAGCCGGCCAGCACCGCAGGATCGGGCTGGCCCTGCTGAACCTGGCGATGGTGGGAAACGAGTCGGCACAGCACCGGCTGGCGCTGTTCCATCTGCGGGACGCGGCGGCGATCTTCGCCAGCCTCGGCGACGTCGACCCGTACAACGACGCCCGCGTACGAATCGAGCTTGGGCGGGCACTGGGACACCTGGGCGAACACCGCCCGGCCCGGGAGAAGTTGACGCAGGCGCTGGCGGACATGCGGTACCTGGATTCCCCGCGCGGCCAAGCGCAGGCCCTGCACAGACTCGGCGAACTCGCCCTGGCCGGGCAGGAGTTCGCCGAGGCCCGTACCTACCTGACCCAGGCCCTCCGGCTGTACGAGGAAATCGAAGACGTCGAGGCCGGCCAGGTGCGCCACCTAACCACCCTGATCCCACCAGCCGACACTGATCCGCACCGGATGCCGTAGCCGTAGCTGCGCCAGTTCCCGCCCGCTGAGCAACACCGAGGTCGGTTGGCGGTGACCAACGCGCCAGCCGGCAAAGACGACCGCGTCGCTGAGCGCCTCGACCGGATTGCCGGTCGCCAACCAGCTGTGCAGGAATGCCGCGAAGAGACTGTCACCAGCGCTGGAAGTGTTTCGTACGCCCAGCGGTGCCACCGCAGCGGCAGTGACAAGCCGCCCATCGCGCAGACCGAGGACGCTGCCGCGCGGGCCGCAGCCGACCGCCGCCATCGCTGCTCCCGGATGGCGGGTCAGCACCTGCGCGATCCACGTGGGCGCCGGACACGGCAACCGCTCACCGCTACAGAAGATGATGTCCGCGACATCGAGCCACGGTTGGTGGTAGACCTCATTGATGTCGGCGATCACGTTCACGTCCACCGCGACCGGCACACCCTTTAGCACTGCGGCGGGGAGAAGCTCCCGCACGAAGCCGGCATTCGTCAGTACGGCGAGGTCGGCACCAGCCAATGCCTGAGCGAACCGGGATTCCGGGTACCCGACCGCGTTGACCACCGCCAGGTGCGGGTAGACCATCCTCTTGCCGTCGGGTGCCACCAGCACCACCGTCTGCGAGGAGCCCGTTCCCTCGATCACGCCCGGACCGTCCAGTCCTACGGCACGCAACTGCGCACGCACCAGTTCACCCGCCCCGTCGGTGCCGACGATGGAACACAGGTCCACGTCATCACCGAGATGGCGCAGGATGGCCGCGATCTGCGCTCCCGCGCCCCCAAGGCCCGCATCGATCCACGCGGGAGTGGAGACCGGCGCGTAGCGGACCGGAAAACCGTCGACCGCCAGATGGACGGCCAGGCTGGCCACCCCGGCCACCACGATCCTGCTTCCCATGTCGAGACCCCTTCCCTCAGTGATCGATCAACGTCGGTGGGTCGACCGGCATGGCCTCGTCACCACCGCTCGGCACGGACATCGCCAACAGCCGGTACAGATGCGTGCGCAACAACGGCGCCGCGCGGCCGGGCTCGGAGGTGACCGCCGCCGCGATCGGCAGGTGCGACGCCTCCCGTCTCGCCCGTCCCGCGGCATCCAGTTGGGCCGGCAGCGGCTGGTGTGCCGTCAACGCCGGTGTGGTCCCCGCCAACAGCTCGGTGGCGGAGCCAGGAGCGGTGCATCCCGGTGGGCTGCTCGCGCGCAGTACCGGCACGCCAGCTGCCGCTGCGTAAGTGGTGACCGATCCGTGGTCACCGATGAGCACATCCGCGGCCGCGACGAGTCCCCGCCAGGTCATCGGCTCCACCACCCGGAGGCCGGACCGCAGCTGCTGGCGCAGCCAACTCAGAATCTGGCGACGCCCGTGGCACCACACGCCCGGGTGCATCACAAGCCGCACCTCGTAGTTCTCCTGCGGCAGCCCGTCGAGCAGGTCAAACAGCGTGCGCCACGAGCGGCCCAACAACGACTCCGGACCCCAGGTGGAACTGACCGCGACGAGAGTGCGGCCGTCGGGGACATCGAGCGACCGTCGGTACGCGCGACGCCGCGACGCCGTCGCAGCCAGTCGATCCAGGCACAGGTCGCCGACCACCGTCGCCACCGGCACCGCCTGCGGGCACTGCCGGGCCAGCACCGGGATCACGTCCCGGTGCGACACCGCGACCATCGCCGGTACGAGTCGCCCGTACCAGGTCAACCAGGGCGAGCCCAATCCCACCACGAGGCCGCTGGCCGGGCCGCCCAGCGCGGCCGGGGCCAGCTTGTTGTTCATCACCCCATGCGCCAGCGCCACCACCGGGCCATGCAGCTTGTGCACACCAGCGCAGTCGGCCGCCACGATCAGGTCGAAGTCGGTCTCGGTGGCCTGATCCCAGGGGATCACCACCGCGCCGAGACCGCGCAGGTACTCCTGGACACCATTGCTAAACAGGTCTGGTGCCTGGGCGAACACCACCTGAAGCCGCTGGTCGCACTCCATCAGCTCGACCGCGTCCAGGACGTGCCCCGCGCTGGCGAGCGTATGGACCACCGCCAGCACCATGCGCTGCGTCGCTGCGGTCCGCCACCTCGCGGCCCTGCTGCTTACCGGAACCCGGACCCACTCCTGGACCATCACGCACCTCGTCTCCTGGCGGCTGCGACAACGAGCCCAGAGGATGCACGGAGACGGCGAGCACGAGTGCGAACGGCGCATCGGACACGAGTGCGGACACGATCGCGAACGGCGCAGGTCAGCCCAGGTAAAATTCGTTGAGGAGCAGGGGCGGTGGACCACGGCGAACGCCCACCGGCTTGCCGGTGGGCGTTAGTGTCGAGCAGGAAGCTCCCCCGTTTGGACTCGAACCAAAAACCTGCCGGTTAACAGCCGGCTGCTCTGCCAATTGAGCTACGGGGGACCGCAGCACCGCTCGGAACGGATCTCTCCGCGCCCGCGTGCCGGGCACAAGAGTACAGGACTCCGGGGGGTCGCGGTCCAGGGGGTTGTCGACCCGGCCGCACGACGACAATCGGACTGAACGGATAAATCGTCATCGGGACACACGGAGGTATGAGCGGAGAGCAGGATGGGTAGTTAGCTGCCGACAGCAGGACGTAGGCGCGAACTGATCAGTCCCGCCCACCGGGTTCCCGGAGCGAGACGACGGCGCGTCAGGTACGAAAGGAGCCGCCATGCGCGGAAAGATCATGTTCCTTGGCGGGCTGGCTGCAGGGTTCGTCCTGGGCGCCCGTGCCGGCCGGGAGAAGTACGAGGAGTTGGTGGTCCGGGGCCGCAAGGTGCTCGACCACCCGACCGTCCAGGAGGCGGCCGGGGTCGCGCAGGCCCAGGCGAACCGGCTCTACCACGAGGGCAAGGACAAGCTCGGCAACTCCAGGCTGGGCGAGAAGCTGAGCCACAACGGCAGGGAGGGGCTCACCTCCGCCGACGACACGTTCGCCGGCACGCCGGCCACGACCGGCGCCAAGTCGGGTTCCGGCTCGTCGAGCACCACCAGCTCGACGTCCACCACCCCCCGCACCAAGCCGTCGAGTTCCGGGACCAACGGCAGCACCGTCTGACCACGCCCGGAGGGCACACCACGGCAGGGGCCGCATCCGTCGACGGATGCGGCCCCTGCCGGCCACCGTTCAGTCCTTGCTGCTCAGTCCTTGCTGCTGAACGCCGCGTCGAAGGCGGCGGTCGGGGCGTCGAAGGCGAGCCGACGGACGAACTGGAGCGCCTCCGGGGCGCCGACCAGCCGGTCCATCCCGGCGTCCTCCCACTCGATCGAGATCGGCCCGGAGTAGCCGATCGCGTTCAGCGCCCGGAAGCAGTCCTCCCACGGCACGTCGCCGTGCCCGGTCGAGACGAAGTCCCAGCCGCGCCGCAGGTCCGCCCAGGGCAGGTGGGAGGCCAACCGGCCGCGCCGTCCGTCGCCGGTACGCACCTTGGCGTCCTTGCAGTCGACGTGGTAGATCCGGTCGGCGAAGTCGAAGATGAAGTTGACCGGGTCGAGTTCCTGCCAGACGAAGTGCGACGGATCCCAGTTCAGCCCGAACGCCGGCCGGTGCCCGATCGCCTCCAGGGTCCGCTTCGTCGTCCAGTAGTCGTACGCGATCTCGCTCGGGTGCACCTCGTGGGCGAAGCGCACCCCGACGGAGTCGAACACGTCCAGGATCGGGTTCCACCGGTCGGCGAAGTCCTGGTACCCGCGTTCGAGCATCGACGGCGGCACCGGCGGGAACATCGCCAGGGTGTGCCAGATCGACGAGCCGGTGAAGCCGACGACGGTGTCGACGCCGAGCTTCGCGGCCGCGCGGGCGGTGTCCTTGATCTCCTCCGCGGCCCGTCTGCGGACCCCCTCGGGCTCGCCGTCCCCCCAGATCCGGGCGGGCAGGATGCCCTGGTGCCGCTCGTCGATCGGGTGGTCGCAGACCGCCTGGCCGACCAGGTGGTTGGAGATCGCGAAGACCTGCAGGTGGTGCTTGGCGAGCGTCTCCCGCTTGCGTTCGACGTACGACTCGTCGGCCAGGGCCTTGTCGACCTCGAAGTGGTCGCCCCAGCAGGCGATCTCCAGGCCGTCGTAGCCCCACTCGGCGGCGAGCCGGCACACCTCGTCGAACGGAAGGTCGGCCCACTGGCCGGTGAACAGCGTGATCGGTCGCGCCATGTGTCCTTCTCCCCTGTTGGTGATGGGGATTCCGTTGCTGCGTGACCGGGGCGAGGGATGACCGGATGCGGGCGCCCCGACGGTGTGCCGGTGGGCGCGGTCGCGCCTGGGACCAGCGGGTTGCGCCTCCCGCCGGTTCACCGGCCACCTCGCGGTCGCCGCCTTCACTCTAGGCGCGCGGCGCGCGGTTAAGAAGGGTCCCCGGCACGATGGCCGGGGACCCTGCCTGCGCTAGGGCAGGACCCAGCGCTGGTTGGCGCCGGTGTGGCAGGTCCACAGGTGCACCGCCTGGCCGTCGGCGGAGCTGTTGTTCGACACGTCGAGGCACTTGCCGGACTGCGGGTTGCGCAAGGTGCCGTTGGACTGCGCCGCCCAGTTCTGGGCGGCCGTGCCGTTGCAGGTCCAGAGTTGGATCTTCGTACCGTCCGCTGAGCCGCCACCGGAGATGTCCAGGCACTTGCCCAACGCCCGGACCGTCGAGTTCGGCGTCACCGTCCACGTCTGCGCCGCACTGCCGTTACACGTCCAGATCTGGATCTGCGTACCGTCGGCGGTGGCCGCGTTGCGCACGTCGAGGCACTTGCCGGCGAGCCCGGTGATCGGGCCGCTGCCGCCCGGCGGCGGGTTCGAGCCACCCAGTTCCCTGATCCGGATGTTGCGGAACGACGCGTCGTCGCCCGCGCCGTGGTTCTGGATGCCGATGTGGCCGGCGAGCGACCGGACCGGGTTGGTGTTGGTGAAGTCGTTGATCTTCGAGCCGTTCAGGAAGACCTGCAGGCGCTCCCCCTCCACCAGCAGTTCGTAGGTGTTCCACTCCCCCGGCGGGTTCAGCGCGGCGTCGCGGGCGGCCAGGTCGGCCGACTGGAAGCCGTAGACGGCGCCGGTGGTCCGGTCCGGCGCGTCGGTCGCGTCGATCTGGATCTCGTAGCCGTTGTCCACCGCCGACCACGGGTCGTTCGACGGTGGGAAGCCGATGAAGACGCCCGTGTTGTCGTCGCCGGCCAGCCGCCAGTCCAGCTTCAGCGAGTAGTTGGTGAACTGCTTCGCGCTGTACCAGTACAGGCCCATCCCGCCGACCGAGGTGAGCGTGGCGTCGGAGTTGGTGAAGCTGCCCGGCCCGGCCTGGGACCAACCGGTGGTCGAGCCGTTGTAGAGCGTGGTGTAGCCGGTCTCCGGGCGGCAGTCGGCCTTGGTGCGGCCGGCCGCGTACCGGATGCCGCCGAGCAGGTGCGCCCGGAACGCCGGCTCGGCGTACGACGCCTGGGTGTGCCCGCCGCCGGTGTAGAAGGAGCGGCCGCCGCTGTAGGTCTTGCACCAGGCGATCGGGTGGTCGGCGCCCATCACGCCACCCGAGTACGTCGACTCGTCGAGGGTGGCCAGCACCCGCGCGCCGGGGCGGGCGTTGCTCTGGTAGTCGTACCACTCGTCGGTGCGCGTCCAGCTCTGCGGCAGGTGGGCGGTGGCCGCGTGGGCGCGGTTCTCGACCCGGACGGTGGCCTGCTGGATGGCCGGGTGCGAGCGGAAGTACGCCCCGACCAGGTTGCCGTAGAAGGGCCAGTCGTACTCGGTGTCGGCGGCGGCGTGCACGCCGACGAAGCCGCCGCCGGAGCCGATGTACGACTCGAAGGCGCTCTGCTGGCTGGCGTTGAGCACGTCGCCGGTGGTGTTGAGGAAGACCACCGCCTCGTACTGGGCGAGATTGCCGGTGGTGAAGGCGGCGGCGTCCTCGGTGGCGGTGACGGTGAAGTTGTTCGCCGCGCCCAGGTCACGGATGGTCTGGGTGCCCACGGCGATGGAGTCGTGCCGGAAGCCGGCGGTCTTGGAGAAGACCAGCACGTCGTACGCCGCGTCGGCGGCGCTGACCGAGGTGGCCGGGGTGGTGCAGGCGAGCACGGCGAGGACGGCGGTGGCCAGGCCGAGGGCGGGTCGGAGGAGTCTGCGCATGTCGCTCTCCCAACGGAGGTGGGGTTAGGGCAGGGTCCAGTGCTGGTTGGCGCCGGTGTGGCAGGTCCACAGGTGCACCGCCTGGCCGTCGGCGGAGCTGTTGTTCGACACGTCCAGGCACTTGCCGGACTGCGGGTTGCGCAAGGTGCCGTTGGACTGCGCCGCCCAGTTCTGGGCGGCCGTGCCGTTACAGGTCCAGAGTTGGATCTTCGTGCCGTCCGCCGACCCGCCACCGGAGATGTCCAGGCACTTGCCCAACGCCCGGACCGTCGAGTTCGGCGTCACCGTCCACGTCTGCGCCGCACTGCCGTTACACGTCCAGATCTGGATCTGCGTACCGTCGGCGGTGGCCGCGTTGCGCACGTCGAGACACTTGCCGCCCAGGCCGGTGATCGGGCCGCTGCCCCCGGAGCCGCCGCTGCCCGTGGTCAGGGTGAACGAGTCCAGGTCGTAGAGCGCGCCCGTGCCGGTGCCGGCGAAGGTCAGGTAGAGCGTGGTGGTGCCGGCCGGCGGGTTGCTGACGGCGCCGGTGACGGTGGTGAAGGCGTCCCACCCGCCGGTGACCGGAACGGTCGCCGTGCCGAGCACCGTGCCAGTGGCCGAGCCGGCCCGCACCTGGAGGGTGCCGCCGGAGCCGGCCGAGGAGACCCGGGCGCTGAACGACGTCACGTTGTTGATCCGGTACGGCTCGAACGCGATCCAGTCGCCGTTGTGGATGTTGCCGACGGTCTTGCCGCCCTCGGCGGCCGCCTTGTCGAAGACGTCGACCCCGGAGGAGGTCTTGTAGTGCTCGGCCTGGCGGTGGCGCGGCTGAAGGGTGTGCTGGGTGTGCGTGGTGAGCCCGCCGGTGTCGGTGTACTCGGCGTCGAAGATGGCGAAGATGTTCGCCGCGTCGTCGTGCTCGCCGTCGACCGGGATGGCGATCGAGCCGGTGCAGCCGTTCTGCGAGGTGATCTGGTGGCCGTGGCTGTCGTGACCCAGCACGTAGGTCATGGTGACCCTGGTGCAGTCGATGGTGCCGTCCTCCGGGTCGGTCACCGTGATGCTGAACGGCACGGTGTCGCCGAAGCTGAACAGCTGGCCGTTGCCCGGGCTGTTGATGGTGACCGTCGGCGCGGTGTTGCCGACCCCGATCCGCACGCTCGCGGTGCCGGTGGCGCCCTGCGGGTCGCGTACGGTCAGCGTGGCGGTGTACGTGCCGTTGGCGGTGTACGTCTTGCTCGGGTTGGCCGCCGTCGAGGTGGTGCCGTCGCCGAACGCCCACGAGTAGGTCAGCGCTCCACCCTCCGGATCCGACGACCCGGCCGAGGAGAAGTTCACGGTCAACGGGGCGACACCGGAGGTCTTGTCCGCCGAGGCCACCGCCGTGGGGGCCCGGTTGCCGCCGCCGACGTGGTCGTAGCGGTACAGGGCCGAGTTGGCGTCGCCGTTGAAGTACCCGGTGCCGTAGTCCAGCACGTAGAGCGCGCCGTCCGGGCCGAAGGCCATGTCCATGACCTGCTTGCCGTTCCACGGGAAGGTGTCGATGGTGCCGACCGAGCCGTTGCCGTTGACGTGGATCGGCTTGATCCAGCCCCGGCCGAACTCACCGGCGAAGAAGAGCCCGTCGAAGCTCTGTGGCCACTTGGTGGCCGAGTTCAGACCGGCGTCGTACCGGTACACCGGGCCACCCATCGGGGACTCGGAGCCGCCACCGAACTCCGGCGGGCTGCCGGCGTCGCCGGCGTAGCGGATCCAGGAGGGCTGGGCGCCCGGCAGGGTGGGCAGGCCGGTGTTGCGGAACGAGTTGTTGGTCGCCCCGCCGGTGCAGTTGTACTTCGGGCCGGCGGTGCCGGCGGCGAAGTCCCACTCGGCGTACGTCTCGGCGGCGGTGTTGGTGCCGGTGCAGTACGGCCAGCCGTAGAAGCCGGGCCCGGTGACCCGGTTGAACTCGACCTGCCCGCTGGGGCCCCGGGCGGTGGTGGAGCCGGCGTCCGGCCCGTAGTCGCCGACGTAGACGATGCCGGTCGCCTTGTCGACGCTCATCCGGAACGGGTTGCGGAAGCCCATCGCGTAGATCTCGGGGCGGGTCCGCGCCGTGCCGGGGGCGAACATGTTGCCGGCCGGGATCGCGTACGACCCGTCGGCGTTGACCTTGATCCGCAGGATCTTGCCGCGCAGGTCGTTGGTGTTGGCCGAGCTGCGCTGCGCGTCGTACGCCGGGTTGCGGTTGGTCCGCTCGTCGAGCGGGGCGTAGCCGGCGGAGTCGAACGGGTTGGTGTCGTCGCCGGTGGACAGGTACAGGTTGCCGGCGGCGTCGAAGTCGATGTCGCCGCCGACGTGGCAGCACATGCCCCGGTCGGCCGGGACGTCGAGGATGTCGACGCGGCTGGACTGGTTGAGGGTGAAGTCGGCGTTGAGGGTGAACCGGGACAGCCGGTTGACGCCCTGCCAGGCGGAGAAGTCGGTGGCGGTGGCCGGGGCGTCGCCGCTCGGGGTGGACAGCGGCGGGGCGTAGTAGAGGAAGATGTGCCGGTTGCTGGCGAAGTTGGGGTCGACGCCGATGCCCTGCAACCCCTCCTCGTCGTGGGTGTAGACGGCGACGGTGCCGATCACCGAGGTGGTGCCCGCCGCGTCGGTGCGGCGGACGGTGCCGTTGCGGGCGGTGTGCAGGACCGAGCGGTCCGGCAGCACCGCGAGGGTCATCGGCTCGCCGACCTCGGCGACCCCCTTGGCGAGGGTGACCTGCTGGAAGTCGGTGGCGACGATGGGGTGGGCCTGGGCCGGGGTGGGGCCGCCGAGCGCGGCCGGGCCGGCGCCGAGCGCCACCGTGCCGGCCGTGACGACCAGGAGCAGCGCCGAGGCGCCGGTGAACCACCGTGCGGGGTGGTGGGTGGTGCCCATGGTGGACATCGCTGTGCTGTCCCTTCCTGACGAGTGACTGCCAGGGCGGGCGCGCGCCGTCGCGCCGGATGCCGTAGCGGTGGGGGTGCCGAGGGGGATCCCGCGCCGCCGGTTCACCTCGACGAAACAATCCGGTGTTGACGACGACACTAAACGGCATACGTCGATGTGTCTATATCTTCTGACGATCCAGTGCAGACTTTCGTCAGTTCGGCAAAAAGTTGCCGAGGCAAGGGCCGGGACGGCTCAGCTCTGGCGGTCGATCGCCTGGGCGGCAAGCGCGGTCAGCGCCGCCCGGCTGTCGGCGGCGACTGTGGTGTGTGCCAGGGCGGCAAGCCCGGCCTCGGCCCGAACCTGGATCATCTGCTCGATCGTCCGGCGGGCACCGGTGCTCTCGATGATCTCCCGCAGCTCGGCGGCGCCCTCCGCGTCGAGGTCCGGGTTGCCGAACAGTTCCCGCAACCGCGCGCTCTGCGCCCGGTCGGCGGCGTCCCGGGCCAGCGCCATCATCACCGTCGGCTTGCCCTCGCGCAGGTCGTCCAGGACCGACTTGCCGGTGACCGCCGGATCGCCGAAGACCCCCAGCACGTCGTCGCGGAGCTGAAAGGCGTCCCCCAGCGGATCGCCGAACTCGGCCAGCGCGTCGACCAGTTCGGGCGGCGCACCCGCCAGCGCGGCACCGATCTGCAACGGCCGGGTGACCGTGTAGCGGGCCGCCTTCATCCGGATCACGGTCAGCGCGCTGGCCACCGAGCCGTCGCCCACCCCGGACACCAGGTCGAGATACTCCCCCGCGATCACCTCGGTCCGCATCAGCGCGAAGACGCCGTACCCCCGGTGCACCGCCTCGGGCGACAGCCCGCACTCGTGGAACATCTGGTCGGACCAGGCGGCGCAAAGATCACCGCAGAGCAGCGCGGTGTTGCGCCCGTACGCCTCGGGGTCGCCCCGCCACGACGAGCGGGCGTGCAGGTCGGCGAAGATCCGGTGCACGGACGGTTCACCCCGGCGGCGGTCGCTGCCGTCCAGGATGTCGTCGTGGATCAGCGCGAACGCGTGGAACAGCTCCAGCGCGGCGGCGGCGACCACGATCGGCCTACCGTCCGGGCCGCCCGCGCCCCGCCAGCCCCAGTAGCAGAACAGCGGACGCAGCCGCTTGCCGCCGGCCAGCACGAACCGGTGCAGCGTGGTGAACACGCCGCGCGGCGCGCCGTCCGGCCAGTCCGGGTCCTGCCGGTCGAGGAACGCGGTCAGCTCGGCGTCGAACCGGGCGCGCAGCCGCGCGTCGTCGGTCTGTGGCGCCGTGACGGTCACCGCCCCTCCAACCCAGCCAGCTCCAGCAGCAGCCCCTTCACCTCCGTGGCCGCGATCCGTTCCCGCGCCGCCGACGCGTCGGAGCAGAGCAGCACCGGCCCGTCGGCGGGGTCGGCGGGCAGCCGCCCGTGCGAGCCCCGGACCGCCCGCGCGCCGGCGTCCAGCCCGACCACGCTCATCAGGTACCGCATCCCGAGCTTCTTGCGGGCCAGCGCGAGCGCGGCGCGACGCTTCGCCGCGCCCGGGTCGGCCGGGTCGAAGAACAGCTCCGCCGGGTCGTACCCGGGCTTGCGGTGGATCTCGACCAGTCGGGCGAAGTCCGGCGCGCGGGCGTCGTCGAGCCAGTAGTAGTACGTGAACCAGGCGTCCGGCTCGGCCACCAGCACCAGCTCGCCGGCGCGCGGGTGGTCCAGCCCGTGTGCCGCCTTGCCGTCCGCGCCGAGCACCTCGGCCACCCCGGGCAGACCGGCGCAGAGTTTCGCCACCGCCGGCACGTCCGCCGGATCGCGCACGTACACGTGGGCGACCTGATGGTCGGCGACCGCGAACGCCCGCGAGGTCCACGGGTCGAGGTACTCCATGCCGGCCTGGGTGTGCACCCGCAGCAGCCCTTCGGCGCGCAGCAGCCGGTTCACGTCGACCGGCCGGGACACCTCGGTGATGCCGTACTCCGAGAGCACCACCACCGTCGCCTCCCGGGCCGCCGCGGCGTCCAGCAGCGGGGCGAGGACGCCGTCCAGCTCGGCCGCCGCCGCCGTGGCCCGGGGCGAGGCGGGGCCGAAGCGTTGCAGGTCGTAGTCCAGGTGCGGGACGTAGACCAGGGTCAGGTCGGGCGACTGCTCGGCGAGGATCTGCTCGGCTGCCTGACAGATCCAGCGCGACGAGGGCAACCCGGCGCCCGGCCCCCAGTAGGTGAAGAGCGGGAACGTGCCGAGCCGGTCGGTGAGCGCGTCGTGCAGGTGCGGCGGGTCGGTGTAGCAGTCCGGCTCCTTGCGGCCGTCGGCGTGGTAGACCGGTCGCGGGGTGACCGTCCAGTCCACGTCGGCGCCCATCGCGTACCACCAGCAGACGTTGGCCACCGTGTAGTCGGGGCGGACCCGTCGCGCCGCCTGCCACAGCTTCTCCCCGCCGACCAGCGCGTGGTGCTGCCGCCAGAGCAGCACCTCGCCGAGATCCCGGAAGTACCATCCGTTGCCGACGATCCCGTGTGCGGCGGGGAGGGCGCCGGTGAGGAAGGTCGACTGCACCGAGCAGGTCACCGCCGGCAGCACCGTGCCCAGCTCGGCGCGGAAGCCGGTGTCGGCGACCGCGCGCAGCCGGGGCATGTGCGCCAGCAGTCGCGGGGTCAACCCCACCACGTCGAGCACCAACAGACGTCGACTCATGGCGCCACCGCCGCTTCGGTCGGGGTCAGCCCGAGGGTGACCAGTTCGTCGCGGGCGAAGGCCAGCTCGGCGGCGATGCCGGCGGCCAGCTCCGCGTCGGTGCGTGGGCGCCGTGCCGCCGGCAGCACCCCCCAGGTGTACGTCTCGACGTCGAGGTGGTCGCAGCCGGCGTCGGGGCTGGCGAAGAGCGCGGCCAGCGCGGCGCGCAGCACCGGCAGGGTCGAGCCCAGCGGCGGCTCGGGCGGGGCGTGCAACGGCACGTGGTAGTGCACCCGCCACGGGCCGGGCAGCGCCGCGTCGAGGGCGACGTCCAGGTCGTCGGCCGCCCACGCCGGATCGGCCGGATCGGCCGGGACAGCCGGATCAGCCGGCACGGGTCGGTTGGCGGCTCCGGCGGTCGGGGTGGCGCAACCGGCGGTGCGGGTCTGGTGCAGGAAGCGCGGCTCGACCCAGCGGCGCAGCGCGGCGGCGTCGCCGGCCGGGTCGGCCGCCTCCAGCGCGGCGGATACCTGCACCTTCACCACCGGCAGCCCGGCAGCGGCCAGCCGATCGAGCGCGGCGGCCGGTTCCTCCCAGGCACAGGCGAGGTGCGCGAGGTCCAGGCAGATCCCGAGGCGCCCGGTGTCCACACCGGAGAGTGCGGCGGCGGCCTGTGCGGTGCTCTCCACCACACAGCCGGGCTCCGGCTCGAAGCCGACCCGCACCGGTCGGCCGGTGTCCCGCTCGACGGCGGCGAGCCCGGCCGCGAGCTGGTCGAGCCGGCGACGGGCGGCGTCCGCGCGAGTGCCGTCCCAGGGCGCCCGCCAGGCCAGCGGCAGGGTGGAGACCGAGCCGCGCTCGGCGTCGTCGGGCAGCAGGTCGGCCAGCACCCGGGCCAGGTCGAGGGTGTAGTCGAGGCGTTCGCCCGTGGTCCAGTCCGGCCGGTACACCGCGCCCTTGACCACGGGTGCCTGGAAGGCCGCGTACGGGAAGCCGTTGAGGGTGACCACCTCCAGGCCCCGCACGGTCAGCTCGGTGCGCAGCCGGCCGCGGGCGGCGGGGTCGGCGGCCAGGCCGGCGGCGACCGGGGCGGCCAGCCACAGGCCGAGGCCGAGCAGGTCCGTGTCGAGCGTCTCGCGGACCGGCACCGCGTACGTGTCGAGTTGGGCGAGGATGCCGGCGAGCTCCTCGGCGGGGTGCACATTGGTGCAGTACCCGAGGTGGACGGTGCGCCCGCCGGCGTGCCGCAGCCGCATCAGCTGCCGCCGCGCAGGATCGAGTTGCCGGCGAAGGTCGGCTCGGCGGCGTCGTCGTCGGCCAGGTCGAGCCGCCCGGACTGCCCGTAGAACTCGACCGGGTTGCGCCAGAGCACCCGGTCGACGTCGTCGTCGGTGAAGCCGGCGCGTCGCATCGCCTCACCGGTGGCCCGGGTCAGCAGCGGGTCGGAGCGTCCCCAGTCGGCGGCCGAGTTGACCAGCACCCGCTCGGTCCCGTACGCCCGGAGCAGCTCGACCATCCGCGGCGGCGACATCTTCGTGTCGGGGTAGATGGAGAAGCCGAGCCAGCAGCTGGTCTCCCGGACGGCCGCGACGGTGACCTCGTTGAGGTGGTCGAGCACCACCCGGCCCGGCTCGATGCCGGACTCGGCGACCACGGCGAGGCTGCGTTCGACGCCCCGGGCCTTGTCCCGGTGCGGGGTGTGCACCAGCGCCGGCAGGTCGTGCGCCACGGCCAGGGCGAGCTGGGCGGCGAAGGCGTCGTCCTCCTCGGGCGTCATCGAGTCGTACCCGATCTCGCCCACCGCCACCACGCCGTCCTTGTCCAGGTAGCGGGGCAGCACGTCGAGCACCGGCCGGCAGCGCGGGTCGTTGGCCTCCTTCGGGTTCAGCGCGATCGTGGCGTGGTGGCGTACGCCGAACTGCCCGGCCCGGAACGGTTCCCAGCCGATCAGCGAGTCGAAGTAGTCGGTGAACGAGCCGACACCGGTGCGCGGCTGGCCCAGCCAGAACGCCGGTTCCACCACCGCGCGGACCCCGGCGGCGGCCATCCGCTCGTAGTCGTCCGTGGTCCGGGACGTCATGTGGATGTGCGGGTCGAAGATGCGCATCACACCTCCCTGGGGTGCGGTCGGCCGGTCCCGGCGGGCAACCGGTCCAGCAACTCGGTGGCGTCGGCGGGCATGGCCCGGCCGGCGGCGGCCCGCTCGGCGGCGAGCGCGGCGAGCATCGCCGCCAGTTCCCCGTCGGCGCGGGCGTCGAGGTCGGCCACCACGGCCAGCGGTACCCCGGTGAACACGCACTTGAGCACCGCCTGCCGCCAGGCCGGCGGGTCGAGATGCCGGGCGTACGGGCCGAGGGCCGCGGCGACCAGCCGGGTGTCGTTGGTGCGGATCGCGTCGTGCAGCAGCGGCAGCCCGGCCGCGCCGACGGGCAGCAGCGGCAGGGCCTTGAGCACAGCCCGCTTCTCGGCGGCGTCCCCGGTGCGGTAGAGCGCCTCCGCCCGCGTGGCGTGGTCGCTCGGCAGGGCGGTCAGCAGCAGCGCGCGGGCCGCCTCGTCGGCGGTCCAGCCGGGCAGCTCGGGCAGCGCGTCCCGGCCGCAGCGCCGGCCGGCCGTCGGGAAGAACCGCGCGATCGTCGCCGGCTCGGCCGCGACGCGGTCCAGGGCCGTCACCAGCCACTCCGGATCGGGTACGCCGCTCAGGGCCACCCGTAGGTCGTCCGGTGTCGTCACCGTCTCCACCCCTCCTCTGCTGCCGTTCAGTTACTGCCCTGCGCTCCCTTTGCTCTGCTTCACCCCACGCAACGGTCCTTGTCCGGATAGCGGACGCCGGGTCGGTGCGTCCGTTGAAGCAGAGCAAAGCGCGCACGCCGGGGTCTGCTCCGCCGGTGGCACGGCCATCGGCGGGGCATCCGGCGGCGGCACGGCCATCGGCGGCGCGGCGGCGCGGAGGAAAGCCAGCGAGCGGGCGGCCAGCGTGGGCGCGGTGTGCGAGTGGCGCGGCAGCTCCACCGCCACCAGGCCCCGGTAGCCGACCTCGCGCAGCGCGGCCAGCACCGGCGGGAAGTCGATCTCCCCCAGGCCGAACTCCAGGTGCTCGTGCACTCCCCGCCGCATGTCGTCGATCTGCACGTTGACCAGGTGCGGGGCGACCTCACGGACACAGTCGGGCACCGGCAGCGGCTCCAGGCAGCGGCAGTGTCCGATGTCGAGGGTGATGCCCAGGTGTGCCGGGGAGCCCAGGGCCGCGTACAGCCGGCGCCAGCCGGCGATGTCCTCGACCAGCATTCCCGGCTCGGGTTCGAACCCCAGGGTCACCCCGGCGGTCCCGGCCGCCTCCAACACCGTGGCGCAGCCGGCCACCAGGCGGTCCCAGGCCATCTCCGGCGCGACGGTGTCGGGCCGGACGCCGGCCCAGAACGACACCGCCTCCGCGCCGAGGTCGGCACCGATCGCCACCGCCCGGCGCAGGAACTCGATCCGGCGTGCGGGGTCGTCGTGCAGCAGCGTCGGTGCGTGCTTGTGCCAGGGATCGAGCAGGTAACGGGCTCCGGTCTCGACGACCACGGCGAGGCCGAGCGCGGCCAGCCGGCGGGCGACCGCGTCGACCCGCCGGGCCAGCTCCGGCGCGAACGGGTCGAGGTGGTCGTGGTCCAGGGTGAGCGCGACACCGGCGTAACCGAGGTCGGCGAGGACCGCGAGCGCGTCGTCGAGGCGGTGGTTGGCGAAACCGTTGGTGCCGTACCCGAACCGCAGCCCGTCCGTCCCGGCGGGGCGGCGGGCGGGACGGTCGGCGGCGGTCATGTCGGTGAGACCTTCCGGGCGAGGCGCCGACCCAGCGGCGCGGCCGCCGCCACCGCCACCCCGAGCAGGCCGGCGCCGGCGCGGGCGGTCAGCGCGCCCTGCAACGCGGGCAGGCCGGTGATGCCGGCGCCGACCGCCGCACGGACCCGCCCGGCGGTGGGCCGGGCGACCACCCGCGCCTGCGCGCCGCCGTAGCGGGCGGCGTACCAGCCGGCGAGGACGGCGGGCAGGGTCACCGCGGACGCGGCGACGGCCCGCCGGCGGGTCGCGGCCGGGGTCGCGGCGGAGGGGATCGCGGCGCTCGCCGCGACCAGGGCGGTGCCGGCGAGGGTACGCAGCGGCAACGCGCGGTCGGCGCCGCTGACCTCCCGGCGGGACAGGGCGGTGACGGTCCAGGTGTGCGCGGCGACGGTGACCGCCGCCGGCAGCGCTCGCGCCGGCCGCCCACCGGCGGCACCGAGCAGCACGTCCAGCCCACGGCAGGTGGCCATCACGGCGGGACCGGCGGCGGTGTTCTTGGCCGCGAGGTCGTATCCCCAGACGGCGGCGGCGAGCGGCAGCGCGACGGCGGCGGCCCGCCGGCCCCCGGCGACGGTGGCGAGCCCGACACCGGCGACGGTGAGCCCGGCGGCGAGGCCGACCGCGAGCCCGGGGCTGACCCGGCCGCTGGGGATGGGCCGCTCCGGGCGTTCCACGGCGTCCAGCCGGCGGTCGGCCCAGTCGTTGGCGGCCATGCCGGCCCAGTACAGCAGCACCGACGCGGCGGCCAGCACCGGCGTACGCGGGCCGATCGCGCCCGCCGCGGCGGCACCGGCGACCACATCTCCCGGCACCGAGAGCGCTGCCGGGGCCCGGACCAGTTCGGCCAGGTCAGCCAGGCGGGGCATCGGCACCTCCCGTGTGCAACCGACGGGCGAACGCGCACAGCAGGGCCCACTGCTCGGCCAGGGAGTGCGTCGCGGTGCCGAGCGGATCCTTGAAGAAGAAGGCGAGGTCGGTCAGCGGCCCGGTGTGGCCGGCGGCGTGCGCGGCGGCGGTGAGCCGGGCCAGGTCGAGCACGAGCGGGGCGGCCAGCGCGGAGTCGCAACCGTGCCACGTGAACTCCAACCGCATGCCGGTGCCGAGGAACCCGGCGAAGGTGATCAGATCCCACGCGGTCTTGAAGTCGCCCAGCTCCTCGACGTACTCGATCCGGGTGTCGCCCTGCGGCAGGTAACCGAGCGTCTCGCCGAGCACCCGCTGCTTGCTGCGCACCTTGGCGGCGTTGGCGCCCGGGTCGGCCAGCGTGGCGCCGTCGCCCCCGCCGAGCAGGTTGAGCCCGGACCAGGACCGGACGGCGAGGTGGCGCATCGCGAACATCGGGGCGAGCACCGACTTGAGCAGGGTCTCCCCGGTCTTGCCGTCGTGCCCCGCGTACGGCACGCCGTGCCGGTCGGCCAGCGCGGTCAGCGCCGGCAGACGCAGCCCGGTCGACGGGGTGAAGTCGACGTACGGGCAGCCCGCCGTCACGGCCGCGTAGCCGTACAGCGAGCTGGCGGGCAGCACCTCGTCGGGGCCGGTGAGGGCGGCCGCCAGCGCGGCCGGGTCGGCGTGCGCCGGATGTGGATCGGGGGCCGGTTCGGTGGCCGCGACGTTGACCACCACCACCCGGGCCAGCCCGTGCCGCCGCCGGAAGGCGGTGAGGTCGCGGACCAGCGCGGCGACCCGGTCGGCCTGGGTGCCGGCGGTGGGGGCGGGGCGCACCTCCCGCTCGACGGCGGCCAGTTCCTCCGGCAGCGCGGCGACCAGGCGGGCCGGCAGCACCCCGGCCGTGGCGAGCGCCTCGGCGCGCTTGGCGAGCGGGGTGGCGACCACGTCATGCCCGCCGAAGACCAGGTCGGCGAAGGACGGCAGGGCCGGACCAGCGACACCGGGCAGCTCGGTGACGCACCCGGTCGGCCCGGTCAGTCCGGCCCGCAGGGCGAGCGCACCGACGACGCTGGTGGTCGCGACCGAGCCACGCGCCCCCACCAGCCAGACACCCGTACGCATGGCGCTCCTTCCCGGTCGGGGAACCGACATGCACTGAAGTGCATCGATATAAAGGGATCATCCCGAACGGTTCTTGTCTAGTGGTGGAGCCCCGCCCGCCGCATCGTCCCGGGCTCGCCGGCCGGCGCCGAGGTCGGCGGCGTCGGCGACAGCGACGGACCGGCGTACCGGTGCGGTTGCGGACGGACGGGGCTGGCAGGCAGGGACGGTCGGCGTGTCGCCCCTGCCTCCCCCGTTGCGAGACGGTCCTCCGGCGTGGCCGGGGAATCCCGGTCCAGCCGCACCGGAGGAACCGCACTGCTCGTGTCCCCGGGCCGGCCGCCCGTGGACACAACCTCCGACCCCGACCCGTACCGGCCACGGGGCGCAACCGCGGCCGGCCCTCGCCGGTCGGTACCGGAGGTGGCTCAGGTGACTCAGGCGGCGACCGTTGCCAGCGTCGGCGCCACCTCGGTCCACGAGGACCCCAGTTCGGCCGACCGGACCACCGCGTCCAGCACCAGCTGCACCTGCAACCCGTCGGCGAAGGAGGGCGTCGGGTCGACGCCGGTCGCCACCGCCTCGACGAAGTCGCGCATCTGGTGGGTGAAGGAGTGCTCGTACCCGATGATGTGTCCCGGCGGCCACCAGGCCGACAGGTACGGGTGCTCGCCCTCGGTCACCAGGATCCGGCTGAAGCCCTGCTCGGCGGCGGGCCGCGTCGCATCGTGGAACTCCAGTTCGTTGAGGCGTTCCAGGTCGAAGGCGACGCTGCCCAGCGACCCGTTGATCTCCACGCGGAGCGCGTTCTTGCGGCCGGTGGCGAAGCGGGTCGCCTCGTACGTGGCCAGTGCCCCGCCGTCGAGCCGGGCGACGAAGATCGCCGCGTCGTCGACGGTGACCGCGCCGGTGACGGCGGCGCCGTCGGACCGGGCGGCCAGCCCGCTCGATCCGGCCGGCAGCGGCCGCTCCTTGACGAAGGTCTCGGTCACCGCGCTGACGCCGGCGATCCGCTGACCGGTGACGTGCTGGGTCAGGTCGATGATGTGCGCACCGATGTCGCCCAGCGCGCCGGAGCCCGCCAGATCCTTGCGCAACCGCCAGACCAGGGGAAACTGCGGGTCCACGATCCAGTCCTGCAGGTAGCTGGCCCGGACGTGCCGGATCTCGCCGAGCCGCCCGTCGGCGATCAACTGGCGCATCAGCGCCACCGCGGGCACCCGGCGATAGTTGAAGCCGCACATCGACCGCGCCCCGCCGGCCCGGGCGGTGGCCGCCGCAGCGGCCATCTCCCGAGCCTCGGCGACGGTGTTGGCCAGCGGCTTCTCGCACAGCACGTGCTTGCCGGCGGCCAGCGCGGCGAGGGCGATCTCGGCGTGGCTGTCCCCCGGCGTGCAGATGTCGACCACGTCGATGTCCGGCCGGGTGACCAGCTCCCGCCAGTCCGTGGTGTGCTCCTCCCAGCCGAGCCGGTCGGCGGCCTCGGCCACCTTCCCGGGATCCCGGCCGCAGATGAGCGCCATCCGGGCCCGCGCCGGCAGGTCGTACACGCGGTTCACGGTGCGCCACGCCTGCGAGTGCGCGGCACCCATGAACGCGTAGCCGACCATGCCGACCCGCAGTTCGTTGTCTGTCGTGGACAAGGTGGGTCTCCCCCCGTGGTGTCAGAACCCGAGCTTGAGGTAGTCGCCCGCGTTCTCCTTGGTGATCGTTTCGGAGGCAAGGATGATCTCCTTGGGCACCTGGAGTTCCACCAGGTCGGACATGCCCCGGCCCTGGCCGATGAGACGGGCCAGCGAGATCGCCGAGGACGCCATCGACGGGCTGTAGGTCACCGTGGCCTTGAGCACGGTGTTGTCCGCCTGGATGTCCTCCATCGCCTTCTTCGAGCCGGCGCCGCCGACCATGAAGAACTCGTTGCGGCTGGCCTGGTTGATCGCGGCCAGCACGCCGACACCCTGGTCGTCGTCGTGGTTCCAGAGCGCGTCGATCCTCGGCAGCGCCTGGAGCAGCTGGCTCGCCTCCTGCTGCCCGGAGTCGACGGTGAACCGGGCCGCCCGGCGGTTGGCCACCCGCAGCCCGCTCTGGGCCAGCGTGTCGGTGAAGCCCTTCGAGCGCTCCTGGGTCAGCTCCAGCTCGTCCATCCCGGCGATCTCCGCGATCACCGGGTTGCTGACGCCCTTGGCCTTGAGCTGCTCCACGATGTAGGTGGCGGCGGAGACGCCCATGCCGTAGTTGTCGCCCTTGATCTGCAACCGGTACGCCTTCGCGTCCGGGAAGGCCCGGTCCAGGTTGACCACCGGGATGCCGGCCTGCATCGCCTCCAGGCCGAACGAGTTCAGCTCCTTGCCGTCGTGCGGCAGCAGCACGATCACGTCGGGCCGCTGGGAGATCAGGGTGGACAGCGCCGCCCGCTGGGCCGCCGCGTCCGCGCCGGCCTCGACCGTCTTGAACTCCACGTCGGAGTACGCGGCGGCCTGCGCCCTGGCGTTGTTGGTGATGGCGGCGATCCAGCCGTGGTCGGCGGCCGGTGCGGAGAAGCCGATCGTCACCTGCTGGCCGGGTTCGGCGTTGGCGCCGCCGTCCGCCGCCTTGGTCTGCGCCTCGGTCGGCTGATCCTGCTCGTTGCTGGTGCAGCCGGCGAGCAGTACGCCGGCCCCGACGGCCGCCCCGCCGAAGAGCAGCCGGCGCCGCGACATGTCGCGACTGTGCTGGGTCATGACGACCTCCTGGTTATCGGTGGTGGAGAGGGATGTGGGTGTGCGGGGTCCGGCCACCGTCGCGTGCTCGGGTGGCCCGGGATGGTTCCGGGTGGTGCGGGATGGTTCCGGGTCGTGCGGGATGGTCCGGGTGGTGCGGACGAGGGGTCAGCCGGTGGTCAGCCGGTTACGGCGGAGGAACTGGGTGATGCTGCGGAACTGCACCTGCTGGATCAGGACGGCGGCGACGATGATGCCGCCCTTGACCATGTTCTGGACCTCGGTGGAGAGACCGTTGATCGCGAAGAGGTTGGTGATGGTGGCGAAGATGATCACACCGAGCAGGGAGCCGATGATGGTGCCCCGCCCGCCGCTGAGCAGCGTGCCACCGATGATCACGGCGGCGATCGCGTCCAGCTCGTAGAGGTTGGCCATCGCCGCCTGGGCCGAGGTGGCCTGGGCGGTGAGCATGATGGCGGCGATGCCGCAGCAGAGGCCGGAGAGCGCGTACAGCAGCAGCGTCTGCCGTCTGACGTTGATGCCGGCCAACCGGGCGGCCTCCGGGTTGCCGCCGACCGCGACCGTACGCCGGCCGAAGGTGGTGCGGTTGAGCAGCACCCACCCGGCGGCGACCACGGCGGCCAGGATGTAGACCAGCAGCGGGATGCCGAGCAGGTCGGTGCTGGCGATGCCGTTGATGGCGCTGTTCTGCGAGATCTGGGTCTGCTTGTCGGAGATCTCGGCGGCCAGCCCGCGCGCGGCCACCAGCATGGCCAGCGTGGCGATGAACGGCACCAGCCGCCCGTACGCGATGAGCGTCCCGTTTACCAGGCCGACCGCCGTCCCGACGACGATCGCGGTGAAGATCATGCCGCCGGCGCCGTAGCTCTGGGTCGCCACCGTGGTGCACCAGACCCCGGCCAGCGCGACGATCGCGCCGACCGAGAGGTCGATACCGCCACCGATGATCACGAAGGTCATCCCGACGGTGACCACGCCGACCACCGAGGCGAGCTTGAGGATGCTGAGCATGTTGGCCCAGACCCAGTCCGGGTTGGCGTAGAGGTCGGAGCGGGTCGCCGCGCCGATCACGAAGAGCGCCAGCAGCACCCCGATCAGGGCGAGGTTGCGCCGCGCCCCGTCGCCGCCGTCCCCGTGCCACCAGGAGAGCCGGCCGGCGGCGGCCGTCGGGGTCAACGCCCGGTCCCCGACCGCCTCGGTCTCGGCCGGGTCCACCGGCGGCGACTGCGCCGGCAGCCGCGTGGCAGTGGGCTGACGCTCGCTCATGCCGGCACTCCGCTTCGCTCCGTGCCGCCATGAGGCACCACCGCACTGCGTCGATGATTCGCTCGCTGACGCTCGCTCATGCCGGTGCGCCTTCCATCAGGGACCCCGCCATGACGAGGTCGAGCACGGTGTTCTCGTCGAGTTCGCCGGCCGGGGCCGTGCGGACGACCCGCCCCTCCCGCATCACCAGCACCCGGTCGGCCAGGCCGAGCACCTCGGGCACCTCGCTGGAGACCAGCAGCACACCGACCCCTTCGGCGGCGAGCTGCCGGATCACCTGGTACAGCTCGGCCCGGGCGCCCACGTCCACCCCCCGGGTGGGCTCGTCCAGCAGCAGCAGCCGAGTGTCGCCGAGCAGCCACCGCGCGACCACCACCTTCTGCTGGTTGCCGCCGGAGAGCGTCCGAACCGGCCGGCGGACGTCGCGGGGACGCATCTCCAGGCTCTCGGCGATCCGGTCCGCCTCCGCCCGCTCCCGGCCGGCGTCGGTGAAGCCGAAGCGGGCGTAGCGGCCGAAGGCCGCCAGCGTGACGTTCCGGTAGATCGGCTCGCCGAGCAGCAGCGCCTGGCTTTTGCGCTCCTCGGGCGCCATGCCCATGCCGGCCCGCACCGCCGCGCCGACGCTGCCGGGGCGCAGCGCCCGGCCGGCCATCCGCACGGTGCCCGCCTCGGCCTGCCGCGCGCCGTAGATCGTCTCCAGCAGTTCGGAGCGGCCGGAGCCGACCAGCCCGGCGATGCCGACGATCTCGCCGGCCCGGACGGCGAGCGAGACGTCGGCGAACTCACCGGCGCGGGTCAGCCCGTCGACCTGGAGCAGTTCCTCGCCGACCGTGGTCTGCGCGGGGCGCTCCGGGAAGACGTACTCGATGGTCCGGCCGGTCATCCGGGAGACCAGGTCGCGGGTCGGCGTCTCCCGGGCGGGCAGGTTCGCCGCCGTGGTGCGGCCGTCCTTGAGCACGGTCACCCGGTCGCCGATCTCGCGGATCTCCTCCAGCCGGTGCGAGATGTAGATGACCGCGATGCCCTGCGCGGTCAGCTCGCGGATGATCCGGAAGAGGTTGCCCACCTCGTCGTGGGCGAGCACCGCGCTCGGCTCGTCCATGATGAGCAGCCGGGCCTCGTGGGAGAGCGCGCGGGCCATGCTGACCACCTGCTTGCCGGCCGCCGGCAACGCCCGGACCAGCCGGCCCGGCGGGATCTCGGCGTGGCCGAGCCGGCCGAGGATCTGGCGGGTCCGGCGGGCCATGTGGCCCCGGCGGATGAACCCGAAGCGGCGCGGCTCGTGACCGAGGAAGGCGTTCTCCGCCACCGAGAGGTCCTCGACCAGGTCGAGTTCCTGGTAGATGGTGGCGATCCCGGCGCGCATCGCGGCCTGCGGTGCGGCGAAGCTCACCGGCTCGCCCCGCCACTCGACGCGCCCCGAGTCCGGCCGGTGCACCCCGGCGAGCACCTTGATCAGCGTGGACTTGCCGGCGCCGTTCTGCCCGAGCAGGCAGTGCACCTCGCCCGCGCGTACCTCCAGTTGCACGCCGTCCAGCGCGCGTACGCCGGGGAAGGTCTTGACCACGTCGGTCAGGCGCAGCACCACCTCGCCCGCGACCGCGTCGGCCGGCGCCTCGACCAGCGGGGCGTCCTGGCGGGTCGGGTCGCCTCCGGTGCCGGTAACGCCGCCTCCGTGCTCGGTAACACCGTCTCCGTGCTCGGTCACGCCGCCTCCCCGAAGGCCAGGTCGCTGGCGAGCACCGCGGCGCCGGCCACGCCGGCGCGCGGGCCCAGCTCGGAGAGCACCACCGGCAGGTTGCCGGTCGCCAGTGGCAGCGAGCGGCGGTAGACCACGCTGCGGATCTCGGCGAGCAGGATGTGCCCGAGTTGGGCGAGCCCGCCACCGATCACGATCATCGAGGGGTTGGTGAAGCTGACCAGCCCGGCGAGCACCCCGCCGACCCGCCGCCCGCCCTCGCGGATGAGCTGGATGCAGGCCACGTCCCCCTCCACGGCCCCGGCGGCGACGTCGAGGGCGGTGATCGTGCCGTTGGCCTCCAGCCGCTCGGCCAGCGCGGGCGAGGCGCCGGCCCGCGCGGCGGCGGTGGCGTCCTTGGCCAGCGCGGCGCCGCTGAAGAGCGCCTCCAGGCAGCCGGCGTTGCCGCAGGAGCAGACCGGCCCGTGCGGGTCGACCTGGATGTGGCCGATGTCCCCGGCACAGCCGTCGGTGCCCCGGTAAACCTCGCCGGTGAGGTAGATCCCGCACCCGATGCCCGTGCCGATCTTGACGAAGAGGAAGTCGTCGACCGAGTGCGCCACCCCGCCGTGCCGCTCGCCGATCGCCATGATGTTGACGTCGTTGTCGACCACCGCCGGGCAGCCGTGCTCGCGGGTGAGCAGCTCGCGGACGGGGAAGCGGTCCCACCCGGGCATGATCGGCGGGGAGACCGGCACCCCGTCGCGGAAGCTGACCGGGCCGGGTACGCCGACGCCGACCGCGTCGAGCCGCTCGTACACGCCGTCGACCCGGGCCTTGTGCAGCAGCTCGTTGACGCGCTGGAGGGTGGCCTTCGGCCCGGACCGGATGTCGGCCGCCTCCGCGTACGCCGCCACCGGCTCCAGCCGGCCGTTGACGACCTCGACGTCGATGGAGCTGGCGCCGAGGTCGACGGCGGCGAAGCGCAGGTGCGGGCTCAGCTCGACCAGGGTCGAGCGGCGGCCGCCCCGGGAGGCGGCCTTGCCGGCCTCCGCCACGTAGCCGAGGCCGACCAGCCGCTCCAGCTCGGCGAGCAACCGGGGGCGGGGCATCTGCAACCGGTCGGCGAGTTCGGCCCGGGACAGCGCTCCCTCGTCGCGGAGCAACCGCAACAGCCGTACGTGCAGGGGGTCGGCGGTGTGCACGGCTCACCTCTCCCAGCCGGGTGTTCACATCGACGAGATGCCGACGTGTGGTGCCCGACACAGTAGGAGGCTTCGGCGTGCGCTGTCCAGACCTTAGAACGATTCGGCGGCAACTTTTGCAGAATCCAGCGAAAGTTCTGATGGAGGCCCACTGTTGAGCGTCGGCCGGTCAGCGGGGAGGCGGCGCATCGTCCTTCGCGGCATCGTCCTTCGTGCGCAGTTTGCGGTCGTCGCGCAGCTCGACGTAGGGCTCCCGGTCGACCGGCCGCAGCCCACCCGCGATCGCCCGGCCGCGCGCCAACTCGGCGTCGAACTCCGCGCCGAACAGGATCGCGATGTTGCTCAGCCAGAGCCAGACCAGGAAGATGATCACGCCGGCGAGCGCGCCGTAGGTCTTGTTGTACGAGCCGAAGTTGCTCACGTAGAACGCGAACAGTCCGGAGATCAGCAACCAGATCAGCACCGCCAGCACGCCACCCGGGCTCACCCACCGGAAGCCGCCCTGCCGCGCGTTCGGCGACGCCCAGTAGAGGATCGCGAACATCAGGCTGACCAGCACCAGCAGCACCGGCCACTTGGCGATGTCCCACACCGTGACGGCGGTCTGGCCCACCCCGAGCGCCTCGCCGACCTGTTCGGCGAAGCGGCCGGTGAAGACCACGATCACCGCGCTGGCCAGCAGCAGTACGCCGATCACCGCGGTGACCCCGACCCGGACCGGCAGGGTCTTCCAGATCGGCCGCCCCTCCGGCACGTCGTAGATCGAGTTTGAGGCGCGCATGAAGGCCGCGACGTAGCCGGAGGCCGACCAGAAGGCGGCGAGCAGACCGACGATCGCGGCGATGCCGGCCAGCCCTCCGTTCTGCTGCGCCTGGCCGATGGCGGCGTCGAGGATCTGCCGGATGTTCTGCTCGGGCACCGTCTCCGCGACGGTGTCCCGCACCCCACGGGTGGCCGTCGGGCCCAGCAGGCCGAGCAGCGAGACCAGCACCAGCAGGCCCGGGAAGATGGAGAGCACGCCGTAGTACGTCAGCGCGGCGGCCCAGTCGGTCAGGCTGTCCTTGCCGAACTCCCGCACCGTCCGGCGCACCGCCGCCACCCACTCGCCGCCGGACAGGTCGGTCGGCTGATCCGGCGCGTCCCGGGTGGGCTGATCCGGCGCGTCCCGGTCGGCACCCGCCGGGTCACTCCCGGCGTACGCGGCGCCGTCCGGCTTCCGTTCCGGGTCACGCCCATCCGGGCGGGAAGACTCCTCAGAGGCCATCGCCCCTCCCCTCAACTCGCGGTGATCGCCCCCGACACATGCCCCGCCACCGGCTTCGAGTAACTCCCCCGGGTCGCCCGGCCGACGCCGCTCGGCAAGGGGACACCCATTCGGCCCGATTCCCCTGCACGGGAAATGCACGATTCAATGTTCCCGCCGAGCGGTCGGCCCGTCGAATGCAATTACGTCGGGGAATACCGTCCCGGGTCGGCCGGCCCGGCCGCCGGACGGGCCTGTGCGGGTTCCCGCACGACGCCGGGCGACCCGAGGCGGCGCCACCCGGTCCCGCGACCTAACCGAGTCGCCAGAACACGCTCCGTAGCTTGATATACGGAGAGTAGTCGTGAGCGATGATTTTTGCGCAACAAATTCCACCATCAATATAGCCGCTAATGGCGAAAAGTGGACAGGGCGCGCCGAGCCCGCAGTGGCCTCGCGCCACGCCGATCGGCACGTCCGCGCCGATCGCGAGCGCGGTTCTTAAACATTCTGCTTCGGTGGGTGACTTGAACAAATCGAAAGTCACTCAGTGAAGTGATGTTCGACAATGTTTCCAACGCGGAGGCGATTCGCGTATCGTCCCCCCTCGTGTCGGCTATCCGATTCACCGATGATTCCGGACCTGAGGGCCACGGCGCCAAGGGCCGTGTGCTGGAGGCCACCCCGACAGCGCAGTCCCCCGTCACCGAGGTCGATACGGCCGAACTCGCCGCCCGGTTCGAGGAGGAGAAGCCCGGCCGGGTGCTGTCCGGGCCGGTCGCCTTCGTCCTGACCGCCGCGACGCTGACGATCGCCCTGCTCGCGCTCTGGCAGGTGTTCCGGCCACTGGCCCAGGGCAGCAAGTATTACTTGATCTTCTTCCTGGCCGGCGTACTCCCGTTGGTCTTCCTCGCCTACCCGGCCGACCTGCGGCTGCCCGGCCGCCTGCGGACGCTGTTCGGCCGCCGGGCCGCGACCCCGGAGCCACCCGCCGCGGCCCCGGCGGGTGGCTCCGGCCCCAGCCGTACCGACTGGGCCCTGGCCGCCGCCGCGCTGCTCGGCTGCCTGTACCCGGTGCTGCCGATCGCCCTCGGCGGTGGTGGCGGTGGCTACGACGCCTTCCTCGACCGGCAGGGCCTGCTGGTCGGGATGGACGTGGCGATGGGCACCATGCTGCTCCTCCTGCTGCTGGAGGGATGCCGGCGCACCACCGGCTGGATCCTGCCCGCGGTGTGCGTGCTCTTCCTCGGCTACGGCTACTACGGCGGGCTGCTGCCGCAGACCTGGGCGGTGGCCCATGGCGGCCTGGACTTCGGGCAGCTGGTCGACGCGTTCTACAACTCCGACAGCGGCTTCTACGGCACCCCCCTGGACGTGGCGGCGACCTACATCGTGCTGTTCACCATCTACGGTGCGGTGCTCGACCTCTCCGGCGCGGGCCGCTTCTTCGTGAACCTCTCCGCCGCCGCGTTCCGGCGCTCCCGCACCGCCCCCGGCCGGACGGCGGTGGCCTCCGGCTTCCTGCTCGGCACCGTCTCCGGCTCCGGGGCAGCGACGACCGTCAGCATCGGCGCCGTCACCTGGCCGATCCTGCGCCGCGCCGGATACCCGGCCGAACGCGCCGGCGGGATGCTCGCCGCGGCCGGCGTGGGCGCCATCCTCTCGCCGCCGACGCTCGGCGCGGCGGCCTTCATCATCGCCGAGTACCTCGGCGTGTCCTACCTGCGGGTGCTCGGCTGGGCGATGGTGCCGACGGTGCTCTACTACCTCGGCATCGTGCTCTCGGTGGAGATCGACGCACGGCGCTCCGGGGTGCGCCCAGCCGCCATGGCGGGCGGCTCCGTGTGGCGGCTGCTGGCCCGTTCCGGGTACCACTTCGCCTCGCTGTTCGCCATCGTCGGGCTGCTGGTGGTCGGGCTGTCGGCGACCCGCGCCGTGGTACTGGCCACCCTGCTCGCCATCGGGCTGTCCTTCCTGGACCGGCAGCACCGGCTCACCCCGTCCCGGCTGGTCGCCGCGCTCTCCAGCGGCGTACGCGGGGTGCTCGCGGTCACCGTGGTCTGCGCGGCGGCCGGCATCATCACCGCGACCACCACGAAGACCGGCCTCGGCCCGCAGACCGCGGCACTGCTGATCAACGCCGCGAGCGCGGTCAGCTCCGAGCCGGCCGTGGTGCTCGCGCTGACCGCGCTGCTCGCCGCCGTCGCGCTCAGCCTGCTCGGGCTGGCGATCCCGGTGACCGCGTCCTTCGTGATCGGTTGGGTGATCATCGGCCCGGCCCTGCTCGACCTCGGGGTCAGCGCGCCCGCCGCGGCGATGTTCGTCTTCTACTTCGCGGTGCTGTCCGAGGTGTCGCCGCCGACCGCGCTCGCCGCGGTCGCCGCCGCCGCGGTGACCGGCGGCCGGGTGGTGCCGACCATGTGGCACACCCTCCGGTACGCGCTGCCGGCGTACCTGATCCCACTGGCGTTCGTGATCACCCCGACCGGGCTCGGCCTGCTCGGCATCGGCGGCCCGCAGCGCATCCTCGTCGCCACCGCGGTCACCGCGCTCGGCGTCGCGGTGCTGGCCGTGGCGGCCGGCGGCTGGCTGCCCGGCGTCGGCCCGGCGGGCGTGCCGGAACGCCTGCTCGGCGTCGCGGCCGGACTGACGCTGCTCTGGCTGCAACCCGTGCCCATCGCGATCGGTGCCGTGCTGGCTGGCGTCATGGCCGTGGGCGTGTTCGTACGACGCGGATCCGCCGGCCCCTCCGGCGGGACGCGAGCCGGATCACCGGCATGACCCAGAAAGGAGACAGTGTGGGACGGATCAACGTGCGGCTAGCGGCGGGAGCGGGAGCACTCGCCCTCGTCGCGGCCGGCGCCGCCGGTTGCGGAGGCCGGCAGGGCACCGCGGCCACGGACGACACCGCGAGCGCCGTCACCTGCGAGGTGGCCGAGAACACCCGGGTGGGCATCGCCACCGGCAACGCCACCGGCGTCTACTACGTGGTCGGCAACGCGCTGGCCGGGCAGCTCTCGGACAGCACCGGTGGCCGGCTGACCGGCACCGCGGCCGAGACCGGAGCCTCGGTCCAGAACATCGAACAGCTCGTCGGTGGCCAGTACGACGTCGCCTTCTCGCTGTTCGACACCGCCGTCAACGCCGTGGAGGGCAAGGACAGCTTCACCGCGCCGCAACCGGTCGAGGCGCTGGCCCGGATCTACGACAACTACACCCAGGTGGTCGTCCGGTCCGACGCGGGCATCAACTCGGTGGCCGACATGCGGGGCAAGAAGATCTCGACCGGCTCCCCCAAGTCCGGCACCGAGGTCATCGCGCACCGCCTGCTGGAGGCGGCCGGCCTCGACCCGGCCACGGACATCCAGGCCCAACGGCTGGACCTCACCAAGACGGTCGAGGGCCTCAAGGACGGCACCGTGGACGGCTTCTTCTGGTCCGGCGGCCTGCCCACGGGCGGGGTCACCGACCTGTTCACCACTGCCGGGGACAAGGTGAAGTTCGTCGACATCGCGCCGCTGCTGCCCAAGATGAGCGAACTGAACCCCGCGTACCAGGCCGGCACGATCGGCAAGGACGTGTACTCCACGGCGGCGGACACCCCGACCATCGTGGTCCCGAACGTGCTGCTCGTCCGCAAGGATCTCGACGCCAACGTGGCCTGCGCCATCACCCGGACGGTGTTCGAGAAGAAGGACGCGCTGGCCCAGGCCAACCCCGCTGCCAAGGGCATCGCACTGGACACCGCCCGCCGGACCGACCCGGTCGGTCTGCACCGGGGCGCGGCCAAGGCGTTGCAGGACCTCGGCGCGAGCTGACCGACGGCGACCGGGTCGGGCGTGTCGCGCCCGGCCCGGTCGCCCCCGACCTCTCGGGAGAACCCCCGTGCCGCTCTCCTCCCTGGCGCGCGTACGCCGGCACAACCGCCCCTCCGGCCACACCGGCCGGCTGTGGTCGGTGCGTACCCAGCTGCTCGCGCCGATCCTGGTCGCCACCTCCGGCCTGCTCGTGCTGGGTGCCATCCAGACCGGTGATGCCCTGGCCGCCTCCACGGACGCCGAACGCGCCCGGGTGCTGGCCGGCACCGCCACCGCCACCGTCTCGCTCGTGCACGAACTGGAGCGGGAACTCGGCGAGACGGCGGCGCTGCGTCAGCGCGGCGGAACCTCCGGCCGGCAGCTGGTCGACGCCCAACGGCGGCGGGTCGACGAGGCCACCGCGCGGTACGCGTCCGCCAGCGCCGACGCCCGCCGCGCCGCGCCCGACCTCGGCCGAGCCCTCGACGGCGTGACCGAACACCTCAACCAGCTCGACGAGGCACGCGTCGCCGCGCTCGGCGCCGACACCGCCGACCCGGCCTACGTGGCCCTGGTGGAGTCGCTGCTCGCCGTCGCCGACGCGCTCCCCGCTCAGCTGCGCGATCCGGAGCTGGCCAACCGCGCCCGTGAGGTGGCCGCGGTCGCCGCCGAGGAGCACCTGGCATCGCTGGAACGCGACCTGCTGCGGGCCGTGTTCGTGCGGGGCACGCTCGCCGAGGGGGAACTCGCCCGGCTCGGCCGGCTGCGCGGCGCACAGGAGCAGCGGCAGGCCGAGTTCTCCCGGATCGCCGGGGACCGCGCCGCCGAGGCGTACACCCGTCTGCTCGGCGGCAGCGACGTCTCCACCGCGCGCCGGATGCGCGACAGCGCGTTGAACGCCGACACCGAGCCGGCCGCGCTCGCCGCCGACGGCGACGCCTGGTACGTCGCCCAGAGCGGCGCCATCCGCCGGTTCAACCTGCTCGGCCGGGAACTCTCCGACGAACTCGACCGGCGCGCCGTCGAGCTGGCCGCCGACGCGCGCCAGCGGGCGCTGGTCACCGGCGGCTCCACCGGCGCGCTGGCGCTGGCCTCGCTGGTCACCGCGGCGCTGCTGGCGGTACGCACCAGCCGCCGGCTGCGCCGGCTGCGGGTAGCGGCACTCACCATGGCGCACCGGGAACTGCCCGAACGGATCACCGCCATCTCGGCCGGTGACGGCGGGCGGATCGACGGACCGGCGTCCCAACTCACCGCGGGGATCAGCCACGGGCGCGACGAGATCGCCCAGGTGGCGGAGGCATTCGACACCGTCAACCGGGCCGCCCTGCGGCTGGCCGGCGAGCAGGCCGAGCTGCGGATGGACGTCACCCGGATGGTCGAGGCGCTGGCCCGCCGGATCCGTACGCTGATCACCCGGCAGCTGCGCCTGCTCGACGACTTCGAGCGGGACGAGACCGATCCGGACGCGCTGGCCCGGCTCTTCGCGCTCGACCACCTCGCCGCCCGGATGCGCCGCAACGGAGAGAACCTGCTGGTCCTCTCCGGCGGCGAGCCCGGCCGGACGCAGGAGGGGCCGCATCTGCTGGCCGACGTCGTCCGGGGTGCCGCCTCCGAGATCGAGGAGTACGCCCGGATCGAGATCAACGTGCCCACCGCGGCGGTGCACGGCTCGGCGGTGGGCAACCTGGTACACCTGCTGGCCGAGTTGTTGGAGAACGCCACCGCCTACTCCCCGCCACACGCACCGGTGCACGTGGACGGCCGGCGTACCGTCGACGGGCTCACCCTGCGCGTACACGACCAGGGCATCGGCATCCGGGAGAACCGGCTCGCCGAGATCAACCAACGGCTGGGCGCGCCAGCCGTGCTGTCCAGCGCGGCGGCCGGCAGCATGGGCCTGCACGTGGTGGCCCACCTGGCCAACCGGCACGGCATCCGGGTGCGGCTGCACAGCACCGGTGCCGGCACGGTGGCCCAGGTGGACGTACCGGAGGCGGTGCTGACCCGGGTCGAGGAGGTCACCGGACGCCCGGTGATCGGCGCCCGCTCGACCCCCTCGGCCATCGGCACCTGGTTCCGGCACCGGAGCGCCGGCTCCGGGCCGGGCGCCCCGTCGATGGTGGAGGTGGGCGCCGGGCCGAACCGGTTCGACGTCAACGGGGCCCCGACCATGACCCTGCCGGTGGTGCACGTGGCGGCGGAGACCTGGCCACCGGCGCAGCCCGGCCAACCGCAGCCCGGCCAACCGCAGTCCTGGCCACCGGCGCAGGCGGGCCAGACCCCGTCCTGGTCGCCGGCGTCCGCGCCGGCCAACGGCCAGCCGGCCTGGCAGCCCGGCAACGGGGCTGCGGGGGCGAAGGCCGGGGCGGCCCCGGCAGGACTGCCCCGGCGGGTACGCGGTGACGGCCTACAGGCCGAACTGCACGACGTACCGCCGCCGCAGCCCGGCACCGACCTGCTCGACCCCGAGGTGGTGCGGGCCCGGCTGTCCGCCCTGTCCGCCGGGGTGGCCCACGCGATGCGGCGTAACCAGCAGACGAACGGGAGACCTTAGATGATGCCCAACGGCAATCCCGGCCTCGACTGGCTCCTGGCGAACTTCGCCGAGCAGGTGCCGGACGTGTCGCACGCCCTCGCCGTCTCCGGTGACGGGCTGCGACTGGCGGCCTCGCCGCACCTCCTGACCGACCAGGCGGATCAGCTCGCCGCCGTGATCAGCGGCCTGGCCAGCCTGACCTTCGGCGCCGCCCGGCTGATGTCCGCCGGCCGGGTCCGGCAACAGATCGTCGACATGGACGGTGGCGTGATGCTGGTGATGGCGGTCGGCGACCGCGCCCTGCTCGGGGTGTTGGCCGCCTCCGGGTGCGACCTCGGCCAGATCGGCTACGAGACGGCGACGCTGGTCCAGCGGGTCGCCGAGGCCCTCGAACCGGCCGCCCGCTCCTGGACGCCCGAACCTCAACGCGGCGGAGTCCCCGCATGAGCGAGCGATTCATCAGGCCCGGCGCGGTGGCTCTGCAGGCCGACGCGAAGCGGAGGGCCGGCATGGGGCGCGGTGCGCGGCTGGCGGCGGCGCTGCTGGCGGTCGTTGCGGTGGCCGCCGGATGCGGCACCAGCGAGGAACCGGAGCCGCGCCCCTGGCACGACGGGCGGATCTTCCTGGCCACCGGCAACACCACCGGGGTCTACTACCAGCTCGGCGGCGGCTACGCCGACGTGATCAGCCGTCACCTGCCCGGCTACGAGGCCCGAGCCGAGCCGACCGGTGCGTCCGGGGAGAACATCACCCGGCTGACCGAGGGCGACATGGAGATCGCCTTCAGCCTGGCCGACACGGCAGCGGACGCCATCGCCGGGCGCGGCGCCTTCTCCGGCCGGCCCCAACCGGTCCGGGCGCTGGCCCGGGTCTACAGCAACTACACCCACGTGATCGTCCGGTCCGACGCCGAGATCACCGAGCTGGCGGAGCTGCGCGACAAGCGCGTCTCCACCGGCTCACCGAAGTCCGGCACCGACGTCATCGCGGCCCGGCTGCTCAGCGCCGCCGGGTTGGACCCGGAACGCGACGTCAGCCGCGCCCGGTTGTCGCTGCCGGAGACGGTGGCCCGGATGCGCGCCGGCACGCTGGACGCGATGTTCTTCTCCGGCGGGCTACCCACGCCGGGCATCGCCGACCTGCTCAGCAGCGCCCCGGGCAGGTTCGCCCTGCTCCCGGTCGCCGACCTGATCGAGCCCCTCGGCGCCGCGCACGGCTCCGTCTACACCACCGCCGAGCTGCCCGAGGACGCGTACGACACACCATCCGGCACGCCCACCGTCACGGTGGCGAACGTGATCCTGGTCAGCGCGGACATGCCGGACCAACTGGCGTACGACCTGACCCGGTTGCTCTTCACCTACCAGGCCGACCTGGCCGCGGCGCACCCAGAGGCCCGCAACTTCGACCGCCAGTCCGCCGCCAGCACCGACCCCATCCCGCTCCATCCCGGCGCCGCCCGCTACTACCAGGGCGGCTAACCTTCCTGCCGAACAGATCTTGACAGCACCACACCGCCGGAGGCCCTCCGACCGCCCCGCCCCGCCCCGGCCACGCCACGCCACGCCGCACACCACGCCGCACACCGCACCGCACCGCGCCGCGCCGCACCGCGCCGCGCCGCGCCGCACCGCGCCGCGCCGCGCCCAAATCGAACAACTCCAGCAAACCGACCACCCGACGGGCAGCCACTCACACCGCCATCCCAGCGAAAGCTAGATCTTGGACAGTTCCCGTTAGCGCGGAACGGAAACTGTCCAAGATCTATGCGTCTGGTCGCCAGCCGGCGGCGAGGAGGGCGCGGCGGAGGGTGTCGGCCACCTCGTCCGGGTGGGCCCGGATCAGCCAGGCGGGGAAGCGGAGGATCCGGTCGCCGGCAGTCCAGACATCGTTCTGCCGCCGCATGTCCGCCGCCCACTGGCGTACGTCCATGTGGTGCGATCCGTCGACCTCCGCGTGCACCTGCCACTCCCGCCAGTACGCGTCGAGCCAGCGGGTGCATCCGGCCGCGTCGGTACGCTGTTGCTGCAGGTCGGGCCGGGGTAGACCGGCCCGGCGGCAGAGCCGCACGAAGTCGATCTCGCTCAGCGCCTGAGCGCCGCCGGCGATGTCGTCGATGGTCTGCCGGATCAGCCGTCGTCGGGGTGCCCGGGGCAGCGAGTCGAGCACGGCGGCCACCTCCTCCGGCAGCACCCGGCGTTGCTGGCAGCCGGCCGCGAGCATCTCCTGCGCCTGCCGCACCGATGGCGCCCAGCCCGCCGCGTCGACCAGGGCACGCGCCGTGGTGGTCCGGGGTGGGCGGCCGACCTGGAGATGCTCGGCGGGCAGCACCGCCGTCCGGTGCACCACCACGGCGGCCATGTCGATCGGCAACCGGCGCAGAATGGTACGACCGGCCCGGCGGGTCGCCGGCACGAGCACGTGCAGAGGCTCGGCACGCAATCCGCGTACCCCCGCCTCGGTGGCCGCCGTGGCGCCCGCGAGGACCGCACCCGGTCCGGCGGCCAGGACGGCGACCCACAGCTGCTGATCCCGGGCCAGCCGCCCATTGCCGGACAGCAGCAGCCCACGCCCGATCGAGCGCCACCGACCCGAGCGCACCAGCCCGCGCACCGCGCCCTCACTCAACACGCTGCGCGCCTGGGCGGCGGTGAGCACGCCGGCCTGCTCGAACGCCAACCACTCCAACGCCCCGGCCCGCTCGTCCGGAATGACGGATACCATCCGCCGACTCTGGCCGCCGTACCGACCCGACACCACCAGATCTTGGACAGTTGCCGTCCCGCTGACGGAAACTGTCCAAGATCGACGATCGCATTCTCGGCGTCGTCACACCGTCACGCCCGCTACGAGCGGCAGCGCCCGCTCCGGGCGGCGGCTCGGGCTGCGACGGCGACGCCTGCTACGAGCGGGCGTGCCGTGCGGCGACGCGCGCTACGGGCGGTCGGTGAAGTGCGTGACGAACGCGCGCCACGCACCGGGGGCGAAGGCCAACGCCGGCCCGGCCGGATCCTTGGAATCACGTACGGCCACCACACCGGGGAGGTTGTCCGCCACCTCCACGGTCCGGGACGGCCGGGGTGGCTCACCCGGGCGCAGGAGTGGCGCGCTGACGGAGGCCACTGGCCACCGCCGTGCGGAACCCTGGAGCGGCGCGCGAACGAAGGCCACTGGCCGCCATCGCGCGAAAGGCAGGAAGGGCGCACGAACGAGGGCCACCGGCCACCGGCCACCGCCACGCGACACCCAGGACGGGCACACGAACGAGGGCCACTGGCCGCACGGGACGCAGGAGGGTCGGCGCTGATGCCCCGCTACCGGCCACACGTCGCCGCGCGGCCGTCCTGGCGGTGCCGGGTGTGCGGCGCCGCGTGGCCGTGCTCGCCCGCGCGGCTGGCGTTGCTGGGCGAGTACCGGGAGAACCGCACGGGCCTGCTGATCTACCTCGGCGGGCTGATGTACGACGCGGCCGGCGACCTCGACGGCCAGGCCCCACCGGACGTGCTGGCCGACCGCTTCCTCACCTGGGCCCGATCCCGCTGAGAAGCTGCCCGGGGAACCTCGGATCGAGGCGAAGTCCGGGCGACGACCCGGCGGTGCCCAAGAACCAGGCCCGGTATCGCGTTCAGATCTTGGACAGTTTCCGTTAGGGCCCAACGGAAACTGTCCAAGGTCTCAGACCCCCGTCCCACAATTTGAGAAACTGTCGGGATCGAGTGGGATGGGCGGGTGAGCAAGAAGCTATCGGCCCGCAGGCCGGCAACCGGGCGGCCCGACTCCCTGTAGCGGCATGCATCCGAGTAGCCACGCCGGCCGGGCAGCCGGCAGCGGGCAGCGGGCGGGCGGCAGCGGGCAGCGGGCGGGCGGCAGCGAGCAGCGGACGGGCGGCAGCGGGCAGCGGGCGCTGGGCGCTACTACTTGTAGAGCAGGCGGCCCATCCGGCGCGAGGCGATCAGCAGGCCGGCGACCAGCACCACGGCCAGGTAGAGCACGTCGAGCAGCCACGCCCAGCCGGCCGTGCCGACGGTCACCCCGCGGATCAGGTGCACCGCCCGGTAGAGCGGGGTGACCTCGACCAGCCAGCGCAGCACCGTCGGGTACGCCTCGGCGGGAACGAAGGTCCCGGAGAACAGGAACAGGACGAACTGCGCCGAGCCCACCATGTCGAAGTCCTGCCAGCTGCGCATGAACGTGGACACCGCCATGCCGAGCGCCCCGAACGCGAAGCCGACCAGCACCGCCGCCGGGAACGTGGCGAGCGCGCGGGCGGGGGTGGTCAGGTCCATCACGACCATCACCACCAGGAATGCGGCCGAGTACGCGCTGCCCCGCAGCATCGCCCAGGCCAGCTCGCCGAGGGCGATCTCGAACGGCTGTACCGGGGTGGCGATCACCCCGTCGTACAGCTTCATGTACTTCATCTTCCCGAAGAAGTTGAAGGTGGTCTCCGTGAGCGCGCCGGTCATCGCCGACGAGGCGAGCATGGCCGGGGCGACGAAGGCCGCGTACGTGACGACCTCGCCGCCGGGCAGCGTCAGGTCACCGATCAGCGCACCCACCCCGACGCCGATCGACAGCAGGTAGAGCAGTGGCTCGACGACGCCGGACAGGAGCAGCAACCAGTACACCGGCTTCAGGGTCGCGACGTTGCGCTCGGTGACCGACGCGGACCGGCGCGACGCGGCGGAGACGTCCACCAGCCGGGGCAGCATCAGATTGACCACGACAACCCCACTTCAGACGACGAGCTTGCGGGCGAAGGCGCGGCGGGCGAGCAGCCAGCCGGCAGCCGCCCAGGCGGCGAGGTAGCACAGGTGGCCGGCGACCGACCACTGCGGAGCGACGCCGAGCACCGCCGCCCGGCACAGGTCGACGGCGTGCCAGAGCGGCGTCGCGTACGCGAGCCAGCGCAGCACCAGCGGCAGCGACTCGACCGGGAAGAACACCCCGGCGAACAGGGTCATCGGGATCACCGCGAACCGGAACAGCATCGCGAGCCAACTGTCCGTGTCGACCGACGCCGCGTACGCGAAGGCGGGCGCCGCGATGGCCAGGGTGAGCAGCGCCGCCACCGGCAGCGCGAGCACCGCCCACGGCGACCGCAACGCCCCCAGCACTCCGGTCACCAGGAGAAACGCCACGACCGAGGTCAGCACCCGGAACAGCACGAACGCCAGGTGGCCGGCGAGGATGTCGTCGACCCGCAACGGCGCCGAACGCTGCCCGAGGTAGATCTTCGTCCACTGCAGGTTGCTGAACACCGGCCACGTCGACTCGCCGATCGCCACCTGCATCGCCGTCGACGCGAGCAGCCCGCCGACGATCCACTCAAGGTAGGAGACGCCACCGACGCCCTGGTCGATGTACGCCCCGACGCCCACCCCGAACCCGAGCACGGTCAGCGTGGGCAGCAGGAAGGACGAGAAGACTCCGGACCGCCAGGTGCGCCGGTAACCCACCAGGTAGTAGTTGAGCACCGTCAACGCCGGCACTCGCGGTAGGGCGGGTCTCTCCCGGGTCAGTTGTGCCATGGCTCTTTCTCCCGGTGGCATCAGTCGACGAGGGTGCGGCCGGTGAGGTGCAGGAAGACGTCCTCCAGGCTGCTGCGCCGGACCAGCACGTTGACCGGGTGCAGGCCGAGCGCGGCGACCTCGCCGACCGCCGCGTCACCGTCGGGCACGTAGAGCAGGATCCGGTCGGGCAGCACCTCGACCCGCTCCCCCAGGCCGTCCAGCTTGCCGGCGAACGTCTCCTGCGAGTCGGCGGCGAACCGCAGCTCGACCACCTCGCGGGTGGAGTGCCGCTCGATGAGCGCACGCGGTGACCCCTCGGCGACGATCCGCCCGCCGTCCATCACCACCAGCCGGTCGCAGAGCTGCTCGGCCTCGTCCATGTAGTGCGTGGTGAGCACCAGCGTGACGCCCTGCTGCTTGAGCCGGAACAACCGCTCCCACACCAGGTGCCGGGCCTGCGGGTCGAGGCCGGTGGTCGGCTCGTCGAGCAGCACGATGTCCGGCTCGTTGACCAGCGCGCGAGCGATGGTGAGCCGGCGCTTCATGCCACCGGAGAGCGGCTCGACCTTGCTCTCCGCCCGCTCGCGGAGCTGCACGAAGTCGAGCAACTCGGCGGCGCGCGCCCGCGCCACCCGGCGGGGGATGCCGAAGTAGCGCGCGTACGTCGTCAGGTTTTCCCGGACGGTCAGCTCCGGGTCGAGGTTGTCGAGCTGGGGGCAGACGCCGAGACGGGCCCGGATGGCCGGCCCGTCCCGCAGCGGGTCGAGGCCGAGGATGCGCAGCTCTCCGTCGCTGGGTGGCGAGATGCAGCCGACCATCCGCATGGTCGACGACTTGCCGGCGCCGTTGGGCCCGAGGAAGCCGAACGCCTCACCGGCGCGGACCTCCACGTCGATGCCGTCCACGGCGGTGAAGTCGCCGAACCGCTTCACCAGCCCCCGTGCCTGGATGAGTGGTTGAGCCATGGTCACCCCATCGACCCTAGACACCCGGTCCGACACTTCCCACCGAGTTACTCACTGGCGGCGGGTCGCGCGTCAAACGTCCGCGGGCGCCATCGCCGCGCGGGCCGCGGCGACCAGCCGGTCGGTCTCGGCCACCACCGCCGCGTCGTCGGTCGCGGTGCCCGGGTCGTAACGGACCATCCAGGTCAGGCCGTCCACGCCGGCCACCCGGCGACCGACGATCCGGCCGGACCCGCCGGGCAGCGCGTGCTCCTGGGTGTACGCCACGGAGCGGGTGACCCGGGTGCGTACCTGGTGCGGCAGTTCACCGGGATCGAGCAGCAGGTACCGCTCGGCCGGGCGGTCGGCGACCACCAGGTAGCCGTCGCGCTCGGCGACCCGCTCGCCCGGGGTGACGGTCAACTCCCGCCCCGACCAGACGGCCTTGACGATGTCGTGCCAGCCGATCCGGTGGCCCCGACCGGGCAGCCAGAGCCCGAGGTGGGTGGCGACGACCACCCCGTCGCCCTCGCCGTTGCCGGCGGCGGCCCAGGCCAGCACCCGTTCGTCGCGCTCCAGCGGCGGCCGGTCGGCCGGTGGCAGCTTCGGCCGGCGGCGGAACAGTCCCATCGTCACAGCCCTCCCGCCGCCTGTTCGCGCAGTGCGCGGGCGTGCTGCTCCAGCGAGAGCAGCTCACCGAAGGTGGCGAAGTACTCGTCCTTGTTGTTGACCGGGTTGATCCGCTGGATGCGCGACTTCAACTCCCGGATCCGTCCGGTGACCGACCCCCACTGCAACCGGGCCATGGTGATCGAGACGTAGCGGGGGTCGGGCTCGCCGTCGATCCGCAGCGGTTCGACGGCCAGCTCACCCACGAGCGCCTGGGCGGCGAGATCCGCGCAGGCGTCCCGGACCGACTCGATCCACACCGCGCCGCCGGCCGCCGTGGCGGCCCCGCCGGCCGCCGCGATCGCCGCGCGGACGGCGACGTGCACGGGGTGCCGGTAGTCGGCCGCCTCGACCGCGTCGAACATCGGGCCGGCCAGCACCGGCTCCTGAAGGGCCAGCTTCAGCGCCTCCCGCTCGACCATCGACTGTGGGCTGTCCACCGCCGGCTCGCTGCGGGCGGGACGCGCGGCCGGCCCGTCCGCCGGTCGCCCCGAGGCGGCGGCCAGCACCGCCCGCTGCACCGGCTCGATCTCCATGCCGAGGTCACCGGCGAGCTTGCGGACGTACTCCGGGCGTTTCTCCCGGTCCTTGAGCTTGGCCACCAGCGGCGCGGCGCGGCGCATCGCCTCGACACGGCCGTCGACGGTGTCCAGGTCGTGCCGGCTGATGACGTGGCGCAGCGCGAAGTCGACCAGCGGCTCGCGGCGGGCGACCAGGTCGCGGACCGCCAGGTCGCCCTTTGCCAGACGCAGCTCGCACGGGTCCATGTTGTCGGGGCTGACCGCGATGAAGGTACGCCCGACGAAGCGCTGGTCGTCGTCGAAGGCGCGCAGCGCGGCCTTCTGCCCGGCGGCGTCCCCGTCGAAGGTGAAGATGATCTCGCCGGCGACCGCGTCGGTGTCGAGCAGCAGCCGGCGCAGGACGCCGATGTGGTCGGCGCCGAACGCGGTGCCGCAGGTCGCCACGGCGGTCGTCACGCCGGCCAGGTGGCAGGCCATCACGTCGGTGTAGCCCTCCACCACCACCACCCGGCCCTGCTTGGCGATCTCCCGTTTGGCCTGGTCGATGCCGTAGAGCACGTGGGACTTCTTGTAGATCGGGGTCTCGGGGGTGTTGAGGTACTTCGGGCCGTCATCGTCGTCGAAGAGCCGCCGGGCGCCGAAGCCGATCACGTCCCCGGTGAGGTCGCGGATCGGCCAGAGCAGCCGGCGCCGGAACCGGTCGATCAGGCTGCCCGAGCGGGCCGGGCGGGACAGCCCGGCGGTGACCAGCTCGTCGTGGCTGAAGCCGCGCTGGCGCAGGTGCTTGGTGAGCAGATCCCAGCCGTCCGGGGCGAAGCCGCAGCCGTATCGCTGCGCGGCCGCCCGGTCGAAGCCGCGCTCGGCCAGGAACTCCCGGGCGGTACGCGCGCCGGCCGTGGTCAGCTGGGCGGTGTAGAACTCCACCGCGGCGGCGTGCGCGGCGACGAGCCGTTGCTTCTGCCCCTGCTGCGGGCGGTTGCCGCGCGGGGCGGACCGGTCGTCCTCGACGTAGCGCAGTTGCAGGCCGACGCGGGCGGCGAGCCGTTCCACCGACTCGACGAAGCTGAGGTGCTCGGCGTCCATCAGGAACTTGATGGCGTCGCCGCCTTCGCCGCAGCCGAAGCAGTACCAGACGTTGCGGGCGGGCGAGACGTTGAACGACGGGCTCTTCTCGTCGTGGAAGGGGCAGAGCCCCTTGAGGTTGCCGCCGCCGGCCGACTTGAGCGTCACCGTGTCGGAGATGACCTCGGCGATGGACGTACGCTCGCGGACCAGCGCGATGTCCTCGTCCCGGATCCGCCCTGCCATGCCGCCACCCCCTCGCCCTACATCCTGCCCTGCCACCCCGACACGCACGGCAGCGGGCCGGGGCGGCGGGCCGGTCGGTCAGCGGGGGCCCGCCAACCTCATGATCAACGGAGTAGGGCGGGTGCGGGGGTGCGCTCCTCGGCTTCGATCTGGAGGTTCCAGGTGGGTTTGGTGTCGCGCCAGGCCTCGTCGGTCAGGCCCTGGCGCCAGTAGCCGGAGATGGAGAGCTGCTCGCGCGACACGCCGCGCTCCATCCGGAGCAGGCGGCGCAGCTGGCGGACGAAGGCCGCCTCGCCGTGCACGAAGGCGTGCACCGCGCCGGGCGGGAAGTCGAGCCCGCGGACGGCGGCCACCAGCGCCTCGCCCACCGGCCGGGTGCCCCGGTGCAGCCAGGTCAGGCGCACCGCGCCGGGGCTGGGCAGCGGCTGCTCGTCGGCCGGGCCGTCGACCTCGACGAAGACGTGCGCGGGCGCGCCGACCGGCAGCCGGGCCAGGGACGCGGCGATCGCCGGCAACGCGCTCTCGTCGCCGGCCAGCAGGTGCCAGTCGGCCTCCGGACTCGGCGCGTACGCCCCACCGGGGCCGATGAACAGCACCTCGTCACCGGGTCGCAGCGCGGCGGCCCACGGACCGGCCAGCCCCTCGTCACCGTGGTACACCACGTCGACGGTCAGCTCACCGGCCGTCGCGTCCCAGGCGCGCACCGTGTAGGCGCGCAGCCGGGGCCAGTGCTCGCGCGGCAGGTCGCGGCGGATCGCGGCGAGGTCGAGCGGGCGCGGGTAGTCCACCCCGGCGACCGGAAAGACGATCTTTATGTAGTGGTCGGTGAACTCGCCGACCGGCAGGTCGACCAGCTCCTCCCCGCCGAGCACCAGCCGCACCACGTGCGCGGTGGGTCGCCCGGTGCGCAGCACCCGGGCGGAGGTGACCTTCTTCGGACGCTCCGTCATTGGGTTAGGCTAACCTAACTTCCCGGTGGACCGCTCGGCCGCCCCATGAACACCGGGCCTGGTGTCAGCTTCTGGTCAGGCGATCGTGCCAGGTCAACGCGGCCGGGTCGGTCAGCGAGGCGACCTGGTCGACGACCACCCGCAGCCGGGCGGCGTCGTCCGGCGCGGCCCGCCACAGCGGGGCGAAGACCGGGTCGAGCGCCTCCGGTGCCCGCCGCGCCAGCGCGGCCACCAGGTCGGTGAGGATCTCCCGCTGGTGCTCGTAGCGCTCCCGCGCGCCCTGCCGGCGCATCACGTACCGCAGGGCGATGCCCTTGAGCAGCGCGCACCGGGCGCGCACCTGCCGGGGTACGACGAGGTCGGCCGCGTACCTGCGGTGCGGTCCGGGGCCGTACCGGGCGGTGGTGGCGGCGACCGCGGTCGACACGAAACGGCCGGTCAGCACGCTGGTGGTGGCCTTGAGCGCGGCCTGGGCGCGATGGCTGCCGTCGTAGCCGGCCAGCGGGGCGAGCACCGGATCGGCGAGCAGGTCGACCAGCGCCTCGCCGAGATCGCCGGGCGACTCGGTCGAGTAGACGGCGGCCACGTCGACGCAGAGCGCCGCCCGCTCGTCGGCGTCGGCGAGCAGCGGCTCCAGGGTGAGGTATCCGCCGTGGATGCCGTCCTCGACGTCGTGCACCGAGTACGCCACGTCGTCGGCCCAGTCCATCACCTGCGCCTCCAGGCAGCGCCGCTCGCCGGGCGGGGCGCCCTCCCGCAGCCAGGCGAAGGCGGGCAGGTCGTCGGCGTACACCCCGAACTTGCGCCGGCCCGGCACGCGGGTCCACGGGTACTTGCCGACCGCGTCGAGCGAGGCACGGGTGAGGTTCAGCCCGACGGACCCGCCGTCGGCGGCGTACACCTTGGCCTCGAGGCGGGTGAGCACGCGCAGCGTCTGCGCGTTGCCCTCGAACCCGCCGCAGGCGGCGGCGAGTTCGTCCAGCGCGGCCTCGCCGTTGTGCCCGAACGGCGGGTGCCCGAGGTCGTGGGCCAGCCCGGCGGTGTCCACCACGTCCGGGTCGCAGCCCAGCCGGGCGCCCATCTCCCGGCCGATCTGCGCCACCTCCAGGGAGTGGGTCAACCGGGTACGCAGGAAGTCGTCCGTGCCCGCCGTGTGCACCTGGGTCTTCGCGGCGAGCCGGCGGAACGCCGCCGAGTGCAGCACCCGCGCCCGGTCCCGCTCGTACGGCGACCGGCCGTGGCCCGGATCCTTGGCCGGCTCGTCCACCCGGCGGGCGGCGTCCGACTCAGGGGGTGCAGCGCTCAATCGCCACGCTGCCGCAGCACGCAGAACTCGTTACCCTCCGGATCCGCCAGCACCGTCCAGTCGTCGCCGTCCTGACCCACGTCGACGTGCCGGGCGCCCATGTCGACCAGCCGTTCCACCTCGGCCTCCCGGTCGGCCGGGCGCAGGTCGAGGTGCAGCCGGTTCTTGCCCTCCTTGGCGCCGGCGACCGGCACGAAGACGATCCCGGGCAACTGGTCCGCGCTCTGCCGGATCTCCACCTCGTCCGGCCGCTCGTCGACCACCTGGTAGCCGAGCGCCTCCGCCCACCAGCGGGCCAACCGGCCCGGGTCCCGGGCGTCGACGGTCAGGCTCTCCCACACGCTGGTCATGCCGGCACCGCCGCGCCGACACCGGCCAGACTCTCCCTCGACAGCTCGGTACGCGATCTCATCCGGCCACCCCTTCGCGACGACGGTCACCGCACTAGATCAGGTTACGCCCGGCTGCCGTGCCCGGCGCGCCCGCGACGTGGGCGCGGTGGGCTCACATCCCCCGATCAGACGAGAGTTGTCGACCGATCGCCGGCCGCCACGGGATCGCATACATCGACATCCACAGGTAGCGTCGCCATCGCGGAACGTCACCTGTTGAGGCGGAGACACGACCGGCGGGAGAAACACGCTCGTGAACGCGGAAACGATGATGGGCACCGAGTTGCGCGGGCTGCGCCGACGCCGCCCCGAGGTCGCCGGCACGGTCATCGCCGGCACGGACGGCCTGCTGATCACCAGCGACCTGCCGGCGACGGACGCCACCCACCTGGCGGCACTGGCGGCGGCCAGCTTCGGCCTCGGCCACCGGATGGCGGCCACCGTCCGGCAGGGAGCGTTCCACGAATCCGTGGTGCACACCGCGGCCGGCTGCGTGGTCACCTACCCGGCCGGCCGGGACGCGCTGCTGACCCTGGTCGCCGACCCGGGGGCGGATCTGGCGGCGCTGCGGGAGGAGGCGCGAGGGGTGGTCCACCGCACCGGCCCGGCGCTCGCCGCCTGCCGCCGGCCGACGCTGACGCCGCATCACCAGCCGGACCCACACGCCCCGCTGGCGGTGCGCACCCCGATGTCCACCCTGCCGAACCAGCGCCCGCGCCGGGATCCGTCGATCACCTGGCGCCGGCCGCCGATCTGAGCTCCACCCCGAACCGACCGTGTCGAGGCGGGCCTCCCGGACGGTGTGCGGGCACCGGCCGGGAGGCCCGGCCCTCAGCGGCTGTCCGAGCCGGTCGTGATCACGGCGGCCCGGCCGGCCTCCAACCGTGCCACCGGCACCCGGAAGGGCGAGCAGGAGACGTAGTCCAGCCCGACCGAGTGGAAGAAGTGCACCGAGTCCGGGTCGCCGCCGTGCTCGCCGCAGACGCCGAGCTTCAGTCCCGGCCGGGCGGCCCGCCCCTCCTCGGCGGCGATGCGCACCAGCCGGCCGATCCCGTCGGCGTCGATCGACTCGAAGGGTGAGATGCCGAAGATGCCCAGCTCCAGGTAGCGCCAGAAGAAGGCGCCCTCCACGTCGTCGCGGGAGAAGCCCCAGCCCATCTGGGTCAGGTCGTTGGTGCCGAAGGAGAAGAACTCCGCGGCCTCGGCGATCTGACCGGCGGTCAGCGCCGCCCGGGGCACCTCGATCATCGTGCCGATCAGCACCTCGACGTCGCTGCCGCCGGCCACGTCGGCGATGATCCTCTCGGCCTCGGCGCGTACCGTCTCCAGCTCCTGGACCGCGCCGACGAGCGGGACCATGATCTCCGGGCAGGACCGGACGCCCTGCCGCGCGCACTCCACGGCGGCCTCGGTGATCGCCCGGACCTGCATCGCGAAGAGGCCGGGGATGACCAGGCCGAGGCGCACCCCGCGCAGCCCGAGCATCGGGTTCTCCTCGTGCATCCGGCGTACGGCGGCGAGCAGCGCCTCCTCCTTGGCGACGTCCTCGCCGCGCTCCTGGGCGACCGCCACGTCGACCGCGAGCTGTTCCAGCGGCGGCAGGAACTCGTGCAGCGGCGGATCGATCAGCCGGACGGTGACCGGCAGGCCGTCCATCTCCCGGAAGATCTCCACGAAGTCCGCCCGCTGCAACGGCAGCAGCGCGGCGAGCGCGCTCTCCCGCTCGTCCGGCTCGCGGGCCAGGATCAGCCGTTCGACCAGCTCGCGCCGGTCGCCGAGGAACATGTGCTCGGTGCGGCAGAGCCCGATGCCACCGGCGCCGAAGCGCCGGGCCCGCGCCGCGTCGGCGGCCGTGTCGGCGTTGGTGCGTACCGCCAGCGTCCGGACCGTGTCGGCGTGCGACATGATCCGGTGTACGGCCCGGACCAGCGCGTCGTCCGTGGCCGACGGGTCGAGTTCGCCCTCGAAGTACCGCACCACCTCCGACGGCGTGGCCGGCACCTCGCCCAGGTACACCTTGCCGGTGGTGCCGTCGATGGAGACCACGTCGCCCTCGGTCACCGTCTTCCCGGCCACGGTGAACCGCCGCTTCGGCACGTCGATGTCCAGCTTGTCGGCGCCCGAGACACAGGTCTTGCCCATCCCCCGGGCCACCACCGCGGCGTGGCTGGTCTTGCCGCCACGCGAGGTCAGGATGCCCCGGGCGGCGATCATGCCGCTCAGGTCGTCGGGGTTGGTCTCCCGGCGGACCAGGATGACGGCCTCCCCCTCGCCGGCCAGCTCGACCGCGCGGGCCGAGGTGAAGACCACCTTGCCGACCGCCGCGCCGGGCGAGGCGCCGATGCCGGTGGCCACCGGCGGAAACCCGTGGTCGAGCTGGAAGCGCGGGAACATCAGCTGGGCCAGCTGCGCGCCGTTGACCCGGTGCAGCGCCTCGTCGAGGTCGATCAGGCCCTCGTCGATCAGCTGGCCGGCGATGACGAACGCGGCGGCGGCGGTGCGCTTGCCGACCCGGGTCTGCAACATCCACAGCTTGCCGCGTTCGATGGTGAACTCGATGTCGCAGAGGTCCCGGTAGTGCCGCTCCAGCCGGGCCATGTAGTCGAGCAGCTCGTCGTAGGAGTGCTTGTCGATCCGCTCCAGCTCCTGCAACGGCACGGTGTTGCGGATGCCGGCGACCACGTCCTCGCCCTGGGCGTTGGCCAGGTAGTCGCCGTAGATGCCCTGCGCGCCGCTGGCCGGGTCGCGGGTGAAGGCGACGCCGGTGCCGGAGTCCGGACCGAGGTTGCCGAAGACCATCGCCACCACGTTGACGGCGGTACCGAGGTCGGCCGGGATGCGCTCCTGCCGGCGGTAGACCACCGCCCGCTCGGCGTTCCACGACGCGAACACCGCCCGCACGGCCAGGTCGAGCTGCTCGCGCGGCTCCTGCGGAAACTCCCGCCCGGTGTGCTTACTGAAGATTTTCTTGTACGCGTCGACCAGCCCACGCAGGTCGTCCGCGTCCAGGTCGAGGTCGTCGGTGGTGCCCCTGGCCCGCTTGGCCTCGTCGAGCGCCTGCTCGAACTCCTCGCCCGGCACCTCGCAGACCGTCTTGCCGAACATCTGGATCAGGCGCCGGTAGGAGTCCCAGGCGAATCTGTCCGCCCCGCCGGAGGCGGCCTGGTCGGTAGAGCCGCCGGAGGCCGCCTGATCGGTCGAGCCGCCGGCCTGGCGGGCCAGTCCTTCGACGCTGCGATCGTTGAGGCCGACGTTGAGGACGGTCTCCATCATGCCGGGCATCGAGAACTTCGCCCCGGAGCGTACGGAGACCAGCAGCGGGTCGTCCGGGTCACCGAGGCGGCGGCCCATCTCCCGCTCCAGGGCCGCCAGGTGGGCGGCGATCTGGTCGGCCAGCCCGGCGGGTTCCACGCCGGTGTCGAGGTACGCCTTGCACGCCTCGGTGGTGATGGTGAAGCCGGGCGGTACCGGCAGGCCGAGATTGGTCATCTCGGCCAGGTTGGCTCCCTTGCCGCCGAGGAGGTCCTTGAGATCCTTGTTGCCCTCGGCGAAGTCGTAGACGTACTTGTGCTCGACCGTCTCTTGCGCTGCCACCAGAGCCTCCCACGCGCCCGGATTGACACTTAACGAAGGTTCAGTTTTCTGATACCCCGGAACCGGCCATCGATAATCCGGGGGAGCTGTGCGATCGGTGGGCGAAGGCTAAGCGAACAACGAGCGGCCCGGGAGCATTCGGTGACAATAGGCACAGCAATAACGACTGTGCGCGTTCACGGCCGTTTCTGGGAACGTTTCCATGCGCACGATCACGCAATCGCCGATCTGCCCGTATGCTTGACGACACGCGGTGTGACCACACCTCGCACCATTGCCACAACCGCCGCGAATACACCCCCGGGAGCCGCTGTCGTGTCCACCTCCCCCGCCACCGCACCGGAGCCACTCGACCCACCCGATGCCGAGGTCGGTGTGCGGGCTGACGCCGGTGAACTCGCCCCGGCGTCCGGGGCGGCGGTGGGGCGTACCGCCGGGGAGTTGGCGCGGGCCGCGGAGCGGGAGGCGGCGGCGCTGCTCGCCCCGGCGGCGCCGGTCCGGCTCGGCGACGTGGTGCCCGCGCCCGAGCGGGTCACCCCGGACCCGGGCGCCGACCACCTGCTCACCGCCGACGCAGTGATCCGGGTCAGCGCCGACCCGGCCGCCCTGGCGGTCGGCGAGCAACTGGCCGCGCTGCTGCGCCCGGCCACCGGATACCCGCTGCCGGTGACCGACACCGCCACGCCCGCGCCGGCCGGCGGCATCGCCCTCGACCTGACCGGCGATGCCGACCTCGGCGCGGAGGGCTACCGGCTCGACATCGCCGCCGATGGGGTACGCATCACCGCCGGCACCGCCGCCGGCCTCTTCCACGGGGTGCAGACGCTGCGACAGCTGCTACCGGCGGCCGTCGAGAGCGCGACGCCGGTCGCCGCACGCTGGGTGCTGCCCGGCGGGTCGATCGTCGACCGCCCCCGCTACCCACATCGGGGCGTGATGCTCGACGTCGCCCGGCACTTCTTCGGCGTCGCCGACGTGCTGCGGGTGATCGACCACCTCGCCCGGTACAAGCTCAACCGGCTGCACCTGCACCTCACCGACGACCAGGGTTGGCGGATCGCCATCGACTCCTGGCCCCAGCTGGCCACCATCGGTGGGGCCGGCGAGGTCGGCGGGGGCCCCGGCGGGCACTACACCCAGGCCGACTACCGCCGCATCGTGGCGTACGCCGCCGCCCGGCACATCACCGTGATCCCCGAGATCGACCTGCCCGGCCACACCAACGCGGCGCTGACCGCGTACGCCGAGCTGACGCCGGACGGGGTCGCACCGCCGCCGTACACCGGCACCGAGGTCGGGTTCAGCTACGTCGACCCGACCAGCGAGCGCACGTACGACTTCGTCGCCGACGTGCTCGGCGAACTCGCCGCGCTCACTCCCGGGCAGTGGTTGCACATCGGCGGCGACGAGGTGTTCAAGCTGCCCGCCGACGTGTACGCCCGCTTTGTCGAGCGGGTGCAGCGGATCGTCGCCGGGCTGGGCAAGACGGTCATCGGCTGGCACCAGATCGCCCCGGCCGCGCACGCCCAGGGGCGGGTCCTCCAGTGGTGGGGCACCACCGCCGACGACCCGGTCACCGCCGACGCGGTACGCCGGGGCGCCACGCTGATCCTCTCCCCCGGAAACCACACCTACCTCGACATGAAGTACACCCCAGACACCCCGATCGGGCACGACTGGGCCGGGCTGATCGACGTACGCCGGGCGTACGACTGGGACCCGGCCCAGCACGTCGCCGGCGTACCGGCCGAAACGGTGCTCGGCATCGAGGCACCGCTCTGGACCGAGTCGGTCACGACACTCGCCGAGATCGAGTTCATGCTCCTCCCCCGGCTGCCCGCCGTCGCCGAGTTGGGCTGGTCACCACCCTCGACGCACGACTGGGACGGCTTCCGCCAGCGGCTGGCCGGGCACGGGGCCCGGTGGACGGCCGCCGGAATCACCTTCCACCACGCCCCCGAGGTGCCCTGGCCGGCAGCACCGACCATCCCCACCCCCAGGCTTCAGGAACAGAACACCACCCGATCCACCCAGGTGTGACCGATCCATACCGTTTGGCACACGATGTCCGGATCGGTGCCGGGCCTATCGTGGGCTGAATGTCTGTTCTATCCCGCTTCGGGTGGGTCGGGCGGTGGCCCGGGTCACCCGCCAGGCGGAATCACGCCCCCGGCCCGGTCGTTATACATGGCGTAACCACGACGCCCCCCGGGCGCCGCACCCCGAGGCCGGGCCGGAATGACCCCGCCCCACCCCGCGTTACATCCCTCGGACGTCGCGAGCAGATCCCCCGCAGATCCCCGACGTACCATCGCCCGTTCCCCCGCAGCGCCCCTAGGGCGCCGCACCGGACATCGCCCCTTCCCCGCAGCACCCCTGGGGCGCGCACCGGATCGGGAATGACCCCCAACGCCCCGGCGTTACACCCCTCCCGGACGTCGCGAGCAGCCCACCGGGCCCCGACGATCCCGAACAAACTCCCTCACGCACGGCCCAGCACATCCCCCAACACTCGGGCCGCGCACACCCCCGAACGAGAGGCGTGACTCATCATGCGTACCACCATCCTGCGCAAGACCGCCCTGACCATCGCCGCTACCGCCGCCACCGCCGGCGGCATCGCCGGACCCGCCATCACCGCCCACGCCGCACCCAGCACACCGACCAGCACCACCGTGGCCAAGGCCGACCGCAAACCCAGCAGCGAACGCGAACTCAACGTCCGCTACGAAGCCCAGCCCAACTTCTACTACTGCGGCCCCGCCGCCGCCCGCAACGCCCTCAGCGTCCAAGGCAAGAACATCGACGTCGACGCCATGGCCAAAACCATGGGCACCACCGAAGCCGGCACCAACTCCATCAACGACATCACCCCCGTACTGAACAAGGAGACCGGCAAGAACGTCTACACCTCCACCGCAATCTCCGCCCCCACCGCCGACGACAAGCAGACCGACAAGCTCCGCAACGACATCGTCCGCACCGTCGACGACGGCCGCGCCGTGGTCGCCAACATCGCCGGCACCGCCACCGACACCGACGGCACCCCCCACAGCTTCGAAGGCGGCCACTACATCAGCATCGTCGGCTACCGCGACGGCGGCCACACCGTCACCATCGCCGACTCCGCCGACCCCACCCAAGCCTCCTACCGCATGAACATCGACACCCTCGCCGACTGGATCGCCACCCGCGGCTACAGCGCCACCAGCTAACAACCAAACACCACCAAGGGCCGACCCCCACACCCCGGGAGTCGGCCCTTCACCCATCCACCGAACGGCACGGCACCCCACCACACCGCACCGCACGGCACGGCGCGGGGCCAGGCAGCAACATCAGGGATACTGCTGCGTCAACCCACACCCCACACACGAGGCAGCAACAACCCTGATATTGCTGCCTCGACCGAACGGCGGGCGGCGTGTGTTGCTGCCTGGTTGGCCGACGGCGTGGGCCGAGGGCGTGGTCCCAGGAGCAACCGCCGGAGGGGGCAACCGCCCGGAGCCGGGCGCGGCCGAGGGACGGGCGCGGCCCGCGGTCAGGGCGGGCGCGCGGGTCGGGCGTCAGGCGTCAGGCGTCAGGCGTCAGGCGTCGGGCGAGGGTGTACGCGTTAGCCGCCGGAGTCGTCCAGTTCGGCGCCCTCGGGGACGGTGTCGTCGTCGCGGCTGGCCAGCCAGCCGTCGGGCAGGAAGACCTTGCCCGGGGAGTTGGTCCGTCCCCGTGGCTGGCCGAGCGTCTCCACCGGGAACGGCACGGTCGGGTCGAGCTTGCCGAGCAGGTCGTCGAGCTGGGCCAGGCTGTCGATCATCGCGAGGGCGCGGCGCAGCTCGCTGCCGACCGGGAAACCCTTGAGGTACCAGGCGACGTGCTTACGAAAATCGGTGCAGCCGTCCCGTTCGCCCCGGGCCGGGTTGCGCGCCCCGACGCTGAACTGCTCGACCAGCAGCTCGGCGTGCCGGCGCATGGTCGCCGCCACCTCGCCGAGGTGGGGCAGCCGACGCTCGGTGCGCCCGTCGAACGCGGCCTCCAGGTCGGCGAAGAGCCAGGGCCGGCCGAGGCAGCCGCGCCCGATCACCACCCCGTCGACGCCGGTGTTCGCCACCATCCGCAGCGCGTCGTCGGCCTCCCAGATGTCGCCGTTGCCGAGCACCGGCACATCGAGCGCCTGCTTGAGGGCGGCGATGGCGTCCCAGTCGGCCGTGCCCGAATACCGCTGGGCGGCCGTACGCCCGTGCAGGGCCACGGCGGCGACGCCGGCCTCCTGGGCGGCGAGCCCCGCCTCGACGTACGTCAGGTGGTCGTCGTCGATGCCCTTGCGCATCTTGACGGTGACCGGCACCCCGGCGGGCGACGCGGCATTCACCGCGGCCCGCACCAGCCGGGCGAAGAGCCGGCGTCGCCAGGGCAGCGCCGCGCCGCCACCACGGCGGGTGACCTTCGGGACCGGGCAACCGAAGTTGAGGTCGATGTGGTCGGCGAGATCCCTTTCCACCACGATCCGCACCGCGGCGGCGGTGGTCTCCGGGTCGGTGCCGTAGAGCTGGAGGCTGCGCGGGCGCTCGTTGACCCCGAACGCGATCATCCGCAGCGTCTTCGGGTTCCGCTCGACCAGCGCGACCGTGGTGATCATCTCGCAGACGTAGATGCCGCCGCCCTGCTCCCGGCAGAGCTGCCGGAAACCGACGTTGGTGATGCCGGCCATCGGCGCGAGCACCACCGGCGGCCACACCTGATGCCGCCCGATGTCCAGCGGGCGCACGGTGGAAGGGGTCGTCGGCGCGGTCACCCGGACAAGTGTACGGAGGAGCCTACCGGCGCTGAGCTGGTACGCCGGCAGACCCCGCCACCGCCGCGGGGCAGGCCGCGTGGGCGCGCCCCGCCGCCGGCGTCAGCAGCCGGGAAGGTGGTCGATCAGGTAGCGCTCGACCTGGTCGAGCGGGATGCGCTGCTGGGCCATGGTGTCCCGGTTCCGCACGGTCACCGCGTCGTCGTCCAGGGTGTCGAAGTCGACGGTGACGCAGAACGGGGTGCCGATCTCGTCCTGCCGGCGGTAGCGGCGGCCGATCGCCTGCGAGTCGTCGAACTCGACCACCCAGCGCTTGCGCAGGTCGGCGGCGAGCTGCTTGGCCTTGGGCGAGAGCGCCTCGTTGCGCGACAGCGGCAGCACCGCCACCTTGACCGGGGCCAGGCGCGGGTCGAAGCGCATCACGGTCCGCTTGTCGACGCCGCCCTTGGTGTTCGGCGCCTCGTCCTCGTCGTACGCCTCCAGCAGGAAGGCCAGCACCGCGCGGGTGAGGCCGGCGGCCGGCTCGATCACGTACGGGACCCAGCGCTCCTGCTTGGTCTGGTCGAAGTACGACAGGTCGACGCCGGAGTGCTTGCTGTGCGTGGAGAGGTCGAAGTCGGTGCGGTTGGCGACGCCCTCCAACTCGGCGAACTCGGTGCCGCCGAACTGGAACCGGTACTCGATGTCGACGGTGCGCTTCGAGTAGTGGGAGAGCTTCTCCTTCGGGTGCTCGTAGAAGCGCAGGTTGCTCTCGGACAGGCCGAGGTCGAGGTACCAGTTCCAGCGCTCGGCGAGCCAGTACTCGTGCCACTGCTCGTCGGTGCCCGGCTCGACGAAGAACTCCATCTCCATCTGCTCGAACTCGCGGGTGCGGAAGATGAAGTTGCCCGGGGTGATCTCGTTGCGGAACGACTTGCCGGTCTGCGCGATGCCGAAGGGGGGCTTCTTGCGGGCGACCGTCTCCACGTTCCGGTAGTTGACGAAGATGCCCTGGGCGGTCTCCGGGCGCAGGTAGTGCATCCCCTCGTCGCTCTCCACCGGGCCGAGGTAGGTCTTCATCAGGCCGTTGAACATCCGGGGTTCGGTAAAGGTGCCCTTGTTGCCGCAGTTGGGGCAGTTCAGCTCGGCCAGCGAGGTCGGCGGGCGGCCGTGCTTGGCCTCGTACGCCTCCTCCAGGTGGTCGGCGCGGAACCGCTTGTGGCAGGACTGACACTCGGTCAGCGGGTCGACGAAGGCGTCCAGGTGGCCGGAGGCGGCCCAGACGTCCCGGGCCAGGATCACCGCGGAGTCCAGGCCCACCACGTCGTCGCGCTGCTGGACCATGGTCTTCCACCACTGCCGGCGGACGTTCTCCTTCAGTTCCACGCCGAGCGGACCGTAGTCCCACGCCGACCGGGTGCCTCCGTAGATCTCGCTGGAGGGAAAGACGAAGCCCCGGCGCTTGGCGAGGCTGACGACGGCGTCGATACGGTCGGCTGGCATTTTTCCTCCTACGCCGACTGGCGGTCGGCGGGGACATCAGGGAACGGAAGGCGCGGTTCGGGGACAACGGTACGACCGGTGTGGGCCCGAGCCCAGCACATTACCTGCGGCCGGTCAGTTGACTCCGCAGACCTCCATGCCACCGGTCTGCCGGTCCTGTGCCAGCACGACCTCCTGGCGCTCCTGACCGCCGCCGGCGAAGGTCACGTCGACCGGCACGGTGAGCGTGGTGGTGTCCACCTCACCGACCCGGTAGGAGGCGATCTGCGGCTCCGCGGCGGCCCGACGCTCGAACTCCGGCCGGGACTCGCGCCGCCGGGCGTCCTCGCAGAGCTGGTCGTACGCCCGGCCGTACTCGCCCTCGGCGAGCGCCCGGTAGTAGTCCCCGGAGACCGTGCGGCCCTGCTCCTCGATCGCCTGCACCCCGCTGACCAGCAGGCCGACCACCGCCGTGCCGCCGCCACCGCAACAGAGCAGCAGGGCCAGCGCCCCGGCACCGAGGCCGAGCCAGAGCCGCGACCGGCCGCCCTCGGTCGGCGGGGCCGCGAACGGCGGAGCCACCCCGGGCCCGGGCGGCGGGGGTGGCACGTCGTGCCCGGGGCCACCCCCGGGCAGCGTCGCGGGGAAGCCGGTGGGCGGGGGCGGGGCGGCGGGTGGCGGCCCGGCGAAGCCGTAGGGGGGCGTCGTGCCGGTGCCGCCGGTGGGCGGCGGGCCGGACGCGGCCGGCGGTACGCCGGTGTCGCCCGGGACCTGAGGTCCCTGCTGGCCGGGCAGCGGGGGGTGCGGTGGTGGAGCTGCCGGTCCGGGAGCGGTCATAGGAGCCAGCGTAGTGCCCGAGGGCTCAGCGGTAAGGACCCGCAGCCCGGTCACTGGCGACCGTCACCACGTCTCCGCCCGGCGCGGCGGTCGCCAACGCCTCGTACGCGGACGGCTCGTCGAGGCTCTCGGCGAGCAGCGGTACCGCCGTGATCTTCACGTCGAAGCCGCCGAGGGCGCGGCGGTAGGTGCCGACCGACTCCCACTCGGTGACCAGGCACCAGTGTCGCGGGTCGTCCAGCGCCCGGACCAGCTGCCCGCGCAGGTAGCCGGGCCGGGCGGCGAGCGCCGCGAGGGCCGCGTGGGCCCGGGCGGTGAAGCCCTCGGCGCCGTTTTCCTCGACCACGAACCGGTTGGTCACCAGCACCGGATTCTCCTCCTCGTAGAGTCTGTGGGATGCAGCGTACGCAGCGCGGGATCGCCGGCCGGCTGGCCCGGACCAACCCGACGACGGTGTTCCTGGTCACCCTGCTCCTGGTGCTGGTGGCGTTCTTCGCTCCGGGTGTAGTCGGCGGGCTGGTGACCCTGCTGCTGGCCGGCGCGCTGGCCGCCCTGCTGATGACGACCTGGCGGGTGCAGACGCCGCAGACCCGGGCGATCCGGCTGCTGGCGTTGACCCTGCTGGTCACCGCCGGCCTGGTGAAGCTGCTGTGAGCGGCAGGGCGGCCCGAGCTGGTCGCCCGGGTCCGCAGCACGCTCCCACGCCCCCACGGTCCCGGGCATGCACTCATGCGTTTTTGACAATCATTGTCGTTGTCGCGGAGAGTCGATGACATGACCTTCCGCCCCGCCCCGCGCGCCCTGGCCACCGCCACGGCCGCCCTGCTCGCCCTGACCGGCGTCACCGCCTGCTCGACCGACGACGGCCCGGCCGGCGCCGACCCGCAGCGGGTCGACGTGGTGGCCGGCTTCTACCCGTTGCAGTTCCTCGCCGAGCGGGTCGGCGGCGACGCGGTGGCCGTGGCCAACCTGGCCCGCCCCGGTGCCGAGCCGCACGACCTGGAGCTGAACCCGAGCCAGGTCGGGCAGATCAGCGAGGCGGAGCTGGTCGTCTTCCTGCACGGCTTCCAGCCCGCCGTGGACGAGGCGGTCGAGCAGAACGCCGGTGACCGCGCCTTCGACGTGGCCACCGTGCAGCCGCTGCTGGACGCCACCGCCGGCGGCCACGACCACGGCGACGAGGACGGGGACGACCACGCCGAGGAGGAGGAGCACGCCGACGAGGAGTCGGAGGGTGGCAAGGACCCGCATCTGTGGCTCGACCCGACCCGGCTGGCCACCGTCGGGGACAAGCTCGCCGAGCGGCTCGGCGCCGTCGACCCGGACCGGGCCGGCGAGTACACGCAGCGGGCCGGCGCCCTGCGTACCGAGCTGGAGAAGCTCGACACGGAGTTCACCGAGGGGCTGAAGACCTGCCAGCGCCGGGAGATCGTGGTCAGCCACGCCGCGTTCGGCTACCTGGCCCAGAAGTACCAGTTGGAGCAGATCGGCATCAGCGGGCTGAGCCCGGAGGACGAGCCGTCCCCGCAGCGGCTGGCGGCGGTCGCCGAGGAGGCCCGGGAGCACGGTGCCACCACGATCTTCTTCGAGACGCTGGTCAGCCCGAAGGTCGCCGAGACCATCGCCCGGGAGGTCGGTGCCCAGACCGCCGTGCTGGATCCGATCGAGGGCCTGTCCGAGGGCAACGGCGCGGACTACCTTTCGGTGATGCGTACCAACCTGCAGACCCTGAGGACGGCGTTGAGCTGCTCGTGACACCTGACGTGATCACCGTCACGCACGGGGTGGTCGGCTACGACGGCCGCCCCGTGCTTCGTGACGTCTCGCTCACCGTGACCGCCGGCGAGGTCGTCGCGATCCTCGGCGCCAACGGCTCCGGCAAGTCCACCCTGATCCGCGCCATCCTCGGGCTGGTCCCGCTCAGCGCCGGCGCGGTGACCCTCTTCGGCCGGCCGGCGCGCCGGTTCCGGCAGTGGCAGCGCATCGGGTACGTCCCGCAGCGCCTCGGCGCCGGCAGCGGCGTACCGGCCACGGTGGCCGAGGTGGTCACCTCCGGCCGGCTGGCCCGTCGGGGCGTCCTGCGCCCGCCGGGGCGCGCCGACCGGGAGGCGGTCACCTCGGCGCTGCGTGCCGTCGGCCTGGCCGACCGGGCCGGTGACCCGGTGGCCACCCTCTCCGGCGGGCAGCAGCAGCGCACCCTGATCGCCCGAGCGCTGGCCGGCCGACCCGAACTGCTGGTGCTCGACGAACCGACCGCCGGGGTGGACGCGGCCAGCCAGGAGGCGTTCGCCGGCGCCCTGCGTGGCTTCGTCGACGATGGCGGGACGGTGCTGCTGGTCGCCCACGAACTCGGCCCGCTCCGGCCGCTGATCAGCCGCGCGGTCGTCGTACACCAGGGGGTCGTGGCGCACGACGGGGCCGTGCCGGAACCGGCCGGGCACCACGCGGCGCCGGACCACGACCACGTGCACCCGCACGGTCCCGAGGAGCCCGCCGGGCTGTGGAGCGCGACGTGAGCATCTTCCAGTACGAGTTCATGCTGCGCGCCCTGATCGGTGCGCTGATCATCGGCCTGGCCGCGCCCGCGCTCGGCATCTACCTGGTGCAGCGGCGGCTGGCGCTGATCGGGGACGGCATCGGGCACGTCGCGCTGACCGGGGTCGGCGCCGGCCTGCTCTTCCAGACCTCCCCCGTGATCATGGCGGTGATCGCGGCCACCATCGGCGCGATCGTCATCGAGCTGATCCGCGAACGCGGCCGCACCTCCGGCGACCTGGCCCTCGCGCTGCTCTTCTACGGCGGCATCGCCGGCGGGGTGGTCCTGGTCGGGCTCTCCGACAGCACCAACGCCAACCTCAACGCGTACCTGTTCGGTGCGCTCACCACGACCTCCGCCACCGACCTGGTCACCATCGCCGTGCTCGGCGTGGCCGTGCTCGTCACGATGATCGCGCTGCGCCCCGCGCTCTTCGCGGTCTGCCACGACGAGGAGTACGCCCGGGTCTCCGGCCTGCCGGTGCGGGCGCTGAACCTGCTGCTCGCGGTGACCACCGCGATCACGGTGACGATCGCCATGCGGGCGGTCGGCGTACTGCTGATCAGTGCGCTGATGGTCGTCCCGGTGGCCACCGCCCAGCAGGTGACCCGGGGATTCCGCGGCACCATGGCGGCGGCGATGGGGCTCGGCCTGTTCGCCGCGGGCACCGGGGTCTGGCTGGCGGCGGTCGCCGACACCGCGCCGGGCGCCTCGGTGGTGGTGCTCGCCATCGCCTCGTTCGTGGTGGTCACCCTGCTGGCGGCCGGTTGGCGCCGGGTCCGCCGGGTCCGGCCGGAGCCGGCACCCGCGCCCGAACCGCACGAGGTGGTCCTCGGCGGGTCCTGATCACGAGCTCCGCCCCGGTATTGGTTACCGTTGCAGGGTGACCAGCGGATCCAGCTACGACGCGTACGAGGGTGCCAGCGAGCTTCTGCGCGCCCTCTCGGCGCCGATCCGGCTGGCCATCGTCAGCGAACTGGCCGGCGGTGAACGTTGCGTGCACGAGCTGGTGGACAAGCTCGGCGTCGCGCAGCCGTTAGTCTCCCAGCATCTGCGGGTGTTGCGTGGGGCGGGCGTGGTACGCGGATCCCGGCGGGGCCGGGAGATCGCGTACACCCTGGTCGACGAGCACGTCGCGCACATCGTGGCCGACGCGGTCAGCCATGCCGGGGAGGGATCATGAGCGAGCGAAGCGGAGTGCTGTCATGACTGAGAGCGGTACGGCCGTCCGCAACACCCGCCAGCGTTCGGCCGTCAGTGCCCTGCTGGCCGAGGTGGAGGGCTTCCACAGCGCCCAGGACCTGCACGCGATGCTGCGCGATCGCGGCGAGCGGGTCGGGTTGACCACGGTCTACCGGACGTTGCAGGGCCTGGCCGACGCGGGTGAGATCGACGTGATGCGGCCGCCGGGCGGCGAGCACCTCTACCGCCGGTGCAGCGAAGGGCATCACCACCATCTGGTCTGCCGCGCCTGCGGCCGGACGGTGGAGGTCGCCGGTCCCACCGTGGAAAGCTGGGCCGACCGGGTGGCCGCCCAGCACGGCTACACCGACGTCAGCCACACCCTGGAGATCTTCGGCACCTGCCCCACCTGCGCCCGCTAGGTCTCCGGTCGGGTCGCCTCGCGCCGTGCGGGAGGCCGTTTCAGCCGCGTACCCGGCTGCCGTCGACGCCGAGTACGTCCGCCAGCGCAGGGTGCACCCGTGCCGGATCTATCGTGGTGACCCGGTACGCCGCGACCCCGGCTACGACGAACGGATCCTCCGCGACGATCCGTTCGATCGTCGCGCGGTCGACGGCGCCGGCCACGATGACGCCGCCCTCCTCCGAGGGCACCGCCTGCCCAGACACCAGAAACGTCCCGTCGCGGTGATATCGCTCCAGGAAACGAACATGGTCGGCGACGAACCGCTCCGCTTCCTGTTCCGACCCCTTGTAGTGCAGGACCAGCAGGTGCAACATCCGGACCCCTCAGCTCTCCCGGGCGAACGGCACATCATGGCACCCGTCGACCGGGCTCCGGAACACGGCCTCGGCCCGGGCTCGCGCCTGGCCCGGTTCGGGGTGGCTGGGCCGGGGCCGGGGGCGAGGCCGGGTGGGACGGTGCTCGGGGTGAGGGGCGACCAGGGTACGGTCGCCGAGGTGCCGGGACGGGCGGAGCGTGGCACGCTGACCGACGTGAAGATCTACGCTGATCGCTTTCCGACCGCGCTGCGGCAGTTGCTCACCGACCTGCTCGTCGTCGTCTGGGTGTACGCGGCGATCCGGGGCGCCCTCTGGCTGCACGATCTGGTGCAGAAACTGGCCGTACCCGGGCAGAAGCTGGAGGGGGCCGGCGGCGGGCTGGCCGACAACCTCGCCGAGGCCGGCGGCAAGGTCGGCCGGGTGCCGCTGGTGGGCGACGAGCTGACCGCGCCCTTCGAGCGGGCAGCCGACGCCGCCCGCTCGCTCGCCGATGCAGGCCGGGACCAGCAGGAACTCGTTGACCAGCTGGCCCTGGCGCTGGCCGTCGGGCTGCTCATCGTGCCGCTCGGGCTGGTGCTGTTCGGCTGGTTGCCGCTACGGGTGCGCTGGATGCGCCGGGCCGGCTCGGCAGCGGCACTGGCCGCCGCCCCCGCCGGCCGGGACCTGCTGGCCCTGCGCGCCCTCGCGGGTCAGCCGCTGGGCCGGCTGACCCGGATCGCCCCCGACGTGGCCGAAGCGTGGCGGCGCGGCGACGACGCCACCGTCGACGCCCTGGCCGCCCTGGAACTCCGCCGCCTCGGCCTCCGCGACCCCCACCCCTGAACCCACTCTCGTTGATCATGAAGTTGTTGTCCCGACACGCCGGGCGGGGTGACAACAACTTCATGATCAGCGGGGTGAAGGGGGGTGGAGTGGGGGGATGCGGCGGCGGGCGTCGGGGGTGACGGTGGAGGGGCCGGGGGTCCAGGGGGCCACCCAGGGGAGATCCTCGGGTGGGGTGACCACGCCCTCCTCCAGGGCGGCGTAGCGGCCGGCGAGGATCCGCTTGGCCGCCACCACGTCGAGCGAGTCGGTGTTCTCCCAGAGGGCGGTGAACAGCGCGTCCACCCGGACCCGGGCCTGGCGGCAGAACAGGTCGGCCAGCTCGACGTTCTCCGGTCGGGCGTCCCGCTCCGCGTGGGCGCGTACGCAGACCGCGCTCATCGCGAACAGCTCCGCGCCGATGTCCACCACCCGGCCGAGGAACGCCTGCTTGCGCTCCATCCTGCCCTGCCAGCGGGACATCGCGTAGAAGGTGGACCGGGCCAGCTTCCGGCAGCCGCGCTCGACGTGACGCAGGTGCCCGGCGAGCGGACCGAACTCGGCGTACCCGCCGGGTTGCTGCCCCTTGCCGACCGCCAGGGTCGGCAGCCACCGCGCGTAGAATGCACCCGCCCGCGCGCCGGCCCTGGCCTTGCGGCCGAGCCCGGCGTCCGGGTCGATGATGTCCCCGGCGACGGAGAGGTGCGCGTCCACCGCCTCGCGGGCGATGAGCAGGTGCATGATCTCGGTGGACCCCTCGAAGATCCGGTTGATCCGCAGGTCCCGCAGCAGCTGCTCGACCGCGGCCGGGCGCTCGCCCCGGGCGGCGAGCGAGTCGGCCGTCTCGTACCCCCGCCCACCGCGGATCTGGATCAGCTCGTCGGCGATCCGCCAGGCCATCTCGCTGGCGTAGAGCTTCACCAGCGCGGCCTCGATCCGGATGTCGTTGCGGTCGTCGTCGGCGAGCAGGCAGCAGAGATCCAGCATGGTCTCCATGCCGTACGTGGTCGCGGCGATGAAGGAGAGCTTCTGTGCGACCGCCTCGTGCTCACCGACCGGCCGGCCCCACTGGACCCGGTCGGCGGACCACTCCCGGGCCACGTTCAACGCCCACTTGCCGGCGCCGACGCACATCGCCGGCAGCGACAACCGGCCCGTGGTCAGGGTGCTCAGCGCGATCCGCAGCCCCTTGCCCTCGCCACCGATGACGTTCTCGTTCGGCACGAAGACGTCGTGGAAGCGGGTCAGGCTGTTCTCCAGGCCGCGCAGGCCGAGGAACTCGTTGCGCCGTTCGACCGTGATGCCCTCGGCGTCGCCCTCGACCACGAACGCGGTGATGCCGCCCTTGCGTCCCTCGGTCCTCGGCACCCGGGCCATCACCACGAGTTGGGTGGCCACGGTGCCGTTGGTGGCCCAGAGCTTGACGCCGTTGAGCCGGTAGCCGGTGCCGTCGGGCGTCGGTTCCGCCGTGGTCGCCAGCCGGGCCGGGTCGGAGCCCACGTCCGGCTCGGTGAGCAGGAACGCGGAGACCTCGCCGGCGGCCAGCCGGGGCAGGAACCGCTGCTTCTGCTCCTCGTTGCCGAACATCTTCAACGGCTGCGGTACGCCGATCGACTGGTGCGCCGAGAGCAACGCGCCGATCGCCGGGCTGACCGAGCCGGCCAGCATCAACGCCCGGCAGTAGTGCAGGTTGCTCAGCCCCAGCCCGCCATGCTCCCGGCCGATCTTCATGCCGAAGGCGCCCAACCGGGCCAGGCCCTGGAACACCTCGTCGGGGATGCGGGCGTCGCGTTCGATGGCCGCACCGTCCACCTCGGAGGCGACGTAGTCGCGCAGCCGGCCGAGGAACTCCTCGGCCCGGGCCTGCTCCGCCGGATCGGGCCGGGGCCACGGGTCGATCAGGTCGAGCCGCAGCCGGCCCAGGAACAGCTCCTTACCGAAGCTCGGCCGGTCCCAGCCGGACTGCCGGGCCGCCTCGGCGACCTGGCGGGCCTCTTTCTCGGAGACCTGGCCCGCCGCGCCGGGCGGCGGGTCGACGCCACTGCGGTCGGGCGCTGACGAACGGTTCTCGGCGATGGCCACGGCAAACCCCCCGGGGCTGGATCCGGCACTCGGACTGTCCCGCCTGCTCAGCAGGCTACCCGCGTTCGTTACCCAACGGAATCGCCGCCCAACCGAAAAGACCAGGTCGCGGCCCCGCTCGTCCACCCGGCCGGGCCACACCACCAGCCGGACCAGCACCCGCCCCAGGGGCACCACTCCGAAGGCGACCACCCGCCGCCCGGCCATGATTCCCCGGCCGCTGCACGGCTGACCGGTCGATCCCAGACAGGAATCCCGCGATGCCACAGTCACGCATGGCCACCCCACTCGACATGCTCGCCGCCCACCTCAACTGGATGCGGGCCGGCGCATACGCCGCGAACACCATCGCCGACGCCGAGAAGCTGCTCCACCGACTCCACCGCGAGCTGCCCGAGGGGCTCCACGCCTCCACCGGAGACGAGATCGCCGCCTGGATCGCCGCCGGCAAGACCGCCGCCAACTGGTCCACCAACACGGTCAGCACCTACTACAAGCACATCGCCCGCTTCTACCGCTGGTCGGTCGCCGGCGCCAACCCGTGGCTGTCCTTCGACCCCACCACCGAGCTGCGCCGCCCGGTCGCCCGGCCGGGACTTCCCCGCCCGGCCGGGCACGACGCGGTGCGGCGCGCCATCTTCGACCTGGAACCGAAGTGGCGTCTCGTCTGCCGGCTCATCGCCCTCGCCGGCCTCCGCCCGACCGAGGTCGCCACGGTGCGCCGCGAGGACATCACCGAGCAGGCCATCACCATCAAGGGCAAGGGCGGCAAGACCCGCGCCATCCCCACCCACCCGCTCATCTGGGAGATGGTCGGCGACCTCCCCGGCGGGCCGCTGATCGACCGGCCCAGCGGGCGGCCCGTCACCGCCGGGTACATCACCCGCAGCGGCGCCCGCGCACTACACGGCGCGGGCATCGGCGGCACCCTGTACCCGCTGCGGCACTGGTTTGGCACCGAGGTCCAGCGCGCCTACAAGGACTTGCGGGTGACCCAGGAGCTGATGGGCCACGCCTCCCCCATCACGACCGCCGTCTACACGGAGGTGGCCGGCGAGCGGAAGAGGGAGGCGGTCGCCATGCTGCCGTTCAGCGTCGCAGGAACTCCGGGCGCACCCGAGGAACCCGGGGCTGCGGTGCAAGCCGGTGACGCTCTTCCGCGACCGTCTCGATCCGAGGCGTCCGGTCCCGAGGCAGCTGGCTTCGCTCGGCGACGACGACTACTTCGGCGCGCCCGTCCGTGAGGACGAGTTGCTGCACGTCGACCCACCGGCCGCCGGCGGCCGCGGAGATGACCGCGACGACCTCGTAGCCGACACGTGCGCAGTAGTCGGCGCAGCGGGCGGCGTGCCGCTCCCATCCATCATCGGCAGCGACCCAGATGACGGCCCGTAGGCCAGGTGTTTCTGTACCAAGCATGCTCTCCCCCACAAGATCGCTGGTTGGAGGAGAGAGCTTGCACCCGGGCAAGCGGAGGTTGTCGAGCCTCATTCGCCCGATCTCGCGCATGCTGCACTGATCGTGAACTGGCCGTTACGGGCATGTTGCCGAACCTGTTAAGAACCCTGGTCGTCCGGCCCTTCCACGAACACCCCAGCGCCCGGTATGCCGTACGTCAGCCCGCGCTCGCGCAGCACCACGTGCACCTTGCCCATCGTTCCCATCGACACCGAGTACAGGTCCGCCAGCTCGCGGTTCGACGGCAGCTTGGTGTGCGGCGGGTACTCCCCGGACCTGATCCGGGCCGCGAGGTCGTCGGCGATCTGGGCGAAGGTCATCCGGCGGGCGGGCGTCATGTGCTATGTGCTCCTGGCGTTGATCGCCAGGAATCGCATCATGTGGACACTCCGACAGGCAATGACCTCTGTCGCCTTGCTGCATAGGTTGTATAGGCTGCTCAGGGTCACCAGCCGACTCCGGGGAGGCGTACCCCATGCGACTGATCCTCCACTGGCTGCTCCGCCGCCCGGCCATACCGTTCGGCACCGCAGCGGCCATCGACCGACGCGAGCAGGACGCCGCCCGGCGCCGACTCCTCGCCCTGGCCCGCGCCAACCGGGCCGACCACCGGTACGTGAGGCACATCCGATGACCGAGCAGGCGTACCTGACCGTGCTCGCCGAGGGGGTCGAGCGGCAGCACGCCGACGGCGGCACCTGCGACCACTGCACGGACGCCGGCTGCCAACTGCTCACCTCGGCCCAGGAACTGCTCGACGCCTACCGCCTCGCCGACGAAGCGGTCGACGAACTCGGCAAGCTGTGGGCCCGGGCGCCGCTGTCGACCGGGTGACCGCCCTCCGCGCCGGACAGATCCTGCTGCTCGACGGCCAGGCATCCCCGCAGTTCGCCTACCGCTCCCTGCTGCTGCGGCTCAGCGGCATCATGCCCCGCACGACGTACGACGGCTGGATCTGGCTGGCCGGCTACAGCCTGGACGGGCGCGGCCAGGCGATCGAGCGCCGGGGAGGTGTTCGTGATCTGGTCCGGCGTCCGGGTGCTCACCCCCGGCGGCCGGCCGGCCCCGGTCACCGTGGAGCCAACGCCGCCACCGGCAGCTCGGTCCGGGCACGCCCGCTGGCCGTCCCGGGCCGACACGACACTGCAACCCCCACGGAGGAACCCCTTGACCCCGAGCACGCAGACCCTGATCGCTACGACGGTGGTGGCGGTGGCGGTGACCGCCGCCGGGGTGGCCATCGCCCGCCGCGGCGGCGAGCCGGCCAAGCCGTCGGCGGCGGGTGCGGTGGTGCGCCGATACAACGCGGTCCGGGCGGGCTGAGGGCTACGTGGCGTCGGGTCGCTTGGGCAGTTTGGCGCCGGGCTTGCGCAGCCACCAGTCAAGGAACTCGCGGCACAGCTCTCCGGCGCTGGTGCCGGCTTCCCGGGCGCGTTCCATGGCGGGCTGCCAGGTGTCGTCGGGGACGCGGATGCTGCGGTGCTGGGTGTTGGCCACGACCTCAGTCTACCAGTTGTACGTACGTTGGGGCTTGCAGTGTACGTACAGTACGTGCTAGACTGTACGTACACCAGGGGATAGGGAGAACCACATGAACGTCACCGACCAGGTTCGCCAGATCGTCGCCATCACCGCGTCCGTCCGCAGCGCCGACCTCACCGCCGCCGATGCGGCCGCCCTCCGCGCCGCAGCCAAGGGCCTGCTCGCCTTTCTCCCCGCCCCGCAGGCACCCGCCCCGGTCGGCCCGCAGCAGCCCACCGACCAGGCCGTCCGACGCGACGTGCTCGCCAAGGCCAAGGCGCTGCGAATCCCTGTCACCCGGGGGATGCCCACCGCCGACATCCAGGCCGCCATCAACATCAAGATTCGGTCCAAGTACACCGGCCTCCGCAAGGGCTGAGCACACCATGACCGTCCGGCGGCCGTGCGTGGGCTGACCGAGGCGCCAGCACCACCCGATCCGCCGGGGCGGCTCCACCACCGGGGCCGACCTCAACCCTCAAGTGGGTGCGGGCGCGGTGGTGCGCCGGTACAACGCCGTCCGGGCGGGCGCGTGATCTACGGCTTGGCCGGCCGCCCGGGGCGGCGGCCGGCGCCGGTGCGCTTGCCGTGGGCGGTGACGCGGCGGCGGACCTCGGAGACGCTGACGCCGGACTGCTCGGCTACCTGGTCTTCGGGGGTGCCGGCTGCTCGGGCTTCGGCGATCGCGGCGTCTTGGGCTGCGGCGATGGCGGTCTTGATGTCGGGTGCGAGGTCGCGGAGGGCGCGGTAGCGCTGTAGGGGGTCGGCCTGGCGGGCCGCGGTGGTGAGGCGGGCGGCGAGGCCGGGGAGGTCCATGCCAGTAATTCTACATCACTGTGTTGCACAGAACTCTAGAGTGGTGTAGAATATAGGTAGAGGGCAGGGAGAGGGAGGAACCCAGATGATCACCATCGAGCGGATGATGAAGGAAGCGGAGCAGCTCACCGAGGGCGAGAAGTGCCCCTGGTGCAACAGCACCCGGACCCGGACCGAGATCACCTGCCCCGCCCACCTGACCGACGGCGAGTACGAGATCGACCCAGCCACCGGGCTCGCCTGGTGCTTCAACTGCGACACCGCCGAGATCACGGCACCGAAGATCATCTGCCCCTGCCAGGGGTGACCACCCAGGGGGCCGGGAAACCGGCCCCCACCGTTCAACCCGTCCGGATGACGACGAACCTGGACACGAGAAGATACGGTGCGTAGCCATGAACTTCGGTATGCGGCTACCCGGGCCGTTCCGGGTCGGCATCAACAGCAACGGCCGAATGAATGTCGGCGCGACCCTCGGCCCGCTCTCCGTGTCGTCCGGCGGCGGGCAGCCCCGCCGACCGCAGGACGTGTTCGCCCCCGTGAGCCTGGACACGGCGGTCGCCGAGATGGGGCAGGCCGGCTGGCGGGTCACGGGCGGCGACGAGCGGACCGTGTTCATGCGCGGCGCGTGGCGGGCGATCCGGATCGACGCTGTGCCGGGCGGGGTGTCGGCCGCGGTGGTCACGTCGCGGCGGCAGGTGGTGGCTGCGGTGGTGCTGGTCGTCGCCGTGCTGGCGTGGTGCCTGTGGTGAATCTGGACAGCAAGAAATGGCCCACCCTTCCGAAGAAGGGTGGGCCATTTGCTGCGCGATAGGGGCGGCACCCCCGGACCGGCCGAAGCCGGGGCGTATCCGGAGGTGCCGCGCGGTAGAGCTTACCGGGACACGCTGTCCCGGTCGGCCGGGGCGTTGGGGATGGCGTACACGCCCAGCGCACCCAGGATGGCCAGGGCCACCGTGATGCCCTCCGTGGTGGTGAGGACGTCGTCGCCCATCGCCACGGTCAGCGCGGTGGCGCCGGCCACGACGGCGGCGACGATGGTCTTCGCGTAGCTCGCTACTCGCATGGTTGCTCTCCTGTCTCAGGGGCAGCCGAAGTCGGCCCGCAGGCGGGCGATGTCCTCGGCGATCTTCCGACCCGCCGGCGTCTGCGGCGGGGTCACCTCGTACGCGTCGTCCAGCGTGCTGACGACACCGCACCACTTGCGCTGCGACTCGGCCGCCACCGCCGACGCGTACCACATCGACGCCCCGGCCGCGCCCACCGCGAACACCAAAGCCACCAGCAGCGTCTGCCACGCCCGGAACGTCACCCCGGCTCACCCGCCCCGGACTGCGCCTGCGACGGCGATGATGACGGTGGCTGCGGAGAGCCCCGCGGCGGAGAGCCCGACGGAGACGACGGCGTACCGGCCGCGCCACTCCGCAGCGACAGCAGCCCCACCCCCGCGGGGATCCCGAGGATCGCCACGAACGTCGACAGCAGCAGGCCGGACGCCTGCCCGACTGGCACCCACACCGTCTGGTGCACGATCCCGCCCAGCCCTACCAGGATGCAGCCGGCGTCCAGGCTGATCCTGATGATCCGCTCTGCTCTCACGCACCGGTCCCCGGCCTTCCCGCTCAGATGACCCGGTTGACGGCGGTGACGGTCAGCTGGGCGGGCAGCACCAGCTCGCCGGCCGGGCCGCGGTCGCCCTTCGGTCCGGGCTCACCCCGCTCGCCGCGGGGCCCGGTCGGGCCAGCGGCCCCCTGCGGTCCGGCAGGGCCGCGGGCGCCGGACGCCTTCAGCGCGGCGGTGAGGCCGGCCTGCGTCTTCGGACCCCACTGGCCGTCGATCGGCCCCGGGTCGTGGCCGGCGGCCTTGACGGCGGTCTGGATGCCCTTGATGACCTCGGACATGTCGTCCCCCACTCCCCACGAGCTGGTGTTGTCGTATGGCCCGGTGGACTTGCCATCCGGGCCGGTGCCCACGCTGACGTGCACGTGGGTGGTGTGCGGATTGCTGCCGGCGTACCTACGCCACCCCTCGCTGGCGCGGGACGTCGACCAGATTCGCCGGTTGTAGATGCAGTTGTGCGACCACATGCCCTCGGCGATCAGGGTCCGTGTCGACGTCTGGACGGAGACCACCTCGGTAACCCCGACCGACTCGACCGACTCGACTACGGCGACGTCGTTGGCCCGCACCCGCCAGCCGGACCACAGCTCCCCGCCGATCATCTTTGCCCGCAGGCGCAGCGACGGCACGCGGCCCAGGAATGAAAGAACTGCGGGCAGCCCGCCGAGGATGCGCGCCGACTGCACAACGCCGTTCTGGTCGATCGCGAACTGGATGCCCAGGTCGGCCAGAATGCGCTTGATTTCGTCCATGGCCAGGCCGGGCTTTTGGGCCACCGTCAGGCCGGCCCCCGACTTGGCGGCGCCGCGTCGCATCGTGAGGTTTCCCTCGCCATCGAACAGGCCCGCCAGCCACCCAGCGTCTCGGGACGTTTCCTCCGTCCATGGGTCGGCGAAGTACCGGATCTCATCCCCGGCTCTGAGGGCGCGGCTCTCGATCCACCTGTTCCGTGCTCCGCGTCCGCCGTACTGGACCCACATGTGATCGGTGCTGGCCACCACTTCGCCGCGATCGGTACGAATCTTGACCGCTGGCAGATCGATGCGCTCGGTGGCTTCGACTACTGCGGTGCGGATGTTTCCACCGGCGCTGGGCCTTGCCGCAGTCGTAAACTCATCGAAGCTGATGAGCCTTTCGCCGACACGAAGATCTCCAATGGGGCGCCACCGGAGATCGGCGCACAGCACTCTTGTCTCCGGTGTCAGGCAGTACTTCAGCGCCGGGTGCCTGCTCGTACGCACCTGCTCGGCGAACTCGGCCAGGTCAAGACCCTTGTCGCCGAGCACGTCGATGGCGCACACCACTCCGGCCGGGTTCGGGTTGTGGTCGGAGGCGCCGGAGGCGTGCGCCTGGTCGCCGATGGTCCACACGGTGGTGCCCGGGTGCTGGGCCCGGATCTCGTCGCGCAGCACTTCGAGGCTGCGGGCCAGTCTCCACGACATCGTGCCCCCTCTCAGATGGTCCGGATCTGGTTGCGGGCAACGCCGGTCACACGGGCAGCGCAACGAGCACCCGCTCCATCCAGCCAACCTCGTTGCCTGTGTAGGACGCGTACTTCATCGTGATGACGTGTTCACCCGGGTTGAGGTTGGTGAGCAGCGTGGTGGCGTGGATCGTGCCGATGCGGGTGTAGACGGCGCCCGCGATGCCGGCCGATCCGATGTCGTACGCCGACCAGGCGCTGCCGGCCGCGACGGCGGTCGCCCCGGTCACCTCTACGGACATCCCGCCGCCTTCGACATCGCCCGGCTGGCCGACGTAGTTGATGCTGGCGCTGGCTGTGAGCAGCAGCCGGCCACTCGACCCGACGCGCGCGGTGACCCTCGGGCCGACGGTGGCCAGGTCCACGTAGGTGGTCTCCGAGGACGATTCGAGGGTGCGGACCGCGTCGGTCTGGGCAACCCCGTACTCGGCCACCACGTTCCCGGCGGCGTCGCGGATCCGCAGCCCCAGGTCGGACAGCTCGATCGACTGGCCGCCATCCGCGTCGACGACCCTGATCCCCCCGCCGTCCTTGATGGTGATGCCGCCCCGGCCGATGGACGCGGCCTCCAGACGCCGGCCGGCGGTTAGCTGCTCGACCTGCTTCTCCAGCTCGCGGAGCCGGCGCATCACGTCGCCCCGGCTGATCGCGTTGTCGCCGATCACGCTCATGTGCCGTCTCCGTCCGGTGACCACAGGACCGGACGCACCCGGCCCGCCTGGATGTCCAGCTCCCAGCCGATGACCCGACCCGCCCCGGTCACCCCGTCGGGGTGGCGGTGTCCGCGCAGCTCCCAGCCGACGTCGTCGCCGAGCCGCCAGTCCACGCCCAAGCGCGGGTAGGCGTCCCAGCGGGCGTCGATCTGCCATGTGAGTGCACCGTCGCGGCGCAGCGCCAGCTCGGCGGCCGCGTGCGCGTTGAGCGTCCCCACGTCGCTGATGGAGGTGGATGGGGTGTAGCGGCGTTCGTAGCGGGGCCAGCCCGGCAGGAGGTCGGCGGCGGGCGTCGACTGCGGCCGGGCGTCACCCTCGCCGCTGCTCGTGGCGGTGACGTGGTTGGCGCCGCGACCGTCGGAATAGTCCTCCACCAGCGTGTACCTCGCGTCGGACGCCCCCTGGCTGCTCCAGCCGGATGTCCAGACCGCGTCGGGGCTGGTCGACGCCGCCCCGATCCTCGGCCGCAATCTGAGGATCTTGGAGACGGCAGTGCGGGTCGAGTCCGTCCAGTCCAGGTCGATGGTCCACTCTGGGCCGCCCGCGACGGCCATCAGCTCCCGCAGCCGCGAGTGCACGGTGGCGTCCTCGTCCGAGTGGTAGGTGCGGTCCCGCAGCGTCCCGGTCAGAGGTGCGTCGACGGCGAGGCCGATGCCGTCGACCTGCGCGTCGGCGACCAAGCCGGCGACGATGACCGCCTCGTCCTGCTGCGCCCACGCGTGGTCGCGGACGTACCGGCGGTCCAGGTAGCCCTCCAGGGTGACGCACGACAGCTCCAACCGACCGGCGGTGCCGCCCTGCCGGCCGACGACCATCCCGCCCCACTCCGGGACGTCGTTGACCACGCACACGATCATCGTGGTGCCCGGTTGTGTGGCCTCCAGTGCGGCCGGGCCAAGCGCGGCCGGGCCACCGACCGGGATGGGCATGGACAGGGACGTGGTGGTGTAGCCGCCGAGGATCCGGGAGACACGGCCGGTGACGTCGGGCAGTTCGACGATGACCCGGCCGGTGACCAGGTCACAGCCGAGCCACCGCATCCGGTCCGCGATCTGCGACGGGGTCTGCGGCGGCACCGGCTCCCCACCCGGATCCGGATCCGGGTCGGGGTCCGGCCCCGAGCCGGTGAGGACCGTGAAGGAGTGCGAGCGCCAGTGGACGGTGTTGATGTAGCCGGCGAGAGTCACGTCGATCTGGGAGCCGCTGTCGGCGATCGTCACCAGGCCGTGAGATCCCCGGGATGCGGTATACCCCAGGTTGTAGTACTGGCTGAGGTTCGACGGCGATGGCGTGGCGTCGATGGGGGCGACCAGGAACTGCGGGAAGCCGCCGAACTGGCCGCCGCTGCCGGTGTCGATGCCCATGGCGTGGGTGTCCGCGCCGAGCATGAGCATCCGGTCCAGCCACCCGTGGTCGCCGAACATCTGGATCAGCTCGTCGCGTTCGGTGCTGTAGCCGCCCCACGACTCCACCCCGGCGGATGCGTTCTGCGCCCACCGGGTCTGGTTGAGAATGACGAGGAACTCGGCCGGGCTGTCGGCCAGCTGGCCGGCCAGCCAGTCCTTCTGCGCCTGGCCGAGCATCGTCTTGGACGAGTTGTCGGTGTCGCTGGACGGGCTGCGGTAGTAGCGGCTGTCGGTGGCCACGAACAGCACCCGCCCGACCTGGAACGAGTGGTAGATCGCTCCGCTTTCCGGCAGGTCGTAGTGCGGCACCCGCTCCCGGTACACCTGCGCGGCGTTGGTCTTGTTGGCGTGGGTACCGTCCCAGTCGGCCGGGCCGCCGTCGTGGTCGTCCCAGATGTAGACCAGCTGCCGGTTGCGGTACAGCTGCGCCTGGTTGGGCTGGAGCAGCACATCGTCGAGCGCTCTCCGGTAGTTCGCCAGCGAAGCGCCGCCGCCGATGCCCCAGTTCCCGGAGCCCAGGTCGTAGTAGTGCAGGTCGCCCAGGTGGGCCACGAACAGGGGATCGCGTGCGTCCACCACGGCGAAGGCGCCGTGGTTGGACAGCTTGTTGGCGTTGAGGACCGCCCCGACCCCGGGGCTCGCCGGCGACAGACCCGCGTCGCCGATCCCGGCGAAGGTGAAGGTGGCCGGCTCGTTCAGCGGCGGATGCGTCCGCACCCGGCCCGTCGGCGCCTCGGGGGTGCCGTCCAGCTCCAGCTGCCACCAGTAGCGGGTGTTTGCCGCCAGGCCGGTGGCCTCGATCGAAGCCACACCCTGCCCGGTCGGGGCGACCGGCCCGTAGTAGGCCGGGCCGGCGAAGCCCGGGTTGTCGGCGACGATCAGCCGGACCGACGACGCCCCCGACACGCTGGCCCGCACCCACGCCGACGCCGGGGTTACCGCGCCCACCCAGGCGTTGATGACCGGCACCCCTCACCACCTCACGATCGAGACGCGCCGGTTGGAGACGGTGCCCGTGCCGCCGGTGACCCGGTGCAGCAGTTGCACGTTGTATGTGGAGCCGCCCGTCAGCCCGGTCACCTGCGTCTGGTACGACGCCTGCGTTTCACCGATGCTGTTCCCCGACGTGGTGGGCTTGCGGTGCCGGACCGTCGCCACGTCGGAGACCGCCTGCACGATCGTGCCCGACCCGATCGTGCCTCCGGTCCGGACCTGCATGCCGAGCAGGACCGTCTCATCGGCCGTGGCAGTGATGCGGACCAGGCCGCCGAAGGTGATGAGCACCGACCCGGAGGCCGGGGCGACGAACGTTGCGCCCATCGACGTGCCAGCCTCGAAGGACGTGCTGGTGATGCCGGTGACGTTGGTGTTTGTGCCGTTGTAGCCGAGCGAGGTTGCCTCGAACGCGGCGTTGTAGGCGGCGTTCGAGGCGACTGCCTGCCACGCCGAACCGTTCCAGCGGTACAGCACGTCGTTGTCCCACCGGTCCGCGTACGCGCCCTCATGCAGGCCCGTCGACGGCAGGTCCCCGGACACCCGCACCGGCAGGATCCCGCCGGTGGCCACCACGAACGGGCTGTTGTAGGTGAGCGTCGGGTTGCCGCCGCCGGTCGCCGGGACGTCGATCGTGCCCATCCGGAACGTGCCCGCGGGCACCGACGGCTCGACCGGTGACGGCGCCGCCGTGCCCGTCACGTACACGGTGTCGGCGTCCCGCTCGCCAGATCCGTCCTCGTCGGTGTCGCGCACCCTGAGCACGACGATGTCCTTGCGAGGCTGCGCCGACGCCGCCGGCACCGTGTGCGTGTGCGCCGGAAGCTGCACCAGGTAGGGGCCCTGCGTCGTGGACGCCGCCGGGTACACCACCGCCTGGACGTGTTGGACGGTCAGCGTGAACCCCGACAGCGACAGCGCCGCCGCGCCGGCCGGATGCACCCCCGACCGGGCCCCGAACCGGTCGTTGGAGCCGGCCTGCGACACGAGCACGCCCAAGGCGCGGCGCAGCTCCGCAGCGTTGTACGACGGCGCGCCGCTCGACGCGTTGATGAACAGCGGATCTGCCGGCATGTCACCACCACCCATCCCGCCACCGCACGCTCAGCGTGCCGGCGGCCTCTTCCGCTGCAGCGAACCGCAGCTGGCTTGTGCCTAGTTGCAGCAGCGGGAACTCGCCCACCGCCTGGCCGCGTCGAGACGCGGCGGGATCGCCGTTGAGTAGCACCGTGCGGGCCTGCGTGTCGATGTCCAGCCACTGCCCGGACGGCACCGTGATGTCGACCCGCAGCGTCGTGGCCGCCCCGTCCGGGTCGGTGATGGTGATCCGTGGCTGCGGCACCGGCCCGTCGACGCGCAGCCGCAGACCGACCTCCACCGTGCCGGCGGTGGACAGATCGTCAAGTCCCCCGACCTGCGTCGCCGGCACGGTGAACGGCACCGTCAGCGGCACGGTCAGCCCGCCCGACCACGTCGGGAGGCTCACCGGCCCGACCTCGTGCTCGGTGGCGGAGTAGATCATCGGGTCCAGGGCGACGAACGCGGCCCTGACCCACGCCTTGCCGACGCCGAGCAGATCCATCGTCGGCTCGACCATCCGGGGCCGCCCCCACAGCAGGTACTCCCGGCCGCCCAACGCGAACGTCAACGGCAGGTCGACGTGGCTCGCCCGGAAGGCGGCGGCCAGCGCATGCCGCGCCTCGATCGTCGCGGCGATGTCGTTCGCCCCGACGTCGATCAGGATGTTGATCGGCACGACCCGCTCGGCCTGCCACTCCACGCCGGACCAGGATCCGTGGGCCCACGCCCGGTCGCCGCCCTGCTCCGCCCGCACCTGGCAGTTGAACGGGTTGCTGCTGTCCAGCACGTCGTAGGCCGTGCCAGGGCCGAGCGTCAGGCCCCGGATCTGCCACTGCCCCTCGGTGAGCGCCACCGTCACACCGCCCCATGCATGGCCAACTCGTCCTGGACCTGGCGCAGGCTGAACCGATCACTCCACGCCTGGATGGTGAGGTTCTGCACCGTGATGCCACCCCCACCGCCGCGACCGCCGCCGGTCGGCGCGAGCCCGGCCGACGACTGCGCGGCCGGACGCCCACCGTTGCGGATGACCTGCCGCAGCCGATCGAACCCGGCCCGGCCGCCGAGCCGATCCACCTCGCGTGCGGTCAGGATGCCCTCGCCGGGGGCGACCTTCGCCCACTCGCTGTCGACACCCTTCGGCCCCGGCCCGTCGACGTAGCCGCCACGGCTGAACTCGCGGACCCCGCCGCGCACCGTGTGCTGCTCGGTGATCAGCCGGGTCCGCACGCTGCGCGGGATGTTCGCCAGCCACTGGTTGTAGGTGCGCAGCCTCGCCAGCGCCGCGTCGGCGTCGAAGTGCGTCTTCGTCCGCACGTCCTTCGGGATGCCGAACAACTTGTTGGCCAAGTTCTGCGCCTCGGTCGCCGACGCGCCCATGGCGTCGGCGGCGCGCAGGAAGTTGCGCCGGCCCCGCTCGGTGGCCTCCGTCGCCAGCTCCTGCGACCCGGTCGTGTTCTTGATGTCCTCCGCCGCCGCGTTCGCCGCAGCCGCGAGGTCGAGCAGCGCCCGCCGGTTCTGCCGGCCCGCCTCCGTGTTCGGGTCGATACCCTTCTTCGCGCCATCTCGGGCCGCCTCGGCCGCCCGGTCGATCGATTCCTCGAACCGCAGCTGCGCGTGCTCCGATTCCATCGCCGCCGACAGCGACTCGCGCAGGAACTCCGTCCACGTCTGGATCTCCCGGCCGGAGTCGGCCGCCGCGTCACCGGCACGCCGGAAGCCGCCCGCGACCTTGTCACCGGCCGCCGAGCCGGCGTCGCCGCCCTCTTCCAGCGCGGCGCGCATCTCGTCGATGTTGGCCGTGCCGCGGTCGATCTGGTCGCCGACGATCGGCACCCACGACCAGGCGGACGCGATCGAGGTCGTCGTGTTCGAGACGGCGAGGAGCAGGCGCATGAAGTCGCCGAGCTTGTCGATCGCCCCGCCGATGACCCCCACGCCCTCGTCCAGGACGATGAACAGCCAGCGCAACCCGGCCGCGCCCTCGTTGGCGTTGTCGCCGAGCGTGTCGAACAGGTCCCCCAGCGACCGGCCCACCCGGGTCAGGCCCCGTTCCAACTCGCGGACCACCGGTCCGGCCTTCTCCAGACCGCGCCGCAGGCCCGGTGCGAACTCCCGCAGCAGCCCCACCAGGCCGCGCGAGATCGGCGCAACGAACTTCGCGCTGGCGCGGGCGATGCCGTCGACATCGCCGCGGATGTCCTGCCAGCCCTGCCGGATGATCCGGATGCCGTCCAGCGTCGGCTCGACGAACCGGGCGCCGACCGTGTTTTCCAGATCGCCGAGGACGGCCCGGCCCAGATCCTTGCCGGCCGCCTGGATGCGGGAGTCCCGGGCCGCCAGCACCACACCACCGGCTACGGCCGCCGCAGCGCCCGTAGCGAGGGTCGCACCGCCCAGCGCGGCGAACAGCGGCGGCAGGATCGCCAACCCCAGGCCGGCGCCGATCGCCGCGCCGGCCGGGCCGAGCGGCACCTTGGCCAGCACCGGACCGAGGCGGCCGGCGAAGCCCACACCGAACTTGTCGGCCGACTCGCGGCCCATCACATCGAATGGCGGCAGCAGGTCCCGCGATCGGGTCAGCCGCCGGATCTCGGCCTGCTGCTTCCGCATCGACTTCGACAGGTCAACCCGCTCGGCCGCGTCACCGGTACGGGCGTACTGCACCGCCAGGTCTTTGAGGCTCTTCTCGGCCTTGCCGATCTCGGCGTCGAGCCGGTGACCGTCGGCGGCCGTGGCGCGCATCTTGTCGTCGAGCTTGCCGAGGCCCCGGCTCGCCTTGTCGGCCTCACGGGAGATGGTTTCCCGACCCAGAAGGTTGATCAGGATGTCGCGGGTGGACCGGATGCTCACCGTGACCTCCCCCGCAGTGCCGGATGCTGGCGCATCAACGCCTCACGCTCATCTGCCGGCGGCGCCTCAGCCGGCGCCAGAGCGTCCAGGTGGGCTTGGATCTCCCGCAGCGTCATGTCCCGCTGCACCGGCGGCGAGCAGGCCACGAAGTGGCGGGACAGGATCGGCCCGACCGTGTCGAGTAGGGCCGCTACTCCTCCGGGGTCGCCGCAGGCGATTCGGAGGAGCCGGTGGCCGGGGGGTCGGCATCGGCCTCCGCCTCGGCGTCACCCTCGGGCTTGACGATCTCCGTCTCCATCAGCATCAGCAGCGGATCGAAGTCGGCCAGAGACTCGACGACGCCAGACAGCCGACGCCCCAGCCACGCCACGGCCAGCGACCCGGCCGACTCGCCGCGCAGGAACGCTTCGAGGGAGGTCAGGGTGTTCAGGCCCAGCGCTTCGCGCAGCTCCTTGTCGATGGCCATCAGCTCGCGGGCCCGCAGCTCACCGAGCTTGGCCTCGTCGAACGTCCACCAGTCCGAGCCGTACTGCTCGTGGTCCGCCTCGGCGAACCGGTACCGCACCGGCGGCAGCACTCGCGCCATCCTTCAGCCTCTCGTGATCGTGTCGGCGACCCAGTCGACGACCGCATGCATCTCCCGGACCACGTCCGGCGTCATCCCATCCACCGGCCGGTCCACGAACCCGCGCCGCACCCGCTGCGCGATCCACGCCTTGCGGCGCTTACCGAACACCGGGTGCCGCAGCGTGCCGGCGTTGATCCGGGCCACGTCGCGGTTCTCGACCTTCCCGGCGGCGTGCACCCGAATCGACACCGTGGCCGCGCCACGCCGCTCCCGGGCCTGCGTCCGCAGCCGCAGCGACTTCGACATCAGCGGGCCGTAGCCGGATGGCAGCAGCCGCACCGCCGACGCCTGGACGGCCGGCTTGAGTGGCTTGGCGGCCCGCGACAGCGCCCGCGACATCTGCTGCGACAGCCGGCGGTCACCGGCCACCCGCAGCTGGCGGCGCACGGCGGTCAGGTCACGGCCACCCGACACCTGGACGGAGAAGCCCACCGGTCAGCCCCCGTCCGGCGGAATCCAGCCCAGCCCGACCAGCAACTCGCGGGTGGCCTCCGGAATCAGCACCTCAGTCTGCGCGCTGTCGAACGTGGTCACGTCGAACAACGACAGGTCCAACTCCAGCCTGGTCACCTCACCGAGCGCCGCCGTGACTGTGAATCCGTGCACACCGCCCGACACATCCTTGCCGTCGAGTGCCACCCGGCCGCCCCCGATGCCGTTGACCTCGATCTCGGCCCGCATCAGGCCGTGTTCCGGGCGACGCCGTCCGGGTCGGACAGCGGCCACGACACCTGCCGGGTCGCCAGCTCACCCACCGAGTTTCCGAACGGGTTGTGCTGGTTGACCAGATACGACGCCACGAACTCCGGGTTCGTGCCGGAAATCGCGCCCGTCGTCGGCCGCACCTTGACGACCACCACGGTCCCGAACGCCGCCCACAGCGTGGCGTCGACCGCGCTGGCCGCAAAGTCGTCGTTGAAGTTGATCCCCAGCGTTGAGTCCTGGAGGCCCGCCTGCCGGCTGCGGGCCACCTGACCCATCGCCGTGTTCTCCAGCGCCTCCAGCTCGATCGGCAGCGTCACCGAGGTGACCCAGCCGGACAGGTCGACCGAGTTGACTTCGACCCGGGCGTCGACGAGCGCGAACGTTCCCATCCCTCTGCTCCCCCTACTTGATGCCCGCGACGCAGGCGATGCTTGCGGTGCCGGTCAGCGCAGTCACGCGCAGCCGGTACCAGGTGTCGGCGATCGGCCCGGCCACCCGGGTCGCCCAGTAGCCACCCGCCACGGTGATCGGGCCGAACGTCGCCCGGGTCGTCGGGCTGCCGAACGTGTCGGCGTCGTCGGACTCCAACACCGCCGTGACCGTGGTCCCCGGGTCGGTGGCGTGCAGCGCCGCGTACAGGTGCTGCCCGCTGGCCACCGGACCCAGCTCGACCGGAGTGCCGGTCGCGCCGGTCGCGTTGACCGCGCTGAGGGTCTTCAGGACGGCGCCCCGGACCACGCCGGCCACGCCGTTGCCCTTCGCGCCCTGCGCGGTCAGGCTGAATGGGGCCAGTTGCCCGACCGGGCCGAACAGCTGATAGCTGAACGCCTTCGCCCGGTAGAAGTACGCCGGGCTGCCCTCGGCGCCGTCGTGTGAGTGTGTGATGACCTGCATCGCACTGCCGAGGGCGTCGAACACCGCCTCGTCCAGGCCCTCATCGGCCTGCCAGAACCCCGCCACCTGGCTCGACGCGTCTTCCAATCCGGCCTTGCGGGAGCGGGCCCGGCGCTGCCCGACCGGCCCGAACGTCGTTGAGTCCAGCGGCTCGCGCTCAAGCGGCATGGTGGTCTGACTGATGTCGGTGGTCATGTCGTAGCCGCCGAACCACGTCGTGATGTTGTTCGTGGCGAAGGTCGTCACCGGTCAGCCCGCCTTGGCGGCCGGCTTCGCCCGCGCCGGCTCGGCCTTCGGCAGCACCTTGATGTGCCGCGCGTACACCAGCTGCACGACCGCCGTCTCCACCGGATCCAGCTCGACCACGCCGCCTCGGCCGACGCTCTCTCCGGTCCGCACATCCGTGACCTCGACGTCGCCGACCACCTCGGCGCGTACGATCTCGTCCGCGATCGCGTCGAGGTAGTGCGGCCGGCAGTGCTCGATCGGCCGCTTGCCGGTGCCCACCGCCGGCTCGTAGCAGTCGCCGCCGGCCGCCGGCTTGCAGAGCTTGATCTCCATCTCACACTCCCGATGCGTAGACGCGGACGCTGAACGCGCCGCCGTAGTAGGCGCCGTAACCGAGCTGCTCCAGCCCGTCCGGATCGAACGAGTCCACGACCAGATCGTTGATCAGGCCGCCGAGTGTCCGGTCGCCGTCGGCCAGGGCCGCGCGGATCGACTGTGGGCCGGTGGGGTTCGCGAAGCGGGCCAGCGCCGGCTGGCCCACGCGGTCGAGCTGCGCGCTGGTCAGCACCACCACCGAGAACGCCAGCTGGTAGGTGCCTCGCTTCATCGCCAGCTGGTACGACGGGATGGCCGGCACCAGCGGAAACGCGCACGGCACCGGCAGGCCATCCGGGGCGTACCCGTACCCGCGCAGCCCATCCACCGTGTCGATCCGCTTACCGAGGGCCTCCATGATGTCGGCCAGGTCGGACGCCATCACGCCACCTTGACCGGCATGCGCTGGTAGGCGCTGAGCAGCGCCTCCACGATCGGATTCGGCCTGGCCCGGACGGCGCCGTACTCGCCGTACCCGGCGATGCCGAACGCCATCGTGCCCAGCTTCAACAAGTCGGTCGCCCAGATCGCCGCCGCCTGCCGCACCGGCTCCGGCACCATCGGCCAGCCGAACACGCCGGCGACCTGGATGCGCTGCTCCCGGCCCGAGGTGCAGGACGGGAAACTCCGGCCGGCGACCGCCTTGATCGCCGTGTACGGCGACTCCTCAGGCCGCAGCACCATCGCGGAGCGCAGCAACTGGAAGTCGCTCGGCGCCCACGTCGTCGCGTACGAGCCGGACCCGTCGTCGGTGGCCAGCGCGGTCACCTCCACCAGGTCGTGCACGGCCACCCGCAGTGGCCCGGTCGCGTCGTAGGTGCGGGTCGCGGTCTGCCGGTAGAAGGTGCGCTCGCAGTGGTCCTCGATCCAGCGGGACACCGCGGTGACCGAGCCGAGGATCTCCAGATCCGACATGGTGTCGTTGATGCTGACCCGGCTCTTGAGTTCCTCGGGCGTGCAGTACAGCCGGTGCAGTCCCGTCGACTGCACGGTCCACGTGCCGGCGGTGACGTCGGACGCGGTGCCGGTGCCCACCCAGACGTACGTCCAGACCCCGGGCGCCGTGCACGGCACGTCCTTGCGGTACGCGCCGGTGCCGGTCTTCGTCAGGTCGCCGACCTCGTACGTAGTCGCCGCGCCGGTCGGGTCGGTCACCACCAGCGTGACCGTCGTCGGGTCCGTCGGCGTGCCGTCGACCGTGAACGTGTTGCTGACGGTCGCCAGCTCATCCGCGCCGACGTAGAACACCTCAGCCACGAGTCACCTCCGAAGTCGACGAGCGGTGAGCGGACAGCAGCGGCACCGAGCTATGGCGCTCCAGCAGCGCCGGCAGCGACACCGGCCCGGCCACCGACGGGGCGGACACGGCCCTGCGGGTCAGGATCGACCCCAGCGGCGCCGTGTCCGACCAGCCGCAGTCATCCAGCCGCAGCCCGACGTTCGTGGCGGCGGCGGTCTGCCCGAACCACACCTCGCGGATCGGGCCGCCCAGGTTCAGCCCCGACAGCGGGCCGGAGTCCTGCGCGGGCACCTCCGCGTCGCCGAGGTAGATCCGCACCCGGGCCGCCGCGGTCGTGGAGCCGGCGGCGGACACCTCCACCCGCCACTGCGGGCCGGCCGCCAGGGCCGCCGACGTCCACACGGCCGTGTTGGCGTTGTTGTGCAGCGACAGCACCCCGGCCGCCGTCACCTGGATCCGGAACCGCTGCCCGGAGCTGGTGACGTTCATGCCCCGCAGCGGGGCGACGGTGCCGGTGATGCTGGCCGGATCGACGTAGAACCGGAAGTACTGCGTCGCCGTCGAGTCGCCGGCGTTGACGGCCCAACCGCGCCGCTGCGCGCCGCCGGTCGCGGCGACGCTGACGGCCATGCACCGTACGCCGTGCGCCGGCCCCAGGTCGGTGTAGACGCAAGCGCCGCCGACCGTGTCGGTGGACAGTGTCCACGGGTCGCCGGATGGGCCGCCGGAGTTGCCGGTGGTGACCGTGGCGCCCGGGACGCCGCCCTCGAAGCCGTTGGCCAGGGCCGCCATCGGTCACCTCCGAAGCTACTTGTCGGCCGGCTTCCGGGCCGCCTTGTCCGCCGGCACCTCCGCCGCCTTGGTGCCGACACGCCGGCGCCCCTTCGACTCCGGATCCGCCGCCGCAGCCTCCCGAACGATCGCCTTCGGCGAGGTGTGGTCCCGGCCGGGCGGCGGCGGGATCGACGCGGCGTCGACCTGCTCGGCCGCGTCCGCGATCACCTTCCCCGCCGCCTCGGCCGCCGGCGTCTCCGGCGCGTTCGCGATGACCCGCTGCGCGTCAGCGACTTCGGTCGCCAGCCGGTCATGCATCAGCCCCGGCACCTCGTGCTCCGCGCCGCCGCCATCGACAGCGGCCTTGTACGCATCGGCCTCACCGGACGGCACCTCGTCGCCCACGCCGTATGCCAGGAACGCGCCGCGCGGGTCGTTCTCCCGCACCAGATGCCCGTCCGTCGTGCGGTAGATCCTCTGCTCCGCCTTCATCCGTCCGCTCTCCTTATCGGTAGAAGACGACGACGCGGAACTTCCCCGCCGTCAGCGCCGCCGTCGCGATGGTGATGGCCAGCCGGCGGGTGGCCGTGGTCTTGACCGTCGTCACCCCGGTAAACACGGGGACTACGCTCTTGCGTCCGATCGTTGACCACGGCGCCCCCGAGACTGCGGCGGCAGCGACCAGGTCACCGGCGGCCTGCGAGTTGACGGCCACCGTCGCGGCGCCCCCGGAGGTCACAACGGTGTCCACCTCCACGTAGCCGCCGAGGATGACCGCCCCGGCGGGCAGTTCGTTGCCGGCCGCGTCGCCGGGGGCGGCGCGCAGGGTGATGGTGCCGACCGCCCCGCCATCGCGGGCGAACTCGTACTCACCGGCGGCGGACTTCAGGCCGCCGGTCTGCTCGATCTGAGGCATGGCCTCTCACCCTCCCAGTCGGAGAACGTGTGCAGTGATGTCGGCCGAGGCGCCACGAATGGCGTACACCTGCTCGCCAGCGCTCAGCTTGAGATCGAGGGTCTGGCCGGCCGCGAGAGCGAAGCCCGCGCCGGCCGTGACCGACGCGTCGCCGAGCACCAGGGCGTCGGTGGCGTGCGTGTTCTTGACGACCAGCCGGCCGCCCGACACGGTGCCGGTGTCAACGTTTAGCGCCACCGCTGACGACGAAACGACCACTTGTGCGGCGGAGACAGCCATCACGCGCTCCTTGCGAGCACGTTGACGGTGACCGAGCCGCCGGAGACCGCCCACAGTTCGTCGCCCGGACGTACCTGCGAGCGGAACTGTTGCGACGGACCGAACATCGGCAGGCCGTCGGTCGTGGTGACGCCGCTGCCGCCGAGGTAGTACGTCGCGTTCGGGTCGCAGTTGACCCAGATCTCCACGTCGCCCGCCTGCGCCTCGAAGATCTTGACGGCGGTCGTGGTGACGGTCGTTTCGGTGCTCCGGAAAGCCATACCCATCCCTTCGTTCCGAGGGCTCCCGGGCAGAGCGTTGCCGCTGCCCGGGAGCACCTCAGGGTCTTGTCTCAGATGCCGGTGACGGTGCACACGGCGGTGGGGCGGTACACGATGAACGCGGCGCGCACGTCCGCCCGGACCGCCTGCTTGCCCTCGACGAAGTACGTGCCGTGCGAGTTGCTGACCTGCACGACGATGCCGCGCCGCATCGACAGCTCGGTGAAGCTGCTGTCGAGCGTCAGACCGGCGTTCTCGGTCTGCGCGTCCGACTGCGCGACCGGCAGGCCCCACAGCCGCTCCGGGCCCGCCTCCGAGGGGTTCCCCCAGATGTACACGCCGTCGGAGGTGCGCAGCAGCCGGATGTCCATCCAGTCGTTCGGGTGCATGACGTGCAGGTCGGGAACCGCCCGGCCGGTAACCCGGATCTTCGTCATCGCCTTGTAGAAGGCGTCCGGCGTCGGGTCGACGCCCTTGGCCTGCGTCTGGATGCCGGCCACGTTGTTGATTCCGCGCAGGTTCGGCGCGGTGCCGTTGCCGACCAGGATCTGCCCGTCCATCCGCTGCCGCAGCATGAACCGCAGCCGGTTGTCGACGTAGCCGCGGGCCTGCTCGACGTCTTCGAGCTGCTCATCGGTGATCGGGATGAACGTGGCGATCTTCCGGACCGGGCTGGACTGCTCGGTGAGCTCCAGCGCCGACTCCGGGTAGGTACCGGCCTCGGCGGTTTCCGCCGCGTTGTTGGTGAAGGTCGTCTCCTCCATGTACACCACGGCCGCCTGGGAAGTGGTCGTGGTGGGGATGAGGTCGAGAACCTGGATCGGCCGGGTGGCGAAGTCCACGACGCGGCCGGTGCGGGTCGTCTCCGGCAGCCAGCCGGCGGAGGTCTGCATGAGGGTCTTCAGGTCGAGATCGAGGATCGCCTCAGGCCCGTTCTGGCCCTGCCGGGCGGTAAACGCCTTCGACTTGACGAACAGCTGACCGAACGTCTTCAGCTCCGGCGCACCGGCACCGACGCCCGAAGCGTCCTTGCGGTCGGACTCCGCGCCGCCCTCGGTACCGCCGGGCCGCTTGCGGCCGGCGGCCTTGGCGACCGCCCGGTAGCCCTGTACCTCAACGCCGATCTCATCGATCTCGGCGTTCTTCGCCTGGATCCACTCGACCTTGGCCTTGGTGTCGCCCTGGATCGACGTCACCTTGTTCATGTCCAGCTCGGGGCCGGCCTCGTCGAGAACCGACCACAGCTCCTTGTTCTTGGCGTCGAGCTTCTCCTGCGCGGCCTTCAGCGCCGGGAACTCGGCCAGGGTGTCGCTCATCGTTCACGCTCTCCTTGTTCGCGCGACGGCCCGCAGGTACTCGCGGGCGGCCTGCTCGGCCAGGTCGTCGTCTTCGGGTTCGGGATCCGGGTCCGGCGCCGTCTTCAGCGCCGCGTACGCCTCGGCGAGCCGCCTCAGCTCGCCACCGAGACGCCCGAGGGCATCGACGTTGACCCGGGACAGGGACTTGCCCCGTTCAGCGCGGAGAGCGCCCACTCTGCTTGCGCTGGAGAGTGCACCGTCGACCACGTCCATGGCCGCCAGCGCTTCCTCGATCTCGTGCAGCAGCAGCCCGCCGTCGGACTTCGCTGCCAGGGTGCGGGTACCGATTCCGGCACCCGCGAGCACCGGCGACACCTCGCCGGGGCCAAGCTGTTCGAGGAACCGGACGTGCTGGCCCTCGAACTCGCCGTACGACTCCTTCAGCGGGTGCACCGAGTACGACCACTCCTGAAGCTCACCCATCGCCTTGACGGTGCGGAACGTGTCCGCACCGTGCTGGGTATCCATGAAGAACTGGCCCTCAAGGATCGCCTCGGTGCCGGTGGTGCGGACGGTGCCCTTGCCGACCGGCAGGGCGCCCATCCACGACCGGTGGCCGTAGGCGGAGATCTTCCACTTCGCGCCGTCGGTGAACGCGCCGGGCAGGGTCACATCGCGGTCGGAGTCGATGACGTTGAACGTGGAGAACACCGCCTCCACGGTGCCCTTGTCGATGTCCTTGATCTCCACCCCGCGCAGCGTCTTGACCTGCATCACCCCTGCCCCCCTTCCGGACCAGAGCCAGAATCAGGCTGCCGGTCCGCCTCCGTAAGCGCCGGCTGCAATTGGACGCTATAGAGACCCGAGTGCCGGCCGGTCAGGCGGCTCATGTCGTCGGTCTGGATGTACGCCACCGCCGCGTCCGGGTCGAATCCAGCGTCCACGAGAGTGCGCATCGCCTGCGCCCTGCGGAACTGGATCTCCGCCAGCTTCTCCGTGTCTTCTCGGACGAACGCCGTCTCCCGGGTGTCCGGCCGCAGCTCCGCCGCCGCGTTCGGCAGCGTGAACAACCCCTCCAGGCTCGCCGCAGCCTCACCCCACAGGTGCCGCAGCGTCCCATCACCGACGTTGCGCCGCGCCGCGCTGTAGTTGCCGGCGTTCAGCGACGATCCGGACAAGCCCTCCGACAGGCCCACCACCACCGGATGCACACCGGCCGCCGCGGCGATCCGCGTCTCTCCGCCGCCCTGCACCTGCTTGAAGTCGACCTGCTTCAGGTCAGCGCCGCGCATCGTGACGTCCGCGCCGCCACCGAGGAACATCGTCTTGTAGGCGTTGCGGGTGCCCTCGTGCTGCTCCTTGAAGACCTGCGCGAACTCGCGGACCTGCTCGGACGTCATCTCCTTGTCGAGCGACACCACCGTCTGCAACGCGGCGCCGTTCTCGAAGAACTTGCTCTTGTGCTCGGTGGCCGCCAGGTCCGCGCCGATCTCCCGCAGCACCGGCGTCAACCAGCTCATGCCCCGGAACCGGGCGGCCGGATCCGGAATCGGGTTGTAGTGGCACACCTCGCCCGGCAGCAGCAACACCGGCTGTGACCGCAGGCTCGCGCCGAGCCCCGACGTCGGCGGCTCGTACAGCAGCCCCACCACCCGGGCGTCGATCGCGTACGGATCCTCCGAGTGCGACCCGATGACCAGCGTCACCCAGTCGGGTCGCAGCCGCGTCAACCGCAGGCCCGGGCCGCGCGCGGCCCGCCCGAACCGGCCTTCGTCGTCGCACCAGGTGACGTAGCCGTTGCCCGCGTAGGTGGCGTCGACCTCCATCCACGCCAGCAGGTTCGACAGGGTGCCCGTCGGCCACGGCCTGCGCAGCCGGGCCAGCTCCGGCGAGTCGTAGAACGGGCCGAGTTGCCCTTCGACGCGGTCCCGCCAGCCGAACTGCACGTCCACGAACACCCGCAGCCGGGCGTAGCAGCAGGCGAACACCACGCCGTTGCCCTTGCCTGCGCCCTCCACGTAGCCGGCGAACTCGTGCTCGATGCGCTCCCGGTCCGGTGTCGACGCCCCGATCAGCGCGTGCCGCAGGGAATCCAGACGCCAGAACGGCGCCTCACCCGACCAGCCCTTCGCCTCACCCGATCGGGTCATCGCCCGGTGCCGGGCCGTCACCCGATCAAGCATCGACGCCATCGGCCCGCCTCACCGCCTCATCGAGCCGCGTCCGGCGCGCCGCCTGGCCGTCGTCCCAGCCGACCTTCACCGCCGCCACGCACCACGCGCCGGCCAGCCACAGCGTCGACAGCAGCACGTACGCCACCCGCCCGACACCGACCAGCACCGCAGCGAGCAGCGCCAGCAGCGTCCGCCCGATCGGCCACTGGCGGGCCTGCGCGGTGATCCGGTCCACCCGGTGAGCCCGGGCCACGTCGCCGTACTCCAGCACCGTCACCGGGGCCTCCCTTCGTCACACGAACACGACCGACGGCTGCGGCGCTCGCGGCCTGTGCACCCGCGGCGTGCAGTGCCCGAACAGGGCCAGCGACACCGCCGCCAACGGCGTCACGTCCGTCGCCAGATCCCGGCGCGCCCACGCCCACGAGCCGCCCACGTCCCGCTTCGTCGCCCCACGCGCCGCGGCGGTCAGCTCCGGCTGGTCGATGTGCCTGGTGTCCCGGCCCGCCGGATCCTCGCCCGCGATGCCGTCGTACAGCAGCTGGCAGCCCGTCACCACGTCGGTCACCGTCGCTCGGTGCACCGTCAGGCCGGCCGCCTCCGCCTCTTCGGCGAGCGCCTTGTCATCGATCACCAGCACCGACGGCTTGTGCCGCTCCAGCTCCTTGAGTCGCGGCACCACCCACGCCGTACCCGGCCGGTAGTCGAGCACCTCGCCGTCGCCGGACACCTCCACGTGCCGGCCGCCACCCACCCGGGCGCCCGCCAAGCCGATCGCCGCGTACGAGCGGTCCGGCGGCACGTACACCGCCACCGCAGGCCGACCCTCGATCTGCGAGCCGGGATCCTCCGCACCGCTCCAGAACGCCTCGGCGATGACCCGCCAGCCGCTGTCACCGCTCGCCCGCCGCGGCCAGATACCGAGCCGCTCCCGGGCGAAGTCCTCCGGCGGCATCGACCGGCGCTCCCGCCGCACATGCTCGACGCTGATCCGGATCCCCAGCGACGGGTTCGCCGCCGCCCACAGCATCAGGTCGTCCAGGTCGACGTCGGCGAGGAAGTCCAGATCACCGCCCAGACCCCAGTCCCGGTAGCCGAGGCCCGGATCCTGCACCCACGGCTCATCGTCAGCACCGCGCGGCGCGGTCGGGTCGCCGCGGTGCCGCAGCAGGTACATGACCTCGCCGGTGTCGCCGGTCAGCGGTGGCGAGCTGGTGTAGACGATCTGCGGGTTCGGCCGAGCGCTCATGGTCGGCATCAGCGCCGCCTGCTGCACGAACGTGTACGCGAACGTCTCGTCCACCAGGTTCACGTCGCCACTGAAGCCGCGACCGGATCCCTTCGACCGGGCCACGAACTTGATCCGCGCACCCGTGTCCAGCCGCTCGATGGACTCCTCGCCGTTGGTGTTGATGACCTTCAGCGGGATGCCGTCGACGTCGTACAGGTTGTCGTTGACCTTCGTGCCGAGCCGGCCCACCAGCCAGATCACCCGACGGAACGACTCCATGGCGGTCTTGTACTCGTGCGCCGACCACATGATCAGCCGCTCGCCGATCAGCAGCAGCCCCGTCAACGCCCGGGCCTCCAGCAGGCAGCCCTTGCCGTTCTGCCGGGAAACCCACTCGCAGTACTCGAAGCACGCCCACCGGCCGTCGTCCTTCACGGCCAGCATCGCCGCGATGGAGTCTTCCTGCCAGGCGTCCATCGGCATGCCGGCCCGGCGCATCAGCTCGATGGCCTCCGGGCCGTGCGAGTCGGCCGATTCCGGCTGGGTGTCAACCCGCGGGCTGCGTCCGCCGAGCAATCCGAGCGGTGAGGTCCGTGATTCCACCGCCACCGACACCGCCGACCTCCTTCGGTGCCCGCCCGCCGCCCGGCGCCTTCGACGCGCCGCGCATCGCCCGCAGCTCCGCCAGGAGCGCCTTGAACGTCGTCTGCTGCTGCCGCGCCTCGGTCAGCACCTTGTCGACGACGACGGTCATCTCCGTGCCGTCGTCCGGCGCCTCCAGCGTCAGCCACGCCCGATCGCGGCCGTTCACGATGGCGTCCAGCCGGTCGAGCCGGTCAGCCAGCCGGCAAATCTCCTCCGCCAGCACCACGACCTCGATCGGGTCCGCGTCGGTGACGAGCTGATCCCACATCCGCTTGCCGCGGACCCTCAGGCCGTACGGCCGAGACGGAACGCCCTCAGGTGTCGTGTCGGCGTCACGCGTGACGTGTGGTGTGCCGGACGCCGGTGGCGTGACGCTCGTGCACTCCGGGCGATCCGGCGCGCAGTGTCGGTGATCGCCGCGCTTGTGCGCCCGATAGCGGCGAGACCGTTCCGCGCCCGTCGTGTTGATCATGCCATCCTCCTGCCCAGCTCGCGGGGGGAGAGAAGCCTGACCGAAGGCGTTGGGTCAGGCGGCGTCACTTTGCGTGTCGGGGGTGCCCCCCTGCCGTGGCCCTACGTCACCACCTGCGTGAGTTGATCGTTGATGGCTTGCGCTTCGCTCGTCGTGTGCGCATGCGCTGCTGCGCTACTGCCTGACCAGCACTGCGGTTGCATCCTCGGTGGGCCAGGCCGCGGTAGGTGGTGCGGTCGTCGTGGTGGTCTAGGTCGAGCAGCTTGGCTTCGGCTCGGAGCATGGGTTTGCCGCAGCGTGTGCAGGGCTGGCCGTCGTGCATGCGTTCGATGGCTCGTGTGCGGGCTTGCTGGTGTGCCCACCCGTAGCCCCGTTGGGTGGTGGTGGCGATGATGCCCACCCCCCTTTGATTGAGGCCCCCCGATTTGCTGGCCCCCTTGGGCGCTGGCCCCAGGCATGGCAACGGCCCGGGACCTGAGTGGTCAACCGGGCCGTTGGTCAGCTTCTGGGCAGGGTTCGTCTGCCCATCTGAGTGGCGACAGTACACGCTGTTGGTCATCCGGCCAAGTCGAGTGGGGTGCGGGCGAGTCGGTCGGTGACGTCGCCGAGCCGGTAGGTGGCTGCTCCGTCGAGCATGCCGCGGGGGGCGATGATGCCGCGTCTGGCCCAGGTGGTGACGAGTTTGCGTACCCGGTTGCGGTCGTGGCCGGCGCGGGCGGCGACGGTGGCGATCTGGGCTGCGGTGAGCAGCTTGTCGTCCATGGCGGCGCGGAGGGTGTCGCGGCTGCGTTCGACGTCCCATTGTCGGCCGCAGTCGGTGGTGTTGCAGCGGGCGATGGGGCGGCCGGCGCGGGCGTAGAGCCAGGAGCCGCATTCGCAGACGCCGACGAGGACGTCGGCGGGTGGCCGGTCGGCGATGCGGGTGATGGTGCGGGCGGCTTGCTGTAGCGCGTCGTAGGCCTCGGCGGCTTCGGGGCGGTGGCGGAGCCAGCCGAGTTGGGTGGCGATCCATCGGGCGGCGACGGCGGCGTGGTGGTCGGTGGGGCGGTAGCGGATGGCGTGGCAGGACCGGTGGGTGCATGAGCCGGTGGGGCATCCGGGGCCGTGGGCGGGTCGGCGGTCGGGTGTGGGCACGGTTTGGCCGCGGGCTTCGGCGATGTGTCTGGCCCAGGTGGTGACGTCGTTGACGGCGTGGCGGAGTGCGTCTGCGGCGGTAAGGTTGATGGGGGCGCGGTCGTCTCCGCCGCTACGGCGCCCGGGTGCGCTGTAGCGGGCGAGGCCGCCGGCGGCGTCTTGGGCGTCGGCGGCGAGGCTGGCGATGTCGCCGAGCCACCGGTAGGCCCGGTCGGTGCACAGGCCACAGCAATACGCTTGATCAGCTACGGGGCGCTGGCAGATTACGCAGGTTGGGCCGGTCACGCCGCCTCCCTCGGCTTGTGGTCGCGGCGCAGCCGTCCGGCTTCGGCGAGCAGGGTCTGCGCGTGGCGTTCGCGGGCGGCGGGATCTTCCCACCACGCCCCGGCCGGTGGGGCCTTGCTGGCGCACCACTCGGGGACGGGCCCCATGCTCGCGTCGTAGTCGGGGTTGGGTTCGGCGCCGGCCTGGCGCTGGTGGTGCCGGTGCTCGCGTTCCCACGCGACGGTGCGTGGCATCAGCGCCTCGCGGTCACCTTCGGGGAGCCCGGTCCGGACCTTGCCGACGAACTCCTGGATCTCGGCGGAGCGGTCGGTGAGTGGGCCGGCGGTGGCCGCGTACGCCTCGATGGCCTTCCGGCGTTCCTGCTCGGCTTCCAGCTCGCGGCGTTGGCGGCGCAGCTCGGTGGCGATGCGGCGCACGTGGACGGGCATCAGGTATTCGGTGGATTCGCGGAAGTGTCTGGAGACGGCGTTGCGGGCGTCGTCGAAGTCGAGATCCCCGATGTCTTCGTGCCAGGCGCGTACGTCGACTTCTCCGACGGTGCGCCGGTCGCGGGCTGCGGCGAGGGCGAGAATGGCGGCTACCTGCGGCGGGGTCATGATGCCTCCTCTTGGGCGAGTCTCGCGGCGAGCGCCATTGCGTCACTGAATCGCTGGTCGGCGGTGGATAGTTTCTGTGCGGGTGGGTGGGTGCCGGAATTCATTACCTCGTTGACGACGGAGGGCAGCGTCGACGGGTGGAGTCCTTTTCTGGCCCATTCGGCGAATCCGCGTCTGATGTCGGCGGGGTCGGTGCCTTCGGCGAGCATCGTCTTGATGTGTTTGGAGACTTGGCCGATGACGTTTCCAGGTGGCCGCTTGCGGCAGTGGTCGATCCACTCGGCGACGAGCGCCTGCGTGGTGGCGGGTGGATCGGCGGGCGGCTCCACGAGAGCGAGGGTGGGCGGCGCGGCGAGCGCGAGCGAGCGCCCCGCCGTAGGCGGAGTTCCCTTCCCTTCCCTGTTCCCTTCCTTTCCTTTCCTTTCCTTTCCTTTCCTTTCCTGCGGTGAGTCCTCAGTGAGTGGTTGGTGAGTCGTCACTGAACTGTCGCCTCGGCCGGGCGCACTGGCAGCTTCCGCAGGTCGGCTCTCCTCTGACCTGGGCTTTCTTCCCGGCGGTCGGGGTGCCGGTGGGGCGGAAGGTGGCTCCGGGAGCTTGCTCTTCGTGGGTCGGTTGATCCGCTGGTGCTCATCCCACGTCCGCACGGCCAGATACCCCCGCCCACCCACCTCGTAGCGCACAATCAGGGACGCCTCACTGAGTTCGCGTAGGTCGCGCTCGACGTCGGCGCTCACCCTGTCGTCCAGCGGCCAGACGGCAGCCTTGATCAGCCGGGCGTCGTCAACGCACCGTCCGGAGTCGTCGACGTGGGTCCACAGGCCGATGAAGGTCAGTCGGGCGTGCAGCGACAGATCGGCGATGGTGAGGGAGGTGAAGAAGTCGGGCTTGATGGTGCGGATGCGGGCCATTACCACGCACCTCCGTTGCCGTCACGGTGCGGTGCGTCACGGTGCGCGGAATTGCCGTCCCATGGCATCATGCGGCCAGGGCTCCTTCCGGTCGGTACTGCGATCGGGTGGTGCCTTAGGGCGGTTCGGGTGTTACCAGCACCCGTTCCGTCCGCATTGATCATACCGTTTTCCGACCGCTTGCCGATCACCGGTGACTCCTGTTCGATCACGTATCTTGTGGTGCGGAATTGGTTGCGCCGGGCTACTTTCTTGGCAGTTCCGTTAGGTAGTCGCGCGGGTCGGCGTAGGTGCTGCGTCGCCCGCAGTCCCGCCGGTGGCGGCGCTCGACGGCGACGAGCTGCTCGGCCTCGAACCGGGCCACGGTGGTAGGCCCGGTCGGACAGGCGCAGACGGTCGGTTCGGTGAGCATCGACCGACCGCAGCCGGCTCCAAGGCGAGCACCTTGGGGTGGGAGTGGAACGAGTCGTCGACCTTGAACCACGTCATCGGGTGGGGCCTTTCGGGGTTGTGCGGGTGGGGCTGTGGGCGCGGCGCCCGGGCCGAAGAGGGGTCCGGCCCGGGCGGTCCGCCGCTACTTCGGGATCGGGAAGCTCTCCGTCGAGCTGAAGCGGATCAGGCCACGCTCCTTCCCGACCCTGCTGTCGTTCCACGACTTGAAGACCATCGCCACCAGCCCCCGCTCCGGGGTGCGCGACGACGACAGCAGCTCCTCCTTGAGTCGCTCCCGCAGCACCAGGACCGGGTTCCGTCGACCGAGGTCGGCACCGGTGGCCAGCCCGTGGAAGAACACGTCCGCGTGGTCGACGGAGATCCCGCACAGCGCCCAATGGCAGAACCCGAGCGGCGCGGCAGCAAGACTGATGGTCTTGCGGTACTGGTCGGCGAACTCCGCCGACGCCCGCATGTCCGGGTACCGCTCGATGGTGGTGATCAGTTCGGCGTTGGTGGCGATGGAGCCCTGCGTCGCGTAGTCCTTGCGGTCGTAGCGGTCCCACATGGTCACCCGCCGGGCGACGCTGGCGAGCGTCTTGGCGTGGTTCTCGCCGAGCAGGGCCAGGGCGTCGCCGGAGGTCCGCTTCGCGCCGGTGTCCATCGTCGTCTGCGTCTCGCGCGGCAGGCCGCGGATCACGAGGGCCGGGACGGTGGACGCGGCCTTGACGATGGCGTGGAGCCGGTGCTGCCCGTCAAGGAGAGTGCCGTCAACGGCGAACTTGATCGCTTCGCCGTTCAGCTCCCACGCCCCGGCCGCCATGTCTCGGGCGTACAGCTCGACGACGCGGGGGCGGACGTTGCGGTTGTGGAGGTTCTTGCCGAGCCACTGCTCGGCCATCGCCGGAGTGATGGCGATGATTTCCACGGTCGGGTTCACTTGCTACCTTCTTCCTGGCTGGTCATGCGGTTGATGGCGCTGGCGAGTTGCTCGGATGCGCGGATCAGGTCGTTGCGGACCAATGCGCTGACCTGTTCCGCGTTCCGGGTGTATCGGTCGTCATCGAGCAGTCGCTCGATGCGGTCGACGGTCTTGGTGAGGTCGTGGGCGGCAACGCGGAATGCGTCGGGGAGCGGCTTGCGGTTGCCGGCCCGTTTCCTCGGCTTCTCGGCCGGGGTGGGCTCGGAGGGTGCCGGGGTGGTTGGTGGCGCGGTGGTGTCGCGGACCTTGCGGACCACGTTGGCGCGGGACAGGTTTCCCTCCGCTTTCGCCTCCGTGAGGGCGGCCTCGAACTGCTCGTCGGGCACGCCGTCGGTCATGAGGTACGCCTCGTGAAGCTCTTGGCCGTTCGTGACGAGACTCTTCGGGGATATCAAGTTCGCGTCGCGAACTTGATCCGACCGCTGATCGCCCTTCTTGTTGATTCGGCCTTCGGCCTGCCCCTTGCGGATCGCCAGCCCGATGCCGCGCTCTGCCCGCCGCACGATCTCCGTTGCGGACAGTCGGGCGTCCTCGCCGAGCTGCTTCGACATCGCGTAGATGCGGATCGCCTCCGCCTGCGACTTCAGCTCGACGATCTGCTCGATGTCGCCGTGCTCCAACGCCTCAGCGAGCCACGTCTTGGCCCGCTCGCACGCCTGCACGACGAACTGGCCCGGGTCGGACGCGGCTTCCAGGGCGGACTGGTCGGAGACGATCAACGCAAGGTCGGTGGTCGTCATGCTGCTCGTTTCTCCTTCTTCTCGCGGGCCTTGCGTTCGTTGGCGCGGCGGAACTGCTCCGGCTGCGGTCGTCGGTGGGTGGTGTCGCTGCGGAGCCGGTCGCCACGCGAGGTGCCACCCCACACGCCGTACAGCTGGGTGGGCGGCTGCTGCTGCGCCCATTCCCGGCACTGCTTCAGCAGTGGGCATCGGCCGCAGATGGCCTTCGCTGCGGTGATGCGGGCGTGGAGCCGGGGCGTGCCCTGTTCGGGGAAGAACAGGTGGTCGCTGGCGCCTCGGCAGGCGGGTGTGATGCCGCGGGTTTCGGCTTGGTGGAGCCAGGTGGCCGGGTTGCCCCAGATGGCGGGTGCGTGGGCGCTCATCGGTCAGCCCTCCGCGTCGTCCAGGTAGCAGGCGCAGTTGTCGCACGTGTAGTGCTGGCCGTCGCTGCCATACGCGGGGGCGAGCATCTGCGGGTACGGCGACAGTTCCTGACCGCAGCCGACGCACCGGGTTCCGGAAGGCGGCTTTACCCAGCCGTTATGGTCGGGCTGGCCGTGCTCCGGCTTCCACAGTGAGGCGGCGAGCCAGAGGCCAGCGGCGCAGTCGGGGGCGGGGCGGCCTTCCTCGGCCTCGTCCCATCCGACGCGTGGGTCCCAGTCGGGCAGTCCGTCGTTCATCGGTCTCGCTTTCCTGGTGCTGCTGTTTCGTGGCCGCAGGTGCCGCACGTGGTGGGGTACATCGGCCGGTTGCCGTAGGGTTCGCCGGGCTGGAGGTAGCCGCCGCACTGTGGGCGGGCGGGTGGTCCGGCGCGGCAGGTGCCGACGGGTGCACCGCGCGCTCGGGCGTCTTCCCACGCGGTGTGGTCGACGTGGCCACCCGAGCGGAAGCGGCGCCAGATGTTCGGGGCGTGCTGGGTCACGGGGTCACCGCCGTCGGTCGGACCGCGCCGAGCAGCTGCTCGCCGATGTGCTGGGTGTAGGCGGGCGGGATGGCCTGCGACAGCTCTCGCACCGACATCCAGTCGATGTCCATGGCCGCTTTCCACTCGGCGAAGGTCGGCAGCACGCCGTCCCTCGTCGACCGGCCGCCGGGCATGCCGTGCACACTGACGACGCGGCGGTCGTGCCGGCAGCGAGGCAGCAGTGAGAAGAGCGAGGGGTTCGTCTCGAACCACCGGTGACGGCGGACCCCGAGGCCGAACATCTCCCCGCACAGCACCAGGTCGGGTCGCATGGGCGAACCCGGAACGTTCTCGATCACCCACGGAAGGCCGCTCCGGAGCAGACGCTCCCGGGTCGGGGTCAGCAGGTCGGGGTGCCGGTGGTCGTGCATGGCCGAGAGGCGGGTGAACTTCTTGCAGGGTGGTGAGGCGTGGATGGCGTCGAAGCCGTCGAGTGGGTACGTCATGGCGTCGGCCTGGTGGAACTCGAACGGATATCGGGGCTGCGGCCTGCTGTCGACGCCGACCACGTCGAAGCCGGCGCGGTGGTAGCCCATGGCGGCTCCACCGGCGCCGCAGAACAGGTCGAGCAGTCGGGGCCGGCTCATCGGCTGATCCCGTCCAGCTCGACCGTCTCCACAGGCCGCTCGTCGTCGGCCGGATCCCATTCGTCGCTGACGTGCTGGTGCGTGCAGATGCCCTGGCAGTCGTGGCAGCGGCCGGCGTGGCAGGGATCGCAGGTGAGTTCGTCGCCCACGTCAGCCCTCCGCCTGGTCCGGCGCGTGGGCGAACGTGACGTGTTCGTCGAACCGCTGGGCGAGCCGCCTGAGGCGCTTCTCCAGGGCGGCGAGCTGGTGGGCGAGCACGTCGGGCGAGATGGTTCGGGGTTCGATGGGGGCGGCCTGCCAGTCCAACTCGGCGTAGGGGACATCGCCGAGGTGCTCGCAGCTCTCCAGCTCGGTGACGCGGGACCGCGCTTCGGCCGCGTAGACCAGGGCGACCAGCTGGTGGGCGATGCCCTCATGTCCGTCGGGTCGGCGCGCGTACCAGCCTTCGAGGAGGATGCGGATCGCTGCGGCGCGCTCGGTGGAGCTGGTGGCGGCGGTGAACGCCTTCGTGGCGTCATCGAGGAAGTCGCGAAGTTCCTCGGGCTGATCGGTTTCGGTCATCGTCAGCTCCATGGTCAGCGGCGGGTGATGCGGTAGCGGCCTCGGCGACGTCGCGCCCGGGCCAGAATGAGGAGGCGGCGGACGCGGTCGGGTGCGGCGCGGAGGCGGGCGAGCACCTCGGCCCGCGTCTGCGGGATCACCGAGGCTCCCGGCGCGGCCACGTGTCGACGGTCAGTTCGTCGATGACCGCACGGTGGTCACCGTCGTGCCCGGAGGGCTCGGAGCAGCGGTAGGGCCGCAGCTCTGGCGGCGCGTCATGCTGGACGGCCCCGCACGCCCACTCGGCGGTCGCTTCGGCGCCGACGTGGCCGATCAGCCGGGCCACGTGCCGTTCTAGCTCTGCGACGCGGGCCCGTGTCTCGCGGTGGGCGGCACGCTCCCGGCCCAGCTCCCGCAGCGCCCCGGTCAGCTCGGCGCGGACCTTGCCCAGCACCGTGGCGGTCAGTTCGTGCCCGGCGATCTCCTCGGCGAGCTGCGCGTCGATCTCGGCCACCTGCCGCAGCGACTCGGCCTGCGCGACCGGGTCCGGTGTGACGGCCAGGCCGTCCGGCTCGCGTCGCCGCCGCCGCACCGTGTCGAGCGTCTCCACCGGATCGGCCAGGCGGCGATGCCGGTCCGGTGCGACGTCGGCGGCAGCCGCGACAGCCCGGTTGCTGTGCCGCGAGCACCCGGACTGAACCGCCCGCACCGGGCCGTACGCCGACGGGATCAGGGTGCAGCGACCGCAGTCGTCTAGGGGCTCCGGATCAGGTTCGGCGGGCACCGGTTCCGGCTCTGGCGTGACCTCCGGCTCTCCTGGGTCGAACTCGCTGCACGGGCACTGACCCTCGTCACGCGTGACACGGCAGCGACCCCGGCCGCGTTCGTGCCGCCACCGGCCGTGCGCGCAGTAGCCGCAGACGTCACGCACCGCACACCCCACACTCCTGGCCGTGGGCCAGGTGTCGGCGGCGGGCGCTGTCGGTGCCGCACGGCAGCACGCTGTTGGGGCCGGCCGCCCGCAGGTGACGACGGCGGCGAGGCTTCGGCCACGGCGGCAGCGCGGCGGACATCAGGCTTCACCGCCCGGCAGACCGGACGTCCACACCCGGATCACCGCACCCGGCACGGTCAGGGCGTCCGGATCCTCACTGGCCCACACCTTCGCCGCCCGCACGTACTCGACGACCCGGGCGTCATCCCGCCACACGCCCGCCGAGGTGATCGCGTCCTCCGTGGACCGGATCAACTTCGACAGGTCCGGCAGGGTGGCGGGCCGCTCCGGCGCCCCATCGCGCAGCAGGTGCGCGTTCCGGCCGCTGCGGTAGTGACCCTTCGGGCGGACGAACGTGAACACCATGGAGGCGATCAGCGGGCCGTCGAGCGGGTAGCCGGCGGCGCACGCCTCGCACTGGATGTGCGTGCACGAGCAGGCGATAGCGTCGAGGGCGGCGTTTCGCACGTCGTCGCGCCACGGCTTGACCTTCTTGGATGACTCGATCATGACCCCACGGCCGACGTGGCGTTTGGAGCCTTGCGGGGCGGGGTGGCCGTAGACGACGATGCGCAGCTCGGTCACGACGACCCGCCCGCCTCAGCCAGCCGACGCAACGCCAACGCCGCCACCCCGGCCAGGATCGACTCGTAATGCTCAGTCCCGTCCCGCTCGTCGATGACCGCGAGGATCGTCACCTGAATGTCGGCCAGCCACTGCTTCACGTCCCCGGCGTCGGCGGGGTGCTCGGCCATGACCTTGATGAGCAGGTCGGCCAGGTTGCGGCACTGCGTGTGCGCCCGGTCGGTGAGGTGCGTCGGGACGGCGTCCGGGTCGAAGAGCACGCTCACCGGGTCGCCCCCGATCCGGGCTGCGCCGTCTCCACGTCGTCCCACTCGACGGCACCCGGCGACGGCTCCGGCTCAACCGGAGCGGCGGCAGGCGCGGGCACCGGCGCCGCAGCGGCCTGCGCGGCGATCTCCGCCGCCGTCACCACATCCGGGAACTCGTCATCCGCCCGGGACTCACCCCGGCTGATCGACCCGTACACCACCGCCAGCTCCGCCAGATCAGCCGCCGTCCACTGGCCGCGCTTGCGGCCGACCCGCGTCTCGATCCGGCCGACCGAGATACCGAACTCGTCCTTGAACCTGCTGATCATGTTGGCGATCCGCTCCGGCAGCGGCTTCCCGCCACCCTTGCGGATCGTCGCCCGGCACGCGTCCTGCGCCGTCGCCACGAAGTCGGCGGGCAGCACCGTGAAGATGGCCTCACGGACCGCCCTGGCGCCGATGTTCTGGTTGTTCAGATACACGTCAGAGAGGTCCGTCAGCGGCTTACGCTGCCCGTTGGCCATCCGGGCGTGCGGCACCTGGAAGGTGCGGGAGCTGCGGACGTTGGTCTGCTGGTCCCACGCGTACGCGCGGATCTCCGAGTAGCCGCGCTCGTCGTCGCGGTGTAGCTCGTGGACGCCGTAGTCGACGTTTCCCCAGATCCGGGCCAGCTCGCGGGCCAGGTGCACGGACGCGCCGTTGCCGCGGTTGGGCACCGAGTAGAAGGCGCGTTCGGCGAGCCCGGACCGGGCGCACGCGGCCTGCATTTCGGCCCACGCCCGGTTCATGTCACGCGGGCACTGCTGGGCGACCTGGACGGCGGCGGCCACCTCCGCGACAGCGCGGGCCTGCTCGACGGCGGTCGTCTGGGTGGCCGCCGCGGGGATGGCTGCGGCGGGGGTGATGCGCTCGACTGCGCGTTGCTGGCTCACATCAACTCCTGTGCGTATCGGTTCTCCACCCATCCGGGCAGCGAGATCAGGGCAACGTCATCCGTGTAGGACGGCCACCGGCCCGAGGTAACGCACTCCCGGTAGCGGTGCCGGGCCTCCCGGTTCAGGTGCGCACCGACCTTCAGCGCGAACGGGTCCGGCTGCGCCACCGTCACCAGGAACGGTGGCTCCTTCTCCTGGCAGATGAAGACGACCGTCGGGTTGCCGTGCACGCCCAGAGCCCGGATGCCGGTCTCAATCCAGTCGGCCTGCTGGTGATAGCCGTACGACCAGATCGACCGCTGAAGGTCGTCCAGGGCGGCGGACACGGTGGTTTTGTAGTCGGCAACTATGAGCCGGTCCGTGTTGGCCGCCGAGTCGGGCAGCCAGTCGACGCGAGTCCGGCACCACACCCGCGTTTCCGGGTCGATCCAGAACATGGAGGCTTCCGGATGGCCGCTGCCGGGCTGGAGCAGCTTCGCCGCGAACGGATGCGCCAGCAGGGCAGCGGCCATGGCGTCGACCTTGTCCATGTCGGCCTGCTTCAGCGGCACGCCACCGGCGGCCCGGACTTCGGCGACCGCCTCCTTGGCGGCCTTGGTGTCCCACCGCTCGCCGGGGACCACGACCAGGTCAGGGCCGGTGCCGAGGACCTTGTGGTGCGCGGCGTGCCCGAAGTCGAAGGCCCGCTTGGGTGGGGTGGGGTTGTCGCGGCGGTGCCGGAACAGGGCCGGGCAGGAGGGTGGCAGCATCGCCCGGGCGCCGGTGCTGGAGAGGCTGCCACCGGGCACCGGATCGGCGTGGTACGCGTTGTCGGGTACGCCGAGGTAGATGCCGGGCTGCTCGACGACGAACGGCTGGGTCATGGCCGTGCCGCCTTGCCCGGCGGTCACTGGTCACCTCCGGCCAGCATCACGGTCAGCACCGCGGCGAGCACCAGCAGGAAACACAGCACGTCGCTCACACCGTCACCGCCGTCCGCTCGCCGGCCGCGATGTCCCGCAGCCACCGACGGGCGATGTCCTCCGGACTGTCGCCATACCGGCGCAGCACCTTCGCCAACTCCAGCTCCGCGTACGGAGGCCGCCACGGCACCGTGGACGGATCGAACGGCGCGGCGGCCACCAGGGCGGCCACGACCGCCGCGCGATCCGGCTCCGGACCGGGCTCCGGCTCAGGCTCGGGCTCGGCGGCCGGCCCCGGGTCCGGGGTGGTCGGCTCGTGGTAGATCGCCACGTCGTGACGGCCAGCAGCAGACGGGGTGCGGGTGGCGAGGGCCACGAGGAGCAGGCCACCGGCGATCGGGACCGCCAGCAGCACGCCGTCGAGCAGGTCACGGATGAGGCTCACCGGGCCACCCCCGCCGACTCGATCCGGCGGCCGAACGAGTCCACCTCGTGCAGCACCCGGCAGGACGGGGCCTTCGCCTTCGGCGCACCGCCGTCGTTGATCGGCCGCAGCGTTGTCACGTCCACCTCCACCGCGAGCCAGCGGGTGGCGGCGGAGCAGTAGTAGGTGGCCTGGTGCGGGGTGGGCGAGAGGTGGAGGCCGCCGCCGCACTCGTCGGTGTCGAGCCAGTCGTCGCAGGTGACCGTCTCGCCGACCACCCAGACGATGGGCGGGCCGTAGCGCTGGCCGGAGGCCAGGTCGTCGCCGAGGGCCTTGTAGAGGACGGCCTTGCCGTCGGTGACGGTGACGCCGTGGTGGTCGCACCAGGTGGTGGCGGCGGTGAGATCGAGATCGGTGACGTCGATGACGATGCCGCCGGTGACGGTGGCCTGGGCGGAGTGGAGGTGCACGGCGGCGTGGCTGCTGGCGGTGACGGTGCTACTTCCGTAGGCGTGTGCGCTGCTGGTGCCGAACAGCTCGGCGGTCGCGTTGCCGAACAGCCGGGCGGTCGCGTTGCCGAACAGCTCGGCGGTCGCGTTGCCGGACAGCTCGGCGGTCGCGTTGCCGAACAGCCGGGCGGTCGCGTTGCCGAACAGCTCGGCGGTCGCGTTGCCGGATAGCTCGGCGGTCGCGTTGCCGGACAGCTCGGCGGTCGCGTTGCCGGACAGCCGGGCGGTCGCGTTGCCGGACAGCTCGGCGGTCGCGTTGTCGAACAGCCGGGCGGTCGCGTTGCCGGACAGCCGGGCGGTCGCGTTGCCGAACAGCTCGGCGGTCGCGTTGCCGGACAGCTCGGCGGTCGCGTTGCCGGACAGCTCGGCGGTCGCGTTGCCGAACAGCTCGGCGGTCGCGTTGTCGAACAGCCGGGCGGTCGCGTTGCCGAACAGCTCGGCGGTCGCGTTGCCGGATAGCTCGGCGGTCGCGTTGCCGGACAGCTCGGCGGTCGCGTTGCCGGACAGCCGGGCGGTCGCGTTGCCGAACAGCTCGGCGGTCGCGTTGCCGAACAGCTCGGCGGTCGCGTTGCCGGACAGCTCGGCGGTCGCGTTGCCGAACAGCTCGGCGGTCGCGTTGTCGAACAGCCGGGCGGTCGCGTTGCCGAACAGCTCGGCGGTCGCGTTGCCGGACAGCTCGGCGGTCGCGTTGCCGGACAGCCGGGCGGTCGCGTTGCCGGACAGCTCGACAGCTTTCCCGTGCTGGCCGGTGAGCCGCAGCCACACTCCCCGCTCGGACTTGATGTGGACGCAGGTCACGTCGTCGTCCGCCAGGGCGGCGTCAAGCTGCTGCTGGTCGGTGATGTCGATGCAGGTCATGGGTCAGGACTCCAGGTCAGCGGTGGAGAGACGATCAAGGTCGGTGAGGTGCGCGGCCCGTTCGGCGGCGTGTGGCTGGAGGCCGATCACGAGGGCCACGGCCATCTGCGCGGGGGTCAGGTCCGCGAGCAGCTGGGTGTGCAGTTGCTCGCGGAGCAGCTCGCACGTCTGCGGGTCCAAGCCGAGGCGGAGCGCGGTCAGGTAGGACGCGAAGTTGTCGATGGTGGCGGCGATGGCGGCGTTGATGACCGTCACGTCGTCGTCGGGCAGCGCCGGGTCGTCGGGTGCGAGCACGGCCAGCGCGGTGCTCGCGTGCGCGTCGAAGTCCGGCGCCGGATCCGGGGCGGTCGGCTCGGCCACGCGCGGAGCGGTGATCAGGGCGTGGCCGAAGATCGCGGCGCTGACGAGGAAACCCGCGCCGAGGATGGCCATCCAGGCGCTCACGCCAGCCACCCCCAGACCAGGGCGAAGACGAGCATGACCACCACGGCGGCGATCCACCGAGCTGCGAGTTCGACCCGGCGGTCCCGCTGCGCCCACCGCTCGTCGCGCCAGGCGAAGTAGGCGTTGACCTGCTCCATGTCCACTCCGGGGCAGGACAGCTCGTGGTGCGTGCCGAACGTCGCCCAGCAGTGCGGGCACGGCGAGGTGTCGATGTGGATCGGCAGCGGGTTCGGGGTCACCGGGTCACCTGCTTGCGGTGCTTGCGCACCTTGCCGCGCGGCGCCGGCCGGTCCGGCTCGACCAGGCCGAGCATCTCGGCGACGTCGGCGTGCCCGTTGCGCAGCAGCCAGCGCAGGGCGTCCGCTTCCTGCTGTTCGCGGTGGGCGCGGTCGGCTTCGGCGGCGGAGACGCGGGCGGTGGAGAGTCCGCCATCGAGGCCGTCGACGTGGCTGCTCATGCCGCCTCACCGCCCTGAGGGTGCGGCAGGAACGCCCCCGAACCTGCCGCACCCCGCGTGGCCCCCCGCCCGGGCGGAACGGATGATGTTGCCCACGGTGGGCTGCCCGGACGGGGAGTCATCGCTGCCCCGACCGGTGCGCCAACACCGGTCGGGGCTTCGCGCACCGCCGGCGCAATGGCGGTGCGCGAGCCGGGCGTCGGCCTCACCCGCGCGGGCGGGCGGTCTTCGGGGCCCCGCAGGGCCGGGTCGGTCAGCGCACCAGGCGGCGTCAACGGCCGGGCAAGCCGGATCAACAGCTCGTCGGTGCACGGGTCGCACGCACACCACAGCGGATGCTTGTCGACGGGTGCCGCATCCACCGGTGCGGCGGCGGGGAAGATCGGCGGCTCGGTGCTGCGCGGGTGCCACGGCCCCTGCGGGGTGCCGGGCGGCATCGTCGGCTGAGTCACCGTGCCACCCCCGCCGTCACGTCCAGCACGTTCAGCACCAGCTCGTCGTCCTGCGCGTTCGGCCACGGGTCCACCGGCGGCGCCAGCACCAGCCACTCGCCGGCACGCTGCCGGCGGGCCTGCACCCGACGCTCCTGGGCCCGGCGCGCCTGCCGCACATCCTGCCGGCGGCCGATGACTGCGGCGACCGCGACCAGCAGCACGGTGATAGCGAGGCCACCGACCTCGGGCGCCGACTCGGCGAGCGCCTGCGTGATCACGTCCAGCACGGCGATCACTCCCCGGCCGGAGCGGTGTGCTTGCAGCCGCAGCGACCCGAGCCCAGGCCGGACTTTCCGATGGGCCGGGCGATGCAGCCGGCGTCGATCAGGTGCTCGGACTCGTGCGTGCAGGCCGGGCAGCGCCACGGGCTGGCGGTGGGCTGAGGCATCAGCCGGGCCAACTGCTCGGCGGACGACTCGACCGGGGCGGTGGGGGTTACCCCGGCGGCGCCCGGAGCCTCGCGCTCGACAGGCGCCGCCAGGGCTGGAGCAGCATGGTCGCCGGGGCCACCGGCAACGCCGGGTCGCGATGCCTCGTCGACGTCCGCTCCATCCGCCAGCGGAATGACAACGCTGGCGGCCGTCTCGTTGTCCTGCGCGGCGGCGGGCATCAACTCCTGCGACTGGACATGCACCGTCAGCACGTCACCCGGCCGCTCCCGATCAACCACCGGGATGTTCTTCTCCGTGCCGCCGCCCCTGACCGCGACACCGAGGTACGTCGCCCACACCTCCACCTCGGCGTACGTCCAGACCGCCGCGCTCACGTTGAACCCGTAACGCGGCACCGGCAGCTGCTTGTCCTCGATGTCGTCGGCCAGCTCCCGCAGCGCCGCGACCGCAGCCGCGCGACGCCCGGCCTGCTCGATCTCCGCCAGGGTCTCGGCCGTCACCAGGTCCACCCGCTGCGACGGGGCCAGGAGTAGCGTCCGCGCCGGCCCGACGTGGACCGGGATCAGCACCAGCAGCACCTGCCCCGTCTCGACCTGGTAGGTGTGGTCGATGCGGTACGGCACGGTGTGGGGCGGCACGGTGATGTGCTGGCCGACGGTCAGCTCACCGGCGGCGGTGAATCGTGGGGTAGTCTCCGAGGTCATCGACCTGTCCTTTCGAGGTGATCGGGTCGGTACTCGCGGGTCGCCTCTCACCAGGCGGCCCGCGTCTTGCGTCAGCGGTCGGCCCGGCGGGCCTCGTCGATCGCCAGCTCCAGCTGGTCGAGCTGCCACTGCCGGATCTCCGCCTCCGTGGCCGGACGCACCACCGTCGGCTCAGGCGAGCCGGTCGGGGCCGGGTTCGCCGCGCCGGCCAGGTAGACCAGCACCAGCACGGACAGGAACGACGCCTGGACGATGCAGCCGAGCAGCTGGTCGACGGTCATCGAGCGCAGAGGCAGCTCGCGCCACGGCCGGGTCAGGCCGTAGGCGAAGTCGGCAAGGAACTCGCGCATCACGGCCGAGCCACCTTCAGCGCAGACCACACCGCGTCGAACAGCGGCCGATCCGCCTCCGTGTAGCCAGCGACCCGACGCAACGCCCCGTCGACGAACCGCTCGACGGACGGCGGCTCCGTACCGTGCTCGGCGACGTACAGGCCCTTCAGCCGCTTACCGAACTGGCTGGACAGGGACCGCAGCGTCGACCCGGCCACGCCCCGGTCGGACAGGTACTCGCCGACCGTCAGCGGCCGGTCGGCCGGGTTGACCTCCGGCTCTTCGCCGAGGGCGCGGGCCGCGACGTGCCGGGCCCTCGCCTCCAGCCAGTGGGGGTCGACCAGGCCGTCGAGAGTGCGGAGCACGCGGGCCTGCGCCTCGGCGCGGCCGATGATCGTGGCGAGTTGGTCTTCGGTGGCGCGGGGGTTGATCGCGCCACCCTGCGTCCAGTACCGCTCGATGACGTCGGCGATCTCTTGCTGGTAGGCGATCAGTAGGGGACGGGCGTCTTCGGCGACGCGCTTCTCGTCGATGGTGGCGAGCAGCATCAGGAAGGTGCGGACGTCGACGGTGACCATCTGCTGGATGCCGCCGGGAGTAGGTATGGGCGTAACGCCCATGCCCGCCCACGACCTGCGGCGGAGCCGCTGAAGCTGGCCGGAGTAGTCGACGCCGATCGATTCCAGGGCGGGCTTCAGCACGATGTGCGGCCGGCCGGCCTGGTCGACGGCCAGCAGTTCGGTGCCGCGAAACGGGATGCGCACCAGCTCGGTCACTCGGGGCACCTCCTTCGTGGGTTGGGCGGGTTCGCGGGGCGGGGGTTGCTGGGGTGTGTCGGCCGTGGTCCGGAGGGCTTCGGGCCGGTGGGACCAGGGGTCACGCGGCGGCGGCCGTCGCGGGCGAGGGAAGGAAGGTGGAGGCGGGCACGCCGAGCGCGGCGGCGACCTTCTCCAGGTCGGCCAGCGTCAGCGAGACCTTTCCGGTGAGTCGGCGCGACAGGTAGATGTGCGAGACGCCCATGGCCTCGGCGACCGCTCGGCCGCTCTTCTGCTGCCGACCCATCTCGGCTCGAATCTCGGCGGCGACCGCCTGCGAGAGCGTTACGTCGTGGGTCATGGAGGTAGCATCTAACGCTCAGCGTTAGGTGTCAAGCCCACGGGCTAACGGTGGCCGTTAGTATGAGGTGCGCTCGGTGATGGGCCGTTCACCCAACCCTTGCCATTGGAACGCTCAGCGTTAGATACTGACGCTCATGGAGAACTCAGGTCGCAAGCCGCTGCGCTACCACGTAGCCGGAGAGATCCGCGCCCACCTCGGCAGACAGCAGATCAGCGGCGCGAAGCTGGCCCAGGCCATCGACCGGTCAGAGATGTACGTCAGCCGACGCCTGAACGGCCGAACCTCATTCGACCTTGACGATCTGGAGAAGATCGCCGACGTGCTCGGCGTCACCGTCGCCGACCTGATGCCGGTAACTGCGGCTACCCAACGGTAGCCGTAGTTATCCGCGCCAAGCCGGGCGACACCGACCGGGCACGCCGCCGACCGGGCACGCCGCCGGCCGCTTGCCGGGGTCAGCCCTGGGAGAGCCCGCTCGGGTCCTCGTCGTCGTCGATATCGTCGTCGCCCCAGTTGCGCCGGGTGAACGGCAGGACCATCCAGAAGGTCAGGAACCACAGGCCGGTCAGGGCACTGAGCAGGAAGGCGATCGGCCGGGCGAGCACGAAGTCGGTGATCAGCAGTACCGAACTCACCATCGCGACCAGCATGAAGGCGAGGCCGGCACTGGCCATCCGGTGGGCGAAACGCACCAGTTCCGGCTTGCGCCCCTGCCGGAACAGCGCCCGGTGGAAGGCCACCGGAGAAATGATCATCGCGGTGGCGCCCGCCGCCGCGAGCAGCGCGACGATGTAGACGTCCCGCTGGAACGGCGTGGTACGCGTGAACCCGTTGCTGAACGGCAGGGTGAGCAGGAAGGCGAAGAGGATCTGCACACCGGTCTGCGCGACCCGCAACTCCTGCAGCAGGTCGGCGAAGTTGCGCTGCCACCGCTGTTTCTCGGTCTCCTTCGACACCGCGGACCTCCGGGGGGAATCTGCGCCGGCTGCTCCCCGCCGGCGGCAACGCTTCTGCCCCACGGCCGGTGACGCGAAACCCGCTCAGGAGTCCCGGCGTACCCGGGCCAGGATCGCCTCGGCCAGCGGCGCCGGCGCCTCGTCCGGGATCCAGTGGGTGACCCCGGCCAGTTCGACGAAGCGGTAGTCCCCGGTCACCTGGGCGGCGCACGCCTCGGCGGCGACGCGCCCGATGGCCACGTCACGGTCGCTCCAGACGAAGGTGGTCGGCACCCCGACCGGGCCGGTCGCCGCCAGGTCCGTCCGGGACATCGCCCGGTACCAGTTGAGCGTCGCGGTCAGCGCGCCCGGCTCGCGCATCGGATCGGCGTACGCGGCCACCCGCGCGGCGTCCCCGACCCCCTGCAGCAGCCGGCGCAGGCCGGCACCGCCGAGCGCCAGCAGCGTCCGCTCGGCCACCACGGGCCGCCGGAACAGCAGCATGTACGCCGAGCGCGCCTTCTGCTGTGGATCGTTGGTCAGCGCGTGGGCCATGGCGGCCGGATGCGGCACGGAGACCGCGGTCAGCGTACGCACTCGGCCGGGGTGGGCGGCGGCGAGCGCCCAGCCGACGACGGCGCCCCAGTCGTGCCCGACCACGTGTGCGGCGGTCACGCCGAGGGCGTCCAGCACGGCCGTCGCGTCGGCGACCAGCTCACCCAGCCGGTACGCCTCGACCTGCGTGGGCCGGGCCTGCGGCGAGTAGCCCCGCTGGTCCAGCGCGTAGGTGCGCAGACCCGCGGCGTGCAGGGCGGGCAGCACACCCGCCCACTCGCCCGAGTGCTGCGGAAATCCGTGCAGCAGCAGCACCGGTTCGCCCTGCTCCGGGCCGCCGGCGGTGACGTCGAAACGCAGACCTCGGGCATCGATGCGCATGCCTGGCAGCCTACCGATGGCCGCCACGCTCCCGACGGGCCGGTGAGCCTTGCGGTGCGTGGGCACCGTCCGGCCTCGCGCTCCGTCCAACGGCAGGAACTCAGTCGTACGGGCGCTTGGGGACGGGCACCTGCCGCCAGGACTCGACCTCAAGGTAGGGGATCTCGGCGTCGTTGACCGGATCCCGGCCGAGCCGGTCGGTGTAGCGGCCGGTCACCTCCACCCAGCTGTCGTCGGGCAGCCCGGCCGGTACGTCGCCGGTGAGCCCCAGCTTGATCGGCCGACCGTCGGCGGCGCAGCAGGACAGCACCATCCGGGCCAGGATCGGCTGGCCGTCCGCGCCGGTGGTGATGAAGCCGGTGAGCTGCACCCGCCGGTCGCCGATCGAGGCGCCCCGGTCGAACAGCGCCCGCGAGGCGTAGTCGAGGACGCTGACCTGCACCGGGTCGCCCTCGGGCAGCGGCGGGTAGTCCGACTGCTGCTGGGAGCCGAGCGCGGTGCCGGCCTGACCCGCCGCGTACGACCCGAGGGCCGGCGGGGCGACCAGCAGCAGACCGAGCACGGGCAGGATGAGCAGCCAGCCGACCCGCGGCTCGTGATGGGCGTGCCCATGCCCGTCGTGCCCGTCGTGATCCGGGCCGGAGCCGGCCGCCGGGTCACCGGCGCCGGCCGGGGCGAGCGCGCGGGGGGCGGCCGGGCGCAGCTCGTACCAGAGCGTCATGATCGCGGCGGCGATCAGCAGCACGCCGGCGGCGATCAGGAACGGGCGCAGCCCTTCCTTGACGTACCGCAGGTAGAGGTCGGTGACGCTGGCCCGGATCACCGCGCCGCCGAGCAGCAGCAGGACCACCGCCTGCGCCTGCCGGTTCACAGCAGCACCGCCCCGGCTCCGGTGGCCACCAGCAGGGCCACCGCGAACGTGGTCGGCGCGAACCGGAAGGCGAACCGGCGGCCGAAGACGCCGGCCTGCATCGAGACGAGCTTGAGATCGACCATCGGCCCCACCACCAGGAAGACCAGTCGGGACGTGAGGGAGAACTGCGACAGCGAGGCCGCGACGAAGGCGTCCGCCTCCGAGCAGAGCGAGAGCAGCACGGCGAGCAGCGCCAGCGCGAGGATCGACAACCAGGCGTTGTCGGCGAGGGTCTGCAACCACCGCTCCGGTACCAGCACGTTGATGCTGGCGGCGGCCATCGCGCCGAGCACCAGGAAGCCACCGGCGTGGGTCACGTCGTGGCGGACCGCGGCCCAGAAGGCCCGGCCCCGGGAGGCGTCGTCCAGCTCCGGCCGGCGCGGCATCCTGATCCACTCGGTGCGCCCGAGCCGCAGCCAGAGCCAGCCCATGACCATCGCCACGACGAGACTGGCGACGCCGCGGGCGAGGACCATCTCGGGGTTGTTCGGAAAGGCGACCGCGGTGGCGGTGAGCACGATCGGATTGACCGCCGGGGCGGCGAGCAGGAAGGCCAGCGCGGCGGCCGGCGTGACGCCCCGCCGAATCAGCGAACCGGCGATCGGCACCGACCCGCACTCGCAGCCCGGCAGCACCACCCCGGCCGCGCTGGCCGCCGGCACCGCCAGGGCCGGATGCCGGGGCAGCGCCCGCGCCCAGAACGACCGGGGTACGAAGACCGCGATCACGGCGGAGAGCAGCACCCCGAAGACCAGGAACGGCACCGCCTGCACCATGATCGAGACGAAGACGGTGGTCCAGGTCTGCAGGCGTGAATCGTCCAGTGCCCCGGCCAGCGGATCACGGAAGATGATCAGCAGGACCAGCAGCGCCGCCAGGATCTCGACCGAGCCGATCCGGTCGCCGAGCCACCGCCGGGGCGGCTCGTCGGCGGCGGGCTCCGGTGCGCGTACCTCCGGGGGGTTTACCTCGGTGGCGATGCCCCCGGGGCGACCCTCCGGTTCGCCGGCCGACGCGGCCCGGTCAGTGTCTGTGGTCACCCGTCGCCCCTCGGCCCGTGCGGATCGGCGGCCTGAGATTACCGCCCGCTGCCGGCACCGTCGATGAATGTCACAGAATCGCCCCCACCGAACTTCCCCGCCGCCGTTGTGGCTCCGGACGCGAGCATCCGTCGTGACCTGCGAAGATCACATTGTCTGTCGATCTTCAATGGTGTTAGCGTCGGCGGGACAGACAACACCTCCGACAGGGGAGCGCACAGCGCTGAGAGTGCGGGTCCGCCCGCAGACCCTCGAACCTGATCTGGGTAATGCCAGCGCAGGGAGTTCGGTCCACCTCCAGCCCGCCATTGTCCGGCACCGCCGGGCGGGGCGTGCGTCTTGCCTGGTTCGACCATGAACTGGGAGCAACCATCGTGAAGACCACCGACAGCAACCGCTGGCGCACCATCGACATCGTCGTGGCCTCGGTCATCGCCGTCGCCTTCGGCGTCATCTTCTGGGCCTGGGGCCTGGTCTGGAGTGCCACCGACGCCGCCTTCAGCTTCTTCCCGCCGGCGCAGACGCTCATCTACGGCGTCTGGCTGGTACCAGCCGTCCTCGGCGGCCTGATCATCCGCAAGCCCGGTGCCGCGCTGTACTGCGAACTGCTGGCGGCGATCGTCTCGGCACTGCTGGGCAGCCAGTGGGGCGGCATCGTGCTGTTGCAGGGCCTGATGCAGGGCGTCGGTGCCGAGTTGGCGTTCGCCGCCTTCCGGTACCGCTCGTACCGACTGCCGATCGCCGTGCTGGCCGGTGCGCTGACCGGTCTCAGCGCGGCGATCTTCGACTTCGTCTACTGGAACGCCGGACGCGACATCGCGACCTACCGCATCCCGTACGCGCTGCTCACCATCGTCAGCGCCACGGTGATCGCCGGCGCCGGCGCCCACGCCCTCACCAGGGCACTCGCCCGCACCGGCGCCCTCGACCGCTTCCCCGCCGCCCGCACCCGCACCCCCATCTAACCCACCCCTTTCGTGTTGATCATGAAGTTAGCGGGCGTTTCGATCTCCAAACCACCCGCCAACTTCATGATCAACCGGGTGGGGATGGGGGTGAGGGCGAGTGGAGGGGGTGGGTGGAATGGGTGGGTTGTGGGTGCGGGGGTTTGGGTGGCGGCATGCGGGGCGGCGGGCCTGGGCGGTACGCGGGGTGGATCTGCGTGTCGAACGGGGCGAGCGGGTGCTGCTGCTGGGGCCCTCGGGGGCGGGGAAGAGCACCCTGCTCGCGGCGCTGGCCGGGCTGCTGCCGGAGGACTCCGGCGAGCAGGAGGGCAGCGTCGAGATCGGCGGGCTCGACCCGCGACAGGCCCGCGACCGGGTCGGCATCGTCTTCCAGGACCCGGAGACCCAGCTGGTGATGGCCCGGTGCGGCGACGACGTCGCGTTCGGCCTGGAGAACCGGGGCGTACCGGCCGGGGAGATCTGGCCGCGCGTCGACGAGGCGCTGCACCGGGTCGGCTTCCCGTACCACCGTGACCGGCCCACGGCGGCGCTCTCCGGCGGCGAACAGCAGCGGCTCGCGCTGGCCGGGGTGCTCGCCCTGCGCCCGGAACTACTGCTGCTCGACGAGCCGACCGCGAACCTCGACCCGGCCGGGGCGGCCCTGATCCGCGCCGCGCTCACCCGGGCGGTGGACGCCGACACCACGCTGATCCTGGTCGAGCACCGGGTCGCCGAGGCGCTGCCGCTGGTCGACCGGGTGATCGTGCTGGCCCCCGGTGGCGGCGTCCGCGCGGACGGCACCCCCGAGGCGGTCTTCGGCCGGCACGGCGACGCGCTCGCCGCCGAGGGGGTCTGGGTGCCCGGCCGGGAGATCCCCGCGCGCCGGGCCACCACGCCGACCGGCGAGGTGCTGCTCACCGCGGAACAGCTCGGCCACCCGCCCCGGCTCACCCCCACCGACCTGACCGTACGCGCCGGTGAGGCGCTCGCCGTCCTCGGCCCGAACGGCGCCGGCAAGTCCACCCTCGCGTTGCTGCTCGGCGGGCTGCTGCGACCGGACAGCGGACGACCGGGCAGCGGGCGACTGGTGGCCAGCGCCGAGCTGGCCGGGGCCGATGCCGGTAAACCCCCGCACCGCTGGCGGGCGCCCGCGCTGGCCCGCCGGATCGGCTCGGTGTTCCAGGACCCCGAGCACCAGTTCGTCACCGGCACGGTCTTCGACGAACTGGCGCTCGGTCCACGACGTACCGGAGCACCCGAGGCGGCGGTCCGGGAGCGGGTGGACGCGCTGCTGGACCGGCTGCGGCTGACCACGCTCGCCGCCGCCAACCCGTACACCCTCTCCGGTGGGGAGGCGCGGCGGCTTAGCGTGGCGACCGCCCTGGCCACCGCGCCCCGCCTGCTGATCTGTGACGAACCCACCTTCGGCCAGGACCGGCGGACCTGGCGGGAACTGGTGGACCTCTTCGCGGACCTCCGCGACGCCGGGCACGGCCTGGTCACGGTCACCCATGACGCCGAGTTCGTGGCCGCGCTGGCCGATCGCACGCTGACCCTCGACCGCACACCGGCACCGCCCCCGCCCCCCGGCACGGCAGCGCCCCCCGGCACGGCAGTGACCGCATCCGACGGCGACCGGCCGGAGCAGCGGTGATCAACCTGGAGCCGATCGCCCGGCCGGACGCGCCGCTGGCCCGGCGCAACCCGGTGGCCAAGCTGGCGGCGGCCCTGCTGTTCGCGTTCCCGCTGATGGCGACGCTGGATCCGGTCGCGCCGGCCCTCGCGATCGCCGTGGAACTCGCGGTACTGCCCCTGTTCGGCCTGCGCCCCGCCGTGCTGGCGCGCCGGGCCTGGCCGCTGCTGGCCGCCGCCGGCGGCGTCCTGGTCACCATGGTGCTCTTCGCCGCCGACCGGTCGGGGCGCGTCCTGCTCGACGCGGGACCGGTCGTGGTGACCTCGGGGGTGCTGATCACCGCGCTCGGCCTGGTGTTGCGGCTGTTCGCGGTCGCGCTGCCCGGGGTGATCGTCTTCGCCACCACCGACCCGACCGACCTGGCCGACGCCCTGGTGCAGAACGCCAGGGCACCGGCCCGGTTCGCGATCGGCGCGTTGGCGGCGTTCCGGTTGGTGCCGCTGCTCGGGCAGGAGTGGCAGACGATCGGGATGGCCCGCCGGGCGCGCGGCGTGGAGGCGGGCCGCAACCCGGTGGCGAAACTGCGGCTGTTCGTCTCGACCGCGTTCACGCTGCTGGTCGGGGCGATCCGGCGAGGAACCCGGCTCGCGGTGGCGATGGACGCCCGTGGCTTCGACTCCGGCCTGCCCCGCACGGTCGCCCGCCGGCAGTACTTCGGTCCGGCCGACTGGCTGCTCGTCGTCGGCGCGACCGCGCTGGCCGGTGCCGCGCTGGCGGTCAGCGTCGCGGTCGGCGCCTTCCGCCCGCTGCTCGGCTGACCGCGCACATATCGCCGGAGGCGCATGTCCGCATGTTCGCGTGTTCGCCGCGAAGGGGACACGCGACGTTCCCCCGGCCCGACCAGATTGACCTGCGACGTCTCCTCGATCGACTGGAGCAGCAGATGGGCCACGGCCACGAGCACCATCACGATCACGCCTCCGCCGCCGGTACCGACGTACCCCCGGCGCTCGACCTGTCCATCCCCGACGCGGAACTGCCGCCGGGCGACCTCAACCGGCGCGGCTTCCTGCGCAACGCCGGCCTGCTCGGTGCCGGCGCGGCCACCACCGTGCTGGCCTCCGGCACGCCCGCGCTGGCGGGCGGCCACGGCCACGGCGGCGACCACGGCCACGGGCCCGGCGGCGACCACGGCACGACCGGCGGGTTCCGCTGGCTCGCCGGCGACCACCACATCCACACGCAGTACAGCTCGGACGCCATGTACCGGGTGATCGACCAGGCCAAGCACGCCCGGGCGTACGGCCTGGACTGGATGGTGGTCACCGACCACGGCAGCGCGACCCACGCGAAGATCGGCGTGGAGAAGGTCAACCCGGACATCGTCGCCGCCCGCGCCCGGCTCAAGGACCTACTCATCTACCAGGGCCTGGAGTGGAACATCCCGGCGGCCGAGCACGCCACCGTCTTCGTCCACCCGGGACGCAACGAGGTCGCCGTGCTCAAGGAGTTCGAGAACTCCTTCGACGGCAGCGTGCGCAACGCCGGCGACAACACCCCGGCCAACGAGGCGCTCGCCGTCGCCGGCATCAAGTTCCTCGGCGAGGCGGTCCGCAAGCGCCGCGTGGAGGGCGCGCTCTTCCTGGCCAACCACCCGGCCCGCCGGGGCATCGACTCCCCGCACGAGATCCGGGCCTGGCGGGACGCCGACCCGAGCGTCGCCATCGGCATGGAGGGCGCTCCCGGCCACCAGGCCGCCGGCCTGCCCCGCGAGAGCGGCGGCCGGGCCCGTGGCTACTACGACAACAGCCCGTCGGCCAACTCGTTCCCCGGCTACCCGCTGGAGAGCTACCGCACCTGGGGCGGGTTCGACTGGATGACGTCGACCGTCGGCGGGCTCTGGGACAGCCTGCTCGCCGAGGGGCGCGCCTGGTGGATCAGCGCCAACTCCGACTCACACGTCAACTACCTGGACACCTCGCAGCGGGGGCCGGGCAGCGACTTCGACCTCAACGGCAGGTACAACGACCCGGTCTACGGGCCGCTGATCACCGATGCCGGCGACTACTGGCCGGGCCAGTACAGCCGCACCCACGTCGGGGCGAGCGGCTTCAGCTACCGGGCGGTGATGGACGGCCTGCGCGCCGGCCGCGTCTGGGTGGACCACGGTGGTCTGATCAAGGGCTTGGACGTCCGCGCCCGCATCGCCGGTGACCGGCGCGGCAACTCGGGTACGCCGCTCGGCGGCGTGCTGCGGGTCAAGCGCGGCACCTCCGTCGAGGTGACCATCGACGTCGACCTGGCCGACATCCCGAACTGGTCGCAGTTCCTGCCGGCGCTCGCCCGCGTCGACGTGATCGCCGGCCGGGTGACCGGTCCGGTCGCCGACCAGGACGCCTTCACCGCCCCGGACACCAGGGTGGTGAAGTCCTTCGAGGTGACCAGGAAGACCGGCCGGGTCTCGTTCAGCTACTCCTTCGGCCGGGTGGACCGGCCGTTCTACCTGCGGGTCCGCGGCACGGACGGCAAGCGCAGCCAGCCCGGCCTGATGGGCGCGGCGGTCGACCCCTTCGGCCCGGCGCTGGACGTCCCCGGGGCCGCCGACCCGTGGGAGGACCTCTGGTTCTACGCGAACCCGATCTGGGTCCTGCCGCAGTGATCCTCGGCCTCAGCCGGGGCCACCGCACCGTCCGGGAGGCCGAGCACTGGCTGGACGGGCAGGTACGGCAGCTCGGCGGGCCGGACCTGGTCGTCTGCACCCACCTGGTCGCCGTGCCGTACCCGCACGTGGCGCTCAGCGTGGCCGGTTCGACGGCGGACCGGCTCGCGGCGCTGCCCGACACCGGACCCGAACTGCGGGTCGCGGCGGCCCGGGCGGCGGACGAGCACACCGCCCGCCGCTCGGGCCGGGCGGTGCACTACCCGGGCGCGGACCGGATGGTCGGCACGCTCACCGTCGGCGACCTGATCGCGGTCAGCGCGATCGAGCGGGTCGTGGTGCTGGGCGGGACGTCGGCCGCGCCGGACACGCCGGTGCACACCCGGGACTTCGTCCGGCCGCAGTGGCAGGCCGGCGAACTGGTCCTGGTGACCGGTCCGCATCACGCGGGCGGCCTGGCGCCGTTCGAGGTGCCGGACCCGACGCCCTGCTGCGCCGAGCACTGACGGCGCCCTGCCGCGCCGACCAGCGGGTAGGCCCGGGTGCGGTCGCCGTACGGCGACCGCACCCGGGGAACTCCGTCAGCTGCGCCGGAAGGCGTAGCGGCGGACCTGGCCGGTCCGCTGGCCACGCCCCACGCCGGGCATGCCGGTCACCGGCGGGCCGGCCTTCGGCGCCACCGGCCGGACGGGCGGCAGGTCGGGCGCCGGGGCGACGACCACCTGGTCGAGGTTTGCCGGCGTGAGGTCGGCCGCCTCAGGCGTCGGGCGGGCGGGACGGGACTTACGGGAACTGCGCTTGGCGGGCATCCGTGCCTCCTTGCTCTGCGGCGACCGGCGGATGGCCGGTCGCGCCGCGGCGTCTCGTGACCGCCACTGGCGACGGTCGAACGGATGGGAGTGCTGCCCGGGACGGTCACCGAGGTCATCACCGGCCGCGACGGCGGGTGGATAAGACGCGGACGCCCGGGAGCACGCGGGCCGCGGCACGACGGCGGCGGACCGGCTCGGGAATGGGGCGTCAGTTGCGCATACCCGCACGCTACCGGCCGGGCGTCGCGGGCGCATCCCATTTACCGCCGTGCGCTGCGCGACCACCTGATGACCAGGGGTGGGGGGACGGCGCGGCCCGCCGCCATCGCGCGATACCGTCGCAGCACTACAGGTAGACGGCGGAAGGTGGCGACGAGGATGGCGGATCGGGCGACGGCGCAGATCGGTGTGACCGGGCTGGCGGTGATGGGCCGCAACCTGGCCCGCAACCTGGCCCGCAACGGCTTCACCGTGGCGGTGCACAACCGCTCGCCGGAGCGGACCCGGGCGCTGGTGGCGGAGCACGGTGACGAGGGCACCTTCGTCCCGGCGGAGTCCCTGGCGGACTTCGTCGCCGCGCTGGAACGCCCCCGCGCGGTGATCATCATGGTGAAGGCCGGCGGGCCCACCGACGCGGTGATCGACGAGCTGGTGCCGCTGCTGGAAGAGGGCGACATCATCATCGACTGCGGCAACGCGCACTTCGCCGATACCCGGCGCCGGGAGGAGGCGCTGCGCGCCCACGGGCTGCACTTCGTCGGCACCGGTGTCTCCGGTGGCGAGGAGGGCGCGCTGTGGGGGCCGAGCATCATGCCGGGCGGGTCGGTCGAGTCGTACCGCAAGCTCGGGCCGATCTTCGAGAAGATCGCGGCGCAGGTCGAGGGCGTGCCCTGCTGCCAGCACGTCGGGCCGGACGGCGCCGGGCACTTCGTCAAGATGGTCCACAACGGCATCGAGTACGCCGACATGCAGCTCATCGCCGAGGCGTACGACCTGCTGCGGGCCGGGCTGGGCGCGACCCCGTCGGAGATCGCGGAGATCTTCCGGGAGTGGAACTCCGGTGAGCTGGAGTCCTTCCTGATCGAGATCACCGCCGACGTGCTGGCGCACACCGACGCCGCCACCGGCGAGGCGTTCGTGGACGTGGTGCAGGACCGGGCCGAGCAGAAGGGCACCGGCCGGTGGACCGTCCAGATCGCCCTCGACCTGGGCATTCCGATCACCGGCATCGCCGAGGCGACCTTCGCCCGGTCGCTGTCCGGGCACGTCGGTCAGCGCGAGGCCGCGGCGCGGGCGTTCACCGACACCGGGGAGAAGTGGCAGGTCACCGACCGCGAGACCTTCATCGAGGACGTACGCCAGGCGCTGCTGGCCTCGAAGATCGTCGCGTACGCGCAGGGCTTCGACCAGATCCGGGCCGGCAGCACCGAGTACGACTGGGGCATCGACCTGGGCGCCACCGCGTCCATCTGGCGGGGCGGCTGCATCATCCGGGCCCGCTTCCTGGACCGCATCCGGCAGGCGTACGACGCGCAGCCGGAGCTGCCCACCCTGCTGGTGGCCCCGTGGTTCGCCGACACCGTGCGCGACGGCGTGCCGAGCTGGCGACGGGTGGTGGCCGAGGCGGCCCGGGCCGGGGTGCCGGCGCCCGCGTTCGCCTCGTCGTTGGCCTACTTCGACGCGCTCCGCGCGGAGCGGCTGCCGGCCGCCCTCATTCAGGGCCTGCGGGACAACTTCGGCGCGCACACCTACCGCCGTACCGACCGCGACGGCTCCTTCCACACCCTCTGGGCGACGCCCGACCGCGCCGAGGTCGAGGCCTGATCGCCACGCATGACGGCATGTCGCGGTCTCCGGTGTTCCGGATACCGCGACATGCCGTATCTCTCAGCTTGCTCAGAAGAAGCGGCGGCGCCGGGCCTTCTGGGGGCGGAGCAGGTCGGCTCCCCGGCTGAGCATCCGGCTGGCCCGCGACGAGCCGCGCCGGGACTCCAGCGTATGGCTGAGCCGGCGGGCACCGGCTGCCGCCAACGGAACCGCCACGGCCATCACCGCCCACTGGGCAACGCGCTTGCGGATCATGTGAGTTCACCTCCGTCAGTGGCTGCTGCCAGCGGTGATACCCACCTCGGCCGGATGCTATGCGTCAGGTGGTGGGCGCCACCGGGTTGGGCAGCGCGCCACCGAACCGGCGGTCCCGCTGGGCGTACAGCTCGCAGGCGTACCACAGGTGACGGCGGTCGAAGTCGGGCCAGAGCGTGTCCAGGAAGACCAGCTCGGCGTACGCGCTCTGCCAGAGCAGGAAGTTCGACGTCCGCTGCTCGCCGGAGGGGCGCAGGAACAGGTCGACCTCGGGCACCTCGGGGTGGTAGAGGTACCGCCCGATCGTCTTCTCGGTGATCTTCGCCGGATCGAGCCGACCGGCGGCCACCTCCCGGGCGATGGCGGCGGTGGCGTCCGCGATCTCCGCCTGGCCGCCGTAGTTGACGCAGAACTGGAGGGTCAGCGTCGAGTTGCCGCGCGACATCTCCTCGGCGGTCTGCAACTCGGAGATGACGCTCTTCCACAGCCGCCCGGCCCGGCCGGACCAGACCACCCGTACCCCGAGGTCGACCAGCTGATCCCGGCGACGGCGGATGACGTCCCGGTTGAAGCCCATCAGGAACCGGATCTCGTCCGGCGAGCGCCGCCAGTTCTCGGTGGAGAAGGCGTACGCCGACAGGTAGGGGATGCCCAGCTCGATGGCGCCCTCGACGGTGTCGAAGAGGGAGAACTCCCCCGCCTCGTGGCCCTTGGTGCGGGGCAGCCCGCGATCCTTGGCCCACCGGCCGTTGCCGTCCATCACCACGGCGACGTGCTGCGGCACCGCCGCCGGTGGCAGCGCCGGCGGCCGGGCGCCCGAGGGGTGCGGTGTCGGCGGCACCGGCTCGCGCCGGCCGGCCCTGGCGGTTCGGATCACGTGGTGCTCTCCCTGTTCACGTCGGATGCCGCCGGCGCGCCGCCCCGGTCGACCAGCGGCAGCGAGCGTAGCGCGCGCTCCAGGTGCCACTGCAGGTGCGCCGCGACCAACCCGCTGCACTCCCGGCGCGTCCCGTTCTCGGTGGCGTCGGCCACCCGCCAGTCGCCGATGGCCAGTGCCGACATCAGGTCGATGGTGGCCGGCGCCGGATGGGCGGCGCCCGGTGGGCGGCAGTCCGGGCAGACCGCACCGCCGGCCGGCACCGAGAAGGCCCGGTGCCGCCCGGGGGTGCCGCAGACCGCGCAGGCGGTCAACGCCGGCGCCCAGCCCGCCAGGGCCATGCCGCGCAGCAGGTACGCGTCGAGCACCAGCGTCGTGGCGTGACCGCCCTCGGCGAGGGCCCGCAGCGCGCCCAGGGTCAGCTGGAACAGCCGCAGCGACGGCTCCCGCTCGACCGGGGTGAGGCGTTCGGCGGTCTCGGCGATCGCGCTGGCGGCGGTGTAGCGGGGATAGTCGCCGAGGAACCGCTTGCCGTAGAGGTCGATCCCCTCGACCTGGCTGACCGTGTGCAGCGAGCTGCCCATCTCCCCCTTGGGGTCACCGGCGAGTTGCAGGTCGATGTGGCCGAACGGCTCCAGCCGGGCACCGAACTTCGAGGTGGTCCGGCGTACCCCCCGGGCGACCGCGCGCAGCCGGCCGTGCCGCCGGGTGAGCAGGGTGATGATCCGATCCGACTCGCCGAGTTTCTGCACGCGCAGCACCACCGCGTCGTCGCGGTAGAGCTGTCGGCGGTACCCGGCCATCGCGCCATTCTCCCCCCGGCCGGACGTCGGGCCCGACCCTGGGTCGGAATTCAGGGTCCGCTCGGGGTCGCTGTGCCGGCGAACCCGGATGCGCACCCGCCGACGCCGGTCGTAGCGTGCTCGGCATGGCTTCGTACCGGACCACCGTCACCCCTCGGGCCAACGCCACCGGCCGCCGGGCGGGCCTGGCGCTCGCCGCCACCACCGCCCTCATCGTCCTCGTCGGATGTGACAACGTCGCGTTCCGCCGGCTGGACTTCGACACCACCGAGGCCGCGCGGATCACCGCGATCCGGGTGCTGCCCGGCTCCGGCGACGTGGTGGTCCGGGCCGACGGCGGTGTCGACGGGGTACGCATCAAGCGGGTGGTGCGCTACCAGGGCGACGAGCCGGGCACGACGTACGAGATCAAGGACGCGGAACTGGTGCTGAGCACCTCCTGCGGACACCGGTGCAGCGTCTCCTACGAGGTGACCGCCGGCGAGGGGGTCAGCGTCCAGGGCGAGACCCGCTCCGGGGACATCGACCTGAGCCGCGTCGGCCAGGTGGGACTCAAGCTCGCCTCCGGCAACATCCGGGTGGCCGGCGCCACCGGGCCGGTCCAGGTGGAGACCGCCTCGGGCAACATCTCGGTGTACGACGTGGCCTCGCCCATCACGCTACGGGCCGCCTCCGGGAACGTGACGGGAACCCGGCTCGGCGGCGAGGTGGACGCGGAGGCCAAGTCCGGCAACGTCACCCTCGAACTGGATCGGCCCGCCTCCGTACGGGCGCGGGCGGCGAGCGGCAACGTGAAGCTGACCGTGCCGGACGGCGCGTATCAGGTCCGGTCGGAGGTCGGCTCCGGTCGGACCCAGCTGGGTGTGGCGCACGACGCCTCCGCCGAGCTGCTGCTCGACCTGCGCACCGCCAGCGGCGACATCACCGTCACCGCGCAGTGATCCCGCCGCCCCGACCACGCTGACCGGGTAGCGCGTCCTCCCGTCGCTCCGCTGCCCGAGCTGTCGGCGGACCGGCGGACCGGCCGGCTCCGACCGAACGACGAGGACCCTCGTCGTCCGGCCCGATCGGGTGCCCCGGTGATCCGGCCGGGGCCGACCCACCGGTGCGGTCGTGGTCGTCGCCGGAACGGGACTCCGCGTGCCGGTGGGTGGACGACCGCGCCTCCCGACGGCGCCCGCCGGGAATGAGCTCGGGTGGCCGCTGCGCCGCCACGTCCTCGACCCAGCCCACCAGCGCGGTCACCAGGGCCAGCAGCAGGAAGACCAGGGCCACCCGGATCGCCAGGCCGAGCAGGTTCTGATGCGACCAGCCGACCACGTCCACCAGCGGGGTGAGCGCGACCACGAACGCCATGTGCCACAGGTAGACCGTCAGTGCCCGCCGGTTCAGCACGGTGACCGCCCGGCCGAACAGCTCGTTGCGGTCCACCCACGCCGCGGTCGACGGGGCCCGGCCGAGCGCCAGCAGGATGAACGCGGCCGACCAGAGGGCGTTGCCGATCGGGTTGTCGTTCAGGTCGTAGCCCCGTGGACCCGGGTTGGCCAGGATCCAGGCGCCGCCCACCGCGGCGAGGACGAGCACGGTCGGCACCAGGACCCGGTTGGCCAGCCGGCGCAGCATCCCGCTCTGGTGGGCGAAGCCCAGCAGCCAGGCGCCGAAGTAGAGGCCGAACTCGCGCAGCACGACCGGCGCGTTCGGGTAGATGCCCATCTCGATCGCCAGCAGCAGGCAGTACGGGGCGAGCAGGGTGGGCAGCGGGAAACGCCGGAACAGCCAGAGGGCTACCGGTGAGGCGAGGACGAACCAGAGGTAGTCACGCAGATACCAGATCGGGCTCAGCGCCAGCGCGCCCCAGTAGTTCGCCGGCGGGTCGGCCACCGGGAAGAGCCAGAGCAACACCTTCGGGGTCAGCGGCAGCCCGGTGAGCAGCATCGCCGGCACGAAGATCGCGGCCACCACCCAGAGCGACGGCAGCAGCCGCCGCAACCGCCGGCCGACCGCGGTCGGCCCCGACCGCAGCAGGGATGTCGCCATCAGCGAACCGGCGAGCGCGAACATCACCGACATCGCCGGGAACAGCAACGTCAGCGAGGCCCAGCCGGTGACGTGGTAGACGACGACCCGCACGATGGCCAAGAAGCGCAGCACGTCCAGGTATCTGTTTCGCATCAGCCTGCATCTATATCAGGGGGCAAGGAAATCTCTTCCCCTACCCTCCGGTGCGCGCCGCCGAAACAGCCAGGAACCCACCCCGATAGTGAAACTTCCCATATGCCTGACCGGTACCGATCAGTCGATCTCGCGGCGGTCGTCCGATTCGGCCACCCGCCGGACGGCTCAGAAACCGAGCTTGCGCAGCTGCTTCGGGTCGCGCTGCCAGTCCTTGGCCACCCGCACGTGCAGATCGAGGTAGACCTTCGTGCCCAACAGCTCCTCGATCTGCCGCCGGGCGGTAGTGCCGACCTCCTTGAGCCGGCTGCCCCGATGCCCGATGACGATCGCCTTCTGGCTGGGCCGCTCCACGTACACGTCGGCGTAGATCTTCGTGAGCCGACCCTCGGGGATCATCTCCTCGACCACCACGGCGATGGAGTGGGGCAACTCGTCCCGGACGCCCTCCAGCGCGGCCTCCCGGACCAGCTCCGCGACCAGCACCTGCTCCGGATCGTCGGTGAGCATGTCGTCCGGATACAGCTGAGGCGACTCGGGGAGATAGCGCGTCATCACCCCGACCAGGGTGTCCACCTGGTGCCCGGAGACCGCGCTGACCGGGACGACCTCCGCGAACTCCCCCAGCTCGCTGACGGCGAGCAGCTGCTCGGCCAGCCGCCTCCGGTCGACCAGGTCGGTCTTGGTGACCACCGCCAGCACGGTCGCCTTCAGCTCGGCCAGCTCCCCGGTGATGAACCGGTCACCGCGGCCGATCGGCTCGTCGGCCGGGATGCAGAGACCGATCACGTCGACCTCGCTCCAGGTCTGCCGGACCAGGTCGTTGAGCCGCTCGCCGAGCAGCGTACGGGGACGGTGCAGGCCCGGGGTGTCGACCAGCACGAGCTGCGACTCCGGCCGGTGCAACACCGCCCGGATGACGTGCCGGGTGGTCTGCGGCTTGCTCGACGTGATGGCGATCTTCTGCCCGACGATGGCGTTGGTCAGCGTGGACTTGCCGGCGTTGGGCCGCCCGACGAAACAGCCGAACCCCGCCCGGTAGGCACGCTCGCGTTGCTCGCTCATGACGGCTCTCCGCTTCGCTCCGTGCCGCCATGAGGCACCACCGCGCTGAGCCTGATGATTCGCTCGCGTTGCTCGCTCATTCGGTCACCGTGCCGAGCACCGTGCCGTCCGGGGCCGCCACGTGCACCGGGGCGTCGACGGCCAGGTCGCGTACGGCCGCGTAGCCGGCACCGTCCAGCGTGGACGCCTCGGTCACCACCGCGGCGGCCTCCAGCCGGGTGGCCCCCGCCGCGGCCGCCGAGGCGACCGCCAGCTGAAGCGCGGTGATCGTCAACGAGGGCAGCGACACGCTGGCCGCCGCGTAGGTACGGCCGTCCTGGTCCCGGACCGCGGCGCCCTCCACGGCACCCACCCGGCCCCGGGCACCCCGGGCGAGGATGACCAGCTTGCCGTCCTCCGCGCTCAGCTCGGAGCCGGTGGACCGGGCGGCCGGTACGGCGGGTGACTCAGGCATCGGCGGTCAGCCTCTCCTCGGATCGGTCGGTGTCGGAACGGGCGGCGGCCGGTGCACCATCCGGGTTGCCCTGCGTGTCGGCAGCCTCCGCCCGGCACACCAGCACGGTGTCGATCCGGTTGCGGCGGCCGGTGGTGCCCTCGGCGAGCAGCCGCAGCCCGGCCACCTCGACCTCTGCGCCCGGGATCGGCACCCGCCCCAGCGACTGGGCCAGCAGACCGCCCACGGTCTCCACCTCGTCGTGCGGCAGCTCGGTGTCGAACAGCTCGCCGAGATCCTCGACCGGCAGCCGGGCGGTGACCCGCACCGCACCGTCGGGCAGCTGCTCGACCGGTGGGCGCTCGACATCGTACTCGTCGGTGATCTCCCCGACGATCTCCTCCAGGATGTCCTCGATGGTGACCAGCCCGCCGGTGCCGCCGTACTCGTCCACCACGATGACCAGGTGGTTACGGGCGGCCTGCATCTCCGACAGCAGGTCGTCGACGGGCTTGGACTCCGGCACGAAGGTGGCCGGTCGCATCAGCTCGGCCACCGGGAGCTGGCGGTCCTCCGCGGCGCCGCCCTGGGTGTGCCGGACGAGGTCCTTGAGGTAGAGCACGCCGAGCACGTCGTCGACGCTCTCGCCGATCACCGGGATCCGGGAGAACCCGGAACGGAGGAACAGGGCCAGCGCCTGGGAGAGATTCTTGCCCGACTCGATCCACACCATCTCGGTACGCGGCACCATGACCTCGCGGGCGATGGTGTCGCCGAGGGCGAAGACCGAATGGATCATCTGTCGCTCGCCGTGCTCCACCACGCCCCGCTGCTCGGCGAGGTCGACCAGCTCGCGCAGCTCAACCTGGGTGGCGAACGGTCCCTCCCGGAAGCCGCGGCCGGGCGTGACCGCGTTACCGATCAGGATCAGCAGGGAGGCCAGCGGGTTGAGCACCCGGCCCAGCCAGCGCACCAGCGGCGCGGCGGACCGCCCCACCGCGTACGCGTGCTGCCGGCCGAGGGTACGCGGGCCGACGCCGACCACGACGAAGCTGACGACGGTCATCGCCCCGGCGGTGACCAGCGCTGCCCGCCAACCGGCACCGAAGGTGTCCACCGCGACCAGCGCCACCAGCGTGGTGGCGGTCAGCTCGGCCAGCAGCCGGAGCAGCAGCAGGAGGTTGAGGTGCCGGACCACGTCGCCGGCGACCGCCTGGAGGGTCGGTGCCCCCCGGGCGCCGTCGCGGGCCAGTTCGGCCGCCCGGGCCGGGGAGACCGCGGCCAGGGCGGCCTCGGTCATCGCGATCAGGCCGGCGAGCACCACCAACCCGGCGGCGACGACGAGTAGTTGCAGGTCGGGTAGGCCGGTGGCGGTCGCGGCCAGTGAAGTGTCCATCACCGGGATCGGGTCGACCGCCAGCTCGCCAGCAGCCGCGCCTGGAGCCCGAACATCTCCCGCTCCTCCTCCGGCTCCGCGTGGTCGTAGCCGAGCAGGTGCAGGACACCGTGCACGGTGAGCAGGTGCAGTTCGTCGGCGGTGCTGTGCCCCGCGGTCGCGGCCTGCTTCGCCGCCACCTCGGGGCAGAGCACGATGTCGCCGAGCAGCGCCGGCTCACCGCCGGTGGCGGCGTTCTCCCCCGGCCCGTGGTCGACGCTGCCCTCGTCCATGGGGAAGGCGAGCACGTCGGTCGGGCCGTCGCCGCCCATCCAGCGATGGTTCAGCTCGGTCATGTAGTCGATGTCGACCAGCAGGACGGAGAGCTCGGCGAGGGGGTTGACCCCCATCTCGTCGAGCGCGTGCCGGGCGACGGCGAGCACCGCGTCGGTGTCGACCTCGGCGCCGGACTCGTTGGCGATCTCGATGGACAACTGTCTTCCCCCGGTCTAGCGGCGCCGGCCGGCGCGGTTGCCCTGGGCGCTGCGCCCGGACACCGCGTGCACGCCCTGCGCCTGCTGGTTCTCCCGCTCGGCGTCCCACCGCGCGTACGCGTCGACGATCTCCCCGACCAGTCGGTGGCGGACCACGTCGGCGCTGGACAACTGCGCGAAGTGCACGTCCTCCACGCCCTCCAGGATCTCCCGGACGACGCGCAGGCCGCTGGTCGTCCCGCCGGGCAGGTCGACCTGGGTGACGTCGCCGGTAACCACGATCTTGGAGCCGAACCCGAGCCGGGTGAGGAACATCTTCATCTGCTCGGGCGTGGTGTTCTGCGCCTCGTCGAGAATGATGAACGCGTCATTCAACGTGCGGCCCCTCATGTACGCCAGGGGGGCGACCTCGATCGTGCCCGCCGCCATCAGCTTCGGGATCGTCTCCGGGTCGAGCATGTCGTGCAGCGCGTCGTAGAGCGGGCGCAGATAGGGGTCGATCTTCTCGTTGAGCGTGCCGGGCAGGAAACCCAGCCGCTCCCCCGCCTCGACCGCCGGCCGGGTCAGGATGATCCGGTTGATCTGCTTGGCCTGCAGCGCCTGGACCGCCTTGGCCATGGCCAGGTAGGTCTTGCCGGTGCCGGCCGGGCCGATGCCGAAGACGATGGTGTGCGCGTCGATCGCGTCGACGTAGCGCTTCTGCCCGAGCGTCTTGGGGCGGATGGTGCGCCCGCGCCGGGAGAGGATGTTGAGCGTCAGGACCTCGGCGGGCCGCTCCGTGCTGCCCTGCTCGAGCATGCCGACGGTACGCCGGACGGCGTCTGTGGTCAGGGTCTCGCCTTTCTCGATGAGTTCGAGCAGCTCACTGAAGAGTCGCTCGGCGAGGGCGTTGTCCGCGGGAGCGCCGGTGATGGTGATCTCGTTGCCCCGCACGTGCACGTCGCTGTTCACCGAGCGCTCGACCAGTCGCAGGATCTCGTCACCCGCGCCGAGCAGGTTGACCATGATCTTCGAGTCGGGGACCGTGATCCTGGTCTGCACCCGGGGCGGGCCGGGAGGTGGGGTGCCGGTCATAGGTCGGGCCCGAGGGCCCTGCGCCACCTGCTCTCGATCTCGTTGCCGGGCCTGGTGCCGCGGCGTGCGGACGTTACGCCCATCGTATCGGGTCAACGGCGCGGGCACGCTGCCCATTTCCGTCGGTACGGCGGCCGCGCACCACCGGACAAAACGGGTTATCCGCCCGGGTGGTTGCGGGTTCAGGCGCGGAAGTCATAGCGGTCGAAGGTCTCCTGGTGCCGGGTGAACCGGTACGTCGCCCAGTGCATCCGGACCACCGCACCGGCTGAGTCCCGGGTCAGCCGAAGCAGCTCACCGGCCTCCCGGCCGGAGACCGTACGGAACACGTCCGGCCGCTGCGGCACCGGCGCGAAGATCGACGGAGGCTTACCCGGCGGGTCACCGGCACCGCGGGCGCGCAGGGCCCCGTCGTGCCAGCAGAAGACGTACTCGAATCCCTCGCCCCACCAGCGGCCGAGCAGCCCGCGCACGGTCGGCGGCGCCGGCTCGCCGGGTCGCCACGGGTCGATGTCGGCCGGATCGTGCTCGACGGCGGCGGCGAGCAGCCGATGCGGCAGCTCCAGCAGCTGCGTCGCGGTCCCCGAGGAGCCCAGCACGGTAGCGCCGAACGCGGCCGGGGTGCCCTCGCCACCCCGCCGGCCGTACACCCCGGCGAGGAAGCCGGGCATCGCGCCGTCGTGCCCCACGTGCATGACCCGCTCCCCCTGCGGCACCAGGATCAGGCCCAGGCCGAACCCGCCGGCCCACGCCGTCTCGTCGGTGAGCGTCACGGGCCAGCGCATCTCCTCCAGGGTCGCCGGGGAGAGCACCCGGCCCGCCGCGTCCAGCGCCGACGGGTCGGCCAGGAAGGCGGCCCACCGGGCCATGTCGGCCGCCGTGCTCCACAGCTGCGCGGCGGGGCCGACCGCGCCGAAGTCGGTGGGCGGCTCCGGATGCGCCTCGTCGGAGTACGCGTCGACGAGGAACCCGGTCGCCGCCCTCGGGCCCGGGGTGACCGTGGTGGCGGTCAGCCCGAGCGGGGTCAGCACCCGCTCGGCGAGCACCTCCGCCCAGGTTCCGCCGCGCACCTGCCCGACCAGCCGGCCGAGCAGCGCCATCCCGAGGTTGGAGTAGTGGTAGCGGCGGGCCGGCGGCAGCACCCGCTCGGCCCGGTCCAGCTCGGCGATCAGCTGGTCGGCGTCCGGTGCGCGCAGCGTGTCCCAGACGTCGCCGTGCGGCTCCCGTTGCAGGCCGGCCGTGTGCGACAGCAGCCGGCGTACGGTCAGCCCGCCGTGCGCCGGCAGGTCGAGATGCCGGTCCAGCGGGTCGTCGAGGTCGAGCAGGCCGTCGTCGCGGCACTGCAGGGTCAGCACGGCGGTGAAGGTCTTGGTCACCGACCCGATCCGGAACCGGGTCTGCTCGTCCAGCGCCGTGTCGTTGCCGGTGCCGCCGACTGTGCACGTCCACAGTGGCCGATCGGCCCGGTGCACCGCCGCCGAGACCGCCGGTACCCGGGCCTGCGCCTGCACCTGCCGCACCAGCCGCTCCAGGTGACCGGCGGCGCCGGTATGGCCGGCGGCTGTGCTCACGCGAGGCTCCGGGCCAGCATCGGGCCGAGCGGGGCACCCCCCAGCAGGTGGGCGTGCGCGTGGAAGACCTCCTGGCCGCCGTACGCCCCGGTGTTGAACATCAGCCGGAACCCGTCGCCGAGCAGGCCCTCGTCCTCGGCCACCGTGGCGGCCGTGGCCAGCACCTCGCCGGCCAGCACCGGATCTCCCTGGGCCAGCGTGGCCACGTCCGCGTAGTGCTCCTTGGGGATGACCAGCACGTGCACCGGCGCCTTCGGACCGATGTCACGGAAGGCGAGCGTGGTGGGGGTCTCGCGGACCACGGTGGCCGGAATCTCCCCGGCGACGATGCGGCAGAAGAGGCAGTCAGGAGTGCTCACCGTGGCAGTGTAAGGAAGGGCCCCGCCTCCCCGACGCTCACCAGCGCAGCAGGCGGGTGGCGAGGGCCGCCAGGGCGGCCACGCCGGCGGTGGAGGTACGCAGCACCGAGGGGCCGAGGCGGACCGGGCGGGCGCCGGCCTCCTGGAAGGCCGACAGCTCGGCCGGGGCGATGCCGCCCTCGGGGCCGACCACCAGCACGATCTCGCCCCGGTCGGGCAGCTCGACGGTGGTCAGCCGGTCGGTCGCCTCCTCGTGCAGGACGTACCCGGCGGCCGCCCCCGCGATCCGGCGGGCCACCGACGTGGTGGACTCGTCCGGGGCGCCCGCCACCACCGGTAGCCACGCCCGGCGGGCCTGCTTCGCTGCCTCGCGGGTGGTGGCCACCCACTTGCCCCGGGCCCGTACGCCCCGGTCACCGCGCCACTGCACCACCGAGCGACTCGCCGCCCAGGGGACGATCTCGTCCACCCCGACCTCGGTCATCGCCTGCACGGCCAGCTCGCCCCGGTCGCCCTTGGCGATGCCCTGGACCACCACCAGCCGGGGATTCGCCGCGTCGACGTACCCCCGCTCGGTGACGGCGAGGTCGAGGGTGCCGCGACCGACGGCGGTGACCACGGCGGTGGCGGTGCCGCCCCGACCATCGGCGAGCAGGAGTTCCTCGCCCACCCGCAGCCGCTGCACGGTGGCGGCGTGGTGGCCCTCGGGGCCGTCGAGCACCATCGAGTCGGCGGTGGGCAACGACTCGACCAGGAACAGCGGAGCGGACACGATCGACAGGCTAACGGCCCGGGCCGGGGCCGTTGGCCGGTACGCCCGCTCAGGCGTGGCCGTTGAAGGCGTCGCGCATCCGGGAGAAGAAGCCGCCCTGCTTGCTGAGCTCGGCGACCTCCTCGCCACGGGTCTTGGCGAACTCGCGCAGCATCCGCTCCTGCTCGGCGTCGAGCTTGGTCGGGGTCCGCACGTCCAGGTGGACGTAGAGATCGCCCCGGCCGGTGCCGCGCAGGTGCGGTACGCCACGGGCGCGCAGCCGCAGGGTGCTGCCCGGCTGGGTGCCCGGCTTGACGTCGACCGGCTCCTCGCTGTCCAGTGCCTTGATGGTCAGCCGGGTGCCGAGCGCGGCGGCGGTCATCGGCACGGTGACCCGGCAGTGCAGGTCGTCACCCTTGCGGGAGAAGACGTCGTGCGGCCGTTCGTGGATCTCCACATAGAGGTCCCCGGCGGTGCCACCACCCGGCCCGACCTCACCCTGCTGGGCGAGGCGGATGCGCATGCCGTCCTCCACCCCGGCGGGGATCTTGACGGTCAGCGAGCGGCGGGTGCGCACCCGGCCGTCGCCGGCGCAGGTCGGGCAGGGGTGCGGAATCGTGGTGCCGTAGCCCTGGCAGACCGTGCACGGCCGGGCGGAGACCACCTGGCCGAGGAAGGTGCGCTGCACCGACTGCACCTCGCCCCGGCCACCGCACGCCTCGCAGGTGGCCAGGTGGGTGCCGGCGGCGGTGCCGGCGCCCGAGCAGGTGGTGCAGAGCACGGCCGTGTCGACCGTGATCGGCGCCTCGACGCCGAAGGCGGTCTCGTGCAGGTCCAGTTCCAGTCGCAGGATCGCGTCGGCGCCGGGCCGGGTACGCGGTCGCGGGCCCCGACCGGCACCGGTGGCGCCGCCGAAGAACGCGTCCATGATGTCCTGGAAGCCGACGAACGGGCCGGACCCGCCCGGGCCACCCGGACCGCCCGGCCCACCGCCGCCGGGCGCCAGCGGGTCACCGCCCAGGTCGACGATCTGCCGTTTCCGATCGTCCGAGAGGACCTCGTACGCGGCGTTGATGTCCTTGAACTTCTCCTGTGCCTCCGGATCCGGATTCACATCCGGATGGAACTGGCGCGCCAGCTTGCGGTAGGCGCGCTTGATCTCATCATCGGAGGCGCCCCGGTTCACACCGAGAATGCCGTAGTAGTCCCTGGCCACTGCGTTCCGTGTCCTCGTGTTCGTCTCGCGTTACGCCGTCGGGCGGCGGCAGCCTGCCCCTCGGCCCTGACCGATCAGTTCTGGGCCAGCAGCTCGCCCACGTAGCGTGCCACGGCCCTCACCGTGGCGATGGTTCCGGGGTAGTCCATCCGGGTCGGCCCCAGCACGCCCATCCCCCCGACGATGGTCGCGCCCGGGCCGTATCCGGTGCTGACCACGGAGGCCGCCCGCAGATTGTCGATCTCGTTCTCGTCGCCGATGCGCACCCGCAGCGTGCTCGCCTCCACCTCGCCGATGAGCTTGAGCAGGACGACCTCCTCCTCGAGCGCTTCGAGGACGGGGCGCAACGAACCCTGGAAGTCGAGCAGCCCGCCCCGGGTGAGGTTGGCGGTGCCGGCCAGCGCGAGCCGCTCCTCGTGCCGCTCGACCAGCGTCTCCAGCAGCACGGTGGACAGGGTCGTCATGGCCGGGCGCAGGTGCGGCACCGACTCCTCGATGAGGACCTGCACCAGCGGTGGGGTGTCCGACAGGCGGACACCGACCAGCTTCTCGTTGACCAGCCGGCGCAGGTCGTTGACGTCGTCGGCCGGGATCGGCGCGGGCAGCTCGACCAGCCGCTGCTCGACCCGGCCGGTGTCGGCGATCATCACGAGCATCAACCGGGTGGTGGAGATCGGCACCAGCTCCAGGTGACGCACCCGGGAACGGGCCAGGCTCGGATACTGCACCACGGCGACCTGCCGGGTCAGCTGCGCCAGCAGCCGCACGGTGCGATGCACCACATCGTCGAGATCGACGGCGCCGGCCAGGAAGCGCTCGATCGCCCGGCGCTCGGCCGGACTGAGCGGCTTGACCCGGCTCAGCCGGTCGACGAAGAGCCGATAGCCACGGTCGGTGGGCACCCGCCCGGCGCTGGTGTGCGGCTGCCGGAGATAGCCCTCCTCCTCCAGCACCGCCATGTCGTTACGGACGGTGGCCGGCGAGACACCGAGCTGGTGCCGCTCGACCAGCGCCTTGCTGCCGACCGGCTCCTGAGTGGCGACGTAGTCCTCGACGATCGCCCGGAGCACGGCGAGCTTGCGGTCGTCCAGACCCATCCTCTCCACCTCCTGTCGCAGGTCAGCACTCAGCGTCGCGGCCACCAGAGAGACACTCTGGCACTCGACTGTAGCGAGTGCCAGTCTACGTCGGTGCCCCCGCCAACGCGATGATCAAGACACCTCACCGTCGGCAAGCCGATCGGCGGTGGACACTCGCCGGTGTCGCTCTGGTGCGCCGTTGCCGGTGGCACCTACCGTGATCTCCATGACTGAACCACCTCGCCCCCCAGAATCCGGCGACGACCCCACAAACCCACTGTCCGGGTCGTCCGGCCAGGCCGGCTATCCCCCGCCCGGTGGCTATCCGCCGCCCGGCGGCGGCTACGGCCCGCCCGGCGGCGGCTACGGTCCGCCCGCCGGCTACGCCAGCAACGAGGACAAGACCTGGGCGCTGATCGCCCACTTCGGCGGTGGGCTCGGCGCGCTGCTCAGCTTCGGTCCGCTGGGCTTCGTCGCGCCGCTGATCGCCTACCTGGTGCGCGGCCAGCAGTCCCCCGCCGTACGCGCGCACGCCCTCGCCGCGCTGAACTTCCAGCTTCTCTGGTCGGTCATCGCCTTCGTGTTGCTCTTCATCAGCTGGTGCCTGTTCTTCATCCCGAGCATCGCGGTCGTGGTGCTCCAGATCGTGTTCGCGCTCATCGCCGGCCTGAAGGCCAACGAGGGCGGGTTCTACCGCTACCCGTTGTCCACGACCTTCGTGAAGTGAGTCGCGCCGACCTGCTGCCCGTTCAGGGCAGCAGGTCGCGGACGACCGCGTCGGCCAGCAGCCGGCCGCGCAGGGTGAGCACCGCCCGGCCGCCCGCGTAGGGGTCGGGAGCCAGCAGCCCGCCGGCCAGGGCCCGCTCCGCGCCGGCCCGACCGGCCGCGTCCAGCACCGCCAGCGGCAGCCCGGCGTCGAGCCGCAGCCGGAGCATCACGTCCTCCATGTACGTCTCGTCGTCGCCGAGCACCTCCCGGGCCAGCCCGGGTGACTCGCCGGCGGCGAGGCGTTGCGCGTACGTCGTGGGGTGTTTGACGTTCCACCAGCGCACCCCGCCGACGTGACTGTGCGCCCCCGGGCCGAGGCCCCACCAGTCCCCGCCGGTCCAGTAGAGCAGGTTGTGCCGGCACCGGGCAGCCGGCGTGCGGGCCCAGTTGGACACCTCGTACCAGGAGAAACCGGCGGCGTCGAGGGCGGCCTCGGCGGCCAGGTAGCGGTCCGCGGCCACGTCCTCGTCGGGATACGGCAGCTCGCCACGGCGCATCCGGGCGGCCAGCCGGGTGCCGTCCTCGACGATCAGGGCGTACGCGCTGACGTGGTCCACGCCCGCGGCCACGACCTGATCGAGCGAGGCGGCGAAGTCCTCGGCCCGCTCCCCCGGCGTACCGTAGATCAGGTCGAGGTTGACGTGGTCGAACCCGGCGTCCCGGGCCTCCCGCGCGGCGGCCGGGGCACGGCCGGCGCGGTGCCGGCGGTCCAGGACGGCGAGCACCCCGGGCGCGGCCGACTGCATGCCCAGCGAGATCCGGGTGTACCCGGCCGCGCGCAACTCCTTCAACGAGGTGGGGGTCACCGACTCCGGGTTGGCCTCGGTGGTCACCTCCGCGTCGGCGGCCAGCCCCCAGGTCCGGTCGACGGCGTCGAGGATCCGGGCCAGGTCGTCGGCGGGCAGCAGGGTGGGGGTGCCACCGCCGACGAAGACCGTGTCCACCCGGTGCGGCGGGGCCTCGCCCAGCACCCGGGCGGCGAGCGCCAGCTCGGCCAGCACCGCGTCGGCGTAGCCGTCCCGGCCCGCGCCGCCGCCCAGCTCGTCCGCGGTGTACGTGTTGAAGTCGCAGTAGCCGCAGCGGCTGGCGCAGAAGGGGACGTGCACGTACACCCCGAAGCCACGGGCGCCGACGGACGCGCGGGCGGTCGCGGGCAGCGACCCGTCGGCGGGGACGGGTTCGCCTGCTGGAAGGACGCCGGGCATGGCCACTAGTGTGCCCTCACATGACCTCTCCCGACGCGCTCGTGCGGGTCGCCACGGCCCCCGGGGTGACCACGCTCACCCTGGACAGCCCGCACAACCGCAACGCGCTCTCCACGCCGCTGATGACGGAACTGCTCGCCGGGCTGGCCGCCGCGGTCGCCGACGACACGGTCCGGGTGATCGTGCTCGACCACACCGGCCCGGTCTTCTGCTCCGGCGCCGATCTGAAGGAGACGGCCGCGGCGTACGCCAGTGGGACGGTGCCCGCCGGAATGCTGGGTGACGTGCTCGCGGCGGTCTGGGAGTGCCCGAAGCCGGTGCTCGCGAGGGTCGCCGGCCCGGCCCGGGCCGGCGGGCTGGGCCTGATCGCGGCGGCCGACCTGGCGGTCTGTGCGGCCGAGGCCACGTTCGCCTTCACCGAGGTACGGATCGGGGTGATCCCGGCGGTGATCTCCGCGACGGTGCTGCCCCGGCTGCATCCCCGGGCGGCGGCCGAGCTGTACCTGACCGGCGACACCTTCGACGGCCGGCGGGCGGCCGAGATCGGCCTGGTCACCGCCGCGGTGCCGGCCGACGATCTGGACGCGGCGGTGCGGCGCTACCGCGATTCGCTGGTGCGCGGCGCCCCGGCGGCGCTGGCCGGCGCGAAACAGCTGCTGCGCCGCACGGACCCTGGGGACCTGCGCGCCGACCTGGCGGACCTGGCGGCCGTCTCCACCGGCTACTTCCTGTCCGCCGACGGGATCGAGGGAGTCACCGCGTTCCGCGAGAAGCGCCCGCCGCGCTGGGTGGCCGACCTCGACAGGTGAGTGCCGGCCGGTACGGGGAACCTCCTCCCCGGCGCGGTCGTCGCGCGGCGGATGGAACCGGTCAGACGACCCGTACTCCCCCGATGGGGGACGTACGCTTGGGGACCTTGATTGCGGGAGGTGTGGTGCGGGCTCGGGCAGTGGTGGCCGGTTTCGTGGTTCTCGTGCTGATCGCCGTGGTCGGGATCGTCCTCGGACTGCGGCAGGTCGGCGAGCGGCTCCGGCTGCCGTTGGCCAGCCGCAGCTGCACGGTGCAGGCCGACGGCAGGGTCACCCTCGATTCGCACCAGATGGCCAACGCGGCGACGATCGCGGCCATCGGCATCCAGCACGACCTGCCCGACCGGGCCGTGGTGGTGGCGCTGGCCACCGCGTACCAGGAGTCCGGGCTGCGCAACCTGGCCGGCGGCGACCGCGACTCGGTGGGGCTGTTCCAGCAGCGGCCGAGCCAGGGCTGGGGCACCCCGACCGAGATCCGCGATCCCCGGTACGCGGCCGACAGGTTCTACGCCGCGCTGAAGAAGGTGCGCGGCTGGGAGGACATGCGGGTCACCGACGCCGCGCAGAAGGTGCAGCGCTCGGCCTTCCCGGAGGCGTACGAGAAGTGGGCCGACGAGTCGGAGGTGCTCACCCGCGCCCTGCTGGGTCACGCCACCGGCGCGGTGGTCTGCACCTTCGGCGGGGATCCGGCGATGCGCGGCCAGGCCGCCGCCACGGCGCTGACCCAGGGGCTCAACCTCGACTGGGGGCTGACCCCGGCGGCCACCACGGCGAGCCTGACCGGCCTCACGGTGGCGGCCGCCGATCAGCGCGCCGGCTGGCGGTACGCGCACTGGCTGGTCTCGCACGCCAACGATCACGGGGTCAAGCGGGTGCGCTTCGGCGACCTCGAGTGGACCAACCGGGGTGGCTCGTGGAGCCGGGTCGGCGACGGGGCGGCGAAGCCCGTCGAGGTCGTCGCCGAGGTCTTCGCGGATGCATAACGGCCCCGATCTCCTTACCCGCAGTGACCGCAAGATCGGACTATCCGCCCAATAAGCCCCGACGGCTCACGCTGCGTGGCTTGCAGTAGTCGCGCCGCCGCCCTCAGTCGCCGTGCCCGTCCGGGACCGCTATGGGGCGCCCCCCAGGCCGAGCATGCCCGCGTTACGCTCGGCGGTCTGTGCCAAAAATGGTTTCACCTCTTGGGGAGGGGTACGACGTGCCATTCGACTACGGCGACCGGACCGGTTACGAACCGATCAGCGACGTCGATCGCAAGGAGTTCCATGAGCAGGGCTTTCTCCTGCTGCGCAACGTCCTGACGGAGGATCACCGGGCCGCGCTCGAGGCCGCGGTCGACCGGGTGTACGACGAGGAGAAGGCCAAGGGCAACACCACCAAGGACGGCACCCTGCACCTGCTGGGCTTCCTCGAGCGCGACGAGCTCTTCGGCGAGCTGCTCACCCACCCGATCGCGTTCCCCTACATGTGGGGCCTCGCCGGGTGGAACATCTACACCCACCACAACCACCTCGACGTCACTCCGCCCGCACTGGAGCCGGAGAAGCCGTACTGGGGCTGGCACCAGGACGGGTACCGACAGAACTCCGACCCGGAGACGATGGACCCGAACCTGCCCCGGCCGATGTTCTCGCTGAAGGTCGCCTACGTGCTCTCCGACCTGTCGGAGACCGGTCGCGGCGCGACCAAGGTGATCCCGGGCAGCCACCTGCGCAACTCGCTGCCCCGGCCGACGGATCTGAGCGTGCACAACCCGGACCCGGAGGGCACCGTCGAGATCACCGCCAACCCGGGCGACGCCTTTATCTTCGACCGCCGCCAGTGGCACTCCCGGTCGACCAACCTGTCGACCATCACCCGCAAGATGCTCTTCGTCGGCTACACCTACCGGTGGATCCGGCCGCTGGACGAGTTGCACCCCGACAAGGACGGCGAGTGGTACGCCAACCGCACGCCGGTGCAGCGCCAGCTTCTCGGTGAGGGCACCCACACCGCGAACTACTGGGGCATCAACTGGGACGGCTACATCGACGACGAGATCCCGCTGCGCAAGGAACTCAAGCAGCGCGGCCTGCTCGACCGCAGCATCCCCTGGCTCCGCTGACCCGGCGCTAAGAAGAAGCAGTAAAGGAAGGGGCCCCCGGTTAACGCCTCGCGTTGTGCCGGGGGCCCTTCTTAACACTCGCCGGCATCCGCGCCGGGCGACGGCGGCGCGTCAGCCGGTCGGGGTGACGGCGGCGCGTCAGCCGGTCGGGGTGACGGCGGTCGGGTCAGCCGGTCACGGTGGCGAGCCGGCGGCGCGCCTTGTCCCGGATCCACCCGGGCAGGTCCTCGGCATCGAGCAGCCGGGGCAGCAGCTGCGGCTTCAGGTTCAGCGCCTGGAACACCTCGCCGAGGGTCACCCCGTGCGCGGGCCGGTGCGCGATCTCGATCGGGTCACCGGCGCCCACCGCGCCCTCGCGCAGCACCCGCAGGTACGCCCCGGGTGTCGCCCGCACGGTGAACCTCTTGATCAGGTCAGGTACGCCCCAGAAGCCGGCGAACGTGGTACACGGCGTACGCGGCATGGTCACCTGGAGCACGGCCTGGCCGACGGCCCACTGCTCGCCGATCACCGCGCCGGTCACGTCCACCGCGTACGTGGTGAGATTCTCGCCGAAGCCGCCGGGGCGGATGGTGCGCCCGAGTTCGGCCTCCCACCAGGCCGCGTCCTCCTGGGCGTACGCGTAGACCGCCTTGTCGGGGCCGCCGTGGTGGGCGCGCTCGCCGATGAAGTCTCCGGCCACCCCGTCGGTGCGCACCAGCACCGGACCGTCGGCCGGTCGCTTGTCTATCCCGCTGCGCCCGCTCGCGTCGCCGGCCCACTCGGCCTCGGTCACGATGCCGACGTTCACCGAGGCCACCCTGCCTGTCATGATCTCATCCTAGTTCCGCGGCCCGGCCCAGCCCCGAACGGCGCCGGCTCAGCCCTTGACGGCGCCGGCGACCAGGCCGGAGACCATCCGCCGCTGCACCAGCAGGAAGAAGACGATGACCGGCAGGGTGAACAGCGTGGAGGCGGCCATCACCGGGCCCCAGGCGGTGTCGTCGCGCCCGAAGAAGAAGGTCATCGCCACCGGCAGCGTGTAGCGGTCCTGGCGGTTGATGAAGGTCAGCGCGAAGATCAGCTCGTTCCAGGCGGTGATGAAGGAGAAGATGCTCGTCGCGACCAGACCCGGAGCCACCAGCGGGAACAGGATCCGGCGGAAGATCTGCGCCCGGCTGGCCCCGTCGATGGCGGCGGCCTCCTCCAACTCCTTGGGCACCGCCGCGACGAAGCCGCGCAGCATCCAGATCGCGAACGGCAACGAGAAGCCGAGATAGGTCAGGATCAGGCTCGGCAGGGTGTTGTACAGGCCGATCCGCTGGATCATCAGGAACAGCGGGATGACCAGCGCCTCCAGCGGGATCATCTGCACCACCAGCAGCATGATCAGGAAGCTGGTCCGCAGCGTGAACCGGAACCGGGCCACGGCGGTGGCGGCCAGCAGGGCGACCAGCCCGCTCAGCAGCACCGTGGCCAGCGCCACCAGCGCGCTGTTGAGGAAGAAGTCGGTGAACGTGACCCCCGGGATCAGGTTCCCGGTGAGGATCTGCCGGTAGTGCGCGAGCGTCGGCTCGGCCGGCAGCGGTCGCGGAGTGCTGGCGAAGATCTCCCCGCTCGGCTTCAGCGAGGTGGTGATCATCCAGTAGACCGGGAAGGCGGCGAAGAGCGCCACCAGCAGGCCGGCGCCGTTGAGCGCGAGGCGCCGGACGGTACGGCCGCGCCGCCCGCCCCGCGCCGGGCCGACCGTCACGCGCCCTCCTGCCGCCGGGCCAGCCGTCACGCGTCCTCCTGCCGTCACGCGTCCTCCTCCTGCCGGAGCACCATGCGCACGTACACCCCAGTGACGATCAGCAGGATCACGGTGAGGATCACCGCGATCGCGGAGCCGAGACCGTACTTGGGCGGCGGCGAGAACGCCTCGGCGTACGAGTAGACGGAGAGCATGAACGTCGGCCGGTCGTGAGTGCCGCCGGCGAGCACGTAGTACTGGGTGAAGACCTTGAAGTCCCAGATGGTGGAGAGCACCACCAGGATGCCGAAGACCGGCCGCAGCAGCGGGACGGTGACCCGCCAGAACACCCGCCACGGCCCGGCACCGTCGACCCGGGCCGCCTCGTGCAGCTCGCTCGGCACGCTCTTGAGGCCGGCCAGCACGCTCACCGCCACGAACGGGAACGAGTGCCAGACCACCACCAGGGTGAGGATCGCGAAGAACAACAGCGGCGAGTTGAACCAGCCGTAGCCGGTCCAGTCGGTGCGGCCGAAGAGCGCCTGGGAGAGCCCGTCCGGCAGGGCGTTGAACGCCCAGGTGACCAGTCCGCTGGTGTCGTCGAAGATCCACCGCCAGACGATGGTGCCGGTCAGCGCGGGGGTGGCCCAGGCGAGCATCACACAGCTGGCCACGAACGCCGCCATCTTCCGGCCGAGCCGGTGCAGCAGCAGCCCGACCAGGGTGCCGAGGACCATCGTCAGCGCCACGTTCGCCGCGGCGAACACCACCGTGTTGCGCAGCACCCGCCAGAAGAAGGGGTCGCCGAGGATCTGGGCGTAGTTGCCCAGCCCGACCCACGGCCATTCCCGGTCACCGCGCAGCTGGCGTACGTTGTCCAGCCGGTGGAAGGACATCACCACCACCTGGCCCAGCGGCCAGAGCAGCAGCACCCCGATGACCACCAGACAGGGCAGCAGCAGGAGGTACGGCAGCCGGTCGACCCGGCGACGCCGCCGCGCGGGGGTCTCCCGCGCGGCGGCCGCCTCCGGCACCTCGGTCAGCGTGGTCACTTGGCGTTGAGGATGCTTTCCATCTCCGCGGCCGCGTCGGCGGTGGCCTGTTCGACCGTCTTCTGCCCCTTCATGACCGAGCTGTTCATCGCCTGGGTCACCGTCTTGGTCCGGCTGACCTCCACCCACTTCGGGGTGAGCGGCGTGAGTTTGGTGTTCTGCATGGTGGTCGCGAACGCCGCCATGATCTTGTCATCCGCGTACGTGCTGCCGCCGACCAGGTCGGAGTAGACCGGGAAGAAGCCGAGGCTGTCGGCGAACTCCTGCGCGTTCTTCTTGTTCAGCAGCACGGTGAGGTAGTCCCAGGCAAGGTCCTGGCGCTGGCTGTCCTGCCAGATCGCGACGTCCGAGCCGCCGGCGAAGGCGGGCGCGGGCTGACCGTCGGGCCCGGGGATGGGGAAGGTGCCCCACGCCTTCTCGATCTCCGGGTTGTCCTTGGCGATGGCGCCCTGCTGCCAGCTGCCGGCGAAGGCCATCGCCGCCTTGCCGGTGGCGAACTGGGTACGCGCGTCGATCTCGTTCCAGCCGGCGGCGGCGGGTGGGGCCACCTTGTGGACGGTCACCAGGTCGGTCCAGAACCTGACCGCCTGTTGCGCCTGCGGGGAGGTCAGGCCGGACTTCCAGGCGTCACCCTCCTGGGTGGCGATCTCGCCTCCGGCACCCCAGAGGAAGGAGTAGAACGGCAGCTCGGAGTTGCCCGGTACCGCGATGCCGTACGTCCCGGGCTTGCTGGCCTGCACCGCCTTGGCCGCCGCGACCAGGTCGTCCCAGGTCTTCGGCGGCTGCACGCCCGCCTCGGCGAACCAGTCGGTGCGGTAGTAGATCCCCCGGACGCCGGCGTACCACGGCACGCCGTACTGCCGGCCGTCGAGCTGGGCGTTGCGCACCAGGTCGGGCAGGATGTCCTTGCCGTCGGCCCAGTCGCCCATCCGGTCGGTGATGTCGGCGAGTGCCTCCTGCGCGGCCCAGCCCTGGGTCTCGGTGTTGCCCAGCTCGGTGATGTCCGGGCCCTCACCGCCGGCGAGCGCGGCCTGGAACTTCGTCGGCGCGTCGAGCCACGGAATGTACTGCACGACCACGTCGGTGTCGGGGTGCTTGACCCGGAACTCGGTCTCCACGGCGTCGAGGAACGCGGTCTGCGCGTCGCTGCCCTCGCCCATCATCCAGACCGTCAGCTTGCTGGTGTCGGCCGCGCCGTCGTCGGAGCCACCACAACCGGCCAGCACCATCGCGGTCGCAGCCACGACGGTGGTGACCGGGGCCAGCCGTTTCCACCTGTTCACGCCACTTCTCCCTCCCACCGCCTGGCATTAACCTTCTGCACCGCACCCTAATACGAAGAATTCCTTTACAACAGTGGGCGGCGACCGAACGTACCGCGACGCCGACCGCCGCGGGCCGCGACACCGACCGCAAACCCGGGCGTACGCGCACGAAAGGCGCCCGACCTCGCCGGTCGGGCGCCTTTCGAGACTCAGCTGTTACCGGTGCGTGACGCCTCGGCGGCGGCCCCCGACACCCGCGACCAGCGCGACCGCGATGGCGGCCAGCAGCACCTGGAGCATCAGTTCACGCCAGTCGATACCGGCGGTCTCGGCGAAGCCGGACGCGCGGGCGATCACCGTGCCGAGCAGCGCGGCGCCGACACCGATGATCATGTGCAACCAGATCGGCATGGGCTGACGCCCCGGCACCACCAACCGGCCCAGCGCACCGATGATCAGACCGACGATCAGCGCGGTGATGATGCCCCAGACGGTGAGCTCCATGGTCGCTCTCCTTTACAAAAAGACGTTCCACGTTTTGTGGCGTTCCTGTCGTGACCGCCTAATGCCCGACCCGTGAAGATCCCAAACCGGCCATTCCGGCCGGCCGGTCGCGCCGGATCCGAAAGCCCCCCGGACCCGCCGAACGGGCCACCAGACGGTGACGGGCGCCCGGCCGAGTGGCCGGGCGCCCGTCGGGGCAGGTGCGGTTACCGATGGGTGACGCCGCGTCGGCGACTCCCGACGCCGGCGACCAGCGCGACCGCGATCGCGGCCAGCGCCACCTGGACGGCCAGTTCCGCCCAGTCGATACCGGCGGTCACCGTGGCGATGCCCATCGCGCGGGCGAGCACGGTGCCGAGCAGCGCCGCGCCGACACCAATGATCATGTGCAGCCAGATCGGCATGTCCTGCCGACCCGGGACCACGAGGCGGCCCAGCGCACCGATGATCAGACCGACGAACAGCGCGGTGATGATGCCCCAGACAGTGAGCTCCATGGCGGCTCTCCTTAACCAGAAGATGTCATTCGGCGGGGGTTTCTGTCGTGCCGATCAGATTCCCTCGGCGCCGAATCCCCAAACCGACCGGAGCATCGCCGATCATGTCGTCCGTCGATGACACACCGGTTTCCGCACGTCGCCGCGCGGCACCCGATGGCAGGGCTACTTCTTTCCGGCCGGCTTCCCGTCGCCGGAGTCGGAGGAGAGTGCGGCGATGAAGGCCTCCTGTGGCACCTCCACCCGACCCACCATCTTCATCCGCTTCTTGCCCTCCTTCTGCTTCTCCAGCAGCTTGCGCTTGCGGCTGATGTCACCGCCGTAGCACTTGGCGAGCACGTCCTTACGGATCGCGCGGATCGTCTCCCGGGCGATGACCCGGCTGCCGATGGCGGCCTGGATCGGCACCTCGAACTGCTGGCGCGGGATCAGGTTGCGCAGCTTCGCGGCGATCGTGGTGCCGTAGCCGTACGCCTTGTCCTTGTGCACGATCGCGCTGAACGCGTCCACCGGCTCGCCGTGCAGCAGGATGTCGACCTTCACCAGCTCGGACGCCTGCTCGCCGGAGGGCTCGTAGTCCAGCGAGGCGTAGCCCTTGGTCCGGCTCTTCAGCTGGTCGAAGAAGTCGAAGATGATCTCGGCGAGGGGCAGCGTGTAGCGCAGCTCCACCCGGTCGGCGGAGAGGTAGTCCATGCCGAGCAGGCTGCCCCGGCGGCCCTGGCACAGCTCCATCACCGCACCGACGTAGTCGTTCGGGGTGAGCACGGTGGCCCGCACCACCGGCTCGTACACCTCGGCGATCTTGCCGGTCGGGTACTCGCTCGGGTTGGTGACCACGACCTCCTCGCCGTCCTCCTGGATCGCCCGGTACACCACGTTGGGCGCGGTCGAGATGAGGTCCAGGTTGAACTCCCGCTCCAGCCGCTCCCGGATGATCTCCAGGTGGAGCAGGCCGAGGAAGCCGCAGCGGAACCCGAAGCCGAGCGCGCCGGAGGTCTCCGGCTCGTAGGTCAGCGCGGCGTCGTTGAGCTTGAGCTTGTCCAGCGCGTCCCGCAGGGCCGGGTAGTCCGACCCGTCGATCGGGTACAGGCCGGAGTAGACCATCGGCTTCGGGTCCTTGTAGCCGCCGAGCGGCTCGGCCGCTGGCCGCCCGTTGATGGTGATCGTGTCACCCACCCGGGACTGGCGCACGTCCTTCACGCCGGTGATCAGGTAACCGACCTCGCCGACGCCGAGCGCGTCGGCCTTCACCATCTCCGGCGAGATGACCCCGATCTCCAGCAGCTCGTGCACCGCAGCGGTGGACATCATCTTGATCCGGTCCCGGGCACCGATCCGCCCGTCGATCACCCGGACGTAGGTGACCACGCCCCGGTAGACGTCGTAGACCGAGTCGAAGATCATCGCGCGGGCCGGGGCCTCGGCGTCGCCGACCGGCGGGGTGAACTGCCGGACGATCTCGTCGAGCAGGTACGGCACCCCCTCGCCGGTCTTGCCGGAGACCCGGATGCAGTCCGCCGGGTCGCCGCCGATCAGGTGGGCCAGCTCCTCGGCGTACTTCTCCGGCTGCGCGGCCGGCAGATCGATCTTGTTGAGCACCGGGATCACGTGCAGGTCGTTCTCCAGCGCCAGATACAGGTTGGCCAGCGTCTGCGCCTCGATGCCCTGGGCCGCGTCGACCAGCAGGATCGCGCCCTCGCAGGCGGCCAACGACCGGGACACCTCGTAGGTGAAGTCGACGTGGCCGGGAGTGTCGATCATGTTGAGCACGGCCTGTTCGCCGGCCCGATCGCCCTCCCGGATGGTCCACGGCATCCGGACCGCCTGGCTCTTGATGGTGATGCCACGCTCGCGCTCGATGTCCATCCGGTCGAGATACTGCGCGCGCATCTGTCGCGGATCGACCACCCCGGTGAGCTGCAACATCCGGTCGGCCAGGGTCGACTTCCCGTGGTCGATGTGGGCGATGATGCAGAAGTTCCTGATCCGTGCCGGGTCGGTGGCACCAGGAGCGTTCGCGCCGGAATCGAGCGTCGGTGGCACAGCGGTCCGTTCTGGTCGGCTGACGTGAGCGGGCCGACGCACGCCGGCCCCCTCTATGCTCCCACGTCCCCGGCGGGCAGCCACCGCGCGGGCGAACCCCGCTCTCCTTACTCCTGCGGCGGCTCCACGAAGAGGGCGGCGAGCCGGGGCAGCCGGCGCCGGGCCTCGTCGGGGTCGTCGAAGTCCCAGAACTCGTTCAGGTCCGGTGCCGGTGCCGCCTCGCGGTCCGCCGGCAGGTCGGTCGCGGTCGCCCTGCGGTACGCGTCCCACGGCACGGCCAGCATGGACTCGCACTCGAACTCCTCGCCGCTGAGCGAGGCGGCCCGCACCTGGGGCAGTTCGGCCAGCGAGTCCGGGTCGGCCACCGCGCGGGCGAAGACCGCCCGCCCCTGGGTCATCAACCAGCCACGGAAGTACTCGAAGCCGTCGTCGGAGGCACCCCCGTTGATCAGGTACGCGGCGCCCCAGAGGTCCACCCGGTAGGACGCGGCGAGGACCCGTTGCTGGTGGTGGGCGTACCCGACGATCTCCTCGGTGTCGTGGGCGGCGAGCAGCACGACGGCCCGGGCCGCGACGGCGTCCGGCGCTCCCCCGCCGCTGCGGGCGCGGTCGATCAACTGCCAGAAGTCGTCGGTCCTCATGGCCTGGCAGTCTGGCAGACACCGCCCCGGGTGCCCGGATCCGCGCCGGGTATCGCCGTGCCCCCGGTGACCGGGCAGCATGGTCGGGTGAGCATCCCGTCCCCGCCACCCGTGCCGTACCAGGCGACCGCCCAGCGGCCGCCGTGGCACACGCTGCCGGGGACGGTACGGTCCGCGCTGTCGGCCCGGCTCGGCGCACCGGTGGTCGCCGCCGCCACCGCCGGCGCCGGCTTCACCCGGGGCTTCGCCGCGGTGCTGCGCACCGCCGACGGGGGCAGCGCGTTCGTCAAGGCCGCGCCCCGCGCCGAGCAACCGCATCTGGTCGACTGGTACGCCCGCGAGGCGGCGATCCTCGCCCGGCTGCCGGCCGGCCTGCCGGTGCCCCGGCTGCGCTGGACCCTCTGGGAGGCGGGCTGGTACGCGCTCTGCCTGGACCCGGTCGACGGCCACCCGCCCCGGCTGCCCTGGGATCCGGGCGAGCTGACCGCCACCCTCACCGGCTACGCCGACCTCGCCGCCGCGCTCGCCGATCCGCCGGCCGAACTGGTCGCCCTCGGGCTGCCCCGGCTGGCCGATCTCGCCCGCGCCGACATCCTCTGGTGGGACGAGGTGGCCGCCGGCCGGGAACCGCTGCCGCCGCTGCCCGCCCCGGCACGGGGCCGGCTGGCCGAGCTGGTCGCCCTGGAGTCGCGCCTGCCCGGCTACGCCACCGAGGCGACCGGGCTGACCCACGGCGACCTGCGGGTGGACAACGTGCTGATCGACCGGGCCGGCACGGCCTGGTTCTGTGACTGGCCGTGGCTCTGCCACGGGCCGGCCTGGTTCGACCTGGCCAACCTGCTGATCACCGGGTACGCCAGCGGGCTGGACGTCGACCCCCTCTTCGCCACGCACCCGGCCACCGTGCACGCGCCCCCGGACGCCCTCGACGTGACGCTGGCCGCGCTGGCCGGCTACCACCTCACCGCCGCGACGTCCGCGCCGCCGACCGCGTCGATCCACCTACCGGCGCACCAGCGATGGACCGGCGAGCAGGCACTCGGCTGGCTGGCGCGACGACGAGGCTGGACCTGATCGCTGTCCCGGTGCCGTTTTGGCCCGTCCGGACCGACCTGGTAACCTGGCTCTTCGCGCAGCGATGACGCATGCTTCGTCGCGCGCAAGCTGACCAACCCGAGCTATCAAGACGAGGCTGTCGCGTGGCGAACATCAAGTCCCAGATCAAGCGCAACCGGCAGAACGAGAAGCGCCGGCTGCGTAACAAGTCGGTCAAGTCGTCGCTGAAGACCGCCATCCGCAAGTTCCACGAGGCCGCTGAGGCCGGTGACGTCGAGAAGGCCACCGCCCTCATGCAGGACGCCTCGCGCAAGCTGGACAAGGCGGCCAGCAAGGGCGTCATCCACGGCAACCAGGCCGCGAACCGCAAGTCCGCGATCGCCAAGCGCGTCGCGTCGCTCGCCTCCTGAGCCGGCGCCTCAGGCCTGACGGAAGCCCCGGGGCGATGCCTCGGGGCTTCAGCACGTCCCGCCCGGGGTCGCGGCTCCGATGGCGGCCCGACGCGCGGGGATCCCAAGGTCCCGGCACCCGGGCGCTCCCTGCGGGAGTGTGATCAGGACCCCGGCTCGGTGGTGCCCGGTCGGCGCGGCGCTTGCCCGCCCCGATCCGGTGCTTCCTGATCGGGCTCGCCCGCGGCGGGCAACATCGGCCGCGGTGCCGGTGGCGCCGCGTCGGGAGGCTCGTCCTCCACCGGCTCGGCACGCACCACCACACCGGGCACGCTGTGCCACAGCCAGTCCACCCGGGCCTTCCCGACCACCGGCTCCATCTGCCGCCGGAACCGGTCACGTTCCTGCTCGGGTACGGCGGCGGCGGCGCGGACCACCACGGCGGCCACCAGATCGTTGAGCTTGACCATGACGGCCACCGCCGCGGGCAGGACCAGCACCGCCCACCACGTCACCAGTTCGGCGAGCGCGAGCAGGGCCGCCAGCGCGATCGTTCCCTCGAAGAAGATGAAGCAGAGCACCCCGCCCGGGTTGACGAAACGCAGCCCGAGCACCCGGGCGTAGAGCGGACGGAACCGCTCCTCGTCGGCCGGGATCGTGGCCCACGTGCCACGGAGGGCTCCGCTCACCTGGCGCCGCCCTGCCGCGCGGCGGCCACCGAGAAGACGGCCTTCTCCAGCGCGTACGCCCGGTCGTCCGAGCCGCCCTTGACCGCCGCGTTGCACTCCGCCGCCGCGCGCATGGCGCGGACCAGCCCGTCGGGCGTCCAGCCACGGGCCTGCCGTTGGGCCCGTTCGACCTTCCACGGTGGCATGCCCAGGCTGCTGGCGAGCTGGTAGGAACTGCCCCGGCCGGCCGAGGCGACCCGGGCGACCGTACGGATCCCGTCGGCGAGGGCGTCGGCGATCGGCACCGGATCCACGCCCACGTGCAGCGCCCAGCGCAACGCCTCCAGGGCACCCGGCAGGTCACCGACCATCGTGGCGTCGGCCACCGTGAAGCCGCTCACCTCCACCCGACCCCGGTAGTAGCGGGCCACGGTGTCGGCGCCGACCCGGCCGTCGGTGTCGGCCATCAGCTGCGAACAGGCCGCGGCGAGTTCCCGCAGGTCGTTGCCGACCGCCGCGATCAGCGCCTCGGCGGCGTCGTCCGTGCACCGCCCGCCGGCCCGGCGGATCTCGTCGCGGACGAAGGCCACCCGGTCCCGATGCCCCTTGAGTTTGGCGACCGGCACGACCCGGGCGCCGGCCGACTTGAGCCCGTCGGCGAATGCCCTGCCCTTCGCCGCCCCGAGGTGCGCCACGACGAGCTGCACGTCCGGGTCGGGGTTCTTGGCGTACGCCAGCAGGGCGGTGACCAGGTCCTTGCGGGCGTCCTGGCCGGACCGGAGCACCAGGACCCGGCGCCCGCCGAACAGCGACGGGCTGAGCATCTCATCGATCTCGCCGACGGTGAGCTGCCCGGCCTGATACTCGCGCACGTCGGCGTCGGGGTCGGCGACCCGGGCGGCGGCGACGGTTTCGGTCACCGCACGCGTGGCGAGCAGCTCCTCGTCACCGAGGACAAGCACAATAGGAGCGGCACTGGCGGCGGTCACGCCGCCCATATTCGCACGCTCGGCTGCCTGGTCCAGCCTGCTCGTCCGGACTGTGCCGGCAGACCCCGCACTCAGCGCAAATCCAGACATATAGCTTATTTTCCTCTTTTCCCCGTAAGTCAACGTCGATTCACCGCTTCAGTCGGCCCTGGTCGACTCCCCCGCTCACCACGGCAAGCCCGGAGGGCCCCCGCACCGCCGCCACGTCCCCCTCGATGTCGGTACGCAGCACCCTGGCGCCGCCCCGGGCCAGCCGGGCCAGCACCGCCTCGTTGGGGTGGCCGTAGGTGTTGCCCGCGCCCACCGGCACCAGCGCGACCGTGGGCCGGACCGCATCCAGGAAGGCCGGATCCTGGTACGCGCTGCCATGGTGCGGAATCTTGAGCACGTCGGCCCGCAACGCCGGCAGCGGCAGGTGCTCCCGCAACGCCTGCTGCTCCTCGGTCTCGGCATCGCCGGTCAGCAGGATCCGCACCCCGGCGACCGTGGCGAGCAGCACCAGGGAGTTGTTGTTCGGATCCGACCGGGTTCCCCGCATCGGGTACGGCGGACCGATGACCACGAGGTCGACCGCGCCGGCCCGGTAGCGCCATCCGGCCGGGGCGTCCGTCACCGGGGTGCCGTGCGCCGCGGCGGTGGTGTGCACCAGACCCCGGCCGACCGCCGGCTCCGGCCACTGCGGAGTCAGCACCGCGTCCACCCGCCGCCCCCGGAAGACCCCGGCCACGCCTCCGGTGTGGTCGACGTGGAAGTGGCTGACCACCAGCAGCGGCACCCGACGTACGCCGAGGCGGCGCAGGCAGGCGTCCGCCGCCGCCGGATCCGGGCCGGCATCGACCACGACCGCCCGGCCGGCCGCCACCGGCAGCAGCACCGTGTCGCCCTGACCGACCGCGCAGGCCGTGACGACCCACCCGGTCGGCGGCCATCCCGGAGCGATCACCCGGACCGGCACGGTGCCGAGCACGACCGCGACGGTGCAGACCGCCACCAGGCGACGTACCACGGGGCGCCGGACGGCGACCAGCAGCGCCACGGTCAACGCGGCCAGCAGCAGTGCCCCGGACACGCCGCCCGGCCAGGGCAGGTTCCCCGCCGGCAGGCGGGCACCGTACCGGGCGACCAGCACCAGCCACCAGGCCGGCCAGTGCGCCAGCCAGGCGACGACCTCGGCACCCGCCGGCCAGACCGGCGACACGGTCGCCGCCACCACGCCGAGCACCGTGGCCGGGGCGATCGCCGGCACCGCGAGCAGGTTGGCCGGCACCGCGACGAGACTGACCGTGCCGGTCAGGCCGGCGATCACCGGCGAACAGGCGAGTTGTGCGGCGGCCGGCACCGCCAGCGCCTCGGCCGCCCCCGGCGGTACGCCCCGTCGACGCAGCCCGTCCCGCCAGCCCGGGGCGAGCAGCAGCAGGCCACCGGTGGCCAGCACGGACAGCGCGAAGCCGGCGTCGCCGGCCAGGTCCGGGTCGACCAGCACCAGCGCCGCCACGGCGGCCGCCAGCGCGGGCACCGCCGCCCGGGGCCGGCCGGCGGCCAGCGCGGCGAGCCCGATCGCGCCCATGGTGGCCGCGCGCACCACGCTCGGCGATGGGCGGACCAGGATGACGAAGCCCACCAGGGCCACCCCGCAGAGGCCGGCGGCCACGGCCGGACCGGCGCGGGCCCAGCGGGCCAGCAGCAGCACCGCACCCACCACAATGGCGACATTCGACCCGGATACGGCGTTGAGATGCGTCATCCCGGTGGCCCGGAAGTCCTCCTCCACGGCATCGGGCAGTCGGCTGGTGTCCCCGACGACCAGGCCGGGCAGCAGACCGCCCGGATCGTCGGGCAGCGGCGTACACGCCTGCTGCAGGCCGGCCCGGAGGCGACCGGCGGCCCGTTGCAGCCCCGAGGGAGCGCCGAGTAGGACGGGTGAGCCGACGGCCATCAGCACCGCGCCGGTGAGGTCGCCGCCGCGTGGTGCGGCGAGACGCCCCTCGGCCGTGAGCCGTTGCCCGGGCAGCAAGCCACGCCAGGCCGGGTCGTTGGCGAGCACCAGCACGCGCGCCGGTGCGGTGATCCGCTGCCCCGCCGGGCCGGCCAGGGTCACCAGCCTCGTCCGCACGAGCAGGGTCGGCGGGCGACCCACGATGCCGCCGCGTACCGCCCTGGGGTCGTCCCGGACGACCACCTCGGCGGTGACCCGGGCCCGCTCGTCGACCAGCGCGCGTAGCGGCGCCGCGTCCCGTACGACCAGCCGGGCCGAGGTGGCCACGCCGCCGCAGACCACGCCGATCAGCACCGCCACCGCAATCCAGCCGTAGCGCCGGACGACCGGGCCCGGACCACCGGCGAACCCGAGCATGCACAGCGCCGCCGCCCCGGCGAGGCCGGCGGCGACCGCCGCCACCAGAAGCGCCCGCCGGGCGTCGAGATGTAGGCCGGCCAGCGCGGTGAGCCAGGCGGCCGCGGCGAGCCCGGCCAGCCGGAGATCGGGCACGTCCGCGCCGACCGCGCCGTCGACCGGCCCGGTCGACGGTGGCTCAGCCAGGTGACCCCGGCCCACCGGCACCGCCCTCTCGACCGGCACCACTCCGTCGACCGGCAGCGCCGGCCCGGACGCCGGTACCCTTCCCGCGCTCACACCGTCACCAGGTCCTTGAGCTGCTCGTACCGTGCGTCGCCGATGCCGTTGACCTGCCGCAGGTCGCCGACGGACCGGAAGCCGCCGTGCTGGTCGCGATGCGCGATGATCCGCTGGGCGAGCACCGGCCCCACCCCGGGTAGCGCTTGGAGCTGCGTCGACGTCGCGGTGTTCAGGTTGACCCGCCCGCCCGTGGCCGGGTCGCCGCCCCCGGCCGGACCGGCGCCGGGCGGCACGGCCGCCGCCCCGGTGGGCGCCGGTACGCCGACCAGGATCAGCTCGCCGTCGCTGACCTTGCGGGCCGGGTTCAGCATCGCGACGTCCACTCCCGGCAACGCGCCCCCGGCGGCATCGACGGCGTCGGCGACCCGCGCCCCCGCCGGGAGCCGCACCAGTCCCGGCCGGCGGACCTTGCCGGCGACGGCGACCACCAGTTCAGCGGTCGGCACCTCGGCCTGACCAGCCGGCTCGGCCGGATCGACCGGCCCGTCACCGGCCGTGCTCGACGGATCCGGCAGCGCGGCGCTGCTGGTCACGGCGACGACCGGCTCCACCTGTGGCCGGGAGCGCCAGGTCCAGATGCCGGCGCCGAGCACCACCAGGACGGCGACGGCCGCGAGCGCCCGAACTCCCCGCCGCCCCGGATCGAACGCCCCCGCGCCGGGCAGCCGGGACACCGGCGCCTCGTCGGCCGTCTGATCCGGCTCGACCTCCGCCGGCCCCGCCCCGACATGAACAGGATCGGCAGCCCAAACCGGACCGATATCACGGGCCAAACCGGCAACGCGAGGCGAACCAGCAACGCGGGGCGAACCGGGTGGGACCGATTCGACCGGCTCAGCGGTGACCGGCTCGGGGTTGGCCGCGACGTGCACGGGCAGCAGCGCGGTCGGCCAGTCCATCGCGGACGGCGCAACCCGGGCGGACGGCGGCATCGGATCACGGCCCGACACCGGCGGCACGGATCCACCCAGCGGCACAGGCCCACCCAGCGGCACAGGCTTATCCGGCAGCCGGAAGCCATCCGGCGGCAGGTCGGGGCCGTCCATCGCTGCGCCGGGCATCAGCCGCCACAGGCGCTGCCGGACCACCGTCTCCTCGTCGTTGGACACGGCGCGAGGTTAGGGCGGCAGGGTTCCGTCCCGCGCGACGAGCGGGCCCCACCTGTGGACAGCCGACGCGTTGTGGACAACGCCCTGATCATGCGCAGACCGTGCTACGGCAATATCCATGGACGTTCACCGGATCGGCTGGTGACCGGCCGGCCCGTGGGATGCCCCGACCGGTGCGACAGCACCGCGGCCACCGTTTGCGGCATCCCGGGCCATCAAGACAGCGGGGAAGGCCCCACATGCCGCAACCCGCGCCAGCGAGCCGCGAGTTAGCGGGCCAGCGGCCCGCGCACCCCGCGCACCAGCGAGTCGCGGCGGCCCTATTCCGGGTCCAGGCCGAGGGCGGCGCGCCCACCGTCGACCGGCAGGGTGACCCCGTTGACGAAGCCGGCAGCCGGCGAGAGGAGGTACGCCACCGCCTCCGCCACGTCCTGCGGCCGACCGATCCGGCCCACCGGGTGCAGCCGGATCAGTTCCGCCTCGATCCGGCGCGCCTGGTCCGGCTCCGCAGCGGCCAGGAACGCCTCGTGCCGCTCGGTGGTCACCGACCCGAGGGCGACCGCGTTGGCCCGGATGCCGTGCGGACCGTACTCGACGGCCAGTGCCCGGGTCAGCCCCTCGACGGCGGCCTTGGCCGTGGCGTACGGCAGGCAGCCCGGCACCGGCCGACTGGCCTGGTGGGACGAGATGTTCACGATGGCACCGGGGGTTCCGGCGGCGAGGAAGCGGCGTACGGCGGTGGCGGCACCGACCACGGCAGGGCGCAGGTTGCGGCTGATCAGGTCGACGACCTCGCCGACCGGGGCATCGTGCACGGAGGCGTCCCGGAACACGGCGGCATTGTTGACCCAGCCGGTGAGCGGCGCGACCCGTTCCGCCAGGTCGGCGGCGCGGCCGGCGACGGCCTCGTCGGCGGCGTCACCGACCACCGCCGTCAGCCGGTCGGCCTCGGCGTGCCGCTCCACCCAGGACAGCGCGGCCGGATCGCGCTCGATCACCACCACCGTCTCACCGCCGGCGAGCAGCCGTTGCACGATTCCCCGCCCGACCCCGCGCCCGCCACCGGTCACCACACAGGACACCTGCCACCTCCCCAGCCAGCCCGGCCCGCGCCTCCGATCCTCGCCCACCACCGCCATCCCCGCCGGGCGCCACCACTCGCGCAGCCTCGATCGTCTGCGGATGAGTGACACGTGGCGCGGCGTGTCGAGTCACTACGGCGCAAACGATCAGGCTCCGTCAGCGGCGGTGGATCACCACGCAGGCAAGGCCGGGGCCGACATGGGCGGCGACGGCGGCGCCGGCCTCGGAGACGTACGCGTCGTGCAGGCGGTCGCCGAGCCGGGCGGCCAACTCGCCGAGCAGGTCGTCGGCCCGCTGAGGTACGGCGAGGTGGTGCACGGCCAGGTCCACCGGCGCGTCGCCGGCCGCGGAGACCGCGAGGTCGACCAGGCGCGCCACGCCCCGGCTGGCGGTACGCACCTTGTCCCGCAGCACGATGCCGCCGTCCGACATGTGCAGGATCGGCTTGACCGACAGGGCGGTGCCGAGCAGCGCCTCCGCCGCGTTGATCCGCCCACCCCGACGGAGGAACTCCAGCGTGTCGACGTAGAAGTAGATGCTGGTGCGACCGACGGCGTCGACCGCCGCGGCGCGTACGCCGGCCAGGTCGGCGCCCCGCTCGGCGGCCCGGGCCGCGGCGATCGCCGGGAAGCCGAGGCCCATGCCGCAGGAGCGGCTGTCCACCACGCTGACCCGCGCGCCGAACTGCGCGGCGGCGAGTTCGGCGGCCTGCACGGTGCCGGAGAGCCCGGCCGACAGGTGCACGGAGACGACGCCCTCCGCCCCGGCGTCCAGCAGCTCCTGGTACGTGCGGGCGAACTGCTCCGGCGACGGGCGGGACGTGCTCACCGAGACCCGCCGCGCCCGCAGTGCCCGGGTGGCGTCCGCCGGGAAGATCTCGACCCCCTCCAGCCCTTCGACCCCGGCCAGCACCACGGTCAGCGGTACCACGGTCAGCCGGTGCGCCCGCACCAGTTCGGGTGGCAGGTAGGCGCTGGAGTCGGTCACGACCGCGACTGGCATGCCCGGCACGGTAGCGGATCAGGCTGGACGGCCGCGTCGGCAGACCGGACGGCCGCGCCGTCAGACCGGCTCGGCGGAGACCGACGCGACGGCGGCGGCCACTCCGGCAGGTGCGGCAGCCGCTCCGGCGGCGGCAGGTGCGGCGGCGTCGGCCGGGACGGCGATCGGGCCCACGTTGTGGGCGCGCAGGTGCCACCCGCGCCCGGTGTCGTGGCGCAGCTCCGTCCAGTGGCAGTTGTGCAGCGAACCGATGGTGCGCAGCACGGCATGCTCCCAGCCGAGCAGGCGACCGCAGCCCTGGCGGGCCGCACCGCCGTGGGTGGCGATCACGACCGTGCCGCCGGCCACCTCGTCGGCGGCCTCCTGCAACGCGGCGCCCATGCGCTTGCCCACCTCGTCCAGCGGTTCGACGCCCGCGCCGGGCTCGGGATCCCCGGCCCGCCAGCGGGCGTACTCCTCGGGGAACCGCTCGGCCGCCTGGGTGAGCAGCAGCCCCTGCCAGCTGCCGAAGTGGCGTTCCCGCAGCCGGCGGTCGGAGCGTACCGGCAGGCCGGTCAGCGCGGCCAGCGCGGCGGCGGTCTCCGCCGCGCGGCTCAGGTCGCTGGCGACGAGGGCGTCCGGACGCAGCGCGGCCAGCAGCGGCGCGGCGGTCCGCGCCTGCTCCCGGCCGAGATCGTTCAGTGGTACGTCCGTCTGACCCTGCACCCTGCTGGCGGCATTCCAGTCGGTGTTGCCGTGCCGCCAGATGATCAGCCTGGTCACTCGCCCGATCCGGCGGCGGCCTCGACGCGGGCGAGGTCCCGGTCGACGAACGGGATGGTGGGGCAGTCCTTCCAGAGCCGGTCGAGGGCGTAGAACTCGCGTTCCTCGGTGTGCTGGACGTGCACGACGATGTCGACGTAGTCGAGCAGCACCCAGCGGCCCCCGCGCTCGCCCTCACGCCGCACCGGCTTCGCCTTCTCCGGCAGGTCGAGCAGGGCCTCTTCGATGGCGTCGACGATGGCCAGCACCTGGCGCTCGTTCGGGGCCGCGGCGAGCAGGAACGCGTCGGTGATGGCGAGCTGGTCACCCACGTCGATGATGACGATGTCCTGAGCCTTCTTGTCGGCCGCGGCCTGGGCGGCGACGATCGCCAGCTCGTGAGCGCGTTCGGAAACTGTCACCGTTCTCCTTCGATCAATCGTGCGGTGCCTCCAGCCTCTCACACGCCCCGGAATCCCGACCTGTCAGTTTCAGCGCGAAACAGGGATGAAAGCCTCACAGCGGGTCACATCACTCCTGGTAGAGCCCTCTCTTCCCGATGTACTGCACCACACCGTCGGGCACCAGATACCAGATCGGCTCGCCCCGGGCGACCCGGGCCCGGCAGTCGGTGGACGAGATCGCCATGGCCGGCACCTGCACCAGGCTGACCGTGTCGGCGGGCAGGTGGGCATCGGTCAACTCGAAACCCGGCCGGGTGACCCCGATGAAGTGGGCCAGCCCGAAGATCTCGTCGAGATCCTTCCAGCTCAGGATCCGTTCCAGGGCGTCCGCGCCGGTGATGAAGAACAACTGGGCCTTCGGCCCGTACCGCCCATGCAGGTCACGCAGCGTGTCGACGGTGTAGGTGGGGCCGCCACGGTCGATGTCGACCCGGCTGACCTGGAACCGCGGGTTGGAGGCGGTGGCGATCACCGTCATGAGGTAGCGGTCCTCGGCGGAGCTGACCGGCACGTCCGCCTTCTGCCACGGCTGCCCCGTCGGCACGAAGATCACTTCGTCGAGCCCGAACCGGTCCGCCACCTCGCTCGCCGCCACGAGGTGCCCCTGATGGATCGGATCGAACGTGCCGCCCATGATGCCGATCCGCCGGATGTCTTCCTCCACCACATGATCCTAGTCCCGGCCCGCCGGGCACCGGGTCGGACCGCCACCCTCCGCACCGGTGCGACCACCGGCCCTCAGGCGGTCGTGGCGGCCACCGCCGTCCGGGCCACCAGGGCCCGCCGCAGGTCGTCGTCGGCGTCGGTGACCACCCGGCGCAGCCCCGGCGTGAGGTCGTCGCGGGCCAGCAGCGCCGCGGCCGCCTCCCGGGTCGGCTGGGACACGGCGTGGCGGGGAAAGGCCAGCTTGGCGACGTCGTCCGCCACCCAGGGCGTACGCAGCCGCGCGGCGGCCGGCATGTCGGCGAAGTAACGCGCCACGTAGTCGACGGTCAGCTCCGCCTGCTCGGGCTGCCAGAAGCCCTCCGCCGTCGCCTCGACCAGCCGGTTGGACAGCTCCGTGTTCGACACGATGAGCTCCCACGCGGCCCGTTTGGCGACCGGATCGGCCACCGCGGCCCGGCACCGGGCGGCCCGTTGCGCGCCGGCGGCGCTCGGGTCGGCCGCTGCCTCGGCCGCGATCTCGGCCTCCCCCGCCGCACCCAGCACCACCAACCGGCCGAGGACCGTCCAGCGCAGCTCGGTGTCGACGGCCAGCCCGGCGGGCACGTCGCGGTCGGCGAGCCAGCCGGTGAGCAGCTCGACGTCGGTGGTCGTGGCGATCAGGCCGCGCGCCGCGGCCAACTGCAACGACTCCCCCGGTGCGGCGCCGTCGAGCAGTCGCCGGCAGGACAGGGCGATCCGGGCCAGGGCGGCCTGCCGCGCCAGCGGGTCGAGGTAGCGGTCGACCAGCGAGCGGGTCAGGGCCAGCACGTCCTCGACGATGATCACCTCCGTCTCGGCGGGTAGCGCCGAGACGATCAGGTCGACCACGCCGGTGACCGGTCGCTCGCCGTCGGTCGCCGCGTCCAGCGCCTCACCCCAGAGCAGGGCACGGGCCAGCGGGTCCGCCAGCCGGGGCAGCAGCAGCGGCACGGCGTCGGCCGAGGCGGTGTCGAGGCGGATCTTGGCAAAGGTCAGGTCGCCGTCGTTCGGCAGCAGGACCGCGGCGGCCGGTTCGCCGACCAGCCCGGCGAGCGGCGTACGACCGCCGTCGGTCTTCGGGTCGAGGTCGACCTCGATCCGGTCGGCGGTGCCGTCCACGGCGTACCGGCCCACGCCGATGCGGTGCGGACGCAGCACCGGGTGCGTCGGCGACGCGGTCTGCGCGATCGCCACGTCGGCGTAGCGGCCGTCGGCGTCCACGGCGACCTCGGCCCGCAGCGTGTTGACCTGCGCGGTACGCAGCCAGGACGCCGCCCAGTCGCTCAGTTCCCGCCCGCTGCCGGCGCCCAGGCCGTCCAGGAGGTCGGCGAGGGTGGCGTTGCCGAAGCGGTGCCGGGCGAAGTGGTCGTTGAGACCGGCCAGGAACGCCTCGTCGCCGAGCCATGCCACCAGCTGCCGCAGCACGCTGGCGCCCTTGGCGTACGAGATGCCGTCGAAGTTGAGCAGCGCCTCGGCGGCGTCGGCCACCCGCTCGGGCGCCACCGGATGGGTGGAGGGGCGCTGGTCGGCCGCGTACCCCCACGCCTTGCGACGCAGCGCGAAGGTCGTCCAGGCCCGGTCGAACCGGGTCGCCTCGGCGGTGACCCGGGTGCCGAGGTACTCCGCGAACGACTCGTTCAGCCACAGGTCGTCCCACCAGCGCATGGTGACCAGGTCACCGAACCACATGTGCGCCATCTCGTGGGCGATGGTGGTGGCCCGATGCTCGCGCTGGCTGTCGGTGACCGCCGAACGGAAGACATAGTCGTCGCGGAGGGTGACCAGGCCCGGATTCTCCATCGCACCGGCGTTGAACTCGGGGACGAACGCCTGGTCGTACTTGCCGAACGGGTAGCGCTCGTCGAAGAGCTGGTGGAACCGGTCGAGGCACTGCTTCGTGATGGTGAAGATCTCCGCCGCGTCGGCGTCCAGGTGCGCGGCGAGCGAGCGCCGGCAGTACACGCCGAGCGGGATCCCGTCGTGGCTGTCCCGGCGTACGTGCCAGGGGCCGGCGATCAGCGTGAAGAAGTACGTCGCGATCGGCAGCGTGGGCGCGAACTCCCACCGCCCCGGGCCGGGGTTGGTGGCCAGCTCGGCGTTGGCCGCCACCGTCCAGTGCTCCGGTGCGGTGACCGAGAGGGTGACCGGCGCCTTCAGGTCCGGCTGGTCGAAGGCGGCGAAGACGCGCTGCACGTCGTCCAGGAAGGACATGACGTACAGGTAGGTCTCCCCGTCGGCGGGATCGACGAAGCGGTGCATCCCCGCGCCGGTGTTGGTGTACGCCATCTCGGCGTCGACGGTCAGCGTGTTCTCCTCGGCCAGCCCGGTCAGCGGCAGCCGGTTGTCGTCCAAGGCGGCGGGGTCGAGGTCGCTGTCGTTGAGGCGTACGGCCAGCAGTTTCGCCGGCTTGACCTCGACGAAGGTCTCGGTGCCGGTGGCCCGGAACCGGATCGTGACGTGCGACCGGAACCGCTCACCGCCCCCGGTCAGGTCGAGCTGCACCCGATAGGACTCGACGATGATCGACGCGCCACGCGCGGTCGCCTCTGCACGGCTCAGGCTCGGCATCCGCTTATCCTGCCCGATGAGGGAGCAACCGGCTTTCCCGAATCCCCTGGTACTGGAGGACTGGACCATGACAGCGCACCCCAAGGGTGACTTCGACCTCTCCCGGGCGGTCTGGCAACGGGCCGAGGGCGACACCTCGGAGGCGGCGGTGGAGGTCGCCTTCGTCGACGACCTCATCGGCATGCGCAACTCCGCCGAGCCGGACGGCCCGGTGCTGGTGTTCACCCAGGCCGAGTGGGACGCCTTCGTCGCGGGGGCCCAGGACGGGGAGTTCGACCTGGACTGACGACCGGGCGGCGCCGGGCCGAGGTCGCGAGTTGCGGCATGTCGGGCTGTCACCCCGACGGGAGAGCTCCACCTGCCGCAACTCCCGACCCGACCGTCCAGACGGGTTCCAGTGGCCCTGACCTGGGTAGAAGCAACCGGTAACGGACCAGCAGCCGGCCGGCGACGGCCGCGCCCGGTGGTAGGGGGCCCCGATGGCGACCATCCCGAGGGACCGCAGCCCGGACAGCACGCTGGCCTTCCTGCGGGCCGGCTACCGGTTCATCGGCAAGCGCTGCGACCGGTACGGCAGCGACATCTTCCAGGCCCGCCTGCTGCTGGAGTCGACGATCTGCGTGCGGGGCCGGCCTGCGGCCGAGCTCTTCTACGACACCGACCGGTTCGTCCGGGAGGGCGCCCTGCCCGCCCGTGGCCAGCGGACGCTGACCGGCCGGGGCGGCGTGCAGGGCCTCGACGGCGACGCCCACCGCGACCGCAAGGCGATGTTCATGTCGCTGATGACCCCGGCGGCGATCGGTCACCTCGGGCGCCTCTTCGCCGACGAGTGGCAGTCCCGGATCCCCGCCTGGGAGTTGGCCGGGCCGGTGACCCTGCACACCGAGGCCGCCTCGATGCTGACCCGTGCGGTCTGCGCCTGGGCCGGGGTGCCGCTGACCGACGGCGAAGTGGACCGGCGCACCGCCGACCTGCAAGCCATGATCGACAGCGCGGCGGCGATCGGACCCCGGCACTGGCGGGGCCGGCTGGGTCGGCTGCGCGGCGAGTCCTGGGCCGAGGATCTGATCCAGCGGGTACGCGGTGGCTCGCTGCCCGCGCCCGAGGGCAGCGCCCTGCGGGTGATCGCCGAGCACCGCGACGGCCAGGGGCGAGCGCTGCCCCGCCGGGTCGCCGCGGTCGAACTGCTCAACGTGCTCCGCCCGACCGTCGCGGTGGCCCGGTTCGTGGTCTTCGCCGCGCTGGCCCTGCACGATCACCCCGCCTGGCGGCAGCGGGTACGCGACGACGACACCACCGAACAGTTCGTGCAGGAGGTACGCCGCTGCTACCCGTTCTTCCCGGTGGCCGCGGCCCGGGTCCGGCGCTCCTTCGACTGGCGGGGCTACCACTTCCCGCAGGGCCGCCGGGTGCTGCTGGATCTCTACGGCACCGACCACCACCCGGAGTGGTGGCCGGAACCGGAGCAGTTCCGGCCCGAGCGCTTCGCCGGTTGGCGGGGTGATCCGTTCACATTGATCCCACAGGGCGGCGGTGGTCACCTCACCGGGCACCGCTGTGCCGGCGAGTGGATCACCATCGAGCTGATGAAGCGGGCGGTGAACCTGCTGACCGACGCCATGCGCTACGACGTACCGCCGCAGGACCTCTCGGTCGATCTGAGCCGGATGCCGGCGCTACCGCCCAGCGGCTTCGTGGTCACCGCCGTGCGCCGCGCCGCCTGAGCAACCCGGCGCCGGGGGCCGCGCCCCGGGACGTGACCGATTCGTCGTTTGTCTGCGGAAATGCCAGTGCAGGTCAAGAATGATGGATCGGCGGGCCGCGCGGTGCGTCGCGGATCGTCGCCCGCCCCGGGCAGCCAGCGCATCCACGGAGGTGACAACGATGGCGCGTCAGGCACGCGGCCGGACCGGACGCGCCCGGGTGCAGCTCGCCGCCATGATCATCGCGGGAATCCTCCTCCTGCTCGGGCTGCTCGGGTTCGTTCCCGGCATCACCACCGGCTACGGCGAGATGACCTTCGCCGGGCACCGCTCCGGCGCGGAGCTGTTCGGGCTCTTCCAGGTGTCCATCCTGCGCAACCTGGTGTTCGTCGTCAGCGGCCTGATCGGGCTGGCGCTGGCGCGCCGGCTGACCGGCGCGCGGGTCTTCCTGGCCGTCGGCGGCGCGCTCTACCTCCTGCTGTGGATCTACGGACTGGCGACGGAGGACAAGAGCGGCGCCAACTGGTTGCCGGTGAACGGCCCCAGCGACTGGCTGCACCTGGCCCTCGGCTTCGGCATGCTGGCCCTCGGCCTGCTGTTGTCCAATGCCGCCGGCACGGACGGCCGGCTGGACGACCCGATCGACCGCCCCTGAACCGCCCCTGCGTCCGGCCGCACTGTCCGGGAGCCAGGCCGCACTGTCCGGGCACCGGGCCGCACTGTCCGGGAGTCAGGCCGCGACGAGCAGCCGCTTGGCCAGCCGGACCCGGTCGCCGCCGCCCACCGCACCCGGGCACGCCGGGACCGGTTCGTATCCGCAGGAACGGTAGAGCGAGACCGCGGCGGGTGCGACCGCCCCGGTGTCGACCGCTCCGAGTTCGACGCAGAGCACCGAGTGCCCGTGGCGGAAGGCCAGTTCCTCCAGCGCGGCCAGCAGCTGGCGGGCGATCCCCCGACGCCGGAAGGCCGGGCGGACATACGGGCCCGACAGCTCGCCGACGCCGTCGCCCACCTCCCGCAGCCCGCCGCAGGCCACCGCCCGGCCGCCGACGACCGCCGCCAGGTAGCGCCCGCCGTCCCAGGATGTGGCGGGTTCCCCGAGTTCGCGCTGCTGCGCCATGACCAGCGCGGCGACCTCCGGATCCGCCAGGGGGCGACACTCGATCAACATCACGCCACGCTAGGACGACGACATTTCGCGGAGGTTTCCGGCAGTCGTCCCCATATCGGAGCGCATCGAGCTATTCGGCGTCATCCCCGTCCGGCACCGGCTCCGCCTCGTCCTCCGGCCGCCGCCGGCGGGCCTTGCGCGCCGCCAGCCGCTCGGCCGCGCTGGCCCGGGTCGACTTCTCCTCAAGGCGGGTGTCGCGGCCCCGGGCACCCGGGACGAACTCCGCCCCCGCGTAGAGCGTGGGCTGCCAGTCGAACTCCCGCTCGCCGATGCGGACCAGGTCCCCGGGCTGGGCGCCCGTCTTGGCCAGCTGTTCCTCCACACCGAGGCGGGCCAGCCGGTCGGCGAGGTAGCCGACCGCCTCGTCGTTGTCGAAGTTCGTCTGGCTCACCCACCGCTGCGGGCGGGTACCCCGCACGGTGTACGAGCCGTCCTCCTCGGCCTCGACGGTGAAGCCGGCGTCGTCGACCGCCTTCGGCCGGATCACGATCCGCGTGGGTTCGGCCGGTGGCGCCGCCGACCGCCCCTGCTCCACCAGCTCGGCCATCGCGTACGTGAGTTCCTTGAGCCCTTCGCGGGTGGCCGCCGACACCTCGAAGACCCGCAGGCCGCGCGCCTCCAGATCGGGCCGGACGATCTCGGCGAGGTCCCGACCGTCGGGCACGTCGACCTTGTTCAGCGCGACCAGCCGGGGCCGATCGGCCAGACCGCCGTACGCGGCCAGCTCCGCCTCGATGGTGTCGATGTCGGCGACCGGATCCCGACCGGGCTCCAGGGTGGCGGTGTCGATCACGTGCACCAGCACGGCACAGCGCTCCACGTGGCGGAGGAACTCCAGCCCCAGCCCGCGACCGGTGGCCGCCCCCGGGATCAGCCCCGGCACGTCGGCCACCGTGAAGGTGTGGTTGTCGACCCGGACCACGCCGAGGTTCGGCACCAGCGTGGTGAACGGGTAGTCGGCGATCTTCGGCTTGGCCGCGGAGATCACCGAGATCAGCGACGACTTGCCCGCCGACGGGAAGCCCACCAGGCCGACGTCGGCGACGCTCTTCAGCTCCAGCACCACGTCCAGCTGCTCGCCCGGCTCGCCCAGTTCGGCGAAGCCGGGCGCCTTGCGACGGGCGTTGGCCAGCGAGGCGTTCCCCCGGCCACCGCGCCCGCCCCGAGCCACCTCGAACGTCGTGCCCGCGCCGACCATGTCGGCCAGCACGGTGCCGTCGGCGGTCTGTACGACCGTCCCGTCGGGCACCTTGAGAACCAGATCCGCGCCGTTGGCGCCGTCCCGGTTCGACCCCGCGCCGCCGCGCCCGTTCTGCGCCTTGACGTGCGGCCGGAAGTGGAAGTCGAGCAGCGTGGTCACCTGCGGATCGACCACCAGGGACACGCTGCCGCCGTGTCCACCGTTGCCGCCGTCGGGCCCGCCGAACGGCTTGAACTTCTCCCGGTGGATCGAGACACAACCGTGCCCACCATCGCCGGCCTGCAGGTGCAGGACGACCCGGTCAACGAACGTCGCCACGGGCGTCAATCCTTCCAGCGAGGTCGAGCCCTCGCGCGAAAAAGGCGAAGCGGGCCGGGACACGAGGTCCGCGGGCCCGCTTCGCCGGAAGAGAACTACTGCTGCGGCACGATGCTGACGGTCTTGCGACCGCGCCTGGTGCCGAACTGGACCGCACCGGCGGCCAACGCGAAGAGCGTGTCGTCGCCACCGCGGCCGACCAGGTCACCGGGGTGGAACTTGGTGCCACGCTGCCGGACGATGATCTCGCCAGCACTGACGACCTGACCACCAAAGCGCTTCACGCCGAGCCGCTGGGCCGCGGAGTCACGGCCGTTACGCGAGCTGGACGCACCCTTTTTGTGAGCCACTTCAGACGACCTACTTCCCGCTGGAGATGCCGGTCACCTTGACCTGGGTCAACGGCTGGCGGTGACCCTGGCGCTTGTGGTAGCCGGTCTTGTTCTTGAACTTGTGGATCCGGATCTTCGGGCCCTTGGTGTGCGCGGCGATCTCGCCGGACACCTCGACCTGTGCGAGCTTCGCCGCGTCGGTCACCAGGTCGTCACCGTCGACGAGGAGCACCGCGGCGAGCTTCACCGCGTCGCCGGGGGCACCGGCGAGCTTCTCGACCTCGATCACGTCGCCCTCGGCGACCTTGTACTGCTTGCCGCCGGTCTTGACGATCGCGTACATCGGAGGCGGACTCCCTGTCGTTGAGGCTGCTGACGGTCGTCCCCACGGCGGCTCGCCGGGTAGCAGTGGCACGGCGGCGCGGGCACGCGGGAACTCGGCACACCAAAGTGCGCCGCAGGCTAGCGTACGCCATGGCCGGGCCGGGACCCAAACCGGGCCGGCCGGTCAGCGGGCGCAGAGCTGGTCGAGGCGCTGCTGGAGACGGTCGAGCGAGGTTTCCTCAAGGGCCTCGATGTCGGTGCCGAGCCGGCCGATCTCGGCCGCCAGGTCGGTCAGCAGCGTCTTGAGCTGCGGATCGTCGGCTCTGCCCGCCTGCTTGCGCAGCGCCGTGCCCCAGCCGGCCAGCGCCGCCTCGGCCCGCTTGCCGGCGGCCCTGGCGCCGGCCGTATCGCCCGCACCGGCCGCCGAGACCATCGCGGTGAGCTGCTCCACGTACTTCCGGCCCGAATCGCTGCTGGCCTGCTGCGCGGCGGCGCAGACCGCCGGGCCGTTGCCGCCCGCCGCGCCCGGAGCCGGCGTCGCCACCGGGGCGCCGGGGGTGGCTGTCGCCGGGGCGAGGGTGGCCTCGAAGCGGGTCGAGGTCGTCACGGCCGGCTCCCCGGCCTCCCGCCGCTCGGCGGAACAGCCACCGCCGGCGAACAGCGCGACGGTGACCACGGTGACGGCGAGCAGACGGCGCATCGTTGCCTCCCCTGGCGACCGGCGCCGGCCCACCGCGCCCCGTGGGGTCAGGCGCTGGCCGTCGCCGCTGTCGACCATACGCGAGGACCCCTCCCGGCGGGCACCGCCGCGAAGGGTCCTCCGAGCCACCCGGAGCCGCCGACCCGATGGCGTCGCCCAGGCCCACCGCCGGAGCCGACAGCTCACCGCCCGAGCCGACCGGTCAGGGCCGAGTGCGCCGGCGTGCGCCACCACGACGGGAGCGACGCCGGCCGGTGCCGCTCTCGGCACCGTCCTCCTCGTCGACCTCACCGAGCGCGTCCGGGTCGTCCGGAGCGGCCAGCCGGGCGGATTCGCCCTGCTGGCTGTCGGCGACGTCGGCGGCGGCCGGGGTGTCCGTCTCGTAGCGGGACAGGTCGTAGCCCATCGTGTCGTGGTAGTCGGCGTCGACGGTGCTCGTGGTGTCGGTCTCGGTGACCTCGACCACCGTCCGCTCGGCGGCGGCACCCTTGCGGGCCCGACGCCGGGACGAGCCGCTCGTCTGCTCGGTCGCCGGGGCGCCCGCCGAGGCGACCGCCTTGACCTTGTCGCCACCACCGGAGCGCGGCTTCTCCGGCACCGGCTCGGTGTGGATGATCAGCCCCCGGCCCTTGCAGCAGTCGCAGGTCTCGCTGAACGCCTCCAGCAGCCCGGCGCCGATCCGCTTACGGGTCATCTGCACCAGGCCCAGCGACGTGATCTCGGTGACCTGGTGCTTGGTGCGGTCCCGCCCCAGGCACTCGGTCAGCCGGCGCAGCACCAGTTCCCGGTTCGACTCCAGCACCATGTCGATGAAGTCGATCACCACGATGCCACCGATGTCCCGCAGGCGCAGCTGCCGGACGATCTCCTCGGCCGCCTCCAGGTTGTTGCGGGTGACCGTCTCCTCCAGGTTGCCCCCGGCGCCGGTGTACTTGCCGGTGTTGACGTCGACCACGGTCATCGCCTCGGTCCGGTCGATCACCAGGTGACCGCCGGAGGGCAGGAAGACCTTGCGGTCGAGCCCCTTGAGGATCTGCTCGTCGATCCGGTACTCGGCGAAGACGTCCTTGGTGCCGACGTGCCGGCGCAGCCGCGCGACCAGGTCCGGCGACACGTGCGACAGGTACGACTCGACCACGTCGTACGCCTCGTCGCCCTCCATCACCAGCTCGCGGAAGTCCTCGTTGAACAGGTCGCGGACCACGCGGATCACCAGATCGGGCTCCTGGTAGAGGAGCACCGGTGCGCCGCCCTCGGCGGCCTTGGCCTGGATGTCCTCCCACTGCGCCTGGAGCCGCTTGACGTCCCGGGCCAGCTCGTCCTCGCTGGCCCCCTCGGCGGCGGTCCGGACGATCACACCGGCGCCCTCCGGAACGAGCTTCTTCAGCACGTCGCGCAGCCGCTTACGCTCGGTGTCCGGCAGCTTCCGGCTGATGCCGGAGGCGTTGCCGCCGGGCACGTACACGAGGTGTCGGCCGGAGAGCGCGATGTGACTCGTCAACCGGGCGCCCTTGTGCCCGATCGGGTCCTTGGTGACCTGCACCAGCACCGAGTCGCCGGACCTGAGCGCCTGCTCGATCGAGCGGGCCCGCCCCTCCAGGCCGGTGGTGTCCCAGTTGACCTCGCCGGCGTACAGGACCGCGTTGCGGCCCCGGCCGATGTCGACGAACGCCGCCTCCATGCTGGGCAGCACGTTCTGCACCTTGCCCAGGTAGACGTTACCGGCCATGGTGCTGGCGGAGTTGCGGGTGACGTAGTGCTCGACCAGGACGCCGTCCTCCAGCACGGCGATCTGGGTGCGGTCACCGCGCTGGCGTACCGCCATCACCCGGTCGACCGCCTCCCGGCGAGCCAGGAACTCGGACTCGCTGAGGATCGGCGGCCGGGTCCGGCGCTGCTCGCGGCCGTCCCGGCGGCGCTGCCGCTTGGCCTCCAGCCGCGTCGAGCCGGAGACGCCCTGCACCTCGTCGACGGTCCGGCGCGGCTCCCTGATCTTCACCACGGTCGGTACGCCGTCGTCGGCGGCGCCGTCGGTGTCGCCGGCGCCCCGGCGCCTGCGCCGCCGGCGGCGGCGGGTCATCCCGTCGGCGCCCTCGGCGTCGTCGCCCTCCTCCGCCTCGGCCTCGTCCGCCTCCGCCTGGACGGCCTCCTCGGCCTCACCGTCGGCCTCGTCCTCGATGTCGTCGGCCTCGTCGGTGCCGCCCTTGCCGCGACCGCGGCCGCGGCGACCCCGCCGGCGGCGCCGCCGGCCGGCGGCGGTCTCCTCGTCGTCCTCCTCCTCGGCGGCCTCCTCGGCCTCCGCGGCGGGCTCCTCCTCGACCTCGACCTCGACCGCCGCCACGGGCTCGGCCTCCCGCCGCCCACGGCGGCGACGCCGGGTCGGCTCGGCCGGCTCCTCGGCGGTCTCCTCCTCGGCGGCCTGCGCGGCGGCCGCAGCGGCGCGGGCGGCGGTGACCTCCTCGGGGGCCATGAACAGCACCGTCGGCGCGCTGAGTGCGGCCTTGCGGCGGCGGGACCGGGTCTCGGGTTCGGGCGCGACGTTCTCCGGTTCGGCACCATCCGCCGGCTCGACGGCACCCTCGGTCGGCAGGGCGGCGGAGCCGAAGTCGGTGCCGGCCGACGGCGCTACGGCCGCCGCCTCCCGGCCCGCAGGCTCCTCCGCGACCGCCGGCTCGGCCGGGGCCTCCGCGGATGCCTCGGCCACCGCGGGCGCCGCCTTCTTGCGGCGGGTACGGGTCGCCTTGACCGGCGGTACGACGTCACCCTCGGCGTCCTGCGCCTCGGCCAGCGGCTCCTCGGCGACCTTCGGCGCGGTGGTGGCCTTGCGGCGCCGCCGAGTGGTCTTGGCCGGGGGGTCGAGGTCGCCGGTGACCGGGGCGAACACCTCCGCCTGGGGTGCCTCGCCGCTGCCCACCGCACCGGTACCGGTCCCGTCGACCGGTGCCCCGGTCTGCTCCGGCTGGCTGACCGGGGCGGCCCGGCGGCGGGTCGCCCGGCGCCGGGGCGCCGGCTCGGCAGCCGTCGCACCGTCCAGGTCGGCGGCACCGCTCACGGTGCCGGCGCCCTCCTCCGGTACGTCGGCGACCGGCTCGACGCCGGCGGCGTCCTGCGGCGTGCCGGCCGCGATCGCCTCGCTGACCGCGTCGGCGGTGCTGTTCTCGGCGGCCTCGCCGGGCGGGTTCGCGCCCGTCCGTTCGCCGCCCTCGGGCTCGTTCTCGAGCATGGACGTTCTCCAGTTCTGGCTTCCCCGGGCGCGGGTGAGCGCTGCCACGCAGGGTTGCCGCAAAGGTGTTTCCCCGGGGCGCACGGGGTGCGCGACCGGCGAAGTCTGCCTGCCTGGACGCCGACCGTCGGTCAGCGCCCGCCGATGGTTGCCCCGTCGCGGTCCGCGTCCAGCGGATCCACGATCGCACCCTGCGCGGTCAGCGTGCCCTGAGCCAGCCGGATCACCTTCGGGGCCACCGGCGGCTCCAGGCCGGCCACCACGCGGAGGCCGGAAAGGACGTCATCGGGCCGTACGGAGGGGGTGACCTGCCGTACGACCAGTTCGAGTATCGCACACGGTACGGCCGGGGCCCCGGAAGGCGTCGCCGATGGGGCGACGATATCGATACTGATCACTGCGGCACGCGCGTCGAAGGTCCGCCGTCCCTGCTTGGTCATCCGCTCCACCAGCACCTCCTCGGTGGCGGTGAAGACGGTCACCGCCTTCGCCAGCACGTCGGGATCCACCTGCGGCAGCTCGATCCGCCACCGGGACGCCTCGATCCGGTCGGCCAGGCCGGCGCCGCCGGCCACCACGGCGTCGAGCACGTCGAGGCCGGGTGAGAGCGCCGCGTCCAGGGCCGCGCGCAGTTGCTCCGGATCGACCGGCTCGCGCAGGGCGACCTCCAGGTACTCCGCCTCGCTCGCCACACCGGTCGGCGCGGCGCTGGCGTACGAGATCTTCGGGTGCGGGGTGAACCCCTGGGAGAACGCCACCGGCACGCCGGCCCGGCGCAGCGCCCGTTCGAAGGCCCGGGCGAAGTCCCGGTGCGAGGTGAACCGCAGCGGGCCACGCTTGGCGTACCGGATCCGGACGCGCTGGACCACCGGCGCCTGACCGCCTTCGGGCTGTGGTTTCCTACTGATGGTCATGCTCCTCGGTGTCAGGTCCCACCGGCGGCGCCTGGGTCACTGCTGGGCGCCGGTGGGCAGCTTCAGACCGTTGACCGGGGTCAACGGGAGCAGCTTCCGGCCGGTCGGGCCGATCTGGATCTCGGTGTCCATGGTCGGGCAGACACCGCAGTCGAAGCAGGGCGTCCACCGGCAGTCGTCCTGCTCGTACTCGGAGTGCGCGTCCTGCCAGTCCTGCCAGAGCCAGTCCTTGTCCAGGCCCGAGTCCAGGTGGTCCCAGGGCAGGACCTCCAGCTCGTCGCGCTCCCGGGTGGTGTACCAGTCGAGGTCCACCCCGAAATCGGGCAGCACCTCGGCGGCGGCGTCCACCCAGCGCTGGTACGAGAAGTGCTCGCTCCAGCCGTCGAACCGGCCGCCGTTCTCCCAGACCCGGCGGATCACCGCGCCGACCCGTCGGTCGCCCCGGGACAGCAGGCCCTCGATCAGCGACGGCTCGCCGTCGTGGTAGCGGTAGCCGATCGCCCGACCCAGCGAGCGGTCGGCGTTGATCGCCTGCTTGAGCAGCCGGAGCCGGTGGTCGATGACCTCCGGTCGCTCCATCTTCGCCCACTGGAACGGGGTGTGCGGCTTCGGCACGAAGCCGCCGATCGAGACGGTGCAGCGGATGTCCTTGGAGCCGGTGGCGGCACGGCCGGCCCGGATGACCTCGTGCGCCATGTCGGCGATCTCCAGGACGTCGGCGTCCGTCTCGGTGGGCAGGCCGCACATGAAGTAGAGCTTCACCTGCCGCCAGCCGTTGGTGTACGCGGTGACCACGGTGCGGATCAGGTCTTCCTTCGACACCATCTTGTTGATCACCTTGCGGATCCGCTCCGACCCGCCCTCCGGGGCGAAGGTCAGGCCGGTCCGCCGGCCGTTGCGGGACAACTCCTGGGCCAGCTCGATGTTGAACGCGTCCACCCGGGTCGACGGCAGCGAGAGCGAGACGTTCGTGCCCTGGTACTGCTCGGCCAGGCCGGAACACATGTCGCCGATCTCGGAGTGGTCGGCCGACGACAGCGACAGCAGCCCCACCTCGTGGAAGCCGGAGAACTCCAGCCCCTGCTGGACCATCTGCCCCACCGTGGTGATGGAACGTTCGCGTACCGGCCTGGTGATCATGCCCGCCTGGCAGAACCGGCAGCCCCGGGTGCAGCCCCGGAAGATCTCCACGGCGTACCGCTCGTGCACCGTCTCGGCCAGCGGGACGAGGGGCTTCTTCGGGTACGGCCAGGCGTCCAGATCCATGGTCGTGCGCTTGTGCACCCGGAAGGGCACGTCCGCCCGGTTCGGCACGACCCGCTGGATCCGGCCGTCGGGCAGGTAGTCCACGTCGTAGAAGCGCGGCACGTAGACGCTCTCGGTACGCGCCAGCCGCAGCAGCAACTCGTCCCGGCCGCCCGGGCGGCCCTCGGCCTTCCACTCCCGGACGATCGCGGTGATCTCCAGCACCGCCTCCTCGCCGTCGCCGAGCACGGCGGCGTCGACGAAGTCGGCGATGGGCTCGGGGTTGAACGCGGCGTGCCCACCCGCCACGATCACCGGATCCTCCTCGGTGCGGTCGACCGCGAGCAGCGGGACGCCCGCCAGGTCGATCGCGGTGAGCAGGTTGGTGTAGCCCAGCTCGGTGGCGAACGACACGCCGAAGAGGTCGAAGTCGCGGACCGAGCGGTGGGCGTCGACGGTGAACTGCGGCACGCCGTGGGCGCGCATCAGCCCCTCCAGGTCCGGCCAGACCGCGTACGTCCGCTCGGCGAGGGTGTCCGGCAGCTCGTTGAGCACCTCGTAGAGGATCTGCACGCCCTGGTTGGGCAGGCCGACCTCGTACGCGTCCGGATACATCAGCGCCCACCGGACGGTCGCCGCGTCCCACTCCTTGACCACCGCGCCCAGCTCACCACCGACGTACTGGATGGGCTTGGTCACCTGGGGCAGCAACGGCTCCAGCCGGGGCCACACGGAGTTGGCCGCGATCGTGCGCGGTGTGGTGGACGGGACGCTCATGATGCCCAAGGGTACGCGCCCGCCCACCGGCCGCCGCGTCATACCTCAGGCCCGGAAGATGCCGTCCGGGTCGTAGCGGCGCCAGGCGCGCGCCACCCGCCGGCCGGTCTCGCCGGGATAGACGCGGGCGAGCACGGCCGGCCCGGTCCGGCCCTCGAAGTTGACGTACGCCCCCTCGACCCGCCTGGCCAACCCGCTCCACGCGGCGTCCAGCGCCGCCGGACCCTGCGGCGGAAACACCGAGGCGACCACCAGGGTGTCCTGGTGTCGGTGCGGGTACGCGGTCTCCTCCGGCGGGACGTCGTTGACCGCGCCGCCGACCGAGCGGAGCTGGATGAGCGCCCGGCCCGCGGCCCGCATCACCGCCCGGGCCTGCCCGTCGTCCATGCCGGTGAGCAGGCCGTTGGTGGTCAGGCTCGGCTGCTGCCCGAGGTTGGGGTGCAGGTGGGCCGTGGGCACCAGCGCCGGGTACGGCACCAGGTCGATCCGGTCGTCGAGCAGCCTGCCGATCTCCCGCAGCGGGGCCACCAGCGGCCGCACCCGACGCAGGCTCTCGGCCGCCACCACCGCCGTGATCGACATGACCGTCACCGGCCCGTAGGGCATCAGCGTCACCGCGGTCGACAGCTCGCGGGGCGCCCCGCGCAGCACCTCCGCCCACTGCCGCACGGTGCTGCCGTCCGGCCGTGCCTCCACCGCGATCTGCGCCACGCCGACCTGACGCAGCTCGGTCGCCTCGATCTCGAAGGCCACCACGATGCCGACCCCTGCGCCAGCCCCGCGTACCGCCCAGAACAGCTCCGGCTCCCGGGTCGCGTCCGCGCGTACGACCGTCCCGTCGGCCAGCACCACCTCGACCGCGCGGACGTGGTCGATCGTCAGGCCGTACGAGCGCACCAGCCAGCCCACGCCACCGCCGGTGGCCAGCCCGCCGACCCCCACGTTGCCGTGGTCGCCGGAGCTGATCGCCAGGCCGTACGGCGACAGGGTCTGCGCCACTTCGGCCCAGCGGGCGCCCGCTTCCACCCGGACCAACCGCGAGGCGCGGTCGAGCACCTCGATCCGGTTCAGTCCCGACAGGTCGATCACCACACCGTCGTCGACCGAGGAGGTGCCGGCGAGGCCGTGACCGCCGCTGCGTACGGCGATCGGTCTGCCCTGCTCCCGGGCGTACCGCAGGGCGGCCACCACCCCGGCGGTGTCCTGCGGCAGCAGCACGGCCGCCGGGGTGGCCCGCCGGGTGTAGGTGGACCGCAGCGCCGCATACCGGCGGTCACCGGGTGTCACGATCCGACCGGTCAGCGATTCGGGCACGCGCGCCAACTCGCTGCGCTCGCTCATCGCCGCCCCCGCACCGCGCGCACCCGCTCGCGTACGGCCGGGACGACCTCGTTGGCGAAGAGTTCGACCTGCGCCGCGGCGGAGGAGACCGGCCAGAAGACGAAGGTGTCGAAGCCGAGCTCGACGGCCCACTCGGTGAGCGTGTTGACCCAGAGGTTCACGTCGCCGACCAGCCCGGTGCCGCCCCGGTACGGACCGACGGCACCGATGACGTTGTAGATCCGGCGCACCCGTGCTGGGTCACGGCCGGCCGCCCGGGCCGCCTCGTCGATGATCGCCTGCCGAGAGGGCACCTCGACCGGCGGCACGTAGATGTTCAGTGGTGAGATCCACCCGTCTGCGTGCCGGCCGACGACGCCGAGCATCCGGCGCTTCTGCGCGCCCACCCAGAGCGGCACCGGTGCCGGCGACAGCGGCCCCGCCGCGTAGCCCTCGATCGCGTGCTGATCGCTGACGTGGCGGACCGGCTCACCGGCCAGTGCCCGCCGCATCACCATCAGCGACTCCTCGGTGTACGCGACCATCTGTGGGCCGGTGCGGCGGGTGCCACCCATGGCGGCGATCGCGTCCGTGCTGGCGCCGCCGCCGACGCCCAGGACCACCCGGCCCCGGGTCATCACGCTCAGCGAGGCGGCCGCCTTGGCCAGCATGGTCGGCGGGCGAAGTTGCAGGTCGGCCACGTCGGTGAGGAAGGAGATCCGGTCCGTCTCGGCGGCCAGGTGACTGATCATCGTCCAGGTGTCGAGATATCCGGGCTGGTAGGGATGGTCCTGCACGGCGAGCAGGTGGTATCCGCCGTCGACCGCGGTTCGGGCGACGTGCCTGGTCGCGGCCAGGTTCTCGGCGGACGGATCCAGGCTGACGCCGAAGGTGATCGGGTGTCCGTGATCGTTCATGACGTCAACGATCAGCGGTTCCCGACGACTGGGCAAACGGCAGGTTAGTCGCTAATCTTAGATAAGTGAGCGACATCGAGACGGGCCTCCAGGCGTACCGCCAGATCCCCGAGGCGGCCTGCCGCGGCTTCCAGGACGCCCTGGAACTGGTCGGCCGCCGCTGGACCGGTGCCATCCTGCTGGCCGCCGTGCGCGGCGCCCGCCGGTTCGGCGAATACCGCCTTGCCGTGGCCGGCATCTCCGACCGCCTGCTCGCCGCCCGGCTCAAGGAACTGGAGGCCGACGGGCTCATCGCGCGTTCGGTGATCCCGAGCACCCCGGTGCAGATCCGGTACACCCCGACCGAGCAGGGGCGGCAGCTCATGGCCGCCCTGCAACCACTGATCGCCTGGAGCCACCACCGCAGCACCAGCCGCCTCGCCTGACGCCGGCCGTGCGCGCCACGTGATCCGCCCACCCAGCGGTCCGAGCGCCCGCCGGCCACCGCCGCCCCGGGCCAGCGGGCGGCGGGCGACCGATTCGGCTTGAGTGGCACACCGGTACTAACCTCGGACCGGCCGAGAGGAGATTGCCGCGATGGCGGAGCCGCAGCCGGGAGCAGACCGGCCGGTCGACGGGAGCCGTCCGGAACCACACCGCGACGGCGAGCCGGCGGTCACCCACGAACTGCCCGCCGACCCGCCCGGGGCGGCCGACGCCGCACCGGAGGCGGACGCGCCGCGCTGGAGCGGCTCGGCTCCGGTGCCATCGGCACCGCCGCGCCGCCGAGGCTGGGGCGAGTCGGCCGAGCCCACTCCACCGCCGGTGCCCCCGGCCGCCCAGCCGGAGGAGCAGACCCCGGTCGACCCGTGGGCCGGTGTCGACACCAGCGGGTGGGAGTTGCCGTCGACCGGCTTCCCCGCCCTGCCGCCGACGCTGACCTACCCGGCCCCGCCGCCGACCCAGCCATACGCAGGGCCGGCAGCGCCGGTTCCCCCACCGCCGCCGCACCCGGCCGCCCCGCCGTTCCCGGTCTCCCCGCCGGCGCAGCAGCAGCCACCGGGGCCACCACCGACCCCGGCCCGGCCGGTGGCGCCACCGCCGGGCTGGCAGGCACCGGCCGGGTACGTCCCGGTCACCGCCCGCCGACGTCGCCGCTGGCCCTGGGTGCTGCTGTTCGTCCTGGCCTGCTGCTGCGGCTGCCCCGCCTACTACGGCATGCCGATGGCCAGCCAGTACCCGGCGAACGCCGCGCTGCCGGCGCAGGTGGCCGACCTGCGGCTGCGCGAGGACCCGCGCAGCGCGCGGGACGCGCGGCAACTGGAGACGCAGATGCGCCAGGCGCACCTGCTCGCCGACGACACCTTCGCCGGCATCTACCACACCAGCAACGGCAAGCGGGTGACCGTCTTCGGCGGCACCGGTTTCCGGTTCTCGCCGTCCTCCGACGCCGACGCCGAGATCGCGCGGCTCGCCAAGCAGTACGCCCTCGGCGAGGTCCAGGTGATGGAGACCGGCGTCCGGGGCCGGCACGGTCGTTGCGCCGTGGGCCGCACCGACGGTGTCGGCGCCGTGGTGTGCACCTCGGTCGACCACGGCAGCATCACCACCGGCGTCTTCACCGGGCTCTCGGTGGATGACAGCGCCCGGTTGCTCGGCACCCTCCGGGAGCAGATCGTCACCACGGACGGTTGATGATCGCGCCCGCGCGGGTACTGCCCCGCGCGGGCGGTACCCGCGCGGGTTCCCGTTCAGCCGGCGTCGGGCTCGCCGGCGACGGGCGGGTGGGCGCGCGGCGGGGCGTAGCGGGGGACGTACTCCTGGCCGGTGAGCTTCTGGATCTCGCCCATCATCTCGTCGGTCAGCTGCCGCAGCGAGAGGCGGTCGTCCGGGCGGCCGGTGAAGTCGAGCGGCTTGCCGAACCTGATGGTGATCTTTCCGGTGAAGGGGCGCGGCACCCGGGCGCCGATCGGCTGCACCTTCTCGGTGCCGATCATGCCGACCGGGATGACCGGCACGCCGGCCGCGATGGCGAGCCGGACCGCACCGGTGCGCCCCCGGTAGAGCCGCCCGTCCGGCGAGCGCGTGCCCTCCGGGTAGACGACCACCAGGTCACCCGCCTTGAGGGCGGGGATGGCGGCGTCGAACGCGGCCAGCGCGGCCCGGCCGCCGGCCCGCTCCACCGGGATCGCGCCGAGTCCGGAGAGCACGAACCGGGAGAACCGCCCCTTGAGGGTGGTGCCCGTGAAGTACTCGGACTTCGCCCAGAACGCCAGGTGTCGGGGCACCACCGTGCCGAGGAACAGCTCGTCGGCCACCGACAGATGGTTGCCGGCGAAGATCGCGCCACCGCGCTGCGGGATGTGCTCCAGCCCCTCCACCGTGGGACGGAACGCCAGCCGCATCGCGGGCCCTACGGTGAGCTTGCCGATGGTGTAGAGCAGCGGCACTGGTCCTCCGGCGGATCGAGTGAGGTAAGAGGCGGTGTCACCGTAGCGGACCGCCCCACCACAGCATGCGTGAGGTGGGGCGGATCCGCTGGCTTCACACCCGGCGCACGGCGACGAGGACCTGGTCGCCCTCGCCGACCTCCCCGGCGAAACCGTCGATCCCCTCGGCGAAGTCGACGCTGTCGGCCAGCACCTCGCGGGCCACGAAGTCGCGGTACCCGGACACCGCCGCCCGGACCTCGCCGGAGGCCGACGCCGTCACCACGATCCGGTCGGAGACGTCCAGATCGGCGTCCCGGCGGGCCTGCTGCACCACCCGGACGAAGTCCCGGGCCAGCCCCTCCGCGGCCAGCTCGGCGGTGACCGTGGTGTCCAGCACCACCACCCCCTCGCCGCCCGGCAGCGGAGCCGAGTGCTCGGCGTCGGCCGCGACCAGGCGCAGCTCGTACTCGCCGTCGGCGAGGGCGACCCCGGCGGCGACCGGAGCGCCGTCCACCAGCTCCCACTCCCCCGCCTTGACCGCCTTGATCACCTGCTGCACCTGCTTGCCGACCCGGGGGCCGAGCGCCCGGGGCACCACGGTGAGCACCTGCTCGCAGTACGCCGACACCTCGCCGGTGAACTCCACCTGCTTGACGTTGACCTCGTCGGCGACCAGGTCGGCGAAGGGGCGCAACTGCTCGGCCGCCGGGCTGGCCACGGTCAGCTTCGCCAGCGGCAGCCGTACCCGCAGCCCCTTGGCCTTGCGCAGCGACAGCGCCGCCGAGGCGACACCGCGAACGGCGTCCATCGCGGCCACCAGGTCGTGGTCGGCCGGGAACTCCGCCGCCTGCGGCCAGTCGGTCAGGTGCACCGACCGCTCGCCGGTGAGCCCGCGCCAGATCTCCTCCGCGGTCAGCGGGGCCAGCGGCGCCACCACCCGGCAGAGCGTCTCCAGCACCGTGGCCAGGGTGTCGAACGCCTCGGCGTCCGCACTCCAGAACCGGTCCCGCGAGCGGCGCACGTACCAGTTGGTCAGCGCGTCCAGGTAGGACCGGACGGTGGCGCAGGCACCCGAGATGTCGTACGCGTCCAGCTGCGCGCCGACCGTGGCGACCAGCTCGTTCGTCTTCGCCAGCACGTACCGGTCGAGCAGGTGCGTCGAGTTGGTGCGTCGGCGCGCCTGGTATCCGTCGGCGTTGGCGTAGAGCGAGAAGAAGTACCAGACGTTCCAGAGCGGCAGCAGCACCTGCCGCACGGCGTCCCGGATGGCCGACTCGGTGACGAGGGCGTCGCCACCGCGCACCACCGGCGAGGACATCAGCATCCAGCGCATCGCGTCCGAGCCGTACGAGTCGAAGACGTGGTAGACGTCCGGATAGTTGCGCAGGCTCTTGGACATCTTGCGCCCGTCCGAGCCGAGCAGGATGCCGTGGCTGACGCAGTTGCGGAACGCCGGCCGGTCGAACAGCGCGGTGGCCAGCACGTGCATGGTGTAGAACCAACCGCGGGTCTGCGGCATGTACTCGACGATGAAGTCGCCCGGGTAGTGGTGCTCGAACCAGTCGCGGTTCTCGAACGGGTAGTGCACCTGGGCGAACGGCATCGAGCCGGACTCGAACCAGCAGTCCAGCACCTCCGGCACCCGGCGCATCATCGACCGGCCGGTCGGGTCGTCCGGGTTCGGGCGGACCAGCTCGTCCACCGTCGGCCGGTGAAGATCAGACAGCCGTCCGCCGCCCTGCCCGTCGCTTCGGGTCGCAAGCTCCCCGAAGTCCCGCTCCAACTGCTCCAGCGACCCGTACACGTCGATCCGCGGATAGTTCGGGTCGTCCGAGCGCCACACCGGGATCGGCGAGCCCCAGAACCGGTTCCGGCTGATCGACCAGTCCCGGGCGTTGGCCAGCCACTTGCCGAAGGAGCCGTCCTTGATGTGCCCCGGCGTCCAGTTGATCTGCTGGTTCAGCTCGACCATCCGGTCCTTGAACTTCGTCACCGCCACGAACCACGACGACACCGCCTTGTAGACCAGCGGGGTGTCGCAGCGCCAGCAGTGCGGGTACGAGTGGGTGTAGGTGTCCTGCCGCAGCACCACCCCCCGGTCCTTCAGCGCGCGGATCACCGGCTTGTTGACGTCGAAGACCTGCTCGCCCTCGTACGGCGGGACCAGCGCGGTGAAGCGGGTGTGGTCGTCCACGGTGACGATGGTCGGGATGCCGGCCGCGGTGCAGGCGTTCTGGTCGTCCTCGCCGAAGGCCGGGGCCAGGTGGACGATTCCGGTGCCGTCCTCGGTGGTGACGAACTCCGCGCCGAGCACCTGGTACGCGTTCTCGCCGGCCTGCTCGACGAGGAAGTCGAAGAGCGGGGTGTACCGGCGCCCCACCAGGTCGGCACCGCGCACCGTGCCGAGCAGCTCGTACCCGTCCAGCTCCTTGGCGTACGCCCCGAGCCGCGACGCGCCCACCGCGTACCGGGCGCCGTCGCGCTCCAGCACCGCGTACTCGATCTCCGGGCCGACGGCGAGCGCGAGGTTCGACGGCAGCGTCCACGGCGTGGTGGTCCAGACGCCCAGCCGCACCGGCCCACGGACCAGCTCCGGCGCCGACTCGTCGGCGGTCAGCTCGAACCACACCGTCAGCGTCGGGTCGTGCCGGTCCCGGTAGACGTCGTCCATCCGGGTCTCGGTGTTCGACAGCGGCGTCTCACACCGCCAGCAGTACGCCAGCACCCGGAAGCCCTCGTAGACCAGCCCCTTGTCGTGCAGGGTCTTGAAGGCCCACATGACGGATTCCATGTAGTCCAGGTCGAGGGTCTTGTAGTCGTTGGCGAAGTCCACCCAGCGAGCCTGCCGGGTGACGTACCGCTCCCAGTCCTGGGTGAACTCCAGCACCGAGCTACGGCACACCTCGTTGAACCGGGCCACGCCGAGGTCGAGGATCTCCGCCTTGCTGGTGATGCCGAGCTGCTTCTCGGCCACCACCTCCGCGGGCAGGCCGTGGCAGTCCCAGCCGAAGCGCCGTTCCACCCGCCGGCCGCGCATGGTCTGGTAGCGCGGCACCACGTCCTTGACGTACCCGGTGAACAGGTGGCCGTAGTGCGGCAGGCCGTTGGCGAACGGCGGGCCGTCGTAGAAGACGTACTCGTTACCGCCGTTCTCGCCCGGATCCCGGGCCTCCACGGACGCCTCGAAGGTCTTGTCAGCCGTCCAGTGCTCCAGCACCCGGCGCTCGACCGCGGGCAGGTCCGGGCTCGCCGGAACGCCGGCGGTCGGGTCGTGCAACGGATAGGCCATCGGGGGTCGCTCTCCTCAGCAGCTCACGCATCGTGGGTCTGCGAGGACGAGCCTTTCCGGTACGCCGTCACCGGCGCCCCGGGGCAAGGCCCGCGGTACCACCCCGCTTGGCGGTCAGGATCGACCACCCGCTCGTTGGCCGGCTGTAACGGGCCGAACCCGTCCGGTTCTACTGAGCCGGTCGCCCGGCCGTTCTTCCGGAGGCTCCCCGGTGATAGCCGGATCATCGCCACCCCCACAATACCTCCCACCCCACCCACCCCACCCCCCGATAACCCCACCCCCCCACCCACCTGTTGATCATGAAGTTGTTGTCACCCCGTTTAGGGGGTGGGGAGGGTGGTGGTCCAGAGGGATGTGCCGGTGCGATCGCGCAGGTGCACGGTCAGGGCGGCGGTCTCGGCGTCGATGTGGACCTCGCCGAAGTGCTGGAAGCCCTCGGCGGGTGAGGTGTTGGCGAGCGGCGGAGCGTGCACGAAGACCGCCCTCGGGCCGAAGGTGCCGTCCAGGGCGTTGGGGCCGAACGCACCGGCGTGCGCCGGGCCGGAGACGAACTCCCAGAACGGCGTGAAGTCGGCGACCGCCGCCCGGGCCGGGTCGTAGTGGTGGGCGGCGGTGTAGTGCACGTCGGCGGTGAGGAAGACGATCCCGGTCACCCGCGCCCGGTGGGCCGCCGCGAGCACCTGGGCGAACTCCAGCTCCCGGCCGGCCGGTGCGCCCGGGTCGCCCTGTGCCACGCCCTCCTGCGCGTCCGGCCCGTCGGGCACCACCAGCCCCAGCGGCAGGTCGATGGCGATCACCTTCCAGGTTGCCCGGGACCGGGTCAGCTCCCGGATCAGCCAGGCCCGCTGCTCCGCGCCGAGCAGGCCGCGCCCCGGGTCGGCGTAGGTGTTGCCGTCGTTGGGGTCCTTGTAGGTCCGCATGTCCAGCACGAACAGATCCAGCAGCGGCCCGTACGACAGCCGGCGGTACAGCGGCCCGCGCTGCGGCGTGGGCAGCCACTCGTCGAAGGCCCGCCGCGCCCGCGCGGCCAGCACGTCGACCCGGCGCTCGGTGTAGCGGGCGTCGGTCAGCACCTCGCCCGGGTACCAGTTGTTGGTCACCTCGTGGTCGTCCCACTGGTTGACCTGAGGCACCTCGGCCACGAACGCCCGCAGGTGCGCGTCGAGCAGGTTGTACGCGAACTGCCCGCGGAACTCGGACAGCGACTCGGCGACCTTGAGCTTCTCCGGGACGACCAGGTTGCGCCAGACCCGCCCATCGGGCAGCGTCACCGTCTCGGTCAGCGGGTTGTCGGCGTACACCGTGTCGCCGCTGCAGAGGAAGAAGTCCGGCCGGCGTTGCCGCATCGCCCGGAAGATCGACATCCCGCCGAAGTCGGGAGCGATGCCCCAACCCTGCCCGGCGATGTCGCCGGTCCAGACGAAACGCACGTCGCGGCGGCTGTGCGTGGCCGGGGCGGTGGTCAGCGACCCCGACAGCGGCGCGCTGGCCAGGCCCGGCCGGTCGAGGCTCTCCACCCGCACCCGGTAGTGCAGCCGCTCGGCGCTGGGCAGCCCGCGCAGCCGGACCTTGCCGGTGAAGTCGGTGTCCGGGGTCAGCACCGGCCCGCGTACCTGCCGGATGCCCCGGAAGTCGGGCCGGCGGGACACCTCCACCAGCATCCGACCCGGGCGGTCCGCCCGGGTCCAGACCACCGCGGAGTCCGCCGCGGCGTCCCCGCTCTGCACGCCGTGGGTGAGCACCGGCCGCCCGGCGGGCCGCCAGGCCGGCCCGGCGATGGCACCCGGTCCGCCCAGCAGCGCGCCGCCGGCGACACCGGCGCCGGCGACCAGGCCGGCCCGCAGCAGCGTACGTCGGTCGAGTTCGGTCATCGTTCCTCCTGGATGAGGGGACTGACCGTTCCGGTCTACCGGGCGGACGTAACCATCGACGTCTGTGCGGATGGCCGACGCCGGAACGCTGCATGGCCGGCGTCACAGGCCGGGCTGTCACGTCCCGGGCGGCCCGGTCGGTCGTACCGGTGTCACATCCACCGACAGGGAGGTCGTCATGCAGCGGATCAACGTGGCCGAGGTGGCGCCGGGGGCGTTCCAGAGCGTCATGGGGCTGGAGAAGTACGTCCGGGCCAACGTGGACCACACCGTGCTGGAGCTGGTCAAGCTGCGCGCGTCGATGTTGAACGGCTGCGCGTACTGCGTCGACATGCACAGCCAGGAGGCGGCCGCCGCCGGGGAGTCGAACCGCCGGCTGTTCGCCGTCGCCGCCTGGCGCGAGGCGCCCTTCTTCGACGAGCGGGAACGCACCGCGCTGGCGCTGACCGACGCAGTCACCCGGCTCGGTGAGCACGGGGTGCCCGACGAGGTGTGGGACGCCGCCGCGAAGGTCTGGCCGGAGAAGGCCCTCGCCGACCTGGTTCTGGCGATTGCCACAATCAACGTGTGGAACCGGATCGCGGTGACCTTCCGCAACGAGCTTTCGACGGACGTGTGAGCCCGGTCGACGCGGCGGAGGCGGCCGGTGCGCTCGACGCGCACCGGCCGATGCTGCTCGGGTTGGCCTACCGGTTGCTGGGCAGCCGGTACGACGCCGAGGACGTGCTCCAGGAGGCGTACCTGCGCTGGTTGCGGGTCGACCGCGCCGGGGTGGCCGAGCCCCGCCGCTACCTGTCCCGGGTGGTGACCCACCTGGCGATGGACCGGCTGCGGGCCCGGCAGGCCACCCGGGAGGCGTACGTCGGGCCGTGGCTGCCGGAACCCGTACCGACCGTGCCGTCGCCGTTCGGGCCGCTGGAACGCGCCGAGCTGCGGGATTCGCTCTCCACCGCGTTGCTGCACCTGCTGGAGCGGCTCACCCCACCGGAACGCGCGGTCTACGTGCTGCACACCGCCTTCGAGCTGCCCTACGCCGAGATCGCCGAGCTGCTGGACCGTACGCCCGAGGACTGCCGGCAGTTGCATCACCGGGCGAGCGTCCGGATCGGGCGCGACCGACGCCGGTTCACCGCCGACCGGGCGGAGCAGGAGCGGCTGCTGGACGCGTTCATCGCCGCCGCGACCGAGGGCGACCTGGCCGCGCTGACCGACCTGGTCGCCGGGGACGCGATCGCCTGGAGCGACGGCGGCGGCCGGGTGAGTGCCGCCCGCAACCCGGTGAGCGGCGCGGAGCGGGTCGCCCGGTTCGTGCTGGGGATCCGCGCCAAGGGCTGGCCGCTGACCGTGCACCGCACGGAACTCAACGGCCAGCCGGCCGCCGTCGTGGTGGCCGCGGCCGGCGACGCGTACGCGGTCACCCTCGGCACGGCCGACGGCCGGATCACCGACATCTTCCTGGTGGCCAACCCGGACAAGCTGCCCTGGGTGGCGTGAGCGGCGCGGCGGTGTCAGCCCAGCTCGGGGAACCAGAGCGCGAGTTCGCGCTTGGCGCTGTCGGCCGAGTCGGAGGCGTGCACCAGGTTCTCCCGGTTGGACAGGGACAGGTCACCCCGGATGGTGCCGGCGGCGGCCTTCCGCCCGTCGGTGGACCCGATCAGGCCGCGCACCACGTCGATGACCTGGTCGCCGGAGAGCACCAGGGCGACCAGCGGGCCACCGGTCATGAACGCCTTCAGCGGCGGGTAGAACGGCCGGTCGATGTGCTCGGCGTAGTGCTCGTCGGCCAGCGCGGCGTCCATCGTCCGGGAGACCATCGCGTCGATCCGCAGGCCCTTGCGCTCGAAGCGGGAGATGATCTCGCCGACCAACCCTCGGCGGACCGCGTCGGGCTTGATCAGTACGAGCGTGCGCTCGTCCGGGGTGCTGCTGGACACGCTGGGTTCCTCCTCAGAGCGGAAGCCGGTCGGGCTGGGTACGGTCAGCCTAGCGACCCGGTCCCGGCGCCGGCGTGGCGGTCGGTTCTTCCCCCGGCCTCCGATCCGGCCTAGCCTGGCCCTGACCACCCGGGAGGTCCACTGTGGCGAACGGCGGGAGCCGACCCATCGCACCGGTACGCAAGTTGATCGCCGCGGTGCTGGGCACCGTGGCCACCTTCGTGATCCTCTTCGGCCTCGGCATGACCAGCTGGGCCATCGTGGCGCTCGGGGTCGCCCTGCTGGCGCTGGCGATCGCACTGGCCACCGTGCGCGGCGGCGGTCGTACGTGGGTGGTCGGTGCCGGGCACGTGCACAGCGCCTCCGAGCCGCCGACCCAGTACGCCTTCGGCCGCTGCGAACTCCAACTGGTGATCGACGCTCCCGGGCTGCCACCCCGATCCAAGAAGATCATCGAGCCACGGGTGCCGGTCTCCAAGTGGCCGTCGCTGGGCGAGACCCTGCCGATCCGGGTGGCGTTGGATGACCCGCGACACGTCCGGGTGCTCTGGGACGAGGTCCCCACCCACGCCGAGGCCGGCATGACCGCCGACCTGCCCCCCGAGTTCGCCAGCCAGGTTCCGCCGGACGAGGTGCTGATCGAACAGGAGGCGCCGCCGTGGGCCGGCCGGGCGCCGGAGGACGACTTCCACGACCCGTTGGGTGACCCACTGGGCGGGCCGTTGGGCGGGCCGTTGGGCGGGCCGTTGGGCGGGCCGCTCGACGACGACCCGGCCGAGCACGTCGAGCACCGCGAGACGGTACGGGTACGCCAGCGCCCGGGCGGGCCGGTCGTGCTGGAGGGGACCGTGGTGGAACACTCCGACGACCACCCGCTCCCCCGCCGGGCGACGCCCGCACCCCGTATGCCGGCCGACGAGCGGTTCGCCGAGGACCGACTCTTTGATGACCGACCCGCTGACGACCGGCCCGTTGACGACCGGCCCGCCGCGACCGCGACCTCCGCCGGGGACGAGCCGGCCGGGCGACCCGTCGACCCGCCGTCCTTCCCGACGGACCCACTCGACCCGCTCGATCTGCCGCTGGACGACCCGGAGCCGCCCCCCACTGCCACCGACCGCCCCGCGACCACCGACCGCCCCGCGACCACCGACCGCCCCGCGACCACTGACCGCGTCATGGCCGCCGAGCGCCCCGGGACGACCCACCGTCCGGCGGCCGCCGACCTCCCGCAGGCGGCTGCCGCGCAGCCGGCTGCCGCGCGGGACGAGGCGGTGGGTGCGCGGGAACTGGACGAGGCGATCTTCGGCTTCGACCCGGACGCCGCCGACCCGGCGGCGCCGATCAGCGGGGTGGGCATCACCCTGCTGGTCACCGAACTGTCTCGGTCCCTGGAGTTCTACCGGGACCGGCTCGGCTTCACCGAGGTCGACCGGGGCGCCGGGAACGCCGTGCTCTCCTCCGGGGTCACCCGGCTGGTGTTGCGGGAGGTGACCGGGGCCCAGCCGATCAGCCGCCGCCTGGTGCACGTGAACCTCGACGTGGATGACATCCAGTCGGCGTACGAGCGACTTCGCGGCTCCGGCGTCCGGTTCACCTACGCGCCCCGGGTGGTCAACCGGGGCACCAAACTGGAGGTGTGGGCGGCCGCGTTCCGCGACCCCGACGGTCACGGGATCGCACTGACCCAGTGGCGGGAACTCGCCGAGGCGTGAGGGCCCCCGCGGCGAGGCCCCACGGCCTGGTCGAAGCCCTGGGGCGGCGCGGCAGTCCACCTGTCTGTTGCCGGCCCTGTCGAGCTGAACCGTCTGCGCTATCACCCACCCGCGGTCCAGCTTCCCGGCCGGTGCGCGCGAGGTGCGACGACCTGGTCCTCGACGGCGGGGCAGGGTCACCTGCCGCATCGCCAGCACCGGGGCAGGGAGCAAGCATTGGCGAACGTCACCATCATCCGCCGGGGCAGCCCCCGCCGGCGACGCGGCCACCGTCACGGCTTGCGGCGACTCGGGCCATCATCGCGGCGGGAACGCCCACCTGCCGCATGCCGCGACCGCGAGCGCAGCCGCCCACGCACGGCGGGCCGCGAAAGGTTGATCATGAAGTTGATGGACAATCCCCCGGGCGTGATAGCACAAATGACTCAGCTCGACAGGGCACGTACCACACACCCGAAGACACCCCACACCGCCGCACAACGAGGGCACAGGCCCTAGCCCAGGATCACCCGCCGCACGTGCCAGGCATACGCCCACACCAGAGCGAAGATGACGCCCAGCACGAGCAGCGACCAGTGCAGCAGCCCGGAGAGCAGCAGCAGCCCCTGCAACACGGTGCCGGCGTTCCAGGCCCAGGGCCGGCGCATCAGGCCGGCCAGCACGGCGGCGGCCACGGCCAGCGCCACCACGGCACCGATCGCCGCGCCGCCGAGGTCACCACCGACCACCCGGATCGGCTGGATCGCCAGCAGCAACACCAGCGCCTCCAGGGCGAGGGTGCCCGCGCCGAGGCCACGGACCGCCTTCTGCGGGTCGCGCAGCCCCGACCGGCGCGGCCCGGGGTGCTCGGGTGACTCGGCCGGGCGCTCCGGCTGTCGCTCGGTCATCGCTTCAGCAGCCGGCGTGCGTCGGCCACGGTCACCACGGAACCGGTGATCAGCACCCCGACGCCGGCCAGTTCGCCGGGCACGTCCTCCTCGGCCAGCGCCACCGCCGCCTCGATCGCGTCCGGCATCTCCTCGGCCACCTCGACCCGGTCCGGGCCGAACACCTCGGCGGCGAGCGCCGCCAGCTCCTTCGCCGGCAGCGCCCGGGGTGAGCTGTTCCGGGTCACCACCAGCTGGTCCACCACCGGCTCCAGCAGCTCCAGCATGCTGGCGGCGTCCTTGTCGGCCAACGTGCCCATTACGGCGACCAGCTTGCTGAAGGCGAACTCCTCCTGCAGAGCGGTGACCGTGGCCGCCATGCCCTGCGGATTGTGCGCGCCGTCGAGCAGAATCGTCGGCGCGGTGCGCACCCGCTCCAGCCGGCCGGGCGACGTGGCGGCGGCGAAGCCCTCCCGCACCGCCTCCACGTCGAGCTGCCGCCGGGCACCGGCACCCAGGAACACCTCGACGGCGGCGAGCGCCACCGCCGCGTTCTGTGCCTGGTGTGCGCCGTGCAGCGGGACGAAGACCTCCTCGTACACGCCGCCCAACCCTTGCAGGGTGAGCACCTGCCCGCCGACCGCGACGGCCCGGCGCAGGACGCCGAACTCGGCGCCCTCGCGGGCCACGGTCGCGCCCACCTCGGCGCAGCGTTGCAGGATCGGCCGGGCGGCCTCCTCCTCCTGGGCGGCGCAGATGACGGTCGCCCCGGGGTGGATGATGCCGGCCTTGGCGAGCGCGATGTCCTGGAGCGTGTCGCCGAGCCATTCGGTGTGGTCGAGTCCGATCGGAGTCAGCACGCACACCCCGGCCTGGATCACGTTCGTGGCGTCCTCGGCACCACCGAGGCCCACCTCGACCACGGCCACGTCGACCGGGGCGTCGGCGAAGGTGGCGAACGCCAGCGCGGTGGTCATGTCGAAGTACGTCAGCGGCTCGGCCGAACGGTCGTCGACCAGTTCGGCCAGTGGCTTCACCTCCTGGTAGACGGCCGTGAAGCGGGTCTCGTCCACCGGCTCACCGTCCAGGCTGATCCGCTCCCGGACGGTCTCCAGGTGCGGGCTGGTGTACCGCCCGGTGTGCAACCCGAACGCCCGCAGCAGCGAGTCGATCATCCGGGCGGTGGAGGTCTTGCCGTTGGTGCCGGTCAAATGGATCGACGGGTACGCCCGCTGCGGGCTGCCCAGCAGGTCGAGCAGGGATGAGACGCGGTCCAGCTCGAAGACCATCCGGGTGAAGCCACGCCCGGCCAGCTCGGCCTCCACCTCTGCGAAGGCGGCGTGCTCGGTGCGGTTGGTGCGTTCGGTGTGGTCTGTCACGAGGAAAGCGCCTCCAGGGCGGCGTCGATGCGGGCCAGGTCGGCCTCGGCGACGGCCAGCCGTTCGCGGATCTTGGCGACGACGTGTTCCGGGGCCTTGCCGACGAACGCGGGATTGTCCAGCTTCGCCCGGGCCTGCCCGGCCTCCTTCTCGGCCGCCGCGCGGTCCTTGGTCAGCCGGGCCCGTTCGGCGGCCACGTCGATCGAGCCACGGGTGTCGAGGGCCACGCTGACCTCGCCCGGCATGGCGAGGGTCGCGCTGGCCTGGAAGCCGTCGCCGGCCGGGTCGAGCCGCGCGAGGGACCGGATCAACGGCTCGTGCGCCGCCACACCGGCACCGGCCAGCCCGTCGAGCCGGGCGGCGACCCGCTGGGTGGGGCGCAGTCCCTGGTCGGAACGGAACCGGCGGACCTCGGTGACGACCCGCTGCAGGGTGGCCACCTCCGTCTCGGCGGCGTCGTCGACCAACGCGCGGTCGGCGGCCGGCCAGGCCGCGGTCAGCACCGTCTCGCCGCCGGTGAGCGCGGTCCACAGCTCCTCGGTGACGAATGGGATCACCGGGTGCAGCAGCCGCAGCAGCTGGTCCAGTACGTGGCCGAGCACCCGGCGGCTGACCTCGGCCGGTTCACCGCCGCCGGCGAGGACCGGCTTGCTCAGCTCCACGTACCAGTCGCAGACGTCATCCCAGGCGAAGTGGTACAGCAGGTCGCAGACCTTCGCGAACTCGTACGCCTCGAACTGCTCGTCGACCTCGGCGGTGACGTGGGCCAGCCGGGACAGGATCCACCGGTCCACGGTCGACAGCCGCTCGGCGGCCGGCATCGGGCCGCCGGCGTGCGCGCCGTTGATCAGCGCGAACCGGGTGGCGTTCCAGAGCTTGTTGCAGAAGTTGCGCGACCCCTGGCACCACTCCTCACTGACCGGCACGTCGCCGCCGGGGTTGGCGCCCCGGGCCAGGGTGAAGCGGGTGGCGTCGGCCCCGTAGCGGTCGATCCAGTCCAGCGGGTCGACCACGTTGCCGAAGGACTTGGACATCTTCTTGCCGTGTTCGTCGCGGACCATGCCGTGCAGGGCGATCACGTCGAAGGGCTGCCGGCCGTCCATCGCGTACAGGCCGAACATCATCATCCGGGCGACCCAGAAGAAGAGGATGTCGTACCCGGTGACCAGCACGCTGGTCGGGTAGAACTTCGCCAGATCCGGGGTCTGCTCCGGCCAGCCGAGGGTGGAGAACGGCCACAGCCCGCTGGAGAACCAGGTGTCGAGCACGTCCTCGTCCTGGTGCCAGCCGGCGCCGGTCGGCGGTTCCTCGTCGGGCCCGACGCAGACGACCTCGCCGGCCGGGCCGTACCAGACCGGAATCCGATGGCCCCACCAGAGCTGCCGGGAGATGCACCAGTCGTGCATGTTGTCGACCCAGGCGAAGTAGCGCTTGGCCAGCTCCGCCGGCTCGATGCGCACCCGGCCGTCGCGCACCGCGTCGCCGGCGGCCTTCGCCAGGGGCGAGGTGTTGACGAACCACTGCAGGGACAGGCGCGGCTCCACGGTGGTGCGGCAGCGGGAGCAGTGGCCGACGGCATGCACGTACGGCCGCTTCTCCGCGACGATGCGCCTCTCGGCGCGCAGCGCGGCGACGATCGCCGGGCGGGCCTCGAACCGGTCCAGGCCCTCGAACGGGCCAGGTGCGGTGATGACGCCCCGCTCATCCATGATCGTCAGAGCCGGCAGATCGTGTCGCTGCCCGATCTCGAAGTCGTTCGGGTCGTGCGCGGGGGTCACCTTCACCATGCCGGTGCCGAACGACGGGTCGACGTGCGCGTCACCCACGATCGGGATCCGCCGCCCGGTCAGCGGCAGCTCGACCTCGGTGCCGATCAGGTGCCGGTACCGCTCGTCGTCCGGGTGCACCGCCACGGCGGTGTCGCCGAGCATCGTCTCGGCCCGGGTGGTGGCCACCACCACGTCGTCGCTGTAGCGGATCGACACCAGCTCGCCGTCGTCGTCGGTGTGCTCCACCTCGATGTCGGACAGGGCGGTCAGGCAGCGCGGGCACCAGTTGATGATCCGGTTCGCCCGATAGATCAGGCCGTCGTCGTACAGCTTCTTGAACATGGTCTGGACGGCGCGCGACAGGCCCTCGTCCATGGTGAAGCGCTCGCGGTCCCAGTCGACCGAGTCGCCGAGGCGGCGCATCTGGCCGAGGATCGCGCCGCCGGATTCGGCCTTCCACTGCCACACCCGCTCGACGAACTTCTCCCGGCCCAGGTCGTGGCGGGACAGCCCCTGCCCGGCCAGTTGCCGCTCGACCACGTTCTGAGTGGCGATGCCGGCGTGGTCCATGCCCGGCAGCCACAGTGCCTCGAAGCCCTGCATCCGCCTGCGCCGCACCAGGGCGTCCTGCACCGTGTGGTCGAGCGCGTGGCCCATGTGCAGCGAGCCGGTGACGTTCGGCGGCGGAATGACGATGGTGAAGGGCTGCCGGTCGCTCTCCGCCGACGCCCGGAATCGACCGTCGGCTACCCACTGCTCGTACCGTCGCTGCTCTACCTCGCCGGGCTGATACTGGCCGGCGAGGGTCGGGGCGTCGGGGCGTCGGGCATCCAGTCTCTCGGTCACCCTGGAAGTCTACGGAGCGCTTCGACGGTCCCGACGTGCGCCACCGGTCGTTCGCGTACGGTGTCGGCTATGTCCGACGCACATCTCACCCCCCGCCAGCTCGACGAGGGCTCGCCAACGGTCGAGGTGACCGACGAGCCGATCGAGCTGGGTGACCGCGAGCCGGCGGACGACACCGACCGCCAGCACACCCGGTCGCGTCGGCGTCGCCTGGCGACCGGGCTGCTCGCGATCGTCGCGGTGGCGGGCGTCGGCACGATCGGTGCCTGGGGCTGGCGGGTCGCCGAGCAGAAGGATACGCAGATCACCACCCCGGACCAGGTCGCCGGCCTCCGACTGGACACCGGCGATCGGGCCGTCAGCACCGCCGACTACCTGCGCAGCGGCCTCGCCGCCGACATCCAGTTGGACAGCAGCTTCGGCGTCGTCTACCAGGACCCCACCGACACGCGCCGGTCCGTCCTGATCTTCGGTGGTACGACGCTGCTGTGGCAGCCGGAACGGGATCTGGACAGCCTGTTCGGGCTGATGGCCGACGAAACCGAGACGGTTACCGGCCTGCGCGACGTGTCGCCGGGCCGGCTGGGCGGCGTGATGAAGTGCGGCAGCACCAGTGGCGAGGGAGGGGACTTCGCGGTCTGCGGCTGGGCCGACCATGGCAGCGTGGTGATGGCGATGTTCCCGTTCCGGTCGGTCGACGACTCCGCCGGGCTGCTGCGGCAGATCCGCGACGCGGTGCAGACCCGAGGCTGATATCCGGTCCAGAAATGCGTTCAGGGCCGCCCCCATGTGGTGGGGTGGCCCTGAACGGTGTGTTGTGTCCGGCGGTGTCCTACTCTCCCACACCCTCCCGGGTGCAGTACCATCGGCGCTGGAGGGCTTAGCTTCCGGGTTCGGAATGTTTGCCGGGCGTTTCCCCTCCGCCATGACCGCCGTAACCTTATCAACATGTCAAACAACACCAACAACAGCAGCAATCCTTGCTGCCCCTTTTGTTGGGGGTGTGTTTGTTTGTTGTGAGTTGCACAGTGGACGCGAGCAGGATCTTTGTAGTCAAGTCCTCGGCCTATTAGTACCGGTCAACTGAACCCGTTACCGGGCTTACATTTCCGGCCTATCAACCCAGTCGTCTAGCTGGGGGCCTTACCCCTTGTCACCAAGGGTGGGATACCTCATCTTGAAGCAGGCTTCCCGCTTAGATGCTTTCAGCGGTTATCCCTTCCGAACGTAGCTAACCAGCCGTGCCCCTGGCGGGACAACTGGCACACCAGAGGTTCGTCCGTCCCGGTCCTCTCGTACTAGGGACAGCCCTTCTCAAGTATCCTACGCGCACGGCGGATAGGGACCGAACTGTCTCACGACGTTCTAAACCCAGCTCGCGTACCGCTTTAATGGGCGAACAGCCCAACCCTTGGGACCTGCTACAGCCCCAGGATGCGACGAGCCGACATCGAGGTGCCAAACCATCCCGTCGATATGGACTCTTGGGGAAGATCAGCCTGTTATCCCCGGGGTACCTTTTATCCGTTGAGCGACACCGCTTCCACACGCAAGTGCCGGATCACTAGTCCCGACTTTCGTCCCTGCTCGACCCGTCAGTCTCACAGTCAAGCTCCCTTGTGTACTTGCACTCAACACCTGATTGCCAACCAGGCTGAGGGAACCTTTGGGCGCCTCCGTTACCCTTTAGGAGGCAACCGCCCCAGTTAAACTACCCACCAGACACTGTCCCTGAACCGGATAACGGTCCGAAGTTAGATACCCGAATCAACCAGAGTGGTATTTCAAGATTGCCTCCACACATACTGGCGTATGCGCTTCACCGGCTCCCACCTATCCTACACAAGCCGACTCAAATACCAATGTCAAGCTATAGTAAAGGTCCCGGGGTCTTTCCGTCCTGCCGCGCGTAACGAGCATCTTTACTCGTACTGCAATTTCGCCGGGCCTGTGGTTGAGACAGTGGGGAAGTCGTTACGCCATTCGTGCAGGTCGGAACTTACCCGACAAGGAATTTCGCTACCTTAGGATGGTTATAGTTACCACCGCCGTTTACTGGCGCTTAAGTTCTCCGCTTCGCCCCCGAAAGGACTAACAGGTCCCCTTAACGTTCCAGCACCGGGCAGGCGTCAGTCCATATACATCGAATTACTTCTTCGCATGGACCTGTGTTTTTAGTAAACAGTCGCTTCCCCCTGCTCTCTGCGGCCATACAACGCTCCACCCGCGCGGGGCTTCACGTCTCCGGCCCCCCTTCTCCCTAAGTTACGGGGGCAATTTGCCGAGTTCCTTAACCACAGTTCGCCCGATCGCCTCGGTATTCTCTACCTGACCACCTGTGTCGGTTTGGGGTACGGGCCGCTCAGAACTCGCTAGAGGCTTTTCTCGGCAGCATAGGATCACTGACTTCACCTGAATCGGCTCGGCATCACGTCTCAACCTTCATGCACCACGGATTTGCCTATGGCACGGTCTACACGCTTACCCCGGCACAACCACCGGCCGGGCTCAGCTACCTTCCTGCGTCACCCCATCGCTTGACTACTACCCGCCAGGTTCCCACGCTCACCACCATCAACCCGAAGGCATCAGACAGCTCGGATGGTTAGCACAACGAAGTTCATCACGGGCGCTCCTTCGCGGGTACGGGAATATCAACCCGTTGTCCATCGACTACGCCTCTCGGCCTCGCCTTAGGTCCCGACTCACCCAGGGCGGATTAACCTGGCCCTGGAACCCTTGGTCATCCGGCGGAAGGGTTTCTCACCCTTCTTTCGCTACTCATGCCTGCATTCTCACTCGTGCCGCGTCCACAACTCGATCACTCGGCTGCTTCACCCCCGGCACGACGCTCCCCTACCCACCCACACACCTGGATGCCCACCCCAAAAGGCAGACACCGGGCACCGTGTGAGTGCCACAGCTTCGGCGGTGTACTTGAGCCCCGCTACATTGTCGGCGCGGAACCACTTGACCAGTGAGCTATTACGCACTCTTTAAAGGGTGGCTGCTTCTAAGCCAACCTCCTGGTTGTCTATGCGACCCCACATCCTTTTCCACTTAGCACACGCTTAGGGGCCTTAGCTGGTGATCTGGGCTGTTTCCCTCTCGACTACGAAGCTTATCCCCCGCAGTCTCACTGCCGCGCTCTCACTTACCGGCATTCGGAGTTTGGCTGATTTCGGTAAGCTTGTAGGCCCCCTAGACCATCCAGTGCTCTACCTCCGGCAAGAAACACACGACGCTGCACCTAAATGCATTTCGGGGAGAACCAGCTATCACGGAGTTTGATTGGCCTTTCACCCCTAACCACAGGTCATCCCCCAACTTTTCAACGTTGGTGGGTTCGGCCCTCCACACGGTCTTACCCGCGCTTCAGCCTGCCCATGGCTAGATCACTCCGCTTCGGGTCTAGAACATGCGACTCAAACGCCCTCTTCAGACTCGCTTTCGCTACGGCTCCCCCACACGGGTTAACCTCGCCACATGCCACTAACTCGCAGGCTCATTCTTCAAAAGGCACGCCGTCACCCCAAAAGGCTCCGACGGATTGTAGGCGAACGGTTTCAGGTACTATTTCACTCCCCTCCCGGGGTACTTTTCACCATTCCCTCACGGTACTCGTCCGCTATCGGTCACCAGGAAGTATTCAGGCTTACCAGGTGGTCCTGGCAGATTCACGGCAGATTTCAGGAGTCCGCCGCTACTCGGGAACACCCACAGAAGACCAGCTGCTTTCACCTACCGGACTATCACCGTCTACGGTCGGCCTTTCCAGACCATTCAGCTAACAACTGGCTTTATAACTCCTTCGGTGGTTGTCAGCCCACCACATGAGGTCCCACAACCCCGACCACGCAACCCCTGACAGGTATCACACGCAACCGGTTTAGCCTCAATCCGCTTTCGCTCGCCACTACTCACGGAATCACTATTTGTTTTCTCTTCCTACGGGTACTGAGATGTTTCACTTCCCCGCGTTCCCTCCACACACCCTATGAGTTCAGGTGCAGGTGACATCACATGACTGATGCCGGGTTACCCCATTCGGACACCCTGGGATCACAGCTCGGTTGACAGCTCCCCCAGGCCTATCGCGGCCTCCCACGTCCTTCATCGGCTCCTGGTGCCAAGGCATCCACCGTCCGCCCTTGACAACTTGACCACAAAGATGCTCGCGTCCACTGTGCAATTCTCAACAAACAACCAACCCACAACCCACCACCCCACACCAGCAACACCACCACACAACAGCAGCAGCAGCATCCGGTATGCGAGACCAGGCCATGCCAGACCACCGAAACCGGAACCCCACCCCCACCAAAGAGAGCAAAGCCCCGGAACCTCGGCGCCGAAGAAAACCAACCCCACACGGGTTGTTCCCTCAGGACCCAACAGGGTGCTCCACGCCCAGACCAGCCGCACCACCAGACCGTTCCCCACCACCCCCACCACAAGGAAGGGAATGGCCGTACTAGATCAACAATGGCCGTTGCCGGCACCGAACTAGCCAGTGTCTCCACCCACGAGCACCCCACCACCACACTCGGGCAGCACGGGCTCCATACCAGCCTTCACTGGATGGCGCTCCTTAGAAAGGAGGTGATCCAGCCGCACCTTCCGGTACGGCTACCTTGTTACGACTTCGTCCCAATCGCCAGCCCCACCTTCGACGGCTCCCTCCCACAAGGGGTTGGGCCACCGGCTTCGGGTGTTGCCGACTTTCGTGACGTGACGGGCGGTGTGTACAAGGCCCGGGAACGTATTCACCGCAGCGTTGCTGATCTGCGATTACTAGCGACTCCGACTTCACGGGGTCGAGTTGCAGACCCCGATCCGAACTGAGACCGGCTTTTTGGGATTCGCTCCACCTCACGGTATCGCAGCCCATTGTACCGGCCATTGTAGCATGCGTGAAGCCCTGGACATAAGGGGCATGATGACTTGACGTCATCCCCACCTTCCTCCGAGTTGACCCCGGCAGTCTTCGATGAGTCCCCGCCATAACGCGCTGGCAACATCGAACGAGGGTTGCGCTCGTTGCGGGACTTAACCCAACATCTCACGACACGAGCTGACGACAGCCATGCACCACCTGTCACCGGCCCCGAAGGACCCCACATCTCTGCGAGATTTCCGGCGATGTCAAACCCAGGTAAGGTTCTTCGCGTTGCATCGAATTAATCCGCATGCTCCGCCGCTTGTGCGGGCCCCCGTCAATTCCTTTGAGTTTTAGCCTTGCGGCCGTACTCCCCAGGCGGGGCGCTTAATGCGTTAGCTGCGGCACAGGAAACCGGAGAGGCCCCCCACACCTAGCGCCCAACGTTTACAGCGTGGACTACCAGGGTATCTAATCCTGTTCGCTCCCCACGCTTTCGCTCCTCAGCGTCAGTATCGGCCCAGAGACCCGCCTTCGCCACCGGTGTTCCTCCTGATATCTGCGCATTTCACCGCTACACCAGGAATTCCAGTCTCCCCTACCGAACTCTAGCCTGCCCGTATCGACTGCAGGCCCGCAGTTGAGCCACGGGTTTTCACAGTCGACGCGACAAGCCGCCTACGAGCTCTTTACGCCCAATAAATCCGGACAACGCTCGCGCCCTACGTCTTACCGCGGCTGCTGGCACGTAGTTGGCCGGCGCTTCTTCTGCAGGTACCGTCACTCACGCTTCGTCCCTGCTGAAAGAGGTTTACAACCCGAAGGCCGTCATCCCTCACGCGGCGTCGCTGCATCAGGCTTCCGCCCATTGTGCAATATTCCCCACTGCTGCCTCCCGTAGGAGTCTGGGCCGTGTCTCAGTCCCAGTGTGGCCGGTCGCCCTCTCAGGCCGGCTACCCGTCGTCGCCTTGGTAGGCCATCACCCCACCAACAAGCTGATAGGCCGCGAGCCCATCCCAAGCCAAAAAATCTTTCCACCACCCACCATGCGGCAGACAGTGAATATCCGGTATTAGCCCCCGTTTCCGAGGGTTATCCCAAAGCCTAGGGCAGGTTGCTCACGTGTTACTCACCCGTTCGCCGCTCGAGTACCCCCAAAGAGGCCTTTCCGCTCGACTTGCATGTGTTAAGCACGCCGCCAGCGTTCGTCCTGAGCCAGGATCAAACTCTCCAACAAAAACCAGAGAAAACCCCAGCAACAAAAACAATCTTGCTGCCAAACAAAAAACCAAATTTGGCACTGGCATAACAAGCACCCTGTTGAGTTCTCAAAAAACAACCACACACCACGCTCGGCCTCGATATCTCAAGACCGCGCTTGGGGCAACCGCTCCAAGCTATCCGAATCGCGCTTCGAGGTCAACCTGAGCGAATCAGGTATCTTCGCAACTCGTTCCGGGCCCACGTTGTAACGCACGCCTATCGGCGGTCGCTTCTGTCGTGGAAAACCGCAGACCGGCCGATCACCGCTCGCGGCGACCCGCCCGGCTCCTGCCGGCTTCAGAACCTTACCCGGTCGGCTCCGCGATCGCAACTCCATCTCATGGAGCCTCTCGCACCGCCCGGTCTCAGTCTCGCGTTGACATGGTCCCTACGAGGCTGGCGCCCGTTCTCGGCCGGTTTGACCCGGCCTCCCCCGTGCAGAGAGAAAGTTACGCGGGCGCCCCGGATAAGGCAAATCATCGTGCGTCGATACCTTCGGACCGTAGGAACTGCCGAGCTCCACACGGGCGCCGACCGCCACATCTCCGGGTGTCTTCACAGCGCCGACCGCGAGCGGCGCCGACGTGCCAGAGTGTCTGGCATGGATGACGTGTCCCGGCCCGCCGACCCGGTCCTCGCCGAGGACGCGCTGCTCGGCCTCTTGTTGCCGTTCTGGCAGTTGATCATCGGGGCGTTCGTGCTCTTCGCCGTCCTGGCGTCGATCGGGCGACTCGCCCGCCGCGGCCCGTCGCGGATGAGCACCGCGCTGCTGATCACCGCCGCCGCCATCGCCGGGTTCGCCCTGGTCGGGGTACTGCTCCAGGGATAACGTCAGAGCCGGCGGTTGGCCAGACTCGGCAACTCGGTGCGGATGCGCCCCAGACGCGCCAGGTCGACGTCGGCCACCGCGAACCCCGGCCCGTCGGGCACCTGGGACAGCACGGTCCCCCACGGGTCGATCACCATGCTCCGGCCGTAGCAGGTGCGGGCGGGCTCATGGTCGCCCGTCTGCCCAGCGGCCGCGACGAAGCACTGGTTCTCGATCGCCCGCGCGCGCAACAGCACCTCCCAGTGATCCCGCCCGGTGTGCATCATGAAGGCCGCCGGTACCACCAGCAGCTGGGCGCCGCCGGCGGTGGCCAGGTTCCGGTACAGCTCGGGGAAACGCAGGTCGTAGCAGATGGACAGGCCCACCCGCAGCCCTTCGACGTCGACCACCACCGGTTGGTCACCGGCGGCCACCGTCGCGGACTCCCGGTACGAGACACGGCCGGGGATCTCCACGTCGTACAGATGGATCTTGCGGTAGCTGGCGGCGAGCGTGCCGGACCGGTCGAAGACCAGCGTGGTGTTCCAGGTCCGGTCCGGGTCGGGGCCCGCCTCGTGGAAGGAGCCGGCGATCAACCAGACCCCCCGCCGCCGTGCGGCGGCGGCGAAGAAGCGCCCGACCTCACCGTCGGCCGACTCCGGTGTCGGCATCCCGTCCCCGGGGCCCAGATAGTCGACGTACTCCGGCAGGAGCACCAGGTCCGCGCCGGCCTGGGCCGCGCGGTCGACCAGGGCCTCCGCGGCGGCGAGATTGGCCTTCCGGTCGTCGCGGGAGTTCAGCTGGCAGACGGCGACACGCATGGCTGCCAGCGTACGGGCGGACGGGAGCCACGCACAGCGGGAGGCTGCGGCGCCGGGCCGTTCAGGCGGACTTCTCCTCGCGCTCGCGCCGGGCGCGACGGCCGGTGAACTCACGCGGGACGATCGTCGGGTTCACGTTCTCCAGCACGGCCTCGCGGCTGATGAGGACCCGGGCGGCGTCGGGGTTGCTGGGCACCTCGTACATCACGGAGAGCAACACCTCCTCCATGATGGCGCGCAGGCCACGGGCACCGGTGCCGCGCAGCATCGCCTGGTCGGCGATCGCCTCCAGCGCCGGCCGCTCGAACTCCAGCTCGACGCCGTCCAGCTCGAACAGGCGCTGGTACTGCCGGACCAGGGCGTTGCGCGGCTCGGTGAGGATCCGCACCAACGCGGTGCGGTCGAGGCTCCGGACGTTGGTGATCACCGGGAGGCGGCCGATGAACTCCGGGATCAGCCCGAACTTGAGCATGTCCTCCGGCATGACCTGGCTGAAGATGTCGTCGGTCGAGCGCTCGGAGACCGCCCGCAGCCGGGCACCGAAGCCGGTGCCGCCGTGCCCCGTGCGCGCCTCGATGATCTGATCCAGACCGGCGAAGGCACCACCGCAGATGAACAGCACGTTGGTGGTGTCGATCTGGATGAACTCCTGGTGCGGGTGTTTGCGACCGCCCTGCGGCGGCACGTTGGCGACGGTGCCTTCGAGCATCTTCAGCAGCGCCTGCTGGACACCCTCACCGGAGACGTCCCGGGTGATCGATGGGTTCTCCGACTTGCGGGCGATCTTGTCGACCTCGTCGATGTAGATGATGCCGGTCTCGGCCCGCTTGATGTCGTAGTCCGCGGCCTGGATCAGCTTGAGGAGGATGTTCTCCACGTCCTCCCCGACGTACCCGGCCTCGGTCAGGGCGGTGGCGTCGGCGATCGCGAAGGGCACGTTCAGCATCCGGGCGAGGGTCTGCGCCAGGTGGGTCTTGCCGCACCCGGTCGGGCCGAGGAGCATGATGTTCGACTTGGCCAGCTCGACCCCGTCGTTACCGGATCCCGGCGCGCCGGCCGCCTCGGCCTGGATGCGCTTGTAGTGGTTGTAGACCGCGACGGCGAGCGCCTTCTTGGCCTGCTCCTGCCCCACGACGTAGTTGTCGAGGAACTGGCAGATCTCCATCGGCTTGGGCAGCTCTTCCCACTTCACCTCGCCGGACTCGGCCAGCTCCTCTTCGATGATCTCGTTGCACAGATCGATGCACTCGTCGCAGATGTAGACCCCGGGGCCCGCGATGAGCTTCTTGACCTGCTTCTGCGACTTCCCGCAGAAGGAGCACTTGAGTAGGTCGCCGCCGTCACCGATCCGTGCCACCTACGTTCTCCCTGCACTCATCGGCCGGAGCCCCGGCCACGACCTGCGGATGCTGACGCTCCGCCCGTCTTCTTTCACCCCGTCGGTCGCCCGGCGAAGCGGTACGGACCCGACGTTACCCGCTATCGGAGGTTTCTCCGACCCCCAAAACGGGTGTGTCAGAGGTCGGCCGGCGACGGGCCCGACCGACCTCCGACCCGGTTCCGGTCAGCTGGCGGCGTTCGCGGCCAGCAGGCCCTTCTTGCGGCTGGTGAGGATCGTGTCGACCAGCCCGTACTCGCGGGCCTCCTCGGCGGTCATGATCTTGTCACGGTCGATGTCCTTGCGGACCTTCTCGACCGCCCGGTTGCAGTGCCGGGACAGCATCTCCTCCAGCTGCGTACGCATCCGGAGGATCTCCCGGGCCTGGATCTCGATGTCCGAGCCCTGCCCGTAGCCGCCCTCGGTGGCCGGCTGGTGAATGATGATCCGCGAGTTCGGCAGCGCCATCCGCTTGCCCGGGGTGCCCGCCGAGAGCAGCACCGCGGCGGCGGAGGCAGCCTGGCCGAGGCAGACCGTCGAGATGTCCGGCCGGACGTACTGCATGGTGTCGTAGATGGCCGTCATCGCGGTGAACGAGCCGCCGGGCGAGTTGATGTACATGATGATGTCCCGGTCGGGGTCCGTCCCCTCCAGGGTGAGCAGCTGGGCCATCACGTCGTTGGCCGACGCGTCGTCCACCTGGACGCCGAGGAAGATGATCCGGTCCTCGAAGAGCTTGTTGTACGGGTTGGACTCCTTGACCCCGTACGACGTGCGCTCGACGAACGACGGCAGGACATAGCGGTTGTGCACGGCCGCGAACTGGGGCGGCAGGCTCAGGTCGGTCATCGTCTGCTCCTCGATCAGCTCAGGGTCCCGGCGCCCTCGGGAACCTGGGCGGCCCCGGTGATCACCTTGTCGATGAAGCCGTAGTCCACGGCCTCCTGGGCGGTGAACCAACGGTCCCGGTCCGAATCCGCCTCGATCTGCGCCGGGGGCTGACCGGTGTGGTAGGCGACGCGTTCCTGGAACATCCGCTTGGTGTACAGCATCTGCTCGGCCTGGATCGCGATGTCGGCGGCGGTGCCGCCCATGCCGCCGGAGGGCTGGTGCATCATGATCCGGGCGTGCGGGAGGGCGTAACGCTTGCCCCTGGTGCCCGCGCAGAGCAACAGCTGGCCCATCGAGGCGGCCATGCCCATCGCCACCGTCGACACGTCGTTGTCGATGAACTGCATGGTGTCGTAGATGGCCATGCCGGAGTAGACCGAGCCACCGGGGGAGTTGATCCAGAGGTTGATATCGCGGTCCGGGTCCTCCGCGGCGAGCAGCAGCAACTGCGCGCAGATGCGGTTGGCGACCTGGTCGGTCACCTCGCTGCCCAGGAAGACGATCCGTTCCTTGAGCAACCGGTTGTAGACCGAGTCGTCGAGGTTGCCAATGGTGTCACCGCCACGGGCGTCGATCGCCCGGAGCGGCTTCGCTGGGATGTGCATGTCGGTCATGGCAGCCCTTCGCTCTCCGTACCGTCGTGTCCGACACTAACCGCTGGGCCGGTGGGCAGAGTCCCGGTCCGGGCACTGTTCGCTCTCAGCGCAGTTGCCGAAGGCGTACCCGGAAAGGGATCGGGCCACCACCCACCGCGACCGGCGGACGGTGGCCCCACCCGGCGGTCAGTGCTCGTGCGAGTGCTCCTGCTCGCTCGCCTCGCGCAGCGCGTCCATCGAGACCTCGTTGCCGGCCGAGTCCTTGATCGTGATGCGCTCCATGACCGAGGCCAGCGCCTTGCCCCGCCGGACGTCGCCGTAGACCGCGCCGGCCGTGCCGGAGCGGGCCAGCTGGTCGTAGTACTGCTGGGGGGCCATGCCGGCGCGCTGGGCGCGGTGGACGATCTCGTGACCGAACTCGTCGTCGGAGACCTGCACGTCCTCCGCGTCGGCGAGCGTGTCGAGCAGCAACTGGACCTTGACGCCCTGGGTGGCGGCCTCGGTCAGCTCGGTGTCGATCTGCTCCTCGGTCTTCTCCTCGGCGGCGAGGTAGTCCTCCAGGGAGGCGCCGATGCGCTCCAGCTGGTCGACCATCGCCTGCTTGCGGCTCTCCACCTCGTCGCGGATCACGCCCTCCGGGGCGGGCACCTCGGCAGCCTCGACGAGCTGCTCGAGCGCCTTGTCGCGGGCGGCGTAGATCTGCTCGACGCGCTTGCCGCGGGTGACCCGCTCACGCAGGTCGTCGCGCAGCTCGCCGATGGTGTCGAACTCGCTGGCCAGCTGGGCGAACTCGTCGTCGAGCGCGGGCAGCTCCTTCTCCTTGACCGTACGCACGGTCACCACCACGTCGGCGTCACGGCCGGCGAAGTCACCGCCGACGAGCTGGGTGGTGAAGGTGGTGTCCTCGCCCGCGGAGAGACCCACGACGGCCTCGTCCAGACCCGGCAGGAGCTGCTTGCTGCCCACCTCGTGGGAGATGTTGCTGGCCGACCCGCCCGGCACCTCCTCGCCGTCGACGGTCGCCCGCAGGTCGATCTGGACGTAGTCGCCCTCGGCCGCCGGGCGCTCGACGGTCTTGAGGGTGGCGAAGCGCTCACGCAGACCGTTGACCTGCTCGTCGATCTCGGCGTCGTCGATCTGCAACTCGTCGACGGTCACCTCGACCGAGGCCAGGTCCGGCACGGTGATCTCCGGCCGTACGTCGACCTCGGCGGTGAAGTTGAGCGAGTCACCGTCGTTGAACTCGGTGATCTCGACCTCAGGCCGGCCCAGCGTCTTCAGGTCGTGCTCGCGCACCGCCGTGAGGATGTTCTGCGGGATGGCCTCCTGCACCGCCTCGTTGAGCACGGTGCCCCGGCCCACCCGCTGGTCGATGATCGCGGGCGGCACCTTGCCCTTGCGGAAGCCGGGAATCTGGATCTGCTGACCGATCTCCCGGTACGCCTTCCTGAGGCTCGGCTCGAGCTCGACGAACGGCACCTCGATGGCGAGCCGCACGCGCGTCGGGCTCAGAGTCTCGACGGTGCTCTTCACAGGCGTACTCCTTGAACGGATCTCGGTTGAGTCTTGGGCGCACTTTCGGCCCATCGAGTGTAGGCGAGCCGGCATGGCGGACCGGCAGCGCCCGGACCGGCAGCGGAGCTGACCGCGTGCCAACCGGCCGGATGCCGCGGTCCCATGCTTGCGGCAGTCGGGGTGGCGGGATTTGAACCCACGGCCCCTCGCTCCCAAAGCGAGTGCGCTACCAAGCTGCGCCACACCCCGTGGCGACGAGCAGTCTATGCGGTCGGTCCGACATCGGTATGCCGGGGCGTCACCCAACGCGCCGAACGTGGCGAAAACGGACACTGCGATCCGGGTTACCGCATGTCGTGGCCTCCGACCGGCCTTAAGACCACGAGATCCCGCAAGTCGTGTGGATCATGGTTACGGGGGCACGGGCTCGCGCGGGCGCCGTGGGCATTGGGTAGGCTGTCGGCGCGCCCGGCGGTTTCCGGGCGTACGCGGGCGTAGCTCAATGGCAGAGCTTCAGTCTTCCAAACTGACGGTGCGGGTTCGATTCCCGTCGCCCGCTCCACGAACTCCGGCCCAGGTCAGCGGCATGATCGCCGAGCCTGGATCGTTCTCGTTCTAGTGCCTCGTCTTTGACCGTTGACTGTGCAATTCGGGCACTGCGCGGATGCCTGACAGCTATACGGCGCCGACCCTGGTGGTGTCAGGCGGCAGGACATGCGCAACTGCCCGTTGGACGACCAACAGTTGGGCTCACCCTCGCCAAGCCCTGTCCGACGCGGACCCTGTTCTCGAAGGATGAGATGCGGATGCGAGATGTCCGCACATGCCGCCGGTCGTGCATGCCGGCCAAAGGTGAGCCGTCACGCCCAGCGGCGACGAGGCCGAGTTGCGCGACGCCGCCGGCATTGGCGGGGGCTCTCCGCACCCACGCCGTCGGGGACGCGGTTCACCCGGTCATCAGCATGCCGACATCGACGCCGAGTTCCGGCGCGCAGTGCAGGAGGAAGGCGGGCCAGACACTGCCGGTGCGGGCCCAGATCCAGCCGAGTGCCAGTCCCATGACGGTGGCGAAGACCCCGCCGGCCAGGTTCACGCTCCAGCCGCCTGCTAGATCGATGAGCACACCGTGCCCGACCCCGAAGACGACACTCGTGATCACGATGCCCCAGCCGACCGGCGCACCGAGCACCACGCGGGGCGTACCGAAAGCCCGGTCGAGCACCGCGAGCATCGCGCCACGCCAGATGAGCTCCTCGGTCAGGTTCGGGATCGTGGCGTCGTAGGCGATCCGCTCGGCGCTGACCGGCGCCACGGTCGAGGGGTCCAGCACGACGGCCAGCACCGTGAGCCCGACGAAGAACCCGAAGACGCTGATGATCGTGATCGCCGCCGGACGGGCCGAACCGGCCGCGATCGTCACCCGCAGGCCCACCTCGGTGCGCGCCCACCGTCGCAACAGCCCGAACAGGATGGCCAGCCAGATCAGGTCGAGTACCTTCCCCTGCCAGTGGTGTTCCAGCGGGTCGAAGACCGGGAGTGGCGCCATCCGCCCGGATACGGCGGTGAGCAGGATGAGGTAGCCGACGACGGCGACCGCGAGCCAGGTCCGGAGCGAACCGGGTCGGCGGCGGCCCCCACCCGGGCCACGCCGTACCGCCATGCCGCCCAGGACGACCAGGACGGTCACGACCAGGGCCAGGACCAGCGTCGAACCCCAGGCCACCGCCACCGCGACGCTGCGGGCCGCCTCCGCCGGGCCGTCGGGCACGAGCAGCGCGTACGCGACGAAGACCGCGGCGAGGGGGATCAGCACGGGGATCACCCACCGGGCGGTCTCCGTCGGCCGGACCATCGGCTGAGCGCCGCCGGTTTCTGGATCATGGTCTCCCATGCGAGCCGAGGGTACCTGCCGTTCGCGCCGGGCGGCGGTGCGCGGCCGGCTGGTTGCTTCCAAACTGACGGTGCGGGTTCGATTCCCGTCGCCGATCCTGGGCTGTTCGGCCATGCCCTCGCTCAGTCGAGCAGTCCCGGAACCCGCTCCCGAAGCCTGGCCATCACCCGCGACCGCCCGGCGTCCAGGTCGTCGCCGTCCCACCGCACGAGTTCCTCGCCCAGCGGCTCGCCCGACACCAGCACCGTCCAGCGCCCTCGTTCGCGTTCGCCGTTCGTCGTGACGATGGCGATCAGGCCGTGAATCCCGGACTGGACCAGCAACTTCGGTTCACTCCACCGGTGCACCGAAACGACACATCCGGTTTGACCATCCACAACGGCCACTACGCGCACCGTCGCGGGCGCCCCTGGTGGGGCGCCTCCTACCGGAGCGGCGGCCGGGCCGTTTGTCGTCCTGCGGGGCGACGGAGGGCGGGCCGGCGCACTCAGGTCGATGACGGGCATAGGGCAAGTTATCCGATGGGCAGGTAACCGCTAGCCGTCTGGCACGGCTCGCTACGCTGACGCGATGACCGTGGCCGACGAGATCGTCCGTAGCCGTTACGTCAGTCTGACCACCTACCGCAGAGACGGCACCCCGGTGGGCACGCCGGTCTGGCACGTACCGCAGGGTGATGAACTCTGGATCGTGACCGAAGCGGGCTCGGGCAAGGTCAAGCGGATCCGGAACAACCCGCAGGTGCGTGTGCAGCCGTGCTCCGTGCGCGGGACGGTGGCGCCGGATGCGCCGAGCGTGACGGGAACGGCCCGGGTGCTGGACGGCGACGGGACGGCGCTGGCCCGCAAGCTGCTGGCCCGCCGATACGTCATGTCACGGGCAGGGAACTGGGTGGCTCGCCTGCTGCGACTACGCCGCCCCCCGATGGTCGGCATCATCGTGTCGCTCTGATCGACCCGGCTCTCCGACCGGAAGCCACCCGGATCGCCCTCGCCGACCAGAGCAAGAGGACCGACGCGCCGCCGGCTCGCCCCGCTCGCGCGGTTCGGCGGTGATCCGCGTCCCGGCCAGGGCCCGGTCTGGGCCCTGGCCGGGACTATCCGGTCAGTCGATTCGGCCGGCGCGCTGCCGGCGACGGGTCAGCAGCATCAGGACGGTGCCGAGGAGAGCGAGCATCGCACCGACGGCCAGTGGTGCGGCGACGGTGTCACCGGTCACCGGCAGGATCCGCGGAATGTAGCGGAAGGCGAGCCCGTTGGAGGCTCCACCGTCGGTGCTCACGACGACCGTGGTGTTTCCGGCCGGGCAGGGCGGCGTACGGAAGGTCAACGAGCGACCGTCCGCTGCCACCGTGACCTGGCTGGCCGGGATGGTCCTACCGCAGATGGTGACCACGGTCCCGCCTGGCACGAACCCGGAACCACCGACCGTCACGGTCGTGCCGCCACCGGTCGGCCCCTGTCCCGGGGTGATGGTGTCGATGCGCGGCGGGGCGATCTCGTAGGTGAACCCGTCCGGTTCGGTGACGTCGTCACCGGGCAGCAGCACGGTCACGTCCACCGGGCCGGGCAGGCCGGGTGGGGTGACGACGGTCAGCGAGGTGCCGTTCGGGTTCACGACGAGGTTGGTCCCCGGCGTGTTGCCGAAGTTCACGCCGGTGGCGCCGGTGAGGCCGGTCCCGGTGATCGTCACCGTGGTACCGCCGGTGGCCGGGCCGGTGGCCGGCACGATCGAGGTGATCGTCGGTGCCAGGTACGTGAACGGTGGCGCGGCGGCGGTGCCCGCGGGGAACACCAGTCGCACGTCCGCGGGTCCGGCCGTGTTCGGCGGGGTCACCACCGTGATCGTGGTGCCGGCGGGGTTGACGGTGAACCCGGTGCCGGGCGCCCCGTCGAGGGTCACTCCGGTCGCGCCGGTGAAGCCGGTCCCGGTGATGGTGACCGTGGTGCCACCCGAGGTCGGTCCGGTCGTCGGGGTCAGGCCCGTCACGTCGGCCGCACTGCCGTCGGCGAGGTACGTGTAGTCCAGCGGTGCGGCCGTACCGCCGCCGGTGGTCACCAGGACCACCGCCGGACCGATCGTGCCGGGCGGGGTGACCGCCGTCAGCGACGTACCGCCCGGGTTGACGGTGACGTTGGTGGCTGGCGCACCGTCGAAGGTGACGGTCGTGTCACCGGGGACGAGACTGGTGCCGGTGATCGTCACCGTCTGGCCGCCCGACTGCGGGCCCGCGTTCGGCGTGATCGACGCGGCGGTCGGCGGTGCCGCCACGTACGTGAAGCCATCCGGTGCGGTCGCGTTCGCGCCCGGGATGAGCACGGTCACGTCCACCGGACCGACCTGTCCGGGTGGTGTGACCACGGTTAGCGAGGTGCCGCTCGGGTCCACGACAAGGTTGGTGCCCGGCGTGTCGCCGAAGGTCACGCCGGTCGCGCCGGTGAAGCCGGTTCCGGTGATCGTCACCGTCGTGCCACCGGTGGTCGGCCCGGTGTCCGGCACGACCGAGGTGATCGTCGGCGCGATGTAGGTGAACGTCGGCGCGGTCACCCGGCCGGCCGGGAAGACGAGCTCGACCAGGGCCGGTCCCGCCGGGTTCGGCGGGGTCACCACGGTGATCGTGGTGCCGGCCGGGTTGACCGTGAACTCCGTGCCGGGTAGCCCGTCGAAGTCGACACCTGCCACGCCGGTGAAGCCGGTTCCGGTGATCGTCACCGTCGTGCCACCGGCGGTCGGCCCGGAGGTAGGTGCAAGACCGGTGATGACGGCCGCGCTGCCGTCGGCCAGGTACGTGTAGCCCAGCGGCGGCGATGCGCCGTTCACCGTGCTGACCACGACCGACGCGGGGCCGATCGCGCCGGGCGGGGTGACCGCCGTCAGCGAGGCACCGCCCGGCGCCACCGTGACACCGGTCGCCGGCGCGCCGTCGAAGGTGACCGTGGTGCCGCCCGGGATGAAGCCCGTACCGGTGATCGTCACCGTCTGGCCGCCCGACTGCGGGCCCTCGTTCGGCGTGATCGTCGCGGCGGTGGGTGCCGCCGGCGGACGCTCGCACGCGGCCTCGGCCACGATCACGGTGCCGACCGGAATGGTCGTCGGGACACCGAGGACGGTGCCCGACAGGGTGAGTGTGGCCTGCACCGTGATCGCGGTGGCACCGGTGGCGGTGGTGGTCTCGACGCGGGTCAACGAGGCATTCAGGCTCGCACCCACCAGCCCCGGCACCACCACAGCCGCGCTGCCCACGACGGCGGGCGCGTTCGCCGTCAGCGTCACGGCCGAGCCGAACAGTTCCAGCCCGACGAGCGTGGTGTCCGCACTGGTCGGGCCGACCTGCGGGCAGGTCGCGGTGGCGGTGACCTCGGCAGCGTCCAGCACGTCGACACCGAGCACGGCCAGGTTGAGGCCGTTGACGCTGGCGGACGCCGACGACGAGCCCGCCGCCCGGGTGGCGGTGACCTCCTCGACGGTGCCGCTGGCGGTCACCCCGAGCGCCCCGGGTATCGAGATGGCCAGCAGCGTCTCGCTGTCGGTACCGCCGGCGGCCGGAGCGGTGGCCGTACCGATGACGGCGTCGGCGGTGATCACGGCTACGCCGGCCACCTCCGCGGACAGGTCGACGACGACACCGCGCGCGTTCGCGTCGCCCGGTGCCGCCCGTGCCGGCGTCCCCAACCCCAGGGTTACCAGACCGGCGATCAGCGTCGCCGTGGACGCGCTCGTGATTCTTCGCAGGACAGACCTCACCGATTCCCCCGTTCAGATCGACTGACGGGGTCTGCTCGGCGTGGCCGCACCCGTCAACGGCTGAACGAGGACGAAACAGGATAAGTTATGGCATAACGGAATTACCTCTGTCAGCTGACCGGGTGACAGTTTGGAGGGCTGCTCGGGTCACCCGTACGAGGCCGCGAGTGCCGGGCCGCTACCGTGATGTCCGTGACAACCCTCGGGGCCGGCACAGCGGCCGTGGACATCCTGCTCGCCAGCGCCGCTGTCGCCCTGCTGGGGTGCGCTGCCTGGATGGTCGTCCACAGCCGACGCAGGTCAACCGTTCGGCTGTTCGGGCGGATCGTGCATTACCCCCGGCTGTGGGCCGCAGCGGCAGCGTGCGTGGGCTTCTTCGTCCTCCTGGGGCTAGGCGACCTCGCAGAGGTCACGCCCAGCGCTTGGCGCGCTCCGAGCCGGCGGATCGGCGTCGTGCTGTTACTGATCGCGTTGGCCCTGATGGTTACCCGCTGGGTTCTTGAACATCGCGTCAAGCGTCGGCATGGTCATGAGCAACGAATCGGGCCGTGACCACGTCTGCTGGCCGGCAGCACGGTGTGTTGGTCCCTGCCGGCCCTTTGCATCAGCGCCGTCGAATCTGGGCGCGTTTGGTCGTGCCCCTGTGGGTGGCGTTTCGTTGATCAACCGGCTGAACGAGCCGACCGGTCTCCAGGTGGGCGATGTCACCGTGGGCAGCGCCGGATCGCCGCCGGACACCAGCGGGTCACCGAACAGTTCGCCCAACGGCCGGGTCGGCAGGCTCTCGGTTGCGGGGATCACCTCGTCGACCGGGAAGGTCAACATGGCGCGACTCTAACGCCTCCTCGCCGGGGCGCTGTCCCGCTCTCCTGCGCAGGGCAGGACTCGACGGTCGGGCAGCGTGCGGCCACTCAGAAGTGCCACCAGTGCGCCGCTGTCGGCGCGAACGAGCCGGCCGCTTCCCCTGCGCCAAGCGGTGTCGGTCGCCGCCAGTCGGACATCGGTCAGGTCAACTCCGAACAAGGCGCCGTTGGCGGCGGCGAGCCGGTCGAGGACGGCGGTCACGGCCTCTTGTGGCGCGACCGTGGGCCGGTCGAGCGCGATCGTCACGTCGAGGGAGTGGATGACGGCATGGCTGAGTGCACCGGCCGCGCCGCCGCCCGGCGGCTGCCAGGCGTGCAGTTTCGGCGATCGGAGCTGGTCGAGCAGGTCGGCGAGCGGCAGCGCGGCGTCCCGCGCGGCCACGGTGTCGGAGAGGACGGTGAAGTCGCCGCCAGCCGCCGCCATCTCGGCGCCGAACTGCTCAGGGGTCAGCCGGGCGGGCATCGTCACGTGTGCGATCACATGGCGCACGAGCCACTTCTCGCACAGCGAGGGCGCGTCCCAGGTCTCGACGGTCCCGGCGGCGAGGAGACCGGCGAGCCGTTCGTAGGTGGACGCCACCCAGGACTGCGAATCGGTCACGATCAGTCTCCCTGCGTGAGGTGAACGAGGTGTTGTTCAAGCTTGTCGAGGGAGGTGAGGAAGCCGGTTCGGGCTTCGGGCGCCCGCATCGCCTCGGGTACGTGCCGCTGACGGATGACGACTGACGTGCTGCCGTCGCCGAGGTCGTCGAGCGTGCTGATGGTGTGCATCCCGCTCGACGGCTCGATCCACGCGAGCCGTTCGGGCGCCACGACCTCGGTGAACGTGGCGACCATCCGGTGACTGCCGTGCTCGCCGAGCATCAGGGTCTCGAAACGGCCGCCCGGCCGGAGCTCGACAATGATGCCCTCGACGGGGGTTGTCATTCCTTGCGGGCCCCAGAAGTGCGCGAGTTCGGCGGGCTCGGTGAGGCACCGCCACACCAGCTCACGTGGCGCGCGGAGGATCCGCCGGTAGACGAGTTCGTCGTCGGTCACTGGTCCTCGCCCTGCTGCAGGTGGGCCAGGCGCGTCTCCAGCCGGTCCATCCGCTGCGACCACGTGCGCCGGCTCTGCTCGATCCACGAGACGGCGGCTTCCAGGGCCGCCGGTTCGAGCCGACACGGCCGGGTTTGCCGGTGCCGCCCCCGGCTGATCAGATCGGACCGCTCGAGCACCCCGATGTGCTGCGAGACGGCCTGCATGCTCATGGCGTACCGCTCCGCCAGTTCCTTGACCGTCGCCTCGCCCGCGCTGAGCCGGACGACGATGTCTCGCCTGGTGCGGTCACTGAGCGCCGTGAACACGGCATCGAGCCGCTCATCCTCCACCGTCGTTCCCATGGGCTATTACTCAAGCACCTGGTTTATCAAGCGTCAACTGGAGAAAGCCGCGTGATCATGCGTCGGTGGCGCCACCCCCGAACTGCGGCTCCGCGTGCGGGCGGCCCTTCAGCTCGTGGAAGCCCGGCACCCCGGCGACCAGGACGGCGCCGTCGAAGAGCCGGCCGGCTTCCTCACCCCGCGGGATCCGGGAGATCACCGGGCCGAAGAAGGCGGTCCGGTTGCCGTCCGCGTCAACGGTGGCGATGATCGGGGTGCCGACGTGGGCGCCGACCAGGGCAATGCCGGCCGCGTGCGAGGCACGGACCGCACCGTCGAACTCCTGCGTCCCGGCGGCTTCCGCCAGGTCGGCGGAGAGGCCGGCGTCCGCCAGGACATCACCGAACTCGGCCCACTCCCCTGCCTCGTGGACCCGGTTCCCGTACGCGGTGAAGAACCGGGCGAGTCCGTCCTGGCCATCCCGCTGCTCGACGGCCGCGCAGACGCGTACCGGGCCCCACAGGTATCCCTCGGGATCGATCTCCCGGTGCTCGTTGAGGACCGAGAGGCTCATCACGTGCCAATGGAGGTCGAGCGGGCGTACCGCCGCCGCCTCGACGATCCATCGCGACGTGATCCACGTGTACGGGCAGCTCGGGTCGAACCAGAAGTCCACCGTCCGAGTCATCGTCGGCCATCCTTCTTCACGTCCTTCTACACCGGATCGTTGGCCGCCATGCCTAGAACGGGCAGCAGTGCAGGGTGAGCCGGACGCTCTCGGCCGACAGGTGGCGGAGATCCTTGGCGCGGACCCAGATGATGACGATCTGGTTCGGGCCCAACTCGCACCCGTGGCACACCCACACGTCGTACCCGGTAGCCGACAGCCCTCTGGTCTGCAGCACCGGCCCTGGCGTGAGGAAGCCCGGGCTGTCGACGTAGACCACGTAGTTCAACGTGCCGCGACCACCGGTGGCGGCATCCCAGGCGACCCGCTCGATCTCTCCCGATGGGCCGCGTTCGACGCGCAGGTTGGTCGGGGCGGTCGGCGGCTGGTACCCGTCCGGCGTCGGCGTGGTGACGATGATCTGGGCCTGGTCGCCGGCGACCCAGTCGTTCACGAGGGCCCGTATGGTGATCTGGTAGCGGGCTTCCCACAGGAGGCCGGGGATGGTGACGCCGGCGGTGCTGGTCCTGATGCTGGGTAGATCGTACCCCTGGTCAAGTCCGTAGGTCTGAACGGAGTATCCGACAGCTCCCTCGACCGGATCCCAGGCGAGGGTGACACTGTCGATCTCGAGATCGGTGACCCGCACGTTGGTGGGCGCCGGAAGAGCCGCTGTGGCGGCCGCGGCCGCCACTCCGGATGGCGAAACCACGCCGACGATCAGCGCCAAAGCCGCCGCCGATATCGCAATCGCATGTCGTCTCATCGATCTCCCGGCCCTTCTGGATTCGGCGGGCGCCCGATCACCACCCGCACATCCATGTCATGTTCCCCGAAGGCGGACGGGCGGGGACAGTCAACAGACCGTCAATCCGCCGTCAACGTGGACAATGGCCGGCGGCGCGGCGAGCTGGACCAGAGAGCCCGGCGCGACCATGACCATGCGGAATCGGTCGTCGGGTCGCTGGCGAGATAGGCTGCGGCTGATCGTTGCCGGCTATAGAAGGCGGCAAGCGTCAATTCCCGCGGGGGAGGTAGAGGTGGCGTCCGCCGGTGCGCTACCGGATCTCGTAAGGATGTGGCGGGAGCGGGCGCTACTGACTCAGGAGGCACTCGCGCGTCGATCCGGGCTCAGCGTGGGCACGATCCGGGGGATGGAGTCGGGTCGCATCCGCCGGCCGCGCGGCCACACGGTTCGCCTGCTCGCGGAGGCGCTCGCGTTGAGCGACCAGGACCGCGCGGTGCTGGCGGCGCTGGCCCGTGGCAAGCCCGCCGAGCCCGCCGTCGGACACGGATCGCGTTCGGGTGTCGTGCCGGCACAGCTTCCGCCGGATGTAGCGGGCTTCACCGGCCGCGCCGAGGCGCTACGGGTGCTCGACGACGTGCTGTCGTCCGCTGGCGGGGCACTGGTCCCGGTCCTCGTGCTCGTCGGTGGGGCGGGGGTCGGCAAGACCGCGCTCGCCGTCCGCTGGGCCCACCGGGCCGCCGACCGGTTCCCGGACGGACAGCTCTACCTCAACCTGCATGGCTACGCCGACGACGCGCCGCTGCCACCGTTGGAGGCGCTGTCCAGGCTCATGTCCGCGCTCGGGGTGCCGGCCGACCGGGTACCGGTCGACGTGGACGAGGCCACCGCGACGTACCGGAGCCTGTTGGCCGGCAGGAAGATGCTGCTGGTGCTGGACAATGCGGCCGGCGCCCACCAGGTGCGGGCCCTCCTGCCCGGCGGTGGTGGATCCGCCGTCCTGGTGACCAGCCGCGACCAGCTCCGCGGGCTGACCGCCCGAGACGGAGCACGCCGGCTGACCGTCGGCGCGCTGTCCGACGCCGAGGCGTTGAGCCTGTTGAGCCATATTCTCGGCGCAGAGCGCGTGAACGCCGACCTCGCGGCTGCCGAAGAGCTGGCGCAGCTGTGCGCACGCATACCCCTGGCGCTACGGATCGCCGCGGCGAACCTGGCCAGCAGGTCCCACCACCCGGTCGCCGACTACGTGGCACGGCTACGCGCCAACGACCTGCTGGCCACCCTGGCGGTGGCCGGCGACCCACACAGCGCGGTCCTGGCCTCCTTCGACCTGTCCTACCTTCGCATCCCCGCCCCGGCGCGGCGGATGTTCCGGCTACTCAGCCTCGCACCGGGCCCGGACATCAGCGCGCAGACCGCCGCGGTCGTGGCGGACACCACTGTCGGCGAGGCACAGCGGCTGCTGGATCTGCTGGCCGGCGCGCATCTCGTCGAGGAGCACACCTACGGCCGGTACGTCTTCCACGACCTGCTGCGCCGCTACGCCGCCGACCGGGCAGGCCGCGACGAGACCGCGTCGGACCGCGACACCACACAGCGCCGCCTGTACGACTACTACCTGTCCGCTGTGGACGCGGCCGCCCGGGTGCTGTACCCGGAGAAGGCCCATCTGCCGCGGACGTTCCACGGGCCGCACCCCCCGCCACCCCTGTTCGACGACCACAAGCAGGCGCTCGCCTGGTTGGACACCGAGCTGCCCTGCCTACTCGCCACGATCGAAGCGGCCGGACAGCACGGCCCTCGACCGACCGCCTGGCTGCTCGCAGACGCACTGCGCGGCTACTTCTGGCTCACCCGATCCGTGGTCACCTGGCTCACGACGGGCGAGGCCGCGCTGGCCGCGGCGCAGGCCGACGGCGACCCCGCCGCCCAGGCCGCCGCACGGCTCAGCCTCGCCGACGCCAACCACGTCCGCGGACGCTACCGCCAAGCCGCCGCCCTCTACGAGCTCGCGCAGGGCACCGGCCAACCCCCGATCTGGGCCGCCGCCGTCAACAATCTCGGCTGGCTACGGCTGCGCGCCGGACAGCTGGGCGAGGCCGCCGACTGCTACCAGCAACTGTTGGAGTTCAACCGGCGGATGGGCGCATCCGTCGGCGAAGTGGTCCACCTCGGGAACCTCGCGTCCGTCTACCACCTCACCGGGCGACCGGAGCAGGCGGTCGGTCTGCTCAGCCAGGCCTGGGCCATCAGCCGCAAGGCGGGAATCCCGGCGCTGGAGGCCGGCATGCTGGAAAAACTGGGCCACACCTACCACGCGCTCGGCCGGCTTGACCAGGCCCTTGTCCTGTTCCATGACGCCCTTCCCAGGAATCGCATGGCGGGTGACCGGGCCGGTGAGGCGGCCACCCACCTCGGCCTCGCCGCGGTTCACCGAGACCTGGGTCAGCCCATCGTGGCCCCCGCCCGCACCGCCCTGGCACTGGCCCGCGACCTCGGCGACAGCAACCTCGAAGCCGAGGCCCTCAACACCATCGCCACCATCCACGACAGGCTCGGCCAGCACCGGCAGGCCATCGACCACCATGTGAAGGCACTGGCGATCGCCCGGCAGGCGGAGCTCCGGCATGCCGAGGTCGAAGCACTCATCGGCCTGGCCGCCGCCCACCTCCACCTGCACGACCACGCCCAGACCCGCACCTACGTCGACCAGGCGACGACGATCACCCGTGCCCACGGGTACCAGATCCTGCATGCCCAGACGCTGACCCTGTCCGCCGCCGTCCATCTCGCCGACGGCGACAGCGCGACCGCCGACGAGTTGGGCCGGCAGGCGCTGGCGGCACACCGCGAGACCGGCCACCGGCTCGGCCAGGCACGCACCCATCTGGTGCTCAGCCGCATCCACCGCCAGAGCGGCGACACCGTGGCCGCGCAGGAGCACCGACGCCACGCGCGTGCCCTGCTCACCGAGGCCGGCGCACCCGACCCCGGCGACTAGCCCGGTACGGATGCACGAAAGCTACGCGCCATCAGCGTGCCGCGTGTTCGGCGCGGGCCGGTGCGCCCACCTCGTGCAGGTGTCGCAGGGCCTGGCGGTATGAGGTGACGAGGCTGGTCTGCTCGTAGGCGACGCCGATCTCGGCGCAGTACGCCCGCACGATCGGTTGGGCCTTGCGCAGGTTCGGCGTCGGCATGCCCGGGAACAGGTGGTGCTCGATCTGGTAGTTCAGGCCGCCGAGTGCCACGTCGGTCAGCCAGCTGCCGTGCACGTTGCGGGAGGTCAACACCTGCTTGCGCAGGAAGTCCTCGGCGCCGGTCGGGTGCGGCATGCCCTTGTGGTTGGGTGCGAACGTCAGGCCCAGGTATACGCCGAACAGCCCCTGGTGCAGCAGCAGGAACGCGACGGTCTGCACCGGCGAGAGGACGACCAGCAGGGCGGCGAGGTATCCGGCGGCGTGCAGGATCAGCAGTGCGCTCTCCACACCGCGCCGCTTGACCGTGCCGTTGCGCAACGCGGTGACGCTGGACACCTTCAGGCTGACGGCGAGCAGCGTGAGCAGCGGGAAGAAGAGCACGGCCTGGTGCCGGGTGATGAAGCCCTTCAGCCCACGCCGACCGAGGGCCGACTCCGTGGCCCAGACGAGCACCTCGGGGGCCACGTCCGGGTCGAGGTCGTCGTGGTTCGGGTTGTTGTGGTGACGGGTGTGCTTATCCATCCACCAGCCGTAGCTCATCCCGACGCCGAGATTGCCGGCCAGCAGCCCGGCGACCTCGCTGGGTCGCTTGGTGCGGAAGACCTGCCGGTGCGCCAGGTCGTGCGCGACGAGCGCGACCTGGGCGAACGTGACGGCGAGGAACACGGCGGTGATCATCTGCCACCAGGAGGAGCCGATGACGAAGAAGGCCGCCCACCCGCCGAGGAACATGAGCGTGACGACGCTCAGCCGGAGGGCGTAGTAGGCGGGTCGGCGCCGCATCAACCCCGCGGCGATGATCCGGCGGGACAGGACGGCGAAGTCGCTGCCGGTCGCCGTCTGCGACGGCGTCGTGGTGGTCGTCATGGCTCCAGCAGACCCGCCCGGGTACGGCGTCGTCAGGAGCGCTATCCCCTCCGCCGGAGGGGTGCTGGCACCACCGTCGGACGGCAATCCCACGGGCACAATGTGACGGGTGGAGATGGTCAGGGCTGACGAGCCGACGCACGCGTGGGCCCGGCGAGGCGTGCGCGCCGTGCTGGCCGGCCTGGCCGCCATCGGTCTGGCCGTGACCAATGTCGCGCTGCTCGGCGTGACGCTCGGCGCGTTGGCCCTGGTCCCGGTGCCGTTCCTCGGCATGGCGCTGGTGTCCGGGACGACGGCGCTGGTCCGGATGCGGGCGGATCTTGAACGGAGGCTCGCCGCCCGCAGCGGCGTCCCGGTGGCACGCCCGTACCATCCGCGCCCGCAACGGGCGCTGCCCGGCGGCTGGCGGCGCTTCCGGTGGATCGTCACGGACCCGGCCACCTGGCGTGACCTCGCCTGGCTGCTGCCCGGGGCGATCGTCGGGAGCACCCTCGGCGCGATCTCCCTGGCCGTGCCGCTGTACGGGATCTCGGGCCTGACGCTGACACCGTTGTGGATCTGGCTCGGCACCGACTGGTACGGCTACGGCGTGGTCTGGTCCATCGACACGTTCAGCGAGGGCCTGATCTGCGTGCCACAGGGCGCCGCCATCCTCGCCGGTGGTCTGTGGTTGGCGCCGTGGCTGCGCCGCGTCGACGCCCTCTTCGCCCGACTTCTCCTCGCGCCGACCCGCGCCGCCGAGCTCCGGCTGCGCGTCACGCAGTTGACCGCGACGCGCGCCGACACGGTGGACGCGCAGGCGGCGGAGCTGCGCCGCATCGAACGCGACCTGCACGACGGCATCCAGGCGAGGCTTGTCTCGCTGGGCATGATGATCGGTCTCGCCGACGACCTGATCGACCGGAACCCCACCGCTGCCCACGAGATGCTCGCCGAGGCACGGGAATCCTCGGGCACGGCGCTGGTCGAGCTGCGGCACCTGGTCCGGGGCATCCACCCGCCCGTGCTGGCGGAACGTGGGCTGGGTGGCGCGGTGCGGGCGCTGGCGCTCAGCCTGCCCGTGCCGATCACGGTCGACGCCGATCTTCCCGGGCGGCTCGACACACCCGTCGAGTCGGCCGCGTACTTCGCCGTCGCCGAGACCCTGACCAACGTGGTGCGGCACAGCCGGGCCCACACCGGATCGGTGTCCCTGCGGCACGGGGACGGCACGTTGAGCATGGTGGTCACCGACGACGGGGCAGGGGGTGCCGACCCCGCCGCCGGCACGGGCCTGCGCGGTATCGAACGCCGCCTCGCCGCGTTCGATGGCACGATGGCGCTGTCGAGCCCGCCCGGGGGGCCCACCGTCATCACCATGGAGTTGCCGTGCGCGTTGTCATCGCGGAGGACCACGCACTCCTCCGGGACGGACTGACCCGACTCCTGCAGGCGTTCGACTTCGACGTCGTCGCGGCCGTCGACAACGGTCCGGCCCTGCTGCCCGCCCTGATCACCCACGAGCCCGAGGTGGCGGTCATCGACGTACGCCTGCCGCCGACGTTCACCGACGAGGGCCTGCAGGCCGCGATCGCGGCCCGCACCCGGATTCCCGGTCTGCCGATCCTCGTGCTCTCCCAGCACGTCGAGCCGTTGTACGCCCGGGAACTGCTCAGCACCCCGGAGGGAGGCGTGGGCTACCTGCTCAAGGATCGCGTCTCCCACGTCGGCGAGTTCGTCGACGCCATCCGCCGGGTCGCCGCCGGCGGCACCGCCATGGACCCCGAAGTGATCTCACAACTTCTCGCCCGCCGGGAGCCACTGGCGGTGCTCACCGCCCGGGAGCGGGAGGTGCTCGGCGAGATGGCGGAGGGCCGCTCCAACGCCGCGATCGCCGCCAAGCTCCACATCACCGAAAAGGCCGTGAGCAAGCACATCAACAACATCCTCACCAAGCTGGACATGCCGCCGTCCGAGGATGACAACCGCCGCGTGCTCGCCGTCCTGGCCTACCTCAACGCCTGACCGGAACCGCCGTGACGATCAGGGTCCGGGCGCCGCGCCGAAGGCGGACGTCACCGACGCCTGAGCCCGTTCGACCGTGTCGCCGGCGCCCACCGCGAAGTCCCGGAGGTACTGCCGGAACTCCCCGTCGGCCGGCTGGTCCGCGTTGATGTAGCCGGCGCGTTCGAGGCTGACCAGGCCGTGCAACTGGCACCACATGTGCCGGGCGAGGGACCAGGGTTCGGCGGGGCGGAACCGCCCGGCGGCGATGCACCGGGGAACGGTGTCGCGGGCCACGCGCAGGGTGTAGAGGCCGATCCCCCGGTCCTCCTCGGACAGCTCGAACCCGGCGATGCTCGATCCGCCGAACATCACCGCGTACAGGTGCGGCGACAGCTGCGCGGACCGGCGGTACGCGATGGCCAGCCGGAAGCCGTCGGCGACCGGGTCGTCGCTCGGATCCACCGTTGCCAGCCGGGCCGCCAGTTGGGCGAAGCCCTCCCGGATGACCGCCCGGACCAGGCCCGGCATGCCGCCGAAGTAGGTGTAGACGGCCATCGTGGAGGTGCCCGTCTCGCGGGCCAACGCCCGAGCGGACAGCGCGCGCGGTCCCTGCTCGGCCAGCAGCCGGGCGGCGACCTCGACGAGTTCCCGGCGGGAATCCCTGCTGGTCCTTGACACGCGCCACAGTCTAACGGTGTTATGGATATAACGGCGTTATGAAAGGAGACGGGCATGCTGATGCCACGACGTCTTCGGGCGCGGATGCCTCGACCCGTTGCGGCCGCCGGCGACGACTGGGGAGCGGTGGCCGGCGCCGGGGAGCCGCTGCGGCTCGTCGTGCTCGGCGACTCGGCGGCCGCCGGAGTCGGTGCTCCCGACCACCAGGCGGCCCTGGCCGGTCAGACCGCCCACTCGCTCGCCGCGCTGACCGGTCGCGCCCTGTCGTGGCAGGTCAGCGCGCGATCAGGAGCCACGGCACGGACCATCTCCACGCACCTGGTGGACCGCGTCGCCGCACCACACGCGGGCACGAGCCCGGATCTGGTCCTGGTGGTCGCCGGGGTCAACGACGCGATCCGGCTACGGCGACCCCGCCGGTTCCGGCGCGATGTCGAGTACCTGATCGCGATGATCCGGAGCCGGGTGAGCGGCACCGCGCCCGTGCTCCTCGCCGGCCTACCCCCCGTGCACCGCTTCCCCGCCCTACCGGCACCGGTACGGCTGCTGTTCGGCAGCCACGCGCGCCGCCTCGACCGTCAGCTCGCCGGGATCGCCCGACGGGACACCGGCGTGTTCCACCTGCCCGTCGGGCACCTGCCGATCGCCGGAGAAGACTTCTTCGCCGCCGACCGCTTCCATCCGGGCGTTGCCGGCTACCGGGCCTGGGGGCGGACACTGGCGGCACACACCGCCACGATCATCGAGTCGGTCCCGCCCGCCCCGACCACCACCGCGGCCTCGTCCTGATGGTCCGGTCGACCACGAGGACGCGGCCGCCGCATCGGATCACGACCCGTCCTCGGGCTCGCGGCGCCCCGCCGACACTCGCCGGGTCAACCGACGGACGTATCCACATTGGTAAATGCATCGGTACCATCCGGGGAACTGTCGAGCCCCTGCCGAGGGTCACCGCCCGCCGGCAGGGCAACCCGGAGGAGGAACGATGCCACTCCCCCATCCGTTCCGGCGACACGTGGCCGCCACCCATGGCCCGCTCGCCGTACTGCTGACCGCCGCCGTGCTGACCGCGGCGACCGCCGGCCCGGCCGCCGCGGCGCCCGCCACCGGCGAGATCCGGTACGACGATGCACCGACCGCCCTCGCCGGCAGCTACGTCGTGGTGCTCCGCGACGGCACCGAGTCACGCGCCACCACCGGCCGCCGGGCCATGGCCGCCACCGACGGCCCGGCCGTCGCGGACCGGCTGGCCCGGCGGTACGCCGGCCGCGTCGATCGGGTCTTCACCGATGCCCTGCACGCCTTCGAGGTACGCCTGACCGAGCGCGCCGCCAGACGGCTGGCCGCCGACCCGGCGGTGGCCTGGGTCGAGCAGAACCGGACCGTCACGGTGACCGACCCCGGGGTGCAACTCGACCCGCCCTCCTGGGGGCTGGACCGCATCGACCAGCGACACCTGCCCCTCGACGGGCGGTACGCGTACCCGAACACCGCGCCGGACGTGCACGCGTACGTGATCGACACGGGGGTGCGGCGCAGCCACGGTGACTTCGGCGGTCGGGTCCAGCCCGGCGCCGACCTGGTCGACGGCCTGCCGGCGGACGACTGCAACGGGCACGGCACCCACCTGGCCGGCACTGTCGGCGGCGCCCTGCACGGGGTGGCCAAGCGCGTGCGGCTGCACCCGGTACGGGTGCTCACCTGCGCGGGTAGCGGCAGCATCGCCCAGGTGATCGCCGGGGTGGACTGGGTCACGGCAAACGCGGTCCGGCCGTCGGTGGCGCTGCTGGCGCTCGGTGGCGCCGCGAGCAGCGCGCTGGACGCGGCGGTGACGAACTCGATCAACTCGGGCGTGAGCTACGTGGTGACCGCCGGCAGCTCGAACGCCAACGCCTGCAACTACTCCCCCGCCCGGGTCCCGGCCGCGCTCACCGTCGCCGGCACCACGCCGACCGACGCCCGGGCGGCCTCCGGCAACCACGGCTCCTGCCTGGACCTGTACGCGCCGGGGACGGGCATCACCTCGACCTGGCACACCAGCGACACGGCGACGGCGATCCTCAGTGGCGGCTCGACGGCCGCCGCGCACGTCGCCGGCTGCGTCGCGCTCGTCCGGCAGGCCAACCCGACCTGGACCCCGGCGCAGGTCGCCGCGTACCTGGTCGGGCGAGCCACCGTCGGGGTGGTCGGCGCGGTACCCAGTGCCACCCCCAACCGCCTGCTCTACTGCGGTCCCTGACCGCGCCACTCGCGACTCCCTCGCCGGGATCGACTGCGGCTCCCCACCCGAGATCGACTGCGAAGGACAACGGGCAAGGGCCGACCAGACCGGTCAGGAATCAAGAAGCGCCGGTCACCCGAGGACGGCTAGCGTGACCAAGACCGGCGTTCCGGCAGGTCACTGGGGCCGGGGATCGGTTGTCTTCTCGGGAGGTCGCGATGAACTGGAGCAAGTGGATACGGCAGATCCACCGTTGGCTGGCCATCGGCTTCACGGTCACCGTCCTCGTCACCTTCGTCGCCCTGGCGCAGGACGAGCCGGTCGTCTGGGTGTCCTACGTGCCGTTGCTCCCGCTCGTCCTGCTCCTGATCACCGGTCTCTACCTGTTCGTGCTGCCCCACTTCACCAGATGGCGTGGCGGGCGACGTACCGCCACCACACGGTGACCAGGCGTCCTCGGAGGCAGGTGTCTCCGTAGGCGGGTCAGGCCGCCGGCTGCGGGTCCTGGTAGCCGGCGGCCTGGCGATGGAACAGCCGGGCGTACGCGCCGTCCACGCCGATCAGCTCGTCGTGGCGGCCGTGCTCGACCACCTCGCCGTCGGCGAGCACGACGATCAGGTCGGCGTCGCGGACGGTGTTCATCCGGTGCGAGATCAATAGGCTGGTCCGGCCGGCCCGGTGGGCGGCGAGCCGCCGGCTGACCTCGTACTCCGCCTCCGCGTCGAGGCCGGCGCTGGGCTCGTCGAGGACGAGCAGGTCGGCGTCGCCGCGCATCAGCGCGCGGGCCAGCGCCACCCGCTGCCACTGGCCGCCGGAGAGCACCACCCCGCTGGTGGGGTCGTCGCGGTCCTCGGCGTTCAGATAGACCCGGGTGAGCAACGTGTCGTAGCCACGGGGCAGCACCGACAGGATCTCGTCGACGCCCGCCAGTCGGGCCGCCGCCCGGATCCGCTCCCGCTCGTCGAGGGCGCCCACCTCGCCCACCCCGATGTTGTCGGCGGCGCTGAGGTCGTACGCCATGAAGTCCTGGAACAGCACGCCGATGCGCGCCCGCAGCTCGCTCGGGGACAGGTCGCGCAGGTCCACCCCGTCCCACCGGATGCTGCCGTGGGTCGGGTCGTAGAACCGGCACAGCAGCTTCACCAGGGAACTCTTGCCGGCGCCGTTGCGCCCCACCAGGGCCACCGACGCTCCGGCGGGCACGGTGAAGCTGACCCCGCGCAGCACCCACGGCAGGTCGTCGCCGTAGCGGAACCACACGTCGTCGAACTCGACGCCGTGCTGCAGCGGCGGCACGACCGGCAGCGCCACGGCGCGGGCGGGCAGGTCGGGTGGGGCGTCCACGACGAACCGGTAGTGCCCGAACAACAGCATCGCCTCGTGCAACCGGCCGGCGTTGACGAAGACGGCGCTCAGCCCGCCCTGCACGCCCGCCACCGCGGCCACGAAGACTGAGACGTCACCGATGGTGAGCGCGCCCGAGCGGGCCGCGTCGACCGCCCAGACCAGGCCGATCCCGGCCACCGCCGCCCCGAGCAGTCCGTGCAGGGCCTGCACGAGCAGTTCGCGCCGATCCATCCGGCGCTGGCCGGCCTGGATCCCGCGCAGCTCGGTCAGCATCCGGGCGCCGAACAGCCCGCCCAGGCCGTACAGCCGGACCTCCTTCGCCGCGGTGACGCTGGTCATCAGCTGGGCGTAGAAAAACTCCCGCCGTGCGGCGTGGCCGTGTTCCCACAACAGCGCCGCGCGCTGCCGGCCGAGCCGCAGCTCCCCCCGCAGGGTCGGTACGGCGGCCACCGCCACGACCAGCAGCATCCACGGATTGATCGCCGCCAGCGTGGCGAGGAAGGCGACCATCGTGATCAGCCCCTGCACGGCGCCGAGGAAACCGCTCACCACCTCCGGCGGCCCGGCGGGGCCGGTCTCCGCGGCGAGGGTGAGCCGGTCGTGGAAGGCCGGATCCTCGAACCGGCCCAGCCCGGTCATCCGGCCCACGGCGGCGAAGAGGCGCTGCCGCGCGCTCAGCCCGACCGACCGCTGCAACTCGGCGTCGACGTAGCGACCCAGCTCGGGTAGGAGCACGGCGGCGGCGCCCGCAGCGGCCAGCAGCAGCACCGGCCCGGCGAGGCGGCCGTCGCCGGCGGCCAGCCGGTCCAGCACCACCTTCATCAGCCAGGCGACGGCGACGGGTACCGCGCCGGCCACCGCGGTGAGCAGCACCCGGGCGAGCAGCCAGCGGCCCGCCGCGGCCCAGGCCATCCGGGTCGCGGCGGCCAGCGCGCCGACTGCCTGCCCGATCACGGTGCGGCGGTGGCGGGCACCCGGTCGAGCACGAAGTGGCTGGCCACCACGGTGTCGCCGGCAAGCAGGCCGAACGCCGGGTAACCGTCCACACCGAACGCCCGGGCGACCGGCCCGCGCTCCGGCTCGTTGACCACCCGCGCCACCGGCGTGAGTCGTTCGCACAACTGCCCGGCGTCCGGACCGGCGCCCAGCACCACGGCCAGCGCCTGCTCCCGGCCACCGGGCAGCGCCTCGGCCCGGGCGAGGAAGCCGGGCAGGCTCTCCGCGCAGGCCGGGCAGCTCGGGGAGAGGAAGGCGACCAGAGTCTCGCCGCGCAGCGCGGCCCGGGACACCGGTACGCCGTCGACGGTGGTGGCGGTGAAGTCGCCCACGGTGGCACCGGCGGTCAGCATGATCGGCTCCGGGTTCTGCACCCCCTCGATGCTGACCCGCAGCAGCGCGGACTGCCGCCGCAGCTGCCCCAGCACGACCAGCAGGACGGTGGTGTTCACCAGGCACAGGACGGTGACCACCAGCAGCAGGACGGACGAGGGCGGCAGGTCGCCGCCGGGTGGCGCCGAGGCGAGGACGGGCAGCGACGGCGGGCGGGCACCGCCGAAGGTCAGCGCCATCCCGCCGACGGCGACCGCCGTCAACAGCAGGTTGCGGGCGACGTGGGCCGGGCCGGGTGGGCGTTCGGCAACCCCGAAGCAGCGGCAGGGCTCGCGGACGCCCCGGCGGACCATCCCGGCGACCGCCACCGTGAACGCCGCGAACACCACGGCGGCCAGCGCGAACCCCGCCGGCGCGAGGGCCGGCACAGCGACGGCCGCGAGCAGCGTCGCGGCGGCCAGCGCCTCGGCCGCCAGCACGGCCACGGCGAGCAACCCCGCCCGGACCGCCGGCACGCCGACGGTACGCGGCAACGAGGCGCGGAACTCGGCGAAGGCGGCCCGCCCCCGTAGCTTGCCGACCAGCGCCCAGCCGAGCGTGCCGCCCAGTGCGAGCTGGGCGACGAGCAGCAGCACCCCGGTCATCTCAGTAGCCGACCTGGGTGACCTCGCCCCGGCGGAAGGGGCCGCCGGCCAGCAGCAGGTCCGCGATGGTCTCGCCCATCGGCAGGCCCAGGTCGTGCTGCAGCCACATGAACTGGCCGCCCGGGTTGACCTCCAGGAAGACGTACTCCCCCTCGGGGGTGACGATGAAGTCGAGGGCCGCGTAGACGATGCCGAGGCGGTCGAGCAGGCGCTGTGTCTTCGCCACCACGTCGTCGGGGAGGGGTTTGTACGGGCCGTACGGCAGGTGGTTCTCGCCCCGCCAGTCCACGGAGGTGGTGGGCAGCGTCTGCGAGTCGATCACCACGGGGAACCAGGTGTTCCCGACGACGGTCAGCCGGACCTCGTACGCCTTGTCGACGTATTCCTGGAACATGCAGAGCGTGTGCCGGACCCGATCGGCGTTCGCCAGCACCTCGTCGCCCACCACGGTGGTGTAGAGGCCGCTGGGGAAGGCACCGGGGTAGTGGATCACCCCGCCGGTGAGCGCCTTGTAGACGACCGGTGCGTCGGCCGCGCCGACCATGGCGCGGACCTCGTCGGGGTCGTTGGTGAGCAACGTTCGGGGCACCCGCATGCCGACCTGCTTGGCCAACCCGAGCTGGTACGGCTTGAGTTCGGCGACGGCGTCGGCGTCCGGCCGGTTGACCCAGAGACAGTCGGTGCCGCGCAGGATGCCACCGATGCCGTGCAGCGCCTCGTTGCGCGCGAACTGCTGCTCGGCCTCGCTCATCTGCTCGTGGAAGCGGAAGGCGGTGGGGCGGCGGTACCACACCCCGGAGAGGCGGTCGAGGTCGACCTCCCGCCCGCGGTGCAGCAACCGCCGCCGCTCGCCATCGAAATCCGAGGTGGTGAACGTCAGCGTCTGCGGGAAGTAGCTCAGGTCGACGCGGACGACGTCGGCGCCCCGTGCGGTGAGGGTCCGCACAACGGGGTCGACCGTGGGATCGAAGTCCTGGGTGAGGATGAGGATCCCCCGGTCCGATGGCGAGGTGGACATGCGTCGCCCCTACGCGCAGGCGTCGTCGGTCACGCAGTCCCCGCAGTTGGCGCCGGAGGTGCGGGTCTTGGTGTAGACGCCGGCGGTGATGGCGCCGTCCGGGGTCACCCAGACCTGCTGGTCGGCGTCGTAGTAGCCGAGCTCCGTCTCGGTCTCCTCCGGCATGCCCGGATCCCAGTTGGCGAAGAGGTAGCCGAACGGCTGGCGGTCGTGGTCGGCCGGCAGCGGCTGGCTGAAGTCGTGCCCGCTGGTCATGGACAGCGAGGTGCGCAGTGGGTTACGGGTGAGAGTGGTTGTCACGTCTCGTCTCCTTCTTTTCCGGCTCTTTCGCCCGGCGGATTGCCGGCCGACGACAGCGGCTCGGTGAGCCCGATGATTCCGGGCACCTCTGCGGAAAACGACCAGGTCTGCTCCACCTCGTCGTAGTGCCCGGCGTCGAGGATGAGATCTGATTCCAGCTCGTCGTGGTCGGCGCGGTCGTAGAGGTATCCCAGCGGTGCGAGGTGGTGCCCCCGCCGTCGTTCGCGCAGGTCGACGTCGATGGCGCGCACGACGAGCCGGGTCCCGTCGAGCTCGGGGCGGTCCAGCCGGAGAACGGACACCGGAATGCCCACTCCCTCTACAAATCCAGACCCGTCGACCTTCCCCCCGCCTCCCACAAGCACATCCTATAGACGCTTTTAATTTTGTGAAGCTCTGTGTTGACAGAATTTTCACATCACGAAGTCGGACACAGGCGTGCTATTCACACATTAGGCAGCACACTTTCCCCCTTGCCGGGGAAATTGTGTCCGATCGCGGAAAAGACGGGGACGACCGCAGATTTAACACCAAGACGGATAGGTGCGGTGATGTCCAGACTGGGGGTGTCTGACGCCCGCCTCGGGCGTCGGGGGGATGAACCGCGCCGAGCGGGGTAAGCAGGGCGCCGTCCTGGTGGAGTGACGACCTCGGTCGCGGCTACGCGACCGCTCCCGGGCGGGTCGGCCCTCGGCCGATCCGCCCGGTGACCGGCGGACTCAGGTGGTCAGCCAGTTCCAGGCATCCATGATCCACTGCGTCTGGCGGAGATAGGCGAAGCCCAGGCCGGCCAGGAAGACGGCGGTGACCAGATGCGCGCCCCGGGCGCTGCGCCGCACCCGGCCCAACTGCCGTTCCAGCACCACCCGGCCCAGCAACCGGGCGAGGGCGAACAGCCCGGCCGCCACCAGCAGGCTCACCGCGAAGACCAGAAACGGCCCGACGAGATCACCACCGCCGGAGATCGCCCAGATCCCCCAGCAGACGAAGGCGAACAACGCACCCGCCGCGCTCCACTCGCCGCCGCGCTTCAGCCGCGCCACGTGCCAGCTCAACGGCCGTCGCGGCACCGGCTCGCCCGGCCAACCGGTGCCGGTCGGCTCGTGCGCCACCGCCGGGAACGGCTCGGTACGGTGTGCCCGGGGACCGACCGAGGCCACGCCCCGCCGGTACGGGTCGCGCTGCTGCGGAACCCCGGCATCCGGCTGCGGAGGCACCTCGACGGTCCGCTCCGCCCACGGCTGCGTCTGGTCGGCCATCTCGTCCCCTCCCCTGGACCGGCGGCGACCCACCGGGCGCCGCTGGAGACTTCGAGAGTAGCCAGCCGGCAAATCGGTCGCCCCACCCCGTGCCGATCCGTTAGACACGACCGGTGACCACCTCCACCCTGCCCATCGCCACCCTGCCCATCGCGACCGGTCGTGCCGAGGACTACGACGAGATCGGCCGGTTCCTCGGTGACCTGTTCCATCAACCCGTCGTGCCCGAGGCGCACGAGACCGAACGCGCGATCTTCGAACCGGAGCGCGCCCTGCTGGTCCGCGACGGGCCGGAACTGGTGGCCAGCGCCGCCGCGTACACCCGGGATCTGGGCGTGCCCGGCGGGGCGATTCCCGCCGCCCACGTCACCCTGGTAGGGGTCGCGTCGACCCACCGCCGCCGGGGACTGCTCACCGCGATGATGCACCGGCAGCTGCGTCAGATCCGCGACGACCGCCGGGAACCGATCGCGGTGCTCTGGGCCAGCGAGGGGCGGATCTACCCACGCTTCGGCTACGGTCTGGCCGCGCAGCGACTCACCGTCACCGACGAGACCACCGAGTTGCGGCTGCCGGCGCCGACCCCGGACGAGGGCCGGCTGCGCCTGGACTCGCCGACCGCCCGCCGGGCCGACCTCGCCCGGGTGTACGACCGGGCCCGCGCCGACCGGCCCGGCTGGTCCGCCCGCGACGACCGATGGTGGCGGTACGTGCTGGTCGACCCGGAGGCGCAGCGCGGCGGCGCCACCGAGCGACGGGTGGTGCTGCACGAGGGCGCCGACGGCGTCGACGGCTACGGCCTGTTCCGCACCAAGGCCGAGTGGGAAGACGCCGGCCCGAAGGGCCTCACCACGGTCGACGAGGTGGTGGCGACCGACCCGGCCGCGTACCGGGCCATCTGGCGGATGCTGCTCTCGCTCGACCTGGCCCGACGGCTGTCCTGGGTGCGCGCCGCCGTCGACGAACCGCTGCTGCGAATGGTGAACGAGCCGCGCCAGCTCGGTGCCCAGCTGGTCGACGCGCTGTGGGTACGGGTGGTGGACGTGCCGGCCGCGCTCGCCGCCCGGCGCTACGCCACCGACGTCGACGTGGTCATCGAGGTGACCGACGACCTGCTGCCGGAGAACACCGGCCGGTGGCGGCTGCGCGGCGGGCTGACCGGGGCCACCTGCACTCCGGAGAGCGCACCGGCCGACCTGGCGTGCGACGTACGCTGCCTCGGCGAGGTGTTCCTCGGCGGCGCCGGGCTGACCACGCTGGCGGACGCCGGTCGGGTCCGCGAGCTACGCCCCGGCGCCCTGGCCACCGCCACCCCCGCCTTCACCTGGCCCCGCGCCCCCTCCGCCCTAGAGGTCTTCTGACCACCCCACTCCCCCTTCGGCGATCATGAAGTTGTTACCGCGACACGCCGGGCGGGGCGACAACAACTTCATGATCAACAGGGCGAAGAGGGTGGGCGGGTGGGGGTGGGGGTACGGTCGGGGGGTGGCGGATGGGGAGCGGCGACGGCGGCGGCACCGGCATCACGGTGGTCACGGTGAGGGTGGTGACGGGGGCGCGGCGGCGGCCACCGCGGGGATGCACGACGGGGGCGAGGCGCACCGTGGGCGGCGCGGCGGCGCCGACGAGGGTGAGCGAGGGTTGCGCGGGCTGGTCGGTTCCGGCTCGTCACAGGTGAGCGTCACCGCGGCGATGCGGGCCCGGGACGCCGCCCGGCCCACCGAGGAGGATCTCGCCGAGGCCGCCGCCCGGGTCGTCATCGTCCGCCGGAACTGGACTCCCCGCGACGAGCTACCCCGCCGCTGACCGTCCCGTCAGGGCAGGTCGGGCAGCTTCCGGGTGCGCTCGTACTCAGCGACCTGGTCGATGCGGCGAGCGTGCCGCTCGCTGCCCGAGAACGGGGTGGTCAGGAACGCCTCGACGATGGCGGTGGCCTCGTCGAGGGTGTGCTGACGGGCACCGACGGCGACCACGTTGGCATCGTTGTGCTGCCGGCCCAGCTGGGCGGTCTCGACGTTCCACGCCAGGGCCGCCCGTACTCCCGCCACCTTGTTCGCGGCGATCTGCTCGCCGTTGCCCGAGCCGCCGACGACCACGCCCAGGCTGCCCGGATCGGCCACCACGCGGGTACCGGCGTGCAGGCAGAAGGCCGGGTAGTCGTCCTCCGGGTCGTAGGCGTGCGGGCCGATGTCGACCACCTCGTAGCCCTGCTTGGCGAGGTGGTTGGCCAGGTGCACCTTCAGCTCGAAACCGGCGTGGTCGGATCCCAGGTAGACGCGCATACCGGGCAGTCTGTCAGGCGCGCCCGGGCGGGCAGCGCGGGGGCGGTGCCCGCCGGAACGGACGCCATGTCAGCGGCGGTGCCGGCCCGGACGGGCGCCGGTCAGGGCAGCTCGGCGACCACCAGACCGCCGCGCGCCTTCGGGGTGAACCAGGTGCTCTTGCGCGGCATCTTCTCCCGGGCCAGGTTCACCGCGACGAAGTCGTCGACGGTCACCGGCGCGATGAGGATGGCCAGCTCGGCCCGGCCGGCCTCGACCTCACCGGTCAGCCAGCTCGCCGGGTAGTCGCCGCCGACGTAGGTGATCCGCTTGTCGCCCGGGTCCAGGCCGAGGGCATCACGCAGCAGCAACCGTTCGACCAGGGCATGGTCGAGATTCTCCAGCCGGCCGGCGCCGGTGTGCGGCAGTGTCACCGCGTACGCCTGGCCCGGCAGCTGGAGCACGACGGTGCCGCCGGCCGACGGGACCTCGGCCGGGCCGTCGACCGTGGTGACCCGGGCACCGGCGGCACGCAGCCGGTCGAGCAGCTCGTCCGGGGTGGTGGTCAGCTCGCTGACCAGGCGGTTGTACGGCTGGATGGCCACCGATGCCGGCGTGGTGACGACCGCCAGGAACCGGGACATCCCGCCGGTCTGCGCGGCCAGACTGCGGTGGTTGCCGTCGGCGACGACCAGCTCGCCGCCGCCGGCCAGCGCGGTCAGCTCGTCCTGCTGGGCACCGGGACCGACCAGCCAGATGGCGTGCGTGCGCCCGGACTGGTCGGTGTCGGTGGCGGCGGGCGCGCCGGCTGCGTCGGTGGCCGCCGCGAGCGCGGCGTGCAGCTCGTCCCCCCGCCCGGTCTGCAGCAGCAGTACGGGCGAAAGCAGGTGGCCCAGCGCCTGGGCCAGGGCGACCCGCTCGCGCACCTTCGCGATGAAGACGTCCTCGTTGCGGATCACCAGGCCCGGCTCGTCGGCCCGGGTGGAGATCTGATCGGTGTCGACCATGGCGAACAGCCCGTAGGCCGGTTCCTCGCCCGCCGCGCTGATCCGGTACAGCACCACCACCTGCTCGGCCGGGGTGTAGCTGCCGTCGGCCTTCGCCTCCGCCAGCCGGCTCACCGCCGCCGGCAGGGCGTCGCCGAAGGACGTGCCGAGGCTCTCCGGGGCCTTGTGCGGCATCTCGATGCCGAGGGCGCTGTGCGGATTCGCCTCGATGATCGCCGTGATCTCCGCGTCGTCGGCGAACTCGTCGTAGTTCTGCGCGCCGGTGCCGCCAGTGGTGATCCAGGCCCGGGTGATCGGGTGCACGACCGTCATGACCGATGACGCTACCGGCGCCGGCCCGGCCCCCACCGCCCGACCCGCCCCCCGCCCACCAGGTGACAGGGAAGGGCCCCCGGTCAACGGTCCGACCTGGTGGTCTGCCGGTGCCGACCGGCGGGCGTCGGCACCACGGCCGGGCGTACCCGATCCGGGCGTGGTCGCTGGTCGCGCAGGTCCCGATCGGGTGGGGTCAGGCGGGACGTGACCGGTACCCTCGCCACGCCCACCACGCCCGACCGGCCCAGCACCCGGGCCGTGGTGCTCGTGGTGCTGGGGCGGTCCTGGCGGGGCGCGGGCCAGCGCAGGTCGGGCGCCGGCCGAGAGTCGCCGTTCCCGCGTTCCTCCCACCACTGGAGATCGTCAACGGGCGCACGGTGCTTGGCCATCTGGCTCCCCTCCACGAGCTGCGGAATGCGGCCGGCAGCCGCAGCTACGGCCCGCCGGATCGCCGCTGCGGACACAGGGTCAAACGAGCCCGTGGAGGCAGCGGTGACGCGGCGATCCACTTGTTGAGAGAGGGCCCCTGCTATACCGGAGGCGTTAACCGGGGCCCTTCCCAGCACCTCAGTCGAAGATGGGGTCCAGGTCGCGGCTGCGCTTGAGTTCGAAGAAGCCGGGCGTGCCGGCGACCAGCAGGACGCCGTCCCAGAGGCGACCCGCGGCCTCACCCTTGGGCGCCGGGGTGACCACCGGCCCGAAGAAGGCGACCTGGCGACCGTCGGGGCCGGGAGCGTGGATGACCGGGGTGCCCACGTCGGTGCCGACCGGTCGCATGCCGGCCTCGTGGCTGGCCCGCAGCGGCGTGTCGAGGCCGGCGTCCCCGGCCGCCGCCGCCAGGTCCGGGTCCAGTCCGGCGTCGGTCAGGGCGGCGACGTACAGCTCCGGCCCGAGCTGTTCCCTGCCGAGGTGGATCCGGGTGCCCAGGGCCGTGTAGAGCGCGCGGACGGCGTCCGGGCCGTAGCGCTGCTGCGCGGCGATGCAGACGCGCACCGGTCCCCACCCGGCCCGCATGATCTCCTGGTACTCCTCGGGCAGGTCCCGACCCTCGTTGAGCACCGACAGGCTCATCACGTGGAAGCGGACGTCGACGGCGCGGACCCGCTCCACCTCCAGCAGCCATCGGGACGTGAGCCATGCCCACGGGCAGATCGGATCGAACCACATGTCGACGCTGGCGCGCTCGTTCACGGTGAGATCCCTTCGCAACGGTGATACCGACTCGACGTCGTACCACCGATCCTCGCTCCGCCGCACCCCGCCTGTGTGGGGATCGACCCGTGACCTCGCCCACCACCGCCTCCCCGTACATGGAAGACTCAGGCGGGACCGGCCGTCACGAGCGGTCGACGGACGACGCGACCGTGACGCACGGCGAGAGTGGGATGGAGACGAACAGTGCCGGGAGTGCGCAACCTGACACAGGCCGAGGCGACCGAACGGGCCCGCCTGCTCGACGTGACCGGATACGACATCAGTCTGGACCTGTCCAGCGCCGTTCACGCCGCCGGCGGCCGTACCTTCCAGTCGACCACCGAGGTGCGTTTCGGCTGCACCGAGCCGGGGGCCACCACGTTCATCGAGGTGGCGGCGGAGTCGGTACGCTCGGCGACGCTCAACGGCGCCCCGGTCGACCTGACCGACTTCTCGGCCGAGAAGGGGCTGACGCTGACGGGGCTGGCCAGCGAGAACACGCTGGTCGTCGACGCGGACTTCGCGTACTCCACCTCGGGGCAGGGGCTGCACCGCACCGTCGACCCGGTCGACGGTGAGACCTACCTCTACAGCCAGTTCGAGACGGCCGACGCGCAGCGGGTGTTCGCCTGCTTCGACCAGCCGGACCTGAAGAGCGTCTACACCTGGCACGCCACCGTCCCGGAGCACTGGAAGGTGGTCTCCAACATGCCGGTGGAGCGCGAGGAGGCGGCGGGCGAGGGCCACAAGACCGTCCACTTCGTCTCCTCGGCGCGGATGAGCACCTACATCACCGCGCTCTGCGCCGGGCCGTACCACGAGGTGCGGTACACCCACGACGGGATCGACCTGGGTTACTTCTGCCGGGCGAGCATGGCGCAGTACCTCGACTCCGACGATCTGAACCTGATCACCACGCAGGGCTTCGACTTCTTCCACGAGCAGTTCGGGGTGCGATACCCACTGCCGAAGTACGACCAGCTGTGGGTGCCCGACTTCAACGCCGGCGCGATGGAGAACTTCGGCTGCGTGACGCACGCCGAGTCGCACTACCTGTTCCGCTCCCAGGTCACCGACTTCGAGTACGAGCAGCGGGCCAACACGATCCTGCACGAACTCGCGCACATGTGGTTCGGCGACCTGGTCACCATGCGCTGGTGGAACGACCTGTGGCTGAACGAGTCGTTCGCCGAGTGGGCGAGCCACTGGTGCAACACGCACGCCACCCGGTTCACCGAGGCGTGGACGACCTTCCTGTCCATCCGGAAGAACTGGGGCTACCGGCAGGACCAGCTCTCCTCCACCCACCCGGTCTACTGCGAGATGCCCGACCTGGAGGCGGTCGAGGTCAACTTCGACGGCATCACGTACGCCAAGGGTGCCAGCGTCCTCAAGCAGCTGGTCGCGTACGTCGGCGAGGAGCCCTTCCTGGCCGGCCTGCGGGCCTACTTCGCCCGGCACGCCTGGGGCAACGCCACCTTCGACGACCTGCTCTCCGAACTGGAGAGCGCCTCCGGCCGCAAGCTGGCCACCTTCGCCTCGCAGTGGCTGGAGACCGCGCAGGTCAACACGCTGCGGCCGGAGTTGACCATCGGCGCGGACGGCGCGTACGAGCAGGTGCTGGTCCGCCAGGAGGCGCCGGCGGGCCACCCGACGTTGCGTACCCACCGCATCGGCGTCGGCCTCTACGACCTCACCGACGGCCGGTTGGTGCGCCGCGAGCGGTACGAGGTCGACGTCGACGGTGAGCTGACCGAGCTGACCGGGCTCGTCGGCGTGCCCGCGGCCGACGTGCTGCTGCTCAACGACGACGACCTCACCTACACCAAGCTGCGCCTGGACGAACGCTCCATGGCCACGGTGGTGCAGCACATCGCCGGCTTCGACTCGTCGCTGGCGCGGGCGCTGTGCTGGACCGCCGCCTGGGACATGACCCGCGACGCCGAGCTGGCCACCCGGGACTACGTGGCGCTGGTGCTGGCCGGGCTGCCGGCCGAGCCGGACATCAACCTCGTCACCGCGACGCTGCGCCAGGTCAGCAGCGCGCTCACCTTCTACGCCGACCCGGACTGGGCACCGACCGGCTGGGCCGAGCTGGCCCGCACCGCGAAGACCACCCTCGCCGCCGCCGAGCCGGGCAGCGGCTTCCAGTTGGCCTGGGCCCGGGCGTACATCGCCGCGGCCCGCTCCGGCGAGGACCTGGCCGTCCTGCGGGGCTGGCTGGAGGGCACGCAGGTGACGCCCGGGCTGACCATCGACACCGAACTGCGCTGGAGCGTGCTGCAGGCACTGGTGGCCAACGGGGTGGCCGGGGCGCCGGAGATCGAGGCGGAGCTGGCCACCGACAAGACCTCCAGCGGTGAGCGGGAGGCCGCGTACGCGCACGCGCTGGTGCCGACCGAGCAGAACAAGAGCACGGTCTGGGCCCAGCTGACCGGCCCCGAGCCGTTGCCGAACTGGCGACACCGGGCACTGTTGCAGGGCTTCACCCACCCGGCACAGGTGGAGTTGGTCGCGCCGTACCGGGACCGGTACTTCGCCACGGTCGGGCAGGTCTGGGCCAGCCGGGACAGCGAGCCGGCGCAGGAGTTCGCCATGCTGATGTACCCGGCGCACCTGGTCGAGGACGACACGGTCGAGGCCACCGACGCCTGGCTGGCCCAGGAGGGCCGCCCGGGGCCGTTGCGGCGCCTGGTGGCCGAGGGCCGCGACGGCGTGCTCCGCGCGCTGCACGCCCGCCGCCGGGACGCCCGGACCGCCTGACCGACGCGGACCCTCGGGGCCGGCGCGGGTGCGAACCCGCGCCGGCCCGGACCGTTATGGTTGCAGAAGGAGGTGGACGTGATGGCACAGCCGACGTTCGAATGGCGCCCACCGGAGCGTGACTGGCGGGAGCAGGATCTCTTCGATCTGCCGGAGGACGGGAGTCGCTACGAGATCATCGACGGGAGCCTGCACGTGACTCCACCGCCGGGGTACGGACACCAGTGGCTGGCCGATGAGATCCGGACAGCGATCAGGGCTGCGGCACCAGCGGGCTGGATGATCATTCGCGAGGCTGGGCTTCGCACCCCGGCCGGCAACCTGATTCCGGACATCACAGCCCTCAGGCCGAGCGCGCCACCGGATGGCATGTGGGCGAATCCGACGGACATCGCGCTCGTCGTCGAAATCGAGTCGCCGAGCAGCCGTCGCCACGACCGGTTCACCAAGCCCGCGCTCTACGCCGAGGCGGGCATCCCCTTCTACTGGCGGGTGGAACGGGGCGACTTCGGGCCGGTGGTCTACCGGTATGAGCTGGTCAAGAAGGTCCACTACAACCTTCTCGGCACGGTCGGGCCGGACGATCCGGTCGAGGTGACCGAGCCGTGGCCGATGCGGCTCGACCCGTCCGCCTGGCCGCGCTGACCTGTCGGCACGAGAAAGCCCGGTCTCCGCGAGGTGGGGACCGGGCTTCGTCGTACGGGACCGGTCAGCCCTTGCCGGCGTACCGGGAGAGCTGGTCGAGCCCCTGGATGATCCCTCCGGCGAGGTCGCCGCCGCCGAAGGCGGCCACCATCGACAGCGCGGCGATCTTGGCGTACGTGTCGGGGACGCGCTTACGGGCGTACCGGCCGGTGACGATCTCCAACTGCCGTTGGTTGGGCGAGATCGCGACCAGCACCGACCGGTCGGGGTCGGCGAGCTGCCCGTGCAGGCGCTCGGCATGCTCCCGGATCGGCTCGTCGAGGCCGCCGACGAAGACCGAGAAGACCAGGCCCGTCGTCTTGTCGGCCAGGCGCAGCGCCTCGTCGATGCGCAGCAGCTGGCGGGTCGAGAACGGCCCGTCGAGCACGTCGGGCGGGGTTTCCGTCCCGGGCTGCTTCTCACCAACGGTCACTTGCGCCTCCGGTTCCACCGGCCGGCGCCTCGGCACCGGCCTGTTCCTGCTTGCTGCTGGTCAGCGCGGGCGCCTGTGCCCCCACCGACAGCACCGCGCCGGCGGAGTCGGCCAGCTCCTCCGGCCGGCCGAGGAACCACACCGGCGTGAAGCTGAACGGTCGGCCCGGCCGGTAACGCTTGGCACCACCGCCACCACCCCGGCTGCCCGCGTAGACCAGGCCGGCAATCACCAGCACGACGGCTGCCGGGATGCCGACGAAGACCAGCAACGTGTCGGTTACAGACAATCCCAACGCCCCCAGGCGGAAAGAGAGACCTTCGACCGGGTCGGGTGACGGTTCACCGCGGTGACCTCCCGACTCCGCTGCCATTCACGTTAGCGGAGCCGACGCCCCGCCAGACTGCGGGGTGCCGATCCCACCCGCCACTGGAGGACTCCAGTTGCGCAGCGGTCGCGATCAGCCTCGCGTCGTCGCCGTAGCGGCCGGTGAGCAACACACCCACCGGTAACCCCTCGGCGGTCGTACCGACCGGCAGCGAAACGGACGGTTCACCCGTGACGTTGAAGACGGCACAGTACGGGGAGAACCGGCGTTGCCGGTCGAAGTCCTCCTCCGGGGTGCGCCCCTGCGTGAACCAGCCGACCGGCGCCTGCGGGGCCGCCAGGGTCGGGCAGAGCAGCAGGTCGCAGCCGGCGGTACGGCGGGCACCGAGGCGTACCTGCGCCTGGATCTCACCGAGGGTCGCGGTGAGGGTGCCGGCGGAGATCCCGGCTGCCCGGGAGCGCAGGAAGCGGGTCAGCGGCAGCAGTTCGGCCTCCCGCCCCGGCGGCACCGGCGCGAGCGCGAGGACGTACCAGACGATCTCGAACAGCGGCCAGACCTGGGGCCCGAGCGGCGCCGGCACCTCGACCACCTCGTGGCCGGCGGCGGTGAGCAGCGCGGCGGCCCGGTCCACCGCGGCGAGACAGTCCGGGTGCACCGGTTCGTCGGCGAGCATCGGGGCGGTGAACCGGCCGACCCGCAGCCGCCCGGGCTCGGCGGCGCGGGCCGCCGCCAGGTAGCCGCCGGGCGGCGGTGGGGGCGGCAGGTACGGCTCACCGGGCACCGGCTCGGCCAGCACGTCCAGCAACGCGGCCACGTCGGCGACACTGCGGCCGATCGGGCCGTTGGTCGGCAGGCCGAAGGCACCGAAGCCGAGCGGGCCGCCGGAGACCAGGCCGCGGCTGGGCTTGTAGCCGACCAGGCCGCACAGCGAGGCCGGGATGCGCAGCGAACCACCGCCGTCGGAGCCCTGCGCCACCGGCACCAGGCCCGCCGCCACGGCCGCCGCCGCGCCCCCACTGGACCCACCGGCGGTGTACGCCAGCTCCCACGGGTTGCGGGCCGGTGGGGCCACCAGGGTCTCGGAGTAGAGCGAACAGCCCAGCTCGGAGGTGGTCGTCTTGCCGAGGCTGACCAGGCCAGCGGCCCGGATGAACCGCACCACGTCCGCGTCGACCGGTGGCACGAAGTCGGCGAAGGCGGCCGAGCCGAAGGTGGTGCGGACACCCGCCGTCAACGTCAGATCCTTGATCGCGGTCGGTACGCCGTGCAGCGGCCCGCGCCGGTCCTTCGGCGTCGCGTCCGCCACCCGCGCGGCCTCGCGGGCCAGGTCCGCGGTGACGGTGACGAAGGCGCCGACCGTGTCACCGAGCGCGTCGACCCGCCGCAGGTGATGCTCGACCAGGTCCAGGCTGGACAGCTCGCCCCGGGCGACCGCGGCGGCCTGCTCCAGCGCGGTCAGGTCGTGCGGCTCGGCCATGCCGCCATCCTGCCCGCTCAGATCGTCCGCCGCCGCCTCGACACGAGGGCCGGCGTCAGGACAGGGTGCCGGGCGGCGACACCCACTCCGACCGGGGGCCGCCCGCGTCCGTCAGGAGATCGAAGTCGCGGTCGTAGTGGAGCACGGTCGCCGAGTACTCGGCGGCGGCCGCCGCCACCGTGACGTCCACCGGGCTCGCTGCCCGATGGTGACCCCGAGCCGTCAACGCCAGCTGCAGGTCCCGCGCCCGGGTAGCCACGGCGGAGGTGATCGGAAGGTCGGTCATCAGCTCGGCACGACGGGCGCGCACCGTCATCGCGTCGCGGAAGTCACGGGCGCTGCGCCCGTCCTCCAGATCGAGCGGAAGGCAGGTGGCGGCGAGTCGCTCCTCAAGGATCGCCAGGATGCGCTTGCCGACGATCGGATGGCGGAGGCGGCCCCAGGCAGAGGTGTCTATGAGGTACAGCCCGACCGGAGGTGTCACTCGGCGTCCTGCTCGCCGCGAGGTGTCTTGTCGTCGGCGAGCAGGCCGGTCCAGTCCCGGTCGATCGAGAGCAGTTCCCGGATCGCCTCCATCCGCTCGCCGCGCTCGGCGACCATCCGGAGGGCAGCGTGGATCGTGTCCTTCTTGCTCTTGGTGCCCAGTTCACGACGAGCCCGTTCGAGCAGCTCGTCGTCAAGGTCGATAACGGTCTTCATGTGCCGAGTGTATACGGCTGAGTCATGTTTATATACCAGCGATGCCGAGGAACCGCAGGGCGTTGCGGGAGAGCAGGTCGGCGCGCTGGGCGTCGGTGAGGAAGCCGGCCTCGTGGACCACGCGGCCGGCCGGGCGCTCGCCCAGCGGGTACGGGTAGTCGCTGCCCACCAGCACCCGGTCGGCGCCCATCGTGTCCACCAGCAGCCGCAGCGCCGGGGTGGAGAAGACCACCGAGTCGACGGAGAACCGGTCCACGTAGGAGCTGGGCGGGGCGACGGAGGAGCCGCGTACCAGGTCGCCACGGCGGTGCCAGGCGTTGTCGGCGCGGCCCAGCCAGAACGGGAAGCTGCCACCGCCGTGAGCGAAGCAGATCCGCAACGTCTCCGGCACCCGGTCGAAGACCCCGCCGAGGATCATCGCCAGCACCGACAGGTGGGTCTCGGCGGGCATGCCGGTGAGCCAGCGGGCCATCCACCGGTCGAGCCGGGGGCCGCCGGTCATGTCCCACGGGTGGACGAAGACCGGCGCGCCGACCTCGGCGCAGTGGGTCAGGAAGGTCACGATGCCGGCGTCGTCCAGGTCCCGATCGCCCACGTGGTTGCCGATCTCCACGCCGACGTGGCCGGCCGCCAGGCAGCGGTCCACCTCGGCGCAGGCCGCGTCCGGGTCCTGCAACGGCACCTGGCAGAAGGGCAGCAGCCGGTCGCCACCGGCGGCGGTGACCTCCAGGGTCAGGTCGTTGAAGATCCGGGCCACCTTCACCGCCTGGTCGGCCGGGCGGTCGTAGCAGAAGAAGACCGGCGTGGGCGAGACCACCTGCACGTCGACCCCGTCGGCGGTCATGTCGGCCAGCCGGGTGTCGGCGTCCCAGCACTCCGCGCCGACCGGCCGGAACTCCGTCTCGCCGACCATGATCATGGCCGCGCGCTCCGAGTCGATCCGCAGCCAGGGCCAGCCGGACCCACCGCACGCCGCCGCGAGGTCCGGCCACCCCTTCGGTACGACGTGCGTGTGCACGTCCACCACCGGCGACGGCGCCCCGGCGACCGGATCCGCCATCAGCCCTTGCCCGGGTGCAGCGTGCCGCAGTGGTCACAGGTGCGCGCGGACTCGTCGGCGTAGAACGCGGCGAAGACCGGCGGCAGGTCGGCGGCGATGTCGCGCACCTGCAACTCCACCTCGTGCACCTTGTGGTCGCACCCGGGGCAGTACCACTGGAACCTCTCCAGCGTCCCCTCCTCGCGTACCCGCTCGATCACCACTCCGATCGAGCCGGCCTCCGGCCGCTGCGGCGAGTGCGGGGTGTTGCGCGGCAGCATCCACATCTGGCCCTCGCGCACGTGCACCGTCCGCGGCCCCTCCGGGAGCATCAGGTCGACGTGCATGTTCCCCTTGATCTGGTAGAAGAACTCCTCGTACGGGTCGACGTGGAAGTCGGTGCGCTGGTTCGGCCCGCCGACCACCATCACGATGAAGTCCTCGGAGCCGGGCAGCATCTCCTTGTTGCCCACCGGCGGCTTCAGCAGGTGCTGGTTCTCCGCGATCCACCCCGGAAAGCTGAACGGCTCGGCGATCTCACTCACGACTGGCCTCCTTCTGGGAGCAGGGCGACGGCCTGCATCTCGATCAGCAGGTGCGGATGCGGCAACTGGTGCACGGCGACGGTCGTCCGGGTCGGCCCGGTCGCGTCGAAGAACTCCGCCCACACCTCGTTGTATCCACCGAAGTCATTCATGGTGACCAGATACGACGTCACCTGCACCAGGTCGGACAGCCCGGCGCCCACCGACCGCAGCAGATCACCGATGTTCTCGATCACCGCGCGGGTCTGCACCCGGATGTCCAGGGCGGTCGTGCCGTACTCGTCCACCGACACGCCGGCGAAGCTGTTGTCCGCCCGCCGCGACGACGTGCCGGACACGAACACGAACCCGCCGGCCACCTTCACGTGCGGAAACGCCCCCCGGGGAACGGCCTTCCCCGGCACCACGCGCGCCTGCCCACCACTCACGACGACGCCTTCAACGACGCCGTACCGAGCTTCTCGATCACGGCCCGGACATGGGCACCGGGGCGCAGCGGAACCGCGGCCGTGGCCGCGCCGGCCAGGAACACCCAGCCGTCGCGCAACCGCACGCCGTGCCGCCCCGCCAGCCGGATCCCCTCGTCCAGCGCCCGGCGCGGGTCGCCGAGGATCGCCGCCGTCGAGCCGACCTGCGCCAGGCGCCCGTCGACCTCCAGCAGCACGCCAAGGTTCTCCAGCCCGTCGGGCACCGGCGACCACGGCCCGACGACGAAGGCGCCGGCCGAGGTGTTGTCGGCGATCACGTCCGGCAGCGAGAAGGTGAAGTTCGCGTAGCGGGAGTCGATCAGCTCGATCGCCGGGGCGACCGCCCGGACCGCGTCGGTGAAGGCGCCGACCGGCTCACCGGGCTCGGGGAGCCGGTCCAGCAGGAAGGCCACCTCCGGCTCGACCCGGGGATGGATGAAGCCGGCCACGTCGACCGTGCCGCCGTCGGGCACCCGCATCACGTCGGTGAGCCGTCCCCAGATCACCTCGTCCACCCCGACCTGGGCCATCTTCGCCCTGCTGGTGAGCCCCATCTTCAGCCCGACCAGCCGCTCCCCCCGGCTCAGCCGGCGCTGTACCAGGGCGGCCTGCACGGCGTACGCGGCGTCGACGTCGAGGCCGGTCTCGGTGGCGAGTTGCGGGATCGGACGGGCCGCGTCGGCCGCCGCGCCCAACGTCTCGGCGATCCCCGCGATGTCCGGCCCGATCATGATTTCCCCCTGCCCGCGAGGTCCAGCGCCACATCGACGATCATGTCCTCCTGCCCGCCGACCATCCGCCGCCGGCCCAACTCGACCAGGATCGACCGGACGTCCACGCCGTAGCGCGCCGAGGCCCGTTCGGCGTGCCGCAGGAAGCTGGAGTAGACCCCCGCGTACCCCAGGGAGAGGGTCTCCCGGTCGACCTGGACGGGCCGGTCCTGGAGCGGGCGGACGATGTCGTCGGCGGCGTCCATCAGCGCGAAGACGTCGCAGCCGTGCGTCCAGCCGTGCAGTTCGGCGACCGCGACGAAGACCTCCAGCGGCGCGTTGCCGGCACCGGCGCCCATCCCGGCCAGCGAGGCGTCCACCCGGACCGTCCGCCCGGCGCCGGACCCGGCCGGGCCGGCACCGGCGACCCGGCCGTGCTCCACGGCGATCACGCTGTTGGCCACCCCGAGCGAGAGGTTGTGGTGGGCGTGGATGCCGATCTGCGTGGTCGGCTCCAGCACCTGCCGGTACGCGTCGATCCGCTGCGCCACGTCGGACATCAGCAGCCGACCGCCCGAGTCGGTGACGTAGACGCAGTGCGCGCCGTACGACTCCATGAGCTTGGCCTGCTCGGCCAGCCCGGTCGGGTCGTTCAGGTGGGACATCATCAGGAAGCCGGCCACGTCCATGCCGTTCTCCCGGGCCCACGAGATGTGCTGGGCGGAGATGTCGGCCTCGGTGCAGTGGGTGGCGATGCGGACACTGGTCACCCCGAGCGCCCGGGCCGCCCTCAGGTCGGCGATGGTGCCGATGCCGGGCAGCAGCAGCGTGGTCAGCTTCGCCCTCGTCATCACCTCGGCGGCGGCCGAGATCCAGTCGGCGTCGCTCGCCGCGCCGTGGCCGTAGTTCACGCTGGAACCGGCCAGGCCGTCGCCGTGCGCCACCTCGATCGCGGCCACCCCCGCCGCGTCCAGCGCGGCCGCGATGGTCCGGACCTGGTCGACGGTGTAGCGGTGCGCGATGGCGTGCATGCCGTCGCGCAGCGTCACGTCCTGGATGTACAGCTCGGTCATCGTGCAGCCAGCTCGGCGCGGTGGGCGACCAGTCGCTGCGCGGTGCGCAGCGCGGCCGAGGTCATGATGTCCAGGTTCCCCGCGTACGCGGGCAGGTAGTGCCCGGCGCCGGAGACCTCCAGGAAGACCGAGACCTGCCACCCGGTGACCCGCCGCCCCAGCGACGGCACGTAGGTGTCGACCCGGTCGAACTGCACGTCCTGCTTGAGCCGGTAGCCCGGGACGTACTCCTGCACGCTGGCCACCATGGCGGCCACCGAGTCGGCGATCGCGCCCCGGTCGGCGTCCGGGTCCGGGCAGAGGCAGTAGACCGTGTCCCGCATCAGCAGCGGCGGCTCGGCCGGGTTGAGCACGATGATCGCCTTGCCCCGGTCCGCGCCGCCGACCACCTCGATCGCCCGGGCCGTGGTCTCGGTGAACTCGTCGATGTTGGCCCGGGTGCCCGGACCGGCCGAGCGCGAGGCGATCGAGGCGACGATCTCGCCGTACGCGACCGGGGTGACCCGGCGCACCGCGGCGACGATCGGCACGGTCGCCTGTCCACCGCAGGTGACCATGTTGAGGTTCGTCTCGGCCAGGTGCTCGTCCAGGTTGACCGGCGGCACGACGTACGGGCCGATCGCGGCCGGGGTCAGGTCGACGACCGTCCGCCCGTGCCCGCGCAGCACCGCATCGTTGTGCCGGTGCGCACCGGCCGAGGTGGCGTCGAAGACCAGCTCGATGTCGGCGAACTCGGGCAGCGCGACCAGGCCGTCCACCCCCTGCGCCGTGGTGGCCACGCCGAGCCGGCGAGCCCGGGCCAGCCCGTCGGAGGCCGGGTCGACACCGGCCATCGCCACCATCCGCAGGCTGGCCGGGGAGGAATGCGGCGGGGCGGAGTCCCGCCGGCGCGACCCGTCAGCAGCACCGCCCAGCCGGAGCACCTTGATCATCAGGTCGGTGCCGATGTTGCCCGACCCGAGCACCGCCACACCCGTCGTCATGAGAGGTCCTCCCGGGAGAAGCAGGTCCGCACCGAGCCGAGCCCGGAGATGCGGGCCTCGTACGCCGCGCCCGGCGTCACCGCCACCATCGGGCCGAGCGCGCCGGAGAGCACCACGTCACCGGCGCGCAGCGGGTCGCCGGCGCGGGCCATGGTGCCGGCCAGCCAGGCCAGCGCGTGCAGCGGGTTGCCGAGGCAGGCCGCACCGGCGCCGACCGACACCGGTTCCCCGGCGTGTTCCAGCACCATCCCGCACAGCCGCAGGTCCACCTCGGCGGGCCGGCGCGGCGCGGTGCCGAGCACGAACAGTCCGCTGGAGGCGTTGTCGGCCACCGTGTCCACGATGGAGATGTCCCAGCCGGCGACCCGCGAGTCGACGATCTCGATGGCCGGCAGCAGGTGGTCGACGGCGCGCAGCAGGTCGGCGGCGGTGACCCGGTCATCGGGCAGGTCGGCGCCGAGCACGAAGGCGATCTCCGCCTCCACCCGGGGCTGGAGCAGCCGGTCGAGGGCGACCTCGGCGCCGTCGGGCACCGCCATCGCGTCGGTGAGCACCCCGAAGTCCGGCTCGTAGACCCCGAGGCTCTCCTGCACCGCCCGGGAGGTGAGCCCGATCTTCGCACCCACCCGGCGCCGCCCGGCCGCCAGCCACTCGCGCACCTGGAGCTGCTGCACCCGGTACGCGGACTCGACATCGTCGGCCGGCAGCAGCCGCCCCCGCAGCGGCGGGCAGGGCTTGCCGCTCTCCCGGGCCTCGGCCAGTTCCCGGGCGGCCGCCTCGATATCAATCATGACAGATCCACGCAGACGTTGGTGAGTTCGGAGTAGAAGTCGAGCGAGTGCACGCCGCCCTCGCGGCCGATGCCGGAGGCCTTCACCCCGCCGAACGGGGTGCGCAGGTCACGCAGGAACCAGGTGTTGACCCAGACGATGCCGGCGTCCAGCCGGGCGCCCGCCCGGTGCGCCCGACCGACGTCGCGGGTCCAGACCGTCGCCGCCAGGCCGTACTCGGTGCCGTTGGCCAGGGCGTACGCCTCGTCCTCGTCGTCGAAGGGCGCCACGTGCACCACCGGACCGAAGATCTCCTCGGTGTTGGTCCGGGCGTCCGGGCCGAGCCCGGTCAACACGGTCGGTTGCACGTACGCGCCGCCGTCGCGGGCGTCGCCGAACCGCGGCACCCCGCCGCCGGCGAGCACCTGCGCGCCCTCGACCCGGGCCAGCTCGTAGTGCCCGAGCACCTTGTCCCGGTGACCCTGCGAGATCAGCGGCATGTTCACCGTCGCCTCGTCGGCCGGCCAGCCGTACGCCAGCTCGCCGGCGCGCGCCGCCAGCCGGGCGGTGAACTCCTCGAACACCGGCCGCTGCACGTAGATCCGCTCGGTGCAGAGGCAGACCTGACCCCCGTTGGTGAAGCTGGAGCGCACCGACCCGGTCACCGCCGCGTCCAGGTCGGCGTCGGCGAAGACCAGCCCGGCGTTCTTGCCCCCCAGTTCGAAGCTGACCGCCTTCACCCCGTCGGCGGCGGCCCGCATGATGGCGCCACCGGTGGCCGACTCGCCGGTGAAGGTGATCGCGTCGACACCCGGATGCCGGGTGAGGAACTCACCGGCCGAGTCCGGCCCGAAGCCGTGCACCAGGTTGAACACGCCGTCGGGCACGCCGGCCGCGGCCATCACCTCGGCCAGCAGGGTGGCCGACGCGGGTGTCTCCTCGCTGGGCTTGACCACCACCGCGTTGCCGCAGGCCAGCGCCGGGGCCACCTTCCAGGTGAGCAGGAGCAGCGGCAGGTTCCACGGCACGATCACGGCGACGACGCCGACCGGTTTGCGTACCGCGTAGTTCAGCGCCCGCCCGCCGCCGGCGGTGACCGTCGTGAACGACTCGGTGGGCGCGGTCGCCACGATCTCCGCGAAGGCCCGGAAGTTCGCCGCACCGCGCGGGATGTCCAGGGTACGGGCCTGCGAGATGGCCTTGCCGGTGTCGGCGACCTCGGCGGCGACCAGGTCGTCGAAGCGGCGCTCCAACTCGTCGGCGATCCGGCGCAGCACCTCGGCGCGCTCGCGCTCCCCCATCCGGCCCCACGGCCCGCGCAGCGCCGCCCGGGCGGCGGCGACCGCGTCGTCCACCGTGGCGCGGCCGGCCTCGACCACCTCGAAGACCGGCTCGCCGGTGACCGGGCTGCGCTTGGTGAACCGGGTGCCGGTGTCGACGAAGGCGCCGCCGACGAAGTTGCGCAGCAGGCCCGGACCGCCCGGTGCCTGGCCGGCCATCAGCCGGGGATCCCAGAGCGTCATCGGCGTCCCCGCCGCCCGAGCGCCACCGCCGCGCCGGCCACCGCCACCGTCACACCGGCGGCCACCGCGCCGAGCACCTGGTACTGCCGGCGGACCCGGCGCCGCACCTGCGCGTACGGGACGGTGGAGAAGGAGACCAGCTCGTACTGGGACACGTAGCGGCCGGGCAGCGCCCGTTCCAGGGCGTGCTCGATCCGCTTGCGGGTGCGGAAGACCGGCGAGGCGACCATGTCCCGCATCTCCACGAAGTTGGCCAGCGCCATCCGGGCGATCGCCTCGGCGTTGTCCTGCCGGCGGTGCTGGAACAGCGGCAGCGCCGCCGACCAGTCCCCGGCGCACTCGTCGAGGCAGCGGTCCAGCTCCACCACGTCCTCGAAGGCGCAGTTCGCGCCCTGACCGTAGAACGGCACGATGGCGTGCGCCGCGTCGCCGAGCAGCCCGACCCGCCCGTCGACCTGCCACGGGTCGCAGCGCACGGTGCCGAGCACGCCGACCGGGTTGTGCTGGTAGTCGTCGATCAGGTCCGGGGCGATCGGCAGCAGGTCCGGGTAGTGCTGCGCGAAGTGCCGCTCGATCGCCGCCGGGCTGCCCAGCGAGGCGAAGCTGGCGGTGCCGTGGGTGGGCCAGAACAGCGTGCAGGTGAACGAGCGGTCCGGGTTGGGCAGCGCGATCATCATCGAGGTGCCGCGCGGCCAGATGTGCAGCGCGCCCGGATCGAGCGCGAACTCACCGTCCAGCGGTGGGATGGTGAGTTCCTTGTAGCCGTAGTCCAGGAAGTCGACGCTCTCGGTGAGCAGGCCGTGTCCGAGCAGCTGCCCGCGTACCGCCGAACCGGCGCCGTCGGTGCCGAGCACGACCGTGGCGTTCGCGGTGACCGTGCCCTGCGGGGTCTGGAAGGTCATCTCACCGGTGGCCGGGTCGAGCCCGACCAGCCGGTGGTCGAAGGCGATCCGCACCCCGGGCAGCTTGGCGGCGGCCGCCAGCAGCGCGTTGTTCAACGCGCCCCGGCTGATCGAGTTGATCGCCCGGTCACCGTCGACGCTGTACGGCTGGAAGCCCGGCTCGCCCACCACCGGGTGCACCATCCGCCCGCGCATCGGCAGCGCGTCCGCCATCAGCTGCTCGTCGAGCCCGATGCGGCGCAGCGCGTCCAGGCCACGCTCGGAGAGGGCCAGGTTGATCGAGCGGCCCCGCTCGGGTGTGCCGGTGCGCGGGTCCGGCCGCCGCTCGTAGAGCGCCACCGGATGACCCCGCCGGGCCAGGAAGCAGGCGAGCAGGCAGCCGGCCAACCCGGCGCCCACCACCGCGACCTCGTCGCGTTCCCGGCTCATCCCGTCGTCTCCACGGTCGCGGTCAGCGCGTCGGCGACCCGCCAGCAGTCGTGGTACGTCGAGTACAGCGGCACCGGGGCGAACCGGACCACGTCCGGCTCCCGGGCGTCGGCGATCACCCCGTGCTCGTGCCGCAGCCGCTTGGTCAGCTCGGCGGCGCTGCCCGCGCCGATGCGTACCGAGAGTTGGCAGCCGCGACGGCGCGGCTCGCGCGGGGTGATCACCGACAGCGGCCGACCGGCGGCCACCTCGTCCAGCAACCGGTCCAGGTAGCCGGTGAGCCGCAGGCTGCGCTGGCGCAGCGCCGCCATGCCCACCGAGTCGAACAGTTCCAGCGAGGTACGCACCGGCCCCATCGCGAAGATCGGCGGGTTGGAGACCTGCCACGCCTCGACGGTGGCCGGTGGCCGGCTGACCGCCGCCATCTCGAACCGGGTGGCGGCCGCCGTGCTCCACCAGCCCTCGAAGCGGGGCAGCGCCGCGTCGTCGTGGTGCCGTTCGTGCACGAAGACGCCGGCCAGCGCCCCCGGCCCCGAGTTGAGGTACTTGTACGAGCACCAGGCGGCGAAGTCGACGTCCCAGTCGTGCAGCGACAGCGGCACGTTGCCCGCCGCGTGGGCCAGGTCCCAGCCCACCACCGCGCCGGCGGCCCGCCCGGCGGCGGTGATCGCCGGGATGTCCATCAGCTCACCGGTGAGGTAGTTGACGCCGCCGAGCAGGACCAACGCGACGGTGTGCCCCTCGGCGGCGAGGAACGCGGTGACGTCCTCGGTCCGCAGGATGTCCTCGCCGGGGCGCGGCGCGAGCCGGACCACCGTGGCGTCCGGGTCGAGGCCGTGGAAGTGCGCCTGGCTGCGCACCGCGTAGCTGTCCGACGGGAAGGCGGTGTCCTCGATGACGATCCGGGTCCGCGTGCCGACGGGCCGGTAGAAGCTGACCATGAGCAGGTGCAGGTTGACCGTCAGCGAGTTCATCACCACGGTCTCCGTGGGCAGGGCGCCGACCAGTCGGGCCGCCGGCGCCGTCAGCGACTCGTGGTACGGCAGCCAGGGCCGTTCCGCCTCCAGGTGCCCCTCGACGCCGAGCCGGCGCCAGGCGTCCAGATCGGCCAGGAGTTCGGTACGGGTGGCCCTCGGTTGCAGGCCGAGCGAGTTGCCGGCCAGGTACGCGGCCTCGGGGTAGCGGCCACCGTCGGCCGGTGGCACGTGGAACAGGTGCCGGTGCCCCGGGTCGGCGGCGTCCAGGCGCAGCGCCTCGGCCTCACCGGCGCCGATCTCGTCCGTCGTCATCGCCTCTCGCCTCACATCGCGGTACGGGCCGACCACAGCTCCGGGAAGACCACCCGGGCCATGCTGCGTTGCAGCCACGCCAGCCCGGCCGAGCCACCGCTGCCGACCTTGGCGCCCATGGTGCGCTGGACCGCCTTGATGTGGTGGTGCCGCCAGTCACCGAACTGCTCGGCCACCTCGGTCAGCGCCTCGCCGAGCAGCCGCAGGTGGTTGTCCGGGCCGGTGTCGGCGTAGATGCGCACCCAGGCCGCCTCGATGACGGGGTGCGCCTCGTGCTCGACGGCCACGTCCCGCTCCAGCAGCTCGGCGGGCAGGTCGTGACCGTGGCGGGCGAGCAGCGCGAGCACCTCGTCCCAGACGCTCGGCGTGGCCAGGGCGGCGGTCAGCTCGGCGTGCACCTCGGTCTGCCGGCGGAACGGCCGGATCAGGGCCGGGTCGCGCAGCCCGAGCAGGAACTCCAGGTGGCGGTACATGGCCGACTGGAAGCCCGAGCCCTCGCCGAGCAGGTTGCGGAACCGGTTGAAGTCGGCCGGGGTCATCCAGCGCAGGCCGCGCCAGGCGGCGTTGAGCCCCTCCAGGTGCAGCGCGGCCCGGCGCAGCGGGGCCAACGCCTCCCACACCCGGTCGGCGCGCAGCAGCCGGGACGCATCCCGCAGCTCGTGGCAGGTTAGCCCGAAGTACAGCTCCATGATCTGGCTGACCATCAGGAAGGACATCTCGCCCGGGTCGCTGCTCAGCGGCTGCTGGAGCCGGTGCAGCGTGCTGGCCTGCACGTACGCGTCGTACGGCACCCGCTCGGTGAACTCCAGGGTCGGCTCACCGCCGTTGCGCGCGGCGCGGGCCGCCCGCTGCCGTGGCGTGACCGGACGCACCGCCGTCCTGGTCCCCGGGCTCAGCTCGGTCTGCTCCATGCGTCCGCTCCCTCCTTCATGCCTGCCTTCCAGTCATGATCCCCTGCCGGGTTCCCCGGACGGAATGCCTCTTCAACGGCGCTTTGGCGGGATGGCCTAAGGAACACAAACCGCTGGCCGGGATCGACCTTCCGGACGTAAGGTCGTCAGCGTGGACGAGATGGACTGGGCGCTGCTGCGCGAGTTGCAGGCCGACGCACGGTTGTCGTTCAGCGAACTGTCCCGGCGGGTGCATCTCTCCCCGCCGGCGGTGGCCGAGCGGGTGCGCCGGCTGGAGGAGACCGGTGTGATCACCGGATACCACGCCGATGTCGACCTCACCCGGGCCGGCCGCACGGTGGTCGCGCTGATCCGGATGTCCTGCTATGGCGCCCGGTGCATCCTGCACGACCCGGAGGTCGCGGGATGGCCGGAGATCCTGGAGATCCACCGGATCACCGGTGACGCGTGCAGCGTGCTGAAGGTCGCGGTCGGCTCGATCGGGACGTTCGAGGCGGTCATCGACCGGCTCGCACCGTACGGCCAGCCGTCCAGCACGATGGTCCTCTCCACCCCGCTCACCCGGCAACCGATCACCCCGCTCCCCGGTTAGCACCGCGAGCAGGGGGAAAGCCCCGCAGGTCGCCCCAGCAGGACCGGTGCACCGGTGCCGGGAGGGAGGATCATGCGGGGTCTGCGACCGTACGGGGGCATCCGCCACGCCCCGTCGACCATCGTCCGACTGCTCGGGGCGTTCGCACTGATCGGGGCGTTCGTCCTGGTCGGCGCGGCACCCGCCAGGGCGGGTCAGGACACCTTCGTCGAGGTGACGCCGAACAGCGTCCAGGCCGGCTCCCGGGTGAACATCCGGGCCAGCTGCGACAACGCCAACGACCGGCAGGCCGAGGTGACCTCGGACGCGTTCAACCGGGTCTTCCTCCGGCCGGACAACGGCCTGCTCACCGGGTCGGTCACCGTGCCGGGCAACAAGGCGGCCGGCGACTATCCGGTGCACCTGCGCTGTGACAACGACCGGACAGCCACCACCACCCTGACCGTGCTGAACATGGACCAGCCCACGAAGGGCCCGGCGACCGGTGGCGGTGGCACCGCCGGCCGCAGCACGGGCTCGATGCTGCTGCTCGGCGGCGCCGCCACGGTGGCCGCGGTGGTGGTCTTCGGGCTGATCAGCAGCCGACGCCGGGCCGGCTCCTGACCGACTGTCGCCATGACCGGCTGCCGCGTACCCGCGCCGGAACCGGGTCCGGGCGCCCCCCGGACCACCGCCCGCCGCGCCTGGCGGCGGGTGGTGGCCCTGGCCGCGGGCCGGCTGGGCCGGGTGACCGCGCAGATGGGATCGGCCAGCGTCGCCACGCCCGACCCGTCGACCCCGCCACTGCCACCGAGACCGCGCCGCGCCTGGTCGGTGGGGGCCCGACGGCGCGCCCACTCCGGCCCGGGGCTGCCGGTGCTGGTGATCGGCTCGCTCATGCTGCTGATCATCACGATGCTCGGCGTCGAGCGGCTGACCGGGCTGAACCTGCTGCCGGACCGCTTCATCGCCGGGCTGGCGCAGCCACCGAAGGAGTTCCCGGTGCTGGCGGCGAGCGAGCCGGTCGGAATCGAGATCAACAAGATCGACCTGGCGGCGCCGGTGCACAACGTGGGCATCGCACCGGACGGCAGCATCGCCGCGCCACCCGCCGAGCGGGCGCAGGAGGCCGGCTGGTACGACCAGGGCCCGACCCCCGGCCAGTACGGCCCGGCCGTCATCGTGGGGCACGTCGACACCACCACCGGCCCGGCGGTCTTCCATGAGTTGCCGGACCTGCGGGCCGGTGACCGGGTCGAGGTCGCCCGGTCGGACGGCTCGGTGGCGGTCTTCGAGGTCGACCGGGTCGGCAGGTACGACAAGGAGCAGCTCCCGGCGGACGACGTCTTCGGTGACTTCAGCCGTCCCCAGCTACGGCTGATCACCTGCGGCGGGCGCTGGGTGGGTGGGCAGACCGGCTACGCGGACAACGTGGTGGTGTTCGCCTCGCTGGTCGACTCTCGCTAGGTCTGTCGTGGTCGCGGTGGGGGTGGGGTTACGCGGCTTCGGGTTCGCGGAGGTCCAGCCAGTCGGCCCAGCGCGGGTCGGGTGCGCGGTGGCCGAGCACCCGCCAGGCGATCCCCTTCGGGGCGGTGGGCGGCGAGTGCAGTCGCCAGCCCAGCTCGGCCGGGGTCTTGTCGCCCTTGGTGTGGTTGCACCTGGCGCAGGCGGCCACCACGTTCTCCCAGGCGTGCCGCCCACCCCGGCTGCGCGGGAAGACGTGGTCGATGGTCTCCGCCGGGCCACGGCAGTAGGCGCAGCGCCGGCCGTCCCGAGCGAAGATCGCCCGGCGGGACAGGCCCACGTGGGTGCGGTACGGCACCCGGACAAATCGGGTGAGCCGGACGACCGAGGGCACCGGCAGCGCGTTGCGGGCGCTGTGCAGGATGCCCTCGCCGTCGGCGACGCAGATCGCCTTGGCGGAGAGCACGAGGATCGCGGCCCGACGTACCGACACGACACACAGCGGCTCGTAGGTGGCGTTGAGAACCAGCGCGCCGGAGCCCACCGTGGGTCGTATGTCAGGCATCGCGTCACCCTCCCGGTCAAGCGGCTTCCCACTCGCCGCCGCCGACCGGCACCGGGCGCAGCCGGGCACCACGTCGACGCCGGCCGGATCACCGACGTCCGCTGCGCCAATAGTCCCTGATCGGACCCGCGAATGCACGTACTAATCCGGGCTACCCGCACCGGCTTTCCGCCCGGCAGCGCCCGGTCGGGAGGTCCGGCGTCACCCACCGGAGGGTCGGCGACGCGCCCGCCGGGCGGGTGCGGTACGAAATCAGGGTGACCGTCAGCAGCCCCACCCCCGCGCCGTCGCCCAGCCCCGAGGTGGTCGACACACCCAGCCCGGAGTGCCTGGACGAGTTCCTGTGCGACTTCGTCTGGAACCACACCGACTCGGTGTGGTTCGCCGAGGGCAGCTTCTGGATCCTGGTCAAGCCGCTGCGGATCGTCATGATCCTGCTGCTGGCGATGGCCGTCCGGTGGCTGGTGCAGCGCACGATCCGCCGGCTGGTGCGGACCACCACGGACGCCGGCGTGCCGCCCATGCTCCGCCCGCTGCGCGAACGCATCCCGAGTGCCGCCACCGCTCCCGACGAGTTCGTCCCGGAGCGCCGCCGGCAGCGTGCCGAGGCGATCGGTTCGGTGCTGCGCAGCATGAGCACGGCCTTCATCCTCGGCATCGCCGTGCTGATGGTGCTCAAGGAACTCAGCTTCGATCTGGCACCGCTGCTGGCCAGTGCGGGAATCGCCGGCGTGGCCCTCGGCTTCGGCGCGCAGAGCCTGGTGAAGGACCTGATCGCGGGACTGTTCATGCTGATCGAGGACCAGTACGGGGTCGGCGACAACGTCGACCTCGGCGAGGCGACCGGCGTCGTCGAGGCGGTCGGGCTGCGGGTCACCACCGTCCGCGACGGGCGGGGTGTGCTCTGGTACATCCGCAACGGCGAGATCGTCCGGGTGGGCAACCGGAGCCAGGGCTGGGCGTTGGTGGTGGTCGACCTGCCGATCGGCTTCGCCGGCACCGAGGAGGCCACGGCGGTCCTGCGTACCGCCGCCGCGTCACTCGCCGTGGACCCGCAACTGGCGACGTCGATCGTCGAGCCACCCGAGGTGCTCGGCGTCGAGCAGGTCACCGTGGAGGGCACCGTGATCCGGACGGTGGTCAAGACCACCGCCGAGGGGCAGTTCACCGTGGGCCGGGAGCTGCGCCGCCGGCTCGCCGAGGCGCTGGAGAACTCCGGTATCACGGCGAGGATCGCGGCGGGCCGTCCCCAGCCCGGCGCACCTACTCGTTCCGAGACCGAGACCGGTCAGGGCGGGGCCGCCTGAGCCGTCCGCCGGGGGTCGCGGCCGAGAAGCCCCTCGGGTATCGTCCGTTCGTTCAGTCGGAGATGCGACCGACCAACCGTTCGCCCTAGCCAGTTCTCAGACTATCGGGCAGAATCCGGTGCACGCGCTCCCGAGCGCGTCATGTTCTCGCTGATCCGCAGACCTGACGATGTTCCGGGCGGCCACCACGAGTGGCCTGCCACCGGAACGGTGGAGGCGATGGTGTCCGACGAGCGACCTTCTGCGGAAGGGCCGGCCACTTTCCGTGAGATTTTCGCCCAGAGTGAGTACCGCGCCGTCCTCTCGGCCAACACGCTGACCTGGGTCGGTGACTATGCCGCCAAGGCGGCGGTCACCCTCCTGGTCTATCGGGAGACCGAGTCCGTCGCGCTGTCGGCGGCCGCCTTCGCGATCAGCTACCTGCCCTGGTTGATCGGCGGGCCGCTGCTGGCCACGATCGCCGAGCGGCACCCGTACCGGCGGGTCATGATCATCTGCGATCTCGTCCGGATGGCGCTGATGCTGATCGTCGCCATCCCGGGGATGCCGGCGCCGATGATCCTGGCGCTGCTGTTCTTCGTCACCTTGGCGAACCCACCGAGCCAGGCCGCGCGGTCCGCCCTGATGCCGCTGATCCTGCCCGGGGACCGGCTCGTCGTCGGGATCTCGGTCAACGCCAGCGTGGGGCAGGCCGCCCAGATCGTCGGCTATCTGCTCGGTGCCGCCGTGGCGACGGTCAACCCCACCGCCGCGCTGCTGATGAACGCGGCCACCTTCGCGATATCGGCCGGGATCGTCCGGCTCGGCGTCCGCCACCGACCGCCGGCGATGACCAGCGAGCACCGCAGCAACCTGCTCCGGGAGACCGCCGCCGGGTTCGGGATGGTCTTTCACACGCCGGTGCTGCGGGCGATCGCCGTGCTGGTCTTCAGCGCCATGCTCTTCTCCATCGTGCCCGAAGGGCTGGCCGCCGCCTGGGCGAACGAACGCGCCGGGGCGAGCATGGACCCGGGCCTCGCGCAGGGCGTGATCATGGCGGCCACGCCGCTCGGGTTCATCGTCGGCGGGTTGGTGATCGGGCGCGCCGTCGCACCGGCCCGCCGGCTGCTCCTGCTGCGGCCGTTGGCCGTCCTCGCCCCCCTGAGCCTGGTGCCCGCACTGCTCGATCCGCCGCCGGTGGTGGTGGCACTGCTCGCCGCCACCTGCGGGTTCGCGGTCGCCGGGCTGCTGCCGGTGGCCAACGGCCTCTTCGTCCAGGCCCTCCCGGACGGCTTCCGGGCCCGGGCATTCGGTGTCATGGCCACCGGCCTCCAGGTCACCCAGGGAGCCGCGGTGATGGCGACCGGCTTGCTCGCCGACCGCTTCCCGATCCCGATCGTCGTGGGGCTGTGGAGCGCAGCCGGGGTGGTGCTGATGTCGCTCGTCGCCCTGCGCTGGCCCGATCAGCAGACCGTGAACGCCGCCGTCACCGCCGCCCGGGCCGCCTCCGGCGCGCCGCCGGCGGCAGCGTCCTCCGACGATCCCGGTCACGTGGAGCCGGGCCGGCCCCGACACGCGGTGACCTGACCCACGCGGTGACCTGACCCACCGTCGTTCCGCCCGGTCCGGCCGGGCAGCCGCCCGCCGACGCCTGGCAGGATGGAACGGTGAATCCCGTAGGTGAGTCCGAGGGTCGCGGCGAGGCGGTCACGCTCTTCGACGCCGTCGGCGGCGAGCCCACATTCCGCAAACTGGTCGACGAGTTCTACGCCGGCATCGCCGACGACCCGCTGCTGCGCCCGATGTATCCGGAGGAGGATCTGGGGCCGGCCGCCGACCGGATGCGACTCTTCCTCATGCAGTACTGGGGCGGCCCGAACACCTACTCCGCCCAGCGGGGGCATCCCCGGCTGCGGATGCGGCACGCCCCGTTCCGGATCGGTGCCGCCGAGCGCGACGCCTGGCTGCGTCACATGCGGCGCACGGTCGACAGCCTCGACCTGCCCCCGGCGCTCGCCACCGAACTCTGGAACTATCTCGAACGGGCGGCGTACTTCATGGTGAACGTGATGGAGGACCCGTCGGCCCGCGAGTGAACGGTCTCCGCACCGCGCGGGCGGTCGTCGCCCGTCAGAGCAGGGCACCCTCGTCGTGCAGCCAGTCGACGAAGCTGGTGGCCACGGCGGCGCCGCAGTCGAGCAGTTCCACCAGGAGCGCGTCGTGGGCGCCCGCCGCGAGCGGGACCTGCAACTCGGCGTAGATCGGCAACTGGCCGCGCTCGGTGGCGTCCCCCACGTACGCCTTGCAGAAGCGGCGGGTGTGGTTCCACTCGTTGACCACCCGGTAGGCCCGGTCCGCCCAGTCCGGCGGCACGGTCGCGTGCGGCCGGGCCCGCAGCACGAGGATCTCGTCTTCGGGGCCCTCCAGGGTGACCAGCACGGCGTGCCGCTCCCACATGGCCAGCAGGTTGCCGTCCCCGTCGGCGAGGTAGCGCACGTCGAGGAGGTCGAGCGCGTCGCAGATGCGACGCAGGGTGACCTGTTCGACGGTGGCGGGCATGTCGGCGATCAACGGATGCTCCCCACCCGGGCAGTCGTCCCCCGGTTGGCGGGGCGCCGGCGGTCCGACCCGGACAGCACCCTCCACCGTGATCCTGCTTCGAGTTTCCGAGTCACCGCCACCGGCGGGACCTGGGCGCCATGACCACCACGGCATCGCTCGCGCACCTCACTCCCCAGCGGATCCGGACTTGCCGGCGGATCCAGACTCCCCAGCGGATCCAGTCGCCTACGGTGGGTTGGATCCGAGGATGGACGGTACCCGGACAGCCGGAGCGAAGCATCCCCCCAACGCCAGCACCAAGCCGGAAGGATGACTGGTGCTCATCCTTTCGCCTGAGCCTCGGCCGGCCGTACGGCAAGATCCGTGGCCTTCTGCGACCAGATGGCTCCATACGGTCCCACCAGGCCAATCCATCGGCCCGTCGTACGGACCTGCACCCGGTCCTCGCCCGGCGGAGCCTCGGACGGCCCGAGGAACCCCATCCGCACGAGACCCTGCACCATCCGCTGGGTCACCTCCACCGGACGGTCAGGCTCGTCGTCGGGGGTGACCACCACCGCGACGTGGTCCAGCAGGGCGTCCCGCAGCGCGCGCTGCCCGACCGCCCGACCCGCGACCCCCTGCTCGGCCGCCTCCCGCAGGGTGCCCGCCGCCGCGTCGGCGAGGCGACGCAGTTCCCCGCCGGGCAGCGTCTCCACCCGGCGGCCGGCGGCGGGCGGTAGCGCCCACCGCCACTGCGCGTCGAGGCGGGCGGGCAGCGCGGCGCGGCCGGCCGCCAGCTCGGCGAGCAGCTGCCCGGCGGCGACGGTGACGTCACCGGCACCCGGCCCGGCCACCGTACGCACCGCCAGCACCCCCCACGGCAGCCTGGCCCAGAGGGCGGTACGCGCGGCCGGAGCCGCCGGACGGAGCCGGACCAGGGCGGCGCGCTCCAGCCGGACGAGCCGGGCCAGGAACGCCCCCGCGTCGGCGACGCCCACGATGCCGTGCCCGTCGCTCACGGCACCGGACCAACCGGTGCGTACCCGAGCAGGAACGCCCGCTCCGGTTCGGTCAGTCGCCGGGGCACCTGCCGGGCCAGGTCGAACGGCACCAGCACCGAGCGGGCCCGGCTGACGAGGCGGTCGCCGTCGTACATCTCGTAGCCGAGGGTGAAGGACGCGGCCCGCACCTGCTCCACCCACAGCTCGATCCGCACGGTGGGTGCCGCCTCGGCGGTGGCCCGATCGAGGGCGTAGTCGACCGGGCGCAGGTAGTCGACCTCGTGCCGGCGGATCACCACGCCGTCGGCGAACGAGTCGACCCCGTGCGCCCGGGCACCGACGAACATCAGCGCCACCCGGGCCTCCTCGTAGAGGGTGAGGAAACGGGCGTTGTTGACGTGGCCGTACGCGTCCAGGTCGGACCACCGCAGGCCACAGTGGTAGACGAACCGGTCAGCCAAGGGGATCAGCCCCGGTCAGTCGCGGGTCAGCTTGCGGTACGTCACCCGGTGCGGGCGGGCCGCCTCGGCACCGAGCCGGTCGATCTTGTTCTTCTCGTACGCCTCGAAGTTGCCCTCGAACCAGAACCACTTCGCCGGGTCCTCGTCGTCGCCCTCCCAGGCCAGGATGTGCGTGGCGACCCGGTCCAGGAACATCCGGTCGTGGGAGATCACCACGGCGCACCCGGGGAACTCCAGCAGGGCGTTCTCCAGGCTGGAGAGGGTCTCCACGTCCAGGTCGTTGGTCGGCTCGTCGAGCAGGATGACATTGCCGCCGATCTTCAGCGTCAGCGCCAGGTTGAGCCGGTTGCGCTCGCCGCCGGAGAGCACCTTGGTCGGCTTCTGCTGGTCCGGCCCCTTGAAGCCGAACGCGGCGATGTACGCGCGCGACGGCATCTCGACCTTGCCCACCATGAGGTGGTCCAGCCCGTCGGAGACGACCTCCCAGACGGTCTTGTCGCCGTCGAGGCCCTGCCGGTTCTGGTCGACGTACGACAGGGAGACCGTCTCGCCGATCCGGACCGCGCCGGCGGTCGGCTCCTCCAGCCCCACGATGGTCTTGAACAGGGTGGTCTTGCCGACGCCGTTCGGGCCGATGATGCCGACGATGCCGTTGCGCGGCAGGGAGAACGACAGGTTGTCGATCAGCACCCGGTCGCCGAAGCCCTTGGTCAGCCCGTTCGCCTCGATGACGGTGTTGCCCAGGCGCGGACCCGGCGGGATCTGGATCTCCTCGAAGTCCAGTTTGCGGGTCTTCTCCGCCTCGGCGGCCATCTCGTCGTACCGGTCGAGACGGGCCTTGGACTTGGTCTGCCGGGCCTTGGCGTTGGAGCGCACCCACTCCAGTTCCTCGGAGAGCCGCTTCTTCATCTTGGCGTCCCGGCGGCCCTCCACGGCCAGCCGGGCGGCCTTCTTCTCCAGGTAGGTGGAGTAGTTGCCCTCGTACGGGTACGTCCGGCCACGGTCCAGTTCGAGGATCCAGTTGGCCACGTTGTCGAGGAAGTACCGGTCGTGGGTGATGGCGACGACGGTGCCGGCGTACTTGGCCAGGTGCTGCTCCAGCCACTGCACGCTCTCCGCGTCCAGGTGGTTGGTGGGCTCGTCGAGCAGCAGCAGGTCGGGCGCCTCCAGCAGCAGCTTGCACAGCGCGACGCGGCGACGCTCACCGCCGGAGAGCTGGGTGACGTCGGCCTCCGGCGGCGGGCAGCGCAGCGCGTCCATCGCCAGTTCGAGCTTGGAGTCGACGTCCCAGGCGTCGGCGTGGTCCAGCTCCTCCTGGAGCCGGCCCATCTCCTCCATCAGCTCGTCGGAGTAGTCGGTCGCCATCTGCTCGGCGATCTTGTTGAACCGCTCCAGCTTGGCCTTGGTCTCGGCGACCGCCTCCTCGACGTTGCCGAGCACGGTCTTGGCGTCGTTGAGCGGGGGCTCCTGGGCGAGCATCCCCACGGTGAAGCCGGGCATCAGGCGGGCCTCGCCGTTGCTCGGCTGATCCCAACCAGCCATGATCTTGAGAAGGCTGGACTTTCCGGCGCCGTTCGGACCGACCACACCGATCTTGGCACCCGGCAGGAAGTTCAGCGTCACGTTGTCGAGCACGACCTTGTCGCCGTGCGCCTTGCGTGCCTTGTCCAGGACGTAGATGAACTGGGCCACGGTGCGGGCTCCTCCGTCGATTCCGATCGCCGATTCGCGTGGTGCGGGCGCGGGTCAGGGCCGCCGCCCGCCGCCGCCGGCCGGGTCGGCCGGGCGCACGCCGTCGTCAATCCTGACAGGTACGCCGGGCCTTGCCCACATCGCCCCGCCCGGCCGGGCGGGGCGACCGGTACCGCCCCGGGCGTCGATCGTGACCGACCCGGGCGTCGACACGGGCGGTCAACCTGTCAACATGATCACGTCCAGGCTTCGGCGAGTTCGGGACGGGTAGGTGAGTCCGGCACTGGGCACCAGACGCCGCAGCTACGCTCAGTACGCTCATCGCGGTGGAACCGTCAGCACCCGGAGGTGGCCGATCGTGACCGTCCGTAGCTCCTTTGTCGTAGTGGCGAATCGACTGCCGGTCGACGAGGTGAGCACACCCGAGGGACGGCAGTGGCGACGCAGCCCGGGCGGGCTGGTCACCGCGCTACATCCCGTCCTCGCCGAGCACCAGGGCACCTGGGTCGGCTGGGCCGGCGGCACCGGCGCGGCCCCCGAGCCGTTCGACCTGGAGGGCATCCGGCTGCACCCGGTGCCGCTGAGCGCCGAGGAACTGGAGCGCTACTACGAGGGGCAGTCCAACGCGACGATCTGGCCGCTCTACCACGACGCGGTCGAGACCCCCGCCTACAAGCGCCGCTGGCGCGAGGCGTACCGCCTGGTCAACGCGCGATTCGCGGAGGCCGCGGCGGAGGTCGCGGCCGACGGCGCCACCGTCTGGGTCCAGGACTACCAGCTCCAGCTGGTGCCGGCGATGCTCCGGGAGCTGCGCCCCGACCTGCGGATCGGCTTCTTCCTGCACATCCCGTTCCCACCGATCGAGCTGTTCATGCAGATGCCGTTCCGCACCGAGATCCTGCGCGGTCTGCTCGGCGCCGACCTGGTCGGGTTCCAGCAGCGGCTGGCCGCGCAGAACTTCGTCCGGCTGGCCCGGCACCTGCTCGGTCTGCGCTACGAGGGGCAGATGATCCAGGTGGACGGGCGCCAGGTGAAGGCCGGCGCCTTCCCCATCTCGATCGACACCAGGGAGATGGAGCGGCTCGCCGCCGACCCGGCGATCCAGGCCCGGGCCAAGGAGATCCGCGAGGAACTGGGCAACCCGCGGACGATCATCCTCGGCGTCGACCGGCTCGACTACACCAAGGGCATCGAGTTGCGCCTCAAGGCGTTCCGCGAACTGCTTGCTGACGGAAAGTTGACAGTTCCCGACGCCGTTATGGTGCAGGTCGCCACGCCCAGCCGCGAGCGGGTGGAGCACTACCAGGCACTCCGCGTCAAGGTCGAGCGCGAGGTGGGTCGGATTAATGGCGAATTCGGCCGGGTTGGCGTACCGGCGGTGCACTATCTCCATCAGTCGTACAGTCGGACAGAACTGGCTGCGATGTACGCCGCCGCCGACGTGATGATGGTTACTCCGCTGCGCGACGGAATGAACCTGGTGGCCAAGGAGTACGTCGCGTCCAGGGCGGACCACGGTGGCGCTCTCGTACTCAGTGAGTTCGCCGGCGCGGCCACCGAGCTGCGTCAGGCGTTCCTGTGCAACCCGCACGACCCGGACGCGGTCAAGGACGCTCTGCTACGGGCCGTGCACGTGGAGAAGCCGGAGGCTCGTCGCCGTATGCGGACCATGCAACGCCATCTGCGCACCCATGACGTGGGGCACTGGGCGAAGTCGTTCCTCACCGAGCTCGGGGTGCCCGACATGGAGGCGGCGTGAACGCCGCGCCCAACGAGATCATCACGCCCGTCGCGGGCACCATGGACCCGGAGCTGCGCGCCGCCATCGGTCGGATCGCCCGGGTACCGCAACTCCTGGTCGCCTGCGACTACGACGGCACCCTCGCGCCGATCGTCGAGGATCCGAGCAAGGCCGTACCGCTGCGGGAGTCGGTGGCGGCGGTGCGCGCCCTGGCCGCGCTGCCGCAGACCACGGTGGCGGTCGTCTCCGGTCGCGCGCTGCGCGACCTGGCCGCGCTCTCCCGGCTGCCCAGCGAGGTCCATCTGGTCGGCAGTCACGGCTCCGAGTTCGACATCGGCTTCGTCGAGCGGCTCTCCCCCGAGCTGATCGCCGTCCGCACCCGGCTCCGGGACGCGCTGCGGGAGATCGCCACGGCCCATCCCGGGGTACGCCTCGAACGCAAGCCGGCCAGCGTCGCCGTCCACACCCGTGGGGTGGATCCCCAGGTGGCCGCCGCGACCATCGAGGCCGTCCGCAGCGGTCCCGCGACCTGGCCGGACGTCACCGTCACCCAGGGCAAGGAGGTCATCGAGCTGTCCGTGGTGGCCACCCACAAGGGCACCGCGGTCGACCAGTTGCGCACCCAGCTGTCGGCCAGCGCGGTGCTCTTCATCGGCGACGACGTGACCGACGAGAACGCCTTCGGCAACCTGCACGGCCCCGACGTCGGCATCAAGATCGGCCCGGGTGAGACCAAGGCCGGTTACCGGGTCGCCGAGCCGATCGAGGCCGCCCGCGCGCTCGGGCTGCTCCTGGAGACCCGCCGGCACTGGCTGTTCGGCGAGCGGGCGGTGCCGATCGAGCGGCACTCGATGCTGGCCAACGGCCGGACAGTCGCCCTGCTCACGCCCGATGCCAAGGTGAGCTGGCTCTGCAACCCCAAGCCCGACTCGGCGGCGATCTTCGCCGACCTGGTCGGCGGCAGCCCGGCCGGGCACTTCAGCGTCGCACCGGAGCGCGACGGCATCCCGCTGGGCCAGCGCTACCGGTCGGGCACGATGACCGTGGAGACCCGCTGGTCGGGCCTGACCGTCACCGACTGGCTCGACAGGCCCGACCCCCGGGCCACGCCCGACGGTCCGGCGATCATCTCCGGCGACTCGACCCTGATCCGGGTGCTGACCGGCACCGGCCGGGTCCGGCTGGAGTTCGCGCCCCGACCGGAGTTCGCGCAGGTCGCGGTGCAGCTCCAGCCGCTCGGCGACGGCCTGCTGGTGCTCGGCTCCAACGAACCGGTCGCGCTCTACTCCCCCGGGGTGCAGTGGCAGGTCGGCAACGACGGCGGGTACGAGACCGCGAAGGCCGTGGTGGACCTCGCCGCCCTCGGCGGGCAGGTGGTGCTGGAACTGCGCTTCGGCACGCACAGCCTGGAACACCACCGGCTGCCGATCCACGAGCGGCAGGCTGCGGCGGAGCGGCCCTGGAAGGAATGGGTGGGCTCGCTGCGGCTGCCGACCACCGCCCGCGACCTCGTCGCCCGCAGCGCGCTGACGCTGCGCGGCCTCTGCCACGAGGCGACCGGTTCGATCCTGGCCGCGGCGACCACCTCGCTGCCGGAGGAACTGGGCGGAGTCCGCAACTGGGACTACCGCTACTGCTGGCTCCGCGACGCCGCGATGACCGCCCGGGCCCTGGTCGACCTGGGCTCGATCACCGAGGCCGAGGCCTTCCTGCGCTGGGTGGACGGCTGCGTGGAGCGCACCGGCGGTCACCCCGAGCGGCTGCACCCCCTCTACACGGTGGACGGCTACGAGCTGGGCGCCGAGGCGGTCATCGACACCCTGCCCGGCTACGCCGGCTCCCGCCCGGTACGCGTCGGCAACCTCGCCAACCACCAGCTCCAGCTGGACGTCTTCGGCCCGATCGCCGACCTGATCGCGGCCACCGCCGACGCCCGTGGCTCGGTACGCGCCGAGGAGTGGCGGGTGCTGGAGAACATGGTCGAGGCGGTCCGTCGCCGCTGGCACGAGCCGGATCACGGCATCTGGGAGGCCCGCCTGCCACCCCGGCACCACATCTTCTCGAAGGTGATGTGCTGGATGACCGTCGACCGGGCACTGCACGTGATGCGGCAGCACGGCGGCGAGGACCGCCCGGAATGGGCGGAGTTGCGCGACCGGATCGGCGCGAACGTGCTCGAGTACGGCTGGCACGAGCACGCCGAGGCGTACAGCGTCGCGTACGGGGACGAGGACATGGACGCCTCGTCGCTCTGGATCGGGATCTCCGGCCTGTTGCCCGGTGACGATCCGCGCTTCCTCTCCACCGTGTTGAAGATCGAGGCGGACCTGCGCAGCGGCCCGGTTGTCTACCGCTACCACTGGGACGACGGCCTGCCCGGCCGGGAGGGTGGCTTCCACATCTGCACGTCCTGGTTGATCGAGGCGTACCTGCGCACCGGGCGGCGTACCGACGCCGAGGAACTCTTCCTCCAGATGATCGACACGGCCGGTCCCACCGGGCTGCTCCCGGAGCAGTACGACCCGCTCGCCGAGCGCGGCCTGGGCAACCACCCGCAGGCGTACAGCCACCTCGGCGTGATCCGCTGCGCCCTACTCCTGGACAACATGCTCAAGCACTGAGCCCGGCTCCCACCCCACCCTCCTCGTTGATCATGAAGTTGTTGTCACCCCGCCCGGCGTGTCGTGGCAACAACTTCATGATCAACCGTGCCGTTCTGGGGCGGGGTGTCCGGTTGTGGGGTGTGTGGGTGGATCGGGTGGGCGGTCGGCGGAATCCCTGGCGGGGTGGGGGCGTTGTAATCGGTGGCTGACCGAGCAGGGCCCCCGGCCCTGACCGCCGCGCGACCGGCCGGCGCACCCCGGGAATGACCTGGCCCGGTCGGTCGTTACACATGGTCCGGCGCCGCGAAGAACCCCCTATCCCGCGCGCCACCACGACCTCCCCCCTTCCCTTGAGCGCCTGACGGTGCCCGCGCACCGCCGAACCCCCTGTCGGCACCCGTGCGCCAACCCCCGAACGGAGCTTCCCCATGAACACCACGCTGCGTAAGAGCATCCTCGGCCTCGCCGGACTCACCATCGCCGGTGGCCTCGCCGCCGGCCCCCTCAACACCACCGACAACCCCACCCCCACCAACCCCATCGCCGCCGCCGTCCAGACCGACAAGCCCGACACCAGCACCCTGATCCCGCACGGCGTGCAGGGCGCCCAGTCCCACATCGACCTCACCGACGAGCAGGTCGACAACGTCAAGGCCATCATCGCCGCCACCAAGAAGGCCGACATGGACGAACGCGCCGCCGTGGTCGCCATCGGCACCGCCCTACAGGAATCGAAGCTGGAAAACCTCGGCCACCTCGGCGACCGCAACGACCACGACTCGCAGGGCCTGTTCCAGCAGCGCCCGTCCAGCGGCTGGGGCACCGTCGAGCAGATCACCGACCCCGAGTACTCGACCCTGGCCTTCCTCAAGGGCCTGAAGCAGGTCGACGGCTGGCAGGACATGCCCCTCACCGTCGCCGCCCAGACCGTCCAGGTCTCCGCCTACCCGGACCACTACGCCCAGTGGGAACAGCAGGCCGCCGACCTCGTCGCCGAACACTGGAACAGCTGACACCAACCACACCGCTGGCCGGCACCCCCCACCCGGGGTGCCGGCCAGCGGCATGTCAACCCCGGTAACCGGCCAGATCGAGGGCGGTGACGACATCGCCCACCACCACGACGGCCGGTGGGCGCAGCCCGGCGGCGGTCGTGTCGGCGGCCACCGCGCCGAGCGTCGAGCGGACGATCCGTTGCCCGCCGGTGGTGGCCTCCTGGACCACGGCCGCCGGGGTGTCCGCCGGGCGGCCGTGGTCGAGCAGCGTGGCCGTGATCACGGGGAGGTTCTTCAGGCCCATCAGGATGACCAGCGTGCCGCGCAGCCCGGCCAGCGCGTCCCAGCGCACCAGCGACTCCGGTGAGTCCGGCGCGACATGGCCGGACACCACGGTGAACTCGTGCGCCACCGACCGGTGGGTGACCGGGATGCCCGCCGCCCCGGGAGCGGCGATCGAGCTGGTCACGCCCGGTACCACGGTGACCGGCACCCCGGCCGCCGCACAGGCCAGGAGTTCCTCGCCGCCGCGCCCGAAGACGTACGGGTCGCCGCCCTTGAGCCGTACCACGAAGGCGCCGCCCAGTGCCCGGTCGACCAGGATCCGGTTGATCTCCTCCTGGGCCCGGGACGGGCCGTACGGGATCTTGGAGGCGTCCACCAATTCCACCCCGGTACGCAGCTCGTCGAGGAGCAGGCCGGGGACCAGCCGGTCGGCCACCACCACGTCGGCCTCGGTGAGCAGCCGCCAGCCCTTGACGGTGATCAGCTCCGGGTCTCCGGGACCGGCGCCGACCAGGGCGACCCGGCCCGGCCCGCCGGTCGGGAGGTCGACGGGATCCGCCAGCAGGGGGGCCGCCCTCGCCCGCAGCAGGGTGCGCAGGGCATCCCGGACGGTCATCGCGCGTCGGGGATCGCCGCCACCGTGCACCGCCACGGTCACCGGGCCGTACCGGGTCACCGCCGGTGTCCAGGCCGTCGCCGCGTGCCGGTCGTCGGCGCGTACGCAGAAGATCCGACGCGCGACGGCGGCGGCGCTGACCTCGGCCGCGGCGGTCGGGTCGTCGACGGCGACGTGCACCAGCCAGGCGCCGTCCAGGTCGTCGGCGACGAAGCGACGCGGTACCCAGTGCAGCCGCGCGGCGTCCGCGTGGGCGCGCAGGGCCGGGGTGAGTTCCGGCGCCACCAGCAGCACGTCCGCGCCCGCGTCGAGCAGCGCCGGCACCCGCCGGGTGGCGACGGCTCCCCCACCGACCACGACCACCCGCAGGCCGGCCAGCCGGAGCCCGAGGGGGTACGGATTGACACTCACTTCTCGGCCACCCCGGCGGAGTCGAAGGTGGCCACCTCGTGCAGCACCCGGACCGCGCCGGTGACGATGGGCAGGGCCAGCAGCGCGCCGGTGCCCTCGCCGAGCCGCAGGCCGAGGTCGATCAGCGGGGTGAGGCCGAGCCGGCGCAGCGCGACCGTGGCGCCGGGCTCGGCGGAGCGGTGACCGGCGACCACGGCACCGACCGCGGCCGGGGCGAAGGCCACTGCGGCGAGCGCGGCGGAGACCGCGATCACCCCGTCCAGCAGCACCGGTACGCGGCGCGCGGCGGCACCGAGCACGAGCCCGGCCAGCGCGGCGTGCTCCAACCCGCCGACGGCGGCCAGCACGCCCAGCGGATCCGCCGGATCAGGGGTGTGGCGGCGCAACGCGGCGCGTACCACCTCGATCTTGTGCTGGTAGGTCGGGTCGTCGACGCCGGTGCCCCGGCCGGTCGCCTCGGCGGCGTCGACCCCCGTGAACGCCGCGATCAACGCGGCGGCCGGGGTGGTGTTGGCGATCCCCATGTCGCCGGTGAGCAGGATCGCCGCTCCGGCGTCGACCAGTTCCCCGGCGATCCGGATGCCGACCTCGACCGCCGCTCGCGCTTCCTCGCGGGTCAGCGCGGCGGTGACGGTCATGTCCCGGGTGCCCCGCCGGACGGTCGCGGTGACCAGCCGGGGCACCTCGGTGTCGGCCGGCCCGCCCACGCTGCCGGGCCCGCCAGCCGCGCCAGCGTCGGTACCGGACGACGCGGCCGGGTCGTTTGGCTCGGGGACGGCGAGCGGGCTGGCCACCCCGACGTCGACCACGGTCACGGACGCGCCGGCCTGCCGGGCGAAGGCGTTGACCACCGCGCCGCCGGCCAGGAAGTTGCCGACCATCTGCGCGGTCACCTCCTGCGGCCAGGGGCTGACCCGCTGGGCGTGCACGCCATGGTCGCCCGCGAAGATCGCCACGGCGGCCGGGGTGGGCAGCGGCGGCGGGCAGGTGCCGGCCAGGCCGGCGAGGCGTACGGACAGCTCCTCCAGGGCCCCGAGCGAGCCGGCCGGCTTGGTCAACCGGGCCTGCAACTGCCGCGCCGCGGTCATCGCCGGCTCGTCGAGTGGACCGATCGCCGCGATGGTGGTCTCCAGCATCATGCCTCCATGATCTCTGCCAGCACCTCGGCGAACGCGTCGGTGGTCGCCCGGTCCCGCACGGCGATCCGCAGCCAGTCGGCACCGAGACCCGGGAACGTGTCGCCCCGGCGCACCGCCCAGCCGCTGTCCCGCAACGCCATCCGGATCCGGTCGGCGCCGGAGATCCGTACCAGCACGAAGGCGCTGGCCGGGTCGCCTGCCACGCGTACGCCCGGCAGGGCCGAGAGTCGGGTGACCAGGTGGTCGCGGTCGGCCGCGAGCTGGGCGGCGATGGCGCGCTCGGCCCGGACCGCCTCGGGGCCGGCGCAGGCGGACGCGGCAGCCAGCGCCGGCGTGGAGACCGCCCAGAGCGGCTGTACGGCGGCGAGCCGCGCCAGCAGCGCGGCCTCGCCGAGCAGGTAGCCGATCCGCAGCCCGGCCAGTCCCCAGGTCTTGGTGAGGCTGCGCACGACCAGCAGCCCGGGCAGGTCCCGGCGGGTGGCCAGCGATTCGGGCTCGCCGGGCGCGCCGGGCGTGGCGGTGGTGTCGGCGAACGCCTCGTCGACCACCAGCACCCGACCGGGACGGGCCAGGGCGGCGAGGGCCGCGGCCGGGTGCAGCACGGAGGTGGGGTTCGTCGGGTTACCGATCATGACCAGGTCGGCGTCGGCGGGGATCCGGTCGGGATGGAGCCGGAAGCCGTCCGCCGCGTCGAGCAGTACCCGCTGCACGGTGTGTCCGGCGGCCCGCAGCGCGGCCTCCGGCTCGGTGAACTGCGGATGCACCACCACCGGTCGGCGGACCCCGCGCAGCGCCTGGGCGAGCAGCACGAAGCCCTCGGCGGCGCCGGCGGTGAGCAGCACCTCGGCCTGCGGCCGGCCGTGCCGGGCGGCGACGGCGGCGCGGGCCGGGCGCGGGTCCGGGTAGGCCGCGAGGTCGCTCAGCGAGGCCGTGACCGGCCCGGCGAGCCAGGGCGGCATCGGGGCCCGCCGCACGTTGACGGCGAGGTCGACCAGGCCCTCGCCGACCTCCGCGTCACCGTGATGGGCGAGATCCGGCTCGGCCGGCGACGCGCGGAGGGTTCCGGTCAGCTGGCCATGCATGACCGCGATCCTGCCGGGAAGGCGGCGCCGGGGACAGGAGCCCATGGGGTGGGCCGCATCACCACTCATCACTTCATGAGTATTTCTCATGGATGAATCGGAAATGTCATAACTTAGCGGTGTGAGTAACCGACCCCTTGCTGCCGCTGGTCGTCTCGTTCCTCTCCTCCGTGCCGGCCTGATCGCCGGCATCGTCGTCGCCGCCGCCGCGTACCCCGCCGTCGCGCTGACCGGCCTCGGCGCCAAGGCCACCGCGCACGCCGTGGAGAGCAAGACCCGCCTGCTGGCCACCGCCCTGCCCGCCGAAACCTCCTACCTGTACGCGCCCGACGGCAAGACCGTGCTGACCATGTTCTACGAGGAGTACCGGCAGTACACCAAGCTGTCCGACATCTCGCCGAACATGCAGCAGGCCATCGTGGCCGCCGAGGACAACCGCTTCTACCAGCACCACGGCGTCGACCCGAAGGGCGTCGCCCGCGCCTTCGTGGCCAACGCCCGCTCCAGCGGCGTCTCCCAGGGCGCCTCCACGCTGACCATGCAGTACGTCCGGATGGCGCTGCGGGACAGCGCCACCACGCCGAGGGAGGTGCAGGACGCCACCGCGCAGACGCCGATGCGCAAGGTCAAGGAGATGCGCATGGCGGTCGACCTGGAGAAGGAGCTGAGCAAGGAGGAGGTGATGGAGCGCTACCTCAACTCGGCGTACTTCGGGCACCGGGCGTACGGCATCTACGCCGCCAGCGAGATCTTCTTCTCCAAGACCCCGAAGGACCTCACCGCCGTCGAGGCGGCCACCCTCGCCGGTCTGGTGAAGTCCCCCTCCCAGTACGACCCGGCCAGCTCCGACCAGAAGGACGCCACCGCCCGACGCAACTACGTGCTGGACCGGATGGCGCAGCTCGGCTACCTGTCGCCCGACTCGGCCGAGGCGGCAAAGGGCGAGCCGATCCGGTTGCGCCTGACCTACCCGCCCAACGACTGTGCCTCGGTGCCCGAGGAGTGGAACAGCTGGGGCTTCCTCTGCGACTACCTGAAGAACTGGTGGAGCGCCCAGCCGGCGTTCGGCGAGAACCGGTTGCAGCGGATGGACAAGCTGCGCCGGGGCGGTTACCGGATCGTGCTCAGCATGGATCCGAAGATCCAGGCAGTGGCGGAGGAGAACGTCGGCACCAAGGGCAACACCGGCAGCCCGTTCGCCAACGGCATCGTGGTCTCCGAGCCGGGCACCGGGCGGGTCAAGGCGATGGCGGTGAACCGCACCTACTCGCTCAACCTGGACGAGAACCCGCTCAGCTCCAACCCGGAGGCCGGGCCCACGGTGAAGGCCAACTACCCGAACACGGTGGCCCCGCTGATGGGCGGTGGCGACCTGCCGGGCTACCAGGCCGGTTCGACGTTCAAGATGTTCCCCATGCTGGCCGCGCTGGACGCCGGCCTGACACTCAACACCACCTTCAACGCGCCGCACACCTACCGCTCCGAGATCTACGACGGCTGGCAGCCTTCCAACGCCAGCGGCGCGATGAGCGGCATGCAGACCATGTGGTCCGGCTTCGGCAAGTCGGTGAACACCTACTTCGTGTGGTTGGAGGAGCAGGTCGGCGCGGAACGGGCGGTCCGGCTGGCCGAGCAACTGGGGCTGCGCTGGCGTACCGACGTGGACCGGGAGCATGCCGCGCCGTCGCGAGCGAACAAGTGGGGCGCGTTCACCCTCGGCGTCTCCGACGCCACCCCACTGGAGATGGCCAACGCCTACGCCGCGGTCGCCGCCGACGGGCGCTACTGCGAGGCGATCCCGGTGAACGCCATCTACACCCGCGACGGCACTCCCGCCACCTTCACCACGGTCGGTGGCATCGAGCGGGAGGTCGCCAAGCCGCGCTGCCGCCAGGTGGTCAGCGCCGACGCGGCCCGGGCCGCGACCGACGCCGCCCGGTGCCCCACCGGCGACACCCCGGCCACGGGCGGCTGCGGCGGCTGGTCGACGGCGGACAGCGTGCGCGGCACGGTGGGTCGGCCGGTGGCCGGCAAGACCGGTACCACGGACAGCACCCGGTCGGCCTGGTTCGTCGGCTACACCCCGGAGTTGGCGGCGGCCAGCTTCATCTCCGACCCTGACAACCCCTTCAACGCGGTCGGTGACGGCCAGTCGGAGATCCCCATCGCGGCGGTGTCGAACACGCTGCGCGACGCGCTGAAGGGCAAACCCGTCCGGGACTTCGTCCCGCCGTCGGATCGGATAGTCGGTTGACGATCAGGCCGACGGCCCACCGGCCGGCCCGGACGCCGCGACACCGGCCGGGCCGGCCGGATCGACACCCGCCGGCCCGGCCGGGGCACCGCCGCCGGGCCCGGCCGGGACCGTGGCCGGCTCGGCCGAAGCGGCGGCCACCAGCCGCGTCGCGATTCTCGGGTACGCGGCCCAGTGCGGAACGAGTTGGGAGGCGTGCACGCCGCGCCAGATGAACCCCTCCGGCGCCCCACCCGGCCAGCTCCACGCCGGCCGCTGCCCGCCCCGGGGGTTGAGTACCGCGCGGTGCTCCTTGTGCCCGGTCACCACCTCGCCCCGGGCGGCGACCACGCTGTCGCTCTGCGCCGTCGCCTCCCGGTAGCCGACCACCAACCCGTCCCGGAGGCTGCCGATCGCGTCGATCACGCCGCACATCGGCAGCCCGTCGAGTTCCCGGGCCAGCCAGAGCAGGCCGGCGCCCTCCGCGACCACCGGCCTACCGGTCCGGGCCAGTTCGGCGACCGCGATGCAAAGCCGCCGGTTGGCGGAGAGCTGTTCCGCGTACGACTCGGGCAGTGCCCCGCCCACGACCAACGCCCGGGTGCCGACCGGCAGCACCTCGTCGGCGAGCGGGTCCAGCGTCACCACCTCCGCCCCGGCGGCCCGCAGCAGTTCCACCGTCTCGGCGTGGCTGAAGGTGCCACCCGGCCCACCGGCCACCGCGACGATCGGACGCGCCGCGCCGGCGGGGGCGCCGTCGTCGGTGACCACCGGCGACCACGGCTGGACCCCCAGCTCCGGAGCGGAGCGGGCCAGCCCCAGCAGCCGCTCCAGGTCCACGGTCGCGGTCACCGCTTCGCCCAGCCGGCGAACCGCCCGGGCGGCCTCGCCGGCGCCGTCGAGCACCGGCACCACACCGTGCCGGCGGGACGGCAGCACCGAGGGCAGGTCCTGGCGGCGCAGCGCGCCATAGACCGGTATGCCGATGTCGTCCAGCGCCTCGCGCAGCAGCGCCTCGTGCCGGGCGGAGGCGACCCGGTTGAGGATCACCCCACCGATCCAGAGCTGTTCGTCGTACGCCCGGAAGCCGTGCACGAGGGCGGCCACCGACTGACCCATCGCGGCGACGTCGACCACCAGCACGACCGGGCTGCGCAGCGCGGTGGCGATGGCGGCGGTCGACTCGGTCTCGCTGCGGCCGGTGAGGCTGTCGTAGAGGCCCATGCTGCCCTGCACGACCGCGAGTTCCGTGCCGGCCGCGCCGTGCAGCAGCAGCGGGGCGAGCCGCTCGGTGCCCACCAGCCGCGGGTCCAGGGTGCGTCCGGGCCGGCCGGCGGCGAGGCCGAGGTACGCCGCGTCCACCTGGTCCGGCCCGATCTTGAATCCGGCAACCCCGAGACCCCGGTCGGCGAGCGCGGCGAGCAGACCGATCGCCAACGCGTTCTTGCCGTGCCCGGAGGAGGGAGCACTGAGCACCAGACGCGGCACGACGGTCATCATCGACTCCTCGCGAGCGGTCGGCGTGCCGACCGTCGGCGCGCTCCGCCCGCGTGACGATAGCCGAAGCCGGCGGCCGGTACGTGCCGCCCGCCCCCCGCGTCCACTCCCGCGCGGCGCGCCTACGCGGACCGCCCCGAAACGGACACTCTCCGCAATCCCCGGCCCCTTCTCCGGCATCCTCCGGCCGGGCGCCCGGCGACGGCATGGTGGACGGGCGGGCCGGCCTGGTGGACGGTCCGGCGCGGCCCGGGGTGGCCGTAGGGGTAGCCTCGTGGCGTGTACCGGTTCCTGCTGACGCCACGCTGGCTGGGCCTTCTCGCGTTGGCTCTGGTCGCCGCCACGGTGATGGTGCTGCTCGGCAACTGGCAACTGGACCGCTACCACGGTCGGACCGCGGTCAACGAGCGGATCGACGCCGGGCTGCGGATGGCCGCGGTGCCGCTGCGTGACACGCTCCCCGCCCCGACCGGCGGCCCCGGCACGGCCGGCCCGCCACCGGCGCAGGAGCGGACCTTCACCCGGGTCACCGTCACCGGCCGGTACGACACCGACAACATCGTGCTGGTCCGGGGCCGTACGGTCGAGAGCAGGGTCGGTTTCGAGGTGGTCACCCCGCTGGTGCTGGCCGACGGCACGGCCGTCCTGGTGAACCGGGGTTGGATCCCGCCGGCACCGGGCGGGGCGATGGCGCAGCCGCAGGTGCCGCCCTCGCCCGCGGGCGAGGTGACCGTCGAGGGTCGGGTGCACGCGAGCGAGAGCGGCAACGCCCGGGTGGCCAGGCGCGACGGCCGGCTGGAGAGCCGCCGGGTCTCCGTGCCCCAGCTCGCCGGGGAGCTGCCGTACCCGATTCACGGCGCGTACGTGCTGCTCGACGAGCAGACCCCGGCCGCCGATCCGGTGTTCAAGGCGGTGCCGGTGGGTCACGCCAACAACTGGCAGAACCTCGGCTACGTCGTGCAGTGGTGGATCTTCGCGGCAATGACCCTGGTCGGCTACGGCTGGATCGCCCGCCGCGAGGCCCGCCAGTCGTCCGGCACCCCCGACCCCCTCCCCCGCGACCTCGCCGCCGACCCCTCCCCCTCCCCCCAAGAGTCGCGTTGATCATGAGGTTAGCGGGCGTTTCGATCACCAAACCCCCGCTAACCTCATGATCAACCCGGGCTCTGGTGGGGTGGGAGCTGGAGGGCGCGTACGGCGGTGATGGTGTCGGCCTCGGCGGCGGTCTTGTCGTCGCGGTAGCGGAGCACGCGGGCGAATCGCAGGGCTACGCCGCCGGGATAGCGTGTGCTGGTCTGCACGCCGTCGAAGGCGATCTCCACCACCTGCTCGGGCCGGACCCGGACGACCCAGTCCCCACGCTCCACGGCAAGGTCGAGGAAGCGCTCGGTCTGCCAGCGCAGCAGCTCGTCGGTGAGCCCCTTGAAGGTCTTGCCGAGCATCACGAACCCGCCCGTGTCCGGGTCGCGCGCCCCGAGGTGCAGGTTCGACAGCCAACCGGTACGCCGGCCGCTGCCCCACTCCACGGCGAGCACGACCAGGTCGAGGGTGTGCCGGGGCTTCACCTTGACCCAGGCCGCGCCGCGCCGGCCGGCGTCGTAGGGCGCATCGGGCGCCTTGACCACCACGCCCTCCTGCCCGGCGGCCAGCGCGGCGGCGAACGCCTCGCCGGCCCGTTCCGGGCCGTCCACCTCCATCCGGCCCACCAGCAGCGACGCGTCGGCCGTGCCGCGCAGCGCCGCCCACCGCTCGCGGCCGGGCAGGTCGATCAGATCCACCCCGTCGAGGTGCAGCAGATCGAAGAAGTACGGCGTGAGCACGGTCTCGCCGGCCCGCTCGGCGGCGGCCCGCACCGCCGGGGCGACCGGCGCCCCCGAGGCGGCACCGGCCCGGCGGGCGGCGGCACTCGACGTCTGCTGGAACGGCAACGGCCGGCCGGTGGCATCCAGCCCGATCGCCTCGCCGTCGAGGACGAGCTCCCGCGCGGGCAGTGCGCGCACGGCGGCCACCACCTCGGGAACCCGGCTGGTGATCTCGTCGAGGCTGCGGGAGAAGACGGCGATGTCGGCACCGCTGCGGTGCACCTGGATGCGGATGCCGTCGAGCTTGACGTCGACCACGGCGGGCGTGCCCGTGGCGGCGAGCGCCTCGTCGACCGACGACGCGCTCTGGGCCAGCATCGGTGCGAGGGGCCGCCCGACCCGCAGCCCGAACCCGGCCAGCGCCGGGGCCCCGCCACCGAGCGCGGCCACCGCCACCGCCCGCAGGTCGCCGGCGAGCAGCAGCGCCCGGCGCACCGCGGCGACCGGCACCCCGGCGGCCCGGGCGATCGCGTCGGCGAGCAGACCTGCCTGCGCGCCGTGACGCAGCTCGCCGAGGAACAGCCCGGTCAACAGGCGCTGCTCATCGGCGGTCGCGGCGGCGTAGAGCGCCCGCACCAGCGCGCGGCGGCGGGCCTGCGAGCCCGGCCCGCCCACCGCCGCGATCTCGTCGATGGCGGCATCGACCGCCGCCACGGTCAGGGTCGGCTCGGCGGCCGGCGGCGGAAGCTCCCGCAGGCCGGCCCAGCCGACGCCGGTCTGCCGCTGGCGCAGCTCACCGGCGAGCCAGCCGGAGCCCGCCGCGACCTCGGTCGGGTCGAGCCGCCGTAGGGCGTCGGCGAGCAACTCCACCTTGGCCCGCCGGCCGCTGATGGCACCGACGGCCGCGGAGGTGGCAGCCAGGTCCAGGAACCGCACGACCTCATCCTGCCAGCCGCCCCCGACAGCGCACGCCACCTGCGCGCGTAGCCCGCTCGCGGCGTCAGGCCGGGACCGGTTCCTCGATCCGCAGCCCACGGGCGCGGACCCCGTCGGCGATCCGGGACAGCGACGCGTCCAGTGCCACCAGGGCGGCGGACAGCTCGCCGAGCTGTTCCTTGAGCGTGTCCTCGGGCCACGCGGAGACGTCGACGTCCCCCAGAGCGATGACGGCGGCCTCCAGGCGGGCCAGAACCTCGTTCGTACGCATGTTCGAGAGGCTACAACAGCCCGACGCCCGACACACCGGAAACGGCCACCATCGGCGGGAGGTTACGGGTTCGCCGCGTGCCGCACCTCGGCCACGTTGGCCAGCAACAACGCCTCGGCCAGGCAAACGCGGGCGAACTCGCCCAGGTGCAGGCTCTCGTTCGGCCCGTGCGCCCGGGCCTGCGGGTCCTCCACTCCGGTCACCAGGATCGCCGCCCGCGGGAACATCTCCTGGAAGGTGGCGATGAACGGGATGGACCCGCCGATCCCGATCTCCACCGCGTCGGTGCCGTCCCAGGCGGTACGGAACGCCGAGCGGGCCGCGTCGAACATCGGGCCGCTGGCGTCGATGACGCACGGCGCGCCGTCGTGTTCGAAGGTGACCTCCACCCGGGCGCCCCACGGCGCGTACCGCTGCAGGTGGTCGCGGAGCGCCGCGTACGCCCGCTTCGGCTCGTCGCCCGGCGCCAGTCGTACGCTCAGCTTGGCCTTGGCCGCCGGGACCAGGGCGTTCGGTGCCTCCCCGGTGGCCGGGGCGTCGATCCCGAGCACGGCGAGCGCCGGCTTGGTCCACAACCGGTCGGTGATCCGGCCGGTGCCGAACAGCCGCACGCCCTCGGCCAGCCCGACCTCGACGCGGAACCGGTCCTCGGGATAGTCGACGCGGGCCTCCTCCCGGCTGACCAGCCCGTCGACCGCCACGTCCCCCGCGTCGTCGTGCAGCGTGGCGAGCAGCCGGACCAGAGCGGTGAGCGCGTCCGGCACCGCGCCGCCGAACACCCCGCTGTGCACGGCGTGCTCCAGCGTGCGTACCTCGACGAAGCAGTTGACGATGCCGCGCAGCGACGTGGTCAGCGCCGGCACGCCGATGTCCCAGTTGGCGGAGTCGGCGATCACGATGACGTCGGAGGCGAGCTTGTCCCGGTGCTCGGCGAGCAGCTGCTCGAGGGAGTCCGAGCCGTACTCCTCCTCGCCCTCGACGAACACGACCACGCCGACCGGGAGCTGGTCGCCGAAGGCACGCAGCGCCGCGACGTGCGCCATGATGCCGGCCTTGTCGTCGGCGGCGCCCCGCCCGTAGAGCCGGCCGTCCCGCTCGACCGGCTCGAACGGGTCGGACTCCCACAGCGCCCGGTCGCCGACCGGCTGCACGTCGTGGTGCGCGTAGAGCATGACGGTCGGGGCACCGGGCGGTGCCGCCCGCCGGCCGATCACCGCCGGCTGACCACCGGCGCGCACCACCTCGACGTCGAGGCCGCAGCCGCGCAGCAACTCGGCCACCGCCTCGGCGGAACGCGCCACGTGCGCGTGGTCGAATCCCTCGAAGGCGATGCCGGGAATGCGGACGAGACGTTCCAGGTCGGCCCGGACGCCGGGCAGTTCCCGCGCGACAGCCTCCCGTAGGTCGGACTCGGTCATGATCGGTGTGGTCATGACCGGCATCGTATGCCCGCCTTACCGGGCCGCGTAGCCGGCATCGCCCGCCCGCCGCTGCCCCTGACGGCGCAGGGCCCGCAGGTAGTAGCGGTCGACGTCGTACGGCAACGTCGGCGCGCCGTCGACGACGAGATCGGCCCGGGCCTCGGTATCGTCGGCGGCGAAGTGGGCTCGCTCGGTATCGTGCCAGCGCCGCAACTCCGGCAGGATCGACGGGCCGTCGCGCACCACCGCCCGGGTCAGCCGCACCGGCTGCGGGGCGGTGACGAAGACCGACAGGGTCAGCTCCGCGGCGGCGGCGGCCCGCGCCGCGCTCACCCCCTCCACGATCAGCACCGACGCGACCGACACCGGCACCGGCGTGGGCAGGAAACGCCGACGTGCCCAGCTGTAGCGGCGGTAGGTGCCGGCCTGTCCGGCCCGCATCGGGGCCAGCACCCCCTCCTCCAGCCGGTTCCAGAAGGTGAGCTGGTCGTCCCACCCGTCGAGCAGATCGTCGGTGTGCACCACCACCGGCCCGCCGGCGATGGCGTCGTGCGTCCCAGTGGCGACGGCGTCGTGCGTCGCGGTGGCGACGGCGTCCTGCGTCGCGGTAGCGACGGCGTCGGCCAGGCGCGCGGCGAAGGCGGTCTTGCCCGCGCCGCTGGGCCCGTCGACGGCCACCAACCGGGTACGCCCCAGCCGGGCCGGCCCGGCCAGCACCCGCCGGGCCAGTTCCGCGTACGCCTCGAAGACCGCCACCACGGGCACCGACGTTACCGATCGGGTTGTCCCAGGCCGCTTCCGGCCGTGCGCCGGGGAGGCAGGCGGCATGCTCGTGCCGTGTCCCATTCCGTGATGAGTCCCGGCGTCGAGGCGTTGCTGGAACAGGCCCGTGCGGGCATGACCCGGCTGACCCCGCAGGAGACGGTGCAGGCCGCCACCCGTGGTGCGCTCGTGGTCGACACCCGTACCGACGCTCAGCGGCGGGAGCAGGGCGACCTGCCCGGCGTCATCGTGATCGACCGGACCGTGCTGGAATGGCGGCTCGACCCGGCCAGCGACTGGCGCATCCCCGAGGCCACCGGGTACGACCTCGACATCGTCGTGGTGTGCCGCCAGGGCTACAGCTCCAGCCTGGCCGCGGCCAGCCTGCGCGCCCTCGGCCTGCACCGGGCGACCGACATGATCGGCGGGGTGGAGGCGTGGCGCTCGGCGGGGCTGCCCTTCTCCGACCAGCCCGCCGACATCCGGCACTGACCCGAGATGACGGCACTGACCACCGCTCGTCGACCGCGACGGCGCGACCTCAACGTCGCGGGGCGCCGGGTGGGACGAACGGCAGGTCGGCGGGTGGGCCGCTCTCGATGAGCCGCCACAGCGCCGCCGTGTCCAGGTGTTCCTCGACCAGATCGCCGAGCAGGTCGAGGCCGCGCTCCCGGGCGGCGGCGAAGGAGGTGTCCGGCGCGACCCGGAAGCCGGTACGCCCGGCGAGGCGGGCCACCCGGGTCAGGAACCACCGCCGGAACCCGTCGGACTCGAACGTGCCGTGCCAGTGGGTGCCGTGCACGACACCGTGCAGCGCGCCCTCCCCGGCGCCGTCGGCGTCGCGCAGCAGCGGGGTCAGTTCCGGGTCGGCCGCCGAGACGTACCCGTGGTGGATCTCGTAGCCATGGACCGGGAGGTGACCCTCGGCGGTGCCCACCGCCGGCCGGACCGTCTTGTGTGGATCGAAGGTGACCTCGACGGGGAGCAGGCCGAGGCCGGGGACGCTACCCCGGCGGCTCTCCACCGGGTCGTGGATGGCGCGGGCCAGCATCTGGTAGCCGCCGCAGATGCCCAGCACCGGACGGCCCGCCGCCGCGTGCGCGGTGACCGCGTCGGCGAGGCCGGTCTCGCGCAGCCAGGCCAGGTCGGCCACGGTCGACTTGGAGCCGGGCAGCACGACGAGGTCGGCGGCGGCGAGTTCCGCCGGCTCGACGGTCAGCCGCACGCGCACTCCGGGCTCGGTCGCCAGCGCCTCGACGTCGGTGGCGTTGCTGATCCGGGGCAGCCGCAGCACCGCCACGTCGAGCCACTCGGTGCCGTGCGGGGCGGCCGGGCGGCCGAGCACCCGGCCGTAGGCGAGCGAGTCCTCCGCGTCGAGCCAGAGGTCCAGCGCCCAGGGCAGCACCCCGTACGTCGGGCGGCCGGTGAGGTGACGCAGCATCTCCAGCCCCGGCGCGAGCAGGCCGAGGTCGCCCCGGAACTTGTTGACCACGAAGCCGGCGATCAGGGCCTGGTCGGCGGGTTCGAGCAGGGCGAGGGTGCCGAACATGGCGGCGAACACGCCGCCCCGGTCGATGTCACCGACCACGATGGTCGGCAGCCGGGCATGCCGGGCCAGGCCCATGTTCACGTAGTCGCCGTCGCGCAGGTTGATCTCCGCGGGGCTGCCGGCACCCTCACAGATCACCACGTCGTACGCCGACCGCAACTCCGCCAGCGCCGCGTACGCGGTCTCGGCCAGCCGGGGACGCAACGCGCGAAAGGTGCCGGCGGTGATCGTGTCGACGGCCTGGCCGAGCAGCACCACCTGGCTGGCCAGGTCGCTGCCCGGCTTGAGCAGCACCGGGTTGAACCTCAGGTCCGGGGCGATCCCGCAGGCCGCGGCCTGCATCGCCTGCGCCCGGCCGATCTCGCCGCCCCGACCGTCCGCTCCGAGCACCACCGCGGAGTTGTTCGACATGTTCTGCGCCTTGAAGGGCGCCACCTTCACGCCCTGGCGGTACAGCCACCGGCAGATGCCGGCGGTGAGCACGCTCTTGCCCGCATCCGAGGTGGTCCCGGCGACCAGCAGTCCACCCGTCACCGCCGGCTCCGCAGCGCCGGCTCGCCGCTGCGTGGAGCCGACTTGCCATTGCGTGATACTGGGCCGCCGCTGCGTGGCGCCGTTGCCCGCGCGGCTGGCCGCCGGGCGGCCAGCCGGGCCCGCCGGGCGGTGGCGCCGAGCAGCCGGCCGGCGGTCAGCGGGTACGCCGCCGCGAGCCCGAGCGCGGCCAGCCCGACCGCGCGGGAGATCCGGGCGGCCCGCGCGAGGTGCCGCCCCTCGGGACGTGGACCGTCGCCGAGGAACGGACGCACCTCCGTACGGCCGAAGTACATGTTGCGCCCACCCAGCCGTACGCCGAGCGCCCCGGCCATCGCCGCCTCGCACTGCCCGGCGTTGGGGCTCGGGTGGTCGTCGCGGTCCCGCCGCCAGATTCGCCAGGCCCGTTCCCGGTCGCCCTTCCCGGCCGACGCCAGCGCGACGGTCAGCAGGCCGGTCAGCCGCGCGGGCGCCAGGTTGAGCAGGTCGTCCAGGCGGGCGGCCGGCGTGCCGAAGCGGGCGTAGCGGGCGTTGTGGTGGCCGACCATCGCGTCGAGGGTGTTCGCCGCGCGGTAGCCGAGCAGGCCGGGCAGCCCGGCGACCGCGCCCCAGACCAGCGGGGCGACCACGGCGTCGGAGGTGTTCTCCGCCACCGACTCGACCGTGGCTCGGGCCAGTTCGGGCTCGTCGAGCGCGGACGGATCCCGCCCGCAGAGGTGCCCGAGCCGCTGCCGGGCGGCCGGCAGGTCACCGCCGCGCAGCGCCCGACCCATCGTCTTCGCCTCGTGGCGCAGGCTGCGCCCGCCCAGCACGGCCCACGTGGCGGCGGCGACCAGCGTCGCGCGGGCCACCGGCCGGTGCCGGGTGCCGACCGTGGCGGCGGCCCCCACCAGCACCGGCACCCCTACGCAGAGCGCTGTGTAGACGCCACCGGCCAGCCGGTCGGGTCGGTAGACGCGCCGTTCCAGAGCGGCGGCGGCCCGGCCGAACCCGGCGACCGGGTGACCGCGACGCGGGTCGCCGAGCAGTGCGTCCAACGCATAACCCGCGACGAGTCCCGTCGCGTTCGCCACCGCTGCCGCGTGTCGCACCCGCACCACCCCCGGGCGGCCAGCCTAGCCGAGCCCGGCAGCTGGCCGGCCCGCCGACCTCAGCCACCCGGCCGGGGTCGATCGGCTGCGGATGAGTGACGGACAGACGGCATCCGGTCACCCACCCGCAGACGATCATGAGGCTCGGTCGGACCACCCGGCACGGACTCCCGGCCGGCCCGGTGGCGAGTTCGGCAAGGCCGGCAGGGCCGGCAAGGTCACCGAGCCGCCGACGCCACCGGAGCCACCGGAGCCACCGAGGCTCGGCGTCAGGCCGGCTGTGGCAGCCGCCCGCGCCCCCGCCGGCCACGCCCGGTCGTCGCGTCGTCCGCCCCCGATTCCTCCGGACGCCCCGGCGACCCCGCCTCGGACCCGGTGCCCCGGCTGGACACCGGGGTCAGCTCGCCGGAGGTTGTCTCCTCGGCGTCGGTGACGTCGTCGAACGGGTCGGGCGACAGCGGGTCCTCGTCGCCGATGGCGTCGGGCGGATCGATGTCGCCGGTCGGATCGATGTCGCCGGTCGGCTCCTGGCCGTAGCCGCCGGACAATCCGGCTCGTGGCAGGGCGAAGTCGGGCAACTCGAAGTCGTCGTCGACCGGGCGGTGGTCGGGTAGGGCGGGCGCCTGCCCGTCCGGAACCGGCTCGGTCGGCTCACCGTGCACCCGGCTCTCGGCCTCGGGGTCGGAGACCGCGCTGGTGGCCAGGCTGGGCCGGTTACGCAGGAAGCGCCCCCGCCCTCGGGACAGGTCGTGGCCGACCACGACCGCCTCCAACTCGTACAGCGTGCGATGGTTGCCGGCGTCGTCGGTCCAGTCGCGGGTGTAGAGCCGGCCGCAAACCACCACGGGGTCGCCGACCATCACCGAGGCGGCCACCCCCTCGGCGAGCTTCCGCCAGCAGTTGACCCGTACGCGCAGGCTGTTGCCGTCGACCCAGCGCCCGCTGTCGCGGTCGAGGCGCCGGGCGGTCGAGGCGACCTTGAAGTTGGCCACCAGCGTGTTGCTCTGCGTCGTGCGGCGCCACTCCGGCGCGGTCAGCACGTTCCCGACAATCGTCATGTAGGTATCGAACATCGCCCCTCCTGCGGGGATCGGGTCCTGTCTTCGCGAGTCGACTCGCCCCCGAGCCTGCCGTTCGGAACCTCGTCGGGCAGTCCCGCAGGCGGTACCTGTGGATGACCGGGCCGCCTGTGGACGAACGCCTGATCAAGGTCCCGGTGTGGTAGGCCGGTCGGCCCTGACCCGCCGACCGGCCGGACCGCGATGATCAAGAGGTAGCGGAATTGTCACGTTCCGGACGGAGCCGACCGGGGTAGGGATCTCTGCAACCGCACCTGTGAACACGACGTCGAACGAAAGGTCAGCGATCATGAAGATGACCACCACCCGTTCCAGCCGCGTCCCGGGCCAGGTGCGGCGATGAGCGCGGACCCGGCCACCACCGCGGCGACGGGCCCGGCCACCGTGGCGAAGTGCCTCCGGCTCGGCGCCGGTTTCTCGCAGGCCGACCGGGACTGGATCGTCACGCAGTTCGCCACGCTCGACGCCCGCCTGGCCACCTTCCACGCCGACGCCACCGAACTCGAGGTGTCGGTGAAGAACCGGGAGGCCAGAGGCCAACGGATCACGCTGGAGTGCTGGATCGCCGGCCGCCAGAAGATCGTCACCACCTCGACCGAGGAGGATCTGCGCGCCGCGCTCCACGACGCCCGCGACGACCTGCGCCGCAAGCTCAACGACGCGAAGACCCGGCAGGAGCCGCGCAACAACAAGCACCTGCGGGTCACCGCCCCGCCCGGCCAGGCCACGCCGGACGGTAAGCCGGCCGACGAACTGGCCGGCGCGGGGAAGACGACCGACGAGAGGTGATCGCGCGCGCCGGCCGGGGATCGCCCGGCCGGCGGCCGATCGTGGCGCTGAACGGCACGAGCCGACCGGCCGCGAGGCCGAGGGCGACTGACATCGGGCCGCCCCGCCCGCCGGGTGCGGGTGGGGCGGGCAGGGCTACCGCCCGGTAGCTTGCCGGCGTACCGTCGACGAGGTGGAACCCGACCTGCTTGGCCCGCCGTACGAACGGCGCACCATCGACCTGGGCCGCGACGACGAGGGCCCGGTGGTGGCCACCCTGGTCCGCCGCCGGGCCGAGCGCCCCACCGGGCGCGCCGTACTCTACGTGCACGGCTTCGTCGACTACTTCTTCCAGACCCACGTGGCCGACTTTTTCGCCGCCCGGGGCTGGGACTTCTACGCGCTCGACCTGCGCAAGTACGGCCGCAGTCTGCTACCGCACCAGACCGCCAACTTCTGCCGGGGCCTCGATGACTACTTCCCGGAGCTGGACTCCGCCGCGCGGATCGTCCGCACCGAGGACGGGCACGACACCCTGCTGGCCATGGGCCACTCGACCGGCGGTCTGATCGTCTCGCTCTGGGCGCACGCCCGCCGCGACGCCGGCCTGGTCGACGGCCTCTTCCTCAACAGCCCCTTCTTCGACCTCAACGCCCCCTGGTTCGTGCGTCGACCCCTCGCGGCCGCCGCCGCACGCCTGGGCCGCAGGGCGCCGCACCGCATCCTCCCGTTCGGGCTCGGCACGGTGTACGGCGAGAGCATCCACGCCGACCATCGCGGCGAGTGGACGTACGACCTGGCCTGGAAGCCGCTGGCCGGCTTCCCCGTCCGGGCCGGCTGGCTGGACGCCGTCCGCACCGGTCAGCGGCGGCTGCGCGCCGGGCTGCGCATCCCGGTACCGGTGCTGCTCGCCTGCTCCACCCGATCGTTTCGGGGCACGAAGTGGCAGGACGCGGCGAGCCTCGCCGACGCCGTCCTCGACGTGGAGCACATGGTCCGCTGGGCGCCACGCCTCGGCCGGCACGTCACCGTCGCCCGCTTCGACGGCGGCATGCACGACCTGACGCTCTCCGGCCCCGCCGTACGCGAGAAGGTCTTCGCCGAGGTCGGCCGGTGGGCCGAGGCGTTCCTCGGTGCCGGACCGACGACCACCCACCCGGCCCCGCCGCAGCCCCGGCGACCGCCGACGGAGCAACCTGCGACGGCAACGGAGGCCGGCGCCCGTGCGGACGCCTGAGTCTCGCCGACCGGCACGGGAATCCGGATGCCCGGCGCCGACGGCGCCTGCGATGCTGACCCGGCCACCCGTTCCGTCGCGCGGGGCCAGGGCGGCGGTACCCTTCTCGCGCGACAGCGCGTTGCGCCCGTAGCTCAGCGGATAGAGCAGGGGACTTCTAATCCCAAGGCCGCAGGTTCGAATCCTGCCGGGCGCACCAGATAGATCTTGTGCAAACCAAGCCGGACGGCCCCGCCGTCCGGCTTGTCCGTTTTGGGTAGACAGGTGAAACTCCTTGCCATCACAGCCGAGGGCCGACAGCGGTCCTCGGCTTTTTGGTGCCCACGCTCCGCTTGCTCGGCCACGCCAAGAATCGCCTGCTTGCGGTTGGCCTGTTCCGTCGCCAGATCTTCGAGCAGGTCACGGTCCAACAGCGTGGCGAAGGGTTCTGTCATCTCGAACCGCTCCACCGAGCAGTCCTCTCCTATGTACAGCGCCTTGAACAACCCCTGGTTGATCAGCCTGCGCAGCCTGGGTATGGCAACCAGATACTCCCGCTCGCACCCCTCTGCGATCTCAAGCGCCGCCGTCAGCGTGCCTTCCACGTCAGCAACTTCACGGGTAGCCGCAGCCGCTTGTGCTTCAGCATCAGTCATCTCGGCGGTCAGCCGGTCCATCTCGCTCTTGAGCATGTCCAACGGCACCGCTCCGGCGTAGTGCGCGGTAAGCAGCTTCTGCCGTTCGTCGCTGAGGCGAGCGATCCGCAGCTTGGCTCGCTGACTGCTGCGGTCGGCTTCCTCACGGCTGGCGGCCAGTTCGTCCAGTACGCCATCGCGGATAAGCTCAGCTCGCTCGGCCGACAGCCGGAACGTGCCGTAGAACTCTGCGATGCCATCCTCAATCCGCTCCAGCCGCATCGGCTTGCGCGTGCAGGGCCGTCGGCCCGTGCGCCGGGAAAGGCAGGTGAAGTACTCGTACTCGCCGCCGTTGCCCCGGTTGCGGCTGTAGATCAGGCGGGCACCGCACTCACCGCAGAAGATTGAGCCCTTCAGGTAGTGCGGATGCTTCCGTTCTTTCTCTCCGGCCAGGTGGTGTGCGGTCAGTACGTCTTGGACCCGCAACCACAGCTTCGGACTGACCAGCGGCTCATGCTTGCCCTCGTGATACACACCCCGGTAGGGCACCACGCCCATGTAGTACGGGTTGCGCAGCATGTGGTGCACCCCCGAGATCGTCAGCGGCTTGGCCGCCAGCTTGCGGGTTGTCCGTGTCTGTAGCCCCTGGGCGTTGAGAGCATCCACCAGTTGCCGGATTGCCCAGTCGCCAAGGGCATACTGCTCGAACGCCCAGCGGATCAGTGGCGCACGCTCCTCGTCCGTCACTACGTAGCTGTGCCGGGCGTTCCGGATGAACTCCTTGCGGTTCAGGTAACCCAGCGGTGCGCGATATGGCGTGCCGCCACGCTGTGCCTTGGTGTCCATGCCCTTGAGCACTTCGGCCGCCAAGTTGTCGGAGTGATACTGAGCAACGTCGGCCATCATGTTGTAGAGCAGCTTGCCTGCAGGCGTCTCGTCCACCGGCTCAGCCACAGAGATCAGCTTGGCTCCGGCGCGGGCTATGGCGGCGTTGATCTCGACATCATCGGCTCGGTTGCGGGCCAGCCTGTCGATTTTGTGGACGATCACGAAGTCAACGCGCTTGGCTTTCAACTCGCGCAGCATCTTCTGTAGCTGCGGCCGATGCGCCGACTTCGCACTCTCGCCAGCGTCCACGTATTCCTCAACCAAAATCCCGCCAAGCGCCCGCACCTTGCCCAGACAGGCTTCCCGCTGGTACGGAATCGAGTAGCCTTCGGCTTCGCCGCCCATCTTGGCTTGTTCTTCGGTACTCACTCGCAGGTAGATCGCGATGCGCGGGATGTTTCCCGCAGTCTGCGGCTTGGGACTGCTACGGCTGCCGCGCAGGTTGCCGACCATCTCGCTTACCGAACTGCTGCCGTCGTTTAGGCGGCTGATGAGCGCCTTGCGGTCGGTCTGGTTCAGGGAACGTCGCGCTGAACGCTCGACAGTCCCTGCCGCCCTTCCATCCCGATCTTGATCTGTCCCCTGATCTTCGTCCGTGTACACCGGCAATTCGGCAGGCATGTCTTCCTCCCGATCCGTCATTCCATCGCGCCCCCGCGCGTCCTGGGGCCAGGCAGGATACGTTCTCGCCGATTCCGATGCAATTCTTTGTGATCTTGATTCTTCATTCATGTTCCCTTCTATTTTCTCAGGCCGATTTCATATCGCGAGCTGTAGTTTTTGCAGCTTTGTTGTGGATAAGCGGGGTGGAGGGCTTGGCGCGTAGCGCGAATACCCTCCACCCCTTCTCACGGCAACGTCCTCATGCCTGCGCGGGAGCCTCGCCGCTCCGCCGCTTGCTTGTAGTCTTCGCCTCGGCTGGCGACGTGCCGGTGTTCCCGAACAGCGCCTGGATCGCGCCGCGTCGGGCGGCTGCCTCCCGCTCGATTTCTTCAAGCACGGCAGCGGCTCGCGCGGCGAAGTCCGGCTGTGCCTGCTTGTGCTCGACGTACAGCTCCACCGCCCGCCGCATGGCGTCGGTCAGGTTCAGTCCGTCGAGCTGTGCCACCAGGGCGAACTGGGCGTGCAGTTTGTCTGGCAGCTTCAGGCCGAGCGTCTTGACGCCGGTCTTGCCGTTTCCGGGTTCCATGTTGGGAACTCCCTCCTCGGTGTTGGTGCGGCTGGCCATCTGCTGTGGTGCAGGTGGCGACAGCAGCCGCACGGCACCGGGGAGTGCCGGGAGGTGCGGGTTCATCGGCCCTGCCGCTTCCGCCACGCGGCGAGCCGGTCACGCGCCAGCGTCGCGTACGTCGAGTTCAGCTCGATGCCGATCCAGTGGCGGCCGTGCTTCTCGGCTGCCATGGCGACGGTGCCGGATCCCAAGAACGGGTCGAGCGCCACGCCCGGTTGGGTTCTGGCGTTGCACTGGCAGCCTGCCCAGAGTGCGCCGAGCGTTGGTGTCGGTTGCTGGCGGTCGACGGGCTGCCGCGCCCACGGCGTGCCGCAGGCCGCGCAGACCCTTTCGGGGCAGGTGGCCAGCAGCGGCCGTTCGACAAGCGCCAGCGGGAAGGTGGCGAAGTGCGCGCCCCGGTAGCCAGCGGTGGGTAGGGCGAAGACATCTCCGGGATTCTTGCCAAGTGGGTGCCCGGCGCGGCCTTCGGCCTTGAGCCGGTTGAGGCCCTGGTCGTCGTTGAACCCGATGTCCGGCGGAATCGCGTCGTCCGGCAGGTAGCGGTAGGCCGCCGCGTTCGGGCGCTTCTTCGCCTTGGTGATGAGCGGCTGGCGGATCGCGTCAAGGTCAAAGTAGTAGCGCGGTGAGCGCACCAGCAGGAACATCACCTCGTAGGTGCAGCTCAGCCGGTCGCCCACACTGGACGGCATCGGGTTGGTCTTGGCCCACACGACTTGGTTCCGGATGAGCCAGCCGTCATCGAGCAGGGCCAGGGCGAGGCGCTGCGGGCCGAGCAGCAGACTCTTCTTGGGTGCGCCCTGGCGGTGGTGGATCGAGTACGAGTCTGCGACGTTCAGCCAGAGTGATCCGCTGGGCTTGAGAACCCGGGCGACCAGGCGGCAGACGCTGACCAGGTTGCGTACCCAGCCGTTGACGTCCGGCTCAAGGCCGAGTTGCCCGTGGTGGCCGTAGTCGCGCAGGTTCCAGTAGGGCGGGCTGGTGATGCAGGTGTCGATACTCGCATCCGGCAGTTCGGCCAGCCGCTGGCGCGCGTCCCCGATGACGATCTGCCCCAGGGGAAGCCGGGCCTGTTGTGGCCCGCTCATGCACTGCGGCCTCCCAGGGCCGTAGCGGTCAGCACTGTCACGACGTCTTCCAGGAACGACGTGTGGAACAGGTGCTGGGTGTCAGCGGGTAGCTGGGTGAGTGCCCTGGTGATGCGCTCCGCGCTGCGTGCGCCACTGGCCAGCCACAGCACCCGAGGGAACACCGCGTGCGCGGCTTGCTCGATACCGCTTTGCCAGTAGGCGGCGTAGGTGCGGCACTTGCGCACGAGTGTCGGCACGCTTTCGGTGCCGCGGTCGACCTCCAGGAAGGCGCTGGACTCGACGTCACCGATGCCGAGGCGCACGAAGCCATCGGGCTTCAGGGTGGCTGTCGGTCCACCAGGGCCGGGGAAATGCCGCCAGGCTGCGGGTTCGGCCTGGAAGTTAAGAATCTCCAGCTTGCCGGTGCGTTCCGCTTCGACCAGGCGGATGTACACCTCGCTGCCGTCGAGGACATGCCCCATGAAGCTGGGGCTGGTTTCCCACACCCGCCGGCGGCGTCCGCCCGTGGGCCCGTCAACGGCAAGCACCGCCTGGCCGTGACCGCTCAGTCCGTAGACGTAACCGGCGCTGCCCGCACGTACGCCGCCGACCCTACGGGCGAGCCGCACGACCAGTTTGAGTTCGGCCAGGCGTTGCAGCAGGGCCCGTGCCCGTCTCGCTCTTGTCTCAGCCGATCCTTCCGCGACGTGGAGCCGCTGTACCTGATCACCCCTCAGTAGGCGCAGCATGGCCAGCGATTGCAGTACGGCCAGGTCGCGGTCGCTGAGCCGCTTCCTGAGCAGGTGGGCTCGTGGGCTCCGGGGTCGAGCCGGTATCGGCTCGACAGTCGTTGGCGCGGCAACGCCGTTTGCGCATGTCAGCGGCATGACCGGCTCGACGCGGCAGGCAGGGCGACCGGCAGGGGTAGGGGAATCGATGTGCGGGCTCACGGGGCCTCCCTCCGTTTGAAGCCGACCGGGGCGTCGGTCGTGGCCGGGTTGCTTTGCCACCGCTGGATCAGGGCGTTATCGAGTTCTCCGCCGTCCACGCCGTAGCGCTCGGCGCTGGCCTGGCGAAGCTTGGCTGGGTCGCCGGTCCAGGGCGGCAACGGCCGGGTGCGGATCGAGAAGGGCCGAGTCGGCTGCCCGTCAAAGTGCAACTGGACGCACGCCTGGTAGGCCCGCAGGCTGAGCAAGTCGTCGGCGGTGACGCCGCCGCCGAGGGCCGCCGCGAGCGGCTTGGCGTCGCCGGGCGAGGGACGGAACACGATCCGGGAGCGAGCATTGGCTAGCACTCCGGCTTGCTGGGCGGAACTGAGCTGGTCAAGGTGTTGGTGGGCAAGTGTCCAGGCCACCCCGAGGCCTCGGGATTGAGCCAGGGCGTCTCCGAAGTCAACCCCGCCCGGAAGGCGCAGGAAATCCTGGAACTCGTCGACGACGATCGAGGCGGCCTGCCGCTTCTCTGGCGGTAGTGCGGCCCGCCGCTGGATGGCGGCCCATGCCTGGCTGAGCACCAGTGCGCCGAGCATGTTTGCGGCCGGTGTGCCGAGCAGTCCGCGATTGAGATTCACCAGCACGACCGTGCCGGGCGTGGTGAACAGCTCGTCCATGCCGAACTTCGGCGCGGGCTGGCCGAGCATCCGCCGCAGATGCGACCGGCTGAGGATCGGGCGCAGCTTGTTCATGAGCGGGGCGACGTACCGGCCGCGCTCCGGCTCGGACAAGGCGTCGAAGCCTGCCCACCACGGTGACAGCACCAGCGGATCACCGACCTTGGCGAGCGCCTGGCGGCGGAACGCTACATTAGCCAGCAGGGCAGGCACGTCGCACAAGGTGCCGTCCGGCAGCCGCGCGGCCGTGATGAGCGCGTGCAGCAGCACATCCGTACTGCGTGGGCCAAGATTGCCGCCGTGCAGCTCGGCCAGCAGGTGTACCACTTCGTCGGCACGGCGCTCGGCGTCTTCTCGTTTGCCAGTCAGGACGTTGACGCCGACGGCACGGCCATGGCCGCCGCTGGCTGGGTCAATCACCACTACCCGGTCGCGCCGGTCTTTCGGTATTCGCGCAAGCACGTCGTTGATCAGATCGCCGCGTGGCTCGACTACCAGCGTCGAGCGGCCCGCTGCGATGTCGGCCAGGATCATCGAGGCCAGCAGAGTCGACTTACCCGATCCGGTCGGGCCCACGACCTGGACGTGGTGCAGGGCAGAGCCAACCGGCATGGCCACCAGCTGACCGCGTTGGGCGGCGTGCAGGCTCTCTCCGAGAATCCGGCCGCCGCCGCCTACTTCCTCGTCCTCGTCAACGAGAAGTTTGTGCGGGGCCTCGTTGATGTGACCGCCGACCAGCGGCAGATTCTCGCCCGGCGTCTCCTTAAGTGGCCAGCCGATCACGGCCGCCAGCTCGGCAGCCGAGAGAAGGCAGCTCCAGGTCAGCGGTGCACGGCCAGCGGCACCGACCCGGCGGGCGCATCGGGCGCTGATCCGGCCCCTGCGGAGTCCGGCGTGTGCGGTGTCGGCCAAGGCAAGCGCATCGACCAAGCTCCGCACGATGGCCGCCGCCCGGGTCGGCGTCGGACTATCCGCCGCGATTCTGCCCCGACACCCGAACAGGGGTTCCGTAACCTTGTCTCGCCACAGCCCGAGTGCGGTGGCATCCGGCGTGTGGGGCGCGTGCAGTCCAAGGACTTCACCGACATCGAGCCGGGCTGGCGGGCACGGCCGGGTGCGGCAGGGCCCGACAACCCACTGCACGACCGCTGTCTCCGACGTGGCCAGCCCGCCAAGAACGGCAAGTAGCCCCGAGGCCACCGCCCCGGCAGTCTCCAGTCGCAGCGGCATTGCCAAGCCGTACATCCGTACCTCGGCGGCTGTGGATAGCTCCGGGTGTTCGACCTCTTGTTCCTGCTGTATGCCCAGCCGGGGCAGGTGCGCGGCCATCTGTTGCGACAGGCTGCGCGCAACCCGGAAGTCCAGTCCCAGGCGCCACGACACCTGGCCGCCGATGCTCCAGACTTCGAGTACCGCCAAGGGCACCGCACCGGTGACGCCGAAGCGCGGCCGGGCGGCCAGCGGGCGCAGCACTGCCGTCACGTCGGCCATCTCCATGCCACGCGGCAAGCTCAACGAGTACCAGCTCAGGCGACTCATGCTGCACCCTCCGTGCTGGACTCCGGCTTGCCGTGCTTCTCGCCCGGCGACTGCTTGGCAAGGCGCAACCGCGCCAGCTCGATACAGGCCCGCGCAAGCTTCCTGATCTCCGGGCGTCTCCTCTCCTCGTAGCCGGTCACCGCGACCGGCTTGTTGTTGATCTGACTCACTTCTCGTCCTCCTTCCGAATTAGGAGGCGGACCGAAGTAGCAACGGCCATGTGGGCATCTCGAACAAGACCTACGCATTGATTCGCGCAGCCCAAGTTTGCTTAAATGTCCAATGACCGGTTACTCCGGCTCACTTGCTGCGGGGCAGTCATCATGTCGTCCGATTGACCCGATACTGCCCGGCAGCCCAGTTCCCGCCCGCCCTCACTTATGAGGGAATGACTAGATTTGGTCAATAGAGTTAAGTAATTTCCGCATCACCGACCGGCACCCTCCGACCACAAGAGCGGTGCCAACATTTGTAGCGGGATGACGGCTGCATCCAAGCCGGGGCCACGCGGGCCCGGTGGCTTGGACACGGCCGTCACCTACCTACTTCTCCTGTTGCGGCTTACGGCGCTTCTTGCGCCACTCCCGCCGCAACTCGCGCTTCAGTTCGTGAAGCTCTTCCTCCCGCAGCCGCCGCGCAATATCCTCACGCTTGCCGATGATTTCCTTCCGACCCTGTCTGGGCATGGAGGCACTGTGACTCCCTTCTTTGAACGAGATTTCTAACTGCGAACCTGCTGAACCAGGTCGCTTTGCCTGCCGCCTACCGTCGCCGCGAAAACGCCAGCCAGTAAATGAGCGACAGGACGAGAATGACTACCAAAAACCCGACGAGCGGGCGAAGCAGTTCCCAGACCACCCGCGCCGCCAGGGCCGTGCCCAGCAGAATGAACACCGACCCGAGTACCTTCGACCGCCAGGTGCCGCCCGGCTCCCGACTCAACGCCAGTCGCCGTCGATAACGCCATGGTGCGGAACGCTGGCCCGGCCGACAGACGCGCGGCCTACCGGCCCTCTCCGTGCGCTGGCGGCCCGGGTCATCTCCTCGCGCATCTGCGCCTGGGCGTCGAAGTACGCCGCACCCATCCGGTTCGCGCGCTTGAGCGTCTCGATCTGACGCTCAAGCGCCCGCTCCCGATCGGTCGGCTCGTCGTCCAAAGCCCAGTACAGCAGCGCGCCCAACCCGACCAGCCCAGCGACGGCGACGATCACCGCAAGGAACTCCAGCACGTTCCTCATTCGTAGCTCATCTCCTGCAGCTCGTTGACGACTAGGGCCGTGAACGAATCCGCGATGGCCTTGAACCTGTACGCCCGCTCCGGGTACATCTCGGCCGCCTGCAACTCCTGCTGCGTCAAGGACTCGGCGTACCGCATACCGACGTGGGCCACGTAGGCCCCGGCCCCAATCTCTGCGGCGTGCACAACCGCGTTACCCTCAACCTGCTCGACAGCCCTACCGACTGCCCGTGTCGTAGCCGACGACGTACGCCGCCTGGCAACAGCCGAGGACACGTCTCGGCGGATGTGGTTGGACATGTAGACCTCTTTCTTACTCGGGCCAAGGGGAACTCGTGTTCCTTTTGCTTGGCGCTTCGGCCTGCGCGCTCGGGCGCTGAAGAGAAAGTAGCGAGCGGCCTGCATCCGAGTCACGGGTGCGTAGCATCCCAATTGCATCCTCGCTGCATCCTGTTGCTGTCTGCGCTGGGCGGATGGCGTGAGGATGCAGTCGGGATGTCGCTGTGGACGGCAAAGGAAAAGCCCGCCCTCTCCGCATTCGCGAATTGGGCGGGCACACTTGGGGCCAGGCGGCGGAATCAGGGAGTTTGAGCAAGTGTTTGATGCTGGAGCCATCTGAACTTGCATGCCTCGTACACTCGCTCATCAAAACAGTGCGGGCGGTCGAGATTGGGATCGAATATCCCCAGGATCCTCCGGGGCTTTCCCGGAGAACTGCCCGAGATTGGACCTTTAGGTCCGATCCCCAAATCCACGTACTCAGGCCCGCAGTTGAGGAACGTCGGATCCTGCAGGAGGATGTGGATTACGCCTTGCGTCACCTCAAGAAAGGTGTGGAAGTTTCCATTCGTAAGCTCGAAGCAGCTGCTTTCAGGGTGGGTGTCGCAGAGCCAATTATAGAAGTACGACTCCAAATAGCCTTCCGGCGCGTACGGGCCACCCCAGAAGGCTTCTTCGAACTCTGCTGACACAAGGAACTCTCTCATAGCAAGGTCTGCAACCGGAGAGATCTTTGGCCACACAACTTCGAGGCCGCTAGCGTTAATGATAGAATCAGCCATGCCAGGTCTCCAAAGTGGAAGTAACCTAGCCCCGCAGTATTTAAATATAGGTTAACCAATCTGTCAAGATCGCAAGGCTCGAAAGGGTAATTGTGGCGGACGTTATCCCTCGCAAGGATGAGCTGCAGGCTAAGATTGAGCTGGAAAAAATTGCCCGACGCGGGATTAGCCAGTCCCAGCTTCTAGAATGCGTGGCCTTGCTCGATCTGACTGCCCACCTGGCTGACCGCTGGCAAGTGCCGCCGACTGACGCCCTTTCTCGCGTGCTACACGCTTTGGTCGCCTACCGTAGGGAAAATCCGGCTCCAGAGCGTGGCGGGTTCGATTATGTAGATGTGTTCGGGGAATTTGCTGGGATCCGGGATGAGCGCTATCCGGAAGACCCAAAGCCAGCCAAAGGACGTTATGGCGAGACCGAGGTCAGGCAAGCGCGCGCAGGGCGCAAGATTACGAGTCGAGGCAGTGGCCGTGGAGGAATATCCAGCCCCCGGAATGCAAGAGAGCACATCGACAAGTCGATTCCTCCGGCTTACAAGGTTTTTGCGTGGATAACCGTACAACCGGAACTCATTGAGAGCATGATGGACATTGCTCCAGCAGTGCAACTGCCGCCGACGGAGAAGGTTGACAGCCAAGATTCCGAGTTCGTCGACGGGGATAGGGGCACGCCGGAGGTTGTTTCTGAAGAGCCGGACATTCCTCGGCAGCCGTTGAATCGCCCAGCCATTTCAGAGGAAGTCGTTGACAAGTCGGAGCCAGGTGCGCTTGGGAATTTCAGACTAAAGAGAATGGCCTTGATGCAAAGGCTCACTAGGAGGCGGTTGGTTGCCGGAGTCTCGCTGGTAGTGCTAGCCATTGCCGCCCTAGTCTATGTCGTTGCTGTGCGAGACGGGCGGCCATCGCAGGAGCGACTGTACCTGACCGTCGAGAAGTCAACCCATCCAGACCTGAAGCTAACGCACACCGAACGGGGAACGACAGTTGAGGCTGACATTTCGCAGCAAGAAATTAGCCCATCACGATACTTTGACGTTACGCTTAGGTCGACGCAAGGACCGATTAATATCATCGAGGCAGAGGTGATCTTCCTTCCCGAAGCCGGATGCGACCACTACCTGCACTGGCGGATCTTCCTAGGTGACCTAATTCTCACGGAGGGCGTACTGCATGGTAGTAACCTGCGAGCAGGAATTAGCGAAAAACTCCTCCCTCCTTTGGAGAGTTTCCAATTTGTTGCATGGCTGCAAGCCGACCTAAAGCATGATTTTCTTTCACCCGTCTGCACGAAAGGGCGTGCGGCAATAGAGATCGCGCCCATGTACACGTCCACCAGATAAGCAAGAGGACTGAATTTTGGCGTGAGTAGTACGATTGACAGCCACCTCAAACCCGCTGTCTGGCCCCTGTTCACGCTGCTTGAATCCACTTACTGCAAGCCTTCTCGTTGCACGAATATCTCCCGCCGCTCCTTGGCCTGCCCCTTGTTATCGAGCACATACCCTGTCAGCCACAGCCATCCCCAGTAGCTCGGCCTTGGACAGACCTTGATGACTCTGAACCGGAAACCTCGGTCACCTGCGAACTGGACGCTGGCGGCCCCGCCGATCTCCAGCACATCGCCCGGCTTGGGCGTCGGCAGCACCGGCGAGGCAGGTAGGTGCTCGTGTCGTCTGCTCGGCCTACCGTTCGCGGTCATCGTGGCGACGAGCTGGCGCACCTGCCGTGCTGGTGGCGGGATGCTGCTCCCTGCGGGTGCCTGCCGGGGCTTTGCGGAGGGTGGACGCGCCGCACTCCGGGCACCACCGCTCTTTGACCTTGAAGCTGAACAGTCCTGCCAGGAATCCCAGTAGTACGGCGCTGATTAGAGCACCAAGCGTCATCACGGCTCACCCTTCGCCTGCCTCTGAGGGTGACTGCCGGACGGACACCGTTGCGACGGGCCGTCCGGCAGCCTCAAGGGAACCTCGTCACCGAACGGACAGACGTTGATTCGTCATGGCCAGGCGAGTGGTCGGCCGTTCGTCCGTTAGCCAGTGGGCTTCCGGCTCGGGTGCCGTCACCGGATCCACTGCAACGACCGCCTTTCGTACCCGGCGTCCGTCTTACCGAAGTTCCGCAATGACGGTATGAGCGGGCCATAAGCACCGTCCATGATGTTGCGAAGTGTTGCGACACTACTGGCCGAGTTGATCGATCGTGTGGCCGATCAACGCCCGCGCCTCGGGTCCGTACACAGCCGACACCTGGAGGCGGTCGAACATCCGCGCGTACAGCTCGATCTCGTGTGGCCGGGTGACCTCGATGCTCGCCGTGGGCGTTTCCAGGGCGACCAGCAGGTTGTCGAAGATCCAAAATCCAGTGGAAGCGACCGCTGGGCGTTCGGTCATCAGGGGGATGATGCCGACTGAGACGTTGGGCAGGGACATTACCGCGAGCAGCCGGTCCATCTGCCCGGCCTGGGTGGCGGCGTCCCCGAACCAGGTGCGCAACGCCTGTTCCTCCAGCACCACCACGAACCGCTTGCCCCGCTGGTAGAGCACCCGCTGACGCTCCATCCGCACCGCCACGGCCTCGTCCAGGTCGTTGGGCGTGTCCAGGAAGTCGATCCAGAACGACAGCATCGCCGCCGTGTAGTCGGCGGTCTGGAACAGCCCGGGGATGGCGTTGTGCTCGTAGATCCGGAACACCGACGTCTGCTCGTACAAGCCAACGGTGTGCGCGCCGAGCACCCGCTTCATGCCCGCCCGGCTCTGCCGCCGGAACTCCAGGTACGCCGACTCCACCGCCCGCAACGTGGCGGTCAGATCCGGAATCTGGTCCTCGGCGCTGCACACCCGGCACCAGGCCCGGATGTCGTGGTCGGTCGGCGGCTGGACGCCATGCTCAATCTTGCTGACCCGCGTGAAGTGCTGGCCGGTCAAGGCCGCCAGCGCCCGCCCCGTGAGCCCTGCTTCCTTACGCAGCTCACGGAGACGGACGCCGAGCGCCTCCTGGCCCTGGCGGGCAGCGCTAGACGGGTTGGTAGTCATGGTGCGGGATGGCCAACTGCCAGACGGCCTCGAACGCAGACCGGCACAACCGCAGGTCAGCTGGGTCGGTGGACACCACCCGATCCACGGCCAGGCCGTTGCCTGCGTAGATCAGGAAGACCGCCAACCGATCGTCGAACAGGTAGTAGTCGTTGCCCGGCAACGCCAGCGACGACACCAGCCGACGCGGCACCCAGCGGATGTCCTCGCCCGCGTCCACCATGGGCGCAGCGATGCTGTACGACCAACGCTGGTAGTCGCTCAATGGCTCAGAGACGATACGCGCCCGGCGCACCGACCGACCCGCCTTGACGTGCTCGCGCAGGCTCTCACACCAGCCGTCCAGCCACGCCAGGTCGTCCGGCTCACTGGCGGCCCACTTGGCCATGTACGGCAACTCGACCGCCGTGCCGTAGGCGTCGCGCGTCTCCAGGTGGATGGCATCGCGCTCGAAGCTCACCAACAGCCGCTCGAACTCAGCCTCACTGATCGAGGTCACGATCCCCCTGCCTGAAGAACTGAAGCATCCGGTCCGGGATCTCCACGCAGGACTCACCCTCCGGGATGCTCATCTGGGCCAACACCGCCGGATCCGACACCACCCAACCCTGCACCACCCAGCTCTCCCGGTCGGTGCGGTACACCGTGGGCGAGCCGGTCGGGTTCGACTCCGGATCCTTACCGATCAACGTTAGGCGCATGGTCCACTCCCTGTCCTACTGGTTGCGGGATGTTGCGACGTAGTCATCCTGAGTGCCGGGGCGGGTGACGTCAAGGAGTAGACATTGAGTTACAGATAGCGATGACTGGCCAGCCCCACACGCTCCTTCGCCTGTAGGCCCTGGCCATCTGGTCGAACAGGCAGACGCGGCGGTCCTGGAAGACTGTCGCCGAGTGAGCGTACGGTGACGCGGTGACCCTCCTTTGGAGCGATCAGGACGCAGCTCACCAACCTGATGCGAGCAGCAGGTCGCCAAGCGGTGAGTTGCTGCTCGTGTTTGACAAATTCACCAGAGTGTCCAAAATGATATGCAATGAGCTTCATTACCAATAGCCCAAAAATTTGGAATCTCCACTTCGCCTGGACTGGATCGGAGACCGGTGAATGAGTCCGCGACCTGGCGGTGAAGCCGATAAGTTCGGCAATCGTTACGAAGGCGCTTGGACTATCCAGCATGCCCTACGAGTGCTCACTGGTGCCGCCGAATCGATCACTGTCGAGGATATCGACGACTTGGCAAAGGGGGTAGAGTTTACCTTTTACCAAGGCAGTTCAGTGCAGGTGCACCAACTGAAGCGGCAAAACGGAAATGCGAACAGTTGGACGCCTAAGTCGCTTCACGATAAAGGAATTTGGGAGAATGCCCGAAAGCATGTTGAGGATGGGCGCCGATTCCACTTCGTGTCTACAATCCCCGCCCGTCCATTACAAGAGCTTAGCGATAGAGTCCGACGCTCGTCCGACCTGACGTCTTTTTGGGATCACTGGCTGACTCAGGAGCTAAAGGACCCTTTCGACGAGCTTGCTTCTACTGCGATCTTCGGGTCAGCGCAAGTTGCTTGGACCGTTCTACGGGGCTTTTGGATTGAGTGGCCAGATGAGCGAAACATCAACGACATGAATGCTGCGCTCGCTGGCTTGCTACTTGAAGGTGCGGAGGGCAAGCTTGCCGCAGTTGGTCTCGGCGATCTTATCCAACATAACCTCGGCGTCCGGCTCGATGCCCAAACCATCGAATCCAACTTGTCCGAGTACGGGCTTCGCCGTGCGCAACGAATGCGCACAGCATCAATAGTTGAAAAGGTCGCTGCCGCTACAGCGGGATGGATAGCAGGGGTCGAACGCGAGCTTATTGATCCGGTGATTGGACGTAGCGAGGCGGTCAATCTGGTTGACATGTTGGAGAGCGAGGATCGCTTACTCCTCCTCACTGGTGACGCGGGTTATGGTAAGAGTGCGGTACTTCACGAAGTGGCGGCACGACTAAACGACAAGCAGGTAGCGGTCCTTGGGTTTCGACTTGACCGACTTGAACCTTTCTCATCCACTACTGAGCTTGGTGAACGGCTCGGTCTCGGAGTTTCTCCGGTAACGGCGCTCTCGGTCCTCGCGGGTGAACGCGCGGCGGTCCTTGTAATAGATCAGCTTGATGCGGTTAGCCTGGCGTCTGGTCGTATGCCCCGCAGCTTTGATGCCATCGCAAACACGGTCAGGGAGGCCTCCGCTTTTCCGAACATGCGGGTTGTGCTCGCTTGCCGCAAGTTCGACGTTGAGAACGATCATCGCATACGTGAATTGGTTGCGGGTGAGCGATCTGCGCGCGTGGAGCTAGGGAAGCTGTCCGAATCTCAGGTGGCAGAAGCTGTACACCGGATGGGGCTCGATCCTGCCGCGCTAGATCAACGACAACTAGATTTGCTTCAGTCGCCCTTACATCTCGTCCTATTGCAAAGTATTGCTGATCAGGCAGGAGCGCTGTCCTTTCAGACTCCAAACAACCTGTTCGATGCTTTTTGGGACCGTAAGGTAATCGACTGCTCACGTAGGCGTGAAGGCACCCGATTCGCGTTGGTTGCTCAAACTGTCGCTAACGCGATGAGTTCGCGGCAGCGCCTTTCAGTGAGCGCGTCGGTTCTCGACCAGAATGATCTGGCAGTCGATGCCAGCGTGCTGGTATCGGAACATGTTCTTACCCGGGATGGCCAGCAGATCGCGTTCTTTCACGAGGCTTTTTTTGGCTACGTCTTTACTCGTGGATGGATTAGTCGGCAGCAAAGCATCGTCGAATTTCTCCTTGCGAGTGAGCAGGAGTTATTCCGGCGGTCTCAGGTTCGCCAGATTCTTAGCCATCTCAGAGCGTCGGAGCCGGAGCGGTTCGTAGAGGAAGTGGAGGGCTTACTCTCGCACGACAAGGTGAGATTCCATATTAAGGATGTCGTGCTCGGAATCCTTAGCTCTCTGCCTGATCCGTCAAGCGCGGATTGGGATATGGTGAGTCGGGTTGTTGATTCACACCCACCATTCGAAGACCGAGTCTGGTTCTCATTGCGTACCCTGCCCTGGTTCGATCGTCTCGACGCCGAGGGTATGTTTGATGAGTGGCTCGCAAGTGGCGATGAACAAGTCCAGAACTGCGCTTTGCACGTGGCGCTCGGCGGGATCAGGAAAAGGCCCGACCGGATGGCCGAACTTCTCAAGCCGCACGCAGGTCGTGCCCATAGGTATGGCGATTGGCTTCTCTGGACTGTGCGATTTGCAAGGGTCCATGAGAGTCGTTCACTTTTTGACTTACTCCTTGATGCTATCTCCACGGGCAAAATACGTACGTACGATCAGAATCTGTGGATGTTTACGTATGACCTAGCGGAACATCAGCCGACGTGGGCAGTGGAATTGCTTGCCGCGCATCTTGTCCTACGGCCAGATTCTTTGGCTGTGGACGAATCCGGAAAGGTTGCGCCCCTTCTTGACCGCGACGATGCCATAATCAGGCTAGCGACACAGGCAGCAGAGGGCGCTCCACGAACCTTCTGTGAGCTGCTCATACCATACCTGCTGACCGTGATGCGCCTGACGGAGCGACAGTGGGAGGACCACCTTTTCGCAGACGGGCATTTTGGCCTACGAGTCCCACACGAAAGCTTCCATGAGCTAGAGGATGCCCTGCTTTTTGGCGCGGCTAACGCTCTTCGCAACTTCGCCGGCCAAGATCCGGAGGCGGCTTGGCCGTTGCTAGAGAGCCTAGCGGCAGATCAACACGAGGCGGCTCAATGGCTACTGTATGAAGGGATCAGAGGTCCGGCGGCAGAATGCTTCGCCCATTGGGCAGGAAGCCTCCTTTTGCAGAGGCCCGAGCGATTCTTAAGCGGGTATATGTCGAACGGTGTCTGGACGACTCGCCAGCTCATCGAAGCTATAGGCCCTCATTTGTCAGCGGATCTATTCGGTCGTTTGGAGCAGGAAATTCTTGGCCTTCGATTCCCATGGGAAATAGGGAGTTCCGGCTGGTACATGTTCTGTCTGCTATCCGCCATGGATGACACTAGATTGTCCCCTGCGGGTCGTCGACGGCTGGGTGAGCTCAGGCGTCTCATTGGTACAGAAAACCCCGAGGCGCCGGAACCAATCGTGGCGCGTTCAGTGCCGTCGCCTATTGCACCAGAAGCGGCGCAGTACATGTCTGATGATGACTGGCTGCGCGCAATGGCTAAGCATCACTCAGACCGTGAGGGATTTAGAGCGCTACGAGGGGGGCCTCACGAATTCTCACAGGTTCTAAAGAGTGAGGTATCGAAGGATCCGGAACGGTTCGCGAAGCTCTCCCTGCGGTTCACTAGCGAAATTAACCCTGCCTATACTGAGGCAATCTTGCTTGGCCTGGGAGAATCTGGGGCTCTTCCTGATCCAGAGCCGATCTTTGCAGCCATGCGGCACATTGCGTCACTTCAACTCGTCGGAAACGATCGATGGCTCGGCTGGCCTATCCGTCGCAATTACCTTAAGACTGATATTCCGGCCGACATCATTTCGATGATAGTGGAGTTGACGTTGAAGTCGGAGAATCCCGCCGAAGACAGATGGTCCACCCGTGAATTGGGCGAACGAGAGTCTCTTGGCGATGCGATTTTCTCGGAGGGCATGAACACGGCGAGGGGTAGTCTTGCTCTCAGCTTAGGAGATCTTCTCTTCTACGACTCGAATGGAAGTCGGACAGCGCTAGTTGTGCCTGCTCTGCGCCGAATGGCACAGGATTCATCTATCGCCGTTCGATCGTGCATAGCCCACGTGATCGCGGCCTGCTTACGGCACGCACGACCTGAAGCAGTTGAGGCCTTCAATCTGCTGGTACAGGCAGACGATAGGTTGCTTGCGGTTGAGACTGTTACGCGACTCATTAGGTATATCGGAAACGGAGATTCCACCCTCGTTAGGCCGATTGTGCCACGGATGCTCCACGCGGACGCTGCCGAGGTGCGGCAGTGTGGTGGTGCTTTAGCGGGCTACGCAGGAGTTGAGTGGGGGTGGGAGGAGTTACTCACGTCTGTTGTTGGGAGTCCGGATTCATCAAGTCGAAAAGGTGCCGCAGAAGCATGTGCGCATCTAACGCCGTCTTCAAGCAATCCTGCTGTGGCGGAAGACGCTCTAGTAGGGCTGATGAACGATAGTGACGAAGGTGTTCGCAGGGCTGTGGCCGAGGTTGCTGGCGCTCTTCGCGACGAGCGACTGCGTCCGTTTTCCCGTGCCTTGTCGGCGCTAATCTCCTCCGAGACTTATCCACAAGCAGTGCCGCAGTTGCTCATAACGCTCGAACATGCGCCAGATCGTGTCGATTCGCTTGTAATTTCGTGCGCTCGTCGTTTTATTGAAGTTCACGGGTCAGATATTGGCGACATCTCGACGAGTGCTGCTGGAGATGCGAGGGAGATCGGGCAGCTTGTATCCAGGGCATACGCTCAAGCTAGTTCTCAAGCCCAGCGACGAGAATGCCTAGACCTAATCGATCAGCTGCTGGCACTTAACGCCTATGGTATGGCTGAGTTGGTCAGCGCCGCAGAACGTTAGGAGTGTTTTGCTGGCCTCTGATCTTGGCTGCCAGTAGCTGTGTTGAGTAGACGCCGCGCCTCCCAGTCCGGGTTCGTAAGACCCTGGATCAGGTGCACCTCTGTTTAGCAGCAGAAACGGCCCCCGGGGCGATCTCCGAAGAGCCGTTGCCCAGAGTGTGGGGACAGCGTCAGCTCAGCGGGCCCACGCGACCGGCCGATCGGACAGCGCCGCAGCGAGCCGGTCGACGGTCTCCCGCACACCGTCGACGTAGCCTCGAGCGCGGGTGAGTCCGCCGTCGAGCAGGCGCTGGATAATCATCGTTCGGTGGTGCATGGGCGACTCCTCGTGCAGCGTGCGCGAGAGCACGTCGAGGGGCCCACAGGCCGTCCGATGGCCATGCGGCGGTCGGGTCGCCTCCCCCACGGCGGCGAACTCCACAGTCCCAGTGGCGGCTGACGCGGCCCGGCCCCCGGGTGGTTGCCGCGCCCGATCCGCGCCGAGGGGCCAGGGTAGCGGTGCGACGCAGGCGCGATCAGCGAGCACATCGGCGCCGGTTGAGTACGCTCAGAACCGGTGCCAGCCGGCATCATTCTGCTGGGCAAGGAGGCCGGGTGACCCCCAACCCACTCGCCAGGCGGCGGCAGCTCGCCAGCTCCCTGCACGCGCTGCGCACCGAGCGCGGCTACAACCACGCCGAACTCAGCCGCCGCAGCGGCGTCAGCGCGAGCGTCATCTCCCGTACGGAGTCTCCCCTCGGCGACGTGCACCGAAAGCCGAATCTGCTGTCCGTGCGCCGCCTGCTCGACGCCCTGGAGGTGCCTCGCGGCAGCACCCTGTGGACTCAGGTCGAGGGGTACGCCGAGGACGCCGCTGGCGCCGGGTGGTGGGAGGCGCCGACGTACGCGCACATGGGTGACGGACAGCGCACCTACGCCCTGGTCGAGGCCGGCGCCTCCAGGGTCTGGGAGTACGCCGGGCTACTCCTGCCAGGCATCGTGCAGACCGCCGAGTACGCACGGCACCGGGTCTTGGCGGTGACCAGCGATGGCCCGGCGAGCAACCCAGAGGCGATCGTCGCTGGCCGACTGGAGCGGCACCGGCAGCTCATCGAGGCCGGAAAGGCCGAGTACCAGCTCGTGCTCGAAGAGCAGGCAGTACGGCGGCATCCCGTGCCGCCCGCGGTGATGCTGGAGCAGCTGCGGCGCCTCCTGGCCCTGATGGACGACGCGATCAGCGTGCGGATCGTGCCGGTCGACGCCCGCCTCGGCGACGGGTACGCGCCGAGGGCTCCATTCGCGCACACCAGCTACCCCGACCTGGACGATCCGCCGATCGTCGTCGTCGACAACGTGACCCGTGCACTGCTCGTCACGGATCCGGACGAGGTGTCGGGGTACGCGCGGCTGCACCAGCGGCTGCGCGACGCCGCACTGCCTGACGCGGACAGTGCGGCGTACATCCGCGATGTGGCGGCCGAGCTGGCCGCCGCGACCTAAGGAGACCCCATGTCCGACCCGCAGCAGTTCACCAACACGACGAACCCCCGCTTCACCAACTGGGTGAAGGCTCCCCAGTCAGGGGGGAACGAAGGTTGCGTCTACGTCGCAGGCGCCGGCGACGGATCCGGCGACGTGGCCGTGGCCGATAGCAAGGCCGGCCCGGAGGCGCCGGTCCAGGTGTTCAACCGGACGGAGTGGACGGCGTTCCTGGCCGGGGCCAAGAGCGGTGCGTTCGACCACATCTGACCATCGAGAGGAGGGCCGGCACCCGAGCGGGTGCCGGCCCTTCGTCTATCCACAGTCTGTGCCCTTGTGACCTTGAGCGCAAGATGCCAGAGTGACAGATGCCGTAGCGAATCATTCCGATAGGACGGATGCGGCAGCACAAATCCCACAGCACACATCTCGGCCGCGGTCGCATCCTCCAGCCGGGCACGGCGTGAGCGACGGTCCCCCGTCCGTCCGCGAGCACCGCGCCCGGGGCCGCGGCGGCGCATGCCCGCCGCCGCGCGTCCCACCCAGGAAGGGCAGGGGCGGCCGAGCCAGGCAGGCCGGCCGCCCCCGCTCCTGAGGCGAGAGGCACGCAATGTGGAATCCGTTCCGCCGGCGCCGCCCGACACCGCAGGTCGACGCGACTGGGCCAGCGACGGCGTACCACCACCGCGCCGGGGCGCACCCGCCATCCGGCGACGGCCCCCGCCCGCCATGGGACGCACCGACCGAGATCCTTCCCCCTGCCGCCGCTCGCCACCCGCGCCCAGCGGTACCGGGGCCACGGCGGCCGGGTCCACCAATGAGCGAGGTCGTGCTCCAGGTCCCTTACCGGGGTGAGCACGCCTACGTACGGGTCGACCACGCCGCGCTCTACGGCACCACCAGCGTCGAGATCGCGGGCTGGCAACTATCTCGGGTCACCGGCATGCCGATCTCCGCGTGGTGGGGCCTGATCGACATCCTCGACCTACCGCAGATGGCTGTCGGAACCACGGACACCTGGACACCACCGCCGGTCGATCCGAAGCAGGCGGCGGCCCAATGACGCCCGTGCCGCGTCGCCAACTCGTCGTCGGGTGGATCGCCGCCGGCATCGTCCTGGTCGTGATGGTGGCCGGGATCGCTGGCTGCCTGCCGTGACGGTCTTCGCCGATCAGGTTTCAGGCTATGAGGAGACGGAGGCCGAGTTCTGCCGCGTCGAGGGCAGCGAGTTCGCGGTTGCGTTCGGCCCACCGGCCGGAGGAAAGGTCTTCGCGGAGTTTGTCTACTGCCCGTTGCTCGGCCTGCGGCCCGACTCTGGTCCAGACCGATACCGCGCGGCGCACATGATCGTCCAGGTACGCCTCGGGTCGGCGCCAGTACGCCTCGAAGAAGCCGTCAGCGCAGTCCGACGGGATGAGCACCGGCTCCATGCGGGCTCCGATCGCGTGGGCCAGCCGGTCCACCGAGGGGCGGTCGGTTACCAGACCGGAGACCTCGGGCAGGTAGTCGCGGGTTAGCCAGAACCGGTGACGCCAGCCAGTGACACTGGCATCGTGGGTGAACACCACCACGCGGCGGGCCACACGCCGCATCTCGCGCAGCCCGGCGATCGGATCGTGCCAGTGATGGACGGTGCTGAAGGCCATCGCGGCGTCGAAGGACTGGTCCTCGAACGGCAGGTTCTCCGCGGCGGCGGCCACGCACGGCGCCGCGCCTGCGGGACGCTGTGCCCGCATGACCGCCGACGGTTCTACCGCCGTGACATCACGGTCGGGTGGTTCGTAGGAGCCGGTGCCGGCCCCGACGTTCAGTACGGTCCGTGCGTCGCCGAGGGCATCCCAGACGCGCGCGGCGATCCGCAGCTCGGTGCGCCGCGTCGCCGGGTACGCGGATCCGATGGATTCGTACAACTGCGCGCCGAACATTGTCAGTTGTTCCTCCGGTGTCATCCTGATCCCCATCGCCCGCGCCTGAAGTTCCCTGTCTATCGCCGTCACCATGGCTGCAGTTCGGTCGCGCTGTTCCGACAGCAGACCGCGCAGCCGGTGCAGATGTGCGACCGCGTCGATGGTCGGGTCGTCAACGAGAGCCGTGATCTCGCGCAGTCCGAAACCCAGCCGCCGGTAGGCGAGCACCTCCCGCAGGCGCTCCAGATCGCCCGCGGAGTAGGCCCGGTGCCCAGCTGCGGTCCGCGTGGACGGCCGCAGGAGGCCGATCTCGTCATAGTGGTGCAGCGTGCGAACGGTTACCCCGGCCAACTCGGCCACCCGTCCCACGGTCAGGTGCTCCGCCATCCACCGACTATCTGGCATCACGCCACGTCAGGAACAAGCCAGTCACTCCTGGCCTGCCTCCAGGCGCGCTCGGCCCGGAGGCCCGCGATACGGTTCTTCATTGGTACCTGATCCAACCGGCGATGACAGCGATCAGGTAGGTGACTCCCAGGAGCGCGGGAACATGGCCAGCTACAAGGTGCAGAACCAGTACATCAAGCACGGCTTCATCGACAATGCCGAGGACAAGATCGAGGAGACGATTCAGCCCATCCTGGACGGTGGGACGGCGAACGGTTGGGTTCTTCACTCATTCCAAGCCACGACCACGGCGAAGGGCGCCAACCTCGTGTTCATCTGGCAACTGCCTGACTGACGCCGGCTCTGACCGGCGTCGGCGCTCGGCTATCCGGGCGGGCCTGGCCTTGATGCGGGCGATGGCGTCGGCAGATCAACCCGCGGTGCGATCCGGGGCAGAAGCAGCGGCTTCCGCCGCCTCCTGGAAGTCGGCGATGGCCCCGCCGTAGTCCCTCGCCCAGCTCGTTAGGACCTCGATGGGTTCGACGAGGGTCCGGCCGAGGTCGGTGAGGTCGTACTCGACCCGCCGTGGCGCTTCGGCATGACGTTCGACCAGACCGTACTGCTGGAGCCGGCGCAGCGTCTGGGTGAGGACCTTGCGCGAGATGCCGCCGATGAGGTCCACGAGTTCACCGTGCCTGCGAGGCCGCTGGCTGAGCCCGAAGAGCACGAGCACGGCCCATTTGTCGGAGATGATCTCGACCGCCAGGCGCGTGGGGCAGTCGGCGAGGAAGGCTGGTCCAGCCGCGTTCTGCATGAAAGTCGAAGGTACCAGGAGGTAACCCACGGCTCCGTAGCGTTCTCCGCGAGCAACGAGGCCAGCACCAGATGCGGAGGAGTCACCATGCCACGAGTCGTCGTGTTCGACGAGTTCGGCGGGCCGGATGTCATGCACGTCGTCGAGGAGCCGGTCGTCCAGCCCGCAGCCGGCGAGGTACGGATCAGGATCGAAGCGTTTGCCGTCAACCCGCTCGACCAGATGATGCGTTCCGGCGCCTTTCCGGCAATCGTTCCCCTGCCACACGCTCGCATCGGCGTCGAGGGAACCGGTGTCGTCGACGCGCTGGGCCCCGAGACCACCGGGCTGGAGATCGGCGATCCGGTCATCCTCACGGCCGTTCCGGACGCGAGCGTCAGGGGCAGCTACGCCGAATACACCACGGTCCCCGCGAGCCGGGTCATCGCCCGGCCAGCCGGGCTCGCGATTGCGGAGGCGGCGGCGATCTGGGTCGCGTACTCCACTGCTTACGGCGCGCTCGTCGAGAAGGCGAGGATGCGGCCCGGCGACCACGTCCTCATCACCGCCGCGTCCGGCGGCGTCGGCCGGGCGGCGATGCAGATCGCCAATCAGATCGGCGCCGTGCCCATCGCCATCACTCGACAGGCGGCGAAGCAGGACGACCTGCTCGCCGCCGGGGCCACCGCGGTCATCGCCACCGACCATGAGGACGTCGCCGACGCCGTCCGCCACCACACCGGCGGCATCGGCGCCGACGTCGTCCTCGACCTCGTCATGGGCCCCGGCCAGCAGGATCTCGTGAAGGCAGCCCGCCCCGGCGGAACACTGGTCGCCGCAGGTTTCCTGGACCCTCAGCCCACACCCTTCCCGGGAAACACGCCGCTCACGATCTTCAGCTACCGGAGCTTCGAGCACACCCTCGACACCATCGTGGTGAAGCGCATGGCGGCCTTCCTGAACGCCGGTGTACGCCTCGGTGCACTGCGGCCCGCCATCGACCGGACGTTCGCCCTCGACGATGTCGTCGAGGCACACCGCCACCTGGAGAAAGGGCTCCATGCCGGAAAGAAGATCGTCGTCACGGGTTCTCGGCGATGAACGTGGCAATGTCGTCGGCGATCCGCTCGGGCTGCTCACCGTTGACCGCGTGGGAGGCACCCGGGTAGAGCCGGACGGTGCCGCGTGGCAGGGCCCGTCCGGCGGTCTCGGTGGCCGACTGCGAATCGTGCATGACCGACTCTCCGGCGATGATGGCCAGGACCGGCAGGTGCAGCCCGCCGAGTCGTTCCTCGCTGATCCTGGTGGGCTGCGGCAGCCGGAGCCGGTAGTGCTGCATACCGGCTTCGATCATGTCGGCGACCGGCTCCTCCTCGACCGGGGCGCCGCCGGCGGTGTAGGAGTTGAAGCTGTCCCGCCAGGATCGTGGCAGCCACGGCAGCGCGGCGGGGATCGAGCGTACGACGGTGCCGAGCGGCATGCCGGCGAAGACGTGTACCGGGTCGATGACGGTCAACGACGCGACGCGATCCGGCCGATGCAGGACGAGGTTGACCGCGGTCCACCCACCGATCGACAGGCCGACGAGGTGGAACCTCTCTGCCGGTAGCGTCCGTAGCGCCTGGTGCAGCCACTCGGCCTGGTCCCCGTCGCTCTCGATCGGGCGCTCCTGCACGCTCATGCCCGGCTCGCCGAGCAGGTCGATCGTGTAGACGTCACCGATTCTCAACAGCAAAGGCAGATTGTCGGCCCACACCGGCGAGGCCGAGGCGGTTCCCGGGAGCAGCACCAGCGGCGCGCCGGCGTCGCCGCTGCCGGCAAAGCGGTAGACGCGCACGATGCCGAAGTCGGTGCGTACGTCGATGCTCTCCGCCGGGGCGGGCAGGTCGGCGAAGGCGGCGGCGTAGGCGCGCCGGTATCGGTCCTGGCCCTCGGCGCTGTCCCAATGCCCGACCGGAGCCGGGGTACGCAGCGCGAAGGCGACGACGAGCGCGACGAGGACCACTCCGGCCAGGGCGAACCGTACCCAGCGCGAGCGAGGGCGCAGCCGCTTCAGAATCTTCATCAGCAAGGCACGCACGGGAACCTCCTAACCGATCGGTAGATTTTTTTACCGTACGGTAGAATCTGCGGTGTGACAAGGAGACGAGAAGGCGCGACAGCCGAGCTGACCCTGATCGAACGCGCCCGTCGCGCCCAACTGATCGAGGTCACCATCGAACTGGTCGCCGACCGGGGCTACGCCGGAGCCTCGCTGGCCGCCATCGCCGAAAGCGCCGGAATCACCAAGGCCGCCGTGCTCTACCACTTCCCCACCAAGGCCGCCGTCGTGCGCGCGGCGCACGAGCACGCCCTGTCCGCCCTGGTCACCGATGTCGCCAGCGCGGTCGAGGCCGCCGACGCCGCGGACGGACCTGCCGCGTACGTCAGGTCGATGGTGGGGCACCTCCGGGAGCACCCCCGGCACACCCGCATGATCATCCAGGCGATGGTGCACGACGACGGCGAGCACGATCCGGCCGAACGGTGGCGCCCGCTGGCGAGGCTCATCGCCACGGCCCGGCAGGCGCGAGGTCTGGCCGGCGACAGCGACGTGCGTACGACGGCGATCATCGTCGGCGGCGCCATCGACGCGATCGTCGCCGAGCAGCTCCATGATCCCGACTACGACACCGTGGCCGCGGCCGGACACCTCGTCGAGATGCTCGACCGGGCGCTCTCCGCCTGAGCGTGACCGAGGCGGCCACCACTGCCCGACCGGGCGGTAGGCGACACGGGGCCTAGTGCCGCAGCAGAGCGAGCTGGTGTTGGACGGCGGCGGTGACGCGGTTCTCGTCTCCGGTGGCGAGGAGGTCGAGCAGAGCACCTCGAAGCACCGCCAGTGCCAGGGTGCGGCGGGCGGCATCCTCCTGACCGTCCTCTTCGGGTTGCGGCTGGCACGCCGCCAGGACGGCCAGCCAGTCGTGCACGGTCGCGCGAGCGAACCCTGCCCACGCGCCGTCCGGCTCGACGAGGGAGCGGGCGTACGCCTCGACCCACAGCCGCAGCAGCGGCCGATGCTCGTCGGCAGCCAGCCATCCCCAGACCTGCCCGACCACTGCGACCAGGTCGGTGGACGCGTCGTCGCGTGCCTGTCGGAGGCGGTCCAGCATGGCGAGTTCGTCCACGCGGGCCCGCGCCAGCAGGGCCCGCACCAGGCCGTCCTTGTTCCCGAACAGGAACATCAGCACTCGGGGGCTGGAACCGATGGCCGCCGCGAGCGGGCGCAGTGACAGGTCCACCAGGCCGTGCTCGAGCGCGTACCGGTAGGCGGCCTCCAGCAGCTCTGTCTGCCGCGCGGACGGAGTTGTCGAAACATCGACCACCGGGCTAGCCTACCCCTGCTGAAACAGTTGTGTCAGTCGCGTCGAGTTCGGGGGCCACCCCATGTCGCAGCAAGAGCAGGAACCGCGAGTCGTCATACGCTCAGCCGACCGCCCCGGCGACCTCGGGTGGGTGGTGATGACACACGGTGAGGTCTACGACCAGCAGTTCGGCTGGAACACCGACTTCGAGGCGCTGGTGGCCAGGATCGTCGCCGACTACGCCACCGAACGCGAGCCAGCTCGGGAGGCAGCCTGGATCGCCGAGGTCGACGGGGAACGCGCGGGATGCGTCTTCCTGGTCGCCGGCGCCGAACCCGGCGTGGCGAAGCTGCGGATCCTGTTGGTCACCCCGGCCGCCCGTGGCCTCGGAGTCGGCACCCGACTGGTCGCGCGATGCCTTGCGTTCGCTCGCGACGCCGGCTACCAGCAGGTCACGCTCTGGACCAACGACATCCTCGTGTCGGCGCGCAGGATCTACGAGACCTTCGGGTTCACCCTCACCGCGCAGGAACCACACCACAGCTTCGGCCACGACCTCATCGGCCAGAACTGGATCCTCGAACTGGACCAGAGCCCATCGGGCGGGCACTGATGGTAAGACCGCCGTTGAACGGCCGATCGGATGGCAAGCTGCACCCATGGACCGGAAGCAGGTGACTGGCTGGATCGCGGCCTACGAGCATGCGTGGCGGACGCCGGAAACGGAGGTCCTCGGCACAATCTTCACCGCACAGGCAAGCTATCTGCAGGGGCCCTACCGGGAACCGGTCGTCGGCCTGCCGGCCATAGCCCGGATGTGGGAGGACGAACGGGACGGCCCTGGCGAGGTGTTCCAGATGACCAGTGAGGTCGTCGCGGTCGAGGGCGACACTGCGGTGGCGCGGGTAGAGGTCCGGTACGGCGACCCGGTCGACCAGGAGTACCGCGACCTATGGATCATGCGGTTCGCCGAGGACGGGCGCTGCCGCTCGTTCGAGGAGTGGCCCTTCTGGCCGACGGAGCCGAGCACCGCCCGCCCCGCTGGAAGCTGACCGGACCCGCCACTCAACCGCATGAAGCACCCGAGGCGACGACCACGATCCGTGATCAACCAGATTCTGGTGGTAGCCACGGAGGATCTTTCGGACTACCCTCCAAGCCTTGACGGGCCACCGTTGACAGACAGTCCGAACGGCGATCGGCCCGGGGACAGTTAGGTCCGCGACGACGGGGAGACAGCGGTGACCGACAAGCAGACGACGGTGCAGAACCTCGACGGCGGCAGAGCCACCGTCGCCCGCATCTACGACTACCTTCTCGGGGGCCAACAGAACTTCGAACCCGACCGCAAGGCCGCCGAACAGCTCCTGCAGATCGTGCCGGAGTCGGCGAACATGGCCCGCTCAAATCGGCTGTTCATGCAACGCGCGGTCCGCACGTTGGCCGAAACCGGCATCCGGCAGTTCCTGGATCTCGGCTCGGGCATCCCCACGCAGGGCAACGTTCACGAGATCGCCCAGCAGATCGCCCCCGAGTCGCGGGTGCTCTACGTCGACATCGACCCGGTCGCGGTCGTCGCCGCCAATGCACTCCTCGCCGGCAACCCCACCTGCCGCGCGATCGAGGCCGACTTCACCCACCCCGACCTGATCCTCGACGCGCTCGCCGACAGCGATCTCGCCGGGGTGATCGACCTCGACCAGCCCACAGTGCTGCTGTACTGCTCCGTCCTCCAGACGGTCTCCGACGACCGGATCGATGAGACCGTGGCGCCGATCCGTGATCGGCTTGTCGCGGGCAGTGCCATGGTGATCTCTCACATCAGCGCGGCCATCGCCGACAGGTACAGCGCACCGACGGTGTCCCGGGGGAAGGACGTCTTCCGCACCCAGGCCGCCACCGAGATCACCCTGCGCACCGACGATCAACTCGCCACCCTGTTCGACGATTTCACCGTGATCGAACCGGGACTGGTACCGCTCAGCGAATGGCGCCCCGAACTCGGCGAGCCAGACCCCTACGTCGACAAGCCCGTACCCTCGCCGATGCGAGGAGCAGTGGCCATCCGCCACTGACCGCCGACGGCGTCGACGGCAGCCGTGGGAGTGGACCCGGATCCGGAGACGTGAGCGGGGCGGGTGGCCGGGCCCGACGGAAGATCGGGCCCGTGCCACCCGCCGTGGCGCGCATCGGGCTGGGTCAGCCCGCCTGGCAGGAGGTGCCGTTGAGTTGGAAATCGCTCGGGCGGTCGTTGGTGCCGGAGTACGTGGCCTGGAAGCCGAAGCTCGCCGTGCCGTTGGTCGGCAGGTCACCGTTCCAGGAGACGTTGCGCGCGGTGACGGTCCTCCCCGACTGGGTGACCTGCGCGTTCCATGCGTTGGTGATCTGCTGGTTGCCGGTGAACGACCAGGTCAGGGTCCAGCCGGACAGGGCGGGCCCACGGTTGGTGACGCGTACGTCGGCGGTGAACCCGTTGCTCCACTGGTTGGCCGTCCAGCTGACCGTGCAGGCAGCCGGCCCGGTGGTGGGCGGCGGCGTGGTGGGGGGCGGGGTCGTCGGGGGCGGAGTGGTCGGTGGCGGGGTGGTGGGGGGCGGCGTGGTCGGGGGCGGCGTGGTGCCGTCGCGGGGCGGGAAGCGCAGGATGCGGTCGTCGTTGGCCGCCGGGGTGCCTCGGCCGTCGCGGTTGCTGGTGGCGACCCAGAGCCAGCCGTCCGGGCCGTACTCGACGGTGCGCAGCCGCCCGTAGGTGCCCACCAGCTCCGGGGTGGGGTTGCCGACTCCCCCGGACCCGTTGAGCGGCACGTTCCACAGCCGGTTGCCGCGCAGGCTCGCCACGAAGAGCCGGTCGCCGGCGATGGTAGCGCCACTCGGTGACGCCTCGGCCGGAGTCCAGACGATCAGGGGATCGCGGAAGCGGGAGTCGTTCGCCCGCCCCTCGACGGTGGGCCAGCCGTAGTTGCCGCCCGCGACGATGAGGTTCACCTCGTCCCAGGTGTTCTGACCGAACTCGGTGGCATATAGTCGGCCCTGGGCGTCCCAGGCCAATCCCTGCACGTGGCGGTGGCCGAGGCTGTAGACCGGTGACCCGGCGATCGGGTTGTCCGGTGGGATGCTGCCGTCCGGCCGGATGCGCAGGATCTTGCCGTTGCGACTCTGCGGGTTCTGTGCCGAGGCGGTCTCGCCGGCGTCGCCGACTCCGACGTAGAGCAGGCCGTCCGGCCCGAAGGCGATCCTGCCTCCATTGTGGATCGCCGCCCGGCTCAGCCCGGTCAGGATCGGCTCCTGGGTCTGCGGCGCGGTCAGCCGGAACCGGGTGATGCGGTTGTCGGTCGCGGTGGTGAAGTAGACGTAGATCCAACCGTCCTGGGCGTAGCTCGGCGAGACGGCCAGGCCGAGCAGGCCGCCCTCGCTGGTCGGGGTCACGCCGGAGATCGTGACGACGGGCTCGGGTTGCTGGCCGGGGCGGACCCGCACCACCTGCCCGGTGGGCCGCTGGGCGACCAGGGCGCTGCCGTCGGGTAGGAAGTCCATCCCCCACGGCACCTGGAGCCCGGTGGCGACCGTCTCGGGCCGGGAGAAGTCGAAGTCGCCGACGGCGAGCAGTCCGGGCGCTGCGGCACCTGCGGCACCGGGTGGGCGTTCGGTGTTCGGGACCGCGCCGGCCAGGCCTGCGACGCCGACACTGCCGGCGACCAGCCCGGCGGTGAGTACGGCGCCGACCACAAGTCGAATCTTCATGCCACCTCCTCAAATATTGACTCTTATCAATATAACACCGTGTTTGGGTACTGTCGGGTGATGCCGAGGCCCCGGTGTTGGCCAAACGGCGAGCGGACTGCTGAGATCTACGCATGGTGGAGAATGCGGATGCCGGTCGGGACAACGCGTGCCGGGTTACCAGCGGCCGGGATGGTTCATCGTCCACGTGATCAACCCGCTGGTGCGGCGGCTCGGCGCGGCCAGCACGCTGCAGGTGGCGCGGCGGGTCAGTGGCACGCCGCAGCACGTACCGGTGAACATCCTCGACCTGAACGGCGAGCGGTACCTGCTCTCCGTACACGGCCGGACGGAGTGGGTCCGCAATCTCCGGGCCGCCGGACACTGCACGATCGAGCGGCGCGGCCGGAGCGACCGGTACCGGGCGGTGGAGATATCCGGTACGGATCGCGAGACCGTCCTCGCCGCCTACCGGGACCGCTGGGGCAAGGGGCAGGTCGGACGCCTGCTGGACGCGTTGCCCGACCCGGCCGACCACCCGACCTTCCGCCTCGACGCGCCCGACCAGGCAGCATAGGCCGGCACCGACCGCGCCGAGCCGACGCCAAAGGCCAGAGCAAGGTGTACGGCCTTCGGCAGCACGCCGGAAATCGCTGGCCCGGCGGGACGGCACCGCCGTACGTTTCACCATCATGGAGCTTCGCGCCGAACGGACGGCGGACCACGACGCCGTGCACGAGCTGCACCGGCGGGCCTTTGGCGACCACGGGGATGCGGTGGCACGGCTGGTACCGGCGCTACGCGACGCCGACCCGGAGGCGCTCAGCCTGGTCGCGGAGCAGGCGGGCGGGATCGTCGGGCACGTGATGTTCACCCGTAGCCTGCTGGACGCCCCACGGCGGCTGGTGCCGGTCCAGGTCCTCAGCCCGCTGGCGGTCTCCCCCGATCGACAGCGCCAGGGCATCGGCAGCGCGCTGGTGCGGCACGGCCTGCGGCTGCTCGACGCTCGGGGCGTACCGGCGGTCTTCCTGGAGGGCGACCCGGCGTACTATCGCCGGCTCGGCTTCACCGCCGCCGGTGCCCGCGGCTTCCGCCGCCCCTCCCTGCGCATCCCTGAACCGGCCTTTCAGGTGATGACGCTCGCCGGGTACGAGCCGTGGATGACCGGGACGCTGGTCTACTCGGCCACCTTCTGGGAAAAGGACTGCGTCGGGCTACGGGAGGATGCGGTGGCCTGACGCGCCGACGAGGCGTTGACCACCTACAGTCACCACGGGCACCGCTCCGTGTTATTCTCCGGCGTCGATTTCCGCAGCGCGGACCCGGATCGGGTCGATTGTCGCAAAGGACGCCTTCCCGATGCCGGCCCTGCCGAACCCGACCACGCCACCGGCCACGGTGGAACGCCCCGCCGCGGGCGCGTTCGCGTTCATCTTCACCCGGTTGCCGGCGCTGCTGCGACTCTCCTGCGGTCTGTTCTGCCTCGTGGTGGCGCTCGCCGTGCGTACCCCGCCGGTGCGCACGGAGCTGCTGCTGCCGGCCGTGGCGGTGCTGACCGCCTGGTCGATCTGGTACGCGCGATGCGCCTGGCGGTACGGCCTCACCGCGCCGCTGGTCGCCGGTGACGTGGCACTGACCGGTGCCGCCTGCCTGGCGATCCCGGTCCTGGTCGCGCCCGAGGTGCTGCCCGGTGAGGCGAGCTGGATCGCCGTGCTGGCCAGCACCACCGTGATCAACGCCCAGGCGACCGCCCCGGCCCGCTGGTCGATCCCGGCGGGACTGCTGGTCACCACCGCCTACGCGACGGGCGCGCACACGGCCGGGCAGCCGACCGAGGCTAGAGCCCACGCGGCGACCCTGCTGGCACAGATCGCCTGCACGGCGATGATGACGGCGGTGATGCGGCGGCGCATCGGCCGGGCCGACAACGCCTTCCTGGCCAACCAGCGGGCCGCCCGGAACGCGCTGATCGCCCGCACCGCGCGGGAGGCGGAACGGCAGCAGAACCGGGACCTGCACGACACGGTCCTGGCCACGCTCACCATGGTCGGGCAGGGCGCGGTGCCCGGCGGCTCCACGGCGCTGCGCGAGCGGTGCGCGGCGGATCTGCGTACCCTCGCCACCCTGGCCGAGGCCCGGTCGGTGCCGCACGATGCGACGGCCCGGCTGGACGAACGGTTGCGGGAGGTGCGCGCCCGGATGCCCGGCCTGCGGGTCACCGCCGACCTGCCGCCGTGCACGGTGGCGGCGGCGGTCGCGGAGGCCATCGCGGAGAGCACGCACGCCGTACTTTCCAATGTGGCCCGCCACGCACCCGGCGCCCGGGCCACGCTCCGGTTGCGGCAGTTCGCCGGCACCGTCACGGTCGAGGTGGGCGACGACGGTCCCGGCTTCGACCCGGCCACGGTCCCGGCGCATCGGTACGGTCTGCGCGAGTCGGTACGCGGCCGGATGGCCACGGTCGGCGGCCGGGTCGACATCGACTCGGCACCCGGCCACGGTGCCCGGATCCGGCTGGAGTGGTCAGATGTCGGCTGACCCGGGTACGACGCTCCTCCCCCAGCGCGCGCGGCCCGGCCTCGTACCGGGCCCCCGGTCCACGGTGGCGGTCGACGACGTTGGCGCGGGCCGGGCGGCGGCCGCGGTGGCCCGCACCTTCGACCGCGGTGCCCGGATCGTCGCGGTCACCATCGCGCTGGTCTGGCATCTGGCGATCGGGCTGCCCGCGGTGCTCGCCGCCGGATCGGCGCTGGCCGTACCCCAGGTGGTGCTCGGCGGTTGGCTGCTGGTGGCGGCGCTCGGCGTGGTCGCCGGTGTCCGGCTGCTGCGCGACACGCCGCTGCCGGCGGCGCCGCTGGCCGGCCTGCTCCTGGCGGTCGACGTGGCGGTCTTCGCCACGGTGGGCCGGTCGCACCTGTTCAGCCCCGCGAACTGGGTGTGGGGCACCCTCGCCTGGTTCTTCCTGGTGGTGCTCTGGGGGCGGCCGGTGCGGTGGCTGCTCGCGTTGCTGGCCGGCCACGCGGCCACCGCACTGACCGCCGTCGCGCTCCACGGTGCGACCGGCGCCGCCGACCTGGCCCGCTCCGCGATGGCCCTGTACGGCACGTCGTCGCTGCCGGTGGCCGTCTTTGCCGGCGCCGCGGCCCTCGCCACGCTGTCCCGGCAGCGGGCCGCGACGGCGGCGACCACGAACGCGATGGTGGCCGAGCGGGAGGCCGCCGAGCGGGCCCGGCACGAGCGGCGGGAGCGGCTGGCGTTCGTCAGCCGCGCCGCCAGCGAGATACTGACCGGGCTGGCGCAGGGGCGGGCCGATCCGGCCGATCCGGAGGTGCAACGCCGCTGCGTACGCGCCGCCACGCGGCTGCGTCGACTGATCGCCGAGTCGGATGACGTGCCGCATCCCCTGCTGCACGAGTTGCGGGCCGCCGCCGACCTGGCCGAACGCAACGGCCTCCCGATCGACCTGGTCACCATTGGTATACCGCCACCGCTGCCGGTCCGGATCCGCCGCAGCCTGGCCGAGCCGCTCACCGCCACCCTCGCGGACGCGCACGACTGGGCCCGGCTGACCGTCGTCTCCGGCCCGGACGAGGTGGTGGTCGGACTCGTCACACCCGACCGGGCGGGTCCCGACACCATCGGGCAGCCAGCGGAGGACAGTGACGGGCAGGTGGAGCACATCTACGAACGGGACGGGAAGATCAGATGGACCCAGACGCGCTGGCGCCGGTGAGACCGGTGCCGCCCGTCGGCGTGGCGATCGTGGACGACCACCCGGTGGTCATCGACGGGGTGCGCGCCTGGCTGGCCACCGAGCCGCGGCTGACCGTGCTGGCCACCGGCGACGATCCCGACGAGGTGTTGCGGGCGGCGCCGGAGGCCGACGTCGTCCTGCTCGACCTGCGGTTGCACGGCCGACTGGTGCTGGAGAAGCTGGCCGAGCTGAGCGCCGCCGGCCGCCGCGTGGTGGTCTACTCCGAGCACTCCGACCCGCAGACGATGCTGGCCGCGCTGGACGCCGGGGCGGTGGCCTTCCTCGCCAAGCACGAGGGGCGGGACCACTGCGTGGCGACCGTGCTGGACGCGGCGAGCGACCGGCCGTACGTCGCGCCCGCGCTGGCCGGGGCGATGGTCGGCGACCCGCGGCCGGACCGGCCGGTCCTCTCCGACAAGGAACGCGAGGCGCTGCTGCTGTGGTTCCAGTCGATGTCCAAGGCGTCGGTGGCCCGGCGGATGCGAATCAGCGAGCACACCGTCAAGCAGTACGTCGACCGGGCGAGAATCAAGTACACCCGGGCGGGCAGGCCGGCGGCCACGAAGGCGGCGCTACTCGCCCGGGCGATCGAGGACGGCCTCGTCCGGCCGGAGGAGATAGGTATCTACCGGTCCCAGGCGTCGGCCGATTGGCCGACCCCCTAACGGGCGTCATGACAGCGCGGGTCGGGCTGGGCGAGGCTCGTTCCCAGATGCCGTCTGCGCCGGAGGTCCCTGACGATGCACGATGACGCGTCCCCGTTCTTCATCTCCCCGCATCGCTTCGACGCGGCCGACGAGGACGCCGGACCGGTGCTGGACCGCCGGCACGAAGTGGTGCTGGAGGACGGCGAGCGGGTGATCGGCCACCATCGGGTGGACGTGGCGGGCTACCTGCTCGGCCCCACCGACGCCTGTCGCACGTGGGCGCTGCCCGCGCCGGTCACCCTCACCGTCACCGATCGCCGGCTGGCGTACGTGGGCCGGGATTCGCAGCTCGCCCTCGTCGGGGCCGGGCACCTCCGGCGAGCCCGGATGCCAGGGCTGGTCACCGGGCAGATCCGCTGGCAGTGGCCGTCCCGGCTGGAGCTGCTGCCGCCCGTCGAGGGTCGGTCGACCCGGTTGCTGGTGGTCTGCGACGCGCTGCGCACCATCCAACAGCCGGCGCTGGCCCTGATCGGCCCCGGCGACCAGATCGGCGGCATTGCCCAGCAGGTCCGCCACGCGGTCGCCACGTTCCGCCTGATCCGGCCGGAGTTGGTGGACCTGTCCCCGCCGGAGCGCGACGCGCTGTCGCGGCTGACCCAGGTCGCGCCGCTGACCGGCGCGGCACGGGTGCTGCTGCCCGGCTCGCTGCCCGTCGAGTTCCACTCGCGCGACGACTACTACCGGCCGCGACACGCCGACCCACTGCCGTACGGCGCGGCATCCGGCCAGCAGTAGCCAAAGGCTAGCAGGGGGGTCAGCTTGCCTTGATGGAGGTGATGAACGAACGCCACTGCTCGGGAGCGAACATCAGCGCTGGTCCAGCGATGTCCTTGCTGTCGCGGACGCCAACGACGCTCGGAGTGTTGTCGGCCACCTCGACGCAGTTGCCCTCGTTGGCGCTGTAGCTACTCTTGCGCCACTCTGCACCAGTCATGTTACTCACCGTAGCCCTCCTTGATCACGTCGCTTGTCAGATCCTCTGACGCCCGTTCGTCCAGGGCAAGCCCCAGAGCGTTGACCACGCATCTTCGTAAGCAGCGACCTCGCCTGGCTTGTCGAGATACAGACTGCCCGTCAAAGACTCGCTGTACACCGTGGACGGTTCAGCCGGTCGTGTGCCGACCCGTGGGAAGTCCAGCAAGATGAACGCCCCTGCAACGGACGCAATGTGCGGCCCTACGGCCAGCAACACGCGACGGCCGGCAGGACGGTCAACCTCGGGCGCAATCGACCTCAGGTGAGGTTGAACCGCCGGCCACCGACGACCGGAGGCAGCCTGATGGCTCTCGACCGGATCAGACCTGAGGTCCCGTTTCGTGTCCAGCTCGCAAGCTCGGTCATCGATGCCCATCGGTGGCATGTCTGCTCACGCTGCCAGCCGCACGCAGCCTGCCCGAGCCTCGAAGCGTCCACAGCAACCGTCGAGCAGTGGAGAACCGAGGCCGGGAGATCTCCTCTGGCTCACCCGGGAGGCCAGCCCGCAGTTCCACCGCCCAATCCGCCTCAGGATGATCAGAAGATTTGATCTCACCACCTACGACGGCTGGGTGTGTTCGTCCGCGCGGTCCGCTCGGCCTACATGGACGGCGAGGCCCGCAAGGGCAAGGCCCCGTCGGATCACGCTCCCAAGATCCGCACAGTTTCAGGGATGTTGCTGCCTCAACTCCGGCTGAGGCAGCAGTATCAGGGAAGTTGCGGGGATCATGAACACGGGGCCGCGGCCGCGCCGCGGGTGTGGGTGTGGGTGTGGTCAGGGGGCTGCGGGACGGCGGTCGTCGGCGTCTAGCGCGGCGGCCTCCTCCGGGGTCGGTGCGCTGCCGCCGAGGTGCGCCGGTAGCCACCAGCGGTCCTCGGGCGCCGACGGCTGGTCCGGGTACTCCCGCTGGGCCCGGTCCACCAGCGCCTGCAGCCGGGTACGCAGGTCGGCGGTCATCGCGTTGGCGTCGGGATAGGCGGCCGGGTCCATCGCTTCGCCGACCAGGATGGTGATCGGAGTGTGTCGGCGGGTGAGCGTGCGCGGGCGCCCCTTCGTCCACAACCGCTGGGTGCCCCAGAGCGCGACCGGCAGCACCGGCACCTGCGCCTCGCCGGCCATCCGGGTGGCACCGCTCTTGAGTTCCTTGACGGTGAAGGAGCGGCTGATGGTGGCCTCGGGGAAGACGCCGATCACCTCGCCGGAGCGCAGCGCCGCCACCGCCGCGGCGTACGAATCGGCGCCCGCGCGCCGGTCCACCGGGATGTGCCGCATGCCGCGCATCAGCGGCCCCGACACCCGGTGCCGGAACACCGAGTCCTTCGCCATGAACCGGACGAGTCGCCGGGACTCCAGCGCGCCCAGACCGCAGAAGATGAAGTCCAGGTAGCTGACGTGGTTGCTGGCGAGCACCGCCGGGCCGGTGCGGGGCACGTGGTGGTCGCCCTCGACGGTCAGCTTAAGGTCGAGGACCCGGAACATCGTCTTGGCGGCGGCGATCACGGGCGGGTACACGAGTTCCGGCATCCGGCAACTTTACCCCGAGTAGGTTACGCGTCGGTAGGGACGTCCTCCCGGGCCCGTCACTCGGCGAGTGAGTGCAGGTCGAGACGGCCCCGGGCAAAGGCGTCCATCCGGCCCCAGCGACCCGGGATGTCCAACACCTCGATCCGACCCATGCCCACCGGCAACCGAGGCTCGACCGCCAGGTGCCCCTCGTGCGGCTCCAGGCCGAGCATGGTGCGCAGCAGCAGCAACGGCGCACCCGTCGACCACGCCTGCGGGCTGCACGCCGTCGGGTACTCCACCGGGAACTTGGTCTGCTCGCGCGGGTAACCGCCGAACGCCTCCGGCAGTCGCCCGTCGAAGTACCGGGCGGCGTCGAGGATCCCGTTGGCGATGGTGGCGGCCTCCTCGGCGAAGCCGTAGCGGCGCAGACCCCAGGCGCAGAAGGAGGTGTCGAAGGGCCAGACCGTGCCGTTGTGGTACCCGATGGGGTTGTAGCGGACCTCACCCTCGGCCAGCGTCCGCACCCCCCAGCCGGTGAAGAGCCGCGGCCCGACCAGGTGTTCCGCGATCTGCTCGGCCCGGTCGTCGTCGACGATCCCGCTCCACAGCAGGTGGCCGATGTTGGAGCTGAGCACGTCGCACTGCCGCCCGTCCGGGTCGAGCGCGAGCGCGTAGTAGCCGCCGTCGTCGACCCACCAGTCCCGGTTGAACCGGGCCTTCAGGGCCGCCGCCTCCCGCTCCAACTGCTCGGCGTACGCCGGGTCGCCCCAGAACTCGCGGGCCAGCCGTGCCCCGCGCATCTTCGCGTCGTACGCGTACCCCTGCACCTCGCAGGTGGCCCGCGGGAACGGTGGCAGCATGCCGTCGCGGTACGAGATGGAATCCCAGGAGTCCTTCCAGCACTGGTTCTCCAGGCCGGTGTCGGTGTTGCGCCGCTCGTACCAGATGTAGCCGTTGCCGACCAGATCGGCGTAGTCGTCGATCCACCTGAACGCCCGGCGGCACTCCTGCTCCAACTCCTTGACCAGGGCGGCGTCTCCGCTCCACCGCTCGTACTCGTCGAGGAGCACCACGAACAGCGGCGTGGCGTCGACCGATCCGTAGTACGGCGAGTGCGGCTGCTCCTCGAACGCGGCGCTCTCGCCGTAGCGCATCTCGTGCAGGATCCGACCCGGGTCCTCCTCCCGGAAGTCGTCGAACCGGGTGCCCTGCAGGGAGGCCAGCACCCGCAACGTGGTCGCGCTGAGGCTCGGCGTGAACGGCAGCGTCTGCAGGCAGGTCAGGATGCTGTCCCGACCGAACATGGTCATGAACCAGGGCAGGCCGGCCGCCGGGAGGGTCTGGCCACCCAGCGACAGCGGCGAGAAGCGCAGCGCGGCCAGGTCCACGATGCAGCGCCGGTACGTCGCAGCGAGTTCGTCGTGCTCGCTGTTCACCTTCGGCGCGTTGGCGATCCACTCCTCCAGGTCGTGCTGGAGGGCGAGCCGCTCGGCGCCGTGCACCCGCAGCCCCAGCCGCAGATCCCGCCCACCCGGACCGAGCGCCAGGGTCTGCACGTCGATGGCGGTTTCCCACTGCTCGTTGGGCTCCAGATGGATGCTGTACGCGAAGCCGCTGCGGTCGTACCGGGCCGGCATCGAGGAGGAGATGATCGTTTCCCGAGTGAAGTTGCCGCGCCGGTAGCCGAGGCGCAGCCGGTCCGGTTCGACCTCGGAGTAGGTCTCACCCTTCTTGTTCAGGATCTCGTCCTTGACCTCGAACAGGTCGGCGAAGTCGCTGGCGGCGTCCATCCGGATCTCCAGGTCGACCGCCTGCTCGTCGTGGTTGAGGATGGTGATGGTCTCCCGGAAGCTCCTACCGACCACCCGCTCCCGGATGATCGAGAGCTTCGCGTCGACATAGTGCGTGGCCAGGCCGGGCACCAGGAAGAAGCGCGACTCGTAGTACTGGAGGTCGTCGTAGGAGAGCGCGTTCAGCCGCTCGCCGTTGACCGTGAGCACCCACCTGGACAGGAAACGGGTGTCGATGGAGAACAGCCCCGTCGGCTCGGTCGGTGTCGCCTCGATGTCACCGGTGGTCTCCGAGACGACGAAGGTGTTGCCATCCAGGATGCGTACGGCGTGGCTCGGCGCCATCAGCGCACCCCCGTCCGGTAGCGATGCGGTCCCTGGGCGTGCGGCGGCCCGGGGAAGATCCGTTCCACCTGCACCACCAGGCGGGCGTCGCCGGTCACCGTCATGTCCCCCCGCAGCAGCGCCGAGAGCCCGTTCTCTCGGCCGGTGACCAGGTCGTCGAAGAGGGCCGGGCTGGTGCCGACCACCGTGTCCGCCTCCATGTCCTCCTGGCTGACCCGGATGTCCCCCCGGTCGATCCGCATCAGCCAGTGCGTGGTCTGCGGCCCCTCGTGCAGATCGAAGCGCAGGGTTCCGGAGACCTTCACCAGCAGGGGCTCGTACCCCCGGTGGTCGAGGTCCTCGAAGAACCGTGTGGTGGCGTCCGCCATCGGGCCCTCCTCCCCGGTCACTCGTGTCCCGGGGTGGGTCCCCGCCCGCCGGTGGCTTCAACCTCACCCGGTTGGGGTGAGCCGCCGCGCGGGCCGAGGAGGCCGCGAGGCCGGCTCCCCGGTGGTACGGGAGCCGGCCTCGTTCGGGCGGGAGGGGTCAGTTGTTGGGGTCATCCGCGCTGATGTCGGCCAGCACGGACTGTGGCTCCCGCTCGACGGCCAGGTCACCCATTGACACCAGGCCGATCAGCCGGCCGTCCTCGGTCACCGGCAGCCGCCGCACGGCGTACGTCCGCATCAGGTCGGCGGCGGCGACGGCGTCGTCGTACTGACTCACCGTCACCACGTCCTTGGTGGTGATCTGGTTCAGCGCGGTGGTGTCCGGATCGAGGCTCTCCGCCACGCCCCGGACCGCGATGTCCCGGTCCGTGACGATGCCGACCACGTTGTCGCCGTCGGTCACCACCACGTCGCCGATCGCGGAGTCACGCATCTCCTGGGCCGCCGCGGCCAACGTGGCGTTGCCGTCCATGGTCACCAACCGGGTCGTCATGAACTCTCCGACCGTTGTCATGGCGCCTCCCTCTCGGTGTAGGGCAACCATGGGTCTACCCGACCGCGTCGACCAGTAACGTGGGCGCCGCGCGGCGGCCTCAGCCCTCGGCGGCAACCAACTCGGCGGCGACCAGCTCGGCCAGCTGCACGGCGTTGAGCGCCGCCCCCTTACGCAGGTTGTCGTTGGCGCAGAACAGCGCCAGGCCGTGCTCGACGGTCTCGTCGGCGCGGATCCGGCCGACGAACGTCGGGTCCTGACCGGCCGCCTGCAACGGGGTCGGCACGTCGGAGAGCGCCACACCGGGCGCGTCGGCGAGCAGTTCGTGTGCCCGCTGCGGGCTGATCGGCCGGGCGAACCGGGCGTTGATCTGAAGCGAGTGCCCGGTGAAGACCGGCACCCGGACGCAGGTGCCGGAGACCTTCAGACCGGGGATCTCCAGGATCTTGCGGCTCTCGTTGCGGAGCTTCTGCTCCTCGTCGGTCTCCGCCGAACCGTCGTCGACGATCGACCCGGCCAGCGGTAGCACGTTGAACGCGATCGGTCGGGCGAACGAGCGGACGGCCGGGAACTCCACCGCGCCACCGTCGAAGGTCAGCCCGGTCGCGGTCTCGGCGACCTTGCGGACCTGCTCGTCCAACTCGGCGACACCGGAGAGCCCGGCACCGGAGACCGCCTGGTAGGTCGAGACGACCAGGCCGACCAGGCCGGCCTCGGCGTGCAGCGGACGCAGCACCGGCATCGCGGCCATGGTGGTGCAGTTCGGGTTGGCGATGATGCCCCTGGGCCGGGTGGCGGCGGCGTGCGGGTTGACCTCGGCGACGACCAGCGGCACCTGCGGGTCCATCCGGAAGGCCGAGGAGTTGTCGATCACGACCGCACCGGCGGCGGCGACCCGGGGAGCCAGCTCCTTCGCGGTGCCCTTGCCGGCAGAGAAGAGCACGATGTCCAGCCCCGCGTAGTCGGCGGTGGCCGCGTCCTCGACGGTGATCTCCGCGCCGCGCCACGGGAGCGTACGGCCCGCCGACCGCGCCGAGGCGAACAACCGCACCTGCTCCGCCGGGAAGTCCCGCTCCGCCAGCACCTGCCACATGACCCCACCGACCTGGCCGGTGGCTCCCACAATGCCGATCCTCATGCCCGCGAGGCTACCCAGCCCGACGGCCCGGCCGGGAGCGCTTTCCCACCGGGCGACGTCTCCAGCGGCCGGCTCGGGCCGCCCGGCACGGGACGGCCACGCCCCGACCGACCGGATCCCCGGAAGAACGGCGCCTCACCGCCCTTACCGACCGCAACATCTCAGCCAACTCCGCCGCCACCGCGACCGACGTCACACTCGCTCGCCCGTCCCGCGGGGGACAGACGCGCACCGGCGGGTCCAGTACGCTTCCCGGCAACACAGCGTGGGCGCGGCCTGGCCGCCCGCCACACCACGCCGGCCCGGCCCGGAGGACACGCCATGGCACCGAGCATCCGGATCGTCCTGGCTGGTAGCGCTGTCGCCGCAGGTGCCGCCGGCAACCTGCTGGCGATCGTGCTGCTGCCGTGGGCCAACTACGGCGCCCTGGAGATGCGACTCGACCGTTTTCCGGGTTGGCTCTGGCACGTCGCCGCCGTCGCCGTGCTGTACGCCGCAGCGGCCTGGGCGCTGCTGTCGCCACCGGCGCGGCGGCGAGTCCCGATCGTGATCAGCGCGCTGGCCGGGCTCGCCGCCGCCGGCACCGCCGTCGCGCTCGCGACGCGGTACGACGACGCGAGTCTCTTCTTCGATTGGATCGTCCCGGCCATCCGCCCGGTGCTCGGCACCGGCCCGGTGCTCGCCGTGCTGTCGGTGCTGGTCTGCCTTGCCGGGGTCGGTTCCCGCTGGCCCCGTCCCAGCGAGCGCCCGGTGCCGGTCCGGCCCGGTGCGCCAACCTGAATCCACTCGATCCCACCCGGCGCAGCGGCCGGAGGGGCCGGGCCGGGCCGACGTGCGGGCCTGACCCGCTCGGCACGGCGGCCGGCGGGCCGGGCCCGACCGGGACGGCCTCAGCCCGCCGGGGCGGGGTCGACCAGCTCGCCGAGGCCGGTGGCGACCAGTTCGTCCCGGATCAGCGCGGCGTCGCCCTCCACCACCAGGGTCAGCGCCTCCGGGTGCAGGTGCGTCTCGGCGGCCGCCGAGACCTGGGCCACGTCGGCGGCGAGCAGCGACTCGCGCAGCCGGGCGTGGTAGTCGTCCGGCAGATCGTGCACCACCAGCGTGGTCAGCGCCCCGGCGATCGCCCGCGGGCTCTGCAACTCGATCGAGAGCTGCCCCGCCCGCCAGGACCGGGCCACCGCCAGCTCGTCCTCGGTCACCCCACCGGCGTGGGTACGCGCGATCTCGCCGACCGTCTCCACCAGGGCCGGCGCGGTGACGGCGGTCTGCACTCCCGAGCTGACCGCGAACCGGCCGAACCGGCGGGACGAGGCGAAGTCTCCCCGGATGCCGTACGTGTAGCCGCGTACCTCTCGGATGAGGTGGTTCAGCCGGGAGGTGAACGCCCCGCCGAGCACCGTGCCGGCGAGGGCGATCGGCACGTGGTCCGGGTGCGCCCGGTGCGGCGCGGGATGCCCGAGCCGCAGCGTGGACTGCACCGAGCCGGGCCGGTCGACGAGGATGATCCGGCGCCCGGCGCGCGGTGGCACCTCGATCGGCCCCTCCCGGTCCACCGGCCCACCGCCGGTGCCGGCGAACGCCGCCGCGGCGAGCGCGTCCAGGTCGATCCGGTCCAGGTCGCCGGCGACCACGAGCGTGCCGGGGCGGATGAACCACTGCGAGTGGAAGACGGTGACGTCCTCCACGTCCACGCCGGCCACCGACTCCGGGTCGCCGTACATCGGGCGGCCCCAGCGGTTGCCGGCGCCGAACAGGTCGGCGCGCAGCGCCGCGTCGGCCCGTGGGCCCGGGTTGGCCCAGTCCATCCGCAGCGCGGTCGCCTCGTCGTCGCGGACCCGCCGGACGTCGTCCGGATCGAGCTTCGGCGTACGCACGGCCTCGGCGAGCAGTTCCACCGCCGCGCCCAGCCGCCCCACCGGCACCTGCACGCTGGCCTGGAAGGTGTCCCAGTCCAGCCCGGTCACCAGCTCGGTGCCGAGCGCCTCGATGGCCAGCGCGTACGCGGTGGCGTCGCGCTGCGCGGTGCCCTCCTCCAGGGCCTTGGCCAGCACGCCGCCGAGCCCCTCCCGCCCCACGGGTTCGCGGCCCGCCCCCGCGTCCAGCAGCAGCAGCGCCACGGCGAGGTTCTGCCCGGGCAGGTGCGCGGCGACGACCTGGCCGCCGGCGACGGACCGGCGGATCACCTGCGGGAACCGGTACGGCCGGGCGGCACCCGGACCGGGACGGTCGGCGATGAGAGTCATGCGGTCTCCTCGGGGCGGTAGGTCAGGGTCACCCGGTCGTCGGCGGCGAGCACCTCGGCCGCCACCTCGGCGATCTGCTCGGCGGTCACCGCCAGCCAGGCGGGCAGTCGCTGCGCCACCGTGGCCGGGTCGCCGAACTGCGTGGCGTAGCGGCCCAGCGCGTCCGCCCGACCGTCCACGGTGGACATCTGCCGCCACCACGCGGTGGTCAGCAACGCCTTCGCGCGGTCCAGCTCGGCGGCGGTGACCGGCACGGTGACCAACTCGTCGACCACCTCGGCGAGCCCGGCGGCCAACCGCTCACCGCTGACCCCCGGCCGGGCGGTGGCGGTGGCGATCAGCGGTGCCGGTGCGTGCGCGAGGTCCACCCCGTACGCGCCGATCAGGTCCGGCTGGGCGATCCGCTCACCGTCGGCGAGCCGCTGGTAGAGCCGGCTGCCCCGGCCGCTGCCGAGCACGGTGGCCAGCACGGTCACCACGTCGTATCCCGGGCTGCCGAACGGGTGGGTACGGTGCGCGACGTACACCCGGGGCGCCGGCACGTCGGTGACCACGGTCTCCTCGGCGGGCACCCCGCTGGCCGGCACGACCCGGCCGTCCGGCGCCGGTGGGATCTGCGGACGCGGCGGGATGGCGCCGAAGTACTTCTCCGCCAGGGCAGCGACCTCGTCGACGCCGGTGTCGCCGACCACCGTGAGCACCGCGTTGTTCGGCGCGTAGTAGGTCTGGTGGAACGCCTGGAAGGTGGCCAGGTCGGCCGCGTTCAGGTCGGCCATGGAACCGATGGTGGCGTGGTGGTAGGGGTGGCCCGGCGGATAGAGCAGCGGCAGCAGCCGCAGCCAGGCGTCGCCGTACGGCACGTTCTCGTAGCGCTGCCGCCGCTCGTTCTTGACCACGTCCCGCTGGTTGTCCAGGGTCTCCTGGGTCAGCGCCGGCACCAGCCCGCCCATCCGGTCGGCCTCCAGCCAGAGCGCCAACTCCAGATGCTCCGCCGGGACCGTCTCGAAGTAGTTGGTGCGATCCGGGTTGGTGGTGGCGTTGAGCGAACCGCCCGCCCCCTGCACCAGCTTCATGTGCTCGGTCTTCGCGACGTGCATCGAGCCCTCGAACATCAGGTGCTCGAAGAGGTGCGCGAAGCCGGTCTGTCCGGCCGGCTCGTGCCGGGAACCCACGTCGTACCACAGGTTGACCGCGACCGCCGGGGCGGTGCGGTCCTCGCTGACCACCACGCGCAGGCCGTTGTCCAGTCGGGTCGTCGAGATGGGCCAGGGGTAACCGCTGTCGGGCATGGCACCGACGCTATCCGATCTCCGGGTCGCGGCGGGGACCGGACGCGGCGGTCAGTCGGGCGGTTCGACGGGGGTCACCGTCTCCTCCGAGGTACGCCGCTCCAGGACGGTGTCCGGTGCGGCGTTGCGGTCCGCCTCGCGGATGTCCGACTCGGTCAGGATCGCGTCGGCCTGCGCCTCGGGATCATCGCTGCCGGCCGCCGCCTCCTCGGGCAGCAGGTGCGCCCGGGATTCGATCCGCTCCTGGTCGCTCTTCCCATCACTCATGCCGCTTCCATACCCCCACCCCGTCCCCCGCACGCGCGAAAGGAAGGGCCCCTTGGCGAAAGGGCCCTTCCCACATCCCGTGCAGGGTCAGGAGCGGAACGGGCCGCGTACCTCGTAGGTGATGCCGCCGGAGGAGGAGCCGGAGGTGCCCCGCTGCGACGAGAAGAGCAGCCGGGTGCCGTCCGGCGAGAAGGCCGGCCCGCAGATCTCCGAGGAGGACTGGCCGCTGATCCGCAGGAACGGCGCGACCACCCCGGCCGGAGTGATGATGTTGATCTCCATGTTGCCGCCGTCCTCGGCCACGTAGAGGTCGCCCGAGCGGGTGCCGGTGATGTTGTCCACCCCGGTCAGCGGCGCGGTGCCGGAGATCTGTCTGGCGTCGTACGCCAGATCGATGCGCTGGTTGACCGCGTCGTACGCCCACACCCGGTTGTCGCCCTTGGTGGTGAACCAGCAGGTGCCGTCGGCGTACCAGCAGCCCTCACCGCCGTTGAAGCGCTTGACCCCGGAGACCTGGTTGCGGGTCAGCGTGCTCGCCGCCGACGGGTCGGGAACCCGCGCCCAGGTCACCGGCCCGCTGGTGGCGGTGCCCCCGACCAGCACTTCCAGGGTGCCGGCGGAGAGATTGCCCCAGCTCGTCGGCCGGAACCGGTAGAGGCAGCCGTTGGTCTCGTCCTCGGTCAGGTAGATCACCCGGCGGTCCGGGTCGCAGGCCGCGGCCTCGTGCTTGAACCGTCCCATCGCCGCCCGGCTCACCGCCGTGGTGCCGCCCTGCGGGTACGTCTCGTAGACGTAGCCGCGGTTGACCTCCTCGCAGGAGAGCCAGGTCCCCCACGGCGTGGCGCCACCGGCGCAGTTCTGGTTGGTGTTGGAGAGGATCCGGTACGCGGAGGCGATGCTGCCGTCGGAGTTGAAGCGCACCGCCGAGGCTCCACCGCCCGGCGTGATCTCGGAGTTCGAGACGTAGATCCAACCGCTGCCGGCGACGAAACAGGCGCCGCCGTCGGGCGCGTCGTGCCAGGTGTACGAGGTGCCCGGCACGGCCTGGCGGGACCGGGCGATCACCCGGCTGGTGAACCCGGTGGGCAGCAGGATGCCGTTGGCGTCGGCGGACCGCAGCGAACCGTACGGGCTGGGTCCGGGCTGGGCGGGGGCGGCCACGGCGGCGCCCGCCCAGAGGCTGCCGGAGAAGGCGGCGGCGCCACCGGCAACGGTGGCGCGCAGGACGGTACGACGATCCATCAGGACCTCCGGTCAACATCAGTTCGGTGCGCTGAAACTACCGACGCATCCATCGACGGAGGTGAACGTGAGGCGAGGCTTTACCGACAAGGGGGTGAGCACTCGACCACCGTCGGGTACGCTTACCGCCGTGACGCACTCGTATCGATGGTTTAGGCAGCCGGCTCGCAGGCCGGTGACCTCATCATGATCTGACGTCACCGTTGTCGAGCCGGCCGGGCAGGAGCTTTCGTTCCTGCCCTTTCGCGTACGAGCAGCCGGCTCGACCCGGGCACCGGCCCCGGGTGCGGTCGGCGGAAGGATGCCCACCGTGACGACCCCGGAGAACCGCCGGGTCATCGACCAGCGAATCGACCGCGTCGTACCGCTGACGACCCCCGCCCTGCTGCACCACGAGCTGCCCCTGGACGACGGCCTCACCGCGGCCGTGCTCGACGGTCGCCGTGCGGTCGGTGAGGTGCTCGACCGGGCCGACGACCGGCTCCTGGTGGTGGTCGGGCCGTGCTCCGTCCACGACCCCGCCGCGGCCCTCGACTACGCACACCGGCTCCGCGAGGCGGCCGAGCGGGTAGCCGAGGATCTGCTGGTGGTGATGCGGGTCTACTTCGAGAAGCCGCGCTCCACGGTGGGTTGGAAGGGCCTGATCAACGACCCGGGACTGGACGGCTCGGGCGACGTCAACACCGGCCTGCGCCGGGCGCGGGCGCTGCTGCTCGACGTGCTGCGTCTCGGCCTGCCGGTGGGCTGCGAGTTCCTCGACCCGATCACCCCGCAGTACATCGCGGACACCGTGGCGTGGGGGGCGATCGGGGCGCGCACCGTGGAGAGCCAGGTGCACCGCCAGCTCGCCTCCGGCCTGTCCATGCCGATCGGCATGAAGAACCGTCCCGACGGCAGCATCGCCACGGCGGTCGACGCGATCCGGGCGGCGGGCGTGCCGCACGTCTTCCCCGGCATCGACGTGTCCGGCACCCCGGCGATCATGCACACCCGGGGCAACGCGGACGGGCATCTGGTGCTGCGCGGTGGCAACGGCCAGCCGAACTACGACGCAACGTCGGTGGCCGGCGCGCTGGATCTGCTGCGGGCCGCCGGACTGCCCGAGCGACTGGTGGTGGACGCCAGCCACGCCAACAGCGGCAAGGACCACCGCAACCAGCCCACGGTGGCCGCCGACGTGGCCGGGCAGATCGCCGCCGGCCAGCAGGGCATCGTCGGGATCATGCTGGAGAGCTTCCTCGTACCCGGCCGGCAGGACCTCGACCCCACCCGCGAGCTGACGTACGGCCAGTCGGTCACCGACGCCTGTATCGGCTGGGACACCACCGACGAGGTGCTCGCCGGACTGGCCGCCGCCGTCCGCGCCCGCCGAGCCCGCCACCCCCGACCCCTCCCCACCCCGGCCTAACCCCCCCACCCTCGCCCTCCCCGCCCTCGACCCCGTCGATCATGAAGTTATTGCCCTGGAGAGCGCTTCCCGGGGTCGATAACTTCATGATCAACAAGGTGGAGTGAGGGTGGGGTTTTGGGGGGTTGGTCGCGGGTAGGTGACGGGCGTGACCGACGACGTACCCGTGACCGGGGCACCTACGGCACCCACGACCGAGGCGCGGCTGCCCGACGCCATCCTGGCGGACGTGCCGGTGGTCGACACCGCCGCCATCGACCCGCCCACCACCGAGCTGCCGGGAACGGCCGCCGCCGTGGGCGACGAGGTGGAGATCGAGGAGGTGGACACCCGACCGCTCGACGAACTGCTCGACGACCTGTACCACGGTCAGGAGCGGATCAGCCAGGTGGACATCTATCGCCGCGCGGTCGCCGCGGAACTACCGCCGCAGCTGCTGTCGCGACTCAACGCGCTGCCACAGGGCGAGTACGCCGTCGACGAGGTCACCGACCTGCTGGGCGGCTCGGTGGGCTGAACCGGCGCCCGGCCAGTACCGGCGATGAGGAGAGGAGCGCGATGTCGCAGCCAGAGAAGGACCAGCACGACCGGACGCCCGCGCTCGGCCAGCCACCGGAGGGCACGGACACCCTGCCCGACCCGGACTTCGCCAACGAGCACGACCGCACCGCCGTCGACCGCGACATCATTACCGGCGCCGACGAGGACGAGCGGGAGCCGGAGTCACCGCGCGGCTGGTCCGGCATGCAACGCTGAACCGGCTCGGCATCCCATGCCGCACGACGAGGCCGGCCCGCGGTGGACACCACGGACCGGCCGATGCACGTCGCGTCAGTCCTCCTCGTCGCCGCCACCCTCCGCCGCCTGCTGGGCCACCGCGTACCCCATCTGGAGGAAGTCGGAGGCGGCCACCGCGGTCAGTGCGGTGGCGACGAGGCGGGTCAGCCGTGGCGCCAGCACCAGCCCGCCGGTCAGTCCGGTGGCCACCCAGACCGCCAGGCAGAACGGGCAGCTGAGCAGCTCACCGATGGCGTGCCGGGTGGAACTGCCCGAGTCGCGTACCTGCTCCATCACCTCGCCGCTGCCGATCGGCCGGTCGTACCGGGTGAACGGCGCGCGCAACGGGCTGGTGACCGCGTCCTTGGACAACAGCCGGCTGAGCTTGTGGGTGGCGATGGCCAGGAGCACCACGTCGGACGTGGCGGGTCGCTCCGGTACGGCTCGCCCGGTCACCTTGACCAGGCCGGCGATCGCGCCGGCCACCCCGGCGTACGTGCCCATCGCCACCAGGTAACCGCCGAGCGGTCGGTGCTCGTGCGGCGCGTACGCCTGGCGCAGCCGCGCCACCTTCTGCCTGAGTCCGCTCACCCGGCCTCCTTCGGTCATGCCACATTCGGTCGCCGCACCGCGGGGGAGCGGGCTGGGCCGGGTCAGCCGGCCTGCAGGTTGTCGGCCACCTCGCGGGCGAGGTTGGTCAGCGCCTCGTCGGCCAGCCGCTCCGCGCCGTCGCCGCCACCGCCGAGTTCGAGCCGGATCCGGGAGCCACCCGCATCGACCGGATCCACGCACAGTTCAGCCGACCAGCCGGCGCTCCGCGCCTCCCACCGGGCCCGCATCCGCCCGGCGTCGCCGTTGCGGGACGGGTCATCCGACAGCAGCGGCTCGGGCAGCCAGGCGGAGATCCGGTCGGGGTCGGTCGCCGTGTTGAAGACGACCTCGGGCGGTGCGGACACCCCTCGCTCCGCGTACGCCATCACGCGTCCCGAAGGCGGCTCGGGTCCACCTCACGCCCGGGGTGCCGGGCGAGGTACTCGGTCTCCAGTTCGGCGGTGCGTCGCAGATGGTTGGCGAGCGCCGAGTCGGTCGCGTGGCGGAGCGTGTCCAGCCGGGTGCGGTGCAGACTCTGCATCTCGCGGATCAGATCCTCCTCGGCCAACTCGGCCGGGTCGATGCCGACCAGGTCGGCATCGAGTGCCGGGGCTGCCACCCGGTCGTCACCCCACTCGGGGATCCGTTGTTCCGGGCTCACCTCCGTACCGCCGGCGGGAAATCCGTCCTGTCGTCCCGATGCCGTCATCTCGCCCCCTCGTCCGTCGTGGGCTGGCATCTGTACGGTTGCCCAGCCCGCGTGGGGCCAAACCACGCCGCACTACGACGCCGCGTCGGAGAGCGTCGCCGGTCCCGGTACCCTCGTGGCATGAAGCGGCTCTGGACCCCGGCGTGGATCGCCCGCCACGTGGCCCTGGTCGTGCTGGTGACCACCTTCCTCGGGCTGGGTTGGTGGCAGGTCAGCCGGGCCGCTGCGGGCAACGCGATCAGCTGGGGCTATGCCGTGGAGTGGCCGATCTTCGCGGGCTTCGTGGTCTTCGTCTGGTGGCGCGAGGTGCGGCACGCGCTGCGCGACGCTCCGCCGACGACCGCCGAGGGGGCCGCGCCAACCCCCGCCGAGGCTGCCGCCGACCAGGCCGTGTCAGCGTCCCCCGACATCGCTGCAGGCCGCGCCGACGACGCCGACGGCATCGCCGCCCGCACCGCCGCCGCGACCACCGGTGCCACGGTCGGGGCCGGCACGGTCGGCGGCGTGGGGGCGGGCCGGCCGCGGCCGGGGATCCGTCGCCCGGTACGGGCCGTCCGGATCGCCGCCGGCGACGGCGAGGACGACGCCGACCTGGCCGCCTACAACCGCTACCTGTCATGGTTGACCGCCAACCCGGGCGCGGAGCCCGGTGACTATCCCGGCTGAGCCGGGCCGGAAAGGACTGACGAGACGTGCGCGCTGCCCTCACCCGCTACCGCGTGATCGCCTGGGTCGTCGGCGTGGTGCTGATCCTGCTGGCCGTGATCGGCATGCCACTCAAGTACGCCTTCCACAACCCGATCGTGGTGGAGACCGTGGGCCAGGCGCACGGCTTCCTCTACATGGTCTACCTGGTCGCCACCTTCGATCTCTCCCGGCGCGCCGACTGGCCGCTCAAGCGGATGATCCTGGTGATGCTCGCCGGCACCGTGCCGTTCCTCTCCTTCTGGGCCGAGCGGCGGGTGAGCGCGCTGGTCACCGCCGAACAGCGGGAGCGGAAGCAAACCCCCGAACCCATCGCCAACTAACCCCACCCCTTCCCGACCGCCACGCCACGCCACGCCGCGCCGATCTTGCAGTTGTGGTCGCCCTTATGCGAGGGATGCCCCGCTTTACAGCGACCACAACTGCAAGATCGCGGGGGTGGGGACGGGGAGGTGGGGACGGGGGGGTCAGCGGCGGGGGTGCCAGGGGGTCGTGGTGGTGGGCGGGTCTTCCCAGGCGCCGTAGCTGTTCATCTCCCGCGCCCGGCGCACCGCCCGGCTCACCTGGCCGAACTGCTGCTCGTCGTCGCTGCTGAACAGCAGCTCGTCCGTTCCCGCGCGGCGGCCCCACAGCTCGTACGCCGGCGGACGCCACCGGTCGCCGGCCACCGCGAGCAGCACCGGCACCAGGAACACGGCGCCCAGCAGGAGGTACGCCCCGGCGGTGAGCCGCTGCAGCCCGCCGGTGAAGCCGAGCAGCAGACCGACGCCGCCGATCATCAGCGCCGAGACCAGGACGGCCCGGGTCGCCACCCGGTCGTGTGGCCCCCGCGTGCTGTGCAGGTGGGTCAGCTCGGCAACGCGCCAGCTGCTGCGGCCCACCGTGAACCGGTCGACCGTGACGATGATCCCGGGTCGGGCATAGAGCAGCGTCGCCTCCCGGCCGGCGCCGCGCGGTGTTCGCGGCGGTCGCGTCGTCGCCCCTTCGGGATTCACGGCCCCTCCTCCACGGCTGGCAGCGCCGGGTCGGGTTCCCCGCCGGGCTCGTCCAGTGACGCCGGTCGACGGGAATCCCGGCCGCGCGGTTCATTGTGGGCCGCGTCCGCCAGCCCGACCGGACGTTTCCCGTGGTCACGGGTCTCGTGGTCGCGCGATCGCCGCCGGAAAGGGGACGCCAAGTCCGTCTTGTCGGGCATCTCGGGCGGCGCCAAACTCTCATATGCCGAGAGCGACTATTCCTTTATCTACCTAAATAAGCGGTTAGTCGGACCTGGGCACCGTCCGCCCCACCACCATCATCGGTCCCGGCTTTCCCTGCGGACGACTCCCGTCCCGTACTAGGTTGGGCAGGTCGGCTCGGTCGACCGCCGTCCATCCGGATGGCGCCGGGTCGATGCCGTCGCGGAGCGTCAGCAGCCCGCGCCGGCCCCGGGAGAGGAGCATTCGGGCTCTTGTCGTCCCTGACGCACACGCTGCGTGCCCTGACGGTCGCCGCCTTCTCGCTGGCGCTGGTCGTGCCGGCAACGGTGGCCCGGGCCGAACCTTCCCCCGCCGAGTTGACCCGGCGGATCGAGAAGTCCTCCGTCGAGCTGGAACGCGTGGTGGAGGCCCACAACGAACTACGGGAGAAGATCAAGGAGAACCGTGCCGCCGTGGCCCGGCTGCAGGAACGGATCGGTCCGCTGGAGCAGCGGGCCGAGCAGAGCCGGGCAGACGTCGGCGAGTTGGCGGTGACCGCGTACAAGACCGGCAACCTCGGCACCGTCGACGCACTGCTGCACGGCGGCGACTCGGCCTCGGTGCTCGACCGGCTCGGCACGCTGGACCATCTGACCCGGCAGCGGCAGGCCACCATCGCCGGTTACACCGCCGACCAGCGCCGGCTGCTCGACGAGAAGACCCGGCTGGACGTGACGCTCAGCCAGCAGGCGGCGCAGTCCCGGGAACTGACGGCGGCGAAGCAACGGATCGAGCGCGACCTGGCCAAGCTCTACGAACTGCGCCGGCAGGCGTACGGCCGGGCCACCGAGCGGCCGGCCAGCCGGGCGAACAGCGTCGACGACGCGCCCTCGGTCTCCGGCCAGGCCGGTGCCGCCGTCCGGTACGCCTACGGCGCGCTGGGCAAGCCGTACGCCTGGGGGCAGGACGGGCCGGGCAGCTACGACTGCTCCGGGCTGACCTCGGCCGCCTGGCGGGCGGCGGGCAGGTCGCTGCCGCACAACACCCGGATGCAGTGGGGGGTCGTGGCGCACATCAGCCGGAGCGAGTTGCGCCCGGGCGACCTCGTGTTCTACCGCAGCCTCGGGCACGTGGCGATCTACGTAGGCAGCGGGCAGGTGATCCACTCGCCGACCTTCGGCCGCAACGTGGAGAAGCGCTCGGTGGACCTGATGTCACCGTACGGCTACGGCCGGGTGCGCTGAGCCGGTCCGCAGCGCCGAGGCTGAGCCGGTCGGCAGCGGAAACGGCGAACGGCCGGCGTCCCCTGTCGGACGCCGGCCGTTCGCCGTCGTTGTCCTAGTCAGCTCAGGCCGCCTGCAGACCCTCCGCACGGGCCAGCTCGCGGAGCCGGCCGAGCGCCTGGATCTCCAGCTGCCGGATCCGCTCGCGGGACAGGGAGAACCGCGAGGCCACCTCGGTCAGCGAGTGCTCCCGGCCGTCCTCCAGCCCGTAACGGGCCCGCATGATGCCGGCGGAACGGTCGTCCAGGTGGTTGAGCAGCCCCTCGATCCGCTGCCGCTCCAGCCCGGTGAGGACGATCTCCTCCGGCGACGGTGCGTCGCTGTCGGCGACCAGGTCGCCGAGGTTGGTGTCGCCGTCGTCGCCGACCGGAGTGTCCAGCGACACCGTGTCCTGCGACCAGCGGACCAACTCGTTGACCCGCTCGACGGTCACCCCGAGGGACGCGGCGATCTGCTCGGGCTCCGGGTCGCTGCCCAGTTCCCGGGTCAGCTGACGGGCCACGTTGCGCATCCGGTTGACGTCCTCCACCAGGTGCACCGGCAGCCGCACGGTGCGCTCCTGCTGGGCGATCGCCCGGCTGATCGCCTGGCGGATCCACCAGGTCGCGTAGGTCGAGAACTTGTACCCGCGCTCGTAGTCGAACTTCTCGACCGCCCGCACCAGACCGGTGTTGCCCTCCTGGATCAGATCCAGCATCGGCATCCCCGAGCGGACGTAACGTCGGGCGATCGACACGACCAGTCGCAGGTTGGCCCGGATGAACAGGTCCTTGGCCCGCTCACCGTCGGCGACCAACCGCGCCAGTTCCTCCCGGGTCACCCCGTCGGGTACGCGGTCCTCACCGAGCAGGTGTTCGGCGTAGAGCCCGGCCTCGATGGCCTTGGAGAGATCGACCTCCTTGGCGGCGTCCAGCAGTGGCGTCCGGGAGATCTCGTGCAGGTAGACTCCGACCAGGTCGCGCTCCTCGGCAACCTCGTCGGTTCGCATACCGATGTTCTTGTCCACGGTGCCCACGGTCCCCTCGCTCGCGCCGGTTGCCCGGTTCCTTGCCATCCCCACGCCCACCAGCCCCTCCCCCGTAACCTCCGCTGTGCCCACCGGTGCTGACATCTACACAACAGATGAGACGTGTCGGGGATTCCATGTCGTGGGTCGAAAGTGTCACGAATGCCTGATAATCAGCTGAGAGCACGGTCCACGTTTGCTGTCAGCACCCTGCCGGGTTGTCGCCGGCAGGCACCCCGTGCGGTCGACGGATCGACAGATCGCCGTGCGTGGCCCATAGCAACACTGCTCGCCGACCGGCACAGCGACCCGGGTCACCACCGTGCTGCGATCCTGGTCACTGCCTGATACGCGCATGCGGACCGGTCGGTTCATCCACGCCGGTGGTAATACCCCACGCCCTGGTGAACAATCCGCGCCCCGGTCCTATGCCCGTCCCCCGCCGAAGCGTCGGAATCAGGACGCGAGCAGGGCGAGAGCGCCACGGACCTGGTCGGCGGAGCGGGCCAGCGCGGCACGCGCGGTGGTCACGGCCACCCCCGACACGAGGCTGACCAGGGCGGTCTTCAGGTCGCCGTCGGCCTCGTCCAGGGCCCGGGTGGCGACCTCCTCGGTGCAGCCGGTCGACTCGACCAGGATCGAGATCATTCGTCCCCGGAGCTTCGCATTGGTGGCCACCATGTCGACCATCAGGTTCGAGTAGACCCGTCCCAGGCGCACCATGACCGCCGTCGAGAAGCCGTTCAGGACGAGTTTCTGCGCGGTGCCCGCCTTCATCCTTGTCGAACCGGCCACCACCTCGGGCCCGGTGTCCACCCCGATGAAGACGTCAACGGCGCGGGCGGCCGGCGCCTCCGGGTTCGCGCAGAGCAGCACCGTCGAGGCGCCGATGGCCCGGGACGCGGCAAGCGCCCCGAGGACGTACGGGGTGCGCCCACTCGCGGTGAGTCCCACCACCACGTCTCCGGGCCGCACGCAGTCGCCCGCCTCGGCCGCGCCACGGGCGTCGTCGTCCTCGGCGTCCTCCACGGCCCGCCACATCGCGTCGGGACCGCCGGCGAGGTGGGCGCAGAACCAGTCCCGCGGCGAGTTGAAGGTCGGTGCCAGTTCGGCGGCGTCCAGCACCCCCAACCGACCGGAGGTGCCGGCGCCGAAGTAGTGCACCCGGCGCCCGCCGCGCAGCGCGGTCACTGCCAGGTCGACGGTCGCGGCCAGCTCGTCGCCGACGGCGGCCACCGCGGTCGGCACCCGCCGGTCCGCCTCGTTGATCACGGCGAGGACGTCCCGGGTGGACATCAGATCCAGGTCGGCGCTGAGCGGGTTGCGTCGCTCGGTCGGTGCGCCGACGCGGATCGCCGGTCGGTCGGCTGGCGGCGTGGCCTCGTGCGGTTCCACGGCACCGGCCGTCATGCCCGCCTCCGGCCGGAGCCGACCCGGTGGGACCGGACCGCCTCCGCGGTCGCCTCCAGCGCCTTGCGGGCCCGTGGCCGGTTGCGCGCGGCCACCCCGACGAAGAGGCAGTCGACCACGGTGAGCTGGGCCAGCCGGCTGGCCGTCGCACCGGAACGGTAGGTGGTCTCCCGCGCCGCGGTGGTGAGCACGTGGTCGGCGACCTCGGTGACCGGCGAGCGCGGGAAGTTGGTCAGCACCACCGTGGTGGCACCCCGGACCCGGGCCTGCTCCAGCACCTCGACCACGTCGGAGGTGGTGCCGGTGTGCGAGATGCCGATGGCGACGTCGCCGCGACCCAGCAGGGCCGCGGAGGTCAGCGCGGTGTGCACGTCCGGGAAGTAGAACGCGGTACGGCCGATCCGGTGCAGCTTCTGCTGGAAGTCCGAGGCCACGAAGCCGCTCGCGCCGGCGCCGTAGATGTCGATCCGGCCGGCACCGACGATCGCGTCCACCACCCGCTCGCAGACGGCCGGGTCGAGCTGTTCGGCCGTCTCCTCCACCGCCCGCGCGTCGTTGAAGGCGATGGTCGCGATGATCTGAGCCAGGTCGGCACCGGGCGGGATGTCCCCGCCGACCACTCGCGCGTCCGGCGGTTCGACCCGCCGGGCCGCCTCGGCGGCCAGCCGGATCCGCAGCTGCGGGTAGCCGTCCATGCCGACCGACCGGCAGAACCGGATGACGGTCGCCTCGGACGTCTCGGCGGCGGTGGCGAGATCCGTGATGGTCCGGCGGGCCGCGTCGGCGGGGTCGGCGACCACCAGCCGGGCGACCCGCTGCTCGGCCGGCGACAGCGACGGGAGCAGGCCGCTGATGTGGACGATCAGCCCACCCGGCTCGTGATTTGCGGAAATCTTCGGACTCTTCGCCACAGATGAAACTTACTTTCATGAACCGGGGAGCGTCAACCATGACCCGCACGCGCCGGCGCGGCGGCGGTGACCGGCGGGTTCAGCCTGCCATCCGGCCCCGGCCGGTCGCCTCCCCCAGCGGGCCGGGTCCGGCCGGTCGGGTGGGGTCGGGCGCCCACCGTCCGGGCGGCGGCACTAGCCTCAGGTCATGGCGGATCGCAGTGTGCTGGTCACCGGGGCCACGGGTGGGCTCGGCGCGGCGGTCACCGCCGCGTTCGTCGAGGCGGGATGGCGCGTGGTCGCGCCGCAGCGCCGGCCGCCGAGCCCGACGTCCCGACCGGATCCCAACGCGCCGGTCCGGCTCGTCGCGGACCTGACCGACGCGCAGGACGCCGCCCGGGCGGCCGAGGTGGCGGCCGGCGATCCGGCGGCGCCGCTGCGCGCCGTGGTCAACCTCGTCGGCGGGTACGCCAGCACCGGGCTGGTGCACGAGACGCCGGTCGAGGAGTTCGAGCGGATGCTCACCATCAACCTCCGCCCCACCCACCTGGTCACCCGCGCCGCGCTGCCCCACCTGGTCGCCGCCGGCGGTGGCGCGGTCGTCTGCGTCGCGGCCCGCGCGGCGGTCGCGCCGTTCCCGGGGGTCGCCGGCTACGTGACGGCGAAGGCCGCCGTGCTCGGTTTCGCCTCCGCCGTGGCGGTGGACTACAGGGCGGCCGGGGTGCGCTGCAACACGGTGCTGCCGAGCGTCATCGACACGCCGACCAACCGGGACGCCATGCCCGACGCCGACCACGCGCGCTGGGTCGACCCGGCGGAGATCGCCTCGGTGATCCGCTTCCTCGCCTCGGACGATTCGGCGCCGACCAGCGGCGCGGCCGTCCCGGTCTACGGCCGGGCCTGAAGCGGGACCAGGGCCTGTGTCGCCACGGGCACCGGTCTCTCAGTGCGCACCGGGGTAGCCACGACGACCGGCCCGCCACCGACCGGCCCGTCGGCGGCGGCCAGCCAGGGGCTCAGGTGCCCCCGGATTTCCCGGGCGACGTCCTCCGCCCGCCGGCCCGCGTCGACCGACACGAACGTCGGGTGCTCCGGCAGAGCACGGTAGGCGAGGTCGGCGGCGGACAGATAGGCCAGGCTCTCGTGGTCGGTGCCCCGGCGCTCGATCCGCCCGTACGCCTCGCCGGGTGCCACGCTCAGCAGGAACGTCACCTGGGGTCGGGGGAAGAGTCGGTAGGCGGCCCGGACGAGCGGCTCCCAGCGGTGACCGCCGTGCGCGCGGAGGCTGGCGTACTGGCAGGCGGCGTAGCGGTCCATGACGGCCACCCGTCCGGTGAGCAGGCTGCCGAGCAGCGTCATCGCGATGGCCAGCCAGCGCAGCACGGACTCCACCAGCAGCATCCCGTCGCGCCCGAGGAGCCCCTGGGCGTCCGGCCGGCCGAATCGGTGCGCCGCCCGGCCGAGCCAGCGTCGCCCGCCGGCGTTGCGGTGATAGGTGGCGGGGTATCCGGCCGCGGTGAGCGCCTCGGCGAGCCGGTACGCCTGGGTGGTCTTGCCCGATCCGTCGATGCCGATCAGGGCCACGGTGCGGAGCCGGGCTCTGCCGCGCCGGGTTTCCGTCGAACCGAGCACTTCCGTCGATCCAGGCGTTCCCGTCGATCTGGCCACCCTCGACAGGCTATCCGGCCGCCGCATCAGGCTCGCGCATTTCGTACCCATTGAACATCGTTCGCACCTTTCGCGCTTCGAGCAGGTGTGGGCGACCGGAATGCCGGGTACCGATCGGAGATCCCACCGGTGGCACTCCGACAAGTCGACGGGAGAGGCGAGATGGCCGAGCGCGACGACGAGACTCTCCTGCACACCCTCAAGAAGGTCGCCGCCGTGCTCAAGCAGTCGGAGATTCCCTTCGCCCTCGGCGGCAGCTTCGCCGTCTACGCGCACGGCGGGCACTCCAGCGAGCACGACGTCGACTTCCTCATCCGGGAGGCCGACGTCGATGCCGCGCTGGAGGCGCTGGTGCAGGCCGGCTTCACCGCCGAGCGACCACCGGAGGACTGGCTGGTCAAGGTCTACGACGGCGGGCGGATGGTGGATCTGATCCACCGCCCGATCGAGACGCCGGTGACCGAGGAGACCTTCACCGACACGGTCGTGCGGCCGGTCGACGCCATTCGCATGCCGGTGCTGTCGGCCACCCAGCTGATGGTGCACAAGCTGCTGAGCTTCTCCCAGCACTACTGCGACTTCGCGCGCGGGCTGCCGCTGGCACGCTCGCTGCGGGAGCAGATCGACTGGGAACGGGTACGCAAGGACACGCAGCACTCGCCGTACGCCGAGTCGTTCCTGGTGCTGCTGGACAGGCTGGACGTCGTGCCGTACGCCGGCACGGCCGACGGGAAGGGGACACCGTGACCGTGTACCGCGACTCCGGCGCCGGGCCACCCGACGAGTATGTCGAGGCGGAGATCCACCGGCTGCTCACCGAGGATCCGGCCGTCGCCGAACAGGGCATCACCGTGGTCCGCACGGAACGCGGCCTGGTGCTGTACGGCGAGGTGGAGAGCGCGCACCGGCGGGAGGAGATCCTGCGCCGGGTGGCCGAGCGCTTTCCCGACGAGCCGATCAGCAGCGACATCGGGGTGATCCGCGCACAGGCGCCTACGGAGATCGAGCAACTGCCCTGAGGGAGGTTCGATGGTTATCCGGATCGCCGCCGTGGGCGACGTACATCTGGACGAGGACGTGGTCGGCCGCTTCCGGCCGGCCCTGGAGGAACTGCCCGGCAACGCCGACGCACTGCTGCTCGCCGGCGACCTCACCCGGCACGGCACCGAGGCCGAGGCCCGCTGCGTGGCCCGGGAGTTCGGCGGGCTGGGCGTGCCGGTGATCGCCGTGCTGGGCAACCACGACCACCAGTGCGACCAGGTGCCGCAGGTGGTGGGTGCGCTGGAGGAGGCCGGGATCACCGTCCTGGAGGGCGACGGCGTCGTCCTGGACTGCCCGGGTGGCCGGCTCGGCGTCGCCGGGGTGAAGGGCTTCGGTGGCGGCTTCGCCGGCCGGTGCGCCAGCGACTTCGGCGAGCCGGAGATGAAGGCCTTCGTACGCACCACGACCGAGAGCGCCGACCGGCTGACCGCGGCGCTGCGCTCGCTGGAGTGCGACGTGCTGGTGGCGCTGACCCACTACGCGCCCGTACCGGACACCCTGGCCGGCGAGCCGTTGGAGATCTATCCGTTCCTCGGCTGCTACCAGCTGGGGCAGGCGGTGGACTCCGCACCGACCGCGTTGGCCCTGCACGGGCACGCCCACCACGGATCCGAGCGGGGCACCACGCCGGGCGGGGTGCGCGTCCGTAACGTGGCCCACCCGGTGATCAAGCAGGCGTACAGCATCTTCCACCTGGGTGACCACCTTGATCAGGGTGAGGTTTCCGTGGCGGGTGCCGGGGGTACTCAGCGACCATGGAGCTGATTCTCTGGATTCTCGCAGTCGTACTGGTGGTTGCCGGCATTCTCGCGCTGTTCCGCCGGCAGATCCTCTGGGGCATCGTCCTCATCGTGGTCGGGCTGCTCGTCGGCCCGGGTGGTGTGAGCATCTTCAATTGACCTTGCGGCGCAGGGCGTCGCACACCGGACCCGCCGGGGTCGTCGTGACCGGAACTCCGTCCTCCCGACAGGAGTCACCGGACGCGGCGACCCCGGCGTGCTGTCGTTGATCTCCCGGGCCGTCGACGGGCCACCCGAGGAACAGCCGCCCGAGGAACAGGTTTGCCGCCCCGACCGGCGGGAGAACCTCCGGCCATGCGGACGACTGCGGAAGACACCCGACGGCGCGACGGCTCCGGTTGGTGGGCGTTGGCCGGCTTCGCGGCGGCCGTCCTCGCCGCCGCCCTCATCGGCAACCTGGCCGCCTCGGGCGCGGCGGCCGAGTACGCGGACCTCGACCGGCCGGCGTGGTCGCCGCCGTCGTGGCTCTTCGGCCCGGTCTGGATCGCTCTCTACGTGACGATCGCACTCGCCGCCTGGCTCGTCTGGCGTCGGGTGGGCTTCGGCCCGGCCCTCGCCGCGTGGGTGGTCCAGCTGGCGCTCAACGCCGCCTGGACGCCGCTGTTCTTCGGCGGCGGCCGGTACGGGCTGGCGTTCGCCGAGATCGTGCTGCTGTGGCTGGCGATCGGCGTGACCGTCCTGCTGTTCTCCCGGGCCAGCCGCGCGGCAGCGGCGCTGCTGCTGCCCTACTGGGCCTGGGTCACCTTTGCCGCGGCACTGAACTACTCGATCTGGCAGCTGAACAGCTGACCGTCCGGGGCGGGAACCCGACCCGCCCCGGACGGACGGGTCAGCAGCGGGGCACGTTCGGCAGGTAGCCGTCGGTGCCGGTGTAGAGGTACGCGTCGGAGACGAACCGCCCCGTACCGATGCGGTTCCAGATCGAGCTGGTGCCGAACGTCCCGGTGACCGTCGTCCCGCTGGTCTGGCAGTAGATGGTCACCGTCGCCCCGTTGGCCAGTGAGCCGACGGAGGAGTAGTTGGTGCCCGGCCCGGAGCGGACGGTCAGGTTCGCTCCGGCGGTGCGTACCGTGCCGGTTCCGGTCGACGACGAGCAGCCGTTGTCACTGGTGTAGTTCCTCGTGCCCCAGTACAGCGCGAGCGTGCCGTTGAACCGGATCTGGACGGCGGAGCCGTTGAGCCGCTGCTCGTAGTGCAGGTGCGCCCCGGTCGAGTTGCCGGTGCTGCCGACCCAACCGATCACCCGGCCGTAGCCCACCGACTGGCCGACCGAGACGTTGAAGCCGTTGAGGTGGGCGTAGTAGGTCGAGTAGCCGCCGCCGTGGTTGATCCGGACGTACTTGCCATAGCTGGTGTTGCCCAGGTCGGTCACCACGTCGACCGTGCCCGGCGCGCTGGCCACCACCGGGTCACCGAGGTCGTCGGTGCGGTTGAAGTCGATGGCGTTCGCCGGGCTGTGGTTCGTCCGGGTCTGACCGGACCACGACTGGCCGCAGGGGAACGGCACCTTGAAGGTCGGTGCGGCCATCGCCGGCGCCGCCGGCAGCAGGACGCCCACGGCGAGTAGCACCGTCGCGACCAGGCTGAACCACCGCTTGCCCATCCAGCACCTCCGTATGTCGAAATCCTTCTATATCTGCCGCACAGCTTGACAGAAATCTCCATTGATCGACAGGGGTGATTCTCGGGGGTGGGAAACGCGCCCGGACCCTCGGCCAGGTTTCCGGATTGTTACTCGGTCGTGTCCGTCCAAGGGTGGACCTCCATCGCATGCAAGCGCTTACATGTGAAAACGCCCATCGGACCGGCGCCCAGGTCATGCGACCGGTGGCCCGCGCCGGCTAGGAAGGAGGACGGCATGGCGGTCTCTGCCAGGCCACGCCAGGCCCTCGCGATCGCTGGCGCGATCGGACTGGCGCTCAGCGCCACCGCGTGCGGCACCGGAAGCAGCAGCAACAACGGCGGCAACAACGCCGATTCCGCGGAGTGCGCCCCGTACGAGAGCTACCAGGGCCACAGCGGCACGACGGTGAACATCTACTCGTCCATCCGGGACATCGAGGCCGACCGCCTGGCGGAGTCCTGGAAGCAGTTCGAGGACTGCACCGGCATCAAGGTCAACCACGAGGGAAGCGGCGAGTTCGAGGCCCAGCTCCCCGTACGGGTCGACGGTGGCAACGCCCCCGACCTTTCCTTCATCCCCCAGCCCGGCCTGCTGCAACGGTTCGCCGAGCGTGACCAGATCAAACCCGCCAGTGCCGAGACCAAGGCGCTGGCCGAGCAGAACTACCCGGCCGACTGGCTGAAGTACAGCACCGTCAACGGCACCTTCTACGGCGCGCCGCTCGGCTCGAACGTCAAGTCGTTCGTCTGGTACTCGCCGAAGATGTTCCAGGAGAACGGCTGGACCGTCCCGGAGACCTGGGACGACCTGATCAAGCTCAGCGACACGATCGCCGACAGCGGCGTCAAGCCGTGGTGCGCCGGCATCGAGTCCGGTGACGCCACCGGCTGGCCGGCCACCGACTGGATCGAGGACGTGCTGCTGCGGACGCAGACCCCCGAGGTCTACGACCAGTGGACCACGCACGAGATCCCGTTCAACGATCCGCGGATCGCCGAGGCGCTGGACCGCGCCGGCACCATCCTGAAGAACGACAAGTACGTCAACGGCGGCTTCGGCGGCGTCCGCAGCATCGCCACCACCTCCTTCCAGGAGGCCGGCGTGCCGATCACCCAGGGCAAGTGCGCGCTGCACCGCCAGGCGTCGTTCTACGCCAACCAGTGGCCGGCGAACACGAAGGTGGCCGAGGACGGCGACGTCTTCGCGTTCTACTTCCCGGCCATCGACCCGGCCCGGGGCAAGCCGGTGCTCGGCGGCGGCGAGTTCGTGGTCGCGTTCAACGACCGCCCCGAGGTGCAGGTGGTGCAGACGTACCTCGCCTCCGGTGAGTACGCCAACAGCCGGGCGAAGATCGGCGACTGGGTGTCGGCGAACAACAAGGTCGACCTGGCCAACGTCGCCAACCCGATCGACCGGCTCTCGGTGGAGATCCTCCAGGACGAGAGCTCGGTCTTCCGGTTCGACGGTTCCGACCTGATGCCCGCCGCCGTCGGCGCCGGGACCTTCTGGAAGGGCATGGTCGACTGGATCAACGGGCGGGACACCGCCACCGTGCTCCGGGGCATCGAGGGCAGCTGGAACTGAGTCCAGTGGTGGGCCGGCCCGCGCTCTCGCGGGCCGGCCCACCGGCTCTGCCGAGACCCTGGGAGGGTTGATGAACTTCGACTTCGCCGACCAGGCGCCGAAATTCATGATGTTGCTGTGGGGGCTGATCGCCTTCGCGGTGGTGGTCGGCGGCCTGCTCGTCCTGCTCGACGTGGTGCCGGCCTTCTTCGCCCGGCGCCGCGAGGCACAACTCGTCGTCGCCGCGGCCGGCGGGGCACCGCTGCCCCGGCGGACGAAACCCCGCGAGGGGCTGTTCGCGCTCTTCTTCCTGCTGCCGACGGTGCTACTGCTGCTGATCGGCCTCGTCGTACCGGCGATCCGGACCACCCTGCTGTCGTTCATGGACGGCAGCAGCCAGAACTGGGTGGGCCTGGACAACTACCGCTGGATGTTCGCCGAGGACGCGATCGTGCGGGTGCTGCTCAACACGCTGATCTGGGTCACCCTGGTCCCGCTGGTGGCGACCTCCATCGGCCTGCTCTACGCCGTCCTGGTCGACAAGGCCCGGATGGAGGCCGTGGCGAAGTCGCTGATCTTCATGCCGATGGCGATCTCGTTCGTCGGCGCGAGCATCATCTGGCGGTTCGTGTACGCCTACCGGGGCGAGGACCAGGAACAGATCGGCCTGCTCAACCAGATCGTGGTCAGCCTCGGCGGCGAACCACGGCAGTGGTTGCTGGACTCGCCGCTGAACACGCTGCTGCTCATCGTGATCATGGTGTGGATCCAGGCCGGTTTCGCCATGGTGGTGCTCTCCGCGGCGATCAAGTCCATCCCGGCCGACATCGTGGAGGCGGCCCGCCTCGACGGGGTCAACCCCTGGCAGATGTTCTGGCAGGTCACCCTGCCCAGCATCCGGCCCGCGCTGATCGTGGTGGTGGTCACCATCTCGATCGCCACGCTGAAGGTCTTCGACATCGTCCGCACCACGACCAACGGCAACTACGACACCAGCGTGATCGCCAACGAGATGTACAACCAGGCGTTCCGGTACGGCCAGAACGGGCAGGGCTCCGCGCTGGCGGTCTTCCTCTTCATCCTGGTGGTACCGATCGTGATCTTCCAGATCCGCAACCTGCGTCAGCAGCGACGGGAGGGCTGAGATGACCACCACCACTCCCCCGGTCGCCGCCGGCGCCCAGGACACCGGCGGGCCGTCGACCCGGGTCTCCCGGGTCCGCAAGCGGCTGAACAGCCGCACCGCGACCCTGGTCGCGATCGTCATCGCGGTCGTCTGGACCATCCCGACCTTCGGCCTGTTCGTCTCCTCGTTCCGGCCCGAGACACAGCTCAAGACCACCGGCTGGTGGACCTTCTTCCGCGATCCGGAGTTCACCCTCCAGAACTACCAGGACGTGCTGTTCGGGCAGTCCGCCTCATCCGGGCAGCTCGCCAGCTACTTCGTCAACTCACTGGTGATCACCGTGCCGTCGGTGCTGTTCCCGCTGGCGTTCGCGTCCCTGGCCGCGTACGCCCTGGCGTGGATCAACTTCCGGGGCCGGGACTGGATGTACATCGGCATCTTCGCGTTGCAGATCGTGCCGCTGCAGATGGCCCTGGTGCCACTGCTGAGCTTCTTCTCGCGCGGAGTCAGCCTGGGCGGCATCACCCTGCTGCCCGCCTGGAACCTCGACGGCGCGCAGAACTTCGCCCAGGTGTGGTTCGCGCACACCTGCTTCGCGCTGCCGTTCGCGGTGTTCCTGCTGCACAACTTCATCTCACAACTGCCCAAGGATCTGATGGAGGCGGCGCGGGTCGACGGCGCCACCCACCCCAGGATCTTCCGCACCATCGTCCTGCCCCTGGTGGCACCCGCCCTGGCCGCGTTCGGCATCTTCCAGTTCCTCTGGGTCTGGAACGACCTGCTGGTCGCGCTCATCTTCGCCGGGGGCAGCGACGTCACCGCACCACTCACCGTCCGCCTGGCCGAACTGGCCGGCACCCGGGGCAGCGAGTGGCAACGGCTGACCGCCGGAGCGTTCGTCTCGATCGTCGTACCGCTGCTGGTGTTCCTGTCGCTGCAGCGTTACTTCGTTCGCGGGCTGCTCGCCGGCAGCGTCAAGGGTTGATCCGTCCGTGGTGCCGCCGCCGGCCGCGGTGGCGGCACCACGCGGGACGTGAGCGGGGTTTCACCGTGACGAAGATCGACGACGTCGCCCGGCTGGCCGGAGTCTCCACGGCGACCGTCTCCCGGGCACTGCGCGGACTGCCGACGGTGTCGGCGGCGACCCGACGGCGGGTCCTGGCCGCCGCCGAGCAGTTGCAGTACGCCGTCTCACCGAGCGCCTCGCGGCTGGCCGGCGGCCGGACGGGCACCGTGGCGGTGGTGGTCCCCCGGATCACCCGGTGGTTCTTCGGTGTGGTCGTCGAGGCGGTCGAGGACTTCCTCCACCAGGCCGGTTACGACCTGCTGCTGCACAACCTCGGCGGGCGCGAACGCAACCGGCAACGCCTGCTGCGCGCGGCCAACCTGCAGAAGCGGGTGGACGCGATCATGCTGGTCGCCACCCCGCTGCTGCCCGCCGACCTGACCGCGCTGGCCACGCTGGACCTGCCCGGCGTCGCCATCAGCTCCGGCACCATCGTGCCCGGCTGGCCCTGCGTACGCATCGACGACGTGGCCGCGGCGCGGACCGCCACCCGGCACCTGCTGGATCTCGGTCACCGCCGGATCGCGCACATCTCCGGCGATCCCGACGACGAACTCGCCTTCAGCGCACACCTGGACCGGCGCCGGGGATACCAGGAGGCGCTGCGCGGGGCCGGGTTGCGTCCGGATCCGAGCCTCGACGTGGAGTCCAGCTTCGACATCGCCGGCGGCACCCGGGCCACCGAGGAACTGCTGCGCCGGGGCGACCCGCCGACGGCCATCTTCGCCGCCTGCGACGAGATGGCGATGGGCGCGCTCACCGCGCTGCGCGACGCCGGGTTGCAGGTCCCCCGGGATGTCAGCGTGATCGGCATCGACGACCACGCCCTCTCCGGCGTGCTCGGGCTGAGCACCATCGCGCAGCCCGCGGCCGAGCAGGGGCGGCTGGCCGCGCAGCTGCTGCTCGATCCGCTCAGCGGGCGGGCCGGCGAGGTTGGCATGATCAGACCGGGTTCGCCGGTGATCCTGCCCACTCGGCTGGTCGTGCGCGAATCGACCGCGCCCGCGCGGGCACACTGAACGACAGCCAGCACCGTCGCCCTGGGCCCGCCGGCCCGCACGGCCCGACCATGGGAGTACGCCCTGAACGACAACGCGACGCACCCGGCCCCGCCCACCGGCTGGTGGACGGAGGCGGTGATCTACCAGATCTACCCGCGCTCGTTCGCCGACTCGGGCGGCGACGGCATCGGCGACCTGCCCGGGATCACCGCCCGCCTCGACCACCTGACGGAGCTGGGCGTCGACGCGGTCTGGCTCTCCCCCTTCTACCCGTCGCCGCAGGCCGACGCCGGGTACGACGTGGCCGACTACCGCGACGTCGAGCCGCTGTTCGGCACGCTCGCCGACGCCGACGACCTCCTCGCCCAGGCCCGCACGCGCGGGCTGCGGATCATCGTCGACCTGGTGCCCAACCACACCTCCTCGGCCCACGCCTGGTTCCGGTCCGCCCTGGCCGCCGGGCCCGGCAGTGCCGAGCGGCACCGGTACATCTTCCGGGAGGGCCGGGGGCCCGGCGGTGCCGAGCCACCCAACGACTGGCAGAGCGTCTTCGGCGGCCCGGCCTGGACCCGGGTCGCCGACGGGCAGTGGTACCTCCACCTCTTCGACACCGCGCAGCCGGATCTGAACTGGGACAACCCCGAGGTACGCGCGGAGTTCCTGGACGTGCTGCGGTTCTGGCTGGACCGTGGCGTGGACGGCTTCCGGGTCGACGTGGCGCACGGCCTCATCAAGCAGGCCGACCTGGCCGACTGGCAGGAGCCGCAGGAGATCCTCTCCGGGCAGGAGGCGGACAAGCCCCGCCCGCCGATGTGGGACCAGGACGGCGTACACGAGGTCTACCGGGAGTGGCGGCGGCTGCTGGACGGCTACCCCGGCGAGCGGATCCTGGTCGCTGAGGCGTGGGTGGAGCCGGCCGAGCGGCTGGCCCGGTACGTGCGCCCCGACGAGATGCACCAGGCGTTCAACTTCGAGTACCTGCTCGCCTCCTGGACGGCCCCGGCCCAGTACGCGGTGATCACCCGGTCGCTGGAGGCCACCGACGCGGTCGGCGCGCCCACCACCTGGGTGCTCTCCAACCACGACGTGGTCCGTCACGCCTCCCGGCTCGGCCTGCCGGTCGGCACCGCGCGGCCCAACGGCATCGGCGTCGGTGACGAGCAGCCGGACGCGGCGACCGGCCTGCGGCGGGCCCGGGCGGCCACCCTGCTGATGCTCGCCCTGCCCGGCTCGGCCTACCTCTACCAGGGTGAGGAACTGGGGCTGCCGGAACACACCACCATGCCCGACGAGGCCCGCCAGGACCCGACCTGGGCCCGCAGCGGGCACACCCAGCGTGGCCGCGACGGCTGCCGGGTGCCGATCCCGTGGGAGGCCGACGCGCCCTCGTACGGCTTCGGGCCGACGGACGCGAGTTGGCTACCACAGCCCTCCGTCTGGGCCGAGTACGCCCTGGACCGCCAGCGCGGCGTCCCCGGCTCGACGTACGAGATGTACCGGACGGCGCTGCGCCTGCGGCGTACGCACGGCCTCGGCCGGGGCACCCTGGAGTGGCTCCCCTGCGGCGACGAGGTGCTGTCCTTCCGCAACGGCGACCTGGTCGTGCTGACCAACTTCGGCGCCCCCGTCGAGGCGCCTGCCGGCGAACTGCTGCACAGCAGCGCCCCGCTGGACGCCGACGGCACGGTCCCCACCGACGTCACCGTCTGGATCAAGGTGTAGGTGTGGTTGATAGGGGCCCCTGCTGTCCACCAGGCGTTCAGCGGGGGCCCTTCCTTACAGCTTCTCGGCGCGGGTGTGCAGGAGGTGCTGGACGTCGGCGATGTCCTTGGGTGAGGTGCGGGCGGCGAGCAGGTACATGACGCCGGTGGGGATGAAGAAGAGCTGGAACGCGGCCAGCCCGACGGCGTAGTTCAGCGGTGGCGGGAAGGCCACCCGCAGCGCGTGGAAGGCCACCCCGACCAGGCCGTTGCCGGCCGCCCGGCCCACGCCGTTGACCAGGTTGCCGAGGCTGTAGACCGTGCCCCGGTGCTCGGGCGGGTTCGCGTCGGCGATCAGCGCGAACCAGTTTGGCGAGTTCGCCGAGGTCAGCGCCAGCGCGAGCAGCGCGGCGAGCAGGCTCAGCCCGACCGTCGGCTCGCTGACCACGCTGCCCAGCACCGCCCGGACGATCGCGCCGGTGCCGGCGCCGTCGGGCACGTCGATGCGGATCGGCACGAAGAACAACACCAGGTAGAACGGGAGCGCGGCGAGGATGCCGACCGCCGCGACCAGGGCCCGCCCGGAGGGCGTACGCCGTTGCAGGGCGTCGCCGATCAGCCCACCCACGATGGAGAGCACCCCGCCGAGCTGGAACAGCGTGGCGAAGACGCTGCCCACCACGATCGCGGTCGCCAGCGAGTATCCCTGGGCCTGCGCCCGCTCGGTGAACAGCCACGGCAGCCAGACCAGCGAACCGAAGGCGGCCTGCGCGGTGAGGCCCTGCAGGACGAGCCAGCGGTTGGTCCGCCGGCCCAGGATGACGGGCAGGTCCGTCCGACTGATCCGGTAGTCGTACTCGGCGCCGCCGGCGAGCGCGCCGGCCAGTTCCGGCTCGCTCTGGCCCCGCCGGATGTCGTACGTGAACAGGTAGGCCGCCGTGGCGGCCACTCCGACGACGGTGAGCACCAGGAACGGCCGGCGCCAGTCGGCCGCGCCGAGCAACCCGCCGACCAGGGTGCCGGCCAGCGTGCCGGCGCCCTGGGAGAGCCCCCAGAAGCTCATCACCAGCCCCCGGCGGCGGGGCGAGATCAGGTCGGTGACGACCGAGAAGCCGACCGACCCGACCGCGCCGAGTCCCACCGCGGCGAGCAGCTGCGCGGCCAGGAACGTGGGGTAGTCCCCGGCCAGCCCGCTGCCGCCCGTGCCGGCCGCCCAGAGCAGCGTGCCGATCATGAGCAGCGGCTTGCGGTTGGTACGGTCGCCGAAGTACGCCCAGCCGACCGCGGCCACCGCGCTGACCAGGAAGCTGACCGCGGTGACCAGGCCGAGCAGCCGCTGCGGCACCTCGAAGGACTCGGCGATCGCGCCGTACAGCGGCGGCACCAGACCGATCGCCACGTTGTCCAGCGAGGCGAGCAGGACGAAGACCACGACGCTGTAGAACCGGTGCGTCGCGCCCCCGCCCCACGCACGCGCGGGCCTACTGCTGGTCAAGGTCATGCCGGCAGCCAACCAGGGTCAGATAACGAGCCGATCACCGGGGCCGGCCGACCCGCCCCCGCGTCCGACGAGCACGCGCGGACGCGGGGGCGACGGTCACTCCTGCGTGGTGAGCCGGTCGAGGTGGCGTTCCCGGGCCTCGGCGTAGCGCTCCCGGATGGCGGGGACCGGCTCGGCAGCGTACTCCTCGGTGCCGGAGGGCGTCCACGACGGCGGCTCCGCCCCGCCGAGGGCCAACCAGGCGGCCTGGCGGGCGGCGCCGTCGGCGACGTACTCGCCGGGCGGCGGGACGACCACCGGGCTGCCGAAGACCTGCGCGGCGATCCGGCGTACGGCGGCGGAGCGGGCCCCGCCACCGACCAGGATCACCCGCCGGACGGTCGCGCCCTGGGCGGCCAGCGCGTCGAGCCCGTCGGCGAGCGCGCAGAGCATGCCCTCCACGGCCGCCCGGGCCAGGTGTGCCGGGGTCGAGGTGCCCAGGGTCAGCCCGTGCACCGCGCCGGTGGCCAGCGGCCGGTTCGGCGTGCGCTCGCCCTCCAGGTACGGCACCAGGACCAGCCCGTCGGCTCCGGGCGGCGCGGAGAGCGCCAGCTCGGCCAGCTCGTCCAGGCTCACCCCCAGCATCGCGGCCGCGGCGTCCAGCACCCGGGCCGCGTTGAGCGTGCAGACCAGCGGCAGGAACCGGCCGGTCACGTCGGCGAAGCCGGCGACGATGCCGCTCGGGTCGGCCGCCGGGGTGTCCGCGACGCTGAAGACGGTGCCGGAGGTGCCGATCGACACCACCACGTCGCCGGGGCGCGCACCGACCCCGAAGCCGGCGGCGGCGTTGTCGCCGGCACCGGGGCCGAGTATCGCGGGGCCGGCGGCGGCCGCGAGAGCCGCCGGGTCGAGGTGGCCGGCCGCCTCGGCGGCGTCGAGCACGGCCGGCACCCGCACCACCCGGCCGAGCGCCCGTTCCAGCAGGTCCGGGCGGTACTTCCCGGTGGCCGGGGACCAGTAGCCGGTGCCACTGGCGTCGCTGCGGTCGGTACGCAGCGCGTCCAGCCCGGGCGCGCCCGCCAACCGCCAGGTCAGCCAGTCGTGCGGCAGGCAGACCGCCGCTACCCGGTCGGCGTTCGCCGGCTCGTGCCGGGCCAGCCAGCGCAGCTTGGTGACGGTGAAGCTGGCCACCGGCACGCTGCCGACCGCGTCGGCCCAGAACTGGCGCCCGGCCTGCCCGTCGCCGGCCTCCTCGATCAGCTCGGCCGCCGCCGGGGCGGACCGGGTGTCGTTCCACAGCAGCGCCGGCCGGACCACCTGCCCGGCCTCGTCGAGGCAGACCATGCCGTGCTGCTGGCCCGCCACGGAGACCGCGGCGACGTCGGCCAGCCCGCCCGCGGCGTCGATCGCCGTCTGGAGGGCGGACCACCAGGCCGAGGGGTCGACCTCGGTGCCGTCCGGGTGCGGTGCCCGGCCCTGCCGGACCAGAGCACCGGTCTCCGCGTCCCGGACGACCACCTTGCAGGACTGAGTGGAGGAGTCCACTCCGGCGACGAGCGGCATGCCGGCCGCCTCAGCGGGCGCCGAGCACGTGCTCGACGGCGAGCTGGTTCAGCCGGACGAAGCCGAAGCCACGGGCACCGGTCGCCTCGACGTCGAACTGCTCGAAGGCGGCGGTGTCGGCGAGCAGTTCGGCGTAGCCCTCGCCGTCGCCGAGGGTCGGCACGGCCAGCTCGGTGACCTTGCTCCCGGCCAGCGCCTCGGCCACCTCCGGGTCGGCCCGGAAGGCCGCGGCCCGCTCCTTGAGCAGGAGGTACGTGCTCATGTTCGCCGCCGCCGAGGCCCAGACCCCGTCGATGTCCTCCGTGCGGGAGGGCTTGTAGTCGAAGTGCCGCGGCCCGTCGTACGCGGGACCACCGGCCGGGCCACCGTGCTCCAGCAGGTCGACCAGGGCGAACGCGTTGAGCAGGTCGCCGTGGCCGAAGACCAGGTCCTGGTCGTACTTGATGCCACGCTGACCGTTGAGGTCGATGTGGAACAGCTTGCCCTGCCAGAGCGCCTGGGCGATGCCGTGAACGAAGTTCAGCCCGGCCATCTGCTCGTGGCCGACCTCCGGGTTGACCCCGACCCGGTCGGGGTGGGCCAGGGTGGAGATGAACGCCAGGGCGTGCCCGACGGTGGGCAGCAGGATGTCGCCGCGCGGCTCGTTGGGCTTCGGCTCCAGCGCGAAGCGCAGGTCGTAGCCACGGTCGACGACGTACTGGCAGAGCAGGTCGACCGCCTCGCGGTAGCGCTCCAGCGCGGCCTGGACGTCCTTGGCCACGTCGTACTCGCCGCCCTCCCGGCCGCCCCACATGACGAAGGTCCGGGCACCCAGCTCGGCGGCGAGGTCGATGTTGCGCAGCACCTTGCGCAGCGCGTACCGCCGCACGTCGCGGTCGTTGCTGGTGAAGCCGCCGTCCTTGAAGACCGGCTGCTGGAACAGGTCGGTGGTGACCATCGGCACCACCAGGCCGGTCTCGTCGAGCGCCTTGCGGAACCGAACGATCTGGGCGTCCCGGGTGGCGGTGTCCGCGCCGAAGGGGACCAGGTCGTCGTCGTGGAAGGTGACGCCGTACGCGCCCAGCTCGGCGAGCCGGTGCACCGCCTCGACCGGGTCCAGCGGGGCCCGGGTGGCGTGGCCGAACGGGTCTCGGCCCGGCCAGCCGACCGTCCAGAGCCCGAAGGAGAACTTGTCGGCAGGGGTGGGACGGGGTGCCATGGCAGACCTCCGGTGGTGTCGTCCGCTATTTGTTCAGTGGTTGAATTAAATGACCACAGTGTGGCATTGTCAAGGGGTGAACGCACCCGCAGCCCCCGCCGGTGCGGTGCGGCAGGGCAGCCTGCGCGAGCTGAATCTCGCCCTCGTGCTCGGCCGGATCGCCGCCGCCCCCAGCCCGCCGTCCCGGGCCGCGCTGGCCGCCGAGACCGGCCTGACCCGGGCCACCGTCTCGGCCGTGGTGGAGGATCTCGTCGCCGGCCGGCTGGTCACCGAGGCGGACCCGACGCCCCGCGCCGGCGCCGGCCGCCCGGCGCGCGGCCTGATGCTGGCCCACGACGGCCCCGCCGGGCTGGGGCTGGAGGTCAACGTCGACTACCTTGCCGCGTGCGTCGTCGACCTCGCCGGTGAGGTCCGTCACCACACGGTGCGCCGCGCAGACCTGCGCCCGGTCTCCCCGGTCGACGCGCTCGGCCGGCTCGCCGAACTCGCCGCCCACGCCCGCGCCGACGTCGAGGCACAGGGCCTCACCCTGGCCGGCGCCGCCCTGGGGGTGCCCGGGCTGGTCGACGGCGCCGGCCGGGTCCGCCTCGCACCCAACCTCGGCTGGCGGGACGTGCCCGTGCCGGAGCTGCTGGCCGCTCATCCGCCGCTGACCGAGACGGTGGGCGACGTGCCGGCCCTGGTGGTGGAGAACGAGGCGAACCTCGCCGCGCTCGGCGAGTTGCACGCCGGCGGCGGGCCGGGCAGTTTCCTGCACATCTCCGGCGAGGTCGGCATCGGCGCCGGGATCGTCCTCGACGGTGCGCTGTTCCGGGGCGCCCGCGGCTGGAGCGGCGAGATCGGGCACATCCCGGTCCGCCCGGACGGGCCGGCCTGCCGCTGTGGCGGCCGCGGCTGCCTGGAACTCTACGCCGGCCAGGAGGCGATCCTGTCCGCCGCCGGCCTGGTGGGAGCCGACCTGCCGGCCGACACGGGGCCGACCCGGCTGGCCCAGCTCGCCGAGGCCGGGCAACCCACCGTGCTGCGCGCCCTGGCGCAGGCGGGCACGGCGATCGGGGTCACCGTGGCCAGCGTGGTCAACCTGTTGGATCTCGACACGGTGGTGCTCGGCGGTGGCTACGCCCCGCTCACCGGCTGGCTCCGGCCGCCGGTGCTCGCCGAGATCGAGCGCCGGGTGCTCACCGCGGCCTGGTCGCCGGTCACCGTCCGACCGGCCACCCTTGGCGGCACCGCCGCCGCGGTCGGCGCGGCCGGTTCGGTGGTACGCCGGATCATCGCGCGCCCCGGCGGCTGGCTGGCCCGGCTATAGGGCCTTGCCGGCCCGTCCGGTCAGGCACCGCCGGGCAGGCACCGCCGGTCAGGCCGTCCGGAAGACGGAGGCATCCCCCGCCGACCAGCCACGCGGCGACGGTTCGGTGGCGCCCCGGGCCTCCGGCAACTGCTCCGCGCGCGGCTGCTCCGGCTGGGGAACCAGCGACGACACCGGCCGGACCACCCGCGCCCGGGCCGCCTCGTCGAACTCCCGCAGCCCGCGCAGCAGCGCCTGGCGGGCCTCGGGGGTCATGTCGGCCAGGATCGCCGCCAGGTGCCGGCGGCGATCCTCGCGCAGCTCGGCCAGCAGTCGACGGGCCTCGGCGGTCAGATGCAGCGAGATCTCCCGACGGTCGGCGCGACCCGGCTCCCGCTCCAGCATCCCGGCGGCGACCAGCCGGTCGCAGAGCCGGCTGGCCGAGGAGAGCAGCATGTCCAGGCCGCCGGCGAGGCGGCGAAGGTTGATCCCGTCCTGCCGCTCGACGAGCATGACGGCGCGAAGCTGGGCCGTGGAGATACGGTTGGCCGTCCGCTCCCGCGCACCGTCCCAGACGGTCAGCAGGGCGGCTGCTGCGACATCCAGCTCGGCAGCCATACTCATCTCAGGTCCCGGTGGACCATGCAGTTCCGCCATGGTGGGCCTGAGCGTACTCCGATTCTGTCGGTGGATGGGCTTGTGATCAAGGAGAGACCCATGAGCGAGCCGGTCGACCGGGCGCGTGCCGCCGTCACCGCGGCCCCCGTGGATCTCCTCACCACGCGGGTCGGTGCGTTGCTGGAGCGGGAGTACGGCATCACCGACACCGAGCTCCTCCAGGTCGACTACCGGCTGGCGGCGCTGATCCCGCTCACCGGCGGGGAGGAGGTGACGGCACCGGGGCACCCTGCCTGGCGCTGCTTCGACCACCAGAGCCCGGTGTACGCCAACGGCACCGGATACCTGCCGGTGAGCATGCGCGGGGAACAGCGGGGCGTGCTGCGGGTGGCGCCGGTCACCGGCGAGGAGCAGCTGGCCGGGCTGGCCGAGATCGCCACCGCACTGGCCCACGAGCTGGCCGCCGTTGACGCCGGCACCGACGTGTACCGCACCGCCCGGCGCAGCCGCCGGCTCACCCTCGCCGCCGAGGTGCAGTGGGAGCTGCTGCCGGGGCGCAGCCGGCTGCGTCCCTCCTTCAGCCTTGCCGGCCAGCTGGAGCCGGCGTACGCGGTGCGCGGCGACAGCTTCGACTGGTCCGACGACGGCGAGCGGGTCTGGCTGGCGACGATCAACGGGATGGGCGAGGGGGTCACCGCGTCGATGCTCACCACCCTCGCCACCTGCGCGCTGCGCAACGCCCGCCGGGCCGGCATCCCGCTGGCCGACCAGGCCGCCCTGGCCGACCAGGCGATCTACGACCTGCACCGGGGCGACCAGTACCTCTCCACGCTGCTGCTCGAACTCGACCTGCGCAGCGGGCTGCTCACCGCCGTCGACGCCGGCTCGCCCCGACTCGTCCTGCTGCGCGGCGGCGAGGTCAGCGTGCAGCCGCTGGAGGCACAGTTCCCGCTCGGTATGTTCGAGGGGACGGACTACCGCGAGCAGCACCTCCAGCTCCAGCGCGGCGACCGGCTGTTCATGATCAGCGACGGGGTGGTCGAGGCGACCGGGCGCAGCGCACGGTACGGCGAGACGGCGCTCGACCGGATGTTGCGGCGGACGTCGCCGCTGACGCCGCTGGATGCGGTCCGTTCCCTCCTCGGCGACCTACGGGCCTTCGTCGCCGGCGACCTCACCGACGACGCCGTGGTGGTCTGCCTGGACTGGCTCGGCCCGCAGCCGTGAGGCGGGGCTCTCAGTACGCGCCCCGGCTGTTGACCACCGCGCCAACGGTCTTCCACAGGATCGTCAGGTCGGCCGCCAGCGACCAGTTCTCCACGTAGTAGAGGTCGAGCCGGATGCCGTCCTCCCAGCTCAGGTCCGACCGGCCACTGACCTGCCAGAGCCCGGTCATCCCCGGCTTGACCAGCAGCCGGCGGGCGACGTCGCCGTCGTAGCGGGCCACCTCGGAGGGCAGCGGTGGCCGGGGGCCGACCAGGCTCATCTGCCCCAGCAGGACGTTGACCAGCTGCGGCAGTTCGTCCAGCGACCACTTGCGCAGCAGCCGGCCGACGCGGGTCACCCGCGGGTCGTCCCGCATCTTGAACATCAGGCCGTCGGTCTCGTTGCGGGCGGCCAGCTCCGCCAGCAGCGCGTCCGCGTTGGTGACCATGGTGCGGAATTTGAAGACCCCGAACTCCCGGCCGCCCTGCCCGACCCGGGTCTGCCGGAACAGCACGGGGCCACGGCTGTCCAGCCTGACGGCCAGTGAGATGACCACCAGCAGCGGCAGCAGCAGGGCCAGTGCCAGCAGCGACACGGACCGGTCGACGAGGCCCTTGACCAGTTTGCGCGCCCCGCGGAACTCGGGCGCCTCCACGTGGATCAGCGGCAGGCCGGCGACCGGGCGGGTGTGGATGCGGGGCCCCGCGACGTCGGTCAGCGCCGGCGCCAGGACCAGGTCGATGCCGGTGCCCTCCAGCTGCCAGCCGAGCCGGCGCAGCCGGGTGGCGGTGAGTTCCCCGCAGGCGGTGACGGCGACCGTGTCCGCGCCGATCGCGGCGGCGGCCTCCGGGATGGCCCGGAACGAGCCGACCACCGGCACGTCGCCGAGCCGCTGGGCGACCGGGGCCAGCAGCGCGTCCGGGATGCAGGCACCCACGACCTGGTAGCCGGCGTACGGTTCACGGCGCAGGGTGTGCACCAGTTCCAGCACGTGGGCGGTGTCGCCGACCACCAGCACCCGCCGCGACCAGCCCGTCCCTCGGGACCGGGCGTGGTGCAGGCGCTTGCGGGCGGCGAACCGGGCCACCTCGAGACCGACGGTGCCGACGGCGAAGGAGATCGCCAGGAAGCCCCGGGAGACACCGACGTCGAGGACGTAGCCGGCGATGGCTGTGGCGCCGGCCAGCCGCAGACTGGCCATGCTCACCCGCCGGTACTCGTCCGCGCCGTAGCCGATCACCCGGTCGTCGTAGCAGCGAAGGACCTTCAGCGAGACCAGCCAGGCCAGTACGAGCGCCGGGGCGACCAGGACGTACGGCACCGTGTCGCGTGGCGCGGAGTCACCGAACCGGGCACCGTACCCGACGAGGACCGCCACGGCCAGGACGGCGGCGTCCAGCACGACCAGGATCCGGACGTAGGCCCGCTGGTCGGTACGCATGGACCGCCCCGATGACGAGGGGTCGTTCGGTCGCGATGACGATCTGGCCGGGGTCAACAGCGTCGCCGAGGTCACCAGCCCTCCCACTTCGCTCGCCGACGGCACGGTCCCGGCGCGGTCGGAGGCCGGATCTGCCGATGCACGACGACATCCTGCCCTGATAACCATGTCGGCCGATTGCTTCGGACGTATTGCCGTCAGTTTCCAAGCCGGCGCACGACGCAAAGGGGGCTGTGATACCGGTTTCGCCGGCACCACAGCCCCGCTGCTGTGTCTCAGGTCAGGCGGGCGCCTTGCGCAGCGCGATCGCCCGGAGGAAGATGTCGCCGATCTTGGTGGGGTCGGCGGCGACGAACGCGCCGCCGCCGGCACTCTCCGCGATGGTGTCCAGCTCCGACTTGCTGACCTCGGTACCGATACCGATGATGATCACCTGGATCGGCTGGTCCGGGTCCTTGATCCGGTCCAGCTCGGCGAGCAGCTGCTTCTGCGAGATGCCGTTGGCGTCCTCGTTCTTGCCATCGGTGAAGAGCACGATCGAGTTGACCTTGCCCGGCTCCCAGTTCTGCTGGACGTCCTTGTAGGCGGCCAGCAGGGTGTCGTACAGGCCGGTGTCACCGCTCGACGAGACGACCGTGTCCAGGCTCCGCTCCAGCTCGCTGCGCTGACGCGAGAGCGGCGCGACCGGAAGGACCTCGCGGTAGTCGCGCGAGCCCACCAGATTGGTCGAGAAGACCCACAGACCGATCGACCAGGAGTCGTCGAACAGGTTCAGGCCGCGCCGGGCCGCTTCCGCGGTGACCTGCTGCCGGGTGGCCCCGTTGGCGGTGGGTACGGGCTTCTTCATCGAGCCGGAGACGTCGATGATGCAGAGCATCCGGCCGGAGAGGGTGGCGATGGACCAGCTCGACACGGCCCGTTCCACCGCGTCCGGCGCCAGTCCACCGGCGGCGATGCCGCCCTGCGGCGGGGGCACGGCCGAGGCGTCACCGCTGGCCGGGCTCGGCGCACCCTGCGGCGCGTTGAAGCCGGTCCCCCAGTTGCCGTCCGGCCCGCGCAGCGACTGCGCGGCCAGCTTGTCCTTGAACGACGGCGTGGTGAGCGCCTCGAACAGCACCCGTGCGGCGGACGCCTTGGCCGGCTCCACGCCAGGCAGCACCGCGTACGGGTAGTCCAGCTGTAGCGGCGCCGGCTTCAGGTAGAGCGCCGCCAGCGGCACCGGAGGCTTCCGGGCGTTGTACTGGATGACGTCTTCCTCGGAGAGCGCCGCCGCACCGAGCGCGCTGGCCAGGGTGGTGGCGTCCGCGGCCGTCGGGAACTTGGCGAGCAGATCCTGGCGCAGTGCCGACGCGCTCGATGCCAGCGCGCGCAGCGCACCGACGCGCTCCTGTTCGGCGGTCTCGCCGCCGGCGGATGCCGCGGCGGCCATCATCGACAGCAGACCGGAGAGGCCGGCGGCGTCCCGGGTCGGCTCGACGATGCCCGTCTTCAGCGGCCGGTCGCTGTTGAGCCGGGACAGCAGCTGGGTCCAGTCGAGTTCCTTCTGCGGCCAGCCGAGCCGGGTGGCGGTCGGCTCGGGCATGGCGACCACCACCGGGCTGCTCGCGATGGACGCGCCGTTGCCGGGCTCGAAGGCCGCCGCGCCACCGGTCTTGAGCCGCAGCAGCCACATCGAGGAGTCCGGGATCCAGACGTCCGGGCTCACGGCGGTGCCGCTGGCCTGCCCCACCCCGGCCAGGATGGCACCGTGCTTGGCCGCCACCACCGCGGCCACCTCGACCGGGTCGGAGGCGGCGACGGTCACATCGATGCACGTACCGTCGACGGCGGCACCCTTGGCCTCCCATTCGGAGGCAGCCTCGTCGACCGCGGGGGCGAGCTCGCTCGCCACCGCTACGGACAGCTCGATCTTCCCTGAGCAGTCCTGACCGGCGAGTTGGCGATAGCCCACCCACCCGCCGGCGGTGACGACGAGGACGCCGACCGCGGCTGCGGCGGCGGCACCGTGAATACTTGAACGCATGCGATGGCGGCCTGCTGACACGCTGACCATCTTGCGTACCCGACCGATGGACTGCCATGGCCGTTCGGACGAAAGTTACAGAGGAGAAACAGATTGCCGTGATTTGTGACGCTGAGTGATGAGTCAGCGGCGCAATGTGGATGTATCTATCCCCCGGCTCCCATGATCAGGGAAGCACGCAGGTAGGGCTCGCGACGGGCAGCGGCTCCCCGACAGCCACCGGCACACCGGTACCGCGGTCGATGCGGAAGGTGCGCACCATGTCCGCCCGTTCGTCGGCCACGTAGAGGTGATCCCCGGTCAGCGCGAAGTGGCGGGGCCACTCGCCACCGGTCTCGACCTCCGCCACCAGCTCCGGCCGGCCCGCACCGAGGGCGAAGACCGTCACCGTGCCCACGCCCCGGTTGGCGACGTAGAGGAAGCGGCCGTCCGGCCCGACGGCGATCTCGGACGGCTGGACGTGTCCGGCCCGGTCGCTGGCGTCGACGCGGCCCTGCTGCTGCAGCGCACCGTCGTCGGTCAGCCCGTACGCCAGGACCGAACCGTCCAGTTCGCCCGAGACGTAACACCGTCGACCGTCCGGGTGCCGGGCCAGGTGCCGCGGTCCCACCCCCGCAGCGGTACGCACCCGGGGCGCCCGGGGCACCAGCCGCCCGGAGGCGGCGTCCAGGTCGTACCGGTAGATCGAGTCGGTGCCGAGATCGACCGCGAGCAACGGCGCCCCGCCGGCCCCCGGCGAGACCATGTGCGCGTGCGCCCGCTCCTGGCGCTCCGGATCGGCCCCGTGCCCCTGGTGTTCCACCAGGTCGGTGCGCTCGCCGGGCACCCCCTGCGGGTCGAGCGGAAACACGGTCACGCTGCCGCCGCCGTAGTTGGCCACGAAGAGGTGCCCGCCGTCCGCCGCGACCGCCAGGTGGCACGGCTCCGCGCCACCGGTCGACCGCGAACCGATCGACGTCAGGTCGCCGTCGTCGCCGACCCGCCACGCGCTGATCTGGCCGTCCGGCAGTTCGTTGACCGCGTACAGCGTGGGCAGCGTCGGATGGCGGGCGAGGAAGGACGGCGAGGCGGTGACCGCGACCGTGCCCAGCCCGGTCAGCTCGCCGGTGCCCGGATCCCGCCGGGCGGCGACGATGCCGGTGCCCCGCCCCCCGCTCTGCGGGGTGTACCCGCCGATGTGAACGATCTCGCCTCGACCCGCCACCGGGTACCGCCCTTCGCTGGTTCTCCACCCGTCCACCAGAGCCCTTCCCCCGACACCGGCGGGTTAGACCTCCGACACACCGCCGGGCCGGCTCAGGCCGCCGGCACCGGCTCGCCCCGCTGCCGGGCGACGTGCTCGACCAGGGAGATCAGCACCGTCTTCCCGGACTGCCGGTCGCGGGCGTCGCAGAGCACCATCGGCACGCCCGGGTCCAGGTCCAGGGCCCGGCGTACGGCCTCGAGACTGAACCGCCGGGAGTCGTCGAAGCAGTTCACCCCCACCACGAACGGGATGCCCCGCTGCTCGAAGTAGTCGATCGACGGGAAGCAGTCGGCCAGCCGGCGGGTGTCGGCGAGCACCACCGCGCCGAGCGCACCGAAGGCCAACTCGTCCCAGAGGAACCAGAACCGGTCCTGTCCCGGCGTGCCGAAGAGGTACAGCTGCAGGTCGTCGTTGATGGTGATCCGCCCGAAGTCCATCGCCACCGTGGTCGTCGACTTGGTCTCCACCCCGGAGATGTCGTCCGTGCCGATGCCGGCCCCGGTCAAAATCTCCTCGGTCTGCAACGGCCGGACCTCGCTCAACGCACTCACCAGCGTCGTCTTGCCCGCACCGAAGCCGCCGGCGATGAGGATCTTCAGCGCGATCGGGACCCGATGCCCCCGCCGCTCGCCGTCATAACGCACGGAGTCCATCGACCACCGCCTTGAGGATGTCTTTGTCGGGCAGGTACGTGGCGCGCGGCGGCTGGTGCACAGCGACCAGTCCCCGGGACAGCAGATCACCAAGTAGCACCCGGACCACGCCCACCGCAAGATCCAGATCGGCGGCGAGTTCCACGACCGGGGTGCCACTGCCGGCCAGTTCCACCAGCAGCCGGTGCTCCGGGTGCAGTTCCGGGTAGGCGGCAAGATCCGGGTCCGGCTTCGCCAGCACGTACGCGACCAGGTCGAATCCGTCGGCGCTGGGCCGGACCCGTCCCCCGGTCAGCGTGTACGGGCGCACCACCGGCCCGGCGTCGTCGTCGAGCCACTCGTGTCGGTGCCCCGGCGCGTCAGCCTGCATCGGGGGCACCCACCGATGCCCGGGGCGGCGCCTCGAGATTCTCGCCCACCCGGGTCACCAGCATCGCCATCTCGTACGCCACCAGGCCGATGTCCGCGTCGGCGTCGCTGGCGACCGCCAGGCACGCGCCGTGCCCCGCTGCCGTGACGAAGAGGTACGCGGACTCCATCTCCACCACGGTCTGCCGGACCGGCCCGCCGGTGAGGTGCCGGCTGGCGCCCCGCGCGAGGCTGGACAGGCCGGACGCCAGGGCGCAGAGGTGTTCGGCATCGGACCGGTCCACGCCGGCGGAGGAGCCCAGCAGGAGTCCGTCCGCCGACAGCACCACCGCCTGCCGCGCGGTCGGCACCCGCTCCAGCAGATCGTCGAGTAGCCAGTCGAGATCTGCGCTCTGCCTCGTCGATTGCATCAGGCGTCCCTCTCAGTCGCGGTCGGGGATTCCACCGTCGCCGGCCCAGCGGCCGGCGGGGGGTCGGTCGGCTCGGTCGTCCGGTCCTGGCGCTCCGGGGCCTCCGCGCGAGCCGCGGCGAGCCGGCCGCGGGCGGTGCCCTCCTGGAGCGCCGACATGACCCGGCGCGCCTCCTCGGGGCTGCGCGGCGCCGGATCGCGACGCGACCGGGCCGATGTCCAGGGCACCACCGGTTGTCGCACGGTGGGGCCGTCGATCGCCACTGTCGGCGCGGGCCGGGCGGTCACCGCCGGCAACTGGACGGTCGGCGCCGCCACCCCGGCGGCGTCATCGGCGGGTGCGGCCGGTACCGGAGCCGGACCGGCGGCCGACTCGGCGCCGGGCGCATCCGCGGCGGACGGCTCCGCACCGGCCACGGCACCAGCCGGAGAGGGGGCACCAGCCGGAGAGGCGGCCGGGCCCGGCCGGCGGATCCGGCGGGGTAGCCCGTCGGCCTCGGCCGGCCCGACCGTCGAGCCGCCGGCCCGTGGGCCCGGGCCGGGAGCCGAGCCGTCGCGTTGCTGGGCGGCGGTCACGGCCAGCCCGCCGGGCGAGACCGCCGGGTGCGGGCCACCGGCCGAGGCCGAGGCCGGTGCCCGGCGCGGCACGGTGCGGCCGCGGGGCCGGGGAACCGTGGTCAGCCGCGTCGCCCGGGCCAGCCGCCGCTGCTCCGGGGTGGCGGCCTCGTCGGCCGCCGGCAGGTCCGGACCGGGCAGTGGCGACGGTTCCTCGGTGATCAGCTCCGTCGGAATCAGGACCACCGCCGTGAGGCCGGAGCCCTCCGAGGGGCGCAACCGGACCCGCACGTCGTGCCGCGCGGCCAGTCGCGCCACCACGAACAGCCCGAGCCGGGCGGTCTCGGCGGGGTCGAACTCCGGCGACCGCGCCAGCCTGCGGTTCGCCTCCTCGATGGTCGCCTCGTTCATGCCGAGGCCCTGATCGGAGATGGACAGGGCGTAGCCGTGCGCCACATGCTCGCCGGAGATCTCGACCCGCGATCCCGGCGGCGAGAACGCCGTGGCGTTCTCGATCAGCTCGGCGAGCAGGTGGATGATGTCACCCACCACCCGACCGACGGTGCCGGCGGGCTGCACGGTGGTGACGTCGACCCGGTCGTACGACTCGACCTCCGAGATCGCGCCGCGGATCAGGTCCACCATCGCGACCGGGTTGCGCCAGCCGCGACCCGGTGCGGCGCCCGCCAGGATGACCAGATCCTCCGCGTGCCGGCGCAGCCGGGTGGCGAGGTGGTCGACGCGGAAGAGTTCGGCCAGGTGATCCGGGTCCTCCGCGTCGCGCTCCATCCGGTCCAGCAGGGCGAGCTGCCGGTGCACCAGGCCCTGGCTGCGCCGGGCGATGTTCAGGAAGACGTCGTTGAGCCCGCGGCGCAGGCTCACCTCGACCATGGCCGAGCGGATCGCGACCTTCTGCACCTCCGTGAACGCCTGCGCAACCTGGCCGATCTCGTCGGCACCCCGGTCGGCCACCGATGCCTCCTGCGCCAGGTCCACCTGCTCGCCCCGGCGCAGCCGGTCCACCACCTCCGGCAGCCGCTGCTCGGCCTGCCTGAGCGTGCCGCGTACCAGAGTCAACCGCTGCGCGAGGGACCGGCCGACCCGGACCGCCACCACCAGCGAGAGCACGACGGCGACCAGCCCGAGCAGACCGGCCGCGGCCAGCCGGCCCAGGATGCCCACCGCCATCGGCACCGACCGGTCGGCCAATCCGTCGGCCTGGGTCAGCTCGAAGTCCCGTAGCGACCGCTGCACCGCGTCGTAGCTGGTCTGCCAGGCCTGCGGGTCGACGGTGGGTCGGGCCGAGGGGCCGGCGGCGACGATGTCGTCCTGCATCGCCCGTAGCCGCCGGAACGCCTCCTGCTCGGTCAGCCGCTGGTATCCGGTCCGGCCCGCCTCGGGCAGGTCGGCCACCGCGGCCTCCGCCAGGAACCGCTGGTTGCCGATGCCCTGTACGAGCTGCGTGTGCTCCCCCTTGGCGAATCCACCGGCGGTCAGTGCACCGGCCAGCAGCGCGTCGGCCTGCCCCAGCAACTCCCGCGAGCGGCCGAGGTTCGTCAGGGCCAGCGCCTCGCGGTTCAGATCGTGATCCGGGAGGCTCGCCAGGGCGGTGAACGCCTGGAACGCGGAGGAGATCATTCCACTGTAGAGACCGACGGCACCGGCGCGGTCGAGGTCTCCACGATCGATGAACCCGCGCCCCGCGGGCAACGCGTCCAACTCGCCGATCAGCCGATTCAGCCGGAATTCGAGCAGTTCCCCGGCGGCGTCCCGCAGCTGCTCGCCGCCGGCCCGGCGACGCAGTTCGGCGATCGCCTCATCGGTGCGGATCCGTTGCTCCGCCAGCGCCGGCAGGACGCACTCGGCCGGCGGCCGAGCACAGTCCGTGCGCGGCGAGGCGAGCTGCACCACCGACAGGCGCCGCTCCCGTTGCAACTCGGCCACCACCGTCTCCCCCGGTCTGCCCAGGTCGTAGAGGAGGGTGCGGGCGGCCAGCAGATCGAGCGCCGGTCCGAAGGTGAGCGTGGTCGCGAAGATCCACAGGGCCAGCAGCGCGGTCACCGGCACGACGACCAATGCGGTCAGCTTCGAGCGGATCGGCCAGTCGCGGGTGTTCAATCGGACCTCGCCCGGAAGGATGGCTAGCAGGGCTCCGGCACGGCCGGGCAGCGCCGTCGCCGGGACGCACCCCGGTTGCCCTGCCGGGACGCCGGCTCGGGCGCCTTGGGCAGGATACGTAATCCGCGCCGGCCGCACTACCGTCCGTCGAGACTACCGGTACGTTGCCGAACGTCCGGCTGACGACCCCGTGTCGGGTTCCGGGGTGACCGACCGCCGCCGCCACGACCGGGTCGGACGAGGAAAGTGCTCCGGAACGGGATTGGCGATCAGTGTGCGGAGGGAATAGCTGCAGGCGAAGGAGGAGCCATGTCGCCCACGCAGATAGTCGTCACCGTCCTCGTCATCCTGGTGGTCGCCGCCGTCGCCGCAGCACTCGTCGTGGCCGGTCGCCGCCGCGCACTCCGGCAGCGCTTCGGCCCGGAGTATGACCACGTCGTCGCCGAGCAGGACAGCCGCAGCGCCGCCGAGCAGGAACTGCGGGAGCGGGAGCGCCGGCACGCCGAGCTGGAGCTGGTCCCGCTCGCCCCCGATTCCCGTGCCCGGTACGTCGAGGCATGGGAGGAACTCCAGGTGCGTTTCGTCGACTCGCCCGCCGAAACCGTCGGTCAGGCCGACGAACTGGTCACCCGACTCATCGCCGAACGCGGCTACCCCACCGGCGAGTTCTCCGACCAGATCGCCCATCTCTCCGTCGAGCACGCCCGCACGCTCGGTCACTACCGGGACGCCCACGAGATCCACCTGCGCAACTCCCGAGGCGAGGCCAGCACCGAGGACCTCCGCCAGGCCGTCGTCCACTACCGCGCCCTCTTCGCCGACCTGCTCGGCGACGAGCCGGTCGCCACCCGGACGCCGGACCAGCGCCACCCCGACGCCGCCCACGACGCCACGAACCGCTGAGGAGACCGCCATGCGGCAGGAAGAGCAACAGCTCAACAACGACCACTCGGAGGCCGTACGCACGGACGACCGGGACCTGGCCGACGACGTCGACACCCTGGACGAGCCGACGGACCGCGACCGGTCGGAGACCGATGCCGACCGCGCCCGCCCCTGGGACGGCCGTCCGGGCGAGGACGGTGACCGCGCCGACTTCAACGAGCCGGGTCCGGTGCCGACCGCCTTCGGCGCAACCACCGTCGGTGGCGCCGTGGCCGCGTCCGCACTGGCCAACCCGCGCCCCGAGTACGAGCCCGACCCTCGTGAGGAGAGCACCGCGCAGCCCGGCGACGGCGCGGTCGACGGCGAGCGCGAGGGGGTACGCGCCGACCCGACGGCCGAGTTCGACCGGACGGACAACCGGGTCGACGACGACCTCGACGATGACGACCTTGTCGACGACGTCGACGGCGAGTCCCGGCGCGACATCGACGACTCCCGTGACGTCGACGTCGACATCGACGGGCCTTCCGACGTGACCGGTGACGAGACCCGGCGCACCGAGACGGCGGTCGCGGCCGACGACACGGCGGCGGCCGGCGGGGCCGGCTACGGCAGCCCCACGCCGACGATGGTCGACCCGGACGCGCAGTCCCCGGACGGCGGTACGTCCACCGGTGAGACGGCCGTGCCGGCCGGCGCGGCGACGCTGTTCGACGACACCACGGCGCAGGGCTTCCGGGACCGCTGGCGCGAGGTCCAGCTGCGTTTCGTGGACGACCCCCAGGCGGCGGTCGGTGAGGCGCAGTCCCTGGTCGACGAGGCCATGCAGGCGCTGTCCGCCGCGCTGACGGAGCACAAGAACAAGCTCGGCGGCTGGCAGGAGGCCGGCTCGACCGACACCGAGCAGCTGCGCGTGGCCGTGCGCGAGTACCGGGACTTCCTCGACCGGGTGCTCGGCCGCTGACACCGGCGCGGAGGCGGGTGTCCCGGTACCGGGACACCCGCCTCCGGCGTGCCCGCCGCCAGGCATGGCGCCGAGCTAGGTGGGTACGTGGCAGGGGGACCAGGGATCGCGGCGGACAGGAGGGCGGCGACGATGACGGATCGTGACCGGGAACGACCGCTGGAGGAGCGCCCCGAGGCGGCCGCGGCGGTGGACGACGACAGCACCGTTCCGCAGCTGATGACCGGAGGCGGAACCGACCGGGACACCCCGGTGTTCGCCGAGCCGGGTGATCGGGCCGACCGTGGTGAGCCGACCGACGACATCATCGCCGACCCGTACGCCGCGGGCACCGGGGCGACGGGGACCGGCACCGGTGCCGGCGGGGACAACATCCGGACCGGCGCCGAGCAGCCCTGGGAACCGGAGGACCTGGTGATGGCCCGGGGTCAGGACCTCACCGCCGAGAACATCGAGCGGGCCCGGCGCGAACTGGACGAGATCGGTCGGGCGGCGATCGAGAAGACCGTGCCCTGACCGGGCCCCACCCCGACCCGGCCCGGTGCCAGGGCGGTGAGAGGGGGCCCCTGGCCCGACCGGTGCGGTCGGACCAGGGGCCCGGGTGACCTGCCGCCGCAGCGCCTCACCTACTGCTGGCGGCCGGTGTGCCTGACCGTCAGGACAGCGGCGGGTAGGCGTTGCGCATCAGCTCCGCGAACTGGGCCGGGAACCAGGCACCCGAGATCGGGGCGTCCGGCAGGGCACCACTGCGGTTGTTGCCGTTGCGGTCGTTACCGGTGTAGGCCGGGTCGCACATCCGGTCGAAGCCCTTGCCGTCGTTGTTCGGGATCTCGCGGCTGGAACCGTCCGACTCACCCGGGGGCTTGATCCAGACGTACGCGTCGATGCCCGACGCCGGCGCGGCCGTCGGCCGCTCACCCAGGCCGGCACCGGCCTGGTTGCACCAGTTGCCCTTGTGGATGCGGCGGTCGACCCGGCCACCGTCCACGTAGGCGTCCACGCTGGTCGTCGGGCCCGCGCCGGTGGGCCGGGCGCTGCCGCCCCAACCGTTGCGGGAGGTGTCGATCAGCATGCCGATGCCGCTGGCGAAGCCCTGCCGGACGAGTTCCTGACGGAACGCCTGGGCGAAGGACAGCTCGTCGTTGTACTGGTTCCAGTCGATCCAGCTCGACTGCCGCACCGACTGCCCGTTCACCGAGTCGCCGACCCGCGCGTACGGCTCGGTCAGCGCCGAGTAGTTGGCGGTGTTGACGATGAAGCCGTGCACGTTGTTGACGGTGCTGCCGGCGGCGCCGGCGGCCTCGCGCAGGATCTGGGCGGTCGAGGTGAAGTTGTCGTCCCAGCCGATCCAGCCGTGGTGCGCGGCGTCGACGTAGTTGTAGACGTTCGGGATCGCACCGAGCTTCGCCAGGGCGTAGCCGACACCGTTGACGTAGGCGCCGTTGGCCTTGACCGTGTCACACATCGCGGTGCCGCCCGGGTTGCCGGAGGTGTTGGTCACCAGGTTCGGCAGCGAGTCGATCTCGATGATGTTGATGATCCGCAGGCTGCGGTACTTCGCGTCACCCTGGATCGCCGCGATCGGGTCGATGTACTGCGCCTGGTACTTCGGCAGCTCGTTCGGGCCCAACTCGCCGTTGGAGGCGAGCGCCGCGCAGTCGCGGCCGGGCAGGTTGTAGATGACGACCTGGATGTACCCGGCGTTCTGGCGCAGCGCCTCGTCCAGGTGGTCACGCAGGCCCATCGGGCCGTTGGACTGGCTGTCCTCGGTGCCCTCGATCGCCGCGATCCGGTCCAGCCAGACGCCGGTCGGGGTGTTCGACACCCGGCTTCCACCGCTGACCGACTCGGCCTTGGCCTTCCACTCCGGGTTCACGTAACCCCGAGCGTTCACGTACGGGTTGTCCACCCGCGGGCCGGCCGTCGGCGGAGGCGTGGTGGGGGGCGGGGTGGTCGGCGGAGGCGTCGTGGGCGGAGGCGTGGTGGGGGGCGGGGTGGTCGGCGGAGGCGTGGTGGGCGGAGGCGTGGTCGGCGGAGGCGTGCCGCCGTTGCAGACCGTCCCGTTGATGGTGAACGAGGTCGGCGCCGGGTTGCTGCCGCTCCAGGAGCCGTTGAACCCGATGCTCGTGCTGGCGCCGCTGGCCAGGTTGCCGTTGTACGACTCGTTCTGCGCGGTCACGTTGCGCCCCGACTGCGTCCACCGGGCCGACCAGCCCTGCTGGACGCGCTGGTTGGCGTCGGGGAAGGTGAAGCCGAGCGTCCAGCCGTTCAGCGGGTCGCCGATGTTCCTGATGGTGATGTTGGCGGTGAAGCCGCCCTGCCACTGGTTGGTCGAGTATGCGACGTCGCACTGCGTCGCCGCGTGCGCCGCGGTGACCGGTAGCGCCACCAAACCGCCCGCAACCAGCGCGCTCGCGCCGGCTAGCGCGACGGCCCGGCGTCCACCGGACAGCCTTCTCCACACATTCATGCCACTGATCTCCTTGGGCGAGACCGGATCCGCGTACGGCCCGGCACGTGGCCCGAGGGGCGCCCTGCGCGGACGACCGCCGGTGCCAACGGGATATTCGGGAGCGCCCGACCCGGACGGGCGTTGGTGGTGGTGCGACGACCGGCGTCGCCGGTCGGCGGCCAGGTGATCGTCCGGCGAACCGGCTGCCCTCGACACCCTGCCTGTGCGGTGTGGCTCCGCTCACCGCGTGCAGCCGATTCTTACATGGGAGCGCTTCCATGGCAATGGTTCGATATTCCCAGCACCCTATCGGACAAAGACCCCCATCCCGTCCACGGACAGGCCGGCACGTCCCGGTCAACCGGCCCAGCAGCCCCCGCAACTCGGACTAATGCCAGAACACGAATTTTTCCCTGCATAAGTCATGAAACGGTCTAACGTCAGTTCTGGCTCGGTTGTTGCCGGCCGCAGGACAACCAGGGATGGAGTGACACAGGTCATGGCTAACAAGATGCTGGGGAAGGTCGTTGCGGGTGCTGCCCTCGGCGGTGCCTCCCTGCTGGTGTTCGCGCCGGGAGTCGCGTTCGCCGACGGCCAACCGCACAAGGACGAGGGCAAGGTCTTCGCCAAGCCGCACGCCGTCAAGGCCGGCGAAGAGGTCAAGCTCGTGCAGATCTGCACCGAACCGCAGGAGCAGCCCTTCGTCTGGTCGAAGGTCACCGGCAAGGTCAAGCTCAAGCCGGCCGACAAGGACGGAGACTGGGGCGGAGACTGGCGCGGGGACCGCGGCAGCTGGGGCGAGGACGAGGACTGGAAAGACGGCAAGGACGGCAAGGACTGGAAGGGCGGCGACCGCCCGGCCGAAGCCGAGGCCGAGTCCAGCAAGGGCTACGGGGGCGGCGCCGCCGCTGACGCCCGCGACGACTGGAAGGGCGAGGAGCACGGCCAGGACGCCGAGGGCCGCGACTGGAAGGGCCGCGACGACAAGGACAACAAGAAGGACAAGAAGGACGACTGGAAGGGCCACGACGACAAGAAGCGCGACTGGGCCGACGAGGAGTCCACGGGCGGCTGGTCGGAGCGGGACGAGTACGACTCGAAGTCCGGTGAGCGCGAGTGGACCGGCGAGCGCGGCTGGTCGGGCGAGAAGTCCGACGAGTACGGCAAGGGTGACCGCTGGGAGCACAAGAAGGACTTCGTCTACTACGGCGAGGCCCGCGTGGCCCGGGACGCCGAGCCCGGCACGTACAAGCTGGAGGGCTCCTGCGGTACCGGCGAACTGGTCGTCCTGCCCCGCGGCGGGGTCGACGGCGGTGACGGCGGCATGACCACCGGCGCCGACCGCGGCCTGGCCACCGCGGGGGCGAGCCTGGTCGGCGCGGCCGCCCTCGGCGGCCTGGTGCTGATGCGCAGGCGCCGGGCTGATGAGTTCGCGGCCTGACGCGACGGCGAGACGGGCCGGCGGCCGCCACGGTGGACCGTGGCGCGCCGTCGGCGCCGCCGTCGTCGTCCTGCTCGCCATGGTGGGCTCGGGGCTCGTCGGCGCCTCGCTGAAGACCGCCGAACCGGCCCGCCCGCCCCAACCCGTGGCGCGCGCCGGAGGGCAGGTGTCCCCGCCGGACAGTCCGTTCGAGGAGACCGACCTCGGTGGCGTCGACCGACCGCCGGCCGGGCTGGCCCGCTCCACCCCCACCACGATCAGTATCCCCCGCATCGGTGTCCACGCGGAGATCATGCGACTCGGGACCAACCCCGACGGCACCGTACAGGTTCCCCCACTGGACCAGGCCCTGCTCGCCGGCTGGTACGCACCGGGGCCGAGCCCGGGCGAGGTCGGCAACGCGGTCATCGTCGGGCACGTCGACTCGGCGGCGATCGGTCCCGCCGTCTTCTTCTCCCTCGGTGCCCTGCAACCCGGCGACACCATCACCGTCGGCCGCGAGGACGGCAGACCGGTCAGCTTCCAGGTGGACTCGGTGGCCTCCCACCCGAAGGACGCCTTCCCCAGCGAGCAGGTGTACGGCCCCAGCGAACGCCCAGGGCTGCGGGTCATCACCTGCGGCGGCCAGTTCGACGAGGCCATCGGCGACTACCCCGACAACGTGATCGTCTTCGCCTCCCTGGTGACCTGACCCCCACGATCCGTGGCCCCGGCGCAACGGCCGCCGGGGCCACGGCGGGTCAGGTGGCCGCGGAGGTGCGGACCAGGGTGCGGATCTGGCGGAGCAGGACCGACAGGGCGGCCAGGTCGGCCCGGGACTCGTCGAACTCTCCCATCGCCCGTTGGGCGCGGTGGATGGAGGTGGCGTTGGACTGCTCCCACTGCTGCACCCGTTCCTGCGCGGGAAGCTCCCCCGAGGTGGAGTCGAGCACCTCCGCGGTGAGCGCGGCGAGCGCGGCGTACAGGTCGTAGCGCAGCGCCATCCGCGCGAGGGTCTGCCACCGGTCCTCACGGGGCAGCAGGGAGATCTTCGACAGCAGCGAGTCCACCCGGAACCGGTCGGAGAGCACGAAGTAGACCGAGGCCACCTCGCCCACCTCCCGGCCGGTGCCCGCGGCGGTCTCCACCACGTCGAGCAGGCCGAAGCTGTACATCAGCCGGGTGCTCCGCTCGGCCAGCTCACGCGGCACACCACGCTCGGTCATCGACCCGATGTGCGCCACGATGGCCTCCCGCTCGCTGCCGTAGAACAGCGTCTCCAGCTGCGGCAGCAGCCGGGCGATCCCGTCCCGCAGCCGGGCGATCTCCGCCGGCACGTCGATCGGCGACCGCCGGTTGGTCACCAGCCAGCGCACCGCGCGGTCCAGCAGCCGCCGGGTGTCCAGGTAGAGGCTGGTCTGCAACTCCGGGTCGATCCGGTTGTCCAACGCCTCGACCGCGTCCCAGAGCTGGCGCAGCCCGAAGACCTCACGGACCACCACGTACGCCCGGATCACGTCCGCCGCCGACGCGGCGGTCTCCTCGACCACCCGGAAGACGAACGAGATGCCGCCCCGGTTGATCGCCTCGTTGACCAGCACCGTGGTGACGATGTCGCGGCGCAGCCGGTGCCGGCCCATCCGGTCGGCGAACCGCTCCCGCATCGGCGTCGGGAAGTAGTTGACCAGCACCTCGCTGGTCCACTCCTCGTCGGCCAACCCTTCGGTGAGGATCTCCTTCTCCAGGGCGATCTTCACGTACGCGAGCAGCACCGCGAACTCCGGGGCGGTCAGCCCGGACTCGGCGCGTACCGCGAGTTCATCGTCGGGCGGCAGTGCCTCCAGCGCCCGGTCCAGCGCGCCCGAGCGCTCCAGCTCGGTGATCATCCGTCGGTGCACCGGAAGCAGCGAGATCGCCTGGGCCTGGGAGTTGTTGATCGCCCGGGCCTGGTCGTAGTTGTCCCGCAGCACCAGCTCGCCGACCTCGTCGGTCATCCGGGCGAGCAGCTCGTCCCGCTCGGGAACGGTCAGTTCGCCGTCGGCGACCGCGGTGTTCAACAGGATCTTGATGTTCACCTCGTGGTCGGAGCAGTCCACCCCGGCCGCGTTGTCGATGAAGTCGGTGTACATCCGGCCGCCCGCCTGGGCGTACTCGATCCGGCCGTGCTGGGTGAAACCCAGGTTGCCGCCCTCGCCGACCACCCGGCAGCGCAGGGCGCGCCCGTCCACCCGGATCGCGTCGTTGGACTTGTCGCCCACCTCGGCGTTGGTCTGGCTGGACGCCTTGACGTAGGTGCCGATGCCGCCGTTCCAGAACAGGTCGACCGGCGCGGTGAGGATGGCCTTCATCAGCTCCTGCGGGCTCAGCTGTTCGACGTCGTCGTCCAGCCCGAGCACGGCGCGGACCTGCGGCGACACCGGCACCGACTTCGCCGCACGCGGGTAGATCCCGCCACCGGCGGAGATCAGCTCGGCGTCGTAGTCCTCCCAGGTCGAGCGGGACAGCTCGAACAGCCGCTTCCGTTCGCGGTACGAGCTGGCCGCGTCCGGGTCCGGGTCCAGGAAGATGTGCCGGTGGTCGAAGGCGGCCACCAGCCGGATGTGCTCCGACAGCAGCATGCCGTTGCCGAACACGTCACCGGACATGTCACCGACCCCGACCACGGTGAAGTCCTGGCTCTGGGTGTCGTGGCCCAGCTCCCGGAAGTGCCGCTTGACCGACTCCCACGCGCCCCGCGCGGTGATGCCCATCTTCTTGTGGTCGTAGCCCGCCGAACCGCCGGAGGCGAAGGCGTCACCCAGCCAGAAGCGGTGCGCGGTGGAGATCTCGTTGGCGGTGTCGGAGAAGGTTGCGGTGCCCTTGTCCGCCGCCACCACCATGTACGGGTCGTCGCCGTCGTGCCGGACCACGTCCTCCGGCGGCACGATCTCGCCGGCCACGATGTTGTCGGTGACGTCCAGCAGCGCCGAGATGAACTCCTGGTAGCAGACGACGGCCTCGTCCCGGTCGCCCGGCTTCTGCTTGAGCACGAAGCCGCCCTTGGCGCCCACCGGCACGATCACGGCGTTCTTCACCATCTGCGCCTTGACCAGGCCGAGCACCTCGGTGCGGAAGTCCTCCCGCCGGTCCGACCAGCGCAGGCCGCCCCGGGCCACCGGCCCGAACCGCAGGTGTACGCCCTCGAATCGGGGCGAGTACACGAAGATCTCGAACTTCGGTCGGGGTGCGGGCAGCTCGGGGATCGCCTGCGGATCGAGCTTGAACGCCACGTACGGCTTGGGTCGCCCACCGACCGGCTTCTGGTAGAAGCTGGTCCGCAGGGTGCCCTGGATCAGGGTCAGGTACGACCGCAGGATCCGGTCCTGGTCGAGGCTGGCCACGCCGTCGAGTGCGGTGTCGATCTCGGCAACCAGTTCGGCGCTGCGCCGCTGACGCTGCTCGTCGCCGGCCGGACCCGGCTCGAACCGCGCCTCGAAGAGCTGCACCAGCAGGGTGGCGATGGCCGGGTACGCGATGAAGGTCGACTCCATGTAGTCCTGGGAGAAGACCGTGCCCGTCTGGCGCAGGTACTTCGCGTACGCCCGGAGCACCACCACCTGGCGCCAGGTGAGCCCGGCGCGCAGCACCAGCTCGTTGAAGCGGTCCACCTCGGCCTCGCCCCGCCATGCCGCGGCGAAGGCGTTCTCCACGTGCGGGCGCACCTCGGCCAGGTCCTGGTGCCCCTCCGGCAGGCGCAGCCCGAAGTCGTACAGCCAGATCCGGCCGTCGACCCGCTCCACCTCGTACGGGTGCTCGTCGACCACCTTCACGCCGAGCGAGTGCAGCACGGGCAGCACCGCCGAGAGCATCATCGGCTCGCCGTACCGGTAGACCTTGAACCGCACGTCCATCGACTCGTCGACGTCCGGGCCCCGGCCGCCGGCACGCGGCATCAGCTGCTTGCGGAACAGGTGCATCTCCAGCTGGCCGGACTCCTCCAGCAGCTCCAGCTTGGCCAGGTCCTTCATCGCCTCGTACGGCGTGTGCCCGTCCTTGTAGCCCTCCGGGAACGCGTCGGCGTACCGGCCGAACAGGTGCTTGGCCTGCTCGTCGCCGAGCTTGCGCTCCAGCACCAGCCGGTAGTCGTCGTCCCACAGCCGGGTGGCGTCGGCCAGCTCCTCGGCGAGCAGGTCGGCGTCGATGTCACCGGGCGGGCTGGTCGGGTCGGTACGCACGATGAAGTGCACCCGGGCCAGCATCGACTCGGTCACCCGGGTGGTGTAGTCCACCCCGACACCGTTCAGCTCGCGCAGCAGGATGTCCTGCATGCGCAGCCGGTTCTGGGTGGTGAACCGGTCCCGGGGCAGGTAGATCAGGCAGGAGATGAACCGCCCGTACGCGTCCCGGCGCAGGAAGACCCGCAGCTGCCGGCGGCCGGCCATGCGCAGCACACCGATGACCGCGTGGTAGAGGTCGTCGGTCTTGATCTGGAACAACTCGTCGCGCGGGTACGTCTCCAGGATCTGCATCAGGTCCTTGCCGGAGTGGCTGCGCAGGCTCAGCCCGGAACGGTCCAGCACCTCGGCGACCTTGCGCCGGACCACCGGCAGCTCCTGCACGCTGGTCCGGTACGCGGCGGTGGAGAACAGGCCCAGGAACCGCCGCTCGCCCACCACCTCGCCGTTGGCGTCGAAGATCTTGAAACCGATGTAGTCGAGGTACGCCGAGCGGTGCACGGTGGCCCGCGAGTTCGCCTTGGTGATGATCAGCAGGCGCTTCTCGGTGACCTTCTCGTGCGCCTCCGGCGTCATCGACGACAGGGCGCGGGCCTCGGGCGAGTCCTGCCGCAGGATGCCCAGCCCGGTGCCGAGCACCGCCTCCAGCGCCGGCCCGCCCCGCTCCGAGTCCGGCACCAGCCGGTACTCCCGGTAACCCAGGAAGGTGAAGTGGTCGTGGGCGAGCCAGCGCAGCAGCTCCACCGAGTCCGTGATGTCCTTCTCCGGCACCGGCGGCCGGTTGTCGCTGGTCCGCGCGGCGGCCAGCTCGTCGGCGAGGGACAGGGCCCGCTGGCGCATCTTCGGCCAGTCCTCGACGGCCTCCCGCACGTCGGTGAGCACCCGCTGCAACTCCCGGCGCAGCTTGTCCCGCTCCTCCGGGCCGCGAACCGGATCGATCTCGATCCGCATCCAGCTCTCGACCAGGTCGCCGGAGATCGCGTCGTCCGGCTCCACGTCAGCGGCCACCTCGACCAGCCGGCCCAGCGGCTCCCGACGCACCACGACCAGCGGGTGCACCAGCAGGTGCACGTCCAGATGGTGGGTGTTGAGCAGGGCGGTCACCGAGTCGACCAGGAACGGCATGTCGTCGGTGACGATCTCGATGACGCTGTGGTGCTGCTCCGCGTCGGGTGAGTGGATCCGCAGCCGCAACTCGCCCGGCACCCGCTGCTGGGCCAGCTCCCGATGCGCGCGGGCGGCGTCGAGCATCTCCTCGGCGGTGAACCCGATCAGCTCCTCGTCCGGCGCGAACCGCCAGAAACGGCCCACCAGGGTCGCCGCGTCGTGGTCGTCGCCGGCCAGTGCCACCGCCTGCGCCACCAGCCGCTCGGCGTTGGGCACCGGCTCGTCGAGTTCGGCGTCCTCCACGTCGTCCGTCAGCGCCTCCGGCGGCAGACCCAGGTCGTAGAGGGTGTCGATGCTCGAACCGGTCGCGCCGGTCACGCCTGTTTCGAGTCGGCCGAAACCGTCCCCGTCGGTCTCCGTGTCGAAGCTGTCGTCCCGGCCGGTGTCAGCCTGCCGGAGGTCGGGACCCGGTTTGATCGCCGGACGCCGGTCCATCGGTGCCACTCCCCTCGACCCACAACGCTGTGGGTCACTCTGCCGCCAAGCCTAGGCCGACCGAGCGGTTCCTCCGTCGGCGGACCACCGGCCGGACGTCCGGATCTCCGACGTCATCCCTTCACCCGTTGCGGTACGAGGTTCGGCCGGATCAGGAGTACCCCACCAGATGTTGTTCATCACACCGTCGCGGTCCGTCTTTTCGCCTGGCAGGGCACGCCAGGGACAGTGCCGGACGCCGGGGCGTACTAGCGTGCGGGGCAGCCCGACCAGGAGGAAGCACCGCATGGAGCGCACCCGCCGTCACCGTTACACACGGTCACGACTCGCCGTCGTCGTCACCTCCCTGCTCGCCTCGGCCACCCTGGTCGCCTGCTCCGGCGAGGACGGCCCGCAGCGCAGCGTCGACGCCTTCCTGGCCGGCTGGCGGTCGGGTGACCTCCAGGCGGTCGGCTTCGTCGACCCGACCGGCGCGAAGGTCGCCGCCGCCGACGTCGCACGGGAGATCAAGGAACTCTCCGGCGAACTGGCCGGCACGCCACCCACGCTGAGCCGGCGCGGCGATCCCGAGGTGGTCCAGAACACCGCTACCGCCACGATCCGGGTGGAGTGGGTGCTGCCGGGCGAGACCAGCTGGGCGTACGACCGACCGGTACGGCTCACCCGGGGGCGCGACGAGGACTGGCAGGTGATCTGGGAGCCCCAGGTGGTGCAGGAGCAGCTCACGCGCGGTGACCGGCTCGGCCTTCGGCGGGACGCCGCACCGCGCGCCGGGGTGCTCGACGGTGCCGGCGAGCCGATCCTGGCACCGCGCCCGGTGGTCCGGGTGGGCCTGCAGCCCAGCGAGGTGACCGACGTCAAGGCCCTCACCCGCGAACTGGACGCCGCGTTCCGCGCGATCCGGCCGGCGATCTCCCCGCCGGTCGATCTCTCCGGCCTGGCCAAGCGGCTCGACGAGGCCGATCCGGGCGCATTCGTCGAGGTGGTCATCCTGCGCGACGAGGCGTACCGGCAGATCAAGCCCCGCATCTACGACCTACCGGGGACGAAGTTCCGCGCCGAGAAGCTGGACCTCGCCCCGACCCGCGAGTTCGCCCGGGCGGTGCTGGGCACCGTCGACCCGGCGCAGGCCGACGACCTCACGAACTTCCCCGACCGGTACTCCCCCGGTGACCTCGTCGGGCACGGCGGGTTGCAGGGGCGGTGGGACGAGCGGCTGCGCGGCGTACCGGGGCTCACCGTGATCATCAAGCGCTCCGGCGCGGACGGCACGGTGGAGCCGACCGGCACCGAGGTGTTCCGGCGCGAGCCACAGCCCGGCGAGCCGGTGCGGACCACCCTCGACGTGGCCACCCAGAACGCGGCCGACCAGGCGCTGCGCGGGGAGCAGAGGCGGTCCGCCCTGGTGGCCGTACGCATCAGCGACAGCGCGGTCCTCGCCGCCGCCAACGGTCCCGGCGCCGCCGGGGAGAACCTGGCCTTCACCGCACAGGTGCCGCCAGGCTCGACCTTCAAGATGGTCAGCGCGCTCGGGCTGGTGGAACGCGGGGCGGTGACCCCGGACACCATCGTCGACTGCCCCAAGACGCGTATCGTCGACGGCCGTTCGTTCAAGAACTCCAACGACTTCGCACTCGGCAAGGTGCCGTTCCGCACCAACTTCGCCAGGTCCTGCAACACCGCCTTCGCCGCGCTCGCCCCGCAGTTGGGCGCGGACGGGCTCGCCGCCACCGGGCGCACCCTGGGCCTGGAGGGTGAGTGGGAGGTGGGCCTCGACGCGTTCACCGGAAAGGTCTCCGCGGGCGGCGGCGCCACCGAGCAGGCCGCTGCGGCGATCGGGCAGGGTACGACCGTGGTCAGCCCGCTGGCCATGGCCGCGGCCACCGCAGCGGTGGCCAAGGGCGGCTTCGTCCCGCCGAAGCTGCTCCTCGACCCCGCGCCGGAGCGGGCGGGCGAGCCGGGCCCGGAGCTGAAGCCCGAGGCGGTGGCGGCGGCGCGAAGCATGATGCGCGAGGTGGTCACCAGCGGCACCGGCACCGCGTTGCGGGACGTCCCGGGCGAGCCGGTGCACGGCAAGACCGGCACCGCCGAGTACGACAACAACCCGGAGAACACCCACGCCTGGTTCGTCGGCTGGCAGGGCGACATCGCCTTCGCGGTCTTCGTCGAGAAGGGTGGCTCGGGCAGCGGCACCGCCCTACCGATCGCGGAACGCTTCCTGCGCGCCCTACCCAACTAACCGCGACACTCCACGGACCATCCCAAGCACCCCCGCCGACGCAGACGCCCCCTGGCACCGCGAGCAGCACAGCGCGGGGCAGCGCGCGCAGCACAGCGCGGGCAGCGCGCGCAGCGCAGGCAAGCAGAGCAGGCAAGCAGAGCAGCGCGGATGTCTCCCGGGCAGCGCTGTCCGTGCTGCGCGGACAACACCCCGCGGACAACACCCCGCGGGCAGGGCAGCGCGGGCAGGGCAGCGCGGACAATACCCCCCGCAGCACGGGCAGCGCGGACACGCCCCGCGCAGCACGGACAGCCCGGGCTTGGGATGGCAGCGGATGCGAAACCCGGCGCGTCCGGGCGCGGATCAGGTCCGCCCGCCGGATGAGCGGACCAGCCGACCAGCGGCGCGCGGCGAACCATCGGTGGTACGGCCCTGTCGAGCTGATGGCGCGAGTGAATCGGGCGCCTGCGGCCGGGCTACGGCACGGATCGCCTCAGATCTTGGACAGTTTCCGTTCCGCGCGAACGGAAACTGTCCAAGATTGACATTGGTTACGCCGCACAGCAGCAACGTGGGGCCGGACAGTGCGCGAACCTGGCAGGCCAGATCGACAAGATCAGCCCAGCGCGAGCCGGCCGGCCGGACGAAGGGCGACAGGCAGACGAGGGCGACAGGCCAGGCATGGGCCGGGAGACGGGCGAGAGCGAGAAACGGGGCAAGGGCGAGAAACGGGGCAAGGGCGAGAGACGAGGCGAGGGCGAGACCGCACACGGCCAAGAGCGAGGGCCGGACCGCACGGGGATCACCCAGCGCGAGCGTCAGACCCGACGAGACCATGCGGCCGGAGAGCCAGACCTCCACGAGACCACGCAGCGCGAGCACCAGACCGCACGAGACACCCGGCGGGAGAGCCAGACCCTCAAGAAACCACCAGGCGCGAGCACCAGAACCGCCGAAACGAGGACCAGAGCGCCCATGACCGCGAGGGCGAGGCCAGACGGGCGCGTGGGTGGGACGGTGGTTCGTCGATCAGGCGGTCAAGCCGCCCGGGGCAGGCGCGGGGCGGGTGGCGTCCGCCTCCGCGGGATCGGCGCTCTCCAGGCTCCGATCGTCGGTATCCGGATCGTGGCCGCCGCGCGCCGGCCGCGACGTGGCGTTCGCGCCGCTGTCCGGGGACGGGGACCAGCCGTCCAGGCTCTCCTCCGCCTGCCGGCCCTGACCGTCGAGCGCCGGGTACGGCAACGGCTCCGCCGGGGCAGCGATCGCGTCCGACACCGGTACGGCCGCCGGACCGGGACGGTCGACGGCCCGGCGCGGAGCCGGCGCGGAAGCGGGCGCGGGAACCGGCGCGGGTACGGAAGCGGGGCGCTCGGGCTGCCCGGGGCGCAACCGGGGCGGCACCGAGCCCGGGGCGGTGACCGGGCGCAGGCCGGCCACCACGGTGTTGACGATCTCGGCGGCGTACGCGCCGTCCGGGTCGTAGTCGGGGTCGAAGACGGTCACCTCGACACCGAGACAATGCGGGGTGTCGACCAGTCCGGCGAGCAGGATCTCCAACTCGGCGAAGGCGATGCCGCCCGGATCGGGGGCGTCGACCGCCGGCATCACGGCGGGGTCGAGCACGTCCACGTCGATGTGCACCCAGTAGCCGGCGCAGTCGGCGAGCTGCTCGTGCGCCCATTGTGCGGTGCGCGCGGCTCCCTCGGCCCGCAGCGCCGGCACCGGCCTGGTAATGATCCCGGCGGCCTGCAGGTCGAGCCGGTACTCGTCCTGGGCGCGGATGCCGAGCACCACCACGTCGATGTCCCGGAAGTAGGGTCGCCGCCCCTCGATGGCCGCCAGGTCGGCCTGGCCCCGGCCGGTGACCAGGGCGAGATCCTCGCCCGCTGCCGCGCCCACGTAGGAGGCGTTGCCGGGATGCCGGAAGTCGGAGTGGCCGTCAACGAAGACGAGGCCGATCCGGCCGCCGACCGCCTCGCCCAGCCGGTGCATGGCCAGCGCCGAACCGAGCAGGATCGAGCAGTCACCGCCGAGCACCACGGGGAACTCGCCCCGGTCGATGATCCCGCCGATCCGGTCGGCCAGCGCCGCGGAGTAGTCCGCGATCTCCCGCGCGTGGCAGACGCCGTCGCCCGGTCGCCAGTCACCGACGTCGTAGCGGGGCGGGGTCAGGCAACCGGCGTCGCGGGCCCGCAACCGGGGCAGCAGGCCCTGGTCCCGGAGCGCGCCGGGTGCCTTCGCGCAACCGGGGACCGCGGTGGGCGTGGGCGGGCGCAGGCCGAGGTTGCTCGGCGCGTCGAGGACGGCGATCCGGCGCATCACGGGCCGCTGTCGTTCGCGACTGCGGGGCTCGCAGGCTCACTCCTCGCGCTCACCGAGCCGGCCCTTCGCTCGCGACTGCGGGGCTCGCAAGCTCACTCCTCGCGCTCACCGAGCCAACCCCTCGTTCACGACTGCGGGGCTCGCAAGCTCACTCCTCGCGCTCACCTAGGCTCCCGTCCCTTTTGGCTGTCGGGCGGGCCGGCGGCACGCCGGCCCGCGCTGGCGTGTCAGGTGGCTCAGAACAGTGCGCTGGCCAGGGCCCGGCGGGCCGAGGCGACCGCAGGATCCTCCGGGCCGGCGATGGTGAACAGGCCGACCAGATGCTGACGGACCTTCTCCCGGTCGTCGCCGACGGTGCGGCGGACCAACCCGACCAGGCGCTGGTACGCCTGCTCGGCGATGCCGCTGAGCACCTCGATGTCGGCGGCGAGCAGCTGGGCGTCGACGTCGTCGGGGTCGGCCGCCGCGGCGGTGAGCGCCGCCTGCGGGTCGGCGCCGGCCACCCGCCGGGCCAGACCCACCTGGGCCAGCCCGGCCTCCGCCGCGGCGTCCGCCGGGGTCTCGGCCAGGATCTTCCGGTACGCCCGCTCGGCGGCGTCCAGGTCGCCGCTCATCAGGGCGTCGTCCGCCTCGTCGAGCCGGGGATCCTCCGGTTCCGCTCCGGCCACCCCACCGGCCTTGAGCACCGCCTGGATCCACTGCCGCAGCTGCGGCTCGGGCACCACGCCGGAGAAGGCGTCGACCGGCTGGCCGCCGACCACCGCGTACACCATCGGGATGCCCTGCACCCGGAACATCTGCGCGAGCCGCGGGTTGGCGTCCACGTCGACCTTGGCGAGCACCCAGGCGCCGCCGCCCTCCACGGCCAGCCGCTCCAGCACCGGCGAGAGCTGCTTGCACGGCTGACACCACTCGGCCCAGAAGTCCACCACGACGGGTGTGGTCAGCGAGCGCTCCAGGACCTCGGACTGGAAGGTCGCCTCGGTCACGTCGACGACGGTGACGCCGCCGACGGACCCGCCGGGCGCGCCGGCGGGAGGGCCGGCCTGGGCCGGAGCCGGCGCGGGACTGGGTGCAGGGGTGCGCAGCGCGCTGAGGTCGACCGCGCCGCGTGTGAAGATCGACGAGGTGATCCGTGGGTCGCTCATGGTTATCTAGTCTCGCACGCAACTTGCCGAACTCGGATCAGCCTCGGCCCGCACAGTTGCCACTGTCACCCCTGCCCAGCCGGCCCGGCGGGGCCGAAGGTCAGAAGCGTGCAGGCTCGCGGTAAACGCCCCATTCGACGCGAAGCGCGTCGCAGATCTCGCCGAGGGTCGCCTCCGCCCGGACGGCGTCGAGCATCGCCGGGATCATGTTCTCCCCGGTACGGCTCACCGCCACCATCGCCTCGACCGCGGCGCGTACCCGGGCGTCGTCCCGACCGCTCTTGCGCTCGGCGAGCACCCGGCGCTGCTCCAGCTCCACCTCGTGCGAGATGCGCAGGATCTCCAGCTCCTTGGCGACCGTGCCAGTGTGGCAGTTGACGCCGACGATCTTCTTGTCGCCCTTCTCGAGCGCCTGCTGGTACGCGAACGCCGACTCGGCGATCTGACCGGTGAACCAGCCGTCCTCGATGCCGCGCAGGATGCCGGCGGTCATCGGGCCGATGGCGTGCGGTCCCTCGCCACCGAGCGCGCGGATCCGGGCGAAGATCGTCTCCGCCTCGGCCTCGATCCGGTCGGTGAGCGCCTCGACGTACCACGAGCCGCCCAGCGGGTCGGCCACGTTGGTCACCCCGATCTCCTCCATCAGCACCTGCTGCGTGCGCAGGGCGATCTCGGCCGAGGAGTCGGTCGGCAGGGCGAGGGTCTCGTCCAGAGCGTTGGTGTGCAGCGAGTTGGTGCCGCCGAGCACGGCGGCGAGCGCCTCGACGGCGGTGCGTACGACGTTGTTGACCGGCTGTTGCGCGGTCAGCGACACCCCGGCGGTCTGCGTGTGGAACCGCAGCCACAGCGCCTTCTCGCTGGTGGCGCCGTAGACGTCGCGCAGCCACCGGGCCCAGATCCGGCGGGCGGCACGGAACTTGGCGATCTCCTCGAAGAAGTCGACGTGCGAGTCGAAGAAGAAGCTCAACCCGGGTGCGAAGACGTTGACGTCCAGCCCGCGCGACAGCCCCAGTTCGACGTAGCCGAAGCCGTCGGCGAGGGTGTACGCCAGCTCCTGCGCGGCCGTCGAGCCGGCCTCGCGGATGTGGTAGCCGGAGACCGACAGCGGCTTGTAGCGCGGGATCTCAGTCGCGCAGTACTCCATCAGGTCGCCGATCAGGCGCAGGTGCGGCTCGGGGTCGAAGAGCCACTCCTTCTGCGCGATGTACTCCTTGAAGATGTCCGTCTGCAGGGTGCCGTCCAGCGTCGACAGGTCGGCGCCCTGGCGCTCGGCGGCGACCAGGTACATGCAGAACACCGGCACGGCCGGGCCGGAGATGGTCATGCTCGTGGTGACCCCGGCCAGGTCGATGCCGTCGAAGAGCGCCTCCATGTCGGCGGCGCTGTCCACCGCCACCCCGCAGTGCCCCACCTCGCCGAGCGACTGCGGGTCGTCGGAGTCGCGGCCCATCAGGGTGGGCATGTCGAAGGCGACCGAGAGCCCGCCGCCGCCGGCGCCGAGGATCATCTTGTAGCGCTCGTTGGTCTGCCGGGCGTTACCGAAGCCGGCGAACTGCCGGATGGTCCAGGTCCGCCCCCGGTAGCCGGTCGGATACAGACCCCGGGTGTACGGGAACTCCCCCGGCCAGCCGATCCGCTCGAAGCCCGGGTACGCGGCACCCTCCGGCGGCCCGTACACCGGCTCGACGGGCATCCCGGAGAGCGTGGTGAAGTCGGCGTCCCGCTTGCGCGCGGCGTCGTAGCGGGCCTGCCAGCGGGCCCGCCCGGCAGCGATCTCGTCGGCGTTCATCCCCGGGCTCCTCCTCGAGTCCTCGACTGCAATCGAGTGTAGAGCCCTTACCTGAACGATCGATAAGGTGGTTCGTACCTACGGGTAACCGGAGCTGCGCATACGTCAGGCGGCCGGGCCGCCGATGGCCACGTCGTCCACCCGGATGTTGATCTCGTCGACCCGCAGCCCGTACGCCTCGACCGCCTGGGTCACGCCGACCCGCACCGCCGTGGTCACCTCGGGCACCGGATGCCCGGCGTCGATCACGATGACCAGGTTGATCACCGCGCCGCCGTTGGTGACGTGCGCCGAGCAGCCGCGCCGCGCATCGCCCACCTGGTCCAGCCCGACCCGGTCCAGCACCGCGTTGAAGAACCGGGCGAGATCGCCGCCCAGCTCCACCACGCCGGGCACCGCCTTCGCCGCGGCCACCGCGATCTTCTCCACCACCTCGTCCGAGATGTGCGTACGCCCGCCCGCCACCGCATCCGCCGTCATCGGCAACTCCTGCGTCATCTCGTGGTCCATGCTTCCCCCAGCGGCCGTCGCACCGCCCCACGCGCGTCGGCGGGGCGGTGCGAGCGTAGCGGTCCGGAGCGGTCCGTAGTGGACACGCCTACCCGTGCAACTGGGCGAGCAACGCCTCGGCGGCGGCGTACGGATCGGTCGCACCCGCCGCCACCTCGGCGGCGAGCGCCGGCAGCTGCGTACCGTCGCGCAGCGAGCCGATCCGGGCCCGGAGCGCGCCGAGCGCGATCGCCTCGATCTCGGCGGCGGCCCGCGTCTCGCGGCGGTGGCGCAGCTCGTCGTGCTCGACCAGCCAGGCGCGGTGCTTGTCGATCGCAGCGGCGATGTCGTCGATCCCTTCGCCCCGCACGGCCACCGCCCGCACCACCTGCGGCCGCCACTGACCCGGACCGCGCTCGCCGAGGGCGATCATGCCCTGGATGTCCCGGACGGTCGCGTCGGCGCCGTCCCGGTCGGCCTTGTTGACCACGAAGATGTCGGCGATCTCCAGGATGCCGGCCTTCACCGCCTGGATCGCGTCGCCCATGCCCGGGGCGAGCAGCACCAGCGTGGTGTCGGCCAGCGAGGCCACCTCGACCTCGGCCTGCCCGACCCCGACGGTCTCCACCAGCACCACGTCGCAGCCGGCACCCTCCAGCACCCGCACCGCCTGCGGGGTGGCCGCCGACAACCCGCCGAGGTGCCCCCGGCTGGACATCGACCGGATGTAGACGCCCGGATCGGTGGCGTGGTCCTGCATCCGCACCCGGTCACCGAGGATCGCGCCACCGGTGAACGGGCTGGACGGGTCGATGGCCAGCACGCCGACCCGGTGACCGCGCACCCGCAACGCGCGGACCAGCTCGTTGGTGGTGGTGGACTTGCCCACCCCGGGCGACCCGGTCAGGCCGACCACCTGCGCCCGGCCGGCGTACGGGGCGAGCGCCGCGGCGATCTCCGGCAGCGTCGGGTCGCCCGACTCGACCAGCGTGATCAGCCGGGCGACCGCGCGGGGGTCACCGTCGCGGGCCCGCTCGACCAACGCCGGTACGTCCCGGCTGCGGCGCACCGACCCGGTGGCCGCCGCCGACGCCCCGCCGTTCGACTCGCTCATAGATCACTTTCGGCGCTGCCCGGCACGTGGATGATCAACGCATCGCCCTGGCCGCCGCCGCCGCAGAGCGCCGCCGCGCCGGTGCCGCCGCCGCGCCGCTTGAGTTCCAGGGCGAGGGTGAGCACCAGCCGTGCGCCGGACATGCCGATCGGGTGGCCCAGCGCGATCGCGCCACCGTTGACGTTGACCTTGGTCGGGCTGATCCCCAGGTCGCGGATCGACTGGATGCCGACCTGGGCGAACGCCTCGTTGATCTCGATCAGGTCGAGATCGGTGACGCTCAGCCCACCCTTGCGCAGGGCGTGCTGGATGGCGTTGCTCGGCTGCGAGTGCAGGGAGTTGTCCGGCCCGGCCACGTTGCCGTGCGCCCCGACCTCGGCCAGCCAGGTCAGGCCCAGTTCGTTGGCCTTCGCCTTGCTCATCACCACCACGGCGGCCGCACCATCGGAGATCGGCGAGGAGCTGCCGGCGGTGATGGTGCCGTCCTTCGTGAAGGCCGGGCGGAGCTTGGCCAGGGACTCGGCGGTGGTGTCCGGCCGGATGCCCTCGTCCTCGCTGATCACCAGCGGGTCACCCTTGCGCTGCGGGATGACCACGGGGGTGATCTCCTCGGCGAAGTGGCCGTTCTTCTGCGCCGCGGCGGCGCGCTGGTGGCTGGCGGCCGCGAAGGCGTCCTGTTCCTGACGGGTGATGCCGCGGGCGCTGCCGTGCCGCTCGGTGGACTCCCCCATCGAGCAGCAGTCCCAGGCGTCGGTCAGCCCGTCGAGCGCCATGTGGTCCTTGACCACCACGTCGCCGTACTTGTAGCCGCCGCGCTGGCCGAGCAGCAGGTGCGGGGCGTTGGTCATCGACTCCATGCCGCCGGCCACCACGATGTCGAACTCGCCGGCCCGGATCAGCTGGTCGGCCAGGGCGATCGCGTCCAGGCCGGAGAGGCAGACCTTGTTGATCGTCAGGGCCGGTACGGACATCGGGATGCCCGCCTCGACGGCCGCCTGCCGGGCGGGGATCTGCCCGGTGCCGGCCTGGAGCACCTGGCCCATGATCACGTACTGCACCTGGTCGGGGGCGACCCCGGCACGCTCCAGAGCGGCGGCGATGGCGACGCCGCCGAGTTTCGTCGCCGGTAGGTCCTTGAGGTTGCCCAGCAGCCGCCCCATCGGGGTTCGCGCGCCGCTGACGATAACCGAAGCCATACCTGCCTCCGAGGGGGTGCCGACCTGTACGCCTTAACGATTGTTCGGCCAGACTAGCGTCATGCCTGAGAACTCCCCCGCCGAGCCCGCTGCCGACTATGTCACAGACATCGGCCTGCGCCGCATCGACCATGTCGGGGTCGCGGTGGCCGACCTCGACGCCGCGATCGACTTCTATCAGCGGACGTTCGGGATGCGCTGTGTGCACACGGAGACGAACGCCGAACAGGGCGTCCGCGAGGCGATGCTGACGGTCGGGCCGACCGCCGAGGGCGGCTGCGTGCAGTTGCTCGCGCCGCTGACCCCGGAGTCGACCATCGCGAAGTTCCTCGACCGCAACGGTCCCGGGGTGCAGCAGGTGGCGTACACCGTGACCGACATCGACGCGGCCTGCGCGGCGCTCCGCGAACGCGGCCTCCGCCTGCTCTATGACACCCCCCGACGCGGCACCGCCAACTCCCGCATCAACTTCGTCCACCCCAAGGACGCCGGTGGCGTCCTCGTCGAACTGGTAGAGCCCGCCGCCTGACCCACCCCGATCTTGGTGCGGAAGCACCCCGGAGGGCGTTCCGTACCAAGATCGCCGGGCGCTGGCCTGACGGGGGAGGCATCGATGGCCATTCGGTGATCGTCGATTGGCTTTCCACACACCCGGGCCCGCGCCCATTCGTGTGATCGGGGCGGAGTGGAAACAAAGGACCGTCGGTACGCCCCGTGGCCCTTTTCCACGTCACGCTCCGTGCCATCCGGCTCGCCCCGGAGCTGGCAAGATCGCCCGTCGGCCCACCGGTTCCACCGTGGCGCAGAGTTGACCATGTAATGCCGACGGCAAAGGCCGGCACGCTCTTGCGAAGCACCCCGGGGGGTCTGCCAGTATGTCCCAATGCCCCAGCAGCAGTCCTCCCCTCTCGCGTTCTTCGATAACGCGAACTCGCAGCCAGATTTCACGGTTGGCCTGCGCGGATACAACACCGGTCAGGTCGACGACTTCATCGGCCGGCTGAACGCCGCGCTGAGTCAGGCCAACAAGGACCGCGCCGACGCCGAGCAGGCGCTCAACGACGCGCAGCGCCGGCTCCGGCAGTCCGAGCAGCGGCTCACGGCGCTTGAGCAGAAGCTCACCGACACCAGCAAGCAGCTGGAGGAGAACAGCCGGCCCACGCTGTCCGGCCTCGGCACCCGGGTCGAGCAGATCCTCCGGCTCGCCGAGGAGCAGGCCAACGACCACCGCAACGAGGCCAAGCGCGAGTCGGAGGGGATCCTCTCCGCCGCCCGCCTCGAAGCCCGGGAGATCACCGACAAGGCTCGCGCCGAGGCGGCGGCGATGAAGGCCACCGCCGAGCGGGAGGCGGGCAACCTCCGCACCGCCGCCGAGCGGGAGGCCGCCGAGGTGCGCGTCCAGGCGCGCCGCGAGGCCGACACGCTGCGCGCCGACGCCGACCGGGAGACCAAGCAGCTGCGTACGGTGACCGCCCACGAGGTCGCCGAGCTGAAGTCGACCGTCGAGCGGGAGGTGGCCACCCTGCGCGCCACCGCCGAGCGGGAGATCACCCAGCAGCGGGCCAAGGCCGCCCGCGAGGCCGAGGAGAAGCGCGCGGAGGCCACCAAGCTGCTCACCGACGCCCGCGACAAGCGCGACAAGGACCTCCAGGCCCTGGAGCTGCAGCTCGCCGAGCGGCGGGAGAAGGCCGAGCGCGAGGAGTCGGAGCGGCACGCCGCCCAGGTCGCGCAGACCCAGAAGCTGGTCAACGAGGCCGAGCAGCGGGCGCGGGCCGCGCAGGAGCGGGCCAAGGAGATCGAGCAGCGCGCCGAGGGCCGCCGGGTCGAGTCGGAGCGCACCGCCGTCGAGACGGTCGAGAAGGCCAAGGCGCTCGCCGAGCGTACGCTGAGCGAGGCCCGCGCCGAGTCGCAGCGCCTGCTCAACGAGGCCCGCACCGAAGCCGAGCTGACCACGCAGGCGGCCAGCCGCGAGGTCGAGGACCTCACCCGGCAGAAGGACGCGGTCACCGCCCAGCTCGTCCAGATCCGGTCCAGCCTCGCCGGCCTCGCCGGTCTCGTGCCGGGCGTGGCGGAAGCGGTCAAGCCGGAGGCCGCGAAGGCCGAGGCACCCAAGGCGGAGGGTACCGAGGAGCGGGTCGCCGCCGAGTCGACCAGCTGAGCCGCCGCTCGCACCGGGGCATGATCCACGGCGCGGGGCGAGACCGGGTGACCGGTCCCGCCCCGCGCCGCCCTGCGTTGCGCGGCCGTTTCGACAATCGGTGACGTGCGCCAAACGGTGGCGTCCGTATCGCCCCAGGAGGGGCCGATGCGTGTGAGGATGGGGGCATGTCGCACGGCGAGGAACTGTTCGCGCTCGGCGGGGACGTGACCACGGAGCCCAGCTTCGAGTCCGCTCTGCGGGGATACGAGAAACGGCAGGTCGACCGGTACGTCGCTCGTGCGGAGCACGAGATCGCGGCGCTGGCGGCGGAGCGGGAACAGGCCTACACACAGATCCACAAGCTGGCCGGTCAGGTCGAGGTGCTCCAGCGCGACCTGACCCAGGTGCGCAAGCAGATCGGTGTCGTCGACCGGGCGGCCTTCCGGCACCTCGGTCCACGGGTCGAGCAGATCCTCGCGCTGGCCGAGGAGCAGGCCGAGGACATCCTCGCCGGCGCGAACGAGGAGATCGAGGCGCGCCGGGCCACCGCCGAGCACATCATCGAAGAGGCCCGCGCGGAGGCCGCCAAGGCACTCAAGGACTTCGAGATCGCGCTGGCCTCCCGGCGCGCCGAGGAGGAGCGGCACGCCGCCGCACGGCGCGCGGAGGCGGAGGCCGCCAGCAGGGCGGCCAAGGAGGAGGCCGCTCGGCTCCGCAAGACCGCCCAGGAGGCGTTGGCCAGGGCCGAGCAGGAGGCCACCCACCTGCGGGACACCGCCAAGGAGATCCACTCCCGGGCCCAGCAGGAGGCCACCAAGCTGCGCGAGGCGGCCCGCGAGGCGCACGCCAACGCCCAGCAGGAGGCGACGCAGCTGCGCGACGCCGCCAAGGAGATGCACGCCAACGCCCAGCGGGAGGCCAAGCGCCTGGTCGACCAGGCCACCGAGGCCGGGCGGGCCACCCACGCCAAGGCCCAGCAGGAGGCCAAGCAGATCATCGACGACGCCGCCGAGGCCGGCCGCGCCGCCCGCAACAAGGCCCGCCAGGAGGCCGAGCGACTGACCGCCCAGGCCACCGAGGCGGCCAAGCGCACCCGCACCGACACCGAGGCGTACGCGCAGCGCATGCGCGGCGAGACCGAGGCGTACGTGCAGCACGCTCGTGCCCAGGCACAACAGGAGCTGGGCGCCTGGCGGGCCGGGGTCGAGAAGGAGGTCAACGGCCGACGGGCGGCGGCGGACCGGGAACTGGCCGAACGCACCGCGACCGCCGAACGCGAGTTCACCAGCCGCCGCACCGAGCTGGAGAAGCAGTACAAGGCACGCAACACCGAGCTGGACGAGCGGATCCGCGCCCGCACCGCCGAGGTGGACGAGCAGATCCACACCCGCACGGCCGAGTTGGAGGAGCAGGTCCGCAGCCGTACGGCCGAGCTGGACGAGCACATCCGCAGCCGCACCGCCGAGTTGGAGTCCGGGTTCGAGGCGCGCCGCACCGAGCTGGAGTCGGCGTACACCGCGCGGAGGAACGAGATCGAGCAGGGCGCCGACCAGGTCCGGCAGGCCGCCGAGCAGGAGGCCGCCACCGTCCGCGCGCAGGCCGAGGAGTACGCCGACGAGTTGCGGCGCGACGCCGAGGCCGAGTCGGTCACGAAGCGCCAGGAGGCCGACGAGTACGCCACCACCACCCGCCGCGAGGCAGACGAGCATGTCACCGCCACCCGCCGGGAGGCCGACGAGTACGTTGCCTCCTCGCGCCGGCAGTTCGAGGAGTACGCGGCCACCACCCAGCAACACCTGGCCACCACCCAGCAGCACCTGGCCGCGACGCAGCAGGAGGCGGCCGCCGGCCGGCAGCAGCTCGCCCAGGTGATGCTGGAGATCGCGAAGGCCCAGCAGCAGCTCGCCGACCTGCGCCAGGAGACCTGGAAGTCCCGGCAGGAGTCCGACGAGTTGCAGCGCAAGCTGCTCGACCTGCGCCGCCAGGCGCCGTCGACTCCCGACGGCCCGACCTCCCCGGCACCGGCCGGCACCGCCGCCCCCCGCCCCATCACCCCCGCCGGTGTCGGCGCGCCCGCCAACGGCGTACGCCTCGACGTGGGAGATGTCGCCGCGGTTCCGGCCGGCGCTGGCGCAGCCACCAACGGCGCACGCCCCGCCAGCGACAACGCCGTGGTGCTGCCCACCGCAGCCTCTGCCGACGGTGCCGTCCCGGCGACGAAGCCGGCCGACGGCGCGGTTCCGGCGACGAAGCCGGCCGCCGAGCCGGTCACCACGGTCGAGGACCCGGCGGCGAAGCCGGCCGACGAACCGGCCACCGTCGATGGCGGCACCGCCAGCGCCGGAGTGGACGGCGAGCCGACCGTGGCCGCCGTACCGGGCGAGGGTGGCCGGGGCGCCACCCCGACGAAGATCACCAGCACCGGCGAGAACGGCAAGCGGCCGACCAAGCCGACCACCGACGAGCGCAGTGCCAAGCCGAGCAAGGTCACCTCAGACTGAGCCCGAGCCCTGCCCACCCCGCCCCCCGCCCCCACGCCCGACACTCACGGCAGCACCGCGCACACGGCAGCACCGCGTTACGGCAGCTCTGGACGATGCACGGTGGGCCGGCGCGACGCGCCCCAGGCGACGAACCGGTTGAACAGCGCGGTGGGCTCCGGGCCGCCGTGCGGGTTGAGCTGATAGAGATCCCGCATCGCCTCGTACATCAGCCCGGCGAGATAGATCGCCAGGCCGACGTTGTTGCCGTCGTACTCCCGCCGGAGCAGTAGTCGTGCCTCCCCGCAGGGCCAGGGCTGCCCGTCGGCGCGGCAGCACCAGGTCGGCCGGAGCGGGGTGTGCGGAGGGCGCCCACCGGCGACGCGTGGACGCTCGGGACGAGGTCCATCGCCCGGTGTCGGCAGTCGGGTACTGATCACGGCTGCCCGCCGAGCGTCTGCCGCTGCTGGCGTTGCGGCAGGACGGGCAGGATCTGCGTCGGGCACTGGTACCACTGGCTGCGCACATCGACCTCCCTCGGGAATCTTTGGGTGCATCTATTGCTGCTCCAGCGACAACAGATGCACCCAAAGCGGCTGGATGGGGCCGCCCGCACTCGGGGGAAGCCGGGCGGCCCCGGCCAGGACCGGCCCGCGCCCTCCTCGGCAGCGGACCAGCCCGGCATGGGTGACAGTTTGGTGAGGGCGGCACTACTGTCGGAAGGCATCGAGGCTGGTCGTAGGGGTGCTTCGAAGCCGGAAGATCGCTTGGGAATGCCGAGCGATTCTCGACCCTTGATTGTGGAGGCATTGTGGAGGAGTCGACGGCGGACCTGATCCGGGCACAGTTCCGCCGGCTGCGGGTCGCCGCCGGGCTGAGTCAGGAGGAGTTCGGCAAGCAGGTGCACTACTCGGCCTCGATGGTCTCCGCCGTCGAGACGGGCACCCGGCCGTACGACCGGCCGTTGCTCGCCCGCGCCGACGAGGTGCTGCGCTCCGGCGGGCTGCTGGTGTCGCTGCTGCGGATCGCCGAGCGGGAGGGGCAGCCCTCGTGGTTCCTGCCCTGGCTGGACGCCGAACGTTTGGCCCGGCAGCTCAGGATCTTCCAGCCGACGCTGATCCCGGCGCTGCTCCAGACCGAGGGCTACGCCCGCGCGGTGATTCGCTGCGACGACCTGCTCAGCGACGAGGAGGTGGAGAAGCGGGTCGCCGCCCGGCTGGATCGGCAGGCCATCCTCACCCAGCCGGACCCGCCCCAGCTCATCGCGGTCATCGACGAGGCCATGCTGCACCGGCGGGACGAACGCTTCCGCGCACTCATGGTGCACCAGATCGAGCACCTGATCGCCTGCGCCGAACGGCCGAACGTCAGCATCCACGTGATCCCGCTCAGCGTCGGGCTGCACGTCGGTTTGTCCGGACCGTTCTCGCTGGCCCGGGGCGTGGACGGGGGCTGGGTGGCCATCATGGAGAACCAACTGACCGCCTCGCCGACCGACGGCGAGGCGGACCTGGCTACGCTGTTGGCGCGCTGGGAGACGGTGCGCAACGAGGCGCTGTCCCGCCAGCAGTCGATCGAACTCCTCAAGGAAGTGGCGAAGTCATGGACCTGACCGGCGCGACCTGGCGCACCGCCACCCGCAGCGGAAACACCGACTGCGTCGAGGTCGCCGACAACCTGCCCGGCGTGGTCGCGGTCCGCGACAGCAAGGACCGGCAGGGGCCGGTGCTCGCCTTCACCCCGCAGACCTGGCGCTCCTTCGTCACCCACGTCAAGCGCCACTGAGCCGAGCCGCGCCGCCGTCACCCCGTCACGCGCGGCCGTTGAGCCGGTCTTGCCTCCACAGCCGGCACGGACACCGCAGCGGTAGAGACCTCGACACCACGAGACGACGCATCCGCTGGCCCGGTCCGCCACCCGGCACTACCCTGCCGATCAGGACCCACCGGCTGCCGACGCCGGACGGGCCGGCACGGCTCCGGCGCACCCCGCCGGGCCCGAACGGGGAGGCCGGATGACGCAGGACAGACCGGAGCAGCCCGGCGCACGGCAGCCCACCACAGACCAACCCAAGCTGGACCAGCCCGGCACGGACCAGCCCGAGGCAGAGCAGCCCGGCACGGACCAGCCCACCACCGACCAGCCCGACACGGACCGACCCACAGCAGACCAGCCCACCGCCCACCAGCCCGAGGCAGACCAGCCCGACACGGACCGACCCGCAGCAGACCACCCCACCACCCACCAGCCCAAGGCGGACCAGCCCGGCACGGGCCAGCGCGGGGCCGAGCAGCCGGGGACGGCACCGTCCGGGGCGGAGCGGCGGGGGGCGACGGGAGGCGGCAGCGAGGACACGGAGGCGGCGGCGCTGGTGGCGGAGGAGACGTCGGCGGTCGGGGCACCGCAGCGGCCGACGAACGGGGAGTCCGGGCGGTTCGGTACGCCGGGGCGGCCGCTGCGGCGTAACAGCTTCCTGGTCGGCTTCACCGGCGCGCTCGGCGTGCTGCTCGCGTACGTCGTCTATCTGGGCCTGCGCAACGCGGCCGGGATCCTGGTCCTGGTGGTCATCGCACTGTTCCTCGCGGTGGGCCTGCACCCGGCGGTGGTCAAGTTGCGTTCCTGGGGGTTGCCGCGCGGGCTGGCGGTGGCGCTGGTCGTGCTGACCCTGCTGGCGCTGCTGAGCGCCGGGGTGCTGGCGCTGGTGCCGCCGATCGTGACGCAGTCGGGGCAGTTCATCGAGCAACTGCCGAGCTACGTGGAGTCGCTGCGCCGCAACGAGACGGTCAACGAGCTGGTCGAGCGGTTCGATCTGATGCGCCGGGTCCAGGAGGCGGCCAGCGCGGACGTGGTCGGCCGGGCCCTGGGCGGTGTGCTCGGCGGCGCCCAGTTGGTCTTCGGCACGGTCTTCCGGGTGCTGACCGTGCTGGTGCTGACGATCTACTTCCTGGTCTACTTCGACCGGCTGCGCGACCTCGGGTACGCGCTGGTGCCGCGCTCCCGCCGGGAGCGGGTGCAGCTGATCGGCGACGAGATCCTCACCAAGGTCGGGGCGTACATGGTCGGCGCGCTCGCCATCGCGGTGCTGGCCGGCGCGACGACCTTCGTGTTCGCGCTGGTCGTGGGCCTGCCGTACCCGTTCGCGCTGGCCGTGGTCGTCGCGGTGACCGACCTCATTCCGCAGATCGGCGCGACCCTCGGCGCGGTGATCGTCAGCCTGGTCGGCTTCGCCACCGAACCGTCGATCGGCATCGCCTGCGTGGTCTTCTTCGTGGTGTACCAGCAGATCGAGAACTACCTCATCTATCCCAAGATCATGCGACGGTCGGTGCACGTCAACGAGGTGGCCGCGCTGGTCGCCGCGCTGCTCGGGGTGTCCCTGGTGGGGGTGATCGGCGCGCTGATCGCCATCCCGACGGTGGCCGCCGTCCAGCTCATCCTGCGCGAGGTGATCATCCCGCGCCAGGATGCCCGCTGACCGGTGCCGGCGGCGCTCACTCGGCGCGGCGCTGCGGCGGCCCCGCCACCGGTGTGTCGGCGAAGGCGGCCACCGTGCGGTCGGCGTACGCGCTGGCGTCGCCGGTCTCCATCGGGCCGTCCCAGGTGCTCGGCAGCGGCACCGCCACCGCCGGGTTGACCCGCCGGACCACCTCGTCCAGGGCGGTCTCGGCGTCACCGACCCAGAGGTGCTTCGCACCGGGTACGCCGACCACCTCGGCCTGTGGCACCGCCGCGAACCGCTCGCGGGCCTGTTCCGGGCGCAGGTAGTCGTCGAACTCCGGCACCAGCGCGGTCAGCGGCTTGCCCGACTCGGCCCACTGGGCCAGATCGGGCGCACCGGCGAAGCGCAGTGGCGGGGAGAGCAGGATCGCGCCGGTCACCGCCGGGTCGCAGCCGTAGCGCAGCACCAGGTCGGTGCCGAACGACCAGCCGAGCAGCCAGACGTTCGGCAGCTCGTGGAACTCGGCGTACTCGATGGCGGCGGCGACGTCGAAGCGCTCGCCCACGGCCGAGTCGAAGGTGCCCTCGCTGGTGCCGCGCACGCTGCTGGTGCCCCGGGTGTTGAACCGGAGCACGGCCAGGTCGGCCAGCGCCGGCAGCCGCCAGGCCGCCTTGCGGAAGACGTGGCTGTCCATCATCCCGCCGTGGGTGGGCAGCGGGTGCAGGCAGACCAGGGTGGCCGCCGGCTCCCGGTCCACCGGGCGGGCCAGCTCGCCGACCAGGCGCAGGCCGTCCGCGGTGTGCAGCTCGATGTCCTCCCGGTGCCCGGGCAGGATGGACGACGCGCGGATCGGTGTGCTCATGCCTTCAGTCTGCCCCGGCCCGGCCCGGCCGTAACGAAGGGCCCCTTGATGGCCACGCCTCAGCCGTGCCGGGGCGCACCGCGACCGCGCTGGATCACCGGGGCCCGCCGGTCGCGGGCCCGCCAGCAGCCGCTGTGCCAGTGCCGCCGGTCGGTGAGGTCACCCCGACCGTCCGCCGGCCAGGCGACCACGTGCGCCACCCCGGGACGGATCTCCTGGTCACACCCGGGGCAGCGGTACGTCTTGGCCGACGCGCCGCCGCTGATCCCGCGCACCTGCCAGTCGCCGTCGCGCCACTGCTGCACCGCCGCGACGCCGTGCCGGGCACGCTCGGCGTCCAGGCGTTCGGCGTCGTCACGGCGGGGACGGTTGCGACGAGGGCTCACGTCATCCAGCGTACGGTCGGATCTCGGGGGCCGGCCGGCGGCGCACCCGTCAGGGGCGGGCGTGGTCGCGGAAGCCGCGGCCCGCCCTGCGGCCCAGGTAGCCCGCCGTGACCAGGTGCTCCAGCAGCGGGACCGGGGCGAGGCCGGGCTCTCGCACGGCGCGGTACAGCTCCCGCTGGATGGCCAGCGCCACGTCCAGGCCGACCGCGTCGAGCAGCTCGAACGGGCCCGTCGGGTAGCCGCAGCCCAGCTTCATCGCGTGGTCGATGTCGTCGGCGGTGGCGTAGCTGGCCTCCAGCATCCGCACGGCGTCGTTGAGGTACGGGAACAGCAGCGCGTTGACGATGAAACCGGACCGGTCGGCGCAGACCACCCCGGTCCTGCCGAGGGCGGCACAGACCGCGCTGGCGGTGGCGGTGGTCTTCGCCGAGGTGCGGATCGTCCGCACGATCTCCACCAGCGGCGTCGTCGGGGCGGGGTCGAAGAAGTGCAGCCCCACCACGTCGGCCGGGCGCTGGGTGGCCATCGCCAGCTCGATCACCGGCAGCGCGGAGGTGGTGCTGGCCAGCACGACGCCCGGCTTGCAGACCTCGTCCAGGCTGGCGAAGAGCGCCTGCTTGACGCTCAGCTCCTCGGCCACCGCCTCGACCACCAGATCGACGTCGGCCAGGTCTTCCAGCGTCGCCGCCCCCTCGGTCACCGCGACGACGTCGTAACCGGCCTGGGCGAAGACCTCGACGATCCCGGTGGCCAGCGGGCCGGAGCCCACCACGCCGACCGTCGCAACTTCCCGGGCGCCGTCGGCCGGCGCCGGCGCCGCCGTGGCCGGCGTCTGCTCGTCCGGTACGACCTTCGGTGAGCCGGGCTGCTCGTAGGTGTAGAACCCCCGGCCGGACTTCCGCCCGAGCAGCCCGGCGGTCACCAGCTGCCTGAGCAGCGGCACCGGGGCGTGCCGGCGGTCCCGGCCACCGCGCCGGTACATGGTCTCCAGGATCTCGTACGCGGTGTCCAGCCCGATCAGGTCCAGCAGCGCCAGCGGACCCATGGGCAGCCCGCCGCCGAGCTTCATCGCGGCGTCGATGTCCTCGCGGGTGGCGTAGCGGGACTCGACCATGCCGACCGCCTGGTTGAGGTAGCCGAAGAGCAGCGCGTTGGCGATGAAGCCGGCCCGGTCGCCGATGGTCACGTCGACCTTGCCGAGCCGCGCGCAGAGCGCCGCCACGTCTGCCACCACGTCGGCGGCGGTGACCACCGTACGCACGACCTCGACCAGCCTCATCACCGGCGCGGGGTTGAAGAAGTGCATGCCGATCACCTGGTGGGGGCGGGCGGTGGCCACGGAGATCTCGGTGACGCTCAACGAGGAGGTGTTGGTGGCGAGGATCGCCTCGGGCTTGCAGACGCGGTCCAGCTCGCCGAAGATCCGCCGCTTGAGGTCGAGGCGCTCGGGTGCCGCCTCGATCACCAGGTCCACCGAGTGCAGCGCGTCCAGCCCGACGACGAAGTCGACCCGGGCCAGCAGGGCGTCCCGGTCGGCGACGGCGAGCTTGCCCCTGGCCACCGCGCGGTCGGTCGAGCCGGTCAGGTTGGCCCGCCCGCGGTCCAGGGCGGCATCGGAGATCTCCACGGCGACCACGTCGATGCCGTTGCGGGCGAAGACCTCGACGATGCCGGCACCCATGGTGCCCAGACCCACCACACCCACGCTGGTGAACTCCCGCGCCACGACCCCGCCTCCCCTTGTCCACACCGACCCGGCCGAACATGAACGACCCCTAAGGTATGCACGCGAGTCTGCCACCCTCACCCCGCACGTGAGGTCTCACCCCCTGGCCCCACCGATGGCGAAAGGTCAGGGTGCGGTGGTGGGGGTGGTGAGGGCTAGTAGTTCGGCGGCGAACTCTGCTGGGCGTTCGAGGTGGGGGGTGTGTCCGCAGCCGGGCAGCGCCACCTCGCGGTAGCTGCCGCCGGCGGCGGCGTACCGGTCGAGCACCGCGCGGGTCTGCCCGATCATCGGCTGTGGCGGGCACTCGTCCGGTCCGGGCCAGCCGGGCACCACGCCCAGCGCGCCCAGCTGCGCCAGGTCGAACAGGGACGTGTCGGAGACGATCACGTCGGCGTCGCCGCGGATCCAGGTCACCGGCGGCTTGGGCGTCACGGCGAGCAGTTCCTCGGCGATCCGGAAGTGCGTCGGGGCGAGCGCGTTGAGCACGCCGCGCCGGCCCGGTGCGCTGCCCGGCCAGTGCGGCGACTCCACCGCGTCGCCGGGGTAGTTGTCCGGGCCGGTCGAGGTGGAGAGCACGCTGTCGAGCAGCAGTTCCTCGTCGTCGCCGAGGCAGGACGGGTCCGCCACGTACGCGGCCCGCAGCACGCTGCGGGGGCTGGTTCGCGCCTCGGCGCTGCGGTCACCGGCGGCCAGTCGGGCGACGAAGTCGGCGTTCGCCGTACCGGCGCCGGTGCCGGCGAAGTCCGGCGTGGTCGGGGTGCCCGCGAGATCCCGGGTGCCGCCGAAACCGTACGGCGACACCGGCGCCGCGAGCAGCAGCCCGGCCACCCGGTCGGGGTGGTCGACCAGCAGCCGCATCGCCACTCCCCCGCCGAGCGAGTGGCCGACCACCACGGGCCGGGCACCCTCGGCGAAGAGGGTCGGCTCGTCGAGCAGCGCCGCCACGTCGTCGGCGAAGTCGGTCAGGCCCCGGCCGGCGTCCACCGGGGCCGCCTGCGTGGCGCCGTAGCCGCGCAGATCCGGCGCCACCACCCGCAGCGTCTCGGGCAGCCGCCGTACCAGCGGCTCCCAGAAGGCGGCCGACGAGCAGTTGCCGTGCACGAGCAGCACCGGTACACCCTCGACGGGGCCGGCCACCCGGAAGGCCTGGGCGATCCCGTTCGCGGTGACGACGTGCTGCTCGGTCTTCATTGCGGCATGGTGCCACGACCGGCACCGCCGGTCCATGTGCCCGCCATCCACGAACCGGACCCGGCGCATGGCGGCCACCACCGACCGACCTCGGCGATTACCACCGATCGTCCGGCAGACAGCGGCGGGCGACCGGCGGGCAACGACGGACGTCCCGGCGGGGAACGACGAGCCCCGGCGGCCAGCGGCGGGCGTCCCGGCGGTCAGCGGGGAGTGCCGGCGGCGACCGCAGCCGTGACCGGAGCACCGGCCTTCCCGCGGGCCACCGGCGCGACCGCGACGGGCAGCGGCAGGGTCGGTCGCCGCTCCTGGCGGCACAGCTCGAAGCTCAGGCTCACCGGGTCGGTCCGGGCCACTCCCGGGTCGAAGAATCTCAGCTCGGTGCGGCCGATCCGGATCACATCGCCGTCGGTCAGGCGGGCCACGCCGGTGGTCCGGAGGTCGTTCACCCAGGTGCCGTTGGTGGACCCGAGATCCACCACGGAGACCCCCTCACCGGCCAGCCAGATCTCGGCGTGCCGCCGGCTCAGGTGTGGATCGTGCACGACGATGTCGACCGCCGGGTCACGGCCGATCACCTGCGGCCGCTGGAGCAGCCGGAAGCCCAGCCCGCGCATCGGCCCCGCGGCCACCGTCAGCAGCGGCATCAGTTGCGGATGTTCCTCCATGGACAGTCGCCCCTCCACCCCGTGCGGCCACCCCCGGCCAGCCTGCCGTCGCTGGGTGGTGGCCTCCACCGCCCAGTCGGGCACCTATGAGTGACCAGGAGAATACCCTCCGCTCACCCCTTCCGGCGAGGTACGCGACGACACCATCGAGTCGACGCCAGGGGTTCATCCGACCCGACCGCCCACGGGCCGGGTGATTCGCCCCGTTACGACACCCTTACCAGCGAGTAGTTTCCGGGTCTAGACTTCCGACATGACGGCTGTACGACTCCCCGGCATCCCGCAGATCGAGGGCGACCATCTGATCTCGACCAGCCCGGCCACGGGCGACGAGGCGGGCCGCGTGCCGGTCGCCACGACGGTGGACGTCGAACGCGCCGTCGAGCGGGCCCGGGCCGCCGGCCAGTGGTGGGCGGCGCTCGGCTTCACCGGACGGCGGGAGCGGCTGCTGCGCTGGCGACGGCTGCTCGCCCAGCGGATGGAACAGCTGGCGGAGCTGATGCACGCCGAAGGCGGCAAGCCGGTCGCCGACGCCCTCGTGGAGATCGTGACCGCCGTGGAGCACGTCGACTGGGCGGCCCGCAACGCCCACCGGGTGCTCGGCCCGCGCCGGGTCCGCTCCCGGCTCGTCCTGGCCGAGTTCTCGGCCCATCTGGAATACCAGCCGCACGGCGTGGTCGGCGTCATCGGCCCCTGGAACTATCCAGTCTTCACCCCCATCGGCTCCATCGCGTACGCGCTGGCGGCCGGCAACGCGGTCGTCTTCAAGCCCAGCGAGTACACCCCGGTCATCGGCCAGTGGCTCGTCGACAGCTTCGCCGAGGTGGTGCCCGAGCAGCCCGTGCTCATCACGGTCCACGGGCTCGGCGACGTCGGCGCGGCGCTGTGCCGCGCCGGTGTCGACAAGCTCGCCTTCACCGGCTCGACGGCCATCGCGAAGAAGGTGATGGCCGCCTGCGCCGAGTCGCTGACCCCGGTGCTGCTGGAGGCCGGCGGCAAGGACGCCATGATCGTGGACGCGGACGCCGACCTGGATGCCGCCGCCGAGGCGTGCGTCTGGGGCGCGATGACCAACGCCGGGCAGACCTGCATCGGCATCGAGCGGGTCTACGTCGTGGAGCCGGTCTTCGACGCGTTCGTCGACAAGGTGGTCGAGCGCGCCGGCCGCCTCACCGTCGGTCCCGACGACGCGGACGTCGGCCCGATCACCATGCCGAGTCAGCTCGGCGTCATCCGACGACACATCGAGGACGCGCTGGCGCGCGGCGGCCGCGCGGTGCTCGGCGGGCCGGACGCGGTGCGCCCGCCGTACGCCCACCCGACCGTTCTGGTGGAGGTGCCGGAGGATGCCGCCGCCGTACGCGAGGAGACCTTCGGCCCGACCGTGACCATCAATCGGGTCCGCACCGCCGACGAGGCCCTCACCCGCGCCAACGCGCTGCCGTACGGGCTGGGTGGTTCGGTCTTCGGTCAGCGGCGCGCGGTCGCCATCGCCCGGCGGCTGCGCTCCGGCATGGCATCGATCAACTCGACCCTCACCTTCGCCGGCATGTCCACGCTGCCGTTCGGCGGCGTCGGCGACTCGGGCTTCGGCCGGATCCACGGCGAGGACGGGCTGCGCGAGTTCGGCCGGGCCAAGGCGGTCACCCGTCGCCGGGCCCGCTCACTGCTGCCCTCCACCACGTTCGAGCGCACCCCGGCCGACCTCGCCCGCCTCGTGAAGGCGGTCAAGATGCTCTACGGCCGCTGACGACCCGTAGAGCCGCGCCCTAGAAGAGGGTCAACTCGTCGCGCTCGATGCCGCGTAGCCGGTGGTAGTCCACCACCACGCAGCGGATCCCCCGATCGGTGGCGAGCACCCGGGCCTGCGGCTTGATCTCCTGCGCGGCGAAGACCCCGGCGACCGGGGCGAGCAGCGGGTCCCGGTTGAGCAGTTCGAGGTAGCGGGTGAGCTGCTCCACGCCGTCGATCTCACCACGGCGCTTCACCTCGACCGCAACCGTGCCCTGGTCGGCGTCCCGGCAGAGCAGGTCGACCGGGCCGATGGCGGTCATGTACTCGCGGCGGACGAGGGTGAACCCCTCGCCCAGGGTCTCCGGGTTGGCCGCCAGCAGCTCCTGTAGGTGCGCCTCGACGCCGTCCTTGCGCAGCCCGGGGTCGACACCCAGGTCGTACGACGTGTCCTGGAAGATCTCCTCCAGGGTGATCCGCAGCTCCTCGCCGGCCTTGTTGACCACCCGCCAGACGCCGGGGGCCTCCTCCAGCCGGCACGGCGGGCTCATCCAGTTCAACGGCTTGTACGCCCGGTCGTCGGCATGGATCGAGACCGACCCGTCCGCCTTCACCATCAACAGCCGGGTCGCCGGCGGCAAGTGGGCCGAGAGCCGTCCGACATAGTCCACCGAGCACTTCGCAATCACCAACCGCACCCGACGAGGGTAGCGGAGCCGCCGGGCATCGCCGCCGAGCGCCGCTGGCGTGCCGGTGCGATGCTGAGATGGTGCTCGAAGTCCTCACCGGTACCGGCCTCGCCGCCTCGGCGGGCCTGAACGCCTACATCCCGCTCCTGATGATGGGTCTGCTGGCCCGGTTCACCAGCTTCATCGACCTGCCCGGCAGCTGGCAGTGGCTCGGCAACGAGTGGGTGCTGGGCATCCTCGCGGTGCTGCTGGCCGTCGAGGTCGTCGCGGACAAGGTCCCCGTGGTGGACCACATCAACGACGTGGTGCAGACCGTGGTCCGGCCGACCGCGGGCGGCCTGGCCTTCGGCGCCGGGTCGGCCTCCGACACCGTCACCGTGACCGACCCGGACAGCTTCTTCGCCGGCGGCGGCCAGTGGCTCCCGGTGCTGGTCGGTGTGCTCATCGCGCTCGGCGTGCATCTGCTCAAGTCGGCCGCCCGGCCGGTCATCAACGCGACCACGGCCGGCCTGGGCGCACCGGTGGCGAGCACCGCCGAGGACGCCACCAGCGTGGTCATGTCGCTCGTGGCGATCATCCTGCCGGTGCTGGTGCTGGCGTTCCTGGTCGGGTTCGTGCTCTTCCTCCCCTGGTTGCTGCGCCGCCGGTCGGAGCGACGCCGGGAGCGGCAGGCCGCGCGCGAGGCGGGCTTCCGGGTCTGATCCGGTACGCCGGGCCTGCCCGCGCCTCCGGCGGCCCGGCCGGTTCCGCCGGCGCGACCCGCCCCCGGTGACGGGCACCACCACCCCCGGTGCGGACGGCGGATGACGGCGGGCCGCACACTTGACGGCATGAGTGACGACGTCGCGATCCACGTCCGGGGGTTGCGCAAGGCGTACGGCGACACCGTCGCGGTGGCCGGGCTGGACCTGGACGTCTTCCGGGGCGAGGTGTTCGCCCTGCTCGGGCCGAACGGCGCCGGCAAGACCACCACCGTGGAGATCCTGGAGGGCTACCGCCACCGGGACGGCGGCGAGGTGCGGGTACTCGGCAGCGACCCGGCACACCCGGCCCGTCACTGGCGGGAGCAGGTCGGCATCGTCTTCCAGGGCACCGGCGAGTTCGACGAGCTGTCCGTCGCCGAGGTGGTGCATCACTTCGCCGGCTTCTACGCCGACGCCGAGGACCCGGACAAGGTGATCGAACGGGTCGGGCTGGCCGCCAAGGCCCGCGCCCGTACGCACACCCTCTCCGGCGGGCAGAAGCGCCGCCTCGACGTGGCGCTCGGCATCATCGGCCGACCGGAACTGCTCTTCCTGGACGAGCCGACCACCGGTTTCGACCCGGAGGCCCGGCACGAGTTCTGGGACCTGATCCGGGACCTCTCCGCCGCCGGCACCACCATCGTGCTCACCACGCACTACCTGGACGAGGCCGAGGCGCTCGCCGACCGGGTCGGCGTGATCGCCGGCGGCCGGCTGATCGAGGTCGCCGCCCCCAACCGGCTCGGTAACCGGCAGGAGGCGCTGGCCACCGTCTCCTGGCGTACGCCGGACGGCACGCCCGACAGCGCGGAGAGCGCGACGCCGACGGCGCTGGTGGCGGAACTCGCCGCGCGGTTCGGCGGCGAGGTGCCCGGCCTGACCGTCGCCCGGCCCACCCTGGAAGACATCTACCTGAAGATGATCGGACACCGATGACCACCACGACGAAGCCCGCGGCCCCGGTCGCCGCCGCCCACCCGGCCCGCCGGCTCGGGCCGGTCAGCCTCGCCCTGCGCCAGGGGCGGCTGGAGATCCGGCAGTTCCTGCGCAGCCGGGAGTCCGTCGTGTTCACGCTGGGCTTCCCGCTCATCATGGTGCTGATCTTCGCCTCGATCTTCGACGAGGAGATCGCGCCCGGGGTGAGCTACACGCAGTACTTCATCACCGGCATGATCGCGACCGGCCTGATGACGGTCAGCTTCCAGAACCTCGGCATCTGGATCCCGATCGAGCGGGACCGGGGCGTGCTCAAGCGCTACCGGGGCACGCCGATGCCCAAGTGGGTCTGGTTCGCCGGCAAGGTAATCATGGTGCTGGTGATCGGTGTGCTGATGACCGCCCTGCTGCTCGCCGTCTCGACGGCCCTGTTCGACCTGGACCTGCCGGCCACCGGGACGGCCTGGCTGACCTTCGGCTGGGTCAGCGCGCTGGGGATCACCGCCTGCACCCTCTGCGGCATCGCGATCACGTCGCTGGCCCGCACCGCCCGCAGCGGCTCGGCGGTGGTCACCCCGATCGCGCTGGTGCTCCAGTTCATCTCCGGGGTGTTCTTCCTCTTCACCAACCTGCCGACCTGGATGCAGCAGGTGGCGGCCCTCTTCCCGCTCAAGTGGATGTGCCAGGGGCTGCGGGCCGTCTTCCTGCCGGAGAGCTTCGGCGCCCAGGAGCCCGGCGGCTCGTTCGAGCTGACCCGGGTCGCCCTGGTGCTCGGCGCCTGGTGCGTGATCGGCCTGGTGCTCTGCCTGACCACCTTCCGCTGGACCACCAGCCGCGACGGCTGACCGGTGGCGGGGAAGGGCACCGAGAGGGCCCTTCCCCGTCGCTCAGTAGGAGTAGAAGCCCCGGCCGGTCTTGCGGCCCAGGTCACCGGCCGCGGCCATGCGCTGGAGCAGCTCCGGCGGAAAGAACTTCTCGTCGGCGGTGTCGGTGTAGATGTTCTTCGTGGCGTTGAGCAGCACGTCCACGCCGGTCAGGTCGACCGTGGCCAGCGGGCCCATGGCGTGCCCGAAGCCGAGCTTGCAGGCGGTGTCCAGGTCCTCGGCGGAGATGACGCCCGACTCGACCAGCCGGATCGCCTCCATGGCCAGGGCGCTGATCAGCCGGGTGGTGACGAAGCCGGCGATGTCCCGGTTGACCACCACGACGGTCTTGCCGATCTCCTCGGCGAACGCCTTCGCCGCGTCCAGGGTGGCGTCGCTGGTCTTGTAGCCACGGACCAGCTCGCAGAGCCTCATCATCGGCACCGGGGAGAAGAAGTGGGTGCCCACGACCGCCTCCGGACGCTCGGTGACCGCCGCGATCTGCGTCACCGGGATGGCCGAGGTGTTGGTGGCCAGGACGGCGTCCGCCCTACAGATCTTGTCCAGCGCGCGGAACACCTCGTGCTTGATCTCCAGTCGCTCGAAGACCGCCTCGACCACGATGTCCGCGTCGGCCGCCGCTTCCAGGTCGGTCGTCGGGGTGATCCGCCCGAGCGCCGCCTCGACGTCGGCCGCGTCGATCCTGCCCTTCTCGGCGAACTTCGTCAGCGACTTCCGGATGCCGTCCACGCCGCGCCGCGTCGCCGCGTCGTCCAGGTCCCGCAGTGTCACCTGCCAGCCTGCCTGCGCTGCCACCTGTGCGATGCCTGAGCCCATCAGCCCGGCGCCGACGACCGCGAGTCGACCCGCCATCTGCCTCTCCCTCGCTGCGATTGAGTGTCTGCCTGCACCCTAATCGGCGAGCCTGAACGACGGCTAAGGCGGCTCAGATGGTCAGCTCCGGCTCCTCCGGTGCGGTGGCCCGCTCGACCTCGATGCCCAGCGCCCGCAGGTCGGCCACGAAGTCCGGGTAGCCCCGATCGACGTGGTGCACGTGGGACACCTCGGTCACCCCGTCGGCGCAGAGCCCGGCGATGATCAGCCCGGCGCCGGCCCGGATGTCGGTCGCGCGTACCGGTGCGCCGGAGAGCCGCTCCCGCCCGCGTACCACCGCGTGATGCCCGTCGGTGTTGATGTCCGCGCCCAGCCGCATCATCTCGTTGGCGAACATGAACCGGCCGTCGAAGATGTTCTCGGTGATCAACGAGGCGCCTTCGCTGAGCGCCGCGAGCCCGATCGCCATCGGCAGCAGGTCGGTGGCGAAGCCCGGGTAGGGCAACGTCACCACGTCCACCGCCCGGGGCCGGTCGTCCATGCGTACCCGGAAGGCGTCCGCCCGGGTCTCGACCAGGCCGCCGGCCGCGACCAGCTTGTCCAGCGCGACCTCCAGGAACGCCGGGTCGAGGCCGGTCACGGTGACGTCGCCGAGGGTCATCGCCGCGCCGAAGGCCCAGGTCCCGGCGACGATCCGGTCCCCCACCGTGGCGTGCCGGACCGGCCGCAGCCGGGGTACGCCGACGATGGTGATGGTGGACGTGCCCTCACCGTCGATCAGCGCGCCCATCCGCTGAAGCATCGTGCAGAGGTCGACGATCTCGGGCTCGCGGGCGGCGTTGTCGATCACGGTGGTGCCGTCGGCCAGCACCGCCGCCATGATCAGGTTCTCGGTCGCGCCGACGCTGGGAAAGTCCAGCACGATCTCCGCACCGCGCAGGCCGTCGGGCGCGGAGGCGATCACGAAGCCGTGCTCGCCGCAGGTCTCGGCGCCCATCCGGGTCAGCCCGGAGATGTGCATGTCCAGGCCCCGCGAGCCGATCGCGTCGCCGCCCGGGTGGGCGACCCGCACGTACCCGCGCCGGGCCAGCAACGGGCCGAGCACGCAGATCGACGCGCGCAGCCGGCGGACCAGGTCGTAGTCGGCCTCGACCCCCGGTTGCTCCGGCACGTCGATGGTGACCGAACGGGATCGGGCCACCCCGCCGACGGTGACCATCGGGTCCACCGGATCGTCGGCGTCGAACCGTACGCCGCAGCCGAGGCGGCGCAGCACCTCGCCCATGATCGCGATGTCGGTGATCCGGGGAACGTTGGTGATCACGCTGCGGCCGGGGGCGAGCAGCGCGGCGGCCATCAGCTTCAGCGCCGAGTTCTTCGCACCGACCACGTGCACGGTGCCGGCGAGCCGGGCGCCGCCGCGTACCCGGATGACATCGACGTCGGCGACCGCGGCGTCACCCGCGTCGCCCGGACCGACCCCGGCGGACCACCCCGAGCCGGCGTCCGGCCGCGCCGGGATCGTCAGGTCCGGTATCCGTAGGCTGTGCGTCATGGCCGTCCACCTCACGCGCATCTACACCAAGGCCGGCGACGCCGGCATGACCAGGCTGAGCAACAACGAGCAGGTGCCGAAGAACGATCCACGGATCGCCGCGTACGCCGACGTGGACGAGTGCAACGCCGCGATCGGCGTGGCGCTCGCCCTCGGCCAGCTCGACGATGGACTGCGGGCGGTGCTGGGGACGATCCAGAACGACCTGTTCGACGTGGGCGCCGACCTGTCCACCCCGGTCGAACCGGAGCCGAAGTATCCACCGCTGCGGGTCACGGAGGAGTACGTCGAGCGCCTTGAGGGCTGGTGCGATGAGTACAACGCGCGCCTGAGCAAGCTCGACTCCTTCATCCTCCCCGGCGGCACCGCGGGCGCGGCGCTGCTGCACGCGGCGCGGACGATCGCCCGGCGCGCCGAGCGGTCGGCATGGGCCCTCGTCACCCACGACCCCGACCGGACCAGCCACCTCCCGGCAAAGTATCTCAACCGGCTGTCGGACCTGCTCTTTATCCTGGCAAGAACGGCAAATCCCGGCGGAGACGTGCTATGGGTGCCGGGCGGAGCCCGTTGACGGTCGGAGCACTGCACCACGTGGAGGTCTGGGTACCCGACCTGGCCGCCGCGATACGCAGTTGGGGCTGGCTCCTCGGCCAGTTGGGCTGGACGTCCTTCCAGCAGTGGCCGAACGGCCATTCCTGGCGACTCGGCCCGACGTACCTCGTGCTGGAGGAGTCACCCGCACTCTCCGGCCGCCGCCACGACCGGCTCGCCCCGGGGCTCAACCACCTGGCCTTCCACGCCGGCCCACCCGCCGCCGTGGACCGACTCACCGAGCAGGCCCCGGCGTACGGCTGGCAGTTGCTCTTTCCCGACCGCCACCCGCACGCCGGCGGGCCGCAGACGTACGCCGCGTACCTGGCCGACGGGCAGGGGTACGAGGTGGAGCTGGTGGCTTCCTGAGCGGGGTCGGGTTGGGGTTGGGGTTGGGCTGGCGGTGGCTGGGCTTGAGGGCTGGGGGCGACCGTGCCCGGCTCCGGGCGGTCAGGCTTGATCCCTGCGCCGGGCACGGTCGCCCCCAGCCCGTCGTGGTCGTTGGCCGTACGGCCGCTCAGGTGGTAGTGGGAGTGATTCTTTGGGCTGGGTTGGGTTGGGTCTGCTTGGGTTTGCTTGCTCGTGGCGGGGGGACGCCGCTGGCCGGCACCCATCCGGGTGCCGGCCAGCGGTTTCCTGCTCCCCCTGTGGAGGAATGTCTATCGGGTCAACTGCTCCCGTTGTCAGCTGTTCCAGTGCTCGGCTACCAGATCGGCGGCCAGCTGCTCCCACTGCGCGTAGTGATCCGGGAACGCCGACACCTGCACCGTCTGCGCGGCCACGGTCAGCGGCATGTCCTGCCAGCCGTCGACCTGCTTCAACCCCTTCAGGAACGCCAGGGTCGAGTACTCCGGGTCGGTGATCTGCTCCACCGTGCCCCAACCACTGGACGGACGCTGCTGGAACAGACCCTGCGAATCGTGGTCGTTGCGGTCACCCAGGTGACCCAGGTTCTCCAACTTCGACTCCTGCAACGCCGTACCGATCGCCACCACGGCGGCACGCTCATCCATGTCAGTCTTCTTCGTCGCCGCGATGATCGCCTTCACGTTGCCGACCTGCTCATCGGAGAGGTCGATGCGCGACTGGGCGCCCTGCACACCATGCGGGATCAGCGTGCTCATATCCGGCTTGTCAGCCTGCACCACAGTCGTGGCACCCGCCAGCGGACCCTCCGCGAACGCGGCAACCGGACCAGCAACCAGCCCACCAGCACACGCCACACCAGCAACACCCAGCACCGTCTTACGCAACATCGAGTTCATGACAAGCTCCATTCGGGGGTCGACGCACACCGACCAAGGGGGGACCGGACATGCGCAAGCACCGTCAGGCGCCCAAACAAAAAAGGGGGAAAGAAGACCTGCTCGGCGCGCGGGGCCAACAGAGCCACACCACCGCGCCAGACCATGTACAACGACCGACCGGCCCGGGCCATTCCCCGACCCCGACCCACCCGCCACACCGGGCGTCCTCCTCGGCCGTTCAGGGGTGTACAACCACCCCCACCCCCCAGCCATTCCGGCCCGGGAGTGACCCCGACCACCCGCGAACCGGACATCGCGCGTCGATCGGCGCACACGGGTGCAGAGCTCGGACGGTTTACCGTTCTACGGCCCCCGCCCGCCGCTGGGTCACGGGTTGCGGCAACTTGGGGGCATCGCGTGGGTGGGAAGGCCCCAGTTGCCGCATGTCGTGGCTCGGCCAGCCGAGGCGCCGGCCCGGCGGTGCGTCAGGCGGCCGGCCAGTCCTGGGAGGCCATACGCGGCGAGACCGCCCCCGGAGGGGCGGCCTCGAGCCAGGAGAGAAACCCGGTGACGGTGGATCGTGCCATGGCGATCTCGACCGGGGCGTGTCGACTGGTACAGCGGAGGATGATCCAGTCGGCCGGCATGGACATCCGTTCCTGCGCTTCGGGCAGTCGCCGTCGCTCCACCGTCAGCCCTTCGCGGGAGAGCACCCGCTTGGGGCGTACGGCGAAACTGAACATCCGGTACCAGCGGAGTTCGTCGCCGACGAAGCGGCCGAAACCGGGTGCCCAGCCGCGGCCGTCGAGCATGGTGGAGGTCCGCACGCTGAGCCGGATGATGCCCCCGCTACGGGTGACCAGAGCCCGCCGGATGAAGAGGAACAGGATCGCGCCGAGGACCACGGCGACGCCGATTCCGATCCCTTCGACGATCTCCATCGGCGGGTCGGCTCAGTTGCCCGCAGCGGCGGAGGCCGGGGTGGCGTTCTCGGCCAGCACGGTCACACCCCGCTCGCTCACCGACAGGAACCCGCCGGCCACCTCGTAGGTGAGCTGCTCGCCCCCGGGGAGCTTGATGCGCACCTGGCCGGGCTCGGCGAGCTGGCCGAGCAGGGGCGCGTGCCCCGGCAGCACGCCCAGCTCACCCTCGGTCGTCCGGGCCATGACCATCTCGGCCTTGCCCGACCAGACCTTTTCCTCGACGGCCACGAGCTGGACGTTAAGCTGCTCTGCCACGCTGTCTCCTTGCTGAGGCGGCGGATTGGGAAAGTCTAGTCCCGTACCGGACGTGTTCTTCAGGCGGGTGCCGAGACCCGCGGGCCGATCAGGTCCTGTTCACCAGCTTGGGATGTTCGAGGAGGAACGGGTCCAGCAGTTCCCGTTCCAGCGCGACGAAGAAGTCGTCGACCTCGGACTCGAAGCGCTCGCCACGGTACTTCCCGTTCTCGAAGACGCCGCCACCCGGCAGCTTGATCATCTGGATGTTGCCGGGGCGGATGTCCTTGAGCGCGAGGCCGAAGTCGATCACGCTGTGCCCCCGGCCGCTGAAGATCAGCGACTCGCCCGCCGCCCGGAGCACCCGGTCCAGCTTGACCGGGTTGGTCACCACGTCGGCGCTGAGGGCCTGGCCGGCCATCGCCTTGACGAACTGCTGCTGGTGCCGCTGCCGGCCGTAGTCACCGTCGATCACGCCGTTCTTCTCGTAACGCTGGCGGACGTAGTCCAGCGCCTGCCAGCCGCTCAGGTGCTGCTTGCCCTTCGGGTAGACCGCCTGCGGCCCGACGTAGCCGCCACCGCCGGGCTTGCCCTTGCGGTGCTTGCCGTCCGGCTCGCGGTGCTCGGAGCGGACCTCCCGCTCGATGTTCATCGTGACCCCACCCATGGCGTCGACGATCTTCTGGAAGCCGGAGAAGTTGATGATCGCACCGGCGTCGAAGCGCTCGATCCCGGTGACCCGCTGCGCGGTGAGGGCGAGCAGCTCGAAGCCCCGCGCGGCGTCCGGCTTCCCGCCGGGCACCCGGCTGCCGAAGGACATCGCGTCGTTCAGCTTGCTGGTGGCGCCGTTGAACTCCGCCTTCCGGAACGGCGGGATCTCGACGTAGAGGTCGCGCGGGAGCGAGAAGAGGTAGGCCCGGTCCATCTCCTTCGGCACGTGCAGGACCATGATCGCGTCGGCCAGGGGCGGGGTGTCCTCGTCGCGCGGGTCGATGCCGACCAGCAGGATGTTGAGCGGGCCCTTGATGTCGCTCTTGCGCTCGCTGGCGCCGGCCGCCTGGTCGCCGAAGAGGTCGGCCTTGCCGATCGCGCCCTCGTAGCGGGCCATCAGCGCCTCCGCGCCGACCAGACTGGTCCCGCTGAGCACCATCAACACGACGCCGAAGATGGTGCAGAGCTGCGCCCAACGCGGCACACCCCGCCACACGGACGAGCGCCCACCGCGCTTGCCGCGCTTACCACCCCTGCCGGCCTTACCCACAAGCATCTCCGTTCGTCGCGCCCCCTGGGAGATACGGGCGCGCGTGGCCGAATGGTTTAAACCCATCACCGCGCATCTGTACGAGCGTGGCTAGACGGTATCTCGCGGGCGGCGTGATCGCCGAGCACGGGAAACCGGGCAGCGGAGATAGTACGTCGCGAAGATGAACGGAAGGCCGCCCCGGGGTTACCGGGGCGGCCTTCTTTCGTTCGAGCCGAAGGGTCAGCCCTTCATCAGCTCCTCGGCCTTCTTCTCCAGGTCATCGAGCCCACCGCACATGAAGAACGCCTGCTCGGGGAAGTGGTCGTACTCCCCCTCGCTGATCTTCCGGAACGCCTCGATGGTCTCCTTGATCGGGACCGTCGAGCCCGGCACGCCGGTGAACTGCTCCGCCGCGTAGGTGTTCTGCGACAGGAAGCGCTCGATCCGGCGGGCCCGCTGGACCGTGATCTTGTCTTCCTCGGAGAGCTCCTCGATACCGAGGATGGCGATGATGTCCTGCAGGTCCTTGTAGCGCTGCAGGATCCGCTTCACCTCGCTGGCCACCTGGAAGTGCTCCTGGCCGACGAACTCGGGGGCGAGGATCCGCGACGAGGAGGCCAGCGGGTCCACCGCCGGGTAGATGCCCTTGTCGGAGATCGACCGCTCCAGGTTGGTGGTCGCGTCCAGGTGGGCGAAGGTGGTCGCCGGAGCCGGGTCGGTGTAGTCGTCCGCCGGCACGTAGATCGCCTGCATGGACGTGATGGCCTGGCCCCGGACGGAGGTGATCCGCTCCTGCAGCTCACCCATCTCGTCGGCCAGGGTCGGCTGGTAACCCACCGCGCTGGGCATCCGGCCCAGCAGGGTGGAGACCTCGGAACCGGCCTGGGTGAAGCGGAAGATGTTGTCGATGAAGAGCAGCACCTCCTGCTTCTTCACGTCACGGAAGTACTCCGCCATGGTCAGCGCGGAGAGCGCGACCCGCAGCCGGGTGCCCGGCGGCTCGTCCATCTGGCCGTAGACCAGCGCGGTCTTGTCGATGACGCCGGAGTCGGTCATCTCGTGGATGAGGTCGTTGCCCTCACGGGTGCGCTCGCCCACCCCGGCGAAGACCGAGGTACCACCGAAGTTCCGGGCCACCCGGGTGATCATCTCCTGGATGAGCACCGTCTTGCCCACGCCGGCACCGCCGAACAGGCCGATCTTGCCGCCCTTGACGTACGGGGCGAGCAGGTCGATGACCTTGATGCCGGTCTCCAGCATCTCGGTCTTCGGCTCCAGGTCGGCGAAGGCCGGGGCCTTGCGGTGGATGCCCCAGTGGTCGTCGGCCTGGATGGTCTCACCCTCGGTGAGGTTGAGGCACTCGCCGATCGCGTTGAAGACGTGGCCCTTGACCCCGTCACCGACCGGCACCCGGATCGGGCCACCGGTGTCCCGCACCTCGGCGCCGCGAACCAGACCGTCGGTCGGCTGCATCGAGATCGCGCGGACCAGGTTGTCACCCAGGTGCTGGGCGACCTCCAGGGTCAGCGTCCGCTCGCCGCCGGAGAGGGTCACGTTCACGTGCAGCGCGTTGAACAGGTCCGGCATGGCGTCGCGCGGGAACTCGGCGTCGACGACCGGGCCGATGACCCGGACCACGCGACCCGTGGCGGTCTTGGTCTCGGCTGGTCCACCAGCAACTGCGGAAACAGTCATCACACTTCACTTCCCGACGCGGCCAGCGCGTTCGCGCCGCCGACGATCTCACTGATCTCCTGGGTGATCCCGGCCTGGCGGGCCGAGTTCATCTCACGCGTGTACTTGTCGATCATCTCTTCGGCGTTGTCGGTGGCGCTCTTCATCGCCCGCCGCCGGGCCGCCGACTCGCTGGCCGCCGACTCCAGCAACGCCGCGTAGATCCGCGTGTTGATGTACTTCGGCAGCAGCGCGTCGAGCAGCGCCTCCGCGTCCGGCTCGAACTCGTACGCCGGCAGCACGCCGGGGGCCGCCTCCGACCGGGGCCGCTCCTCGATCTGCAGCGGGCCGATGATCCGGGTGATCGGGTTCTGGGTCATCAGGGACTTGAACTCGGTGAAGACGATGTGCAGCTCGTCCACCCCGCGTACCCCGTCCGGACCCGGCTCGCCGTCGGCGTCGTCCGCGCCGGCCGAGAACGCCTTGATCAGCGTCTCGCCCACCTCGCGCGCGTCGGCGAAGGACGGCTGCTCCGAGAAGCCCGTCCAACTGGCCTCGATCGGCCGGTTACGGAACCGGTAGAAGGTCACACCCTTGCGCCCGATGACGTAGAGCACCGGCTCCTTGCCGTCGGCCTGAAGCCGGGCGATCAGCGACTCCGCCGTCCGGATGGCGTTGGAGCTGTAACCGCCGGCCAGGCCCCGGTCGGCGGTCACCAGCAGGACGCCGGCCCGCCGCACCCGCTCGCGCGGGGTCAGCAGCGGGTGGTCGACCGAGGCGTTGGACGCCAGCGCCGTGAGGACGCCGGTGATGGCCCGGGCGTACGGCAGGGACGCCCCCACCCGGGCCTGGGCCTTGGCGATCCGGCTCGTCGCCACGAGCTCCATCGCCTTGGTGATCTTCTTCATCCCCTTCGCCGAGCGAATCCGTTGACGAAGAACACGTACCTGCGCCGCCATGGCCCGACCCTACTGCTTCTGGGCCGGGGCCCCGCCGCTGTAGCGGGTGACCGTCTCGTGCTCGGCCTCGCCCTCCAGCGGCGCCGCCGGCGCCTCGTTGACGGTGCGCTCGTCCTCGCGGCCGAGGAAGCCCTGCTTGAACTCGGTGATGGCGGCGTCGAGGGTGGCGACGATCTCGTCGTCCCACTTGTTGTCCGCGATCGCCTGCAGCGTGGCGTTGTGCTTGCGCCGCAGCTGCTCCAGGAACTGCGTCTCGAAGCGCTTGACGTCGCCGACCGGGATGTCGTCCAGCTTGCCCTCGGTGCCGGCCCAGACCGCGACGACCTGGTCCTGCACCGGGTACGGCGAGTAGTTCGGCTGCTTGAGCAGCTCCACCAGGCGGGCGCCGCGGTCCAGCTGGGCGCGGGAGGCCTTGTCCAGGTCCGAGGCGAAGGCGGCGAACGCCTCCAGCTCACGGAACTGGGCAAGGTTCAGCCGCAGCGAACCGGAGACCTTCTTCATCGGCTTCACCTGCGCGGCGCCACCGACCCGGGAGACCGAGGTGCCGACGTTGATGGCCGGCCGGACGCCCTGGTTGAACAGGTCGGTCTCGAGGAAGATCTGGCCGTCGGTGATCGAGATGACGTTGGTCGGGATGAAGGCCGAGATGTCGTTGGCCTTCGTCTCGATGATCGGCAGGCCGGTCATCGAGCCGCCGCCCATCTCGTCGGAGAGCTTCGCGCAGCGCTCCAGCAGCCGGGAGTGCAGGTAGAAGACGTCACCCGGGTACGCCTCACGGCCCGGCGGGCGACGCAACAGCAGCGACACGGCACGGTACGCCTCGGCCTGCTTGCTCAGGTCGTCGAAGACGATCAGGACGTGCTTGCCGCCGTACATCCAGTGCTGGCCGATGGCCGAGCCGGTGTAGGGGGCGAGGTACTTGAAGCCGGCCGGGTCGGACGCCGGGGAGGCGACGATGGTGGTGTACTCCATCGCGCCCGCCTCCTCCAGCTGCCCCTTGATGGAGGCGATGGTGGAGGCCTTCTGGCCGATGGCGACGTAGATGCAGCGGACCTGCTTCTTCGGGTCGCCGGAGGCCCAGTTCTCCCGCTGGTTGAGGATGGCGTCCAGGGCGACCGTGGTCTTACCGGTCTTGCGGTCACCGATGATCAGCTGCCGCTGGCCGCGACCGATCGGGGTCATCGCGTCGATGGCCTTGATGCCGGTCTGCATCGGCTCGAAGACGGACTGCCGCGCCATCACGTTCGGGGCCTGGAGCTCCAGCTCCCGGTAGCCCTCGTCGGCGATGTCGCCGAGGCCGTCGATCGGCTGGCCGAGCGCGTTGACCACGCGACCCAGGAAGGCGTCGCCGATGGGCACCGAGAGCACCCGGCCGGTGCGCTTGACGCGCTGCCCCTCCTCGAGCCCGGAGTAGTCGCCGAGGACGACGACACCGATCTCCCGGACGTCGAGGTTCAGCGCCACGCCGAGCGTGCCGTCCTCGAACTCCAGCAGCTCGTTGGTCATGGTCGAGGGCAGGCCCTCGACGTGGGCGATGCCGTCGCCGGTGTCGGCGACGGTGCCGACCTCCTCACGGGAGACGTCGGGCGAGTAGGAGGAGACGTAGCGCTCCAGAGCGCCGCGGATCTCTTCCGTCGAGATGGTCAGCTCGGCCATCCTCTGCTTCCTTAAGTATCAGGGGCCCGGGATACCTAGTACCGACCGGTCCTCGGGTCGACTGTCGTTTCCGGGCGCTTCGCGGGGTGCTGGTCAGCGCTTCGCGAGCGCGTTACGGGTCTCGTTGAGGCGGCGCAGGATCGTCCCGTCGTACAGGTCCGAACCCACCCGGACGCTCGCTCCGCCGAGGATCGTCGGGTCAACCGTAAGCTTCAGAGCCACGGCCCGACCGTAGATGGCCGAGAGCTGGTCGCCCAGCCGGCGTTCCTCGTCCTCGGTCAGCGGTGCCGCGACGGTCACGTACGCGACCTGCCGGTCACGCCGTTCCGCCGCCAGCTCCACCAGCCGGGTCAGCGCGGCGGAGAACGACCGGCCGCCGAAGCCGGCCAGGGCCGCCTCCACCAGCCGCACCGTCACCGGGCGCGCCTTGTCCGCCAGGAGCATCCCGACCAGCTCGGCCCGCTGGGCCGTCGGCGCGATCGGGTCGGACAGGGCGTTGGACAGCTGCGGGTCCGCGGCGACCACCTGGCCGAAGCGGAACAGCTCGTCCTCCACCTCGCCGAGCTCGTCGGCGCGGTCCGCGCTGGCGAGCAGCGCCTGCACACCGAGGCGCTCGGCACCGTCGAGCAGCTCCGACGGTGCCGACCACCGGCCGGCGACCAGGGTGCCGAGCAGGTCGAGCGCGTCCGCGCCGACCTTGCCGGAGAGCACCGAGGTCAGCAGCCCGGTCCGGTCCGCGCCGTCGCGGGCCGGGTCGGAGAGCGCCCGGCGCAGCCGGACCTCGCGCCGCAGCAGGTCCGCCACGGCGAGCAGCTCGCCGCCGGTGGTGGCCACCGCCGACGGCTCGGCGCTGCCGACGTACTCCTCCAGCCGCGCGAGCGCGGTGGCGTAGGACTCCCGGCTGGCGGCCTGCATCAGCGGGCCCCCGCGCTCTCGAGGTCGGTGAGGAACCGCTCGACGGTGCCCTTGCGGCGGGCCTCGTCGGCGAGCGACTCGCCCACGATCCGGCTGGCCAGGTCGACCGCGAGGCCACCGACCTCCGCGCGCAGCTCGCGCACGATGGTCTGGCGCTCCACGTTCAGCGACTCCCGGCCGGCGGCGATGATCCGGTCGGACTCCTCCCGGGCCTTGGCCAGGATGTCCGTGCGGATCGACTCGGCGTCGGCGCGGGCGTCGTCCCGGATCCGGGCTGCCTCGGTACGCACCTCGGCGAGCTGGGCACGGTACTGCTCGAGCAGCTGGTTCGCTTCGGCCTGAGCAGCCTCGGCGCGCTTGAGGCCGCCCTCGATCGCGTCGACCCGCGCCTGGTACATCGCCTCCATGCGCGGCAGCACGAACTTCATCAGCACGAAGCAGAGCAGCGCGAAGGCGATCGTCCCGACGACGAGCTCCTGCCAGATCGGCACGAGCGGGTGGTGACCCTCAGCGGCGAGAATCTTCATGTCAGACCTCCGGATCGACTAACGGACGGTCAGTTGACGGCGAAGGCGAGCACCAGGCCGAACAGCGCCAGCGCCTCGACCAGCGCGAAGCCCAGGACCAGCCAGGTGCGGTTGTAGCCGGCGGACTCCGGCTGGCGGGCGCTGGCCTGGATGTAGGCCGCGAAGACCAGGGCGACGCCGATACCGGGGCCGATGGCGGCGAGGCCGTAGCCGATGGTGTTGACGTTACCGTTGATGGCGGCGAGAACGTCCATTGCGGGTATTCCTCCTAGTAGACGCGTGAGTTCTCACGCGTACGCGGTCGTGCCGGAAGCTCTTGTCGGGCCGGGCGGCCCGCCGGGTCTGGGTCAGTGCTCGTCGGCGAGCGAGCTGCCGACGTAGTTGGCGGTCAAAGTGACGAAGACATACGCCTGCAGCAGCGCGACCAGCACCTCGAAGAAGGCCATCACGATGGCCATCAGGAAGGCGGCGATCGACGAGATCTGGACGAAGAGATTGTCCGAGGCGAGCATCACGAAGCCGCCGACGGTGAAGACCAGCAGGATCAGGTGGCCGGCGAACATGTTCGCGAAGAGCCGGACCGCCAGGGTGACCGGCCGCACGATGAACGTCTGCAGGAACTCGATCGGGATCAGCAGGAAGTGCATCGGCCACGGCACGCCCGGCAGGATCAGGCTCTGCTTGAGGTAGCGGCCCAGACCGTGCTTGCGGACGCCGATGTAGAGGTACATCACGTAGGAGATGACGGCGAGCACGATCGGGAAGGCGATGTGCGAGTTCGGCGAGATCTGCAACCCGGGGGTGATGCCGAAGAGGTTGGTCACCACGATGAAGCAGAACAGGACGGTGAAGTACGGCGCGAACCGGATGCCGTCCTTGCCCATCTGCTCCCGGGCGATGTTGTCCCGGACCAGGCCGTAGATCGACTCCGCGTACCACTGGCCCTTGCTCGGCACAAGCTTCGGGTTTCGGTAGGTCAGCATGAAGAAGATGATCAGCAGCCCGACGGCCAGCCAGATCATGAGCGTGAACTTCGTGACCCACGGGCCGGCGAGATCCGGCGGGTAGAAGTCTCCGACGCTGGGGGGCCAGGGAAGGCCCTCAGCGGCGACAAGCTGTCCGCTCACCGTGTCATCCTCCGCACTCGACAGACCCGCGCGTGCCGGCACTCAGGCACCGAGCCTCTTCATGATCAGGTAGATCGCTCCGGCTGCGCCGAGCATCATGCCCACGGCGATCCCGACGCCGGTCGGCACGCCGAGGAACTCCCCCGCCAACCAGCCGAGGAATCCCCACACCACGATGCCGGCGAGCAGGTAACCGAGGACGGCTCCGGCCACACCTTCCGACGAGTGCTCGTCGGGGCTTCTGCGGTGAGGGTTGTCGGCCATGACGAGGCGAACACTATCAGTCGGGTGTTTCGCGAGTGTGCGGCACCCCCCACACTGCGAGCAGCGTGCGGGCGGCGGGTGCGGGCGCGTCAGCCAGGGTCAGCGTACTCCTGTCCGGCCGGCCCGACAGGCCCACGAAACGCCCGGGAAACGGCAGCCGTACGGTCAGTGCTCGCCCGAGCGGTCCACGGTGGGCAGCGGGGAGCGCAATGCCCAGGTCAGGTGGGCCGCGGTCCACACCACCACGGCCAAGATGATGGCCACGCCCATGTCCGGCAGCCCGGGCCAGCCGGTGGCCGCGACGGCGGCCATCACCACGCCCAGGATGACGATCTTCGTGACGTAGGTGACCAGCCCCACCGACATGATGAGTCTCGGATGCACCGCGTCGGCCCAGGCCACCGAGAGGCTGGAGATCAGGTAGCTGACGACCACCAGGGCGATCCCGGCGGCCACCCCGGCGGCGCCGGTGGGGCCGCGCAGCAGCGCGGCGGCCGGCACCCCGGTCGCCGCCAGCGCGGCGCAGGCCAGCAGCGGCAGGCGCAGGTGGGGCAGGCGGGCCCGGATCGCGCCCGGCTCTCCCGCGCGCGGCGCGCTCTTAGCGGTCTTCACAGCGCCAGAGTCTATGGGGCCGCAGACTGGAGACCGTGAGATGCCTGGTGACCGGTGCGACGGGATACATCGGCGGGCGGTTGGCACCCCGCCTGGTGGCCGAGGGATACGCGGTGCGCTGCCTGGCCCGCCGGGCCGGACGGCTGCGCGACGTGCCGTGGGCCCCGGCCGTCGAGGTCGTCGAGGGTGACCTGAGCCGGCCGGAGACCCTGGCCGGGGTGTTCGACGGCGTCGACGTGGCGTACTACCTGGTGCACTCGCTCGGCCAGGCCGGCTTCGAGGCCGCCGACCGGCAGGCCGCGACGGTCTTCGCGGCGGCGGCCCGCGCCGCGGGCGTACGCCGGATCGTCTATCTGGGCGGGCCGGAGCCGGCGGCGGGCGACGGCGGCGCGTCGGCCCACCTGCGCTCCCGCAGCGAGGTCGGCCGGATCCTGCTGGACAGCGGGGTGCCGACGGCGGTGCTCCGGGCGGCGGTGATCATCGGCTCGGGCTCGGCGTCGTTCGAGATGCTGCGTTACCTGACCGAACGGTTGCCGGTGATGGTCACCCCGCGCTGGGTCGCCAACCGGATCCAGCCGATCGCGGTCCGCGACGTGCTGCACTACCTGGTCGGCTGCGCGCACCTGCCGCCCGAGGTCAACCGTGGGTTCGACATCGCCGGCCCGGACGTGCTCACCTTCGGCGACATGATGCAGCGCTACGCACGGGTGGCCGGGCTCTCCCCCCGACTGCTGCTGCCGGTACGCCCGCTGACGCCCGCGCTCTCGTCTTACTGGGTCGGACTGGTCACCCCGGTACCCAACGCGCTCGCCCGCCCGCTGGTGGCGAGCCTGGTGCACGAGTCGGTCGCGCACGAACACGACATCGCGGCGTACCTGCCGGACCCGCCGGGCGGGCCGACCGGCTTCGACCGGTCCGTCGAGCTGGCCCTGGCCAAGATCCGCGACGCCCAGGTGGAGACCCATTGGTCCAGCGCAGCCGGACCGGACGCGCCCGCCGAGCCGCTGCCCAGCGATCCGGACTGGAGCGGCGGCACCGCCTACACCGACGTACGGGAACGGGCGGTGGCGGCCTCGCCGGAGGCGTTGTGGCAGGTGATCGAGGGGGTCGGCGGAGAGAACGGCTGGTACTCGTTCCCCCTCGCCTGGTCCGTGCGGGGCTGGCTGGACCGGCTGGTCGGCGGGGTGGGACTGCGCCGGGGTCGGCGGCACCCGCACCGGCTGCGGGTGGGCGAGGCACTGGACTTCTGGCGGGTGGAGGAGATCGTGCCCGGCGAACTGCTGCGGCTGCGCGCCGAGATGCGCGTGCCCGGCCGGGCCTGGCTGGAGATGCGGGTGCACCGGGACGACGCCGGGCAGCTCCGGTATCGGCAGCGGGCGGTGTTCCTGCCCCGGGGCCTGGCCGGGCACGCGTACTGGGCCGCGGTGGCGCCGTTCCACGCGCTGGTCTTCGGCGGGATGGCCCGCAACATCGCCGAGGGCGCCGAACGGTTCGCCGAGCGGGCCACCGAACCGGCCGCGCCACGGCCACACTGACCCGCCCGGCCCGACGGCGCCCGGCCCGTCGGCGTCGGCGCACTGGCGCGCGCCCGGCGTCCGGTCAGTTGCCGGTGCGCTGCCCGGTGGGCCGCCAGGCGGTCGCCTCGCTGGGCGGCACGAAGTCCCGGGCCGGCTCGTTGCGCAGGGCGAAGGAGAGGATCTCCCCCACCCCCTCCACCATGGCGGTCTGCACCGCCCGACCGACGGCGTCGCGCGGCTCGTCGGGGTTGGCCGCCATCGCCGCCACCGCCAGCTGCGGCGTGAAGGCCACCACGGTCTCCGTGGCGTACCGCTCGGAGCTGCCGGTCTTGCCCGCCACCGGCCGGCCGAGCTGGCCGCGCAGCCGGGTCGCCGTGCCGCCCGTGCAGCCGTGGTACATGGACTGGTCGCCGACCGGGCAGCGAGCCGCGTCCGCCGCCGCGCGGGCCACGTCGACGTCGAGCACCTGCCGGCAGTCCGGCTGCCCGGCGATCACCCGGCGGCCCGCCGCGTCGCTGATCGAGGTGACCGGCGTGGGCGCGCACCACGTCCCCTCGGCACCCAGGGTGGCGTACGCGCCGGCCAGGTCGAGCGGGGTGGTGGCGGACACGCCCAGGGTGAACGGTCCCCACTCGCGCGCGCCGTGCCGGGCCAGTTGCGCGTCGTCCTCGGCCCGGAACACGATGCCGAGCCGCTCGGCCATCTCCACCACCCGGTCGGCGCCGACCCGCTCGGTCAGCCAGGCGAAGTACGTGTTGACCGAGTCACCGAACGCGGTCCACATGTCGTGCTCGCCGCTGGTCGACGCGCTGGCGTTCTCGGGGCACCAGTACCCGCCACAGCTCGCCTCGCCGCTGATCCGGTAGTCGGTGACGATGCGCGGCGGCGCGTCGAACACGGTGTTCAGCGGCAGTCCGGCCTCCAGGGCGGCCAGCATGGTGAAGAGCTTGAACGTGGATCCGGCCTGGTAGCCGACGATGGTGCCGCCGCCGGCGACGAGCTGGTTGACGGTGTTGGGGTGGTTCTTCTGCCCGGTCGGGTTCGCGGCCACGCTGTAGACGCGGTTGACCGACATGGCGACCACCCGTCCGGTGCCGGGCTGGACCACGGCGGTGGGCAGGGCGTGCCGGTGCTCGACCGGGTAGATCCGCCGCACCTGCTCGGTGGTGGCCCGCTGCACACCGGGGTCGAGCGAGGAGACGATGGTGAACCCGCCCCGGCGCAGCGTGCGCTGCCGCTCGTCGACGCTGCCGCCGAACGCCTTCTGGCCGTTCCACCAGCGGGTGAACCAGTCGCAGAAGAAGCCCCAGTCGTTGTGGCCCTCGGGCACTGCGGTGCAGTCGTTCGGGGTCTCGCTGGGGTGCAGGTTCAGCGGCTCGGTCCCGGCCCGGGCCGCCTCCTCGGGCGCGATCAGGCCCGACTCGACCATCCGCTCCAGGACGTACCCACGGCGCTCCGTCGCGCTGTCCGCGTCCCCGTTGATCGGGTCGTCGCTGTGCGGCGAGCGGACCAGTCCGGCCAACAGCGCCGCCTGGGCCAGCGTGAGCTCCGCCGGGGCGACCGAGAAGTACCGCTTGCTGGCCGCGGCGATGCCGTACGCCCCGGCGCCGAAGTACGCGATGTTGAGATATCGGGCCAGGATCTGGTCCTTGGTCAGCTCCCGCTCCAACGCCAGCGCGTAGCGGATCTCCTGGACCTTGCGGGCGGTGCTGACCTCGGTGGCCGCGGTCCGCTGCGCCTCGGTCAGCCGGGGATCGGTGCTCAGCACGTTGCGGACGTACTGCATGGTCAGCGTGGAGGCGCCCTGCCGGGTGGCGCCGTCGCGCCGGTTGACGGTGAAGGCCCGCACGATGCCCCGCAGGTCCACCCCGCTGTGCTCGTGGAAGCGGGCGTCCTCGGCGGCGATGATGGCCTGGCGCATCACCGGAGCCACCTCGCCCAACGGCACGTCGACCCGGTCCTCCTGGTAGAAGGACGTGATCAGGGTGGTGCCGTCGTTGGCGTAGAGGTTGGACCGCTGGGCGGTCGGTGGCGTACGCAGGGTGTTGGGCAGCTCCGCGTACGGCGCGGAGAGCGCCGAGAAGCCGATGCCGAACACCAGCGCGGCCGGCAGCGCGGCCGCCGCCAGCACCAGGCCGGCCAGTGCGCCGGCCAGCAGGACGGTGAACATCTTCGGCAGGAACGCCCGGGTCATCAGCTCTCCCCGCAGGAGCCGTCAGGACTCCCCCAGAATGGGGCTAATCACCCAATCCACCACGCTTTTCTCTCAAACCCGGATGGAATTCGCCGATCAGGGGAGCAGGACCGCGGCGAGCGGGTGGACCGTCTCCTCGATCTCGTCGGCCACCCGGCTGAAGCACTGGTCGCCGCGCCCCCACGGGTCGTCGAGGTCGTCGGTGGGCAGCGGCGTGCTCGCCTGGCGGGCCTCGTGCGCCGCCTGCACCAGCGCCACGCCACGGGCGTGCACCGCCGCCGGGGTGGCCTCGGCCGCCGGCAGCACGGCCGGGTCGAGCACGGCCAGCAGCCGGCCGAACTCGCCCAGCACGAACGTGCGGGAGGCGGCGTCGGGCCGCAACGCGACCACGTACTCCTGCTGGTCCGCGGTGGCGGTCAGGATCAGGTCGGAGGCGTCGATGTGGTCGGACCGCAGCTTGCGCGCGGCGAACCCGGCGACGCTGCCGCCACGGGTGTTCACCTGGCGGGCGGCCGGCGGGTTCATCTCCTCACCGGCGTGCCAGCCGCCGGTGCCCGCGCTGTGGCTGTGCAGCAGCTCCTCGGCCCGGGCCGGGTCCGCGTCGCGCCGGGTCAGCCGCTCCCCCACGGCGAGGGTGAGCAGCCGCTCGGCCATCGGCGAGCGGCAGATGTTTCCCATGCAGACGTGCAGGACGGTGAAGGGAGGCACCTACGCCACCTGGCTCTCGCGCATTGCGGGCACCACGTCGCGCAGCCGGGCCAGGTCGATGGCGCCCTCCCGGACGAGCACCGGATCGTCGCCGGTCAGGTCCACGATCGTGCTCGGCACCGGATCCACCGCCGGCCCCGCCTCCAGGTAGGCGCGCACGGAGTAGGCCAGTTGATCCCGCGCCTGGTCGGCGGTGAGCGCGGCGGGCTGGCCGGTCTTGTTGGCCGAGGCCACCGCCATCGGCCCGGTCTCGCGCAGCACCTCCAGTGCCACCGGATGCAGCGGCATGCGCACCGCCACCGTGCCGCTGTCGTCGCCGAGATCCCACCGCAGGCTCGCCGAGTGCTTCACCAGGATGGTCAGCGCCCCCGGCCAGAACGCCTCCACCAGGTCCCGCGCGGCGCTCGGCAGCGTGTAGGTCAGGCCGTCGAGGGTGTGCCGGGAGCCGATCAGCACCGGCGGTGGCGCGTGCGGGACACCCTTGGCGTCCAGCAGCGCCTTGACCGCGTACGGGGTGAACGCGTCCGCGCCGATCCCGTAGACCGTGTCGGTCGGCAGGACCACCAGCTCGCCGTTGCGGACCGCCTCGATGGCCGCAGCGATGCCGCGGTCCCGGTCGGCGAGCGACCGGCAGTCGTAGAGCATCACGAGGAGCCAGTCTGCCACGTCACGGCCGCGTCGGGTGGTGGGCGTCCGGCCGGCGGGACGCGGTGACGAAACGCGGCCGGCCGGCGAGGTCGTCACGGTCGACGATCGCCGCGTACCGGCCGTCCGCGGCGAGCAGGCCGGGCACCGCCGTGCCATGGGTGTCGTCGTGCTCGATGCCGAGCACCCCGCCCGGACGCAGCAGGGCCGCCGCCCGGTCGATCACCGGGCGGATGACGGCCAGGCCATCCGCCCCGCCGAACACCGCCTCCGCCGGGTCGTGCCCGGCCACCTCCGGCGGCACGGCCACGGCCTGCGGGACGTACGGCGGGTTGCACAGCAGCACGTCGACCCGGCCGACCAGGTCGCCCAGCAGGTCCGGATCGGTGGCGTCCGCCTCGACCACCTCGATCGGCCGGTCGCCGGCAGCGGACCGGGCCGCCGCGTTGCGCCGCAGCCAGGACAGCGCGGCCGGCGATCGTTCCACCGCGACCACCCGGGCCGACGGCGCCTCGTGGGCGACCGACAGCGCGATCGCCCCCGACCCGCTGCACAGGTCCACCACCAGCGGCCCCGCACGCCCCCCGGCCCGCTCACCATCGGCCTGGCGGGCCTGGTCGGCGCCCCAGCCGGCGAGCAGTTCGGTCTCCGGACGCGGCACGAAGACACCCGGCCCGACGGCCAGCTCCAGGTGCCGGAAGCCGGCGCTACCGGTGAGATGCTGCAACGGCTCCCGTCGGGATCGCCGGGCCACCAGCGCCTGGTAGCTGTCGAGCTGCCCGTCGGTGAACCCGTCGGCGAGGGCCAGCCGCCCCCGGGGCACGTCGAGCACGTACGCGGCCAGCAGCTCCGCCTCCGCCCGGGCCGAGGCGACGCCCGCGGCGGCGAGGGTACGGGCCGCACGGGCCACCACGGGAGTGGGACGGTGGCGTCTCGTCCCTTCGGACGGGTGTTGCGGCGCGGCGGTCACGCAATAATCATGAAGCGTCGCCGTGCACGTGCATAAGCGGGTGCAGCCGCGGCACACCGACGGGAGGTCGCGGGTGGGTTGGCTCGACCGGGTCGATGACCAGGTTGACGCCCTGACGAAGGCGCGGGCGTTGCAGGAGGTGAGCCGTTCCGCCGAGGCGTACGGGATCCTGGAGCGGGTGCTGCGTACCACCCGCGATCCACACACCTGCGCCGACGCGCTGGTGCAGCGGCTCTCCGCACTGATCAATCTCGGCCGCACCGCCGAGTACACCCGGGCCATCGAGGAGGCCTCCGCCGCGGTACGCGATCTCGCCGAGCCCTACCTGCACGGGCACCTCAACGCGCTGGCCGCGCTGGCCGCCCACCATCAGGGCGCGCTGGACCGCTGCGTGACGCACCTGGTCAAGGCCGCCCGGGCGCTCGGTGCGGTCGAGGACCCGGATCGGGACACCGCCTGGGGCTGGCACGACCTCGCGATGGCCTACTCCTACCTCAGCTTCCACGGGTACGCGCTGGGCGCCATCGAACGCGCCCGTCAGCTCGGCACGGCCGCCGGGATCCCGGAGGAGACCTTCGCCGCACCGGGCATCCGGCTGCGCAACGCGGTCGCGCTGGACCACACCGGCGACAGCGACGGTTGCCTGCGCGTACTGCGGGATGTCGCGAGCGATCTCGACCGGTTCGTGGCCGCCGGGCGCGCCGACCGGCTGCGCCCCAGCAGCCTGGCCGCCTACGGCTACGCCGCGGCCCGCCGATCCGCGCTCGGCGACGACGTCGTCGCGGCGGGCCGTGACCCGTACCGGCTGCTCGGGCACGGCGCGGACAGCGCCCGCGCCCGCGACATGCGCCAGCTCGGCCAGGTCTGCCTGGCCATCGCCGGCGGCCGGCCGATCGAGGCGGTCGCCCGACTGGACACCATCCAGGTCTCCGCCGAGACGCTCGGCGCGGCCGAGCCGGCCCGGCTGCGCAGCATGGCGCTGGCGCGGGCCGGCGACCACGCCGCCGCGCACCGGGCAGACCGGCTGGCCTTCCGGCTCGCCGCCCAGCGCCACGACCGGCTCCGCGACGTCTACATCGACGGCATCGCGGCCCGGATCGACCACGAGGAGATGCGCCGCGAGGCGGCGCGGTTCGAGGGCGAGGCGCTGACCGACCCGCTGACCGGCCTGCCGAACCGGCGCCGGCTGGAGCGCTACATCGCGGCCGTGGTCGCCCGGGGTGAACAGGTGGTGATCGGCGTCTGCGACCTGGACGGGTTCAAGGCGGTCAACACCCGGCACGGGCACCACTCGGGGGACCTGGTCCTCCAGCGCGTCGCCGGGGTGATCAACAGGGTGATGCGCCGGGGCGACTTCGTGGCCCGCTACGGCGGCGACGAGTTCGTGGTGGTCCTGCCCGGAGCGGGAATGGCCGAGGCGGCCGAGGTGGCGCGCCGCATCGACAGCGCCGTGCGCACCGAGGACTGGGAGTCCCTCGTCCCGGGCACCCCGGTCGGCGTCAGCATCGGCTTCGCCCAGGTGGGTGCCGCCGGTCCGGGCCAGCGGGACGCGCTCGGCGCCGCCTTCGAGGCCGCCGACCGGGAGATGCTGCGGGCGAAGGACCGACCACGCAGCGGCTGACCGGCGTCAGCGACGGGCCAGCTCCGCCTCACCCGCCAGGCGGGCGGCCCGGTCGGCCTCGCTGAGCGCGTCGAGCACGCCGTCCAGCTCCCCGGCGAGCGCCAGGTCCAGGTTGTACGCGGTGTACCCGATCCGGTGGTCGGTGATCCGGTTCTGCGGGAAGTTGTACGTGCGGATCCGCTCGGAGCGGTCCACCGTACGCACCTGGGCCTTGCGGGCGTCCGACGCGGCGGCGTCGGCCTGCTCCTGCGCGGCGGCGAGCAGCCGGGCCCGCAGAATCCGCATCGCCTGCTCCCGGTTCTGCAACTGGGACTTCTCGTTCTGGCAGGAGACCACGATGCCGGTGGGCAGGTGGGTGATCCGCACCGCCGAGTCGGTGGTGTTCACCGACTGGCCGCCCGGCCCGGACGAGCGGAACACGTCGATCCGCAGCTCGTTCGGGTCGATGGTGACGTCGACCTCCTCGGCCTCCGGCAGCACCAGCACGCCGGCCGCGCTGGTGTGGATGCGCCCCTGCGACTCGGTGACCGGAACCCGCTGCACCCGGTGCACGCCGCCCTCCCACTTCAACCGGGACCACACGCCGTTGCCACCCTCGGGTACGCCCTTGGTCTTGATCGCCAGCGAGACGTCCTTGACCCCGCCGAGGTCCGAATCCTGGGCGTCGATCACCTCGGTGAGCCAGCCGCGCCGCTCCGCGTACCGGGTGTACATGCGCAGCAGGTCACCGGCGAACAGCGCGGACTCCTCGCCGCCCTCACCGGCCTTGATCTCGACGATGACGTCCTTCGCGTCGTGCGGGTCGCGCGGGATGAGCAGCTCGGCGAGCCGCTCCTCCAGCCCCGGCAGCGTCGCCGCGATCGTCTCGGCCTCGGCCGTGAAGGAGGGGTCCTCGGCGACCAGCTCCCGCGCGGCGGCGAGATCCGCCCGGGCCTGCGCCAGCTCCCCGGCGGCCTTGTGCAGCGGCACCAGTTCGGCGTACCGGCGGCCGACCCGACGGGCGGTGCCCTGGTCGGCGTGGATGGCGGGATCGGCCAGCCGCCGCTCCAACTCGGCGTACTCGTCGAGGAGGGCGGCCAGGCGCTCGCTGCTCATGCTGGGGATCGCTCCTTGGACGGCGGGGAGACCGGGACACAGACGGACGACGCCCGCGCCCGGGGAAACCGGACGCGGGCGTCGGACGAGGAGCTACTTGGCCTTCTTGCCCTGAACCTTGGCGTACTTCTGCTGGAACTTCGCGACCCGACCAGCGGTGTCCAGGACGCGCTGCTTGCCCGTGTAGAACGGGTGGCAGGCGCTGCACGTCTCGACGTGGATCGAGCCGCCCTTGGCGGTGCTGCGGGTGGTGAAGGTGTTACCGCAGGAGCAGGTGACCTCGGTGGTCACGTACTCCGGGTGGATGTTGGGCTTCATGTCGCCTCGGTCCTCTCGTCGTGGTCGCCGGGTCGCCCTGGCTGCTGATGCGTGCGGGCGTGAACCGGAACCGGTGGCCGATTGACCAGTCTGCCATGGGCGTCGGCCGACCCGGAAAGCGGGCCGTACCAGCTGGTCCGGCCGGATCAACGCCGGGCCGTCCCGGCGCATTCCCACCGCCCGGCAGAAGCATTCCTGCCAGCCCGTGCGGATCGTGCACCGGGCATGCCGAAGGGGCGCGGCCGATGCCGGCCGCGCCCCTTCGTCGATCTACCCGGCGGAGGTCACTCCCCCGGCGTCGACTTGGCGATCTGCATCAGGAACTCGATGTTGGTCCGGGACTGCTTGAGCCGGTCCAGCAGGAGGTCCAGCGCCGCCTGCGAGTCCAGCGAGTGCAGCACCTTGCGGAGCTTGTGCACGATGGCCAGCTCCTCCGGCGCGAGCAGGATCTCCTCCTTGCGCGTGCCGGACGGGTGGATGTCGATGGCCGGGAAGGTCCGCTTGTCGGCGATCTTCCGGTCCAGCTTCAGCTCCGCGTTACCGGTGCCCTTGAACTCCTCGAAGATGACCGTGTCCGCCATGGAACCGGTCTCCACCAGGGCGGTGGCGAGGATGGTCAGCGAGCCGCCGTTCTCGATGTTGCGGGCCGCGCCGAGGAACCGCTTCGGCGGGTAGAGCGCGGTGGAGTCGATACCACCGGACATGATCCGGCCGCTGGCCGGCGCCGCCAGGTTGTACGACCGGCCGAGCCGGGTCACCGAGTCGAGCAGCACGACCACGTCGTGCCCCAGCTCGACCAGGCGCTTGGCCCGCTCGATCGCCAGCTCGGCGACGGTGGTGTGGTCCTGCGGCGGGCGGTCGAACGTGGCCGCGATGACCTCGCCCTTGACCGATCGCTGCATGTCGGTGACCTCTTCGGGCCGCTCGTCGACCAGCACCACCATCAGGTGGCACTCCGGGTTGTTGTGCGTGATCGCGTTCGCGATCGCCTGGAGCACCATCGTCTTACCGGCCTTCGGCGGCGAGACGATGAGCGCCCGCTGCCCCTTGCCGATCGGCATGACCAGGTCGATCACCCGGGTGGTGAGGATGTGCGGCTCGGTCTCCAGCCGCAGCCGCTCCTGCGGGTACAGCGGGGTGAGCTTGTAGAACTCCGGCCGGCGCTTGGCCTCGTCCGGCTCCATCCCGTTGATGGTGTCCAGCCGGACCAGGGGGTTGTACTTGTCGCGCCGCTGCTCGCCGTCGCGCGCCGCCCGCACCGCACCGGTGATCGCGTCACCACGCCGGAGGCCGTACTTCTTGATCTGGGACATCGACACGTACACGTCGTTCGGGCCGGCCAGGTAGCCGGTGGTCCGGACGAAGGCGTAGTTGTCGAGCACGTCGACGATGCCGGCCACCGGCACGAGCACGTCGTCCTCGCCGACCTGCGGCTCGCGACCGCCCTCGCCGCCGCCGGACTCGCCGCGGTCACCACGGCCCCGCCGGCGGTCCCGGAAGCGGCTGCGCCGGCTGCGCCGACCGCCGCCCTCGTCGTCGTCACCGTCGTTGTCCCGCTCCGCACGCTGCCCACGGTCGCCCCGCTCGGCCCGGTCGCCACGATCGGCGCCACGCTCGCCCCGGTCGCCACGATCGGCGGCGCGCTCACCGCGCTCGGCCCGGTCGCCGCGCTCGGCGGCACGGTCGCCACGGTCAGCACGGTCGCCCCGCTCGGCGCGGTCGCCACGCTCGGTGGCGCGCTCACCCCGCTCGGCACGGTCGCCACGGTCGGCGGTGCGCTCGGCACGCTCAGCGCGGTCGCCACGGTCGGCACGCTCGGTGCGGTCGGCGCCACGGTCGCGGCCGGAGCGGCCCTCGGCCCGCTCGCCGTCGACGGCGGCCTCGTCCGGGCGAGGTTCCGACACGGCGGTCCGGCTACGCCGGGTCCGGCCACGGCCCTCGCTCTCGACGCTCGCCGCCGGTTGCTCGGCGCCACGGCGCTCGGCCTCCGGCCGCTCACCCGCGTCCCGTACCTCCGCGTGGACCTCCTCGCGGACCGGGGCGGCGGCCGCCGCGACCTCGGCCCGTGGTCGAGGGGCCCCGGCAGCGCCCTGCCGCTCGGTGATCGCGCTGATCAGCTCACCCTTACGCATGCGAGCCGTCCCCGAGATGCCGAGCGACGCGGCCAGGCTCTGCAGCTCCGGCAGCAGCATCGCCGACAGGCCCGTGCCGCTGCGCCGACGACGGGCAGGAGCAGCGGTGGTGGCATCGCCAGCGACGTTGGAAACATCCGACGTCACGTCGGTGGTGTCGCTCAATGGATTCCTTCCCTCGATAGGCCGGGGCTGCCCGGAATCGACAACAGGTGGCCGGGCGGCCTCGGTGCACCCGCCTCGCATGACGCTTCGCGGGAGTCTGTAACACAGCAGCCGGTCGGTCACCCGACCCACCAGGAAACCGGTGAGCGGGTTTCGCCGTCTGCGGCGACCAGTGAAGACTGCGGTGCGGCGTGTGCCTAGGCAGGGGTGACGGGCTTACCGCCGAGAGCTTCGGGGGTGCGCCGACCCGCAGGAGATCGCATGCTTCGCGGCTGTGCTAAGTCTAGAGCGTAATCAACTCTTCCGACCTGCGGCAACAGGGTCCCGCTCCGCGTGTCCGAGTCTACCCCGCCCGACCTGTGCGCCGCGCACGTCTACCGGCAACCGCAGCAGTTGCCAATCTGTTCCCGTGTCGAAGCCTTCGGGCAGCTCAGACAGGGCGAGCACGGTCGGGCCCGCCCCACTGACCACGGCCGCCACACCGACCTCACGCAACGCGTTGACCAGGTCTGACGTCGCCGGCATCGAGGCCGCGCGATATTTTTGATGCAGCCGATCGACGGTGGCGGGCAGCAACAGCGCCGGCTGCGTGGTCAACGCGTGCACCAGCAGCGCCGCCCGGCCGGCGTTGGTCGCGGCGTCACCGTGCGGCACGGTCGCCGGCAGCGCGGCACGGGCCGAGGCGGTCAGCCCCCGCTCGGCGGGTACCAGCACCGTCGGGCGTACGCCGTCGGCCACCGGCAGCGACACCGCCCGGGCGCCGGAGGGCTCCGTCCACGCCACGGTGAAGCCGCCGAGCAGGCAGGGCGCGACATTGTCCGGGTGGCCCTCGATTCGGGCGGCCAGCCGCAGCGCCGCCTCGTCGTCGAGACGGTGTTCCCCCTCCGTCACCAGGCCCCGGGCCAGCAGCACCCCGGCGACGATCGCCGCCGACGAGGAGCCGAGGCCACGCGCCTGCGGAATGCGGTTCACGCACTCCACCGCCAACCCCGGCGGCTGCCCGCCGAGCGCGTCGAAGGCCGCGCGCATGGCGCGTACCACCAGGTGCCCCTCGTCGACCGGCAGGTCGCCGGCCCCCTCGCCGGTCACCGACACCGTCACGCCGCCCGCCGTCACCTCGGCGGCCACGTCGTCGTGGAGCGCGAGGGCGAGCCCCAGCGCGTCGAAGCCTGGTCCGAGGTTCGCACTGGTGGCGGGAACCCGGACCCGGACCGGACCGGCGGCGAATGAGGTCGGCACGCGCCCATGCTAGGGCCCGCACCCCGGCGGACGGGCCACCGCCCGACTCCTGGGACGGTACGGTGCCACGCCGGGCCCCTACGGCACGGTGGTGGCCCGTGGCGTGGCGGCCGTCCCCCGGAGCTGTGCGCCTTCGCCGGGCGTGCCGGGATCCGCCTCGGTGAGCGAGAGGTGCCGGGTGGCGAGCCGCCAGCCGACCGCGTAGGCCAGGGTGACCAGTCCGCAGCCGGCCAGCACCACCCGCTCGTCCACCACGTCCACCACCGCCGCCACCACGAGTTGGCTGACGGAGATCGCCAGGGTCGCCAGCATCATGTCGGTGGCGAAGACCCGGCCCCGCAGCCGGTCCGGCACCTCGCCCTGCAACGCGAAGTTCGACATCACCCAGTTGCTGCCGCCGGCGAAGTGCGCCACGAAGACCAGCACGAGCACCAGCGGGAACCAGGCCACCACCGAGGTGCCGAGGTAGGCCAGGCCGTACACCGACATGGACAGTGCCAGGCCGGGCAGCAACCAGGCCCGGTTGGTCAGCACCCGGCGCATCAGGATCGGGCCGACCAGCGCGCCGGCACCGCGTACCGCGAACAGCAGGCCGGCGCCGAGCGCGCCGACGCCGTACACCCCGGCGAGCAGCGGGAAGACGGTCAGCACGCCGTTGCCGAGCCCCACCGCCGACTTGACCGTCACCAACGCCAGCACCCGTGGGCGGTGCCCGATGTAGCCCAGCGCCTCGCGGATGGCCGCCCAGGTCTGCGGCACCGCCGTGCCCCGCTCGCGCGGCGCCTGCAACGGGCGGCGGATGAGTGTGGCCAGGCCCGCGGCGACCACCAGCGCCACCGCACCCGCCCAGAAGCACACGTACGGCCCGGCCGCGGCACTGAGCACGCCGCCGAGCGACGCCCCGACGACGGTCATGGTGCCCCACGCCGATCCGGCGACCGCGTTGCCCGCGGCCAGTTCCTCCGGTTCGAGCACGTTCGGCAGGGCGGCCTGCGCCGCCGGGGAGTAGAACGCCTTGGCCAGCGCGACCACGCCGATGCCGAGCAGCGCCAGCCAGGCCGTCCCGGCACCGCGTACGCCGAGCAGGAGCAGGACCCCGACCAGCGCGGCGACGTTCGAGACGATCATGATCTTGCGACGGTCGAAGCGGTCCGCGATGGTGCCGGTGTACGGCAGCAGCAGCGCCACGATGCCGGTGTCCACCGCGAGCACCAGGGCGCCCCACACCCCGCTGCCGGTCAGCTTCGGCAGCAGGACGAGCAGCGGCACCATGACGAACCAGTCGGCGCCGAAGACCACCAGCTCGGCCAGGAAGAGATTGCGGAAGCTCCGGTTGCGGGTGAGGACCGAGAGGGTGGACGGCACGCAGCGGACCATACCCGGCCACCGTCAGTGGTGGAGTCGGCGCTCGGACAGCACCCCGGAGGGTCGGTGGACCCTCCGGGGCACGCCGGTTACTCGCCGGGTGGGATCGGTGAGTTGCGGCTCCTCGGCAGCCGGAGCACCTCGAACTGGTCGGTTCCCTCGATCAGCGCCCCGGAGGGCGCCGCCGGGACGGGCCGGCTCTCCGGCCTACCGGCGTCCGTCGTGGCGGCGCCGATCCCCGCGCCCACCGGAACCCGATCGGCCGCCGTCGCCGGCCCCGCCGCACCCGCACCGGTCCCCTCGACGTCCCGCCGCTCGTCCTCGGGCGCGTCGCCGGAACGGGGCCGGAACCGGCCGCGCACCGACACCTTGGTGTCCTCCACCATGGCGTAGAGCGTCGGCACCAGGATCAGCGTGAGCAGGGTGGAGCTGAGCAGTCCGCCGATCACCACGATCGCCAGCGGCCGGGAGATGAAGCCGCCCTCGCCGGTGAGCCCGAAGGCCATCGGCGTCAGCGCGAAGATGGTGGCGATCGCGGTCATCAGGATCGGCCGCAGCCGGTGCCGCCCGCCCTCGACCACCGCCTCCCGGACGCTCATGCCCTGGGCGCGGTACTGATTGACCAGATCCAGCAGCACGATCGCGTTGGTCACCACGATGCCGACCAGCATGAGCACGCCGATCAGCGCCGGCACGCTCAGCGTCGTGCCGGTGGCCAGCAGCAGGGCGACCGCGCCGGTGGCCGCGAACGGGATGGAGACCAGCAGGATCAACGCCTGGACCACGCTGCGGAACGTCGCCATCATGATCAGGAAGACGATCGCGATCGCGGCCAGCACGGCCAGGCCCAGGTCGGCGAAGGTCTCCCGCTGCTCGGCGCTGACGCCGTCCAGGGTGAGGGTGGCGCCCGGTACGGCGATCGCGTCGAGTCGACTCTGCAGCTCGGCGCTGATCGCGCCCAGGTCGGATCCGGTGACCGTGCCGGTCACCGAGGCGCTGCGCTCGCCGTCGATCCGCCGCACCTGCTGCGGCCCGGTGGTCTCCGTGACGTCCGCGATGTCGTCCAGCTTCACCGGGCCGACCGGCAGCGACCGCAGGTCGTCCACCGTGACCGGCGGCGTCGCCGACAGTCGCAGCACCACGTCCCGGGCACCGCCGTCGAGGGTCACCTGGCCCAGGGGCGTACCCCGGAACGCCTGCGACACCAGCTGCCCGACGGCGGCCTCGGTGAGCCCGGCCCGGCTGGCGGCGACCCGGTCGACGGTCACGTCGACACGCGGTACCCGGTCGGCCAGGGTGGTCGAGACGTCCTCGACGCCCCGGATGCCGGCCAGCGCCGTCTCGGCCTGCCGCACCGCGTCGGCCAGTGCCGCCGGGTCGGCGGCCCGCACGACCACCGCCAGTTCGTTGGCGGACGCCCCGCCCTGCCCCGCCGGGAAGGTGATCTCGCCGGCCTCCTGCCCGAGCGCCGCGAATCGTTCCCGCAGCACGCCGCGCATCGCCTTGGCATCGGTCTCACCGCCGAGCCGCAGCGCGTAGTTGGCCACGTTGTTGCCGGCGGTGCCGGCCCAGGGCGTGTCGCCGCCACCGGCCGTGACCTGGTACGACTCGATGCCCGGGGTGCCCGCCAGCACCGCCTCGACCCGCCGGGCCGCCGCGTCGGTGCCGGCCAGCCCGGTGCCCACCGGCAGCTCCTGCCGGACGTTGAGGGTGTCCTGGCCGGAGTCGTCCAGGAAGTTCGTCTCCAACTGGCGGGCCAGCCCGACGGTGCCGACCAGCACCAGCAGGCCCGCCGCCAGGGTCGCCCAGCGGAACGCCCGCCGCCCGGTGGCGAACCGGATCACCGGCAGGTACGCCCGCTGCAGCGGGCTGCGCAGCTCGCGCTCCTCCGCGGCCCGGCGGATCGCGGCTCCGTCGGTCGCGCCGGTCACCGGCTTGAGGAACCAGTACGCGAGCACCGGGACCACCGTCAGCGACACCAGCAGCGAGGCGAGCAGCGCCACGGTGACCGTGATCGCGAAGGGCGCGAACAGCTGACCGACGAAGCCGCCGACCAGCGCGATCGGGGCGAAGACGGCCACCGTGGTCAACGTCGACGCGGTGACCGCGCCGGCCACCTCACGGACGGCCGTGAGGATGGACTCCCGCTTCGGCCCGCCGTACGTCAGGTGGCGCTTGATGTTCTCCAGCACGACGATCGAGTCGTCCACCACCCGGCCGACCGCGACCGTCAGCGCACCGAGGGTGAGCAGGTTGAGCGAGTAGTCACCGATCCAGAGGGCGATCAACGCGACCACCACCGACAGCGGGATGGAGACCGCGGTGACCACCGTGGAGCGCACCGACAGCAGGAACACCAGGATGACCACCACGGCCATGATCAGACCGAGCAGCCCCTCGGTGCTCAGCGTCTTGATGGACTTCTCCACGAAGGGCGCCTGGTCGAGCACGACGGTCAGCTCGGTGCCGGTGGCGGCCCGCAGGTCGGCGAGCCGGTCGGCGACCGCGTGTGAGATCTCCACCGCGTTGCCGTCCGGGTCCGCGGTGACCGCGATGCCGAGGCTCTCCCGACCGTTGGTACGGGTGATCGCGGTGGCCGGGGCGAGCTGCTCGGAAACCGTGGCGACGTCGCCGAGGCGGACCGGGCCGGCCTTGCCGGCGGGCGGCGCGACCACCACCCCGCGCAGGTCCTCCAGGGTGGCCAGTGGGGCGCCGACCTGCACCGGCAGGGTGCGCTCGCCGTCGAGCACGGCGCCGGCCGGCACCGCCACGCCGTTGGCCCTGAGCGCGGTGCCGATGGCCGTCGGCGGCACCTTCGCCTTCGCCAGCTTGGCCGGGTCCGGCGTGATCACCACGAGGTCGTCCCGCACGCCGGTCAGCTCGGCGCTGCGGACGCCCGGGATCGCCGCCAGCTCCGGCACCACCGTGTCGCGCAGCTTTCCGGCGAGCGCCCGCTCGTCACCGTCTCCGGTCGCGGCGAGCACCACGGCCGGCAGGTCGTCGGTGCTTCCCGCGATCACCTGCGGCTCCACGCCGTCGGGCAACTGGGCGCGGTTTAGCGCGGTCTGCATCTTGCTGACCACGTCGTCCAGGTCGGTACCGAACTCGTACTGCACCTGGATGGTGGTCAGACCCTCCCGGGATGTCGAGATCACCGTGTCGAGGCCCGCGATGCCCCGCAGGCTGTTCTCGATCGGCTCGGCGACCTGGGACTCGACGACCTCCGGCGCGGCGCCGGGGTACTGGGCCACGATGAAAGCGGCGGGGAACTCCAATGACGGTAGGAGTTGCTGCTTCAGCGACGGCACGGCGTAGACACCGAACGCCGTGGTCACGACCGCGATGAGGGCTACCAACCCTCGGTTGGCGAGGCTGAATCTGGCGAGCAGCGACATCGGCGTAGCTCACTCCTGGGGGAGACGGTCGAGGGGTACGAGCAGTCTGCCCGACCCCGTCGACCCACCGACCTCCGGGGCGGGCGGGGTCTCGGTGGTGCCGATACGCAGCGATGTCACCAGGTCGCGGTACAGCTCATCGGTGCGCAGCAGGGCCGCATGGTCGCCGACGGCGCGGATCCGGCCGCGGTCCATCACGACGATCTGGTCGGCGTCGAGCACGGTGGAGAGCCGGTGGGCGATCGTCACCACCGCACCCGCCGCAGCCCGCTGCCGGACGCACCGCCCCACCGCCGCCTCGGTCAGCCCGTCGACCTGGGAGGTGGCCTCGTCGAGCAGCAGCACGTCCGGGGTACGCAGCACGGCCCGGGCCAGCGCGATGCGCTGCCGCTCGCCGCCGGAGACGTTGGTGGCGGTCAGCGGCGTGTCCAGCCCGAGGTCGAGCGAGCGCACCTTCTCGTGCAGGTCGACCGCGCGCAGCGCGGCCCAGAGTTCCTCGTCGGTGGCGTCCGGATGGGTGAAGCGCAGGTTGTCGCCGACGGTGCCCGGCACCACCGGCGCCTCCTGCTCGACGTAGGCGAGCCGGCCACGGATCTCCCCGGGCGTGTGGTCCGGATAGGGGCGGCCGTCGAGCAGCAGCCGACCCTGCTCCGGTTCGAGGAAGCGCAGCATCAGCGAGAAGAGGGTGGTCTTGCCCGCGCCGGAGGGTCCGACGATCGCGGTGTGGCCGAGGCGGGGGATCTCCAGGTCGATGTCCCGCACGGCGGGTGGCGCCCCCGGTGCGTACCGTGCGGTGACGCCCCGGAAGGCCAGTACGGCACCGCCGGGGGCGGAAACGCCGGCCGGTGCCGCGTGGTCGGACGGTGCGGAGGCCGTCGACGCACCGGGCTCGACCGCGATGGCCTCGATCTCCCGCAGCCGGCCCGCCGCCGCGATGCCGGCCTGCATGGCGGTCATGTTCTGGGTCAGCTCGCTGATCGGCCCCATCAACTGGAAGGCGTAGAGCAGGAACGCGATCAGCGTGGAGACCTCGATCAGGCCCTGCCCGGCCCGCGCCGCGCCGAAGCCGAGGATGACGATCACCGCGAGCTGGATGCCGGTCCAGGAGATGGTCCAGACCACCGCGGCCCGCCGGGCGGCATGGATGCCGTGCCGCGCCGAGTCCTCGGCGTGCGTGGTGATCAGGGCCGCCTGGCGTTGCTCGGCGCGGCTGGCCTTGACCGTCCGGATGGCACGCAGCGAGCCCTCCAGCGCCCCGCCGAGGCGCCCGACCGATTCCTGCGCCGCCTCCTGGGCCCGCCCGATCGACGGCAGCAGCAGCCCCATCAGCACCGCGACGGCGACCACCGCGACCAGGGTGGTGCCCAGCAGCACCAGGTCCAGCGTGCCCATCAGCACGAGCGTCCCGACCAGCGCCACCGCGCCGTTGATCAGGCCGACGAGGCTGCCGGACGCCTCGTGCAGCAGCCCCGGGTCGGAGGTGGCCCGGGTGACCAGTTCACCGCTGGGCCGGCGGGTGAGCTGCTCGATCCGGGCCGCGAAGTAGCGGCGGATCACCCCGGACCGTGCGTCGAGGACCACCCGCTCGGCGACGCCCCCCATCAGTACCCACTGCCACAGCGAGATGGCGGCGCCGACCACGACGAGGACGAGCAGCACGGTGACCGGGCGCCCCAACGAGCCACCGGCGCCGAGGGTGTCCAGCACCCACTTGGTCACCAGCGGGGTGGCCAGCCCGGCGGCGTTGGCCACGAGCCCGAGCAGCAGCCCGAGCAGCATGGCCGGCCAGTGCGGCCGCAGGTACGCCAGCAGCAGGCCGGTGCGGGCCCGTTGGGCGGTCGGCGGAGGGTCGGTCGGGGCGGGAGCAACGATCGCAGTCACCCCGCAATGGAACATCAATGTTCCACTACGGGCAAGCTATATTCCGAATCCGGACATTGGTAACCTCTGCTCGTGGTGACTACCGAGGAGAGCGGCAGCCGGGTACGGACCCGGCAGGCCATCCTGCAGGCGGCGATCGAGGTGCTGAGCCGCAACCCGGCCGCCAGCCTGAGCGAGATCGCCGCCGCCGCACACGTCGGCCGGACCACCCTGCACCGCTACTTCGCCGAACGGTCGGACCTGCTCGCCGGCGTGGTCGCCGAGGGCGTCGCCCGGCTGAACCGGGCGACCGCCCGCGCCCGCCTCGACGAGGGCAGCGGCGCGGAGGCCCTGCACCGGCTCTGCGCCGAGTACTTCGACCTCGGCGACCTGCTCTCGCTGATCTTCGCCGAGCCGCAGCTGGTCAACGACCCGGCGTGGGCCACGGAGGTCTGCGACGACGACTTCCACACCGTGGTGACCCGGGGGCACGCCGACGGCAGCATCGACCCGGCGCTGCCCGCGACCTGGTTGCAGTCCGTCCTCTGGTCACAGTTGTACGCCGGCTGGAGCTACCTGGCCGAGCACGACGTGTCCCGCCACGAGGTGCTCGGCCTGGTCACCCGCACGATCGCCGGCGCGGTCGCCCCGCGCCGCTGACCCACGACCGCGCCGACCGGCCGGCCCTGCCGCCCCGTCGGGCCAGCGATAGCGCAGACGGCTCAGCTCGACAGGGCATATGCACGCTGACCTGCAAGGCCGCCGGCATTCAAGGGCTCAGGCGAGGTCGGGAATCGGGCGGGAACTCAGGCGAGGTCGAGGGACCGGGCGGCGGCAAGCGGGTCGTTGGCGATGGTGACCGGGGCGGGGGCGGTGGAGATGGCCCACTCCGGGTCCTTCAGGCCGTGCCCGGTGACCGTGCAGACCACGGTGGAACCGGCCGGCACCCGACCGGCCGCGGCCTGCTGGAGCAGGCCGGCGACACTGGCCGCGCTGCCCAGTTCCACGAAGACACCGACCTCCCGGGCGAGCAGCCGGTACGCCGCCAGGATCTCCCGGTCGGAGACCGCCTCGATCAGGCCGCCGGAGGCGTCCCGCGCGTCCAGGGCCTTCGTCCAGCTCGCCGGGTTGCCGATCCGGATGGCGGTGGCGATGGTGGACGGCTCGGCCACCACCTGCCCGGTCACGATCGGTGCCGCGCCGGCCGCCTGGAAGCCGTACATCTTCGGCCGCCGGCTGGCGTTGCCCGCGTCGAGATCCTCCGCGTAGCCCATCCAGTACGCGGAGATGTTGCCGGCGTTACCCACCGGCAGGCAGTGGATGTCGGGTGCGTCGCCGAGTGCCTCGACGATCTCGAACGCCGCCGTCTTCTGACCGTGCAGCCGGTGGATGTTGACGGAGTTGACCAGGGCCACCGGATAGTCCTGGGCGAGCTTGGCGGCCAGCGCCAGGCAGTCGTCGAAGTTGCCGTTGACCTGGAGCAGCTTGGCACCGTGCACGAGCGCCTGGGCCAGCTTGCCCAGCGCGATCTTGCCCTGCGGCACCAGCACCGCGCAGGTCACCCCGGCCCGGGCCGCGTACGCGGCGGCCGAGGCGCTGGTGTTGCCGGTGGAGGCGCAGATAATGGCCTTGTTGCCGGCCTCGACCGCCTTGGAGACGGCCATCGTCATGCCCCGGTCCTTGAACGAGCCGGTGGGGTTCGCGCCCTCCACCTTCAGGTACACCTCGCAGCCGAGCCGGGCGGAGAGCACCGGCGCGGGAAGCAGCGGCGTGTTCCCCTCGTGCAGGGTGACCACGGGCGTGGCATCGGTGACCGGCAGCCGGTCCCGGTAGGCGTCGATCAGGCCACGCCACATGTCGCGCTCCTCGCCTCCGCGGACGCTCCGCCCGCCCCGCCCGCTCACAGTCCACCCTCGACCCGCAGCACGCTCGCCACCGACCGGACGATGTCCAGGCCGCGCAGCTCGCGCACGGTCGCCGCGAGCGCCGCGTCCGGCGCGACATGGGTCACGATCACCAACACCGCGTCGCCGGCCCCACCGGCGGCCCCACCGGCCGGCCCCTGACGCACGGTGGCGATCGAAACCTCGTGCCGGGCGAACACCCCCGCCACCGACTCCAGCACGCCGGGACGATCGGCCACGTCCAGGCTGATGTGGTAGCGGGTGAGCGCCTCCCCCATCGGGCGTACCGGCAGGTCGGCGTAGGCGGACTCGCTGGCCGCGCGTACCCCGGCGAGCCGGTTGCGGGCCACCGCCACCACGTCGCCGAGCACCGCGCTGGCGGTCGGCGCCCCGCCCGCGCCCCGCCCGTAGAACATCAACTGCCCGGCCGCCTCCGCCTCGACGAAGACCGCGTTGAACGCGTCGCCGACGCTGGCCAGCGGGTGGGTCAGCGGGATCATCGCCGGGTGCACCCGGACGCTGACCGCCTCCCGGCCCTGCCCGTCGGCGCCCCGGGCGGCGATGCAGAGCAGTTTGATCGTGCAGCCCATCGCCTTCGCACTGGCCACGTCGGCGGCGGTGACCTCGGTGATGCCCTCCCGGTGCACGTCGGCCGCGCCGACCCGGGTGTGGAAGGCCAGCGAGGCGAGGATGGCGGCCTTGGCGGCGGCGTCGAAGCCCTCCACGTCGGCGGTCGGATCGGCCTCGGCGTACCCCAGCTCGGTCGCCTCCTCCAGGGCCTCGGCGAAGCCGGCCCCGGTGGCGTGCATGGCGGAGAGGATGAAGTTGGTGGTGCCGTTGACGATGCCGGTGACCCGGGTGATGCGGTCGCCGTGCAGCGACTCGCGCAGCGGGCGCAGCAGCGGGATGGCGCCGGCCACGGACGCCTCGTAGTAGAGGTCGCCGCCGCCCTCGACCGCCGCGTCGTGCAGGGCGCCGCCGTCCTCGGCGAGCAGCGCCTTGTTGGCGGTGACCACGCTCTTGCCGGCCCGCAACGCCTCCACCAGCCAGCCGCGCGCCGGCTCGATCCCGCCGACCACCTCGACCACCACGTCGACGTCGTCACGCTTGATCAGCCCGAGCGCGTCGGTGGTGAACACGGCCGGATCGACCGGCAGGTCGCCGCGGTCGCGTCCGATCCGGCGTACGGCGATGCCGGCGATCTCCAGCGGGGCACCGATCCGCGCGGCGAGGTCCGCCGACTGCTCGTGCAGCAGCCGGACCACCTCGGCACCGACGGTGCCGCAGCCGAGCAGGGCGAGGCGTACAGGTGACGTCATCCCACATCCAAAGCGAGCAGGTCCTCTTCGGTCTCCCGTCGAACGATCAGCCGGGCCCGGCCGTCACGAACCGCGACCACCGGGGGGCGGGGAACGTGGTTGTAGTTGCTGGCCATGCTGCGGCAGTAGGCACCCGTGCCGGGCACCGCGACAAGATCTCCGGGCTGCACGTCGGCGGGCAGGAATTCATCCTTCACCACGATGTCCCCGGACTCACAGTGCTTTCCCACCACGCGGGCGAGCATCGGCTCGGCGGCGCTCGCCCGCGAGGCCAGGGTGGCCGAGTACGAGGCGTCGTAGAGGGCGGTACGGATGTTGTCGCTCATCCCGCCGTCCACGCTGACGTACGTGCGGATGCCGTCCACGTCCTTGACCGTGCCCACCTCGTAGAGGGTGAACACGGCCGGGCCGACAATCGCCCGGCCCGGCTCGATCGACAGCCGAGGCGTGGCGAGCCGCTCCGCCGCGCACTCCGAATCCACGATCTTGCGCAGCCGCTTGGCCAGCTCCTGCGGCGCGGCGGGGTCGTCCTGCGAGGTGTACGCGATGCCGAAACCGCCGCCGAGGTCCAGCTCGGGCAGCTCGACCCCGCGCGCGTCGCGGATCTGCGCCTGCAGGGCGAGCACGCGGCGGGCGGAGACCTCGAACCCGCTGGTGTCGAAGATCTGCGAGCCGATGTGCGAGTGCAGGCCGCGCAGCTCCAGCACGTCCTCGTCGAGGATGCGCAGCGCGGCGGCGATGGCCGCCCCGCCGGCCAGCGAGAAACCGAACTTCTGGTCCTCGTGGGCGGTGGCGATGAACTCGTGGGTGTGCGCCTCCACGCCGACGGTGACCCGGATCAGCACCCGGGGCCGGACGCCGCGCTCGCGGGCCAGCGCGGTGAGCCGGTCGATCTCGGCGAACGAGTCGACGATGATCCGCCCGACCCCGACCTCCAGCGCCCGGCTCAGCTCGGCCACCGACTTGTTGTTGCCGTGGAAGCCGATCCGCTCCGGTGGCATCCCGCCGGACAGCGCCACGGCCAGCTCGCCGCCGCTGCACACGTCGAGGAACATGCCCTCCTCGGCGATCATCCGGACCACGGCGCGGCAGATGAACGCCTTACCCGCGTAGTAGACGTCCTCGGTCGGGAAGGCCGCCCGGAAGTCCCGGCAGCGCGCGCGCAGGTCGTCCTCGTCCAGCACGTACACCGGGGTGCCGAACTCGGCGGTGATGTCGCGTACGCCCAGGCCCGCGACGGCCAGGGCACCGTCGGCGCCGCGCGCCGCGTGGCGCGGCCACAGCTGCGGCACCAGGGCGTTGACGTCCGCCGGGGTACGCAGCCAGGCCGGCCCCCGGTTGCCGATGTCGCCGTGCAACGCACCCGCCTCGTGAGCCCGCATGTGCCGCTACATCCTTTCCGGGGCCGAGACGCCGAGCAGGCGCAGGCCGTTGGCGATGACCACCCGGGTGGCGTCGTTGAGCCAGAGCCGGGCCCGGTGCAGGTCGGTGACCTCCTCGTCACCCCGGGGCAGGATCCGGCAGTTGTCGTAGAACCGGTGGTACGCCCCGGCCAGATCCTCCAGGAAGCGGGCCACCCGGTGCGGTTCGCGTAGTTCGGCGGCGGCGCCCACCACAGCGGGGAACTCGGCGAGCGCCTTGAGCAGCTCGTTCTCCTTGTCGTGGTCGAGCAGATCCGGCCGGAACGACCCGGCGTCGCCCCGGGTCAGCCCGACCTCGGCGGCGTTACGACCGACGCTGGCCGTGCGGGCCGCCACGTACTGCACGTAGTAGACCGGATTATCCCGGGTCGCCCGCGTCCACAGCTCGATGTCGATGTCGATCGGCGAGTCGCTGGAGTAGCGGGCCAACGCGTACCGGGCGGCGTCCACCCCGATCGCGTCGACCAGGTCCTCCAGGGTGACCACGGTGCCGGCCCGCTTGCTCATCCGCACCGGCGCGCCGTCGCGGACCAGGTTGACCAGCTGGCCGATGAGGATCTCCAGCGTGCGCTCGGGATCGTCGCCGAAGCAGGCCGCCATCGCCTTCATCCGGCCGACGTAGCCGTGGTGGTCCGCCCCGAGCATGATCACCACCCGGTCGAAGCCGCGCTCGCGCTTGTCCAGGTAGTAGGCGCAGTCCGCGGCGAAGTACGTCCACTCACCGTTGGACTTGCGCAGCACGCGGTCCTTGTCATCACCGAAGTCGGTGGTCCGCAGCCAGGTGGCGCCGTCGGAGTCGAAGACGTGGCCCTGCTCGCGCAGCCGGTGCAGGGCGTGCGCCAGCTCGCCCCGGTCGTGCAGGTCCTTCTCGTTGAAGTAGGTGTCGAACTCCACGCCGAAGTCCCGCAGCGAGGACTTGATCTCCTCGAACATCAGCGCGACGCCCTCTACCCGGAAGGCCTCCTGGGCGGCGGCGTCGTCCAGGGCCAGCACGTCCGGCCGCCGGGCCCGGACCTGCTCGGCGATCTCGGCGATGTACGCCCCGCCGTAGCCGTCCTCCGGCGCCGGCTCGCCCCTGGCGGCGGCGAGCAGCGAACGGGCGAAGCGGTCGATCTGGGAACCGGCGTCGTTGAAGTAGTACTCGGTGCCGACGTCGGCGCCGGTGGCACGCAGCAACCGGCTCAACGCGTCGCCGACCGCCGCCCACCGGACCCCGCCGATGTGCACCGGACCCGTCGGGTTGGCCGAGACGAACTCCAGATTGATCTTCAGCCCGGCGAGCCGGTCGCCGCGGCCGTACTCCTCGCCCGCCTCGACGATCGCCCGGGCGAGCTGGCCGGCGGCGGCGGCGTCGAGCCGGATGTTGAGGAAGCCCGGCCCGGCGATCTCGACCGACTTGATCCCCGGGGCGCTGGCCAGCTGGGCGGCCAGTGCGCCGGCCAGCTCCCGCGGCGGCAGACCCACCTTCTTGCTCAGCTGCAACGCCAGCGTGGCGGCGTAGTCGCCGTGCTCGGGGTTGCGGGGTCGCTCGACCGTCGTGTGCTCCGGCAGCGCGGAACGGTCCAGTCCTCGTGCGGCGAAGACGGCGTGAGCGGCGGCGAGGACGGCTTCGGCTAGTTCTGCGGGAGTCACCGATCCATGTTATCGGGGGTAGACTCGGTCCTCGCGGCGGCGACCCGGCATCGGGGGCCGGGCCGCCACAACCCCTGACCGACCGACCTGACGAGGCACGATGAGCATCAGTACCCCGGGCGGCCCGCAGCGCCGCCCGACCGTGGTCAGCACCGGCAAGAAGCCGGCGGCGGGTCGGCCGGCCGCCGGCGCCAAGCCGACCGGCACCAAGGCCGGGTCCGGCAAGCCGGCGACACCCCAGCGCGCCGGCGGAGGCAAGGGGCCGCGCAAGCCGATCACCCCGGTCAAGGTCAGCCAGGGCCGCTCGTGGGGGCCGATCGCGCTCTTCGTCGCCGTGGGCGTGCTGGCCACCTCGATCATCGGCTTCGGCGCCTGGGCGACCTTCAAGGGCAGCCAGTCGTGGGAGGACAAGGCGGCGAGCATCGAGGGCATCGTCAACTACCGCGAGACGGACCCGGAGAGCATCTCCAACCAGGAGCACCGCTCCGGCAAGCAGGAATACCCGCACAGCCCGCCGGTCGGCGGCCCGCACAACAACACCTGGCAGCGCTGCCTCGGCGACATCTACGACGCGCCGATCGCCAGCGAGCACGCGCTGCACAGCCTGGAGCACGGCGCGGTCTGGCTCACCTACCGCCCCGACCTGCCCGAGGCCGACGTGGCGAAGCTGGCCAGCGTGATCCGCGGCAACGACTTCATGTTCATGAGCCCGTACGAGGGCCTCGACCGGCCCGTCTCCATCCAGGCCTGGGGCTACCAGCTCAAGGTCGACAGCGCCGACGACCCGCGCATCAAGGAGTTCGCCACCGTCCTGGCGCAGAACGCCTCGATGGAGCCGGGCGTGCCCTGCTCCGCCGGGAACTACACCACCGGCACCGGCACCGAGCCACGCGAACTCGCGCCGCCGCAGGGTGGCTGACGTGCCCAGCGCGGTGCAGGAGTCGCCGGTGGCGGAGCGGCCCGGCCCGACGGAACCCCGCCGGTCGCCCCGGACGCTGCGCTACCTGACCCTGGCCGTGGCCGCGCTGCTGCTGCTCGGCGTCGGCTGGACGGCCGCGACGCTCGCCATCGGGCGGACGCCGGGTGACGAGTCGGCCGAGGCGGGCTTCGCCCGAGACATGTCCCGCCATCACGCCCAGGCGGTGGAGATGGCCATGCTCGCGTACGCCAAGGGGCAGGATCCGGCGATCCGGCAGCTCGGTTACGACATGGCCCTGACCCAGCAGGCCCAGATCGGTCACATGCAGCGCTGGTTGCAGGAGTGGGAGCTACTGCCCACCGGCTCCCGGCCGGCGATGGAGTGGATGCCCGACGGGGTGACCGTGGACGAGAACGGTCTGATGCCCGGCATGGCCACCCGCGACGAGATCGGCCGCCTGCACGAGGCGCAGGGTGCCGAGGTCGACCCGCTCTTCATCGAGCTGATGATCAAGCATCACATCGGCGGCGTCCACATGGTCGACGGGCTGCTCAAGGTCTCCGACCGCGCCGAGGTGGTCCGGCTCGCCCAGGCGATGAAGCAAGCGCAACAGAAGGAGATCAACGAGCTGCGGAAGCTACAGCAGGCTGGTTGAGGCCGCGTCCCGCGGCAGACCTTGGCGCCGCCCCGCTCACCACGAGCGGGGCGGCGCTGTCGTTTGTCCGGAACCGAAGCACCGCGACCGGGATCATAGACTCCGTCATACCTTGGGGCTATACGACCGATTTTCCCTCTAGGGGTTACTTGGAGCGAACTGCACTCGTTGTCCCGGACGTGGGGGTTGCACTCAGAGACGCGCGGCGTTCGGTCACCAGCTGGTGCCGGCGCCACACCATCGGCGGTGACGGGGCGGTGGCAGCCGTCCGTCGCGGACAGCGGCAGGGCGAGCCGGGAACGCTCAGCCGCGAACAGGAGCTGGAACTCATCGACACCCTCCGGGGCGTTTATCCCGACGCGTTCGGCCTGGACGAGGAGCTGTGGACCCGCCAGAGCCTGCACGCCCTCATCGAGCAGCACTTCGGGCTGACACTGGACGCGGGAGTGGTCGGGGCGTACCTGCGGGCCTGGGGGTTGGGCCCGCGCGAGCCCCGGGAACGGGCCTGCGGGCTCTGCGTCGGCGCGGTCGAGCGCTGGGTACGCAGCGAGTACCCGGCCATCACCCGGGCCGCCCAGGAGCACCTGGCCGAGGTCTACTGGATCGGCCAGGTTCGGCTGCGCGGCACCATGCCGGCCGCCGACGTGATCTCGGCGGTCTCCTCGCGGGGCCGCGTCCGGTTCATGGTCACCACCCCGTCGGTCGACCCACCGCTGTCCCGGGACTTCGTGCTCCGGCTCAGCGGCGCCGAGCAGCGCACGGTACACCTGATCGTGGACGGCTCCTGGGCCCGCAACGAGTGGCCGCGCCGGCTCCCCCGGCGCATCGTGCCGCACCCGCTACCCAGCTGCGGACGCGCCCAGGCAGCCTGACCGCCGCCCGGGCCCGCCGCCTGGACCGCCGGCGACCGGAGCCGACCCGCCCGATACCGATTCGGCGATCGTGTACGGGGTTTGCTAGTCTTCTCCAGTCGCTGAGCCCCCGTAGCTCAGGGGATAGAGCACCGCCCTCCGGAGGCGGGGGCGCAGGTTCGAATCCTGCCGGGGGCACCTCGAAGATCAACCTAGTTTCCATTGAGCTGCGGATACCAGCCCAAGAGGGCTGCCGCCAGTCTGACGGTCCTCGGCGATGAGCCGGACCGGGACACCGCTCGACGTCATGGAGGGGCCCCACGAGTGTCCACCACCGCCCAGAGGCTGATCTGGTCTTATCTGTGCCAGGGTCGGTACGGGCCGGTGCGCTCGTAGATGAAGCAGATCTCGGTGATCAGCTTGCCGGAGACGAGCTGCCTCACATCGTCGTCGTACCTCGCAGAGCCGCGTCGAGGCCGTTCAGCTGCAGCACACTTCCGCCGCGCAGGTGAGCCAGGTCCGCACTGCCGTCCCCGGTGTATCTGAGGAAGGTCACCTGTTCGGTCCGTGTCAGGCGGGTTCCGTCCGTCTCGGCGTCGAGTAGGACGGTGACCAGCGAGGTCCATCGCAGTTCGCCGTCGACGACGGCCTCGTAGCTGTAGACGATCCGGTGGCCGTCCGCGATGTCGATGTACCGCGACCGGTACTCCAGTCGCTCGGGCGCCGTGTCCAGCCCGGTGAAGATGCTACGCGCGACCTCGCCACCGCCCACCCGGAAGTCGTGCTCGTAGCCGGCTTCACTGCCCGGAAGCCGGAACCATCTCTGCCTGATCGCGGCGTCGGCGAACGCGGCGAAGACCTCGTTCGACGGTACGTCGAGGTGCCGCGCGATCGTGAAGGTGTCGTGCAGGACCATGTCGTCCTCCCACTGTCGTGGCCACGAACGGGTGACCGCATGCCAGTTACGATCAGTAAGAAGCACGCGTCCACCGAATTTAATCCGGCGCTCCCACACGCACTGTGAAGTCAGCTACTGACGCACGAGGAACTAACGAGCATGACACCCCTCCTTGGTACCGAACTCGCAGAGCGCGGGGTCGCACCGGACTGCATCCAGACGATCGAACTCGCTCGCGACGTGCTGGCACGGGTGGGCGACAGGTGGACACTGTGGACAATTACCGTCCTGGCGCCCCGCCCACTGCGCTTCACCGCGCTACACGAGCGGGTCACCGGCATCTCCCAGCGGATGCTCAGCCAGACACTGCGCGCCCTCACCCGCGACGGGTTGGTGACCAGGACCGCGTACCCGCAAGTGCCCCCGAGGGTCGAATATGCGCTGACGCCGCTCGGCCGCTCACTGCACGAGGCCGCGAACGGACTCGTGCAGTGGGTCCGTGATCACCAGGCCGACATCGTCGGCAACCGCGACACGTTCGACCAGACGCTCCCCACCAACACGGCCACCGCACCCCACGCATAGCTGGGGGTCTCCCGGACCATCCCGCCACCATGTCAAGGTCGTGTTCAGGGCAGGATCTCGACGTATCCGTCGGTGCCGTGTAAGCGGATCCGCTGTCCATCGGGGATCAGCCGAGTGGCGTCCACCACACCGACGACGGCCGGCAATCCGTACTCCCGCGCGATCACTGCGCCGTGCGTCATCAGTCCTCCGACCTCCGTCACCAGGCCGGCGACGGCGACGAAGAGGGGCGTCCAGCTGGGGTCTGTGTGGGCCGTGACGAGGATGTCGCCCGGTTCGAGATCGGCCCGTGCCAGGTCCAGGATGACCCGGGCCCGGCCTTCGACGGTCCCGGCGGAGACCGGTAGGCCGACCAACGCACCGGTCGGCACGTCGTCGCGTCGGTACGCCCCGGCGACGGCCTCGCCGTCCGAGGTGAGCACCCGGGGCGGCGTGAGTGCGTGATACGACCTGAACGCGTCCCTACGCTGGCCGATGAGCCGGTCATCCACGCGTTTCGTGCGTACGACGTCGTGGAGTTCGGGGAACGTGAGGTAGAAGATGTCCTCCCGCTCGCGGAGTACGCGGGCCCGCACGAGGCGCTCGGCCTCTTCCAGCAGGGCCCGCTTGTACACGAAGTAGCGGCTGACCATGGCGTACTTCGGATACTCCCGGTACCCGATGAAGGTGCGGACCCGGTCGATCATCTGCTTCGTCTCGTCGGCCCTGCGCTGCCCGTCCGGCAGGGCCCGCAGGCGCTCCAGCAGCTCCTGCTCCTTCCTCCAGGCCTCCTGCCGGCCCTGCTCGAAGCGTCGCGCGCCGGCGCCCGGCTCGACGTTCTTGATGTTGCCGAGGATCAGGGGCACGAGCGTGGTGGGGCGTTCGCGCCAACGCGGCCGGGTGATGTCGATCTCGCCGACGCAGCGCATGCCGTACGTGTCGAGCCAGGCCTCGATGGCGTCCCGCGCCTCCCGCCCGCCCGCGAGCTTGGGCAGCTCGGCCAGGAAATCCTCGTCCTCGACGTGCTGCAGGAACGCCACGACGGCCGGATGCGGGCGGATCACGTCGGCGACGTCGAGCAGCGCCAGCCCCATCTCCGACGTGACGTTGTGGGGTACGGACTGCGTGAGGGTGTCCGCCGCGTTCTTCTCGCCCAGCCACGCCTTCAGCCGCTCGTTGAGCCACCACGTGGCCTCCATCGCCGACATGAAGACCTGGTGGCTCTGCGGATCGAACAGGATCCGTCGCAGCTCCTGGATGTCTGCCTGGATGAAGTCGAGCAGCGCCTCGCCGGACTTGGTCCGGATGCCGCTTTCCGCGGCGGCGATGGATGCCTCGCTGCGCGCGATCAGCTCGGTGACGATGGCCGGATCCGTCTCGATCGGGGCTGGCATGCCGCCGGACAATGATCCGGGGAGACCCTCGTCGGGCTGCGGCCGGATGAAGTCGTCCCGCTCGATGATGGTCTGCAGCGCATCCCCGATCAACGGATCGGATCTCCCCACGAGCGCCAGGAAGCCGGCACGGCTCGCCGGCGAGGCCAGGTTTCGGGTGACGTCGACGAACAGGCGGCCGCCGGCCTCGGCCATGGGCGCGGGGGTCGTCATCTGCCAGAAGGAGAGCCCGAGGGGCTTCATGGGGTCGGTCATCATCTGCTGGTGGCCGACGGAGACATAGACGTGGTTCTCCCGGTCGTCGGACTCGGGGATGGGAAACAGCGTGGTGATGGGCCGGCTCTGGACGATCTGGAAGCCGTCGTCGACCAGGCACCATTCGATGTCCTGGGGGCGGCCGAAGTGCGCCTCGATCCGCCGGCCGAGCTGCGCGAGCCGCACGACCTGCGCATCCGTCAGCGCAGGCCGCTTCTGCAGCTCCGGCTCGATCGCCTGGTCCTGCGTACCGCCCGCTGGCAGGGCATGCACGGCGCGCCGCTTGGTGGCGATCGCCCTGGCGACGACCGCGCCGTCGCGCACCGTGAAGATGTCCGGATTCACCAGGCCGGAGACCAGGGCCTCGCCGAGGCCGAGGCTGGCCTCCACGGAGACGACCTTCCGGTGGCCCGTGACGGGGTCGGCCGTGAACAGGACGCCGGCCGCCTGCGGGAAGACCATCCGCTGCACGACCACGGCCAGGTGGACCGTACGGTGGTCGATGCCGTTGCGCTGGCGGTAGGTCACGGCCCGCTCGGTGAAGAGCGAGGCCCAGCACCGGCTGACGTGGTGGAGGATCGCGGCCGGCCCCACGACGTTGAGGTACGTGTCCTGCTGCCCGGCGAAGGAGGCCGTCGGCAGGTCCTCTGCCGTGGCGCTGGACCGGACGGCGTAGGCGGCGTGCTCGCCGAACTGGGCGAGAGCGCGGGTGATCGCCACCGCGAGATCGTCCGGGATGGCGACGCCTTCGATGGTCCGGCGGATCTCGGCGCTGAGCGTGCGGATCGCCTCCCGGTCGTCCGGGTTCAGGCGTACCAGCTGATCGAGCCGGTCGCCGATCGGGGCTGCTTCCGCCATGATCCGCCGGAAGGCGTCCGTCGTGATGCAGAAGCCAGCCGGCACGCGGATGCCGTCGATCCGAGACAGCGCCCCCAGGTGTGCGCCCTTGCCGCCAACGACCGCGACCTGCGTCTCGTCAACCTCGTGAAGACCCACCACGTACCGCTCGCTCATCCGATACCTCCGGCGCGTCGTGCCCCGCGTCTTCGTCCGTTCCTGGTTCGGGCGACGATTCTGCAGCGCGACCCGGGTCTTGCGGCAAGCCCCCCGGCCCGCTATACGTTGAGAGTGGCAAGGAGCGCGATCTCCTTGCCTTGCGGGGCTTCACGTGCGCCGCATCGGCCGCGATCAGGTCGAGGACTACGCCGTGCGCCGTGTCGTCGACCGCGGCGAGGTCGACCGCTGGCTCCGGCCCCACTTGGCGTACGGCCCGGAGTGAACGGATGACGGTCCGTCGTCCATCACGTGCGCGCAGCCGCTGGCCGGGCTCTCGCTGTAGGCGATCACCGCGTCGAGCCGGTCGCGGGCCTCGGCCAGTCGGGAGATCTGCGCGTCGATGCGATCGCGTTCGGCGCGGAGCAGGGCGCGGGACTGAGGCGTGTTCACCTTGGCGTCGACGCACGGCAGCAGGTCGAGGACGGTCCGGCTGGACAGGCCGGCCGCGTAGAGCGTCTGGAGCAGTTGCACCCGGTCGACCGCGTCGTCCGAGTAGTCGCGCTGCCCACCGCCGGTACGGGCCGGAACCAGCAGTTGCTGCTCCTCGTAGTACCGCAGCGCGCGCACCGACACGCCCGTCCGCTCCGCCAACTCGCCGATCCGCACAACGCCCCCACCCTGGTCATGACCTGGGTCACGCCACTTGCACCTCACGTCTACGTCAGGTTCTAGCGTAGCCCGCATACCTGACGCAACGGGAGGCAACAATGAAGATCTCGGGTTCGGTAGCGCTGGTCACCGGCGCCAACCGTGGCCTCGGCCGGCACTTCGCCGAGCAGCTCCTCGCCCGCGGCGCGGCCAAGGTGTACGCGACGGCCCGCGACCCGCAGCGCATCGACGTGCCCGGGGTGCATCGGCTGCGGCTCGACATCACCGATCCGCACCAGGTCGCCGCTGCGGCGGAAGCGGCCGGTGACGTCACCCTGCTGGTCAACAACGCCGGCATCTCCACCGGTTCCAACCTGGTCACCGGCGACCTGGAGCTGATCCGGCAGGAGATGGAGACGCACTACTACGGCACGCTCGGCGTGGTGCGGGCCTTCGCCCCGGCGCTCGGTCGCAACGGCGGTGGGGCGATCCTCAACGTGCTGTCGGCGCTGTCCTGGTTCTCCTATGACGGGGCCAACGCGTACGGCGCGGCTAAGGCCGCCGCGTGGAGCCTGACCAACGGCGTACGGATCGAACTCGCCGCCCAGGGCACGCTCGTCACCGGCCTGCACCTGGGCGCCGCCGACACCGACATGAGCCGCGACTACGACGGCCCCAAGACCGATCCGGCGGACGTCGTCCGGGCGGCCCTCGACGGGGTCGAGTCCGGCCTCCTGGAGGTCGTCGCCGACGAGTGGTCGGCGCAGGTCAAGGCGTCCCTGGCCGGTGACCCCGGTCAGTTCTACGCCACCGCCTGACGCCGCCGCCGGGGATCTCGTCGAGGTGGGAGCACCACCGCCACCATATACCCCCACCGGGTATATGGTGGCGGTGAGGAGGCGATGAGATGTCCCACGGCGACCACGCCCGTCCCCCCGAGGAGCAGCCCGACCAGCACGCCGGGCACGACAAGCACGGTGGGCACGATCAGCACGGTGGGCACGACAAGCACGCCGGGCACGATCCGGAGGCGTTCCGGCGCAAGTTCTGGCTGACCCTGGCGCTGACCGTGCCGATCGTGGTCACCAGCCCCATGGTGATGGACTGGTTCGGCTACCAGCTGGACTTCCCCGGGATCGACCTGGTGGGGCCGGTGCTCGGCACGGTGGTCTTCGGTTACGGCGGCTGGCCGTTCCTCCAGGGCGCGGTACGCGAGATCCGCGACCGCGCGCCCGGGATGATGCTGCTGATCGCCATGGCGATCACGGTGGCCTACGTGGCGTCGCTGGCCACCGCGTTCGGCGCGTTCGACCTGGATTTCTGGTGGGAGCTGGCCGCGCTGGTCACCATCATGCTGCTCGGGCACTGGCAGGAGATGAAGGCGATCGGGCAGGCCCGGGGCGCCCTGTCGGCGCTGGCCGCGTTGCTGCCCGACGACGCGGAACGGCTCGGCCCGGACGGGCAGCCGCACCGGGTGCCGGTGACCGAGCTGCGCGTCGACGATCTGGTGCTGGTCCGCCCGGGTGCGCGCGTCCCGGCGGACGGGCAGATCGTCGAGGGCCGGGCCGAGCTGGACGAGTCGATGATCACGGGTGAATCGCGGCCGGTGTCCCGGTCGACCGGTGACCGGGTGGTGGCCGGCACGGTGGCCACCGACGCGGCACTGCGGATCCGGATAGCGGCGGTCGGCGACGACACCGCGCTCGCCGGCATCCAGCGGCTGGTGGCGCAGGCGCAGCAGTCCAGCGGTCGGGCGCAGGTGCTGGCCGACCGGTTCGCCGCCTGGCTGTTCTACATCGCCACCGCGACCGCCGTGGTCACGCTCCTGGTCTGGTCCGCGCTGGGCAGCCCGGACGAGGCGGTCGTGCGCACGGTGACGGTGCTGGTGATCGCCTGCCCGCACGCGCTCGGCCTGGCCATCCCGCTGGTGATCGCGCTGTCCACCGCGGTCGCCGCGAAGGGCGGCATCCTGGTCAAGGACCGGTTGGCGTTGGAGCGGATGCGCACCGTCGACACGGTCCTGTTCGACAAGACCGGCACGCTGACCCGGGGCGCGCACGTCGTCACCGGCGTCGCCGCCACCCGCACCACCGGGCAGGACCAGGCCGCCGGACCGGACCAAACCACCGAACCGGACCAGGCCACCGGACCGGACCAGGCCGGCATGACCGAACGGGACGTGCTCGCCATCGCGGCGGCGGTGGAGGCCGACAGCGAGCACCCGCTTGCCCGGGCGATCGTGGCCGCCGCCGCACAGCAGGGTGACCGGCGGGCGGCGACGGGATTCCAGTCGCTGACCGGCCGCGGGGTACGCGCCGAGGTGGACGCGGTGACCTGGGCCGTCGGCGGTCCGGCGCTGCTGCGGGAGTTCGACGTCCCGGTCCCCGACGACCTCGCCCGACACCAGCGGGACTGGTCGGGCCGGGGTGCCGCGGTGCTGTACCTGCTGCGACTGGACGAAGACCCGGGCCGGGACAGCGGCGATCGGCACGCCACCGTGCTCGGCGCCCTCGCCCTTGAGGACGAGGTGCGGCCGGAGGCCCGGCAGGCCATCGCCGACCTGCGCGGGCAGGGCATCCGGAAGATCGTGATGATCACCGGGGACGCACGTCCGGTCGCCGAGGCGGTCGCCGCCGACCTGGGGTTCCGCTCCGGTGAGGACGAGGTCTTCGCCGAGGTGCTGCCGGCCGACAAGGACGACGCGGTGACCGACCTGCAACGGCGGGGACTGCGGGTGGCCATGGTCGGCGACGGGGTCAACGACGCTCCCGCGTTGGCCCGCGCGAATGTGGGCATCGCGATCGGCGCCGGCACCGACGTGGCCATCGAGTCCGCCGGGGTGGTGCTCGCCTCGTCCGACCCGCGCGGCGTGACCGGAGTGATCCGGCTGTCCCGGGCCGCGTACCGGAAAATGATCCAGAACCTGGCCTGGGCCGCCGGTTACAACGTGGTCGCCCTGCCGCTCGCCGCCGGTGTGCTGGCCTGGGCCGGGGTGGTGCTGAGCCCGGCGGTCGCCGCGGTGCTGATGTCGGCCTCCACGATCGTGGTCGCGCTCAACGCCCAGTTGCTGCGCCGGGTCCGGCTACGCCCGCAGGACTGAGCCGCCCGGGTCAGGGTGCCGGTGCGGCGGGATAGGCGCGGGTCTCGGTGGCCTTCACCGCCGCCCAGACCGGCTGCCCGGGGGTCAGCTCCAGCTGGGCGGCGGCCGCCGGTGTCACGTCGGCGGCCACCTCGATCGGGCCGGTGAGCTGGATCCGCAGGTTGTCGCCGTGCCGCTGGATGCCGGCGATGGTGGCCGGCCAGGTGTTGCGGGGGCTGCCGTCGGGTTGCCGGGGATGCAGGGCCACGGCCGACGGCGGGAAGGCGACGAAGACGTCGCCGTCGTGCGGGTCTCCGGTGGTCAACCGGAAGCCGTCGGCGAGCCGGACGCGGTGCCCGGTGGCGTGTCCCCGGTAGAGGTTGAGCCCGACCAGCCGGGCCACGTAGTCGGTGCGCGGCTGCGCGGTCACGGTGGCGGCGCTGCCCTCCTGGACCACGCGGCCATGCTCGATGATGACCAGCCGGTCGGCGAGGACGAGGGCGTCGAGGGGGTCGTGGGTGACCAGCAGCGTGGCGCCGGCGTGCGCGGCGAGGTGCCGTTGCAACTGGGCCCGGGTGTCGAGCCGGGTGCCGGCGTCGAGCGCGGCCAGCGGCTCGTCGAGCAGCAGCAGCACCGGCTCGATGGCCAGGGCGCGGGCGAGCGCGACGCGCTGGGCCTGGCCGCCGGAGAGCTGCCGGGGCTTGCGGCGGGCCTGCTCGGCCATCCCCATCCGAGCCAGCCAGTCGGCGGCCCGCCGCCGGGCCTGCTGCCGGTTCAACCCGCGCCGGCGCGGCCCGAACGCGATGTTGTCCGCCGCACTGAGGTGCGGGAAGAGCAGGTAGTCCTGGAAGACCACGCCGATCGGGCGCCGCTCGGGCGGCGTCCACATCCGGCGGCCGGGGTGGTCGAGATCGCGGCCGGCCAGGGTGAGGTGCCCGGCCGCGAGCGGGAGCAGACCGGCGAGCGTACGCAGGGCGGTGGTCTTGCCGGCGCCGTTGGGCCCGAGGAGCGCGACGACCTCACCCGGATCGATGGTCAGCGGCAGGTCGAGCCGGAAGGTACCGCGATCGACGACGAGATGGGCGTCGAGCAGGGGCACAGCGCGGCTCGGCGCGGCGTCCCGTTCGGTCTGCCGGTCGGTCATGGCGTGCTGAGCCAGCGGTCGCGGAGGCTGGCGAGGATCACCACGGAGACGGTGAGCAGGATGAGGCTGAGCACGATCGCGGCCTCCAGGTCGGTCTCCAGGGCAAGATAGACGGCCAGCGGCATGGTCTGGGTACGGCCGGGATAGTTGCCGGCGAACGTGATGGTGGCGCCGAACTCGCCGAGGGCCCGGGCCCAGCAGAGCACCGCCCCGGCGGCGATACCGGGCGCGACGAGCGGCAGCGTGACGTGGGTGAAGGTGGTCCACCGGCCGGCGCCGAGGGTGGCGGCGGCCTCCTCGTAGCGGGTGTCGGCGGCACGCAGCGCCCCCTCCACGGCGATGATCAGGAACGGCATGGCGACGAACGCCTCGGCGAGGACGACGCCGGTGGTGGTGAACGGCAGGGTGATGCCAAAGGTCGAGTCGAGCCAGGAACCGAGCAGGCCGCGCCGGCCGAAGACCAGCAGCAGGGCGACGCCACCGACCACGGGAGGCAGCACCAGCGGGACGGTGACCAGGGCGCGGACCACCCGGCGGCCCGGGAACTCGACGCGGGCGAGCAGCCACGCCAGCGGGGTGCCGAGGACGAGGCAGAGCAGGGTGGCGAGGGTGGCGGACTGCACCGACAGCCGCAGCGCGGTGAGCACGCCCGGCTCGGTGAGCCGCTGGGCGAGCGTGCTCCACGGCGCCCGGACGAGCAGCCCGACCAGCGGCAGCACGAGGAAGGCCAGGCCCAGTGCGGCGGGCAGCAGCAGCGCGACCGGTACCCGGCCGGTGCGCCGGGTGCCCGCGAGCGACGCGGCGATCTCAGGGCGCCTGGAAGCCGGCCTCGGTGAGCACGCCGCGCCCGGTGTCGGAGCGGACGTACTCGACGAAGGCCCGGGCTGCCGGCTTGTTGGCCGCATCCTTCAACACGATGATCGGATAGTCGTTGATCGCCTCGGCGGACTCGGGGAACTCGATGCCGTCGACCTCGTCCGAGGCGGCCCGCGCGTCGGTGCGGTAGACCAGCGCCGCGTCGACCTCGCCCAGCCGGACCTTGGCCAGCGCCCGCTTGACGTCCTGTTCCAGGGTGACCGGGGTGAGGGCCACGCCGGCGGCGTCCAGGGCCGTGCGCGCCGCCGCGCCGCACGGCACCTGCTCGGCGCAGAGCGCGACCTTCGCGTCGGGCTTGGTGAGATCGCTCAGGCCGGTCACCCCGTCCGGGTTCCCCTTGGGTACGGCGATGACGAGCTGGTTGCGGACGAAGGTGACCGGTTCGCCGTCGCCGTTGCCGGCGTCCGTGACCGTCTTCATGTTGGCCGGCGCGGCGGAGGCGAAGACGTCGGCGGGCGCACCCTCGTTGATCTGAGTGGCGAGGGCGGAGCTGCCGGCGAAGCTGAAGGTCACCTGCACCCCCTGGTGGGCCGCCTCGAAGTCCTGGCCGATCCGGGTGAACGACTCGGTCAGTGACGCGGCGGCGAACACCGTCAGCTCGCCGCTGATCGCGTCGCCGCCGGCCGGTGGGTCGGCGGGATCATCGCCGCACCCCGCCAGGCCCAGCACCGCCAGTGCGGTGAACGCGGCCAGGATCGTACGGAAGCGTGCTGCTCTCACGAGTTGGCTCTCCCTCTGCTCCCGGCCGGCACGGCCGACTTCTCCACCACGACGGTGGTCGACTTGATCACCGCGACCGCCACCGATCCGACCTCCAGGCCGAGGTGGTCCACCGCCTCCCGGCTCATCAACGACACCAACCGGAACGGGCCGGCCTGGATGTCCACCTGGGCCATCACCGCGTCCTTGACCACGGCGGTGACGATGCCGCGCAGCCGGTTACGTGCCGAGGACTCCTCGGCGCGGCCGTCCGGGTCGTCGGCCTGCGCCCGGACGAACGCGGCGAGATCGACCCCGTCGACGACGCGGTGGCCCTGCTCGTCCCGGCCCGCGGTGAGCCGGCCGGCATCCACCCAGCGCCGCATCGTGTCCACACTGACACCGAGCAACTCGGCCGCCTCGCCCATCCGGAACAGTGCCACGGTGGCCATGTTAGACGGCGGCGACTACGGCCGATAGACGGTGGAACTCCTCTTATCTTCGATGGCGTGAGCCGGATTCAACCCGCAGATGCGAGCGCCCGATCCGCCGGCGAGCGCTTTCACTCTCCGTGTTGGCGAGGGCCGGGGATCCGGTCGGTGTCCGCGTACCCGGCGGCCTGGAGGGAGAACAGCTCGGCGTAGCGGCCACCCGCGGCCACGAGTTCGTCGTGGGTGCCCTCCTCGACCAGGCGACCGTGGTGCAGGACGAAGATCCGGTCGGCGTGCCGGACATTGGCCAGCCGGTGCGTGATGAGGATGGTGGTGGCCCGGCCCCGCCGGTCGCGGATGGCCTGGAAGAGTGCGTCCTCCGCGCGCGGGTCGAGGGCGGAGGAGGGCTCGTCCATCACCAGCAGTTCCGCGTCGCGGAGGAACCCCCGGGCGGCGGTGATCCGCTGCCACTGCCCGCCGGAGAGATCCTGACCCTTGGCGAAGGTGCGATCGAGCAGCGTCTCGTACCCGTGGGGCAGCTCGCGGATCATCTCGTCGGCGACGGCACGGGCGGCGGCGGCCTCGATCCGGTCCTGCCGGGCCTCGGCGTCGATGTCGCCGATGGCGATGTTCGTGGCGGCGGTGAACGGCCACTTGTGGTACTCCTGGGTGACCACGGCGATGCGGTCACGCAGCCCGTCGCGGTCCCACTCGGGCAGCGGCCGCCCGTTCCAGCGGATCACTCCGTCGCTGGGCGTACGCAGACCGGCGATCATCGCGGCGAGGCTGCTCTTGCCCGAGCCGTTCTCCCCGACGAAGGCCACCGTCTGCCCCGCCTCGACGGTCAACGTCACCCCGTCGACCGCGGCGCTGTCGCGGTCCGGGTAACGCAGACTGACCCCGTCCACGGCCAGTACCCGCAGCCGGTCGGGTGACTCCGCCGTCACCCGCTCCGGCAGGTAGGCGGCGGCCCGGGCCATGAAGCCGGTGTAGTCGCGGAAGTGCTGGCCCTCGGTGTAGACGCGGTCCATCTGGAAGGTCACCACGGAGAGCGAGCGCTGCGCCGCCTGCACCGCGATCACGCAGGTCGCCGCCGCCGCGAGCGGGATCTGTCCGTCGATGAGCAGCAGCCCGAGCAGCACATAGACCACGGCGGTGGCGACTCCCCCGATCATCGACCCCACCGTGATGGTCGTGGTGACCCGGCGAGCCAGGGCCAGCTCGATGTCGGTCTCCACCCTCATCACCCGGTCGTACTGGTCGAGCAGGAACCGGCGCAGCCCGTACGAGCGCAGCTCCGGCGCCGAGGCCCGTTCCGCCATCAGCCGGTGCAGCAGCCACATCCGGCGCCGCCGGACCGAGCCGGCGATGTAGGTCTGGTAGCGCAGGTGTCCCGCCCGCAGCGACGCCCACGCGTTCGGCACGGTCGCGACCAGCAGCGCCGGCAGCAACAGCGGATGGATCACCACGACGGCGACCGCCACCGCGACCACCCCCACCAGCCCGGCGAGCAGGTTCATCGAGGCGGGCACCAGGCTGACCGCCGACTCGGTGCCCCGGGAGGCGCGCTCCATGTCGTCGGCGAACGCGTCCGCGTCGAAGGCCTCCAACCGGACCGCGGTGGTCACCTCGAACAGCCCTCGCTCGACCTCCCGGCTCACCCGGGGCGTCAGCCCGTTCAGCGCGTACCCGGTGGCGATCGCCATGCCGGAGCGCACCCCGGTGGCGGCGGCCAGGACCGCGAGCGCCGGCAGCGCGGCCACCACCTTCTCTCCGGTCGGTCCGCCGGCGAACAACTCGACCAGCACCCGCTGCGTCGCCAGCAGCCCGAACGCCGACATCACCCCGGCGCCGACCGTCGCCACCGCCACCACCGAGGTCCGCAACCGGTCGGCCTGCCAACTGATCCGCAGGGCCGCCCGGACCAGCCTCGGCAGCCCGGCGAAGACGGCGAACAGGCCGGCCTGCGTCCGCGCCCGCATTCCCGTCTCCCACCACATCGCCCGCAGCTCGGGGAGCACCGACTCCCCCACCAGCGGATCGGCCCGTTCGGATCGGCGGCGACGGCGGGTCGACGTGGCGGCCATGGAGATACCTCCCTGAGGGTCGGCGACGCGCGGTCGCCGCCGACGGCGACGCGCGGCGGGCACCGCTCGGGGCGGAGGGGATGCGCCACTGCCATAGCCGAAGGCACTCGACCAGCCACTTATAGTCACCGTCGATGCGGCGGCGGTCCAGCCCTTTCGGCGCGCCGACACCGCCCGGCCGGTCGCCGGGCAGCCCGTGCCCGGCAGCGCTATCCTCGGCAACCGGGTACGGGTAGGGGGTGTTCCGTGCGGCCCGAGCCGCCCACCGATCCGGATGTCGACCTCAGCGTCGCGCGCCACCGCGCGGAGTTGCGGGGCGGCACCGCCAGCCTGCTCCTCGCGATCGCTGTCGGCGGCGTGGTCGGTTCGCTGGCGCGGCATGGGCTGAGCGTGGCCGTTCCGCACCCGCCCGACGGCTTTCCGTGGGCCACCTTCACCGTCAACGTCTCGGGCTGCCTGCTCATCGGCGTGCTAATGGTGCTGATCACCGAGGCGTGGACGGCACCACGACTGGTCCGGCCGTTCCTCGGCGTCGGCGTCCTCGGTGGCTACACCACCTTCTCCACGTACGCCGTCGAGGTGCAGCAGGCGGTGGCCGTCGGCGCGGCGCGAACCGCGCTGTGGTATCTCGCCGGCACCCTCGTCGCCGCCCTCACCGCGGTCCGGGTCGGCATGACGCTGACCCGCCTGGCGACCGGCGCGGGCCGGAACCGGGGCGCGGGATGAGTGTGCTCCTCGTGGCGCTCGGCGCCGCCGTCGGTGCGCCACTGCGCTACCTGGTCGACCGGGCGGTCCAGGCGCGGTACGGCTCCGCGTTCCCCTGGGGCACCCTCATCGTCAACGTGGTGGGCTCGCTCGTCCTCGGTGTCCTGATCGGTGGCGCCGCCGTGGGCGCGGTGCCCGGTTCCCTGGTCACCCTGCTCGGCACCGGCCTGTGCGGGGCGCTGACCACCTACTCGACGTTCGGTTACGAGACCGTACGGCTCTTCGAGGACGGCACCCGCGGGTACGCGCTGCTCAACGCCGGGCTCAGCGTCGCCGCGGGTCTCGGCGCCGCCTTCGCCGGGGTGGCCCTCGCCGAGGCACTCTGGTCCTGACCGGCCGGGTTCGGGCGGGGCTTTCCGGGAATCCCCGGCCGGTGGCGGACATCCTGACGCCTCCGTGGCCGCTGGGCTGGAGCATCGGCGTGTTTCTGCTCGCCGGTGTGGTCACCGTGCTCGGCAGCATCCGGCTGGTCGCGCTGGGCGACACCCTCGCCGACCGTACGGGCTGGGGTGAGGCGCTGTTCGGGGCGGTCTTCTTCGGGCTGGCCACCTCGCTGTCCGGGATCGTGATGACGGCGGTGGCCGCGGCCGGCGACCAGCCGCAGCTCGGCTACGGCAACGCCGTCGGTGGCATCGCCGCCCAGACCACCGCGGTGGCCGTGGCCGACGCCTTCCACCGCCGGGCCAACCTGGAACACGCGGCGGCGTCGCTGTCGAACCTGCTCTTCGGTGCGCTGCTCATCGCGCTGCTGTCACTCGCTCTGCTGGGCAGCTTCGCGCCCGACATCGCCATCGCCGGCCTGCACCCCGCCTCGTACGCGATGGTCGGCTGCTACCTCGGCGGGCTGCACCTGGTCCGCCGGGCCGGCGCGAGCCCACCCTGGCAGGCCGTCGCCACCGCCGAGACGCTCCCGGACGTCCCCCACGAACACGGCGAGTTGGATCGCCGACGCTCGGCCTGGCTGTGGCGCCGGTTCGTCCTCGTCGGCCTGCTGGTCGCCGCCGGTGGGTGGGTCATCGCGCTGGCCGCCGAGAACCTTCTCACGGTCACCGGCCTCAGCGCGGGCTTCGTCGGTGCGAGCCTGATGGGCGCGGTCAACGCCGTGCCGGAAACGGTCACCGCCGTGGCCGCCGTCCGGCGTGGCGCGCCCACCCTGGCGATCGCCGCCGTGCTCGGCGGCAACAGTCTGGACGCGCTCAACCTCGTCGTCGGCGACATCGCCTACCGGGGCGGCTCGATCTACCATGCCGCCGGCACGGAGGAACTCTTCGTCACCACCACCGCCCTGTTCATGACCGCGACCCTGCTCGGCGGGCTGCTCGTCCGGCAGGCGTGTGGGTGGGGCCGGCTCGGCTTCGAGGGGATCGTGCTGCTCGGCACGTACGTCGTGATGACCGCCGCACTCGTCGCCTGAGCCGCACGGCCCGCTGCGTCACCGGTCCGTTGGGCGCGTCACCGGCCGGCGGCGGCGTGCCGGACCAGTCGGCGTGCCTCCTCGCTCGGCACACCGGTGGCGCGCAGCATGTCGTTGGCGATGCTCCGCAGCTGGGACACCACGATCGTGCCGGAGAAGCCGATCTCCTGCCGGCACGCCTCACCGGCGTCGCGGACGGCCCGCAGCACCCGTTCCCGGGTACGCACCGGCTCCCGCATCGCCAGGAACTCCTCGTGCAGCAGGCACACGCCCTGCCCGAAGTGCTCGACGGCGGCGGGCAGGCCGGCCGGCACCGGTTCGTGGTCGCGCAGCGCCGTGGCGGCCCGGCGGACCAGCGTCCGGCTGCTGCGGAACGCCCGGTCCAGATGCTCGGCACCGGCGCCGTACGCGGCCAGCGCCCGGCGTCGCCGCCAGCGCAGCGGCGAGAACCGGACCACCTCCTCGGCCGCGGTCACCACGTCACTGACCTGCCGCAGCTGCTTCTCGGAGGCGTGCATGTCGTCCAGCACGCCGTCGACCTGGCCGATGTCCCCCTTGGCCAACCCGTCCGCCGCCGCCGTCATCTGCCGGGCGAAGGTGTCCAGGGCCGGCCCGGCCACCCGGCGTACGCTCCGGGTCGGGTTCATCGGTGCCAGCAGGAGCACCACGACCAGTCCGGTCAACCCGCCCACCAAGGCGTTGGTCGTCCGGGGCAGGACGACGTCCGGCGCGCCCGGGGTGAGGGTGGCGACCAGCACCGCCGCGCTGCCGGCCTGGGTCACCAGGGCGCCGGTGCCGCGCACGGCCACCGCCACGAGCAGCGCCCCGAACACGATCACGAACGTCTGCCACGGGCCGGTGCCGATCGCCTCGACCAGCAGATCGCCGATCAGGACACCGATCGTCACCCCGACGATCAGTTCGCCGGCCCGGCGGGCCCGCCGGCCGATCGCGGTGGCGATCACACCGACCGCCGCGGCCGGGGCGAAGGTGGGTTCCGGGTTGCCCAACACCTGGTTGGCCACCACGAAGGCCAACGACGCGGCCAGCGCGCCCTGGAAGGCCAGGATCAGGTACTGCTGCAAGCGGCGATAGCCCCTCCGGCCGGCGGCCGAGACACGCCCCCGGAGGCTCTCCACCGAGATCCGCATGGCCCCGGTTACCCGGTGCGCCGCGCGGCAAGCTATCCGATGGGATGGGCCATCGTGCCGGTGAGCGCCACCGTGCCCGGCAGCCGGGTGTCCTGCCGCAGGAACTGCACCACCACCGGGATCGGGGAGCGCAGCACGCAGCCGTACGGGCGGTCGAGACGGACGGCCTCCGGATCGATCAGGTCGTTGACGCGTACGTGCCGGATCCGGCGGGCGCCGACGACGATCCGGTACGGCCCGACCGGTTCGACGTCCTCGTAGTAGAAGACGAGCGTCAGATCCGCCTCGGTGTCCGTGGTGTTCAGCACGCAGAGCTGGTCGAAGCTGGTGAACTCCGGTTCGCCGCCGGTGCCGCCGAACGGGACGTGCCCACCGGGCACCGCCCACACCTGCGCCATCACGCCTCCTCCAACAGCCGGGCCAGGTCGGGGGTGAGGAACACCCCGTCCGGGTCGAGGCGGCGACGCGCCGCCTGGAAGTCGTCCCAACGGGGAAAGAGGGGACGCAGTTCGCGGGCGGTCAGCCAGTGCTTCTTGCCCCAGTGCGGCCGGCCGCCGTACTGCCGGAAGACGGCCTCCATGTCCCGGAAGTACTCCTCGTAGGGCAACGAGGTGTTCTGCAGGCAGGCGATGGTGGTGGTGGAGCGACCGTACGCGTTGCTGAGCCAGATGTCGTCGGCGGCGATGGTCCGCACCAGCACCCGCCAGGCCACGGTGCGCCGGTGCCGGTTCAGGATCCGCCGCCGGACCTCGGCGAAGCAGGCCGGGAACGCCTCCGACGGGAGCATGTACTCGATCTCCTCGAAGCGCAGCGTGCGGTCCTGCGGGATGGTGCGGTGGGTCGGCCCGATCTTCAGCTCGCGCGGTTCGTTCCACGGGCCCGAACCGACCACCCGGCGGGGCGCCCACATCCGGCCCTCGATCGGGTCCTCGGCCCGGTTCAGGGTGCGGATCTGGGTCAGGTCGCTGCGCGGATACCAGTAGAAGTCCATGTTGCGGTTGGTGTGCTGCAGCTCGGCCAGGTGGTCCAGGGTCCACTCGATCGGCGCGCACAGCGCCATCCGGCGCAGCTCGTAGCGGGGTTGCACGTCGAGGGTCAGCTGGGTGACCACGCCCAGCGCGCCGAGGGAGAGCCGGGCCGCCGGCAGCAGGTCGGTGTTCCGGGTCGCGGAGACGTCCAGCACCTCCCCGGTGCCGGTGACCAGCCGCAGCTCCGCCACCTGGGTGGAGAGATTGCCGAAGCCGAGGCCGGTGCCGTGCGTACCGGTGGCGGTGGCGCCCGCGATGGACTGGTAGTCCACGTCACCGAGGTTGTCCATGGCCAGCCCGGCCTCGTAGAGCCCCTCACCCAGTGCCTTCAGCCGGCTGCCACCCCGGACCGTGGCCCGTTCCCCCGCCTGGTCCACCACCCCACCCATCCGGTCCAGGCTGACCAGGATGCCGTCGTCGGTGCGGACCAGTGGGCTCGACGAGTGCCCCGAGCCGACCGGCCGCAGGGTGGTCCCCGACTCGCGGGCCCGCAGCACCAGCTCCCGCACCTCGTCCTCGTCGGCCGGCTCGGCGTACCCGGACGGGGTGAACGTGAGGCTGCCGGACCAGTTCACGAACGGACGCGACACCCCGCAACCTCCTTCTGGCGGACGAACCGTGCGCTTACCCCCGAGCCTGCGGGGTAGTCGTATGCATCCGCGCCCAGGCCGCCTTCCTCGACCACTTCGGCACCCACGTCCTTCCGGAGCTGCGATGACCTATCCCTCGATCGACTCGTACGCCTTCCTCTCCGACACCCACACCGCAGCGCTGGTCGCCGCCGACGGGGCGGTCGAATGGTTCTGCGTGCCGCACTTCGCCGGCGACGCCGTCCTCGCCCGGCTGCTGGACCGCCAGACCGGTGGCGCGCTCGACCTCTCCGTGGCCGGCTGTCCCGGCCCGAGCCGGCGGTACCTGCCCGACACCCTCGTGCTGGAGAGCCGGTACGTCACCCCGGACGGGACGGCCCTCGTCCACGATTTCCTGGCGGTGGCCCCCGGCGAGGCCGAACAGCCGCTGCGCGCGGACAAGCTCCTGGTCCGCCGGGTGACGGTCGAGCAGGGCACGATCCGGCTGGCCCTGCGGGTGCGGCCCCGGGTCGGGTACGGCGCCCGTGAGGTGGCCTGGGAACAGGTCGACGGGCGGTGGCGGGCGACCGACACCCCGCTCTGGGTCGACTCCGACCTGCCCGCCGAGGTGACCGGCGGTGTGCTGCGGGTGGCGGCGGAGCTGTCCGCCGGGCAGACGGCGGCCCTGCTGGTCGGCTACGGCGACAACCCGGCCGAGCCCGCCGGGGCCGCCGAGCTGTTCGGGCGTACCTGCCGGACCTGGCAGACGTGGTCGGCGCGCAGCGACTACCGCGGGTTCGGCGCGGATGCCGTCCGGCACAGCGCGCTCGTGCTGCGGGGGCTCTCCTTCGACGAGACCGGTGCGCTGATCGCCGCACCCACCACCAGCCTGCCGGAGGAGATCGGCGGGGTACGCAACTGGGACTACCGGTACGCCTGGCACCGGGATGCCGCGCTGCTGCTGTTGGCGCTCTTCCGCCTCGGCCATGCCGAGGAGGGCCGGCGGTACCTGCACTTCCTGATCTCCATCTGTACCGGCCGGCTGCTGACCCCGCTGGTCAGCATCCACGGCAGCACCGCCGAGGAGCGGGAGCTGCCGCACCTGGACGGGTACGCCGGCTCCCGGCCGGTACGCATCGGCAACGAGGCTGCCGAGCAGGTGCAGTTCGACACGTACGGGCATGTGCTGGATGCCGCCCTGGCGTATCACCAGCTCACCGGCGAGCTGACCGACGAGCAGTGGGCGCTGCTGCGCAGGCACGTCGAGGTGATGGCCGAGCGGTGGCAGGAGCCGGACCACGGCATCTGGGAGGTACGCGGGCCGCGCCGGCACTACGTCAACGCAAAGGTGATGACCTGGGTCTGCCTGGACCGGGGCATCCGCCTGGCGGAGTTGCTCGACGACCGGTCAGCGAAGATCGAACGCTGGCGGGCCGCCCGGGACGCGGTGCACGCGGAGGTCCTGGACCGCGGCTTCGACGCGCAGGTCGGCAGCTTCGTGATGGCGTACGACTCGACCGAGCTGGACGCCTCCCTGCTGCGTATCCCCCTGGTCGGGTTCCTGCCCGGCGACGACCCCCGGATGCAGGCCACCATCGACCGGCTGCGCGAGCAGCTGGAGATCGGTCCCGGCCTGGTGCGGCGCTACGTGGCCGACGACGGGTTGCCGGGCGAGGAGGGCGCCTTCCTGCTCTGCTCGTTCGAGCTGGTCTCGGCGCTGGTGCTGGCCGGCCGGCGGGACGAGGCCCGCAAGGTCTTCGACCAGCTCCTCGGGTACGCCGGCCCGCTCGGCCTCTACGCCGAGCAGCTCGCCGCCGACGGGACGGCGTTGGGTAACTACCCGCAGGCGTTCACCCACCTCGCGCTCATCGAGGCCGCGCTGAACCTCGACGGCGCGGGCGACCGGGAGGCGCTGCACGCCTGGGCGGCCCGGGGCGGCCCCTGACCCGCCGGCTCCTGCGCCCCGGCGGGGTCCGGCGATCGGGCCGCCCGGGCAGGGTCCGGCGATCGAGGTCGTCCGGGCGGGAACCACGCCGAGCCGGGGAGCGACTATCGATACATGGGGTGCGAGCAGTGGCGGGAGATCCTGTCGGCGCAGTTGGACGGCGAGGCCACGGCGGACGAGCAGCACACGGCCGGGCTGCATCTGGAGACCTGCGCCGGCTGCCGAGCCTGGCTGGACTCGGCGGCGACGGTGACCCGGCGGGCGCGTACCCAGGTGGTGACCTCGCTGCCGGACCTGACCGGAGCGATCCTCGCCGCCGCACCGCCGCCCCGCCAGCGCTGGCGCACGCTCGCCGCCGCCGTTGCCGCGCGCTGCGGCCGGCTGCCGCTCGCCGGACGCGCCACCCTGGTCACCAGGCTGCGGGCCGCGCTGGGCCTGCTCGGAGCGGTGCAGCTGGTCCTCGGGCTGGCCCAGGTCGGCCGGACCGAGGTCGCCGTGCACCTGCACGCCACCGGCCAGCACCTGTGGCACGAGTCCGCCGCCTGGAACGTCGCGGTCGGCGCCGGTTTCCTCTTCGTCGCCCTGCGCCGGACCTCGCCCTCCGGGCTGCTGCCGATGCTCGGCGCCTTCGTGGGAACCCTCGTGCTGCTGTCGGTCAACGACCTCGCCGCCTCGCAGGTCGCCACGGAACGCCTGGTCAGCCACGGGTTCCTGGTGGTCGGCTACCTGATCACCGTGCTGCTGGCGCGCAGCTCGCCGCCAGCCGGTGACCCGAGCGAGCGGCACCGGCCGGAGCGGCCCCGCTGGCGGCTGCGGCTCGACGAGACCGACGAGCCGACTCCGCTACGCCTGCTCCCGCCCCACCCCCACGCGCACTCGCCGAGTTGACGATGAGGTAAGCGGCGAAGCTGATCCCTTCGACCGCCGCCAACCTCGTGATCAACGCGGAAGGGATCAGGTGGCGGTGTGGGGACGGGGGGCGGCCGTGGGATGCATCGCCGCGATCAACTCCTCGCGGGCGCGGGCCACCCGGGAGCGGATGGTCCCGACCGGCACGTCACACACCTGCGCGGCCTCGGCGTAGGACAGGCCGAGCAACTGGGTGGTCACGAACGCCTCCCGGCGCTCGGGGGCGAGGCCGGCGAGCAGCCCGTGGAGCACCACCTGCTCGTCCACCCCGGCGCGCCTCCCGGCCGGCGTCGCCTCCGCCACGGCCTGCCAGTCGGTGAGGTTCGCGGTGCGGGGCCGGGAGGTGGCGGCGCGCACCTGGTCCACGGCGACCCGGCGGGCGATGGCGAGCAGCCAGGTCCGCGCCGTGGACCGGCCGGCGAACGACGGCAGGGCCCGCCAGGCCCGCAGGTACGTCTCCTGGACCAGGTCGTCGACCTCCCGCACCCCGGGGAGGTGGCTCAGGAACCGGCGCACGTCGTGCTGCGTCGCCCGCACGAACGCTGCGGCGGCGGCGTGGTCGCCCCGGCCCGCGGCGATCGCGTACCCGCTGATGTCGTCGGTCACTGCTGTCATCGCCGTATTGGTCGAACGGCATCGCCGGTTGGTTCCCGGGCGACCCAAACAATCGAAGTTTATGCATATCTAGCCCGCCCGGGCCGCGCCGTAGACTGCACCCCATGAGTGGCCAGGCTCGACGGTACGGGCACCTGTGCTGGGCGTACGACGACCGCGCCGGGTTCATGGCCCGTGCCGTGGAGTTCCTGCGCGCCGGCCTCGCCGCCGGCGAGCGGGTCTGGCTCGTCGTCGCCGGTCCACCCGAGCCGATCCGGGACCGGCTGCTCGGTCTCGACGACTTCGCCACGGCGCTGGCGGCCGGGGCCGCCGAGGTGCGCTCCCTCGACGGGGCGTACACCAGCGTCGCGGTGACCGATCCCGCCAGCCAGGTGGCGGCCTACCGGGCGGCCACCCGGACGGCGCTCGCCGACGGTTACACCGGGCTCCGGGTGGCCGCCGAGGCCACCGGGCTGGTCCGCACGCCCGCCCAGCGCGACGCGTTCGCCCGCTACGAGCACCGCGTCAACGAGATGATGGTCACCGAGGCGTTCCGGGCCATGTGCGGGTACGACCGTGCGGAGCTGGGCGACCGGGCGGTAGCCGAGTTGGCCTGCCTGCACCCGGAGCACAACGTCGACGACCTGCTGTTCCGGTTGTACGCCGCACCGCCGCACGCGGGGCAGGTCGCCCTCGCCGGGGAACTCGACCCGTCCAACCACGACCTGTTCCGCACCGCGTTGGATCGCGCTGACCTGGCGCCCGTCGGCGACGAGTTGGTGCTGGTCGCCGACGCGCTGCGCTTCCTCGACCACCGGGCGCTCATCCATCTGAGCGAGTACGCCCAGGACCGCGACGCCACCCTCGTGCTGCGCGCCGCCCGCTCCGGGGTGGCGCGGCTCGCCGCCCTGCTGGACCTGCCCGCCCTGCGGGTGGAGGTGCTCCGGTGAGGACCGGTCCGGCCGCCGGGCGCACCGGCTACTTCCACGAGGCTCTCTGCTACCGCTCGGACGAGGAGCTGCTCGCCGTGGCGGTGCCGTTCCTGCTGGGCGGCGTCGAGGCGGGTGAGCCCACCGTCGTGGCGCTCGACGAGCGTGCCGGCGGCCTGGTCCGCGCCGCCCTGCCGGCCGAGGCGAAGGTCGAGTTCCTGTCCGGCGGTGACGTCTACGCCCGGCCCACCGCGACCATCCGGATGTATCGCCAGCTCCTCGCCGACCTGGTGGCCGGTGGCGCCAGCCAGATCCGGATCATCGGCGAGGTGCCCTCGGTCGGCCTCGGTTCCGGCTGGGACTGGTGGGCCCGGTACGAGGCGGCGATCAACCACGCGTACGACGACTGGCCGCTCTGGAGCATGTGCGCGTACGACACCCGGACCACGGCGACCTCGGTGCTGGCGGACATCGCCGCCACCCACCCGCGCTTCGCCACGGCCGGCGACCGGCACCTGCCCAGCGCCGACTACGTCGCACCGGAAACCTTCCTGCGCCGGGAGCGAGCGGTGCCGCCCGACCCGATCCAGACGGCCCCGCCGCTGGTCGAGTTGGTCGCCCCGTCCGCCGCGCAGGCTCGCGCGGCGGTGCACCAGGTCGCTCAGGGTCGGCTGCCGGACGACGAGTTCGACGACTTCGTCGTCGCCGTCAGCGAGGTCGTCACCAACGGGTTGCGGCACGGCCGGCCGCCGGTCCGGTTCCGGCTGTGGGCGGGTACGGACCGCGTGGTGGCCACCGTCAGCGACACCGGCACCGGTCCGGCCGACCCGTACGCGGGGCTGCTGCCGTCCCGTGCTGGGGAGCCGGGCGGGCTGGGCCTGTGGATCACCCACCAGTCGTGCCGCCACGTCACCCACTATCGGGACGCCGAGGGCTTCACCCTCCGGCTCACCGCCGGCCGACCGCCGCAGTAGCCACACCCGAGCCGGACACGCGACCGCCGGGCCGGCAGATGGCCGGCCCGGCGATTCGTCGCGTACGAGTTACTTCCGGAACGCGTCCTTGATCTTCTCGCCGGCCTGCTTGAGGTTGGCGCGCATCTGGTCGCCGCGACCCTCGGCCTCCAGCTGCTCGTCGTCGGTGGCGCGACCCACACCCTCCTTGACCTTGCCGGCGGTGTTCTCGGTGGTGTTGTTGAACTTGTCCTCGACACCCATGTCAGCCTCCCGGGGTTCCGTATCGCTACCTGGAGTCAGATACCCCGGCCCGCCGTCGGCCAACCGTCCCGGTTCAGGAAACCGGACGAAACCGGCGCAGCCGGAGGCTGTTGGCCACCACGAAGACCGAGGAGAAGGCCATCGCCGCACCGGCGATCATCGGGTTGAGCAGCCCGGCGGCGGCCAGCGGCAGGGCCGCCACGTTGTAGGCGAACGCCCAGAACAGGTTCCCCTTGATCGTGCCCAGGGTGCTCCGGGCCAGCCGGATGGCGTCGACCGCGGCCAGCAGGTCGTCCCGCACCAGGGTCAGGTCGGATGCCTCGATCGCCACGTCGGTACCGGTGCCCATGGCCAGGCCGAGATCGGCCTGGGCGAGCGCGGCGGCGTCGTTCACCCCGTCGCCGACCATCGCCACCACCCGGCCCTCGGCCTGCAACCGGGCGACCACCTCGACCTTCTCGGCGGGCAGCACCTCCGCGATCACCTCGTCGACACCCACCTCGGCGGCCACCGCCCGCGCGACGGTGGCGTTGTCGCCGGTGAGCAACACCGGGGTCAGGCCGAGCGCCCGCAGCCGGGTGACCGCCTCCCGGCTGGTCGGCTTGACCTGGTCGGCCACGACCAGCACACCGCGGGCCCGGCCGTCCCAGCCGACCAGCACGGCGGTACGCCCCGCCGCCTCCGCGCCGGTCGCCGCCCGCGCGATCTCCTCCGGTACGACCAGACCCCGCTCCCGCAGCAGCCGGGCCCGGCCGAGCAGCACCTGACGGCCGCCCACCGTGCCGGTCACGCCGAGCCCTTCGACGTTGGCGAAGCCGGTGACCGCCGGCAGCGGCCCCACCTCGGCGGCGCCGGTGACGACCGCCCGGGCGATCGGATGCTCCGAGCCGGACTCCAGGGCGGCCGCCGTCCGCAGCACCTCGTCGCGGTGCTCGCGGTCGCCGGGGGTCACCTCGATCAGGGTCATCCGGCCGGTGGTCACGGTGCCGGTCTTGTCCAGCACCACGGTGTCCACCCGCCGGGTGGACTCCAGGGCCTCCGGCCCCTTGATCAGGACGCCGAGTTGTGCGCCGCGCCCGGTGCCGACCAGCAGCGCGGTCGGCGTGGCCAGGCCGAGGGCGCACGGGCAGGCGATGATCAGCACCGCGACGGCGGCGGTGAACGCGGCGGTCGGTCCGGCGCCGGAGCCGAGCCACCAGCCCAGCGTGCCGGCGGCCAGGGCGATCACGATCGGTACGAAGACTCCCGAGATGCGATCGGCGAGCCGCTGCGCGGCGGCCTTGCCGGTCTGCGCCTGCTCCACCAGCCGGGCCATCTGGGCTAGTTGGGTGTCGGCGCCCACCCGGGTGGCGGTGACCACCAGTCGGCCACCGGCGTTGACACAGCCGCCGATCACGGTGTCGCCCGCACCCACCTCGACCGGCACCGACTCGCCGGTCACCAGGCTGGCGTCGACCGCCGAGGAGCCCTCGTCGACCGTCCCGTCGGTGGCGATCTTCTCACCGGGGCGCACCACGAAGCGGTCACCCACCACGAGTTGGTCGACCGGGATCCGGGTCTCCGCACCGTCGCGCAGCACGGAGACCTCCTTGGCGCCGAGTTCCAGCAGCGCCCGCAGGGCCGCACCGGCGGTCCGCTTGGCGCGCGCCTCGAAGTAGCGACCGGCGAGGATGAACGCGGTCACCCCGGCCGCCGCCTCCAGGTAGATGTTGCCGGCACCGTCGGTGCGGCCGATGTCGAGGCTGAACGGGTGGGTCATGCCGGGCGTACCGGCGGTGCCGAGGAAGAGCGCCCAGACCGACCACCCGAGGGCGGCCAGCGTGCCCAGCGACACCAGGGTGTCCATGGTCGCGGCGCCGTGGCGCAGGTTGACCAGCGCGGCCCGGTGGAACGGCAGCCCGCCGTAGACCACGACCGGGGCGGCCAGGGTCAGCGACAGCCACTGCCAGTAGGTGAACTGCCACGACGGCACCATGGCCAGCACGATCACCGGCACGCTCAGCACGATCGAGACCCACAACCGGGTACGCAGGGCGCGCAGCGCGTCCACCGGCTCGGCGGCGGCTGCCGGTGCGGCCGGGCCGGTGGACGGCGGTGGCGGCAGGGCGGCGCGGTATCCGGTCTTCTCCACCGTGGCGACCAGGTCGTCCGGCGTGACCGGATCGTCGTAGGAGACGGTCGCCTTCTCGGTGGCGTAGTTGACGGTCGCCTGCACGCCGTCCATCCGGTTCAGCTTCTTCTCGATCCGGGCGGCGCAGGCCGCGCAGGTCATCCCGCCGATGGCCAGCTCGATCAGGTTCGGCGCGGTCGTCAGAGGTCGGCTCATGAGTCTGGTCCCGTCAGTCGTGCCCGTGCCCGGGCGTGCCGGTCCCGGCATCGGGCGCGGGTGTGTCGGGCGCGTGCGTGTCACCGGGCTCGCCCACGTGCACCGTGAACTCGGCGGTGCGCACCACGCCGCCGTGGCGGAAGTCGAGGTAGAGCCGGTACGCGCCGGCCGAGGGGAACTCGGTGGCGAAGCTCACCTGCGGGCCGGGGGTGGTCCGCCCGTCGCCCGGTGCGCCCTCCGGGTGCACGTGCAGGTACGCGAGGTCACCGCGTCGCAGGGCCACCAGGTGACCGTACGCGCCCAGATACGGCTCCAGGTCGGTGACCGGCGCGCCGGCCCGGCTGACGGTCAGCGCCAGGGTCGTGGTGTGGCCGGGCTGGGGTTCACCGGCGAGGGTGACCGTGTAACCGTCGACGGTGGTGCTGCTCGCCGGGGCGGGCAGTGGTCGCTCGACCAGGTCACCGGGGACGGTCACGTCCACACCGAGCGTCATGGGCTCGCCGCCGGTCGGGATGAAGTCGGCGAACGCCCGCCACACCCCGGGAGAGCCCAGTGGCGAGGCGATCCGCCAGGTGCCGTCGGCGGCCATCTCGGGGTGCACGTGCCGGAAGCCGGAGAGGTCGCGGCGGGCCACGATCAGGTGCATCCGTTCGTCGTGGCTGACGTCGTACCCGGTCACCGGCTCGCCGTCGGGGCCGGTGATCCGGAAGGCGAACTCGCCTGCCGGCGCACCGACCGGCACCAGGGTGTAGCCACGGTCGGAGACCAGCAGCCCGCCGGGCAGGTGCCCGCCCGCCCCCTGGTCAGGCCCCTCGCCGCCCGCGTCGTGTCCGGCGGCACCCGTGTCGTGGCCGTCCCCGGGGCCGGTGCCCTCGCTGTCGTGGTCGGCGACGACCACGCTCGCGGGACCGGTGATCTGGCCCACCCCGTACGCCGCGCCGAACACCGCCGCGAGGCCGAGCGCGAAGCCGCTCAGCTTCGTCGCCGCGTTCATCGTGCCTCCTCGGTTCCTCACCTCCGGCAGTCTCAGGCGCCGGTCAGCTCGTATCCCGCCTCGTCGACGGCGGCACGCACCGTGTCGTCGGTCAGCGGCTGGTCGCTGGTGACGGTGACCCGGCCGGCGGCCAGATCCACCTGGACGTCCTTGACGCCGGGGATCGCGCCGACCTCGGCGCTGACCGCGCTGACGCAGTGCCCGCAGGTCATGCCCTGCACCTGGTACGTCGTGGTGACCATGGAACCTCTCCTCTCCTTCACCCGCGCGAGGCGGGTCGAGCACACTGTCCGGATACCCGCCGGGGGTATCGACCGGTCGACCGTACCATACCCCCTGGGGGTAGGTTATCCTTGCTGGCATGACCACACCGACGCCGATCCGCGGCTACACCGCCAGCAAGGACCAGCTGCTCGCCCGGCTACGCCGGGTCGAGGGCCAGGTACGCGGCATCGAGAAGATGGTCGACGAGGATCGCTACTGCATCGACGTGCTCACCCAGATCTCCGCCATCCAGGCCGCGCTGGACAAGGTCGCCCTCGGTCTGCTCGACGGGCACGCCCGGCACTGCATGCACGAAGGCGCCGCCGAGGGCCGCGCCGACGAGATGGCCACCGAGATGATGGCCGCCGTCGGCCGCCTGATGAAGCGCGGCTGACCCGGGTCGGGTACCGCGACACGCGCTCGCGACCTGCGTTCCGATCTGCGGCTGGTTACCATTCGCACACGATGGCCAGCCGAAACCCGTGCCTTGCGGCCCGCGCCCGCTGTCGGGCGCCCGCCCCCGCCGACCCTCGGCGGCCGCCGAGAGCCCGCATCCGGCTTACGGTACGCAGCCACCACGCCACGCTCAGGCCATTCGGGCCGCGCGTCGCCACGGTCGTCCGGCGACACTGAACCGTCTCGCCCATCGACACGTATTCCGCCCTGAAATCGTTGGGAGACACTGAATGGGCGCCGACCACACCCGTTCCGCTCCGCCCGCCCCGCCCGGGGTGCGGCGGATCCTTGTCGTGACGGTGGTCCCCCTGCTCCTCGCCACCCTGGTCGCCGCCCTCGTGCTCTGGCCCCGGGACGCGCCGCGGCCGGAGGCAGCGGACGACGCGCCCCGCTACCACGGCACGGTCACCCGGGTGGTGAGCGAACCCTGCCCGCCCAACCCCGCGGTCCCGGAGGGCACTCCGACGACGGCGGAGGGGCCGTGCGGCACGGCCACCGTCCGGGTGCAGAGCGGCCCGGACGCCGACCGGGACGTGCAGACGCCCATCCCGGCCGGCCCCGGTGCACCCCGGGTCAGCGTCGGCGACGACATCATCCTGGTCTCGCTGATCGACCCGGAGGACCCCTCGATCAGCACCTACAACATTGCCGAGCACCAGCGCGGCAAGCCGTTGGTGTGGCTGGCCGTGCTCTTCGCCGCCGCCATCGTCGCCTTCGGGCGGCTGCGCGGGCTGGCGGCGCTGGCCGGCCTCGCGGCCAGCTTCGCCATCCTGCTGACCTTCGTGCTGCCCGGCATCAGTGCCGGCCAGCCGCCGCTGGTGGTCGCCATCGTCGGCGCATCGTTGATCATGTTTGTGGTGCTGTACCTGACGCACGGCATATCCGTGCAGACGTCGGTGGCCGTCCTCGGCACGCTCGGCGCCCTGGTGCTGACCGGGCTGCTCGGGCTGGCCGCCACCGGGGCCACCCACCTGACCGGATTCGGCAGCGAGGACGCCACCACGCTGTCCATGTTCCGGGCCGATGTCGACCTGCACGGCCTGCTGCTGGCCGGCATCATCATCGGCTCGTTGGGCGTGCTCGACGACGTCACGGTCACCCAGGCCGCCGCGGTCACCGAGCTGCGCAACGCCAACCCGAACTTCTCCCGCGGCGAGTTGTACCGCTCGGCGACCCGGGTCGGGCGGGCGCACATCGCCTCGGTGGTCAACACCATCGTGCTGGCGTACGCCGGCGCGTCGCTGCCGCTGCTGCTCCTGTTGACTGCGGACACCCGCGCGCTGGGGCAGATCGTGACCAGCGAGTTCCTCACCACGGAGATCGTCCGCAGCGTGGTGGCCACCCTCGGGCTGATCGCCGCCGTACCACTGACCACCGCCCTGGCCGTGGTGGTCAGCACCGCCGGTCGCGGCGGCACCGCCAGCCATGTCGAGGCGGGCGGTCCCACCGGCGAGCCCACCCCCGCAGTCCCCCGGCCGGCGACGGACCGGGCCGAGGCGCTCCACGCCCTCAGCACCCCACCCACCCGTAACACGTCCCCCGCCACCCGCACGGGGTGGCCCGACCCGGACAGGAGCACCGACAGCACATGGTGACACTCCTCAGCGTGACCACCCCCGACGATGCGGCCGAGTTTCGTGTCGCTGGTCACCCACCGCGATTACGAAATGACGCATCTAGCCGGGTTCGGGGCGTAGAAGCACCGATGGACTGTCGGGTAACCTCACTGCCGGTCACCGCCGAAGGCGCGCAGCGGCGCCTGCGGTGCCGCCGCCCAATCGCCGCCAGGCGAGCCGGGAACCCAGGTACGTGGGGTGAATCCGCGAGAGCGGTAGGGACCACTTCCGTCCCGAACCCGTCAGCTAACCCGGTCGGCGGTCGATGGAAGGGACGACAGTGACGGCACCCCTACGCCGCTGGTTGACACCCGTGGTGGCCGTGTTCGCCGCGTTCGCCGTCTTCGCCGGTTCCGTGCCGGCGACGGCCGCGCCGACGAACCCCAAGCCCGCGCAGCATGACGACGACCCGCCGATGCTCAACGATCTGATCGAGGCGACCAACCGGGACTTCTCCAAGGCCAAGGCCAAGCTGGAGAAGTCCAAGAAGAAGCAGCTCCAGTACGCGGTGGAGGTCCGCCGCGCCCAGGCGGACTTGGACGCGATCTCCCCGCAGGTCGCCCAGATCGCCACCCAGTCGTACCGGACGGGCCGGGTCGGCGCGATCGCCATGCTCCTGCAGAGCAACGCCCCCGACTCGTTCATCGACCGTGCCTCCGCACTGGACGAGTTGAACCTGGTCAACGGCAAGAAGCTGGGCGAGGTCAACTCGGTCAAGCTCCGCGCCGAGCAGGCCAAGCTCGCGCTCGACGCCGAGGTACGCGAGCAGCAGAAGCTGACCAACGACATGGCGCGCAAGAAGTCCGAGGCCGAGAAGTCGCTCCGGCTGGTCGGCGGTGTCGGCCTCACCGGCGGACTGGTGGACGCCACCTCCCCGGTGGCCCGGGTCGGCCCCAACCGGGCGTCGGACGGCGGCTGGAAGTCCGAGTCGTGCAACCAGAACGACCCGACCACGTCGGGCTGCATCACGCCCCGGACGCTGCACATGTACAAGGAGGTCAAGCGGGCCGGCTTCAACCGGTTCGTCGGCTGCTTCCGGCCGGGCGACAAGTTCGAGCACCCCAAGGGGCGGGCCTGTGACTGGTCGCTGGAGAACAGCGGCTTCCGCCCCTGGCACAACAACGACACCCGGATCTACGGCAACAACCTGGCGGCATTCCTGGTCCGCAACGCCGACCGGCTGGGCATCTACTACGTGATCTGGAACCGGCAGATCTGGTTCCCGGCGACCGGCTGGAGTTCCTACAGCGGCCCGTCGAACCACACGGACCACGTCCACGTGTCGATGCTCTGAGCGCTCCCGCGCGACGCACCGAGGGCCGTTCCGCCATCCGGCGGGACGGCCCTCGCCGTCGGACCCGGGGCCCGGGCCGTCGGACGCCGGGCGCCCCGGTCAGCCGGCCGGTGCCACCGCGCCGGCCAGTTCGGCGGGCTCCGCGGCCACCGCCCGCACCTCACCGGCGGCCAGCCGGTACGACATGCCGACCACCGCGCACCGCCCGGCGGTCACCTCGGCGGCGAGGGTCGCGGAGGAGTCCAGCATCGCCTCGACGGTCCGCGCGATGTGGATGTCCACGATCCCGTCCAGCTCTCCCACCCCGGCCTCCTGCGCGCGGCGCAGGCTGGGCACCACGGCGTCGACCACGGCACGCAGATGGCCCGAGGGTGCGGTACCGGTGGCCGTCGCCTCGCGGGCCGCCTGCACGGCGCCGCACGAGTCGTGCCCGAGCACCACCACCAGCGGCGTACGCAGCACGGCCACCGCGTACTCCACGCTGCCCAGCACCTCCGGTCCGATGGTGTGCCCGGCGGTGCGGACCACGAAGAGGTCACCCAGCCCACGATCGAAGATGATCTCTGCCGCGAGCCGCGAGTCGGAGCAGCCGACGATCACCGCGAAGGGGTGCTGCTCGGCCGCGACGGCGGCGCGGCGCCCGGCGTTCTGGTTCGGGTGCCGGAGCGTGTCGGTGACGAACCGCCGGTTGCCGGCGATCAGTTCGGCGAGGGCCCGCTGCGGGGCGCCGGGAAGATCCGCGGTCAGCAGCTCGCGTTCGGGCCCCGGCTGCGCGCCGAGCGATCCGGGTCGACTCATCCGGCTACACCTCATTCTCTCGGTGGAACGCCTGGTCAACCCGGCCGACGCCGGTCGCGGGCTGCCATCACCGTCACACGCACTGCAACACAGGTCAAGCTATACGTGATATGCGTTTCATGCATCTGTCGACGCTTGCGCCGGCCGGAGCGGAACGCGAGGCGACCGCGCGACCCGGAAAACCCGAACGACAGGCCATACGATGACGGGCATGGCGACCACTGGCGATCGAGAGAGCACCCGGAACTGGACGTTCCTCACCAACCACGCCCACGTGCTGCTCGCCATCGCCCGCAACCCCACCGCCCGGCTGCGCGACGTCGCGACCGAGGTGGGGGTCACCGAGCGCGCCGCCCAGGCGATCGTCGCCGACCTGGAGGCGGGCGGCTACCTGCACCGCACCCGCGTGGGCCGGCGCAACGAGTACACCCTCAACCCCGCCGGGCGGTTCCGTCACCCGGCGGAGGCCGATCGACAGGTCGGCGACCTGCTGGCCCTGTTCACCCGGGAGCCGGTGGCCGGCGCCGCCGAGCGTTGAGCCCGACCGCGCACCGGCGCAGTCGTCAGCGGCGCAGTCGTCGGCGGCGCAGTCGTCGGTGGCGCAGTCGTCGGCGGCCAACGCCGCACCGATGAGCCGGCCCCCGGCCGACCGTCCGGATCGGACGACGTGGCGCGCTTCACGGCCCCCGGCCGTCGGCGCCGCTGCGGCGCCCCAACCCGCCGGATAGGTTTGGACGCATGCCGGCTCTCGCGTTCACCTTCGACGAACCGCATCCGATCGCGAGGTGTTGATGATGCGTACCGCCCTCTCCGCCATCCTGCTCGACGCGCCGCAGGCCGCCGCCATCTGGCTCGGCCTGCTCGGCGTGGCGACCCTCGCCGTCGCCGGCCTGCTGCTGCGTCCCCGACTCCTCCGTACCGACGCCGGTGCCCGGATCCGTGACGCCGCGCCGCCGGCCCGGTCGGAGCACGCCGACGACGAGCGCGACCGGGACCGCTGGGCCGAGGAGGTCAGCGTGGCCGCCGACCGGGCCGAGACCACGGCACGCCGCCGCCGCGCCGAGTGGCTCACCACGCAGGACGAGGCCGATCAGGCGTGGCAGGCGTACGAGGCGGCGGAGGCGGACGTCCGCCGGCTCTCCGGCGCCGCCGGCATGCCGCTGCCGAAGACCCCCCGCACCCCCGCCGAGTACGCCGACCGGGAGCGCTGGCTGCACCGCGCCGCCCTGGACGCGTACTGGCGGCGGGAGCTGGCGGTGGAACAGCTCAGCGACGTCTTCGCGCACCGGGGCTGGGATCCCCGGCTCCACCCGGTCGAGCAGGAGCTGATGCTGCGCCGCGCGGTACGCGACCACCTCTTCGCCCGCCAGCGGGCGGCCCGGGAACGGGAGCAGAGCGCCTGGCGGGCCGCGGAACTCGCCACGGCCGCCGCGCGCAGCCTGCGGGCGGAGGCGGTATCCGCGCTGCTGCCGGCGGCCGGGGAACGCGAATCGGTGCTGCCGCTGGCCGCGCTCGGTGCCACCGAGCAGACCCGCGAGATCCCGGCCGTCGTCGGCCGAGCCCCCCTCCCCGCCTAGCAATCCGCCGCCCCCACCCCCGTTGATCATGAAGTTAGCGGGTGTTTTGGAGATCAAACCGCCCGCTAACTTCATGATCAACGGGGGTGGGCTGGCGCGACCTGGGTCTTTGGGTGGGTAATCGGGGCCTGGGCGAAGCGGCTCCGGGGTGGGCGTCGGGAACCTAGCGTGGGATCGGTGTCGGAAGGACGCCGGCCGGGTACCGACCTCGCCGGACACGAGGAGGCCGACGTGGTCGCAGGCGGCGCCGGGCGTACGCCCGGAAAGACAGCGGACCGGGATGCCGGTCCGCGCCAGACATGGACCGCCCTGCCCTGGCTGGTCCGGTCGGCGGTGGTGTGGAGCGCCTGCCTGGTGGTGATCGCCGCCGGGCTCTACCTGCTGGCGCAGATCACGATGCTGGTCACCCCGCTCGCCATCGCCGTGGCCGCCACCCTCTTTCTCGCCGCACTGCTCGACCCGGTGCAGCTGGCGCTGCGCCGGCTGCGGCTGCCCGCCGCGTTGGCCGCCCTGCTCACCGTCCTGTTGCTGCTCGGCGTCCTGGGCGGTGTCGGCGTGCTGGTGTGGAACATCGCCGCCAGCCAGTTCAGCGAGCTGGGCGACGAGCTGGGTCAGGGACTGGAACGCACCCGCGACTTCATCACCTCCACCCTGCCGGTCACCGACGAGCAGCTCGACGGGCTGCTCGACCAGCTCCGCCAGGCGGTCAGTCAGCAGGAGGTGGATCCGGTCTCCAGCGCCCGGACGGTGGCCGAGGCGTTCGGCTCCGCCCTGCTCGCCCTGGTGCTGCTCTTCTTCCTGCTCAAGGACGGCCGGAGCATGTGGCACTGGACGCTGCGCCGGATGACCGGCCCGAACCGGGGCGTCGCCGCCGAGGCCGGGCGGGTCGGCTGGCACACCCTCGGCTCGTACAGCCGGGGCACCATGCTGATCGCGGGCATCGACGCCGTCGGCATCGGCCTGGCGCTGGTGCTGCTCGGTGTGCCGCTGGCGTTCCCGCTGGCATTGATCACGTTCATCGGCGGGTTCGTTCCGATCATCGGCGCCACCGTGGCCGGCGCGGTCGCGGTGCTGGTGGCGTTGGCCGCCAAGGGCCCGACCACCGCCCTGCTCACCCTGGCGGCCGTGATCGCCGTCCAGCAGATCGAGGGCAACCTGCTGGAGCCACTGGTCATGAAGCGCCAGGTACGGCTGCATCCGGTGGTGATCCTGCTCGCGGTGACCGCCGGCACCCTCATCGCCGGCATCGCCGGCGCCTTCGTCGCGGTCCCGATCACCGCCGTCGCCTGGCGCGTCATCGACAGCGTGCTCCGCCAGCGGCAGGCCGCCAAACCTCCCGGCCGGCCAGCACCACCGCGCCCGCCGCACTCGTCAGCCCCGCCGGCACCATCCGCCCCATCGGACTTGCCAGCCCCGCCGGCATCATCGGACCGGCCGGCATCACCCGGCCCGCCGACAGCCGCCGGCCCGCCGCCCTCGCGCGAGTCGTCGCCGCCCCACCCGCCGTCGCCGCCCCACCGGCCGTCGCCGCCATCTGGACCGAGCCCCGAGCCCGCCTGACGTCACCCGCCGCAGCCCTTCGGCCGCACCGAGCCACCGAAAGCTACTCGGCCGCCGCCTGTGGGTGCACTTCTTGCTGCTGGGACAACAAGAAGTGCACCCACAACTCCCCCGGGCTGTGCCGGCGGGGGCCATCACGCCCCCGCGACGGCCCGACATGGCGCACACCGCGACCCGCGCCCCGTCGAGAGCCCGGGAAGAAGCGCGCGAAGGACCCACGAGCCACAGCTCCGCCCGCCGGAGGCGTGGCGCTAGGGCCTATGTCGAAGTCCCTGCCGTCTGGACTCCGCCTCGGCTCGACCGAGGACTTCGACAGGCGCTAGGCGGTGGTGGGTTGGGGGTGGAGGTGGTCGTGGAACCAGCCGGCCGCCTCGTCGGCGACCTGTTCCAGGGCGCCGGGCTCCTCGAAGAGGTGCGTCGCGCCGGGGATCACGCGCAGCTCGGCCGGTGCGGTGAGCTGGTCGAGCGCCTGCTCGTTGAGGGTGATGACCTGCTCGTCGCGGCCACCGACGAGCAGCAGGGTAGCGGCACGCACCTGACCGAGGGAGGCACCGGCCAGGTCGGGTCGGCCGCCCCGGGACACCACGGCGTGCACCAGGTCCGGCTGCTGCGCGGCGGCGACCAGGGCGGCGGCGGCACCCGTACTCGCGCCGAAGAGGCCGATCGGCGCCGCGCCGAAGGGCCGCTCGGTGGCCAGCCACTCCACGACGCCGGCCAGCCGGTCGGCCAGCAGCCCGATGTCGAACCGCAGTTCGGCGGTGACCGCGTCCACCTCGTCCTCGGCCGAGGTGAGCAGGTCCACCAGGACGGTACCGAACCCGCCACGGTTGAGCTGGTGGGCCACCGCGACGTTGCGTGGACTGTGCCGGGAGCTGCCGCTGCCGTGCGCGAACAGCACCACCCCGACCGGATCCGCCGGCACCAGCAGGTCGGCCTGCAGGTAGGCCGCGCCCGCCGGGATCGTCGCCTCGCTGCCGCGTACCTCCATCTCTCGCCCTCCCCTGGCCGTTTCAGCGGCTCACCCGCCCGGATACCCGGGGCGGCCGGCGGCACGCCACCGGGTTCGGCACGGGTTTGCGCCCGAGGGCGCCGGGTAGCCGACGGGCGACCGCAGACGGACCGGCGTCACCGGCGCCGCCGACAGATCGCGAGGACCGTCATGCCGCATCACGAGCGTGAGCCCGTGCAGAAGGCCGCCGAGCGCGAGCGGCGGGAAGAGGACATCCAGGGCCGACGGGACTGGGCGGACGACGCGGCGCAGGCGCGTTCGGCCGACGATCCGCGGGCGCGGACACCCCACGACACCACCGGCCGCCCCTCCCAGGGCGAGCCGATCTGACCAGCGCACCGCCCAGGGCCCGGGTCGAAGCCCTCGCTCCACCGAGGACTTCGACACCGCGCTAGGCCGGCTGCTCGGGCAGCCGGAGCAGAGGAGCGCGGCCGGGAGCCTGCTCCGACGCCGGCAGGTCCGTGCGGGGCGGCGGGTTCGCCACGGTCACCGGCTCGTCGCAGACGACGCGTACCGGCTTGTCGTGGTGACGCAGCTCGATCACCGCGTCCGGCGGCGCGTGGTGCAGGTCGTACGTCGTCTCGTGCGGGCGTACGTCGACGCGCAGCCGCATCCCGCACCACTGGAGAGAGAACGACAGGCCGTTCAGCCGGCTCGACAGGCGGGGTGCGAAGGACAGCACCCCGTCGTGGTCCCGTAGCCCGCCGAACCCGGCGACCAGCGCGATCCACGCCCCCGCGAGGGAGGCCATGTGCACCCCGTCACGGGTGTTCTCGTTCAGGTCGTGCAGGTCCATCAGCGCTGCCTCGCGCAGATAGCTGTGCGCCAGATCCGGGTAACCGACCTCTGCCGCCAGCACCGCCTGTGTGCAGGCCGACAGCGAGGAGTCCCGGACGGTACGCCGCTCGTAGTAGAGGAAGTTACGCAGCTTCTCCTCGGGGGTGAACGCGTCCCCCCGCCAGTGCATGGCCAGCACCAGATCGGCCTGCTTGACCACCTGCTTGCGGTACAGGTCGAAGTACGGGTAGTGCAGCAGCAGCGGGTACTTGTCCGGCGGGGTCTGCTCGAAGTCCCACTCCTCCAGCCGGGTGAAGCCCTCCACCTGCTCGTGCACGTCGAGTTCCTCGTCGTACGGGATGTGCATGGCCGCGGCGGCGTCGCGCCACGCGGCGGCCTCCTCGTCGGTGACCCTGAGGTGGAACGCCTCGTCGCGGTAGCGCATCGCCACCTCGGCGGCGGCGCGCAGATTCCGCTGGGCCATCAGGTTGGTGTAGATGTTGTCGTTCTTCACGGCGGTGTACTCGTCGGGGCCGGTGACCCCGTCGACGTGGAAGTCGCCGTTGCGGTCGTGGTGCCCGAGCGAGCGCCACAGCCGCGCGGTCTCCACCAGCAGGGTCAGCCCGATCTCCCGTTCCAGATCCCGGTCCCCGGTGACCAGCACGTAGCGGCGCAGCGCGTCGGCGATGCCCGCGGCGACGTGGAACGCCGCGGTGCCCGCCGGCCAGTAACCCGAGGACTCCGGTCCCTCGATCGTGCGCCACGGGAAGGCGGCACCCGCGAGGTTGAGCGTGCGGGCCCGCTCCCGGGCCTGTTCCAGAGTGGAGTACCGCCAGTACAGCGCGTCCCGCACGGCAGCCGGATGGGTGTACGTCAGCACCGGCAGGACGAACATCTCGGTGTCCCAGAAGGCGTGCCCGTCGTACCCCGGCCCGGAGAGCCCCTTGGCCGAGATCGGCCGGCGTTCCGCCCGCGCGCCCGCCTGGAGCACGTGGAACAGGCCGAACCGGACCGCCTGCTGCACCTCCGGGTCGCCGTCGACCACCACGTCCGCGGCGTCCCAGAACTCGTCAAGGTACTCCCGCTGCTCGCGGACCAGCCCGTCCCAGCCGTCCAGCTTCGCCGCGGCCAGCGCGGCGCCCACCTGGTCGCGCAACGCCGGCAGCGAGCGCCGGCTCGACCAGCCATAGGTCAGGTACTTCACCACCTCAAGCTTCTGGCCGGGGGCCAGCACGCACCCCACGGTGGTACGCACCCAGTCCTCGTACCCCTCGGAACCGATGGTGGTCCGTGCCGGCGAGGTCACCTCGTGGTCCATCGCGGCGGCGACCCGCAGCCCGGAGACCTTGGTCTGGTGGATCAGCAGCCCGCCGGCGGCGGTGGTCAGCTCCTCCTCCGCCTGAAGTGGCGATTCGAGCACGGCGGCGACCCGGGGATCGCGGCTCTGCGGCGGCAGCGTCTCGTTGGCCACCAGCTCCGACTGGATGATCAGCCGCAGCGGCTTGCCGTCGGCGACCTCCACCTCGTACCGGATCGCGGCGACCGAGCGCTGCCGGAAGGAGACCAGCCGGGTGCTGTTCACCCGGACCTCCCGGCCCGCCGGGGAGCGCCAGTGCAGTGACCGGTGCAGGGTGCCGGCGCGCATGTCGAGGACGCGCTCGTGGGCGAGCACCTCGCCGTAGCGCACATCGAGCGGCTCGTCGTCGACCAGCAGCCGGATCAGCTTGCCGTTGGTCACGTTGACGATGGTCTGGCCGGACTCGGGGAAGCCGAAGCCGGCCTCCGCGTACGGCAGGGGGCGCAGCTCGTAGAACGAGTTGAGGTAGGTGCCCGGCAGCCCGTGCGGCTCACCCTCGTCCAGGTTGCCGCGCAGCCCGACGTGCCCATTGGACAGCGCGAAGACCGATTCGGACTGGGCGAGCACGTCCATGTCGAGCCGGACTTCCCGGACGTGCCACGGATCGACGGGGTACGCCCGCTCCCGGATCACTCGGGCCTCCCCGCGTCGAGCAACTCGGCGAGGTCGTCGACCACCACGTCGGCACCGTGTGCCCGCAGCTCGTCGGCCTGACCGGCCCGGTCCACCCCGATCACGTACGCGAACCCGCCGGCCCGGCCGGCTTCGACGCCGGCGAGCGCGTCCTCGACGACGGCCGCCTGGTCGGGCGTTACGCCGAGCAGTTTCGCCCCGGCGAGGAAGGTGTCCGGCTGCGGCTTGCCGCGCAGCCCTTCGGCGCGGGCGGTGAGCCCGTCCACCCGCGCCTCCAGCAGCGGCTCCAGGCCGGCGGCGGCGACCACCTCGCGGCCGTTGGCGCTGGCCGTGACGACCGCCCGGCGCAGCCCCGCCGCGACCACCGCCTTCAGGTACGCGACTGAGCCGGGGTAGACGTCCACCCCGACGGTGCGGATCCGTTCCAGCACCAGGATGTTCTTCTGGTTGCCGAGGCCGTGCACGGTCTGCGCGCCCGGCGGGTCCTCCGGGGTGCCCTCGGGCAGGGTGATGTCGCGCGAGGCGAGGAAGGTGCGGATGCCGTCGAGGCGGGGGCGGCCGTCGACGTAGCGGTGGTAGTCCGGGCCAGGGTCGAACGGCCGGTAGGGCTCACCCGCGTCGGCGGCATGCCGGCGGAGGAAGTCGTCGAACGTCTCTGTCCAGGCGGCGTTGTGCACGCGGGCGGTCTGCGTCAGCACACCGTCGAGGTCGAAGAGAACTGCGGTCACATGATCAGGCAGGCCGAGCACCGTACCAATCTATCCACCGGCGCGTACCGACAAACGCACTTCGGTCCTGCCGGCGCGGCGGGCGGGGTCGACCGCCAGCCGATGCCCGGAAGCGCCCGGTTCGCGGACTTCGTGCCTGCAATTCCCACCCAGGGGTTGCCGGCATCGGCGAATTCCCATAGGTTGCTTCGCAGCAAGCATTTTATGGCACGAGTCATCACGGGGAGTCTCGTTGTTCAGCGTTGTTTGCGACCGCCCATGAGGGCGCTCACCATCAGCGTTTTCTGCCTTCTTCTCACGGCCTACGCGGCGTCATCACTCGTCCGCGCGGCCCGCCGGGTCAACCGGGACCTGGCGCACCTCCGGTCACTGCCACCCAGCTCGACGGCCTCAGCACCCGCTGCGCCGACCCGCCGCGACCGGGCAACCGACGAGTTCACCGCCGCCGCCTGACCGGGCACGGCCGGAACCACCATCCAGCCACCGGCGACCGCGCCGGCGGCCCGCAATTCTGCGCACTTGTTCATTCCTTCAGGCTCTGATTTCGGCGGGATTCCGCCCGCCGAATAACCATAGGGAGAGCGCGTGAAACCTGCTGTGACACGAATGGGCATGGCGCTTGTCATAGCCGCCGCGTCCACGCTGGTCGCCGGGCCCGCTCCGGCGGCACCGGCCGCCGCGCCGCCGAGCGGTGCCGGCATCGAGCCGGTGGTCTCGCCACGGTCCGGCCCGAACATGTGGCTGTTCACCTCGGGGGCCGCTCCGGCCGCCCGCCAGGCCGTCGCCGCCGCGGGGGCGGCGCCGTCGGTGCCCAAGGGCACGGGTCCGGTGCGTAACGGGACTCTCCTGTCGTTCTCGTTGACCGACCGGCTGGCCGCCAACGTTAACGTCGGGTCGGGCAACCTGCTGCTGACCAGCACCGAGTTGACGTTGCCGGGTATCGCGGAGAACGTCACCCTCGGCGCGTCGTTCAACAGCCTGCTGCTGGGCAGCGACATCGCCAACGGCGCCCACGGTCCGGGTTGGCGGACCCGCTCGGGTGTCGACGTGCGGCTGATCGAGGCCACCACCGACAACTCGGTGACCTATGTGGCCGCTGACGGCGTCGTCGGCACGTTCGCCGCCTCGGGCTCGGCGTACACCTCGCCGGGTGAGTTCAAGGCCAAGCTGGCCCGTAACGGCGCAGGCTGGAAGCTGACCGAGAACGACAGCGGCAAGGTGCTGTTCTTCACCGCCGATGGTCTACTGGACAAGACCGAGGACCGCAACGGCAATGTGGTCGACTTCTCCTACAGCGCCGGGAGGATGACGACCGTGACGTCCAACCGGGGTGTCGGGTCGGTACGGTCGGCGGCGGTGACCTACACCGGCGACCGGTTGACCCGCTACCGCCACACGGGCAGCGACGGCAACTGGCGGCAGGTGTCCTACGAGTACGACACCGCCAACCGGTTGAAGACCATCCAGAGCGCCACCTGGCGCAAGGTGTCCTTCGAGTACAACAGCGCCGGTGACCTGACGAAGATCCTGATGGAGGACGACACCCTCGTCACCATCACCTACGACGGGCAGCACCGGGTGACCTCGCTGACCCAGGTCACCGACAACGCGACCATGCGCGGATCGACGACCCGCCTGGCGTACACCAGCTCCACCGTCACCGACGTGGCCGACCCCCGGCAGGACATCTCCCAGCCGGTCACCTCGGTCCCGCACACCACCTACACGCTGAACTCGGAGAAGCGGGTCACCAAGGTCACCGACCCGGCGGGCAACAGCCGCAGCAAGACCTACACCCCCTTCTCCGACGTGGCCACCAGCACCTCCGCCGAGGGCGGCAGCACCACCAACACGTACGGCGCCAACGGCGGCCAGTCCCAGACGAAGTCGGAGTCGCCGACCGGGGCGAGCGCGTCGGCCGCGTACGCCAACGCGGCGACCGCGACGAACCCGACGGCGAACTTCCAGCCGTCGTCGTCGATCAACACGCAGGGCAACAGCTCCACCTACACCTACAACGGTGCCGGCAACCAGACCTCCAGCAAGGACGCCCTGGCCGCCGAGGCGAAGGTCGACTACAACAGCGACGGCACCGTCAAGTCGTCCACCGACCCCGGCAACGGCACCAACGCCACCACCTACAGCTACGACTCGAACAAGCAGCTCACCACCATGACCCCGCCGACCGGCAACAACCTCTCGGCGAAGACGTTCACCTACGACACCTACGGGCGGCTGCGGACCGAGGTGAGCGGCGGCTGCACCACCAGCTACGAGTACAGCCTGGACGACCGCCTGACCAAGACCAGCTACACCGGCTGCGCGAGCACCACCGCGGTAAGCCAGGAGCACGGCGGCTCCGGCAACCTGCTCACCCGCACCGACGCCACCGGCACCACCACCTACCAATACGACCAGCTCAACCGGCTGCGCCGGCGTACCGCCCCCGGCGGCACGCTACAGACCTACCGCCCTGACCCCGTCGGCAACCTCGAAGAACTCGTCGACGGCCGAGGCACCACGAGGTACTACTACAACACCCGCAACTGGCTCGTCCGCATGGACACGGCGGGCGGCACCCGCTACAACTTCGACTATGACAAGGACGGCAACCGCCTCAACACCTGGTTCGCCACCAATGACACCAACAGCAGCTGGGCGCTGCGCGTCACCACCACGTACGACAGGTCCGACCGACCCAAGCGCATCACCGCCACCCGCAACTCGGCGGCCCAGGCCACCGTCTTCGACGTGACGCACTGCTACGCGAAGTACGTCTCCGGGCAGGCGTGCTCCACCGCCAAGGCCGACGACACCGGCCTGCGCCAGTGGCAGCGCAACGAGACCAACAGCCAGATCACCCAGTACACCTACGACAAGGGTGACCGGCTCACCAAGGCCACCAACCACCAGGGCAAGACCTACGACTACGCGTACAACACCAACGGCAACCGCACCAGCGTCCAGGTCGACGGCGCCACCACCCAGACCCTGGCCTACAACTCGGCCAACCAGGTCACCACCACCGACAACACCTACGACACCCGGGGCAACCAGACCAAGGTCAGCGCCCCGGCGGTCAGCGGCATCGGCTACAACGCCGCGAAGCAGATGACCACCGCCACCGGCACCGGCACCGGCACCGGCACCGGCACCACCACGTACGCGTACGCCGGCACCGACCAGGTCGAACTCACCCGCGCCGGGGCGATCAACCTCACCTACGGGATGAACGACCAACACGGCATACCGTGGCTCCAGTCCTGGACCAACGGTGTCAGCCTGCCCGTCCACGTCGAACGCGACGGCCTCGGCACTCCCCTCGGCCTGCGCATCGGCACCATCGACCACGCCTTCGTGCTCGACGGTCTCGGTTCCGTCGTCGCCGTGGTCAAGGCTGACGGGTCACAGGCGGCCAGCTACACCTACGACCCGTACGGCAGCGCCCTCACCGCCACCGAGACCGGCCTCGGCCAAACCAACATCATCCGGTACGCCGGCGGCATCCACGACCCGTCGACCACATTCACCAAGTACGGACAGCGCTGGTACAACCCCACCCAGGGCCGCTTCACCCAACAAGACAACCTCAGCTTCATCGGCAACCCCCAACACGGCAACCGCTACGCCTATGCCGGCTGTAACCCCACCAACAACATCGACCCGACCGGCCAATGCTCGGTGGACTCCTATATCGGGCTGGTTGGCGGCCTGGTTGCCTCAGTATCCGCGGGAGTCGGCACCTGGCTCGCCGGGTTCACACTTCCCTTCGCGGCTGGAGCATGGTTGCTCGGCGGGGCGATAGTAGCGAGCTTGATCCTCCTGGGCGGCATAGTATACTGCCTGAATCAAGATTTCTAGCTGTCTTATGTGCGGAAATCGTGGTGGCGCAACCGAGCACCCGCCCGCTGCAAGGAATGGCAGGTTGTAGTAACGCTTCCCAACAAGTGAGGTGAACCGAAGTGGTGAAGGCCCGCCCTCAAGGAAGACCACTCTCCACACGAGGTTTTATCACTATCTACGGTGCGTTGATTGCGGTTGCGGCCGGTGTCGCGGCAGCCTTCGCCGCAGCGGGCGTGCCTTTTTGGGGATTTATCCTCGCTGCGGTCGCCTTAGTCGCCGCTTTCTTGCTGATTGTTTTACGACGGCACCCATTCCGGCCTCGCAAGAGTGCCGCCGATTGGAGGAGTCGGCGCAATAGCCATGAGTGAGTTTGCGGCATCTTTCTCAACGACTTTGTGGACAACATTTTGCTGACGCACAAATAAGCGGCAACCGAATGCACGAGTAATTCGGTAGCGGTGGAGTCCGTGGCTAGCCACGGACTCCACCTTATCGATAGCGGCTTCGGCAATTGTCGGAGGCCGGCAACGGCGACGCAACCCGGCGGAATCAGGTGACCAGAATTTCCACCAGACGAGGGAGCAGTTCGTGAGGCGGCCGTTGATCCCCGTGATCCTGGTAGTCGTCGGCGCCGTGGTCGGGGTGCTGCTCGCCAACACCGTGGGCAACCGGCATCCGGATGCGTTCGTCGCGGTGTCGGCAGTCGTTCTCCTGCTGATTCTGGCCGTCTGGCTGGTTCTCACCATCCGGAAAGGACGGCGCAGCCGCTGAGACCACACACCGCGCGGCCCGCCGGCACGGTCACGGCTTGCGGCATGTCGGGCGATCACACAGGCGGGAGGACCCGACATGCCGCAACTCGCGGCCCCGACCAGCCCGACGGCCCCAGCCGGGCCGGGCGGCGGGTCAGTTGGGGCGGAGGGTCCAGACGACGGTCATCTCGGAGGTGGGCTTGCCCGCCTCGGTGGCGATCTCCACGCGTACCGGGAATTCGGGTCGCTCGCCGGCGTCCAGCTCCGCGACCACCTCGGCCGGCGGGCGGCCGAGCCGCGCGGTGGCCAGCACCGGGCCCAGGGCGAGCTTGCGGTACGCGATCTCCGCCCGTACCGCCAGCGGCGTGGCCCGGTCGAGCAGGTGACCGAACGCGGCAAGCACCACCGCGCCGGAGGCGGTCTCGCCGAGGGTGAACATGGCCCCGGCGTGCGGGCCGCCGACGTGGTTGTGGGTGGCCGGGGAGTCGGGCAGCCGGACCACCGCCCGGACCCCGCCCTCCGCCTCCGGGGCCACCTCGACAAACTCGAATCCGAGCGTACGGGCGAAGGGCACCGCCTCCAGCATGCCGGCCGCCACCTGCCGCGAGTCGATGGTCATGCCGCCACATTACCCGTGAGTAACTTGCCCGGCAAGACGATACTCACAGGTCGACAAGAACGAACCCCATCTGTGGCAGTGTAGGCAGTCGACACGCCGGTCTGGGTGCAGCCAGAGTGCCACGCATCGGGCCGACTAGCCGCTGGGCGGAAACACGGTGACGTCATGAGACTGGCGCGAACGCTGACCGTCGCCGCCTTCCTCGCCCTGTCCGCTACGGCCTGCACCGCGAGTGGAGAACCCCCGACGCGGGAGGGTCAGGCTCCCCCACCTCCGCGCGGCGACAGCGGCTGCTCGCCGACCCGCATCGACGCCGCCGAGCTGGCGCCGGACGCCGGAGGGTGGCTGGTCACCGCGGTCCGCAGAGTGATGCCGAAGGCGGCCGACGAGCCCCCTCCCGCCGAGGTCGACCAGCCGTTCGCGCCCTGGGTCGACTGGAAATCCGCCCGCGTCGACGAGGACGCGGCCGTCGCCATCATCGAGGACTCGCTCGGCCATCCGGCCTCCGGCACCAGCGCCACGCTCGCGGATTTGGATCGTGTCCTGTCCGGCGTCACCGAGTCACGCACGCACGTCGGCTTCACCGCAGTGAAGGTCTTCTCCGTCCCGTTGACCGCCACCTGTCGGGACGGGAGCACGGTCTAGCGGAGTGCTCTCCACCTGGTCCGATGCGGAGACCGGCGTGGTGGTGTGCGTGACCAGGTACGCCGAGGGGGAAGCCTCGGCTGTCGCGCTCCGGGCCCAGGCCGACTTCTGCGACTGACGTCTGGGCCCGTCCGGCGTCCAGGTCCGGCCGGCACGATGATTCCTCTCGGCCGGACCGCCGACGGTGCTGCCCGCAGGTCAGTGCCGCTTGGCGAACTCCACGAACGCCCGCCAGGTCGCCGGGGTGAAGGTGAGCACCGGCCCCGGCCGGTCCTTGCTGTCCCGCACGCCGACCACCCGCGCCAGGTTGTCGGCCACCTCCACGCAGTCGCCCTGGTTGCCGCTGCTGCGGGTGCTCTTGCGCCAGGTCGCACCGGTCAGGTCCATGATTCCGCCGCCTCCGCGATCATCTTGAGGGTGGCCCCGTGGGGCAGCGCCTCGGCCCGGACAGACTCCCAGGTCTGCCGGAGGGAGTTTACGTCCACTGTGCGCTCCACGATGGTGCCCTTCAACTGGTTGTCGAGGTAGGCGATGTCATCGTCCTCGGGCGGTGTGGCGATCACGAAGGCGCCGTTCAGCCCGGGGTAGGCACCGACCCCCTTCGGCACCACGTGCAGGTGCACCCGGGTCCGGTTGCCCACCTCCACCAGGTGCCGTAGCTGCTCCCGCATCACCTTCGGGCCGCCGACCGGGCGCTCCAGCGCCGTGTAGTCGAGCACCGCCACCAGCAGCGGCGGCTTGGGTCGGGCGAGCACCTTCTGCCGGTCGAGCCGGGCGGCCAACGGCTGCTCGACCTGGTCGCCGACCAGATGGCTGGCGCCCTCGTAGAGCGCGCGGGCGTAATCCTCGGTCTGGAGCAGGCCGGGCACCACCAGCGGCTGGAAGCTGCACAGCGCGGTCGCCTCCTGCTCGATCGTCACCCACTCGCGGAACCACGGCATCAGGCTCTCCTTGAGGATCGCCTCCCGGATCCGCGCCAGCAGCCCCTCGCCGCCAAGAGCGTCGTCACAGCGCAGGGTGAACTCCTCCCGGGGCGCACGGCGACACTGCTCGACCGAGGCCACCAGCGAGGCCGAGTAGCTGATCCGCTCGCCGAGCGCCTCCTGGGAGAGGCCGGCCTTCGTTCGCAGCCGGCGTAACTCACCGGCGAACAGCTCCAGCATGGGCATCCGATCCATCTGCACACCTCTGCACTTCGGTGACGGTCGTGTCGTACGGCCGGGTCGGTCGGACCCGATCGCCTTCCGAAGGTAGTGGCACCGTCAGCAGACTGTCACGTGTCGGATACCCCGAGTTGCCGCAAGTCGTGAAGTTTCTGCCGGATCGGAGCGAGCAGACATGACCAGTCCCACGCCGAGTCGACCGGTGATCAGCCATCAGTTGCCGCAGCCGAGCGGCGGGCCGGCACCCGACCGGCCCCGGGCGTACCCCCTGCACGAGACGCCACACACGCCGCTGCGTCCGATGTGGTGCTGCCGGGCCTGCGGCCAGCCGTGGCCCTGCTCGACGGCCCGCCTGCTGCTCAAGGTCGAGTACGGCCGCAACGAGGTCGGCCTGTCGATCTACCTTGCCGGCCTCTTCTACGAGGCCACCCGCGACCTCTACCGGCTCAACCCCGACGACGCTCCCGCCCCGCGCGACCTCTTCGCCCGCTTCCTCGCCTGGTCCCCCTATCGCCGCCCGCTGACCGGGTAGGAGATCAGGAGGTGGGGGTGAAGATGGGGCGGGACGGGGATGTCGGGGCGAGTTCGTCGTCGGGGGCGGCGGTGTTCTGGCAGGCGGTCAGGCGCCACTGGCCGTCTTCCTTCGCCATGATCCAGAGTGGCGAGCCCACGTCCGGGCCGTCGGGCGTCTGGTACACCTGGCGCAACTTGACGGCGGCGACATCGGGGCGGATGAACAGCACGTGTTCCAGCTCGAACGTCATCGTCAGGCCCCGCATCCCACCGGGCAGCACCTGGTGCGTGAAGGTCGATATCGCGTCGAGGCCGAAGAGGCGCCTGCCATGACCCGTGGTCCAGATCGCGTCGTCCCGGAACAGGGCGAGGAACTCGTCCGGGAGTTCGTTGTTCTGGGCATGTTCGACCGTGGCGACCACCTGCCTGATCGCCTCGATCTCGGCCGCCCGTGTCCGCTCGTCCATCCCCGTCGCAGTCATGACGATCACGGTAGAACCTCAAGCGCGCTTGAGGTCAAGGCGCCGAAACCTCAGCGCCAGCCGACGTCGATGCGGGCGCCGCGTTCGTCGAAGAAGTGCAGGGCGTCCATGCGCACCTGGACGGCGAGCGGATGACCGGCGGTGACCGCGGGATAGGGGGCGAGCCGGACAGCCAGCTCGGCCGGGCGGCGGTGGTGGCGGCCGGGGTCGTGCAGCACGCTGGCCGAGGTCTTGCCGTTCGGTGACTCCGCCGACTCGCTGCCGGCCCGGCCGGTGAACCGCTGCATCACCTGGCCGAAGCGGCGCAGGCCGCGCTGGCCGAGCGGAGTCTCCGCGTCCGGCGCGGCGCCGACCTCGTCCACCACGATGGCGGTCGCGCCGATGTCGAGGAAGGCCAGCGACTCGTGGCCGTGGTGCTCCAGGTAGCGGATCCGGCCCTGGAGCACATCGCCCGGGGTGTCCGGGGCGACCGGGGTGAGCGCCTCGGCCCGCATCCCGATCACGATCCGCTCGCCGTGATAGTGCGCCACCGCCCGGCTGCGGATGTCGTCCCAGGGCAGGTAGAGCGCCTGCTCGCCGAGGGTGAGCGTGACGTACCGGTCGAGGTGGACGTAGACCGACGCCTCCAGCAGGTTCATCCGGGGACTGCCCAGGAACGCCGCGACGTAGAGGGTGGCCGGTCGGCCGTACACCTGGGTGGGCGTGCCGACGTCCTGAAGGACGCCCTTGCGCATGATGGCGACCCGGTCGGCCATGGTCAGCGCCTCGGCCTGGTCGTGCGTCACGTAGATCGTGGTGACTCCCAGCTCGCGGGTCAGGCCGGAGATCTCCGCCCGCAGTTCCGCGCGCAGCCCGCTGTCCAGGTTGGACAGTGGCTCGTCCATCAGGAACAGCTCGGGCCGGCGGACGATCGCCCGCCCCATGGCGACCCGCTGCCGCTGCCCGCCGGAGAGCTGGCTGGGCCGCCTGGCCAGCACGTCGCCGATGCCGAGGGCGCTGGCCACGTCGGTGACCCGCTCGCCGCGGGGGGCCGGCTCGACGCCGGCCAGCTTGAGCGGAAAGGCGATGTTGTCGTTGACACTCATGTGCGGGTAGAGGGCGAAGTCCTGGAAGACCATCGCGATCTTCCGCTCCCGTGGCGGCAGGTCGTTGGCCAGTACTCCGTTGAGCATCACCGCGCCGGCGCTCGGCTCCTCCAGGCCGGCGACCATCCGCAGCACCGTCGACTTGCCACAGCCGGACGGGCCGAGCAGCACCATGAACTCACCGTCGTTGACGTCGAGACTGACGCTGTCCACCGCGACGGTGCCGTCCCGGAAGACCTTCGTGACATCCTTGAGCGCGACGGTGGTCACCGTCTCCTCCCCCACCTCGTCGGCGAAACCCCGAATGACTGTGACCAGGATCATGCCGTCGGTACATCGGGTAAACGTGTCATGTTCCGGTCGTGACAGACCTATTACGTTCCATCGAGTAGTGACGATCGCTTGCCAGCGACCCTCAGCTGCCCGCCTCGCCGAGGAAGACGCGGCGGACCACCCGCTCGGCGGCGTGCCCGTCGTCCAGGGCACAGAACCGCTCCCGGAAGCGCGCCCGTGCCTGCTCGGCGGCGGGTGCGCGGACCGCACCGGAGCGGAACACGTCAAGCAGCTCGGTGAAGGTCCGCGCCACCGGGCCGGGCGGCTCGGCGGTGACGTCGAAGTAGACACCCCGGGTCAGCCGGTAGGCGTCCCAGTCCGGCGCGTAGATCACGATCGGCCGGTCCAGGACGGCGTAGTCGAACATCGCCGACGAGTAGTCGGTGACCAGCACGTCGGCCGCGAGGTAGAGATCCTCCACCCGGTGCTGGGCGCTCACGTCCAGGATCCGCCCCCGGGCGGCCGGTGGCGGCACCCGGCGATCCCGGTCGTGGAAGTAATGACTGCGCATCAGCAGCATCCCGGACGGCCCGATCCCGTCGAGGAACCGCTCCGGGTCGAACGGCGGCCGGTACCGGGGCAGGTGCTCCCGGTGCGTCGGGGCGTACAGCACGACCTCCTCGCCGAGGCCGGCGCCGAACTCCGCCCGCAGCCGCAGCACGTCCTCGGCGGTCGAGGTCACCAACCGGTCGTTGCGCGGATACCCCACCTCCAAAGTGGTGTACGCGGCCGGATAGGCGCGTTCCCACATCTGAGTGGAGAAGCTGTTCGAGGTGACGCTGAAGTCCCAGCGGTCCACCCGGCGCAGCAGCCCACCGAAGTCCGCCCCGACCGCGCCCAGCGGATAACGCTGCTGATCCAGCCCCATCACCTTCACCGGCGTGCCGTGATGGGTCTGCACGTGCACCGTGCCCGCGCGCTTGCGCACCGAGTCCGGGAAGTTGACGTTGTTGACCAGCCACCGGGCCCGGGCCAGCGCCCGGTGGTACGCGGCCGTGCCGGCGACCACGTACTCGACCCCGTCGGGCAGCGTGTGCACCCGGTCCCGCCGGACGATCCACACTCCCCGGATCTGCGGCGCCAGCCGCCGGGCCGCCTCGTAGATCGCCGCGGGATTGCAGGCGTAGCCGCGGTACCAGTAGGCGGCGTAGACGGCGAGGTTCTCCTCGACCGGCCGGCGCCGCTCGGCCCGCTGGTACTGGCGCAGCACCGCGTCCCGGGCCAGCCGGACGCCGCGCCGGGCCGGTGGGAGCACCCGGCGCCGGGCCCGGCCGGCGACCCGGCGGGCGGTCTCCCCCGCCCGGCTGGCCGTCCGCAACGCGCTGAACGTACGCCAACTGCCCGTCGCCACCAGCCGGTGCTTGAGCCCCTGGACCCCGGCCGGCACCCGGTGACCGTCGGGCGGCCGGAAGCGGGCGTGCTCGATCGCGACCCGGGCGAAGAAGGTCGGCCGCAGCTCGGGGGCGATCCGGTCGCCGTTGCCGAGCACGATCAGGTAGTGCCACATCATCCGCTCGAAGATGGCCGGCCGCAGCTCCTCGGGCCCGAACCGGTCCAGCTCCCGGAACACCCGGTGCCACTGCGCGAACACCTCGAAGTGCCGCTCACCCCGGGTCCGCGTGATCGCCCCCGCCCGCCGCTGCCGGTAGTTCACGCAGACCACGTCCAACACGCCGATCCGGTCGGCGGCCAGCAGCGCCGGGTAGCTGAACGAGACGTCCTCGTACCAGCCGGGGGCGAAGCGCAGCCCGACGTCGGCCAGGAACTGCCGGCGGAGCAACCGGTTCCAGGCGGTGTGCAGCAGCTCCAGCGTCTCCGGCCGCTCGGCCAGCCGGAACGTGACCGGGCCGGGTGGCTCGACGAGGACCTCGGCCATCGCGCTGCGGCTCACCGTGTCGTCCCAGTGCGCGCGTACGTGGTCGACGACCAGCACGTCCGGGCGGGTCGCGCGCAGTCGGGCGGCCACCTCGACGAGGCAGTCCGGCGCCAGCCAGTCGTCGCCGTCGACGAACCAGACGTACTCGCCGACGGCCCGGTCCAGCCCGACGTTGCGGGCCGGGCCGAGCCCGACGTTGCGATCCAGGCGCACCGCCGTCACCCGGTCGTCGCGGTCGGCGTACTCGGCGAGGATGTCGCCGCTGCCGTCGGGTGAGCAGTCGTCGACCCCGATCACCTCGATGTCGTTGACCGGCTGCCCGAGGATCGAGTCGAGGCACTCCCGCAGGTAGCCCTGCACGCGGAAGGCCGGGACGACGAAGCTGATCAGCGTCATCGTCCCGGCCCCCCGTCAGAGCGTCACGCGGCCTCCCGTACCCGCCGGCACCCGTGCCGCGCGGGCCGGCAGCACCACCCAGGCCAGCACCACGCTCCCCACGAAGAGGGCCAACAGGTAGACACCGAGTGTAGCCAGACCAATACTCACGATTCCGGCGATCGCCGCCAGCGCCAGCACCACCGACCGCCCCTCCCAGCCGAGCGTCGCCGCGTGCAGCGGCGGTGCCGGTTGCCGCTTCTCCAGCCGGGCGACCAGGTCGTAATGATGCAGGGTGAGCACCAGGACGTAGCCGAAGATCAGCCAGGCCGGCGCGCCGCCGATCACCCCGACCGCGATGGCGAACAGGTACTCGGCGGCCCGCAACGCGGCGGGCACCAGCCAGTCCAGCGGCCCGTTGTGCGCCGCGCCGGCACCCGCCGCCGCGACCAGCAGCACCAGCAGCGCCACCGGCACCGCCGCCCAGCGCAGCCAGGCCACCGCGCCACTCCCACCGCCCGCAGCGGAGCCGACCGCGTCGGAGCCGACCGCGCCCGGACCGCCCGCGCCGGCCAGCAGTGCCGCCAGCAACAGCAGTGCCGCGCCGAGCGCCGCGACCACCGCCAGGACCAGCGGTCCCGGGCGCCGGGCCACCGGGAACCGCGCGGCCAGCGGACCGTCGTCGCGGTGCAGGGTCGCGTCGAGGGTGTCCAGCACCGGCACCCACATCCAGCGCGCCCGCAGCGTACGCAGCGCACCCGTGTACGCGAACGCCAGCACGCCCCAGGTCAGCACCGCGAACAGGGCGATCCGCTGGTCGAAGAGCGCCACCGCCAGGGCGATCAGTGCCCACCGTTCCCCGATCGGGAAGACCACCGTGCGCTTGAGCCAGTACGACACCGAGCCGGTGTCCGCCTGCACCCGGGTCGACGCGGCGTTCAGCCGGTCACCGATGCCCCCGCCGGTGCCGACCGTCTTCGGCCGGCGCGCCGCCTCGTCGTGCAGTACGCCGTACCACGCGTCGGTCATGTGCCGCACGGTCTGCAACGTCATCGCGGCGATCGCGAGGGCCCAGCCGTACCGGAACCCGGCCTGGGTCGCGCCGAGCCCGAGGCCGGCGTAGACCAGATACTCCTTCGCCCGGTCGGCCATCGTGTCCAGCCAGCCGCCCCAGGCGCTGAAGTTGCGGGTGTAGCGGGCCAGTTGGCCGTCCACGCAGTCCAGCACGAATCCGAGGTAGAGCAGCACCGCGCCGGCGACCAGCAGCGGCCGGCCACCGGTGGCGAAGAGCGCCGCGGCAGCCGCTGCGAAGACCACCGACACCATGGTCACCGCGGTCGGGCTCAGCCCCAACCTCGCCGCCGCCCTGGTCACGTACGGGGACCAGGTGCTGACGAAGAAGGTGGTGAAGAAGTCGTCCTTCTCCTTCACCGACAGCCGCAGCTCGGCCCGGTCCTCGTCGACCTCGGTCACCGCCGTCTCCGCACCGGCCAGCCCGGCGTCGTCGTCGACCCGGTGCGCGACCAGCAGGCGTACCCGCTGCGCGAAGACCAGCGCACCCTGCGCGGTGAGCCCGGCGAACACCTGGTCCACGACGGGCCCGGCCGGGTCACCCACCCGGGTGGCCGGCGCGCCCGACCCCGCACCCCGCTCCGCCGGCGGCCGGCCGGCAGCGGCGGCCCGGGCGGCGGCCACCAGCGCCGGCACGTCGTCCGGGCCGACCCGCACCGCGCCACCGAAGATGCCGGTGCCACCCCCGTCCACCCGGTCGGGGCGGCCCGCCTCGACCACCTGGCCGCGCTCCTCACGCACCACGGTCCGCCCGCCAGCCGGCGGGTCGGTCAACACCAGCGCCACGGTCGGCCCGACCGGGCTGGTCACCAGGTGCCGCAGTACGGCGGTGTGCGCCACCAGGTCGGCGCCGCTGACCACCACCGGGCCGTCGGCCGCGCCGGCCAGGTCGGCCAGCTCGGTCAGGTCGGCGGCGACCCGCACCTCGGACACGCCGGCCCGGCGCCACTGGGCGGCCAGCCGGTCGGTCAGCGTCTCGCCGGTACCCGTCGGCAGGCTCGCGGCCGGCGCCCCGGCGGCGAGCACGATCACGAGGGTCACTGCGGAACCGCGTCGTGGTAGGCGGACAGCGCCTCGGCGATCGTGCCGTCGACGCTCAACCGGCCCGCGTCGAGGAAGATCCCCCGACGGCAGAACCGAATCAGATCCTTTTCGTTGTGTGACACCAGCACCAGAGTGCGCCCCTCCCCGAGCAGACGATCGATGGTCGTGTAGCACTTCGCGCGGAACTCGGCGTCGCCCACCGCCGTCACCTCGTCCATCAGCAGGATCGGGTGCGGCAGGTGGGAGATGATCGCGAATCCGAGCCGGACCTTCATGCCCGACGAGTAGTGCCGCACCGAGGTGTCGATGGCGCGCTCCACCTGCTCGCCGGCGAACGAGACGATCTCGTCGAAGTGCCGCTTCAGGTACGCCGACGACAGCCCGTGCAGCCCGCCCACCAGGTACAGGTTCTCCCGGCCGGTCAGGTCGTTGGAGAAGCCGGCGGAGAGTTCCAGCAGCGGGGCGACGTCACCCCGGACCCGGATGCGCCCCTCGTCGGGGATCAGCACCCCGGCGATCAGCCGCAGCAGGGTGCTCTTGCCGGTGCCGTTGCGGCCGACCACGCCGACGGTCTCACCCGACGCGATCGAGAAGGAGACGTCGCGCAGCGGCCAGAACCGGCCGTCGGAGGCGCCTCGCGTACCCCGGTGGATGAACAGCTCCCGCAACCGCAACTGCCGGCGGCGGTTGCGGACGAACCGGATGCCGAGGCCCTCCGCCTCGATGATCGCCTCACCCATCACGGTTCCTTGAGCCCATCAGAGTTCCTTGAGCACGGCGGGTTCGAGCCGGCGGAACGCCCACCAGCCGGCGACCAGCAGCACCAGGCTGATGCCGATGGTGGTGGCGAGCATCCGGGCTCCCGGGAACTCGTCCGGATACCAGACCGCGTGGTGCAGCTGGAAGATGCCGACCAGCGGGTTGAGTTCGTAGCCCAGCTTGAGCCAGCCGGGCAGGCCGGAGTCGCGCACCAGGCTCAGCGGATAGATGATCGGCGTGGCGTAGAAGAGCACCCGGATGATCAGGCGCATGAACCGCTCCACGTCCCGCATCAGCACGTTGCACGCCGACAGCAGCAACGCCAGCCCGATCAGCAGGGTGGCCTGCACCAGCACCGCGAGCGGCAGGGCGAGCAGCGACCAGCCCGGGTCGATGGTGCCGTTGGTCGCGTACCAGATGGCGATGGCGGCCAGGATCGGCAGGCCGGCGGCGTACTCGGCGAAGCGCCCGGCGACCCGGCCGATCGGGAAGACCTGCCGGGGCACGTTCATCGTGGTGATCAGGCGGGACTGGCCGGTGAGCGCGTGGGTCGCCTCGCTCAGCGCCGAGCTGGTCCACATCCAGGCGAAGATCCCGGTGATCAGGAACAGCGGATACGACCCGGCGGCCTCACCGAGATGCCGGTTGGTGTCCCGGGAGTAGAGCACGCCGAAGACGAACCAGTAGATCGCCCCCATGCCCAACGGCTCGATCAGCGACCAGAGGTAACCCAGCACCGACTGCTGGTACTTGACCGCGAGATCGCGTCTGACCAGGATGCGCAGCGAATTGCGGTGCGACCACAACGCCCCGACGCCAGAGGTCACCGCCGTCTCCCGCCTGCTGAACGGACGACAGGTTAGCAGCCGGTGAACGCCGTCCGACGAGCCGTACGCTCAGCACTCGATCACGTTGACGGCCAGGCCGCCGCGCGCCGTCTCCTTGTACTTGACCTTCATGTCGGCGCCGGTCTCCCGCATGGTCTTGATGACCTTGTCGAGCGAGACGGCGTGCACGCCGTCGCCGCGCAGCGCGAGCCGGGCGGCGGTGATCGCCTTGATGCTAGCCACCGCGTTGCGCTCGATGCACGGGATCTGCACCAGGCCCCCGACCGGGTCGCAGGTCAGCCCCAGGTTGTGCTCCATGCCGATCTCGGCGGCGTTCTCCACCTGGGCGGGCGTGCCGCCCAGCGCCTCGGCCAGCCCGGCGGCGGCCATCGAGCAGGCCGAGCCGACCTCGCCCTGGCAGCCCACCTCCGCGCCGGAGATCGACGCGTTCTCCTTGAACAGCACCCCGATCGCGCCGGCCGCCAGCAGGAAGCGCACCACCCCGTCGTCGGAGGCGCCCGGCACGAACCGCGTGTAGTAGTGCAGCACCGCGGGGATGATCCCGGCCGCGCCGTTCGTCGGCGCGGTCACCACCCGGCCGCCGGCCGCGTTCTCCTCGTTCACCGCCAGCGCGAACAGCGTCACCCAGTCCATCACGCGCAGCGGATCCCCACTGGCGGTGTCGGCTGCCAGGCTGCGGCGCAGTTCGGCGGCGCGGCGGCGCACCTTCAGCCCACCCGGCAGCGTGCCGTCGCGGGTGCAGCCGCGTTCGACGCACTCCCGCATCACCCGCCAGATGTCCAGCAGGCCGGCCCGGACATCCGCCTCGGCCCGCCAGGACAGCTCGTTGGCGAGCATCACCCCGCTGATGGAGAGCCCGGTCGCGGCGGTCACGTCGAGCAGTTGGGCGCCGGTCAGGAACGGGTACCGGACCCGGGTGCTGTCCGGCTTGATGCGGTCCGCCCCGGCCGCCGCCTCGTCCACCACGAACCCGCCACCCACCGAGTAGTAGGTACGCGCCCGCACCTCGTCCCCGGCCGAGTCGTACGCCGAGAAGATCATCCCGTTCGGGTGGTACGGCAGCGACCGGCGGCGGTGCAACGCCAGATCCCGGTCCGGATCGAAGTCGATCTCGTGCGTGTCGAGCAGGGCGAGCCGCCGCTCCGCCCGGATCCGACCCATCCGCGCCTCGACGCCGTCGGTGTCGACCGTCTCCGGGGCCGCACCGGCCAGCCCGAGCAGCACCGCGCGGTCGCTACCGTGGCCGTGCCCGGTGGCGCCGAGAGACCCGTACAGCTCGGCCCGCACCCGGGCGACCTCGGTGAGCCGCCCGTCGGCCTTGAGCCCGGCGACGAACGTACGCGCCGCCCGCATCGGCCCCACCGTGTGCGAGCTGGACGGCCCGATCCCCACACTGAACAGGTCAAACACACTGATCATGACTGCACTTCCTCACCGCCGCCGGTATCGCCCGACAGCGGATGGGTCGTGGCCGATCCGTGGTGTGGTCCGGCCGTGGTGGGCGCCCGGGTGAGGGCGCCCGAGCGGCGAGCCTACTCCCCGCACCGCTCCTCGATCTGGCTCTCGGATGACCAGCCGGTTGACGGCTCGGTCGAGTCGCTACCAGACCCGGGATGCCACTCGATCCCGGATCGAGCACGATCTTGGCCGCCTGGTGGGGTGCGGATGGGAGGCGTCGTCAGGTGACCGCGCGGGTAAGCACCTACGGGTCAGTGGAGTGGCGTTCCTCCTCGGGACCGACGGCAGGGCCGCCACCCGTGCCTAACGTTGGTTCCAGAAGCGGCGGATCGCCGCAGAGGGGAAGTACCACGATGAGTCGCAAACTCGTCCGACCCCGGCAGGGGCGCATCTTCGCCGGGGTCTGCGCCGGCCTGGCGCAGCGGTTCGGCACCTCGGCCAATCTGGTCCGGCTGCTGTTCGTGCTGTCGCTCCTGCTGCCCGGCACCCAGGTGATCATCTACCTGGCGCTCTGGATCATCATGCCCAACGAAGACCGCTACCTCGTCACCGGCAGCTGACCCGACCCGCCGCCCACCCCCGACGGCCGGCTGACCCACCATCCCCTGCCCGCCACCGCCACCCTGCCGCCCCGGCCTTGTCAGCCGTCCGCGACGCCAGCCGTCGGGGATGCAGCAGTATCGGGGATGTTGCTGTCTCCGGCGCCGGGGATGCAGCAACATCCCCGATACTGCTGTCTCCGGCAATGGGCCCGGCGGCGCCGACTCCCGGGTGGGTCAGGGGGCGGTGTAGGTGACGGTGACCTGCTCGAAGCCGAGCGAGCGGAGCAGCCCTTCCAGCATCTTGCGGGTGTTCTCCTCGGCCCGGGCGTTCAGGCCGCTGTCCCGCGCGGCGGCGGTGATCCGGTCCTCGGCCAGGCGGTAGACCTGCTGCTGCCGGTTCGGGTCGCCGCCGATCAGGTCACCGACCCGGTTGAGCAGGCCGCGCTCCTCGGCGAAGACGTAGCTCTTCTCCAGGTCGAGGTTGGTCTCGGCCAGTTGCGGCGCCGGCAGCTTGATCTCGACCGACCTGCCGTCGGCCGACTGCACGATCGCCCCCTCGGAGAGGGTGCCGAAGTCGACGTACGCCTCGACGCTGCCCGACCCGACGAACAGCGTCCGCTCGTTGAGCAGCCAGTCCGGCACGTTGCGCCGGTCGTTCTGCAGGTCGACCACCACCTGGAAGTTGCCCTCGGCGGCCACGTAGCGGCTGAGATCCTGCATCGACTCCAACAGCGCGGGCTGGCTGCGGTCGGTCTGCTCCTTGGTGAACGGGTTGCGGAACTCGGGCAGGATCCCGGTGGTCTGCACGCCGAGCAGCACCACCACCGCCAGCGCGGCGGCACCGAGCACCCAGAGCAGGGCACGCGCCGCGCCGCTGCTCTGGTGCGGCGGCTCCGGTGGGACGTCCGAGGTGTCCGTGAGCACGTCACCGGGCTCACGGTCGGCAAACCTGCTGGTGGGCTCGTTGATGTCGCCGTCGCGTGCCATCGCCCTCACCGTCCTCGTCAGACGCGTTGTCTGATGATGACGGTAAGCCCAACGTACGACAGCCGCTCGTCGAGTCGCCGTACCGTTCAGGTGAAGGCGGACACGCCGGTGAGCCGCTGCCCGATCACCAGCTGGTGGATCTCCGAGGTGCCCTCGTAGGTCAGCACGCTCTCCAGGTTGTTGGCGTGCCGCATCACCGGATAGTCACCGGAGACCCCGTTGGCGCCGAGGATGGTCCGGCACTGCCGGGCGATCGCCAGCGCCTCGCGCACGTTGTTCAGCTTGCCGACGCTGACCTGCTCGGGGCGCAGTTTCCCGGCGTCGGCCAGCCGGCCGAGCTGGAGCGCCAGCAGGTAGCCCTTGTTCCACTCGACCGCCATGTCGGCGAGCTTGGCCTGGGTGAGCTGGAAGCCGGCCAGCGGCCGGCCGAACTGGGTGCGGGTGGTCGCGTACGCCAGGGTGGTTTCCAGGCAGTCGCGGGCCGCGCCGAGCGCGCCCCAGACGATGCCGTGCCGTGCCTCGGTCAGGCAGCCCAGCGGCGCCTTCAGCCCGATCGCGTCGGGCAGTCGCGCGTCCGCCGGCAGCCGGACGTCGTCGAGCGAGATCTCCCCGGTCAGCGAGGCACGCAGCGACATCTTGCGGGTGATCTCCCGCGCCGTCACCCCCGGCGTGTCCATCGGTACGGCGAAACCCCGGATGCCCTCGTCGGTGCGGGCCCAGATCACCGCGACATCCGCGATCGGCGCGTTGGTGATCCACATCTTGCTGCCGGTGAGCACCCAGTCGTCGCCGTCGCGGCGCGCCCGGGTCGCCATCGACGCCGGGTCGGAGCCGTGGTCCGGCTCGGTCAGCCCGAACGCGCCGATCGCCTCGCCGGCCGCCATCGCCGGCAGCCAGCGCTGCTTCTGCTCCTCGCTGCCGTAACGCCAGATGGCGTACATGGCCAGGGAGCCCTGCACCGAGACCAGGGAGCGCACGCCGGAGTCGCCGGCCTCCAACTCCAGGCAGGCCAGCCCGTACGCGACGGCCGTCGAGCCGGCGCAACCGTACCCGGTCAGGTGCATGCCGAGCAGGCCGAGCTTGCCGAACTCGCGGGCCAGTTCGCGGGCCGGCACCTGCCCCGCCTCGTACCAGCCGGCGACGTGCGGGCGTACCCGGTCGTCGACCACCTGGCGCACGACGGCGCGGATCTGCCGCTCCTCCTCGGTCAGCGACGAACCCAGGTCGAGCAGGTCCACCGGGGTCACTCGACCGCCTCGGCGAGCACGAACACCCGCGCGTGGATCTGGTTGCGCTGTTGCAGCGCGGCCCGCAGCGCGCGGTGCAGGCCGTCCTCCAGGTAGAGGCCGCCGTTCCACTGCACCACGTGCGGGAAGAGGTCGCCGTAGAAGGTCGAATCCTCCGCGAGGAGCTTGTCCAGCGCCAGCTCGCGCTTGGTGGTGATGAGCTGATCGAGGCGCAGCGGGCGGGGCGGGATCTCCGCCCACTGCTTCAGGGTCAGGTTGTGTTCCGGATAGGGACGCCCGTCCCGGACCGCTCTGAAGATCACGACGGCACGCTCCCCTCCCCCTGGCCGGCCGGTACCGCGACGCCCGACCGGGTCGCGGCACGGCGCCGCGACCTGCGGCGCCGGTGACCGTGCCAGCGTAGCCGGACCCCGCACCCCACGTTCTGCTCCCTGATGCCAGTTTCGTCACCGGTCATCCGGTTCTCAACCGGACGAACCCACCGGTTCGGGTCAGCTCCACCGTCCCCGTCGGACCACCTCGTCCACCGGACGGCGCCCGCGACGCAGCGACGGTGACCGGTGGTCGGGGGCCCGATAACCGATCGTGAGGGCGCCGATCGGGTGGTACGCCTCCGGCACGCCGAACGCCTCGCGGTAGGACTCCAACCGCTGCGGCGGGATGCCGAAGAAGCACGAGCCGAGACCCTCGTCCACCGCGGTCAGCATCATCAGCAGCGCGGCGAAGCCGGTGTCGACGTACCAGTAGGGCACTGGCCACCGGTCCGTCGACCGATCCGCCCAGCCCTTGTCGGGCTCCGCATAGCGCTCCAGATAGACCGAGCGGTTCGCGTGCGGCACCACGATCAGCGGCGCCCGACGCATCCCGGCCAGCCAGCGCTGCATCCCGCCGCCCTCCGGGGTGCTGGCCGCCCAGAAGCGCTCCCGGTCCGCCGGCTCCTCCAGCACCAGGAATCCCCAGCCCTGGGAGAACCCGGCCGACGGAGCCCGCACGCCGTGCTCCAGCAACCGCTCCAGCACCTCCGGCGGAACCGGTCGGTCCGGGTCGTAGTTGCGCACCATCCGGCGCCGCCGGACCACCTCCGCGAACTCCACGCCGTTCTCCTCCCTCGCCCGCCCGTGGCGGCCACGGATCGTCGCTCAGATCCCGGGCCGGATGCCCCAGTCCCCGCGCCAGGTGTCGCCCGGCGCCAGGGTGATCAGATCCCGGCCGGAGCGGAACGCGTCCGGCGGGCAGGTCATCGGCTCCACCGCCACCGACCGACGGAACCGCGCGCCGGTCAGGGTGTCACCGGTGAAGACCTGCCACCAGCCGAACTGGGCGTCGGCCCAGATCCGCAGCCCGGTCGACGTGTCCGGCCCGGTGAGGGTCACCTCGGAACCACCGTCGGCGCCCCGCGCCACCTGCCCGAAGGCGACGTCCAGCACCGCATCGCCGATGCGGCGCGGCTCGGTGTAGTCGTACTCGGTGCCGGCGACCCGCGTCGCGCCGACCGGCAGCAGCCGACCGTCCAGCGTCAGCCGGGTCTGGCCCGGTACGCGCAGCGCGATGTCCTCCACCGACACCCCGGGCAGCCGCAGGTAGGGGTGCACGGAGAAACCGAACGGCGCCGGCTCGGCGCCGATGTTCGTCACCTCGTGCTCGCCCCGCAGCCCGTCGGGCCCCACGCTCCACCGGGTACGCAGCCGCAACGGCCACGGGTACCCGGGCTGCGGCGGCAGGTCGTAGCCGATCGTGACCTCGTCCGGCCGCTGCTCGATCAGCTGCCACGACGCCCAGTTCACCAGGCCGTGGATGGCGGTGTGCCGCTCCGGTTCGCTGATGTGCAGCTGCAACGACCGCCCGCCGAAGGCGTACGCGCCGTCCCGGATCCGGTTCGGCCAGGGAGCGAGCACCTGCCCCGCCGAGCCCGGGCACAACTCGTCGGTGGCGTACCCGTCGAGATGCTCGACCCCGTCCTGCCGGTAGGCGCGGAGCCCGCCGCCCACCTCGACGATGACCGCCTCGTGCCCGGCGGCGGAAATGCTCCACTGCGCCCCCGACAGGGGACGCGGATCGCGGCTGTCCATGTCGCCAGACCCTAGCCCTCGGGCCTGCTGTTCGCTCGCTGCGGTCGACGGCCCTCGGCGCCGCCATCGACGTGGCCCTCGGCGCGGCTCTCCTCGCTCGACGCGGTCGGCAGGCGGTAGCGGGTCAGCGCCGGGAACGCCACGGCGAGCAGCACCGCGAGCGCCGCCGCCGCGATGCCGCCGCCGACCCAGGCCACCCCGCTGCCGAAGCCGGCCGCCATCGCGCCGGCCCGCAGGTCGCCCAGGCGCGGACCGCCCGCCACCACCACCGTGTTGACGCCCTGGAGCCGCCCGCGCATCCGGTCCGGCGCGTACACCAGCAGCATCGACTGCCGCACCACGGAACTGACCAGGTCGGCGGCGCCGGCCAGCACCAGCAGCGCGACGACCAGCCAGAGCTGCCGCGCCAAGCCGGCCAGCGCCACCGCGACGCCCCAACCCACCACCGACAGCACCAGCACCAGCCCCTGCCGCCGGGCCCGGCCGATCCAGCCGGAGACCAGCCCGGCGAGCAGGGCGCCGATCGCGATGGAGCTGTAGAGCCAGCCCACCGCGGCACCGCCGCCGAACCGTTCGGCCGCCACCTCGGGGAAGAGTGCGCGGGGGAAGGCGAACACCATCGCGATCAGGTCGATGGCGAAGGAGAGCAGCAGCACCGGGCTGGCCGCCAGGTAGCGGACGCCGTCGACGATGCTGCGCAGCCCGGCCTGCCGGGGCGCGCCGTCCGGGTCCGGATCGGGCGGCATCGCCGGCAGCCGCAGCGCCGCCCAGACCAGGGCGACCATCAGCGTCGCGTCCGCCGCGTACGCGACCGGCAGCGCGACTCCGAGGTGCCAGATGGCGAGGATCAGGCCGGCGGCCAGCGGCCCGAGGACCGCCGTGGCCATGGCCGTGGTGAAGTTCAGCGTGGTGGCGGCGGGCACCAGCTCGGTGGGGACCAGCCGGGCCACCAGCGCGGCGCGGGCCGGGCCACTGATCGCGAAGGCGACCGAACCCAGCGCCACCAGCGTGAGCAGCAACACCGGGCTGCCGATCCCCAGCAGCGACTGCGCCAGCAGCCCCACCACGGAGACCCAGAGCAGCACCGAGCCGCCCAGCAGCACGCGGCGCCGGTCGATGGCGTCGGCCACCGCGCCGCCCCACAGCCCGAAGACCAGCAGCGGTACGAAGGCGGCCACGCCGAGCAGGCCCACCCAGAACGAGTCCTGGGTCAGCGCGTACATCTCCACCGGCACCGCGACGGCGGTGAACTGGAAGCCGAACATCGCGATGGCGTTGCCGACCCAGAGCCGCCGGTACGCCGGCACCCGCAGCGGACGCAGGTCGATCGCCCAGCGGCGCTGCTCGCGCGGCCGGCTCGTCTCGTCGACCGTCACGGCGCCAGCCGCTCCACGACCCAGCCCGTGCCGGCGCGACGGAACCGCAACCGGTCATGCAACCGGCTGGCCCGGCCCTGCCAGAACTCGACCGAGTCGGGCCGCACCCGCAGCCCACCCCAGTGCGGCGGGGCGGGGATCGGGTCCACGTCGGCGAACCGCTCCGCGGCGGCCCGGTACGCGTCGTCCAGTGCGGCCCGGTCCGGCAGCACCGAGGACTGGGCGCTGGCCCACGCCCCCAGTTGGGAGCCGCGCGGCCGGCTGGCGAAGTACGCCTCCGTCTCCGCGCGGTCGAGCCGCTCCACCGGGCCGGCGACGATCACCTGCCGCTGCACCGGAAACCAGGGGAAGACCAGGCTGGCGTACGGGTTGGCGGCCACCTCGACACCCTTGCGGGAGTCGTAGTTGGTGTAACAGACGAAGCCCTCCGGGTCGTACCCCTTGAGCAGCACCGTGCGCGCGCTCGGCCGTCCGGCGGCGTCGGCGGTGCCGAGCACCATGGCGTTCGGCTCGGGCAGCCCGGCGGCCACCGCGTCGGTGAACCAGCGGTCGAACTGGGTGTGCCAGTCGGCGGCCAGTTCGACCTCGGTCAACCCGGATCCGGCGGCGTACTCGTGCCGCATCCCGGCCGGCGCCGGTGTGTCCCCCATCACGTCCTGCTCCTCCCCGTCGAGCCCGTACGTGCCCCGGCGACCAGCCCGTCAGGCCCAGTCTTATCGAGGCGGGGAGGGTGCCGACAACCGGGATGTCGTCAGCAGCACATTGACAGCGTCTCGCGCACCCGGCCACCAGCAGGCAAGATGTCACGAACACATCCCTGAGGGTCGCCTAAGGCGCTCACCCGGCCGGGGCCGGGACACCGAGCCCGGGCGGGCGCACCGACCACACACCAGGAGTAGTGAGATGGCCGATTTCAAACCCGGACTTGAGGGCGTCGTAGCCTTCGAAACCGAGATCGCCGAGCCCGACCGCGAGGGCGGTGCGCTGCGCTATCGCGGGGTCGACATCGAGGACCTGATCGGCCAGGTCTCCTTCGGCAACGTCTGGGCCCTGCTGGTCGACGGCCGGTTCGGACCGGGCCTCCCCCCGGCCGAGCCGTTCCCGGTGCCGGTGCACTCCGGCGACATCCGGGTCGACGTGCAGTCCGCGGTCGCCATGCTCGCCCCGTACTGGGGCCTGCAACAGATGCTGGACATCTCCGACGAGCAGGCCCGCGAGGACCTTGCCCGGGTGTCCGTCACCGCGCTGTCCTTCGTCGCCCAGTCCGCCCGTGGCCTCGGCCTGCCGGCCGTGCCGCAGAAGGAGATCGACAAGGCGTCGACGGTGGTCGAGCGGTTCATGAAGCGGTGGCGGGGCGAGCCCGACCCGCGGCACGTCAAGGCCGTCGACGCGTACTTCATCTCGGCCGCCGAGCACGGCCTGAACGCCTCCACGTTCACCGCCCGGATCGTCGCCTCCACCGGCGCGGACGCCGCCGCCTGCATCTCGTCGGGCATCGGGGCGCTCTCCGGCCCGCTGCACGGCGGTGCCCCGTCGCGGGTGCTGAGCATGCTGGAGTCGGTCGAGCGCAGCGGCGACGCGGAGAGCTACGTCAAGGGCGTGCTCGACCGGGGCGAGCGGCTGATGGGTTTCGGCCACCGGGTCTACCGGGCCGAGGATCCGCGCGCCCGGGTGCTCCGGCGCACCGCCAAGGAGCTGGGTGCCCCGCGCTTCGAGGTCGCCGAGGCGCTGGAGAAGGCCGCGCTCGCCGAGTTGCAGGCCCGCCGCCCGGACCGGGTGCTCGCCACCAACGTCGAGTTCTGGTCCGCCGTGGTGCTCGACTTCGCCGAGGTGCCGGCGCACATGTTCACCTCCATGTTCACCTGCGCCCGGATGGGCGGTTGGAGCGCCCACATCCTGGAGCAGAAGAAGCTCCAGCGGCTGGTCCGCCCCTCGGCCCGCTACGTCGGCCCCGGCCCGCGCAAGCCGCACGAGGTCGACGGCTGGGACGCCGTCCCGCACGACGTCTGACGTATAGGAGTAAGGAGGGGTCCCTTACCAACGCCTCGTGGCATAGGAAGGGGCCCTTCCTAACGCCCGGCCCCGGACCGACGGCTTCCGCGCGGCGGGGTCGGCCGGCGCACGGTGGCGGCGGGCCATGGCAGCGGGCGGTGGCGGCGGGCTGTGGCGGACGCCTCACGGTTCGAGGTGGGACCAGCGCCCGGACCGGCGGCGACGGGTGCGAGGATGAAGGCCGGCAGCGCCGCCGGAAGGGCTTCGACCTCGGCTTCACCGTGCAGCCGCACGCGCCGTCGGTCCGCCCATCTGCTCACCCGGGCCCCGACCCATGCGGAAGGATCTTGAACACCGTGGCTGACGCACCGACCATCCGGATTCCCGACGAGATCAAGCCCGCCGACGGCCGATTCGGCTGCGGGCCGTCCAAGGTCCGTCCGGCGGCGGTATCCGCGCTCGCCGAGGTGGCGACCAGCTACCTGGGCACCTCCCACCGGCAGCAGACCGTCCGCGACCAGGTCGCCCGGCTGCGCTCCGGGATCGCCCAGTTCTTCTCCCTTCCCGAGGGCTACGAGGTGGTCATCGGCAACGGTGGCACCACCGCGTTCTGGGAGGTCGCCGCGTTCGGACTGATCCGCGACCGGGCCCAGTTCGCCAGCTTCGGCGAGTTCGGCGCGAAGTTCGCCAAGTCCGTCAGGGACGCCCCGTTCCTCGGCGAGCCGACGATCCGCAAGTCCGACGCGGGCGGCGCGCCGACCCTGGTCGCCGAGGCCGGAGTGGACGTCTACGCCACCCCGCACAACGAGACCTCGACCGGCGTGGCGGTGCCGATCAGCCGGGTGGCCGGCGCCGACCCCGGCTCGCTGCTGCTGGTCGACGCCACCTCCGGCGCCGGCGGGCTGGAGATCAACGTCGGCGAGACCGACGTGTACTACTTCGCCCCGCAGAAGTGCTTCGGCTCCGACGGCGGGCTCTGGCTGGCCCTGATGTCGCCGGCCGCGCTGGAGCGGGCCGCCCAGGTCAAGGCGTCGGGTCGGTACATCCCGGCCTTCCTCGACCTGGTCACCGCGATCGACAACTCGCGGCTGGAGCAGACGTACAACACCCCGGCGCTGGCCACCATCTTCCTCGCCGCCGAGCAGACCGACTGGATGAACGCCCAGGGCGGCCTGGCCTGGGCGGCCAAGCGGACGGCCGAGAGCGCCGCCACCGTGTACGGCTGGGCCGAGCGCTCGCCCGTCGCCACCCCGTTCGTCACCGACCCGGCGCTGCGCTCGAACGTGGTCGCCACCGTCGACTTCGCCGACGGGGTGGACGCCGCCGCGATCGCCAAGGCGCTGCGGGCCAACGGCATCGTGGACACCGAGCCGTACCGCAAGCTGGGCCGCAACCAGTTGCGGATCGCGCTCTTCCCGGCCGTCGAGCCGGCCGATGTGGAGGCACTGACCGCGTCCATCGACTACGTCGTCGAGCGGCTCTAGAAGACCCTGCCGTACGCCACGCGCCCGGCCGATCCGACGGGTCGGCCGGGCGTGGCGTCTCCCACCTGGCTCCGGATGGGCGTACCGTGGTGCGCAACGCCCCGGGTGGCCGGCTCGTGGCGTAAACGGCCAGCGAAGCGGGACGGAGGCAACGCGATGCGCCCAGTACGCTTCGTCGCCCTCTCCGAGGACGGCCAGGCCCTGGTTCTCGCCGACGAGGTCGGGCGGCTGCTCGCCCTGCCCATAGACGAACGCGTCGCCGTGGTGCTGCACGCCGAGCCGGGTGCGCCCACGCTCGCGGTGGCACCGACCGCCGCCGATCCGGTGCCGTCGCTGTCCCCTCGGGACATCCAGGCCCGGATCCGCTCCGGCGAGTCCGCCGAGGATGTCGCCCGCATCGCCGGCGTCCCGGTCGACCGGGTGCTCCGCTACGCCGGGCCGGTGCTCCAGGAGCGGGCGATGCTCGCCCAGCACGCGCGGCGCACCCGGCTCAAGGGCGCCGAGAAGCCCACGCCGCTGGCCGATGTGGTCAACGGTCGGCTCGCGCAGCACGGGATCGACACCGAGAAGATCTCCTGGGACGCGTGGCGTCGCGACGACGGCACCTGGCGGATCGTCGCCACCTGGCCGTCGGGCAAGGCCACCGCGCAGGCGGTCTGGGATCTGGACAAGACCCGGCAGTCGGTCTCGCCGCACGACGACATGGCGCAATATCTCTGCGCCGAGCGTCCGACGCCGATCCTCGGCCAGGAGCCGGCGCCGGAGCGGGGCGGCCACACCCTGCCCGGCCCGTCGCGTGGCGAGCCGAGTCGGGGTGGCCACGGGCTGCCCGCCCCCGCCGAGCCGGGCCGCTCGGGCCGCGACCCGATCCGCGCCGGCCGCGACGCCCTGCTCGCCTCGCTCGACCGGCCGCTCGGCTCGACCTCGGGTCGCGGTCTCGATCCCCGCTCGCCGGCCGCACTGGCCGGCAGCCAGGACGCGCCGCGCCAGCGGGCGGTCACCGGTGGCGCGGCGGCGCTGCTCGGCGGTGGTCAGGGCTCGGCCTTCGACGACGACGCGGACGCCCCCAAGGAGGTCCCGGCCGTCCCGTCGCTCGCCGTGCTGCGTCCCCGCCGCACGAACACCCCGGCGGCGAGCGCCGCCGAGTCCACCGAGCCCGGCGCCAAGCCCCGCAAGCGCCTCCCCAGCTGGGACGACGTCCTCTTCGGCACCGGCCCCGCCGCCCGCGAGTCCTCCTAACCCACCCGGCCCCCGCTCTCACCCCGTCGATCTTGCACTTTGTGTCGCGACAAAAGCCACGAATGCCGGCATATTAGCGACCATAAATACAAGATCGCGGTAGTCGGGGGCGGGTTAGAGACTGTCGGGTAACTGGATGACTACGTCGTGATAAGTCGCTCGGCGTTGATGCGTCGGGCGGCTTCGCGGTCGGTTGCGTTGCTCCACCTGATCGCTTGACCGGCCAGACGTATTGTCATGAGCCGAATCATCGCGACCTTGATCATGGCTTCCGAGTTGGTGGTCAGTCGTTCGTAGTCGCGGGCCAGACGCCGGTTGCGGACCAGCCATCCGAGCGTCCTCTCCACCACCCATCGGCGCGGTAGGACCTTGAAGCCCTTGATGTCGTCGGTGCGTCTGACGATCTCCAGCAGGACGCCGAGCTGGGTCTTCGCCCAGCTCAACAGGCTGGAGTCGATGCTGTTGGCGTAGCCGCCGTCGGCCCATACGAGGGCGATGGTGGTGAACGCCTCGGCCAACCGTACGAGGATCCGGCGGCCACCGGGACGGTCGTTGACGGAGGCGGAGGTGACCACCACGACCAGAATCAGCCCCATCGTGTCGACGACCAGGTGCCGTTTGCGGCCGGTGGTCTTCTTGCCCATGTCGAAACCACGAGACTCGCCGCCTTCACTCGACTTGATCGACTGGGCGTCCAGCACGGCGGCCGTCGGCTCCGGCTCCCGACCGGCCGCGACTCGCACCCGCCGGCGAAGCTCATCGTGAATCCGGTCCCACGTCCCGTTCTTCCGCCACGTCGTGAACCAGCGATGCGCCGCGTCCGCAGGCGCCAAATCGTGCGGCATCATCCGCCACGGGCAACCCGACCGCAGCACGTAGAAGATCGAGTCCAGGACCAGTCGATCGTCATACACCCGAGGCCGGCCGCCTTTACACAGGTCACGCCCCGGCAGCAGCGGCGCGAGAACCGCCCACATCGCATCGGTCAGACTCGACGGATAGCATGAGCGGGCATCATCCCCGCCGCGATCTCTGTTGCACACACATCAAGATCATGGCGGGGATGATCTATTTGTCGAGCACCCCACATCGACGCGCCTCGCCATAACCCACCGGGCCGGACCGGTTACCCGACAGTCTCTTAGAGGGGCCAGGTGGTTAGGGGGCGGTGGGTGGGGTGTGGGCCGGGTTCGCTGCGGGTGAGCACCAGCTCGACCGCCGGCCACTCCGGGCCCTCGTAGTCGGCCAGGGCGGCGAGATCGGCCTCGATGTCGACGGGCGATAGCCGGTCGCCGGGGCGGGCAACGGTCAGGTGCGGGCGGAACGGCCGCTCGTCGTACGGCAGGCGGGCTCGGCGCAGCCGGGAGCGGATCAGCCGGCTCAGCACCCGCAGCGCCTCGACGTCACCGCCCACGCCGGCCCAGAGCACGGTGAAACGGCCCTGCCCGAACCGCCCGCCCCCGGCCAGCCGCAGCCGGGGCACGGCGGTACGCGCGTCCCGCGACCATGCGGCGGCGAGCCCGAGGGCGCTCTCCACCTCGGCCAGCCGTCCAGGGTCCACCTCGCCGAGGAAGGCGAGCGTGACATGGGCCCGGGTCGGGTCGACCAACCGGACGTTCGTCCCGGCGGCCGCGGCCGTGCCGAGCCGCAACCCGGCCACCCGGGCGGTCAGGTGCGTGATGGCGTCGGTCGGCGGGTAGACGGCGGTGAAGAGTCGCACGTGCCACAGGGTCGCAGCTAGTGATGCCGCTCGTGTTGCCCGGGGCGGCTCGCCGGCAGCCGCAGGCCGGCGGCGTCCAGCTCGGCCTCGACCCGGATCCGCTCGATCTGCCGGTCGACCCCGGCCAGCTCGGCGAGATGCTCCGTGATGCCCAGCGCCCGGCAGGCCAGCCGGAGCCGGTCGTCGTACGCGTCGAGCACGCTGCTGTGCCACACGACCGCCCGGCGGGTGCCGTCGGCCCGTTCCCGGCGCAGGCAGCGCAGGTCGGCGGCGATCTGTTCCAGGGGCCGCCGGTCGACCCGGTCGAGTGCGCCGAGGTCGACCCGGCCCGCGACGGCGTCCGCGTCGACCGCCTCGTCCAGCCGGGCGATCAGGCGCCGCTCCCGGCGCCGCTCCCGCCATTCGCTGTAGCCGCAGGTCAGCCGGTCGACGATCTCGTCGGTGCAGACGACCAGCGCGATCAGCACCGGCAGGAACACCACGGCGGCCAGCGCCACGGCCAGGAGCAGTAAGCGTAGGACCTCCACCCACCGAAGCTATGCCGATGCCCAGCGTCACGTAACCGATTTTCCGGATCCGGACTCGGCAACCGGGACAGCCGGCCCCCGGCTCACACCTCGGTGACGTAGAAGCGGGGCAGCGGGAGCACCCGGAACCGCAGCCGGGCCCCGTCCCGGCGCAGTTGCCAGCCCAGCGCGAGCAACGCGGTGGTCAGGGAGAGCAGGCCACCGGCCCAGATGCTGGCGCCGGCACCGAAGGTCTCCGCGATCCAGCCGATGATCGGCGCGCCGACCGGGTTGGTCCCCAGGAACACCAGCACCCACAGCGCCATCACCCGTCCCCGGAACGCGGCATCGGTGCCGAGCTGGACCCGCTGGTTCGACGCCTGGGCGAAGTAGACCATGAAGAAACCGGTCGGCGGCAGCAGGACCAGGACCATCCAGTACTCGGGCGCCAGCCCGACGAGCGTGCCGAACACCGCCAGGGCGATCGCGGCACCGAGCACGAGCCAGACCGAGGGACGGCTGCGCCGCCCTGTCCCGGCCAGCGCACCGACCAGCGCCCCGGCCGCCAGGGTGGTGCTGAACAGACCGAACGAGGCGGCGCCGGTGTTGAACACGGTCTTCGCCAGGGCCGCCAGGGTGAGCTGGAAGTTGAACAGCGACATCCCGATCACCGACATCACCACCATCGGCAGCAGCAGGTCGGGACGGCGGGCGACGTAACGCAGGCCGTCGAGCACGGTCGCGGCGGCCCGCTCGTCGCGTGAGGGCAGCGGCTCCCGGTGTAGCTCGGCCGGGCGCATCCGGATCACCGTGACCAGGGGTGCGACCGAGCTGAGCGCGGTGACCAGGAAGACCGGGCCGACGTCGAAGGCGGCGATGGCGAGGCCCGCGACGGCCGGGCCGACGATCCGGGCCGAGTTGAACACGGCCGCGTTGAGCGAGAGCGCGTTGGGCAGCAGCGGCGTGCCGACCAGCTCGGAGATGAACGCCTGCCGTACCGGGGTTTCCATTGCGTTGGCCACACCGAGCAGGGCAGCGAAGACGAAGACATGCCAGAGCTGAACCAGGTCCGTGAGCACCAGCACGCTCATGGCCAGCGACAGCACCGTCCAGAAGGCGTTGGCGAGGAAGAGGAGCAACCGCTTGTCGTACCGGTCGGCGAGGCGACCGGAAATCAGCGTGAGCAGCAGGACTGGGGTGAACTGAAGCGCGACGACCACGCCGAGCGCGGTGGCCGAGTCGCCGGAAAGCTCGAGGACCAGCCAGTCCTGGGCGATGAACATCATCCAGACACCGATCAGCTTGACCAGTTGCCCGAATGCGAAGAGCCGGTAGTTACGGACCTGTAGGGACTGGAACATCGTGCTCAGCCTGGCCTGCACTCTTGGTGCGCCTCCTCGCGGTCGTACGCGTCGTCAACGACGGACGGCGCGGCGCGGGGCACACCAGGTGTGCGCGGCGTCAGGCGCGGGAGAGTCGCTGGAGGATCTCCGCGGCGTGGTGCAGGGTCTCCCGGTCGGCGTCGCTCAGCTCGGCCAGCCGGCGAGCCAGCCACTCGTCCCGGACTCGCTCGAACTGGTCGAGCACGGCCCGGCCTCCCTCGGTCGTCGCGAGGATGACCTGCCGGCCGTCGGTCGGGTGCGGGGTGCGCTGCACGAGGCCGCGCTCCTCCAGCTTCGCGACGATCTTGCTCATCGTCGGTGGCTGCACCCGTTCGACGTCGGCGAGCTCTCGCGGCGTGAGCGCACCCGCCAGCCGAAGACTGGTGAGCGCGCTCAGTTGGGTGACCGTGAGGTCACCGACCGGCCGGGCCTGGCGGACCCGCCGGTTCAGCCGGGTGATTGCATCACGCAACTGGAGGGCCAGCTGCGCCGGTGGCATGCTCTGAGCCGTCACCGTCCGCTCCGTCACGATAGTTAGCCTAACTAATGAGCTGACCGACCGCATCGAATATGACCATGCTCACCCCGGCGTTCCCCCTGCTCCGGGCCGTGCGTGCGGAGCGCGTCGCGCGGATCACACGCCCGGCCCGGGGCCGGCGTCAGAAGAGCAGCGCCTCAATCGGACCGCGCAGGAAGTACACCACGAACAGCGCCGCCACCGCGTACAGCAATGGGTGGATCTCCCGGTACTTGCCCTTGGCCAGCTTGACCACGACGTACACGATCAGGCCCGCGCCGATGCCGTTGGAGATCGAGTAGGTGAACGGCATGAGCACGATGGTGAGGAAGGCCGGGATGGCGATCTCGTAGTCGGACCAGTCGATGGTCCGCACCGCGGTCATCATCAGGAAGCCGACCACCACCAGCGCGACGGACGCCGCCTCGAACGGCACGACCACCACCAGCGGCGCCAGGAACATGGCCAGCAGGAACAGCGCCCCGGTGACCAGGTTGGCCACCCCGGTCCGGGCGCCCTCCGCCACACCGGCGGCACTTTCGATGTACGACGTGTTGCTGGAGACGCTGGCCGCACCACCGCTGGCCGCGGCGATCGAGTCGACCAGCAGGATCTCCCTGGTCCGCGGCGGCGTGCCCTGCTCGTCGAGCATGCCGCCCTCCTGACCGACGGCCACCATCGTGCCCATCGTGTCGAAGAAGTCGGTGATGAGCAGGGTGAAGATGAACATCAGCACGACCAGCCAGCTCGCCCGCTCCCACGAGCCCAGCACGTTGAACTTGCCGAGCAGGGAGAGATCCGGCACGTCGAACGGGTTGCTCGGCAGGGTCGGGACGTTCAGCGACCAACCCTTCGGGTTCGGCACGCCGTTGACGAAGGACGGGCCGATGTTGCCGAACGCCTCCACCACCATGGCCAGCGCCGTGGAGGCGAGGATGCCGACCAGGATCGCGCCCTTCACCCGGCGTACCACCAGCACCAGCGTCACCAGCAGGCCCACCACGAAGACCAGCATCGGCCAGCTGACCAGCTTGCCGCCGATGCCCAGGCCGACCGGGACGGTGGTGTTCGCGTCGTCCGGGATGCGCCGGACGAATCCGGCGTCCACCAGGCCGATGATGGTGAGAAACAGACCGATGCCGACGCCGATCGCCGTCTTCATCTGCGTCGGCACCGAGCGGAACACGGCGGTACGCAACCCCGTCAGCACCAGCACGGCGATGATCACGCCCTGGATCACCACCAGGCCCATCGCGTCGGCCCAGGTCATCTCCGGCGCGATCTCGTACGCCACCAGGGCGTTCACCCCGAGACCGGCGGCGACCGCCAGCGGGAACCGGCCGACCACGCCCATCAGGATGGTCATCACGCCGGCGACCAGGGCGGTGGCCGCCGCGATCGCCGGGATCGGCAGGGTGTTGCCGTCACCGTCGACGGCGCTGCCGAGGATGAGCGGGTTGAGCACCACGATGTACGCCATCGTGAAGAAGGTGGCCAATCCACCGCGTACCTCGCGGCTCAGCGTCGAGCCACGGGCCGAGATCTCGAAGTACCGGTCGAAACCGTTACGCGGCCGGCTGGGACCGGGTGGGGTGCCGTTGTCGGGCGGCGCTACTGCCATCAGGAACCTCACAGCGGATCATCGGGTTGTCGCGCGCATCGTCGCAGATGATTGGCCGGCGGGGAAGCGAAGTCGCGTACCCTGGCCGGGTGCCGACGCAACAGCCCCGCCCCGCGCCGCTCGACCCGCCGATGGTGCCGTTCGCGCTCGCCGGCATGGCGGCCTGGGCGGTCACCGGGCTGGTGCTGCTGCTCTTCCGCGACCGGCTCGCCGCCAGCGGCCACGAGAACTGGCTCTGGATCTGCCTGGCCGGTTTTCTGTGGGGCTTCCCCGGCCTGGCGGTGATGATGCGGCACGACGCGCACCGGCGTCGCCGCCGCGCCGCCGGTTGAGCGGTCGACGGCCCGCCGCGCTCAGGAGTGGGCGTACGGCTCCGCCGGCTCGCCTGGACCGACCGTGCCGGGCGCACGGCTGACCGGCATCGGCTCCACCGCGCTGTCGTCGTAGACGGTGGGCATCTCCTCCACCGCCGTCTCGGCCTCGACCAACGTCTCCGAGTGGGCGCCGCAGCCGTGGTCGGCGCTCACCACCCGACCGTCGTCGGGGGCGTAGAAGTTGCCGCACGCGCCAAAGCACTGCCGCAGGTTGCCCGCGAGTGGCAGGTAGAAGCCGCAGGTGCCACAGCGGGCGGTGGCGGGCGCGGCGGTCGAGATCGGCGCCGAGGGACCGTGATCGCCGTCATACCAGCGCTGGGCGGTCTCGATGCGCCCCTCCCGGGACATCACCCGGGACCGGCCGAGCCCCAGCTCCCAGGCGGTCTCCTCGACCGCCGGGTCGTCGGAGAGGAGGTAACCGGGCTGGAGCCGCTCGTCCTGCGACGGCGTCGGCAGCAGGTCACCCGGGCCCAGGTCACCCGGCTTGAGACGCTCCTGCCAGGGCAGCCAGCCCGGCGCGAGCAGCGCGTCCGGCCCGGGCAGCAGCACGGTCTCGCAGACCGTCACGGTGCGGCTACGCGGCACCCGCGTGACGGTGACCGCCCAACGCCACCCCCGGTAACCGGCCAGCCGGCACTCGAAGTAGTGCGTGACGAGTCGATCACCTTCGGCGACGACCTGCAGGTGGTCGCCGACGTCGTCGGGGCCCACTTCGGTGATGCCGGCGCGCGCCAGCTCGACGGCGGCGGCGGCGGCGCAGACCTGGTCAAGACGAGCGGCGCGGGCGGAGGCGGGCCTGGTCACCCGACCATTGTCCCCCATCGGCGGGGTCGGCTGTGAGGCACTCCCCAGAGGTGTTCTGCGGCGGTGACGCGGCATCCGTCGGGCCGATGGGTCAGGATGGGTGCCATGCCGCTGTTCTCCCGCTCCGAGCGGTCCCTCCTCGGGCGGACCGTCGGCACCGGCATCCGTGCCGTCCGGCTGCTGCTGCGCGGTTCACTCAGCAGCGGTCGCTGGGTGACCCGCAGTGCCGCCCGCGCCCGGACCAGGGGCGCCGGCGGTGAGACCGGCATGGTCCGCCTGTTCGACCTGCACGCGGTCTCCTGTGCCGGGGACACGCTGATCGCCATCGGCCTGGCCGGGACGATCTTCTTCAACGTGCCGCTCGGCGAGGCACGCAGCAAGGTGGCGATCTACCTGCTGGTGACCATGGTGCCGTTCGCCATGCTCGCCCCGGTGGTCGGGCCGCTGCTCGACCACTTCCGGCACGGCCGCCGGTACGCCCTGGCCACGACCATGCTGGGCCGGGCGTTCCTGGCCTGGCTGATCTCCGACTACATCCACGGCTTCGGGCTCTATCCGGCGGCCTTCGGCGTGCTGGCGCTCTCCCGGGCGTACGGAGTGGCCCGCTCCGCGGCGGTGCCCCGGCTGCTGCCGGAGGGGCTCGGCCTGTCCCAGGTCGGCGCCCGGGCCAGCGTCTACGGCACCGTCGCCGGGGCGCTGGTCGCCCCGATCGGCCTGGCCGCATTCTGGTTCGGGCCGCAGTGGCCGCTACGGGTGGCTTCGGTGATCTTCCTGATCGGCATGGTGATCTCCCTCCGGCTGCCACCGAAGGCCGACTCCGAACCGCCGGAGCGCGTCCCCCGCCTGCTCCGGGCGCTGCGACGCGGCACGGGCGAACGCCCGCTGGGCCGGGGCCGGCCCGCCGGGAGGCTGGTCATCTCGACCCTGATCGGCGCGGCCACACTGCGCGCGGTCTACGGCTTCCTGCTGCTGTTCCTGGCGTTCACCATCAAGGCCGGCGACCTGACCACGGTGGCGTTCGGGCGTGATCTCAGGGACGAGGCGGCACTCGGCCTGATCGGCGGGGCGCTGGCCGTCGGCACCTTCCTGGCCACCGCGATCGGCACCCGGCTGCACATCCACCGGCCGGCCGCCCTCCAGTCCAGCGGCATGGTCATCGTCGCCGGGGTGGCCGTGCTCACCGTGCTGAACTTCTCCCTGCCGATGGTCGCCCTGCTCTGCGTGGTCGCGGCCATGATGAGCGGCATCGCCAAGCTCGCCGTCGACGCCTCCATCCAGGAACGCATCCCGGAACGGCTGCGGGCGAGTTCCTTCGCCCACTCCGAGACGGTGCTGATGCTCGCCTTCGTGGCCGGTGGCGGGCTGGGGCTCGTACCTTTCAACGGCCGGATCGGCATCGCCGTCGCCGCCGGTGTCGGCGCGCTGGCCGCCGCCCGCGGCCTGGTGATGGCCCGGCGGCTGCGGGCCGAGAAGCTACGCGGACGACCGCTGACCGATGACGAACTGGCCACCGAGGAGCGGACGGCCGACGAGCGGACGGCCGACGAGCGGGTCGCCGACGAGCAGGCCGCCCGGGACCGGGCGGCCGTCGACACCGCCGAAGCCGCCGAGGCCGCCCCCACCTCCCCCGCGCCCTTCCAGAGCGGCTCGACGCCGGAGGAGCCCGGACTCGCACCGCCGGGTTTCCACATCTACCGCCCGTCGTCGGCGGTCACCGGTTCCGGTGGCGGCGACGACGAGACGCGGCGCAGCTCACCGGGTTCGATCACGTGACCGGTCTGCTCGTGGTGACCGCGGTTCCCGCGGAGGCGGAGGCGATCCAGGCCGGCCTCGCCGACCCGACCGTGGCGGTGGTACCGGTGGGCGTGGGTCCGGCCGTCGCGGGCGCGGCGACGGCCCGGTTGCTGGCGCTCGCCGAGGCCGCCGGCCGGCCGTATCGCGGGGTGGTCAGCGCCGGCGTGGCCGGCGGTTTCGCCGGCCGGGTGGCGGTCGGCGGCACCGTGCTCGGCACCCGGGCCGTCGCCGCCGACCTGGGCGCGGAGTCGCCCGACGGCTTCATCCCGCTCGACGAACTGGGCATGCCGCCCGAGCTGCTCGGCGGTGGAACGACCATCGACGCCGACCCCGGGCTGCTGGCCACCCTGCGCGCGGCGCTGCCGGCCGCCACCGTGGGATCGGTGCTGACTGTCAACACCGTGACCGGCACCGCCGCCAGCACCGAGGCGCTGGGCCGGCGCCACCCGGACGCGGTGGCCGAGGCGATGGAGGGGTACGGCGTTGCCGTCGCCGCCGGCCACGCCGGCGTACCCTTCGCCGAGCTGCGTACCGTCTCGAACCCGATCGGCCCCCGCGACCGCGACGCCTGGCGCATGCGTGACGCCCTCACCGCGCTCACCGCAGCCGCCGCCGCCCTCCGCTGACGCCCGCCGTCCCGCCGGAGTCGCCCGGCACCCGGGCGCCCGCGCCCGGTCGCTGCTGGTCGAGCCGCAGGGCGTACGGCCGACTCCATTCAATCGTGTAGCCGCCGGCCAGCAGGAAGTCGATGCCGCCGAACTCGGCCGTGGCACAGACCGTGCTCAGGCCGGCCCGGCGGGTCTCCTCAGCAAGCCGGGCCATCAACCGCCGCCCGATGCCCAGCAGCCGGAGGCCGGGCGCGACCAGCACACCGTCGAGCACCACCTCGCGCCGATCGCCCAGATCCTCGCCGAGCAGCAGATCAAGGCTGCGCTCATGGGCACGTAGCTCGCCGACCACGTCGCCGACCGCATCGCCGTCCGGTAGCTCGGCCAGCAGCCGCCAGCACCCGTCCGGCACGCCGTCCGTGACGCGACGGATCCGCACCGCGTCGCGGAGGCACGCCCGCAGTCGCCGCTCGTCCCGGCGGCCACGGTCGAGGTCGTAGGTCACCTCGGGGACCAGCAGCGGCCACCGATCGGGCGGCAGCGAGTACGAGTGCGCCCACCAGGCCCCCGGCCAGTCCTTCAGTGTCCGCACCTCCCGCACGTCCAGGTGCGCCGGGTAGCGACGACCGGCCCCGTCGCGACGGACGTCGTCGGGGGCGGCATCGACGGTCAGGACCCCCTTGTCTGGTACAGCTGCTTCGTCGGGAGCAGCTACCCGCAGCGCCCCGCCCGCCGCCCGGACCAGCCGCTGCACCGTCTGAAACTGGGGATCGGCGGACCGGCCCGACTCGATACGCGCCACGGTTGACTGCGGCACACCAGACCGCTTGGCAGCTCACGCTGGCTCAGGTCGGCCTGCCGTCGCAACGCCCGCAGCATCGGCCCCAGCTCAAGCAACCCACCCGCGCGATCCGCCATCCACCGATGCTCCCAACACCCTCGAAGGCCGCTCAACCCCGACCGCAAACCTGTGGATAACCCTGTGGACAACATGCGGCCCATCGAATGCCCGCTCGACCCGCGGCTGCCCTACCGGCCCTACCCGGACGGCCCTACCCGGACTGCCCCACCCGGCCTGCCCACCGGCGGCTGCCTGCCTGGTAACAGGGCCCGGTGGTCTGGTCTCTCCGCCGAGTCACTGCACTGGTTTGGTCCCTGTCGAGCTGAACCGTCTGCGCTATCGCAGCCGGCTCCCCCGGTTGCCACAGCGGCGCCGACAGCCGACAGGCAGGACAAGCGGGCCCACGCGCCGAACGCCCCGCTCCCAGCATCCGCATTCTCCAAAAACAGTCGCCACCTCACCGATCCGTCTACGCCCTCAGCTCGACAGGGCGCGCGCACCACACCCCGACACACGATCGCGCGGGCACGCCGACCACCACCCGCCAAGCCGTTCGGTCGGCGTGGGGCGGGAGCGGACGTGGCGCGGGTGGAGCGGGAGCGGGGCGGGCGGCGGGGTTACGGTGGGGGGCGTGGCGCTCTCGCTGGCGATCTCGCCCTGCCCCAACGACACGTTCGTCTTCCACGCCCTGGTGCACGGGCAGGTGCCCGGCGCGCCGCCGGTCGAGGTGACGTACGCCGACGTCGACGTCACCAACACCGCCGCCGAACGCGGCGCGTTCGACCTGGTGAAGGTGAGTTACGCGGCGCTGCCGTGGCTGCTGGAGGACTACCATCTGCTGCCCTGCGGGGGTGCCCTGGGCCGGGGATGCGGCCCGCTGGTGCTCACCCGGGCCGACCGCGGCGGCGGCCCGGAGCGCGCCGACCTCACCGGCGCCACCGTGGCGGTGCCCGGCGACCGGACCACGGCCTACCTGCTGTTCCGGCTCTGGGCGGCCGGCCGGACGCCGCGGCGCATCGAGGTGGTGCCGTTCCACGAGATCATGCCGGGTGTCGCCGCCGGTCGGTACGACGCCGGGCTGGTGATCCACGAGGCCCGGTTCACCTACCCACGGCACGGCCTCACCGCCGTGGTGGACCTGGGCGAGTGGTGGGAATCCGACACCGGCCTGCCGATCCCGCTCGGCGCCATCCTGGCCCGCCGTGGCGTGGTCGACCCGCAGGAGGCCGCCGGCTGGATCCGGGACTCCGTCCGGCGGGCCTGGGCCGATCCGGCGGCCAGTCGGGCGTACGTGCTGGCGCACGCCCAGGAGATGGAGCCCGACGTGGTGGACCGGCACATCGCTCTCTACGTCAACGAGTTCACCGCCGACCTCGGCGGTGCGGGGCTCGCTGCCGTCGAGGCACTGCTCGGCCGGGCCACCGACGCCGGGCTCGTGCCTCAGACCTCCAGCTCGCGGGCGACCGCGTGGACCAGCTGAGCGATCTTCTGCGCGGTCTTGCGATCCGGGAAGCGACCCCGGCGCAGGTCCGGCTGGACCTTCGCCTCCAGCACCTTGATCATGTCTTCGACCAGGCCGTGCAACTCCTCGGCCGGTCGCCGGCGCAGCTCCGCCACGGACGGCGGCGCGTCCAGGAGCTTCACCCCCATCGCCTGCGCACCCCGCCGACTGTCCACCACGCTGAAGTCGACCCGCTGGCCGCCCTTGAGATCGGTGACACCCGCCGGTAGCGCGCCCTTCGGCAGGAACACGTCGCCACCCTCGTCACTGGTGACGAACCCGTATCCCTTGGTCGCGTCGTACCACTTCACTCGACCCGTAGGCACCTGAGAACCCCTGCTTCGCTTGAGAGACTGTCGCCGTCTACTGCCTCAAGGCTAGCCGGATCATGCCGTCGAGCGCCGCCGGGAATCCGGTGAGATCCGCGAGTACCGTCGCCGCTCCGGCGGCCCGCAGTTCGTCGGCCGAACACGGGCCGGTGGCCACCGCGATGCCGGGCACCCCGGCCGCACCGGCGGCCACCATGTCCGCCACGTGATCTCCCACATAGTGGGTCGCGCCGTGGGCCCGCAGACCCGTCGCCTTCTCCTCGGCAAACAGGTCACCGGCCACCTCGTCCACCACCAGTCCCAGGTGGTCCAGGTGCAGCCGGGCCAGCCGGCCGTGCTTCGCCGTAACCACGAGCACCCGCCCGCCCCGCTCGCGCACCGCCTCGATGGCCGCCCGAGCTCCGGGCAGCGGCACCGCCGGCGTGATCGCGTACGCCGGGTAGAGCTCGCGGTAGATCCGGACCGTCTCCTCGACCTGCTCGGGCGGGAACCAGCGGGCGATCTCGACCCGCAGCGGCGGGCCGAGCCGGGACACGGCCGCCTCGGCGTCGATGGGTACGCCCGTCAGCTCGGTCAGCGCCCGGAAGGCCGCGGCGATGCCGGGGCGCGTGTCGAGCAGGGTCATGTCAAGATCGAACCCGACCGTCAGTGGAGGCATCCTGGAAAGCTACCCGGCCACCCGAGCCGGCTCGGTCGTCCGATGGGCGGAAGCAGGCCGGTGCGGGCTAGCGTGGAACGACGATGAGCACCTCACTCGCCGACCACCTGCGGTCGCTGCCCGACGAGTCCCTCGCCGCCCTTCTCCAGCTGCGGCCGGACCTCGTCGTGCCGGTCCCCGCCGACGTCGCCGCCCTCGCCATCCGGGCCCAGTCCCGCGTCTCGGTGTCGCGCGCGCTGGACGGGCTGGACCAGTTCACCCTCCAGATCATGGACGCGGCCCGGTTGACCCGTGACCCGGTCGACGGCACCACCTCGGTCGACGGGGTCCTCGCCATGGCCACCACCGGCCCTCACCCGCCCGCGCCGACCAGCATCCGCGCCGCCATCGACCGGCTACGCGCCCGCTTCCTGGTGTACGGCCCCGACAGCGCCCTGCACCTCGTCGGTGGCATCGACGAGATCTCCCCGTACCCGGCGGGGCTCGGCCGGCCGGCGACGGAGCTGGACGCGCGCACGGCCGCGCTCTGTGCGGACCCGGCGAAGCTGCGGCGGACGCTGCTCGCCGCGCCACCGTCGGCCCGGGCGATCCTGGATCGGCTGGCCGCCGGCCCGCCGGTCGGGAGCGTGCCCCCCGGCGCGCTGCAGGCTCCGGCGGTCGGCGCCGACGACGATCTACCCCCGGACGACACCAATGGCGGGGCACCGACCGGCTCCCCGGTCCGCTGGCTGGTCGACCACCGGCTGCTGGTGCGGGTCAGCGGCGGCAAGGGCGGCACCTCGGGCATGGTGGAGCTGCCCCGGGAGATCGGGCTGCTGCTGCGGCGCGACACCGGTCCGCTGGGCCCGCTGGACACCAGCCCACCCCCGGTGGCGGCCACGCCGCGCGAGCCGAAGGCCGCCGACTCCGCCGGGGCCGGGCAGACCATGGAGGTGGTACGCCACACCGAGGCGCTGCTGGAGCAGCTGGCCGCCGAGCCCGCGCCGGTGCTGCGCTCGGGTGGTCTCGGCGTCCGCGACCTGCGCCGGTTGGCGCGGGTCACCGGGCTGGACGAGTCGACGGCCGCGCTGCTGCTGGAGGTGGCGTACGCGGCCGGACTGACCGGTGAGATGGAGCTGCCCGGTGCCGCCGGCCGGTACGGCGCCGACCAGCAGGTGCTGCCCACCGCCGGGTACGAGATGTGGCGGGCCGGCTCGCTGGCCCAGCGTTGGGAGCAGCTGGCCCGCGCCTGGCTGACCATGACCCGCCAGGTCGGTCTGGTCGGCCAGCGCGACGACCGGGACCGGCCGATCACGGTGCTCTCTGCGGAGGCGGAGCGGGCCGGGGCGCCGGCCGCCCGGCGGGCGGTGCTCGGCGTACTCGCCGACCTGGAACCGGCCACCGCGCCCAGCGCCGACGAGGTGCTGGCGCTGCTCGACTGGCGGGCGCCGCGGCGCAGCCGTGGCCGCGAGACGGCCCACCGGGAGGTGCTGGCCGAGGCGGCCACGCTGGGCGTGACCGGGCTGGGGGCGCTCACCTCGTACGGGCGGCTCCTGCTGGCCGAGGCGACGGCCACCGAGGACCGGGAGGCGGACGACCCGCTCGGGCTCCGGGCCGACGCCGAGGACGGCGAGGCAGGCAGCGCGGTCCGGGCACTGGACACGTTGCTGCCCGCCCCGGTGGATCACTTCCTCGTCCAGGCCGACCTGACCGTGGTGGTACCCGGGCCACCGGAGCCGGCGCTCGCCGCCGAACTGGAGGTGCTCGCCGAGCCCGAGTCGGCCGGCGGGGCGAGCGTGCACCGGATCACCACGGCCAGCGTGCGCCGGGCGCTGGACGCCGGCTACTCCGCCGAGGACCTGCACGAACTGTTCCGGCGCCGGTCCCGCACGCCGGTGCCGCAGGGCCTGGCGTACCTGATCGACGACGTGGCCCGCAAGCACGGCGGGCTGCGGATCGGCTCCGCCGGGGCGTACCTGCGCAGCGACGACGAGGCGTTGCTGGCCGAGGTGCTGGCCGACCGGCGGGTGGAGGCGCTGGCGTTGCGGCGGCTCGCGCCGACGGTGTTGGTGACCCCGTACCAGGCCGGCCGGATGCTGAGCGTGCTGCGCGAGGCCGGCTACGCACCGGTGGCCGAGGACGCCAGCGGCTCGACGGTGCTGACCCGGCCGAAGCACCGCCGGGCGCCGGCCCGGGTGTCGGTGGCCACCCGCGCCCTCGATCCGCTCGCCACCCCGCGCCTGCCCCTGCCGCGCCTGCTCGGCGTGGTGGAGCAGATCCGCCGGGGTGACGCGGCGGCGCGGGCGGCCCGACGGGCACCGGCGGTGGTGCGGGGCGCCGCGCCCGACGGGCCCGTCCCCGCGCACAGTCACCGCGACGCGCTGGCGGTGTTGCAGCAGGCGGTACGCGACAAGGCGCTGGTCTGGGTCGGATACGTCGACGCGCACGGGGCGACCGCGTCCCGGCTGGTGCGGCCCGTCTCGCTGGGTGCGGGTTACCTGCGCGCGGAGGACGAGCGCACGGAGATGCTGCACACCTTCGCGCTGCACCGGATCACCGCAGCGGTGATCGAGAAGTAACGCGGTCAGCGCCGGCTGCGTCGCACCGACCCGACGATCGCCACGAGCAGCAGCAACGCGAACCCGGCCCCGGCGGCCTCGCCGACCGAGTCGATGAAGCCCTGTTGGAGCACGAGCCAGCCGAAGAGGAACCAGCCGAAGAGAACGACACCGAGGATCGCGTACGCGACCACGGTGGCCGTGGTGACGGGTTGGGACGCCCCGGCCTGCTCGCGCTCGGGGATCACGTTCCGGTCGACGGTCATGCGCCCTCCCCCGTACGGTCCGCCCTGGACGTCAAGAGTGTCACCCCGGACGGCTGTCGACCAGCACCATTGCGTACCGGTCCCGCCCGGCTCGTACCCGGGGATGGCCGGCCGCGAAACGATGGGAGGGGCGCCGGTGCGGCCCGGGCGCGCGCCGCTCGCCCCCGTTGGCGGTTTCCGCGATGACGGGAAGGGCCCCCGCTTCCTGGCCCGTCTCACCGCGGATCGAACGCGTACGCACCGGCGCCGACCGGCGTGACGACCGCGAGGGCGCCACGGCGGCTCACCCCGCCACCATCCGCGTCGCCCTCGACAACTCGTCCCCACAGCTAGACGTTCCGGAGTACCGGCGGGGTTGCGCGCGGTGAGCACTTTCTCGCCGCCCACCTGCGCGTGTAACACTGGTGGGTCGCCCTGAGGCAGGTCAGCTGCCTGCCTCGGCGGCCGGATCAGCCGTACGGAGGAGAGGATTCGGCGTGAGTGGTGGACCCCTTATCGTGCAGTCGGACAAGACACTGCTGCTGGAGATCGACCACCCCGACGCACAGGCCTGCCGGATGGCCATCGCGCCCTTCGCCGAGCTGGAGCGCTCGCCCGAGCACGTGCACACGTACCGGCTGACCCCGCTCGGGTTGTGGAACGCCCGCGCGGCCGGTCACGACGCCGAGGCCGTGGTCGACGCCCTGATCAAGTATTCCCGCTACCCGGTGCCGCACGCCCTGCTGGTGGACGTGGCCGAGACGATGGACCGGTACGGGCGGCTCCAGCTCGCCAACGACCCGGCGCACGGCCTGGTCCTGCGCGCCCTGGACCGGGTGGTGCTGGTCGAGGTGGCCAAGAGCAAGAAGCTCGCCGGGATGCTCGGCAGCCGGATCGACGACGACACCATCGCGGTGCACCCCTCCGAGCGGGGCCGGCTCAAGCAGGCCCTGCTCAAGCTCGGCTGGCCGGCGGAGGACCTGGCCGGATACGTCGACGGGGAGGCGCACCCGATCGAGCTGGCCGAGACCGGCAAGGAGGGCGGCCGCCCGTTCACCCTGCGGTCGTACCAGCGGGAGGCGGTCGAGGCGTTCTGGGCCGGCGGGTCGGGCGTGGTGGTGCTGCCCTGTGGCGCCGGTAAGACGCTGGTGGGCGCCGCGGCGATGGCCGAGGCGAAGGCGACCACGCTGATCCTGGTCACCAACACGGTCGCGGGCCGGCAGTGGAAGCGGGAGCTGATCGCCCGCACGTCGCTGACCGAGGCGGAGATCGGGGAGTACTCCGGCGAGCGCAAGGAGATCCGCCCGGTCACCATCGCCACGTACCAGGTGCTCACCTCGCGGCGCGGTGGCGCCTTCACCCACCTGGACCTCTTCGGTGCCCGCGACTGGGGCCTGGTCGTCTACGACGAGGTGCACCTGCTGCCCGCGCCGATCTTCCGGTTCACCGCGGACCTCCAGGCGCGCCGCCGACTCGGGCTGACCGCCACCCTGGTCCGCGAGGACGGCCGGGAGGGCGACGTGTTCAGCCTGATCGGCCCGAAGCGGTACGACGCGCCCTGGAAGGACATCGAGTCGCAGGGCTGGATCGCCCCGGCCGAGTGCACCGAGGTCAGGGTCACCCTGACCGACGCGGAGCGGATGGCGTACGCGACGGCGGAGGCCGAGGAGCGCTATCGGATGGCGGCCACCGCCCGCACCAAGCTGCCGGTGGTCAGGGCATTGCTCGACCGGCACCCGGGCGAGCAGACGCTGGTGATCGGCGCGTACATCGACCAGCTGCACCAGCTGGGCGAGTACCTGGACGCCCCGATCGTGCAGGGGTCCACGACGAACAAGGAGCGCGAGCGGCTGTTCGACGCGTTCCGCTCGGGTGAGATCCGCACGCTCGTGATCTCGAAGGTCGGCAACTTCTCCATCGACCTGCCCGAGGCGGCCGTGGCGATCCAGGTCTCCGGCACGTTCGGCTCCCGCCAGGAGGAGGCGCAACGGTTGGGCCGGGTGCTCCGCCCGAAGGCCGACGGCCGGCAGGCGCACTTCTACACGGTCGTCTCCCGGGACACCATCGACACCGAGTACGCCGCCCACCGCCAGCGCTTCCTCGCCGAGCAGGGGTACGCGTACACCATCGTCGACGCCGACGACGTCCTCGGCCCACCCCTACCCACCATCGACTGATGGGCGGAGGACGGGTCGGTCTCAGAGGACTCGGGTCACCTGTTCGGCGGCGATGAGCGCGTCCCGGTCGGCCGGGTCGAGGTTGGCGCAGAGCAGCACCGAGGCGCCGGCCGCCAGCGGGGCGAGCAGCCACTTCAGCGGCTGGTCGTGCTCGGCGACGTCGACCAGCAGGCGGTCACCGAGCCGCAGGTCGAGCTGCTCGGCCACGGCCTGCGCGACCGAACCCCACTCGGCGTAGCTGGTGCCGTCCGGACTGGCCGGGTCGTTCGCGTGCAGCATGGGGCGGTCGGCCGGGGCGCCGCCGTGCCGCAGCACCTCCACCGACCAGTCGAGCCAGCCGGCCGGCACGTCGGCCAGTGGCTCCGGCCCGGTGCGCTCCGGCCCGGTGCCGACGAGGTAGCGGTGCAGCCCGTCCGGCACGTCCTCCAGCCAGTCGTCGAGCCGCTCCGGGGTGACCAGGACCGCGTCGTACGGCCGGTCGCCGCCCGGCTCCAGCACCGGCAGCCCGGCGGTGGCGCGCGGCCGGAACGACACCGCCATCCCCACCGACCAGGCACCGAGCAACACCGCGGCGGTACGCCAGTGCGGCGGCAGCAGCACCGCCACCCGGCTGCCCGGCGCCAGCCCGCACTCGTCGCGCAGCAGGCCGGCGGCCCGTGCCGACCACTGGCCCAGCCCGGCGGCGGTCAGCTCGTGCCGCGCACCGGTGCGGTGGTCGAGATAGGTGAGCAGCGGTCGGTCCCGCTCGGCGAGGCCGACGACGGAGCGTACGAGCGGGGCAGCAGGCATAGGTAAGTCCTACTCCTGCTGCCCCGCCCGGTCCAGGCCGACCCCCTAGTTACGGAACCTGAAGTACTCCCAGTAGCTGTTGGTGGCCTTGTTCGCGGTGTTGCCGGCGAACTTGGCCCGCACCCGGTAGTTGACGCCGACCGTCCGCTTCCCCTTGTAGGTGTACTTGCCCTGGCTGGCGGAGTTCAGCTTGTGACACTTGCTGGTCGACACCGTGCGCCACTTGCCCGACGTGTACTTCTGCACCGTGTAGTACATGCAGACGCCCTTGGTCTCCGGTGACACCCAGCTCTTCGTCACCGGGTTGCTCTTCCGCTTGAAGACCCGGTACTTCCCCGACTTCGTGTAGGAGGGCGAGATCAATGCCACCGTCACGTTCGCCGGAGGCTTCACGACCGAGGTGACCGTGGCGGGGGCATGCCGGTGGTCGCCGGTGAACTTGGCGGTGAAGACGGTCCGCGTGGAGATCAGGTCGGTGGTCTTCAGGTTGCCGGACGAGTTCACGTAGCCGCACTTGAGGGTGCGCTGGCCCTCGCCGTGGGACTTCGCGTACAGGCAGACCTTCCGGTTGGTGTGGGTCTTGCCCAGGTACGCGGTCACCGTCACCTTCGGGGCCCACTTCTTCGGGTCCGCCTTGGTGGTCAGGCGCAGGGTGGTGGGATCGTGGGCGATGCTCACGACGGCCGACCGGGTCGACCCGGTGACGAAGTTGTCACCCACGAACGTCACCGTGTAGGTGTTGTTGCCGCCCACCGGCGGGGTGTCGCTGACGGAGAACGCGCCGGCCGAGGTGGCCGTGACCGCCGGCAGCTTGGTGCTACCGGCAGCGTCCTTGCGTACCACCTGCAGCGTCCACGGTGCCGGCACGGGCTTGCCGCTCAACGTCAACGTCCCGCGGAGGGTGAGCTTCGCGGCGCGCTTGCCGGTCGACGGCGCCGTCAGGGTCAGCTCGGACGTGGTGCCGTCCACCAGGACGGTGACCGACGTGCTGGCGGGCGCCTGCGACTCCGTGCCGGGGTAACGGAACGTGTAGATGTTGCTGCCGTGGTGGATCGGCGTGTCGGACAGGACGAAGTGACCCTCGGCATCGGTGGTCACGTCCGGCAGCGCATGCAGGCCCAGCGCGTCCTGTCGCGACACGTGCAGTGTCTGGGCGGACGACACCCCGCCGGGCAGAAACGCCAGCCATCCGTCGAACTCCACCGGCCCGCCCGGGCTCGTCGCCGGCCAGTTGAGGTCGATGAACGTGCTGGTCCCCGCGTACGGCGGCGGGACCGCCGCAGCGGGACCGGGTGATGCGACCCCGACCAGTGCGGCGCCGAGCACCGCGACCATGACACGCGCGATCAGCTTTCGTCGCACGGAACCCCCGAAGAATCAAGATCAGCTATTGGTGAACCTGAGAGACGTTAGGGCCACGGTCGCGGCGGGCCAAGGCCCGGAGGGCTCATGATCACCACCCTTTCGTACGAGCGGGTAGGTCCGCCAAAACCGTTTGCTGCCGGGCCGGCATCGGCAAAGAGTGGACGTCATGCCGTCGACCACCGAGGACTGTGCCCCACCGGCTCCCCTGGACGGCCGGTCCGGGATCGATGCCGCGCTGGTGAAGCGCCTGATCTCGGCGCAGTTCCCGCAGTGGCGCGACCTGTCGGTGACCCCGGTGGAGGTCGACGGGTGGGACAACCGGACGTACCGCCTCGGCGAGGGGATGACCGTACGCCTGCCCACCGCCCCCGGCTACGTCCCCGCCGTGACGAAGGAGAACGAGTGGCTGCCCCGGCTGGCACCGGAACTGCCGGTCGCCGTACCGCCGATCCTCGGACTGGGCGAGCCCGGCGAGGGCTACCCCTTCCCGTGGTCGGTGCGCGGCTGGCTGCCCGGCGAGACAGCCGACCGGGGGCGGGTGGACGACCTGGCACACTTCGCCGTCTCGGTGGCGGAGTTCCTCCGCGCCCTGCACCGCTGCGATACCACGGGCGGTCCGCTCGCCGGGGAACACAGCTTCCACCGGGGCAGCCCGCCGGCCCACTACGACGAGGAGACCCGCCGCTTCCTGGCCGCGCTGGCCGGGCACGTCGACGTGGGCCGGGCCGCCGCCGCGTGGGAGGCCGCCCTGACCGCCGAGTGGCGCGGGGAGCCGGTCTGGTTCCACGGTGACATCGCCGTCGGAAACCTGCTGGTCGCGGACGGGAAGCTGAGCGCCGTTATCGACTTCGGCACCTCCGGCGTCGGTGACCCGGCCTGCGACCTGGTGATCTCCTGGACGATGTTCGCCGGCGCCAGCCGGTACGCCTTCCGCGACGCGGTCGGCCAGGACGAGGGCACCTGGGCGCGGGCCCGGGGCTGGGCGCTGTGGAAGGCGCTGCTGGTGCTGGAGCAGAACCTCGGCACCGACCCCGAGTCGGTCGCCGCCAACCAGCGTGTGATCGCCGAGGTCCTCGACGATCACGACCGCCTCGGCTAGCCGCCGGGTTCAGAGGCTGTGCTTACTCCGGGAGTGCCGGGCCGGGGTCGAGGAGGGGAGCGAGCAGGTCGCCGTACTCCTCGATCCGGTCCAGCACCTCGCCGGCGGTGTAGGGCCGCGCCGACGGACGCCGGCCCGCCGCGCCCGCGGCGACCTCGTCCCAGGTCAGCGGCGCGGACACCGACGGCACCTGCTGGGCGCGCAGCGAGTACGGCGCCACCGTCGTCTTCGCCGCGCTGTTCTGGCTCCAGTCGATGAAGACCTTCCGGGGGCGCAGATTCTTCGCCATCCTCGACACGATCAGCTTCGGCTGGTCGCGTTCGAGTTCCTGGGCGATCCGCCGTGCGTAGTCCGCCACAAGATCGGCGGACTGGGTGCCGGAGATCGGGCAACAGAGCTGCATGCCCTTCTTGCCGGAGGTCTTCGGGTACGCGTCCAACCCGTCGGCGGCCAGCCGCTCGCGCAGCAGCAGCGCCACCTGGCAGCACTGCTTCAGCGACGCCGGGGCCCCCGGGTCCAGGTCGATCACCATCAGGTCGGGGTGCGCGCCGATCTTCCACTGCGGGGTGTGCAGTTCCAGGGCGGCGAGGTTGGCCAGCCAGACCAGGGTGGGCAGGTCGTCGGCGACCACGTAGTCGATGGTCTCCCGCCCCTTCGTGGAGCCGGGGGCCGGCAGGGTCTCGACGCGTACCCAGGACGGCGTGGCGGCGGGGCTGTTCTTCTCGAAGAACGAGCCGCCCTCGACGCCGTTGGGGTAGCGGATCCGGGTCAGCGCCCGGTCGTGCAGGTGCGGCAGCAGCACCGGCGCGACCCGGGTGTAGTAGTCGATCACCTCGCCCTTGGTGAAGCCGGCCGCCGGGTAGAGGACCTTGTCGAGGTTGGACAGTTCCAGCGTGCGGCCCTGCACCTCCACCGGGAACCGGTCAGCTGGCATCATCGACCTCCCCGGCCGGCTTGTCCGGCCGCAGACGCAGGATACGGGGGAACCGTAGCCGCCCGTCCGGGGTGCGCTGGCCGTACTTGACCTCCACCACCACCTGTGGGGTTACCCAGATCGCGCCCCGGGCATCCTCGCGGGGCACGTCGTCGCGGAACGGTGACGCGGCGGTGCGCAGCGGCTCCAGTTCGCGCAGCAGCTCCCGTTCGAGTGCCGCGCCGATCCCGCCACCGACCCGCCCCCGGTAGACGAGCCGCCCGCCACCGCCGGGCACCCCGACCAGCAGGCCGCCGATCCTCCGCGCGCCGGGCCGCCAGCCGCCGACCACGAAGTCACCGGTCACCTCCAGCTTGACCTTCACCCAGTCCGGCGAGCGCACCCCGGGTCGGTAGGCCGACCCGACCTGCTTGGCCAGCACCCCTTCGAGGCCGTGCTCACCGGCGGCCTGGTAGGTGGCCGGGCCGTCGAAGAAGACCGGCGGGACCGCCCACCGCGCCGCGCCCAGCCCCAGGCCGTCGAGGGCCTCCCGGCGCCGGGCGTACGGCCAGCCGGTGAGGTCCTCGCCGCGCAGCCGCAACAGGTCGAAGATCATGTACGTGACCGGGACGGTGGCCGCCAGCCGGGCCGCCTTCACGGGGTTCCGCACGTGCATCCGCTCGGCCAGGGCGGTGAACGACGGCCGGCCGGCCTGGTCGAAGAGGACCACCTCGCCGTCGAGCAGGGCGTCGTCGATCTGCTCGCCGAGCGGGATCAGCTCGGGGTAGGCGGTGGTGATCTCCACGCCGGAGCGGGCGTAGAGGTGCTGCCGTCCGGCGGCGATGTCGGCGAGCGCGCGTACGCCGTCCCACTTGAACTCGTACGCCCAGCCGGCGCCGGCCGGGAGCTGCCCGGTCATCGCGAGCATCGGCTTGAGCGGCGCGCCGGGCACGAATCGAACTGTAGTTGGCAACCGAACGTATCGCGTCCCGTTCCCGGTGATGCAAGCATGGTCGATACGGGTGGAAGGAGGCGCAGGATGCGGGCCATCTGGAAGGGAGCTGTGTCGTTCGGGCTGGTCTCGATCGCGGTCAAGCTCTACTCCGCTACGGAGGAGAAGGACATCCGGTTCCACCAGGTGCACCGGTCAGACGGCGGACGGATCCGGTACAAGCGCACCTGCCAGGTCTGCGGCGAGGAGGTCACCTACGACGACATCGCCAAGGGCTACGACATCGGCGGCGGGGAGATGGTCATCCTCACCGACGAGGACTTCGCCGACCTGCCGTTGAGCACCTCCCACGCGATCGACGTGCTGGAATTCGTCCCGGCCGAGCAGGTCGACCCGATCCTCTACAACAAGGCGTACTTCCTGGAGCCGGAAGGCACCGCGACAAAGCCGTACCTCCTGCTGCGGGACGCGCTCACCGATTCCGAGCGGGTGGCGATCGTCAAGGTGGCGCTGCGCCAGCGGGAGCAGCTGGCCACCCTCCGGGTCCGTGACGGCGTGCTGCTGTTGAACACGATGCTCTGGCCCGACGAGATCCGTAAGCCGGACTTCGGCTTCCTCGACGAGGACCTGAAGGTCCGCCCGCCGGAGCTGGCGATGGCCACCTCGCTGATCGACTCGATGGCCGGGGACTTCCACCCGGACGAGTTCACCGACGACTACCGTGCGGCGTTGCAGGAGGTCATCGACGCGAAGGTGGAGGGCCGCGAGGTGGTCCAGCCGGAGGAGGTCGAGGAGGCCCCGGCCGCCGCGGTGGACCTGATGGCGGCGCTCAAGGCATCCGTGGACCGGGCCCGCGCCGCCCGGGGCGAGGCACCCGCCGGTGGGGGCGCCGCCGAGCCGACCCCGATCTCGTCGGCCCGCTCGGCCCAGCAGAAGAAGGCGGCCCAGAAGAAGGCGGCCAAGGCCCCCGCGAAGAAGACCACCGCGAAGAAGGCCACCGCCGAGAAGAAGACCACCGCCAAGAAGGCCCAGCCCGCCAAGAAGACCGCCGAGAAGAAGCCCGCCAAGAAGACCACCCCCCGCAAGACCGCCTGACGACCCCACCCCCTGCCCCGGCCCCACCCCCCGACGCCCTGTCGATCATGCAGTCGTGGTCGTTCGGATGTCGGGATTGGGATGTTATGCCGCGACGGTAAGAGCAAGATCGGCGCGGTGTCGCGGTGGCGGGTGAGGACGGCGTGGGGTGGGCGGGTTTGTGGGGGTGCGGGAGGGGGTGGGTTACCGGGTAGCGTGTGTCGGCGACGGCGTCCGTGGGCGGACGCACCCACCTCTCAGTCAGGGAGTCGAGGACGTGAGCGAGCGCGCGGGCGGGCAGGAGAGCAAGGCAGGGCGGCGACTGGCCGAACAGCTGGCCGCCCAGAAGGCGGCCGAGGCCAAGCGCCGCAGGCAGGCCTGGGCGGGCGCGTTCGCCGGCGTCGCCGTGGTCGCGGTGCTGATCACCGTGTTCGTGATCGTCGGCCAGCGCGGCGACGACTCCCCCGAACAGGCCGCCGGCACCCCGTCCCCCTCGGCGGAGGTCCCGACCGATCCGGGCGCGCCGCCGGCCCCCCCGTTGCCGCAGGGGGCCGACCCGGCCCTGGGCAGCAAGCCGACCGTCGCCGCCGGTGAGGGCGAGCTGACCAAGCTCACCGTGACCCCGCTGATCGAGGGCACCGGGCCGAAGGTAGAGGCCGGCCAGTCGATCACCACGAACTACGTCGGCGTGTTCTTCGAGAACGGCGAGGAGTTCGACTCCTCCTGGGTGCGGGGACAGCCGGCCACCTTCCCGATCGGGGTCGGGCAGGTCATCGAGGGCTGGGACAAGGGCCTCGTCGGGGTGACCGTGGGCAGCCGGGTGCAGCTGGACATCCCCGCCGAGCAGGCGTACGGCGACGGGGAGGGCGGGCGGCCGGGTGGCCCGCTGCGCTTCGTGGTGGACATCCTCGCCGCCGAGTGAGTTCGGTCGCCCGACCGCCACGGAACATCGATGCCGTTGACCACAGATGGCTTCCGACCGGTCACCGACCGGCAGTAGGTTCGGCAGCGTCCCGGGCACCCTGCCCGGGACACTGGTCGGAGCGCACACGGAGGTGCACGTGACGGCAGTGGACGCCGACAGGCGGACCGCCCGGTCGATGTGGACGCACTACGAGCCGGTACACGCCGTCACCTACTTCCACCCGCGGGCTCGCGCCGCCTACGAGGCGGCCGGGCTGCGCGGCTACTGGCGGGGCTACTTCGCCGGACGGGCCGCTCCGCTCGGGCCGACCGGCCCGGCCCCGGTGATCGCCGCGTGCTACAGCTTCGCCCCGCACATGGTGACCCGCGCCCTGCCGGCGGTGTGGCAGCTGGCCACACCGGACCAGGCGCTGCGGTCCCGCCTGACGGGGGCGGTGCAGGCGCTCGCCGAGCTGACCTACGAGCTACCCGAGCGGCACCTCGCGGAGGCCGCCGAGCTGCTCGAGGCCGCGGCCGACAGCCTCGGGACGGGCACCGACGGGCTCGGGACCGCCGGTCGGGTGCTCGGCGCGGCCAACGCGGCCCTGCCGCGCGGCGAGTACCCGCTGGCCCGGCTCTGGCAGGCCGCCACCACGCTGCGCGAGCATCGCGGGGACGGCCACGTCGCGGCGCTGGTCGCCGCCGATCTCGACCCGGTGGAGACGCTGGCCTGGCGGGTCGCGGTCGACATGCCGCCGGCCAACCTGCTCGGTCGGGGCTGGTCGGAGCAGGAGTGGTCGCAGGCGCGCGAGCGGCTGGCCGACCGTGGCTGGCTGGACGCCGACGGCAAGCCGACCGAGCACGGGCGGGCGAAGTTCCAGGCGGTCGAGGACGCCACCGATCTCGCCGCCACGCGCCCCTGGCGGGCGCTGGGCGCCGAGCGGACCGAGCGGCTGCGCGAGTTGCTCGACCCGATCGCCCGCGCCGCCCACACGGTCATCCCCCCGGACAGCCCCATCGGCCTGCCGCCCCTGCAGAGTTGACCAGCAACCGGCGGGGATTCCGGCGGGGAACGGGTGGGGAAGGATGGGGAGTGTGACGGTGGATGCGGTGGTCTTCGACCTTGACGGCGTGATCGTGGATTCCGAGCCGGTCTGGGAGGAGGTCCGCCGGGCGTACGTGGCGACCCACGGCGGCACCTGGCAGGACGACACCCAGCGCCGGCTGATGGGGATGAGCACCGGCGAGTGGGCCCGGTACCTCAGCGGAGAGCTGGGGGTGCGGCGCACCGCCGAGCAGGTCGCCGCCGACGTGGTCGAGGAGATGACCCGGCGGTACGCGGCCCGCGTACCGGTGATCGACGGGTCCGACCAGGTGGTGCGCCGGCTGGCCGCGCGGTGGCCGCTGGGGCTGGCGAGTTCGTCGCCGAGCCGGCTGATCGCGGCGGCGCTGACCGCCACCGGCCTGACCGGCGAGTTCCGCACCACGCTGTCGACGGAGGAGACCGAGCGCGGCAAGCCGGCGCCGGACGTCTACCTCACCGTGGCCCGGCGGCTCGGCGTCGCACCGGCGCGCTGCGTGGCGGTGGAGGACTCCAGCAACGGGGTCCGGTCCGCGGCCGCCGCCGGCATGGCCGTGGTCGCGGTGCCGCACGGGTCGTACCCACTGGACCCGGACGCGCAGCGGTTGGCGGCGGCGGTGCTGGGTTCGATCGACGAGCTGACGCCGGAGGTCGTCGACCGGCTCGCCTGAACCGCTACCGGTCGGTCCGCGACCCACCTACGGTCGATGGCATGAAGGCGATTGTGTACGAGCGCACCGGTGACCCCTCGGTGCTTGAGCTGGTCGACCGGCCGGTGCCGGAACCCGGGCGGGGCGAGGTGCTGGTGCGCGTCGCGTTCTCCGGGGTGAACCCGACGGACTGGAAGTCGCGCCGCCAGCGGGCACTGCCGGCGGGCTGGCAGACGCCCGGCCAGGACGGCGCCGGCGTGGTCGAGGCGGTCGGCGAGGGTGTCGACCAGGAGCTGATCGGCGAGCGGGTATGGATCTGGGAGGCGGCCTGGCAGCGGCCCTGGGGCACCGCCGCCGAGTACACCGTGGTCCCGGTCCGCCAGGCGGTACGCCTCGGTGACGCATCCTTCGAGCTGGGTGCCTGCCTGGGCATCCCGTTCCTGACCGCGCACCGCTGCCTGACCGCCGGGGAGTACCTGCCGGACAGCCTGCGTCCGGGGGCGTTGAGCGATCACACGGTGCTGGTGCAGGGCGGGGCCGGTGCGGTGGGCAACGCGGCGATCCAACTCGCGGCGTGGGCCGACGCCTGCGTGATCGCCACGGTGAGCAGTGCGGAGAAGGCGCAGCTGGCCGCGGCGGCCGGCGCCACCGCGGTGATCAACTACCGGGAGCAGGACGTGGTGGAGGAGGTCCACAAGATCGCGCCCGACGGGGTGCACGGGATCGTGGAGGTCTCCCCGGCGCGCAACGCCGCCACCGACGTACGGCTGCTGCGCCCGGGCGGGGTGGTCTGCGTCTACGCCGACAACGGAGGCGACGAGGTGACGCTGCCGGTCCGTCCGCTGATGGCACCGAACGCCCGCTGGCAGTTCGTGCTGGTCTACACCCTGCCGAAGGCGGCCAAGGCGCAGGCGGTGGTGGATGTCGCGGCGTCCGCCGCGCAGGGCGGGATCCGGGTGGGCGAGGAGGCCGGGCTGCCGTTGCACCGGTTTCCGCTGTCGGCAACGGCCGCCGCGCATCAGGCGGTGGAGAACTCCGTGGTGGGAAAGGTGCTGGTCAGCGCCAGCGAGTAAGGCTCTGACCTGGGCAGATTTCTCCATCGGCGGGACAGAGGCGAACAACTTTCGCAATACTGGCAGTGCGGGTCGCCCCGCAAGGAACGGGCGGCCCCGGCGCGGTGCGAACGCCGGGGCCGCCCACCGGAGAGAGGTCTGTGCGAGCCACTACTCCTACGGCGATGATGCGCCGGAAAACGCTACGGCGTGGCCAGTTCCCGCACATTGAGGTCACCGCCGGCGTACCGGGAGCGCACCACCTTCTTGTCGAACTTGCCGACGCTGGTCTTCGGCACCACGTCCACGAACGCCCAGCGCTCCGGCAACTGCCAGCGCGCCACCGACCCGGCCAGGAACTCGCGCAGCTCCTCCGGGGTCGCCGAAGCACCCTCGCGGAGCACCACCGTGGCCAGCGGCCGCTCGTCCCAGCGCTGGTCCGGTACGCCCACCACGCACGCTTCCAGCACCGCCGGATGGGCCATCAGCGCGTTCTCCAGCTCCACGGAGGAGATCCACTCCCCGCCGGACTTGATCACGTCCTTGGCCCGGTCGGTGAGGGTGATGTACCCGTCCGCCGACAGGGTGCCCACGTCGCCCGTACGCAGCCAGCCGTCGCGGAACTTCTCCGGATCCGGCGCGTCGTCCCCGACGTACCGGGCGGTGACCCACGGCCCACGGACCTCAAGCTCGCCGACGGAGGTCCCGTCGGCGGGCAGCGGCTGCCCCGCCGGGCCCACGATGCGCGCCTGGACCCCGGCGGGCACGCGACCCTGCGTGTACCGGTAGCGCCAGGCGTCCTCGCCGGTCGCGCCGGCAGGCACACGGGCCACCGAGCCCAGCGGCGACATCTCGGTCATCCCCCACGCGTGGATCACGTCGACGTCGTGCCGCTCCGCGAAGGCGTGCATCAGCGACGGCGGACAGGCCGAACCGCCCACGATCACCTCCGTCAGCGAGGAGGTGTCCACGTCGTGGCTGTCCAGGTGGGCCAGCAGGTCGGTCCAGATGGTCGGCACCGCACCGGCCAGGGTCGGCCGCTCCACGGCGATCATCTCGGCGATCGGGGCGGCCTGGAGGAAGCGGTCCGGCATCACCAGCGACGCGCCGGAGAGGAAGGCCGCGAACGGCAGGCCCCAGGACATCGCGTGGAACATCGGCACGATGGCCAGCTCCCGGTCGGTGGGCCCGAGCCCGAAGCCCTCCGGCAGGCAGATCTGCAACGAGTGCAGATAGATCGAGCGGTGCGAGTAGGCCACCCCCTTGGGGTTGCCGGTGGTGCCGGAGGTGTAGCAGAGGGCGGCGGCGTCGCGCTCGTCCACCTCGGGCCAGTCGTACGCCTCCGGCCGGTCGGCCAGCAGCGCGTCCCAGTGGTGTACGGCGATCCGGTCACCGGCCGCGGCCACCAGCGGGGCGGGATCCCCGCCGCCGACCACCACCACGTGCCGCACGCTGGTCATCCCGCCGATGGACTTCGCCAGCAGCGGGATCAGCGTGGCGTCGACCAGCACCACCCGGTCCTCGGCGTGGTTGGCGATGTAGGTGACCTGGTCGGGGAAGAGCCGGATGTTCAGCGTGTGCAGCACCGCGCCCATGCTGGGCACGGCGAAGTACACCACCAGGTGCTCGGTGTTGTTCCACATGAAGGTGGCGACCCGCTCGTCGCCGGTCACCCCGCACTCGGCGCGCAGGGCGTGCGCGAGCCGGGCGGCGTCCCGCCCGATCTGGGCGTACGTGCTGCGGCGCGACTCGGTGCCGGTCCACGTCGCCACCTCGGCCGTGCCGTGCACGGTGGCGCCGTGTTCGAGGATCCGGGACACCTGGAGCGGGACGTCCATCATCGTGCTACGCATGGGTAACAAGCTAGTGTCGCCGGTCACACGTTGGGAACCCCCGTAAGTTGTCCGGGTGAGCATCTCCTGGGCTGATTCGTACGTCGGGCAGCTGCGTGCCCTGGCCGGCGACCGGACGCTGATGTTCGTCGGCGCACGAGCGGTGGTACGCGACAACGCGGCACGGGTCCTGCTGATCCGCCGCTCGGACAACGGGCAGTGGGCCCTGCCCGCGGGCGCCATGGAGCTGGGCGAGTCGATCGCCGACTGTGCCGTCCGGGAGGTGCGCGAGGAGACCGGCCTGCGCGCCCTGCGGGTGAGCGCCTTCGCGCTCTACACCGGCCCGGACCGCACCCACACCAACATGTACGGCCACACGTACCAGATCTTCACCACCGCGTTCCGCGTCGAGGAGTGGGACGGTCAGCTGGCCAGGATCACCGACGAGACCACGGACGCGGGCTTCTTCCACCGCGAGGCGATGCCGCAGCCGCTCTCCGCCAGCGTCCCCGAGACCCTGGCCGACCTGGACGTCTTCGAGCAGACCAACCGCCTGATCCTGAAGTGACCGCCGGCGCGCCCCGGGTCAGTGCCGGCCCTCGGCGAACTCCTCGACGATCTTGGCGCAGAAGGCCGGCAGGTCGTCGGGCCTGCGGCTGCTGACCAGGCCGTTGTCGGTCACGACCTGCTCATCCACCCAGTTCGCACCGGCATTGACCAGGTCGGTACGCAGGCTCGGCCAGCTGGTCAGCCGGCGGCCCCGCACCACATCCGCCTCGACCAGCGTCCACGGGCCGTGGCAGATCACCCCGACCGGCTTGCCGGCATCGAAGAACGACCGCACGAACCGTACGGCGTCCGCGTCGGTGCGCAGGAAGTCCGGGTTGGCCACCCCGCCGGGCAGCACCAGCGCGTCGTACCGGGCGGGATCCGCGTCGGCCGCGCTCACATCCACGTCGTACGTGGTGGAGGGGTCCAGGTGGTCGAAGGAGGTGATCTTCCCAGGCTTGATCGAGACCAGCTCGGCCGTGGCGCCGGCCTGCTCGACCGCCTGGCGGGGCTGGACGTACTCGACCTCCTCCACACCGTCGGTGGCCAGGAAGGCGACTCGCTTGCCCTGCAACGTGGCTGCCATGCTGTTTCTCCTCTCCAGGGGTTCACCAGATCCCCTTCCCGGGCTCGGACGCCCGAAACACACCATTGCGGTGGCCCACGCCGCACCGCCGGCCCGGCCGGCAGGTTTGATCCCACCGGCCGGAGGGGAACCGCCGGCATGGCACGAGCAGAAGCGGAACAGCTCCGGCTCGCCGACGTCGTGCAGAGCTGGCTCGGGCGCCCGGTCCTGGTGATCGGAGACGCCATGCTCGACGAGTGGCGGTTCGCCGACTCCGACCGGTTGTGCCGGGAGGCCCCGGCCCCCGTCCTCACCCTGCGCCGGCGCATCTCCGCCGCCGGTGGTGCGGCCAACACCGCGGTCAACATCGCCACGCTGGGCGGTCGCTCGGTGCTGGTGGCACCGGTCGGTGCCGACGCGGCCGGCGACGAGCTGCACGACTGCCTCGACCGGGCCGGTGTCTGGGACCGGACGATCAGCCAGCCCGGCCGGCCCACCCCGGTCAAGCGCCGGATGCTGGCCGGCGACCAGATCCTGCTGCGGGAGGACTCCGGCGACCCGGAGGACTCGCTCAGTGACGTGGGCGTGGACTGCCTGCTCACCGCCCTGGACTGCGCGAGCGAGGAACTGCGGGCCGCCAGTCGTGGCGCGGCCCCGGCGCTGGTGATCTGCGACTACGGCCTGGGTGCCCTGCCCGCACCGGTCCGCTCCTGGCTGGTCGCGCATCGGGACCGGTACGGCACGGTCGCGCTCGACGCCCACGACCTGGCCGACTGGCGGGGTCTCGCCCCGACCGTGGTGACCCCGAGCTTCGCGGAGGCCGCCCGGCTGCTCGCCCGGGCGGGCACCGCCGCACTGGGCACCGCCGCACTGGGCACCGCCGCACAGGACAACGCCCACGGCAGCGGTGACGCTCATGGCAGCGGTGACGCCCGTGGTGCCGGTGACGGTCGGGGCGTGGATGATCGCGAGTTGCACCTGGAGCATCCCGAGGTCGATCCGGCCGACGGGCCGTCCGAGCTGACCGTGGGCGCGGCACCGGGTGGCGCCGGGATGCGGCGTACCGACGGGCCGACCGGCGAGCCCACCCCGGGCGAGAGCCGGGTGGCGATGACCCGCGACGGGCTCAGCGTGACCGGCACCGGGGTGACCGTGAACGCCGAGGCCGGTGCCGGTGTGGACCGGGCGGTCCTGGCCGAGTCCCGGCTCGCCGAGCTGCGCGCCCACACCGGCGCGGCCGTGGTGGCGGTGACCCTGGACACCGAGGGCGCGGTGGTCGGCGGCGCCGACGGTGAGCCCGCACGCAGCCACAGCACGCCCGTACCGGCCAGCCATGCCGTCGGCGCCGGTGACGCGTACCTGGCGGCGATGACGCTCGCACTGGCCACCGACGCTCCGCTGTCGACCGCCGCCCAGCTGGCCCAGTTCGCCGCCACGAGCACCGTTGCCGGCACCGGCACCTGCGTCTGCCATCGGGAGGACCTGCTGGCCGCGCTGGGCCGGCCGGCCTCCGACGGCGACGGCCGGCAGGTGCAGGTCAGCGCCGGGAGCCTGGCGGAGATCGTCGCCGATCACCGCCGCGCCGGGCGCTCGATCGTCTTCACCAACGGCTGCTTCGACGTGCTGCACCGGGGTCACGTGCGGTACCTGGAACAGGCCCGCGCCCTGGGCGACCTGCTGATGGTGGCGGTCAACTCCGACGGCAGCGTACGCCGGCTGAAGGGGGCGGACCGACCGGTCAACCCGGTCGAGGACCGCTGCGCCCTGCTCGCCGCGATGTCCTGCGTGGACCATGTGGTGGTCTTCGAGGAGGACTCCCCGGCCGCGCTGATCGAGACCGTCCGCCCCGACGTCTACGTCAAGGGCGGCGACTACCCGCCCGAGCTGGTGCCGGAGGCGCCGCTGGTGCGGCGGCTGGGCGGCCAGGTCCGCACCCTGGGCTACGTGCCCGACCGCTCCACCTCCGCGATCATCGACCGGATCCGGGCGTACGGCCAGCAGGGCGTCCCTGAGGTCGCCGGCCCGCCGCCCGAGCCGGTGACCGAGCATGGCACCGCCACCGGTGCGGCGGCTCCACTGACCGGCAAGGCGCCGTGAACCGACCACTCGATGCCGGCGACCCCGCCGAGTTCCGCACCGACCGCCTGGTCGACGTGCTGGTCCCGACCCGCGACCGCCCCGCCGAACTCGCCGTCACCCTCTCCGGGCTCGCCGCCCAGGAGGGGGTGCCGGGCTTCGGCGTGGTGGTCAGCGACCAGTCCGACGGCGACCCCGGGTACGCCCACCCGGCGGCGGCCACCATGGTCCGGGCGCTGCGCCACCGGGGACACCCGGTGCTGCTGACCCGCCGGCTGCCCCGGCGCGGGCTCGCCGAACACCGGTCCTTCCTGCTCGCCGCCTCCGCCGCCCGCCACGTGCTCTTCCTCGACGACGACGTCTGGCTGGAACCGGGAACGCTGCACCGCCTGGTGACCGCGATCGACGAGTTGGGCTGCGGCTTCGTCGGCAACGCGGTGCACGGGCTGTCCTATCTGGACGACGTGCGGCCGCAGACGCACCGGCACTACCGGGAGTGGCCGGGCCGGCCGGTGCCCGAGCGGATCCGTCCGGGCACCCCCGAGTGGGATCGCTCGCAGATCCATTCCGCGGCGAACCTGCTGCACGTCACCGAGTCGCTGGCCCTGCCGGCGGGAACCTGGCGGGCGTACCAGGTGTCCTGGGTCGGCGGTTGCGTGCTGTACGACCGGGCCAAGCTGGTCGACGCCGGTGGCTTCGACTTCTGGCGCCGGGTCCAGGAGCGCCACCAGGGCGAGGACGTCGCCGCCCAGCTCGCCGTGCTGGCGCACCACGGCGGCGCCGGAGTCCTGCCCAGCGGCGCGTACCACCTGGAGTCACCGACCACGGTCACCGACCGCGACGTGGAGGCGTGGGAGGTCCTGTTCGCCGAGGCGGACGCCGAGACCTGAGCCGGCGCCGGCGCGCGTTAACAAGGGGGCCCTTCCTTACCGGAACAGCAGTTCGCGGGCGGCTTCCGCCACCTCGGCGGTGGGTACGTCGGCGACGAAGGAGTCCCGGTGCGGGCAGTCGCCGTCGCCGGGGCGGTGCGGATAGATGCCGGGGGTGCAGTCCACCCCGCAGACCGGGCAGTGGACCGTCCACGAGGTGATCGGCCGGTGCCGGCCGCGCAGCGCGGTGGCGGTGGTGATCAGGTTGCCGACCCAGAAGATGCCGACGGTGGGCGTGCCGACGGCGGCGGCCAGGTGCAGCGGGCCGGTGTCGTTGGAGACCACCAGTTCGCAGCCGGCGTAGCAGCCGGCCAGCCCGCCCAGGCTGAGCGTGCCCACCTGCGGCCGTACCGGCACCCCGGCGGCGGCGACCACCTCGTCGACCACGCCCCGCTCGGCGGGGGTGCCGGTGACCAGCACCTCGTACCCGTCGGCGTGCAGCATCCGGGCCACCTGCCCGAAGCGGTCGGCGGGCCAGCGGCGGCGGGTGTCGGTCGCCCCCGGGTGCAGCGCCACCCGGGGGCGCTCCGGTTCGCCGAGCACGGCCCGCGCCTCGGCGCGGTCGGCGTCGGTGACCGCCAGCGCCGGGATGACCGTGGTGGCCGGGGCGCCGACCAGCGCCGCCGTTTCGAGATAGCGGATCACTTCGGGCTGGTAGTAGACGTAGCGCAGCCAGCGGTCCAGCGGTGGTGCGTCCTCGGCGCGCAGCCCGGCGGTGACCCGGGCGCCGAGCGCGGCGACCAGCGGGTTGGAGTTGGCGCCTCCGCCGTGCAGTTGGAGAGCCAGGTCGAAGCGTTCCGCGCGGGCGTCGGCCAGGAAGTCGACCATGCTCGACTCGGGCTCGCCGGCGGTCGCCGCGCGGATCCCGGGTGCGGGCGGCACCACCAGTACCCGGTCCACCGGGCCCGGCCGGTCCCGCCACAGCTCCGCGTGCCACGGCGCGCCGAGCAGCACGATCTCCGCCCCCGGGTACGCGGCCCGCAGCGCGTCCAGCGCCGGCAGCACGAAGATGAAGTCACCGAGCGCGTTGGCGCGCAGCACGGCGATCCGGGCCACGTCGGGCACCAGCCCGGCGGCCGGGGCGAACAGGGCCGGAGCGGCCACGGCCCGGGTTACCGGTCCGACTCGCCGGCGGCGACATCCGGCTGGTGCAGTTCCCGGTCCGCCGCCGGATCGGCGCTGCTCGGCGTACCGCCGAAGGTGCCGGCGGGGCGCGGGCCGGTGCGGCCGACGGTGATGGTGCGCGGCGTGGCCCGGTTCGCCCGGGGCAGCCGCACCCGCAGCAGGCCGTGGTCCATCAGCGCGTCGATCGCGTCGGGGTCCACCCGCGACGGCAACTGCACGCGATACTCGAAGCCCCGCGTCTCGAAGCCGCCGGGGATGCCGTGGTCGGCGTTGACCTCGGCCTCCGTCCGCGCCCGTACGCACAGCTCACGGTCGTCGAGTTCCACCGCGACCTCCTCCGGCGCGACGCCGGGCAGCCGGACGACCACCTCCCAGCCGTCCGCGGTCTCGCCCAGTTCCACCTCGGGCGGCCCCGGCCGGCCACCGACCAGCCGGCTCAGCTCGGCCCGCAGCGACTGCAACTCGCCCATCGGGTCCCAACCCTGCTGGCCGCCTCGCCAACCCCGTCCCGGCCTCGTCATCGCACCTCTCCCATCCGTTGGCTGGTCCCCGCCGGTCGCAGGGAACTCGGCGCGTCCAGACCGGCGTCGCGGTCGACGCCGACGCCGAGCCGGTCGACCAGTTCCCCACCCAGCCAGGCACCGACGCCGAGAATGGCGAGCGCCACCACCTCGATGGCGATCAACGCACCACCGGCCGCCCGGGACTCGGCGTTGAGCCGTACCGCCCAGACGGCGGCGAAGAGCAGGATCACCGCGACGTTCGCGGCGGCGTGGGTGAGCGCCACCCGCTTGGCCCGGGTGCCGGCCGGGATTGCCAGCAGGTCGAACACCCCGGCCGCCGCGGCCAGCAGGCCGCCGATCAGGCCGACGGTGAGATTCCAGTACGCCACCTCGCCGAGGAACTCGGGCCCACCGACCGTGTCGACGATATCGAACAGCACGGCGGTGACCAGCAGGGCGACCGGGAACATCACCAGCATCGGGTGGACGGGGTGACCCAGGATCTTGAGCCGACTCTCCATCTCCGGGCCTCCACTGCTCTCCTCGCGGGCGCTCGGTGAGGCCGTACCCGGGTCACCGGGGGACAAACCTCACGGTGCGCACGCGACCACACTGACGGTGGCGGTCTCCCGCCCGGACGCCGTCACACGGTCAACTCCACGGGGCGGCACCCGGTGACGGTGGCGGACTCGCACGTCGGCCTGATCTTCCTGATCCCTGACCATCGGCGGGCCGGTGAATCAGGCAGAGCCGTCGGGGGCGACCGCGACCATCCACAGGTGACCGTCCGGGTCGGCGAACATGCCCGCGTACCCCCAGGGTTGCTGCCCGGGCTCGGTGACCACCTCGGCGCCGGCGTCCCGCGCCCGCCCGACCAGCCCGTCGACCTCGTCCGGGCTGGCCGCGCTCAGACCCAGCACGCACTCGCTGTGCCGGGAGTCGGCCACCTCCCGCCCGCCGAGCACCCAGCCGAAGCCACCGGTCGGCACCAGCATCAGCCGCAACCCGTCGTTGACCTCGAACTGCAACGGCTCGGGCAGACCATCCTCGGCCGGCTCGCCGACGGTGACCAGGCCGAGGGCACCTCGATAGAAGTCGTGAGAGATCTTGCGGTCAGCGATCGGCAGGCTGACGGTGATCTGGGCTGGGCGCACGGGGCCTCCAGGGTTCGACGCGGCATCCCACCATAGGTCGAGCTGGCGCGCATCGTGCTGATCGTCGTCATGGACGATTGCCGCCTGGGCATACGATCCGGCGCATGAGGGTGTCCCGCGCCTGGTTGCTCGCCTGTCTCGTGCTGCCCTTCCTGGCGGCCTGCGTCATCGCGCCCACCGAGTCGGTGGCACCCCCGTCGGTGACGTACACCTGCTGTACGGACGAAGACGTGAACACGCCGTACGAGCCGGGGCAGACCCTCACCGTCCACTGGATCGTCGAGCACTCACCCGAGCCGGGCGGCGTCCCGCCGCAGGTCGAGCTGACCGCACACCTCACCGGGCCGTACGCGACGGTGGAGGCCCTCAAGTCGGCGATCGTGGCGGCCCGGGACATCCCGGGGGTGGTCACCTTCGCGGCGGCGCCCGTCCGCCCGGCCGGCACGCCCGACGAACAACCCGTCAGCCCCATCACGATCCCTGGCGAGGCTCAGCCCGGGTACTACAACCTGACCACCTCCGTGGTCGATGGCGACCACACCGCCAGCGGGTCGTCCATCGTCCAGGTGGTATCCCGCGGCTGAGCCCGCTGACACAGGCCCTAGCTTCGGGGAAGCACGGTGGTGGCCACGACGACACTGTTGACGATGACCGCCGTCATGGTGCGGGTCACGGCCTCCCCGGCGGCCCCGGCGCCCCAGTTGCCCCGCTCGAGTTCCTTGGCACGGTTGATCACGGGCGAGGTCCACGGGATGTCGCGGTGGAACTGTGGGAGAGTTCCGCTCGCCGAGAGCAGTGCCGCGAGTGCGGCAACGCGGGCCCGTGGCTCGGCACCGTCCACGAGGACCCGCCGGACCTCCCCGAGGAGGGCGGCTCGGCGTCCGCTTCGCCCCTCCCGGAGGGTGGTCGTACGGAACAGGCCGAGCACCTTGCGATCCCCCCGGTCGATGTCGCCGCGTGCGATGAGCCGCGCCAACAGTGGCGCGCGGAGTGTGGGACCGATCGCCGCGAGTACCGTCTGGACGCCCCGGGGCTTCGTGGAAACGTAGTCCCACGCCGAACGGAGCAGGTCATCCGGCGGGGCGTGACCCTCGACGGCCCGCACCCTGCCCCGGTCCGCCGTGGTCACGTGATCGCCGAGGGCGAGATCCGCGACGACGGCTCCCGCGAGGATGTAGAAGAGGGTGTTCTCTCCCGCGATGGTGCCGGAGTCGGGCTGGAACAGCAGGAGCAGGAGGTCCTCCGCCAGCGTCGGAGCGTCCGGCTGCGTCGCCTCGTCGGGCGTTCCGGCCCGGCCACCGAGGGAATCGTCAGGTCTGGCGGCGGTCATCGGCTGGGCTCCCAGCGGAAGAGTCGGGTGGCGAGTGCGATGGCGGCGACGACCCAGCCCAGCGTCGGTGCGAGCAGGGGAAGTGAGTCGGCGACCGCGACGCCGCCGTTCCAGGCGTTCATGACCAGTTCGGTGGCGGAGCCACCGGGCAGCAGCCGCTTGACCGCGGTGAGTTCCTCGGTGCCGGTGATGCCCACCCAGGTGGCCACGGCGATGACGCCGAGGCTGACCGGCAGCGTGGTCACCTGGGCGTGTTCCGGCGAGTTCGTCAGCCCCGCGGTGGCCAGGCCCAGACCGATCAACATGGTGACGGTGGCGAGGACCGCCGCCGCCAGCAGCAGAGCGTTGGCGGGCTCGCCGGCGACCGAGGCCAACACCGCCAGGATCGCGGTCACCTGCACCAGGGCGATGGCGGTGACGGGCAGTAGCAGGCCGGCGAGGATGCCGGCGTCCCGGGCAGCGGTGGATCGCAGTCGTTTGAGGAAGAGGGTCTGCCGCCGCGACGCCAGGGTGGTCACGGTCGCGGTGTAGAGCCCGAACGCGCCCACGCTGAACATCACGATCGCCGCGATGTAGCCGAGGCTGCCGATGGACTCGAAGGTGTCGTGCTGGTAGACGAAGAACGCGCTGATCATCACCGGCATGACGAGGCTGGTGACCAGCACCAGCCGGTTGCGGAAGATCTGGATCAGCTCGCTGGCTGCGATGGAGAACATGGGGAGAATCCTCTCGGGTACGAGTCGGCTACCGATGGCGATCAGCGGCCGACGGCGCGGAAGACGTCGTCGAGTCGGGTCGGCCCGGCCTGCAGGTCCGGCAGCTCGACGGCGTGGTCCTGCGCCCACCCAAGCAGCAGGTGCAGGTCCTTCTGCAGGCCGAAGGTCTCGACCACGGCCTGCCCGTTGTCGACGACGGCCGGCAGCGGCAGTGCCGGCGCCGCCGGCGGTAGCGAGAAACGGATGACGGCCGGCAGGGTGCGGGTCAACTCGGAGACGGTGCCCTCCCGGTGGAGGGTGCCCTGGTGCATGAGCCCGATGCGGTCGGCGCGCTGCTGCGCCTCCTCCAGGTAGTGGGTGGTGAGCACGATGGTGGCGCCGTTCTCACGGAGCCGGTCCACCGTCGCCCAGAGATCGTCCCGGGACTGGATGTCCAGGCCGGTGGTCGGCTCGTCCAGGAAGATCAGCTCCGGCGTTCCGTAGACGGCGGTGGCGAAGTCCAGCCGCCGCTTCTCCCCGCCGGAGAGCTGGGACACCCTCCTACCGGCCCGGCTGGTGAGGTCGACGATGTCGAGCACCCGGTCGACGTCGTCCGCCCGTCGGGTGAGGTTGCCGATCAGGCGGACCGACTCGCGAACGGTGAGGTCCGGGGAGAATCCGCTCTCCTGGAGCATAACGCCCATCCGGGGACGTACCACGCGCCGGTCCTGCGGGCTGCGGCCGAAGACACGCACGAAGCCGGAGGTCGGCGTCCGGTGCCCCTCGACGGTCTCCAGGGTCGAGGTCTTCCCCGCCCCGTTCGTGCCGAGCAACGCGTACAGCTCTCCGCGCCGCACCTCGAAGGAGAGGTCCTTCACGGCGTGGAACTCGCCGTACCTGAGGTTCAGGCGGTCGACTTCGATGACTGGTGTAGTGGACATGCCCCAATGACAGCAGCGGCCGCGCCCACCCGTCAGTGCCGCCATGTCACCGCAACGTGTGACGTAGTGTCACTGTCCGCCGGCCGGACCAGCAGAATACTGAGAGTGGTGACCGCCCGACCGCTGCGCATGACCCAGGCGACGCAGGGACAACTGCGCCGGCTCAACCTCATGACGTCACTTCCACCGATCGTGATCGCCGCGGCCCTTCTCGTGTACGTCGACGCGCACACCTGGTGGCACGTCCTCGTCCTGGTACCGGGTGTCGGGGCGGCCGTGGTGGCCTTCGAACGATGGACGGCCGGCGATCTGGACCGGTTCCTCCTGCCCTGCCTGATCGTCGCGGGAGCGGTGTGGCCGCTCGGGGTGCTGCTGACGGCCAGTCCCAACGCGTACTGGGGCATCTGCGTGGTGGGTTCGTCCGCCCTCGCCCGGCTGCGGCGGCATCGGAGCCTGGCGGCCGCCGGGCTCTTCTCCTACATCGCCGTGGTCGGCGCGACCCGGCTCCTGGTGGACCGGGCTGACGTACGCGCCACTTTGATCGACTATCTCCTCACCCCGACCGGCATCACCGTGGTGGTGAGCGTCCTGACGTTCGCCGGCGAACGGTTCTACGACATCATCCGCGAGCTTGAGCAGTTCCGGGAACGCGAGTCCGAGCTGGCCGTCATCCGGGAACGCGTCCGCTTCGCCAGCGACCTGCACGACATCCAGGGCCACACCCTGCACGTGGTCAAGCTGAAGGCCGCCCTGGCCCGAAGACTGGTCCACACCGACGCCGCGCGGGCCGACGAGGAACTGCGGGAGATCCACACCCTGGTCGGCGACACCATCACCCAGACCAAAGAACTCGCGTACGCCCAACGGCGGCTCAACCTCTCCGCCGAACTCGAGAACGCGAAGAACCTGTTCGAGGCCGCCGGCATCCGCGTACGGGTGACCCGGGAGGCCGAGGTGGATCCCCGGGCCAGCGAGCTGCTCGGCCAGGTGCTGCGCGAGACCACCACCAACATCCTGCGGCACGCGCAGGCCACCCAGGTGCGGATCACCCTCGCCGAGTCCGGCATCTCGATCGTCAACGACGGCGTATCGGGCGACGAGGCCCCCGAGCTGAGAGGGCTTTCCGCCCTCCGGCAGCGGATGTCGGACGGTGGCGGCAGCCTGACGGCCGAGCAACGGGGCGGGGAGTTCCTGACGGCCGCGACCTTCGCGCGACCCGTGACGACCGTGCCCCAGCCGGGAGAGGAGTCCCGATGACGACCGTGGTGCTCGCCGACGACGAGGCCCTGCTCCGCAAGGCTCTGGCCGCGCTGCTTCCACTGGAGGGCGACATCACCGTCCTCGCCGAGGCGGACGGCGGCGAGAGCGCCGTCGAGGCGACCCTGCGGATCCGGCCCGACGTGCTGGTCATCGACCTGGAGATGCCGGGCGTGGACGGGCTCGCCGCGATCACGCAGATCCGCCGCGCCCGGCCCGAGCAGGTGATCCTCATGCTGACCCGCCATGCCCGGCCCGGTGTGCTGCGTAAGGCCCTGAAACTCGGCGTCCAGGGCTTCGTCAGCAAGTCGGCCGAACCGGCACACATCGCCTCGGTCATCACCACCCTGCACCAGGGCAAGCGCTGGATCGACCCGGACGTCTCCGCACTCGCCGTCGTCGACGACTGCCCGCTCACCGAGCGCGAGCTCGACGTGCTCCGCGTCACCAGTCAGGGCTACTCGGTCGCCGACATCGCCACCCGACTCCACCTCGCACCGGGCACCGTACGCAACTACCTCTCCAACGCGATGCAGAAGACGCAGACCCGCACCCGCCACGAGGCGGCGCGCTACGCCCGCGAACACGACTGGCTGTAGGCAACGCGACGGCGCATCCCTGCCATGACAATCAGGTCAGCCACCGAGGAGCTTGAGTCCGACGATGCCGGTGACGATGGCGGCCAGGCCGGCAAGGCGTGTTGGGGTGGCCCTGTCGCCGAAGGCGACGATGCCGGTGAGGGCAACGCCGACGGCGCCGATGCCGACCCAGACCGCGTAGGCGGTCCCGACCGGGAGGTCGCCGAGCGCGAGGGAGAGCAGGGCGAGGCTGAGGATCGCCAGCGCGATCCCGGCGATGCTCCAGCCGGTTCGGCGTAGCCCGTCCGCCTTCTTCAGAGCTGACGACCAGGCGATCTCCAGCAGCCCGGCGACGACGAGGAAGACCCAGGCCATCAGCGCTCACCTGTCCCGTGATGCTTCCGGTCGCCGGGCTCGCGCTCAGCCGGGTTCGACGGCGTGTCGGTCAGTGTGAGTCCGATGACGCCGGCGACGATCAGGGCCAGGCAGGCGGCGCGCAGCGGTGTGAGCGGCTCGCCCAGGACGAACACCCCGGCGAGGGCGACGCCGACCGCCCCGGTGCCGACCCACACGGTGTAGGCACTGCTCAGCGGCAGGGTCCGCAGCGCGCGGGTGAGCATGACCAGGCTGGCGATCGCGATGGCGATCCCGGCGACTGCCCAGCCCGGTCGGGCCAAGCCGTCGGCCGCATTCAGTGCGAGCACCCAGATGATCTCCAGTCCCGCAGCGAACAGGACCAGGCACCAGGCCGACATCGCGACCCGGGGCATGGTTCGTCGGCTCCCGGCGGCGGTCATGCGGTGGCCCCGCCGTCAACGGTGATCGTGGTGCCGGTGAGGTAGGCGCCGCCGGGTCCGGCGAGGTGGGCGACGGTGGCGGCGATGTCACCGGTCGTGCCATAGCGCCCCAGTGCGGTAAGCGCCCGCTCGGCTGCGGCGTCGGGTGAGTCGGCGGGGTTCATCTCGGTGTCGGTGGAACCGGGATGGACCACCACGGCGGTGATCCCGCGCGGGCCGAGGTCGCGGGCCAGGCCCTTGGTGAAGCCGACCAGAGCGGACTTGCTCATCGCATACAGGCTGATCCCAGGTCCGGGTACACGTTCAGCCGGACTGCTGCCGATGCTGATGATCCGCCCGCCCTCGCCGAGGTGCGGCACTGCGGCTTGGACGGCGACGAACACCGCCCGGACGTGGACGGCCATGGTGTGCTCGTAGTCGGCCAGGGTCAACTCATCGATGACACCGTAGGGAAAGATCCCGGCGTTGTTCACCAGGATGTCCAGCTTGCCGAACGCCTCCACGGTCGCACCCACGGCGGCGGTCACCTGCTGCGGGTCCTGCATGGCTGCCGGCACGGCGATAGCGGTGCCGCCGTACGCGGTGATCTGCTCGACGACGCCGTTCGCCCTGTCCGGCGAGGAGTGGTAGGTCAGCGCGACACGGGCCCCGTCGGCGGCCAGTCGTGACGCTATGGCCGCACCGATCCCCCGGCTCCCTCCGGTACCAGGGCGGTCTTGTCGGTCAACGGGCCCATCGTCGCCTCCATGTCCGTGGCGCCAGTCGCTTATATGTAGCGACCACTACTTATTCTATTATGTAGTGACCACTCTTCAACGGGCAAGGCCGCCCAGCGACCGCAGGCGAGGAGGTACGTCCGATGGCACCGCGAGGTCGCCCACGGACCTTTGACCGGCACACGGCGCTACACACGGCGATGGAGCTGTTCTGGCGGCGCGGATACGAAGGGGTCTCGGTCTCGATGCTCACCGAGACCCTCGGGATCACCCCCACGAGCCTGTACGCCGCCTTCGGTTCCAAGGAGAGACTGTTCGACGAGGCCATCGAGCTGTACGACGCACCGGGCAGCACGCCGACCGACCAGGCACTCACCCGCCACCAGACCCGCGAGGTGGTCGAGGCCATCCTGCGCAACAACGCCGATGCCTACACCGACCCGGCAACACCACCCGGATGCATGATCGTGCTCTCGGCCATCAACCTCGGCTCCGGCCACGACGACATCGGCCGCAAGCTCAACGAGCGCCGGCGACGCGACCGTGCGAAGATCCAGGCACGCATCGAACGCGGCATCGCCGACGGCGATCTACCCGGGAATCTGGATGCCGCCGTGGCCGCCTCGTACGTGCAGACGGTGCTGCACGGGCTGTCCATTCAGGCCCACGACGGCTGCACCCGCGAACACGCTCACGCCATCGTCGGCGCAGCTATGGATGGCTGGGACACCATGATCGAACGGGCTACCTAGCGTCCCACGCCGGAGGCCCTGACCAGCATCTCTCCTGGTCAGGGCCTCTCCCTGAGCCGCCTGACGGAATCGAACCGTCGACCTACGCTCCTCGACCACCGCACTTGTTGACTTGACATCAACCGTCAGGAGTTGGCGTTGACCTGCACAAACGCCGAAGCAAAGTGATCATCATTTGTCAGCACCGGTCAGCAGTCTGCGGGGGTTTTCGGGGGGTAAACGGGGGGCGGTTCTTGTGTCAGCGCAACCACAGATGGCTGGGGACGGCGCGCAGTTTGGCGCCCTGCCGGGGCACGTCACAGAACTGTGCAGTGCCGACGGGTATGTTGATCGTCGAAGCTACCTATCCGTTGGCACCACCGCGCAACGGGCGGCGATGACCTCAGACCTCGCAGGTGGTGCATGTGACCACCGCCGTGTCGTGGCTCGGCCGCCGCGTGCCGGCAGGACAGCACCATCCGCTGCGTTACACAATGACGTCCATGAGTCACGAAGAGCACGCCCGGTCGCCAGCGGTCGTACGCGTCGAGCGGCCCACCGACCCGGTCGGTGCGATCACCGATCACGACGCCGTCTCCCGCACGCACGCGTACCCGGTCGTCCGGATCGGCGCGCCGCTGTTCGGACACGCGGTCGACCTCGGCGACGGACGGTGGCAGGTGCACGCCCTGCTCGACCACACCCCGCAAGACGCCCGCAACACCCTCGCCCACCGACTACGGGAACGGCTGCCCGACACCACCGACCCGGCCCTGGCCGCCGAAGTCACCGCCGTCGCACAGCTCCTCGACCGGGAGAAGATCGACGAGGTCGTCGTCGCGGGACAGATCCACCGCGTCATACGCGCGGACACGTTCGCCCGCTTTGGCCCCGACGGACCCGAACCGCCGCGTCCCACCGACCCCGACCCCCGCGACTTCACCGATCACGACAGCTTCTGCGACGAAGAGGTCATCGCCGACCCGGCAGCCGCCACCGGCGTCGGCACCGCGATGCTGAAAGTCGACCTACTCACCGCGCACTACCCACGCGCCCTCGTACCGCCCGACGTGTACGCCGACAGCGTCGCCGCCGTGCGCTCCCACCCCCACGCCGCAGTGCTCCCCGCCCGACACGCCGCCGCCGAACACGTCGACGGGGCATGGCAGCCCATCAGCCACGCCGTCGCCACTCCACAAGAGGCACGCGACGAACTCGCCTTCACCTTCCGCCACATCGAGCCCCGCCACCGCCCACTCACCCCCGACCAGAACGCCGCCTATCAGCAGGCCGCCGACCACCTCGACCGCAACCGCATCGACGAGATCACCGCCCTCGGCCGACGGTTCCGCATCACCCGCGTCGAAACCCTGCTGCGCTTCTCCCCCAACGGCCCGGAAGGCCCACGCCCCTCCGACCACGATCCCGACCCACCACCCGAGGCCGCAGCCAACACGTCCTAATCAGCACCGCCTCGCGCGCCGGAACGGCCTGTGCCAGCACAGTCCAAAGTTCCGCGAGCAGTGGCAGTTCCACACGGTGCGCCGAAAGCGGTACGGGGTCAAACGGTTCGACCATTCGGTGCTCGACGAGTTCGAGCCCGGGCGGCTGCGGCAGGCTCCCGGGCAGACCATCACCCTGCTGGCCTTTCCCACGATCATGGTATGGCAGCCAACGGTTGACCCGGCTCAGCCGTTTTCGGGAGCACGCTCAGGATGGGCGGGCTTCCGGAGCCTCGCCCGGCGCGAACGGTGCTGCCGTCCCTGTGTTCGGTGACGTTCCTGCTGAGCGACCTCCGGACGCCGGTGTTGTCGAGTTTGGGCGAGGGCGGGTGGCGAGTGTAGCTGCCAACAAACATCTATCGGGGCCGGCAGGCAAGCATGTCAGGGGTTGGTGTCGGATGGGTTGTCGTGCCAGCGGCTGCGGAAGGCGGCCTCGTTGGCCTCGTGGACGGTGCGCTCTTCGAAGACCGCCGCGCGCAGCGCGTGCCGGGACTCGGACATCAGCATCACCTCGGCGGTGATCAGGCCGACGCAGATCGCGGTGAGCAGGCCGAGGGCGGCCAGCCCGGGCAGGGGCATGGCGACCGGGACGCCGGCGGCGAGCAGGCCCAGGGTGCCGACCCGCAGCCAGGAGACCGTGCGCAGGGTACGCAGCTGGAAGAGCATGTTCCCGGCCAGATACAGGGCCACCCCGCCGAACAGCAGCGGCACGTCCGGGCCATGTGCCGGCTCGGAGATCGGCACCCCGGGCGCGGCGATGTCGTGCACGATGCCCTCCGCGCCGAGGGCGAACGTGATGATCCCGGCGATCATCGGCAGGTAGAGGTACGCGTAGGCGTCGCGGGCCATCAGCACCCGGGCGCGGCCCAGGGTGGAGTGCAGGGCGATCCGGGCGGCCGGACCGATCAGGTCGTAGTGCGCCCACCAGAGAGTGGCGGTGAAGACGATCCCGAGCACCGCCGCGGTCACCCCGGGCCAGGTGGGCGGCTGGCCGATGAGATTGCTGCCCAGTCCGACGGAGATCACCGACTCGCCGAGAGCGATGATCAGGATGAGGTCGTACCGTTCGGTCCAGTGTTCGGCGGAGGTCACCTGCCAGCCCCAGGTGTTGGCGAGCAGCCCGGTGGCATATTGGACCAGGATGACGGTGATCCACAGTCCGTCACGGACCAGCGTGGCCAGGGTTGGGTCGGTGATGAGGCCGGGTAGGAGGGCTGCGGCGAGGAGCAGGATGGTGCTGAGGGTGAGTTCGGGGGCGTAGCGGAGTAGTTGTCGGCGTTCGACTGGGTCGTTGCGGACCAGGTGCAAGAAGAGGGTCAGGTGTACGGCGCGAATGAGGACGTAGCTGACCGCGACCACGATGGGTCCAGCGTTGCCGCCGTGCGGATTGTGGAATGCCTGGGGTAGGGCGAGGGCGAAGCAGAACAGCGCGGCCATGCTGGCGACCATCAGTACCGGTACGAAGCCTTCGCCGACTCGGACACGGGTCGCGATCACGGTGTGTACCACCCAGCACCACCAGAGCACGGCGAGTACGAGCAGGGCGTGCAACAGTTGCCGGCCGGTGATGTTGCCGGCGGTGGCCCGGGCGATGTTGAAGAAGGAAAAAACTAGGACCAGGTCGAAAAAGATCTCGAACTTGTCGACCCGGGCGCCCGGCGCGATCCCAACGGCCGGTCCCAGCCGCCCTCGCCAGCCCCTGTCGCTCACCACCCGAGTTTCACAGCCGGCGAACGGAGCATGGGCGCGATTCGCGTAGACCACGCGCCCGCGACCGAGCCGGGTTGTACGTCGCTAAGCTAAGGGCGCTGGCGGTGATCTGGACGGCGCCGGGTTTACCGGTGGTGAGTTGGCGGGCTCGGCGTAACTGCGACGACTGCGTTAACACTCCAGCGTCTGTTCGCGGCGATGGTGGCCGGAGTGACGGCAGCCGGCATCCGTCGCGGCAGGAGGTACCCGGGGCTGGCTCGACGACGCCCCGCGCCCGCCTTCACCGGCTTACGGCAGCCGGTCTCCGTTGCGGCTCCGAGATCAACCCCGACTTTGAGGTGCTGCCGCACGACCCTTCACCGGCCGATCACGGCCGGTCCCCATTGCAGCGAGGATCTCGCCAACGACAACGCGCCCTACGCGGCCCTCCTCGACCGGCCGGACACGGCCGGTCTCCGTTGCGGCTAGACGGGACAGCTTGACGATCTTGCGGATTTCGTGCGCCACCCGGCCACCAGCGGCTGCCTCCGCAAACAGGCAAACCACCTCGGTGTCGCTCTCCCACCCCGAGTACGTAGATCAACGTGGTGAAATGGCGGTGCCTCGATGAACGCCGCGCGCAGTGGCAGGCCAACGCCAGACATGCCGACGCTCGGCATTGTCGGGCGGCGCGGTCACCCCTGTTGGGACTGGAAGCCCATGTCCGGCCTACTGACTTGAGTCTCGATTGCGTCGAAGATGTCGGCGTCGACCTCGCGCTGCCTCTAGTCCGCCGAGTAGCCGCAGGGGTCTCACCCTCCGGCTACTCGGCCGCCTAGATCTCGGCCATTCGCTGGTCGCTTCAGAACAGGCCGTTGCTGTGCGGCAGATCGGACTTGATCTCCGAGACCACATCCCAGTGTTCGACAATCTTGCCATCTTCGACCCGGAACAGGTCATAGTACGCGGTCGGTGTAGCGCCAGAGCGTCCCTCCGACAGAGTCAGGACAAAGTTTCCTTCGGCGATAACTTTGTGCAGGGTGTCATGACGCCTGACGCCCTCGTCACCGCCGAACACACCAAGAGCCGTTCCGGAGCCGGGGCCGTGTTCGATGTAGTGCTCCGTGTCGAAGAACTCGGCTACTGCACCGGTCGGGCGACCCTTGAGGACGGCCTCCATCAAGTGAGTGATGAGCCTACGGTTGTCGTCGGTCGCGTGAAGGTCGTCGACCTGTGCGACACCAGCCGTTTGCGAAGTGCCGGAAACCGTCTCGTCCACGACAGGGGTGAGGTTCTCCCAGTGCTCCGCGAGCCGCCCGTCCTCCACACGATAGACGTTGAACGCAATCAACGGCATCGGACCGAAACCGTGGAACGTGCCGTGCAGTGCGACGTGGTTGCCGTCGGCGATCACCCGATGCAGATCGTAGCGGAAGCCTGGGGGAAGGTATTGCAGCATCTGCCGTACCCCATCGAGCCCACCGGAGGCGTAAGCGCTGTGCTGGATGTAATCGGGCGATGTCCAACGATCGACGGCCGAGACATCCTTGTTGCCGAACAATTCTTCGGCGGCACTCAGCACGATTTCCTTGGCATTCATCGTTCTGCTTCTTCCTCTGCTGGAGTTGCTTACGGCCCCGGCGGCATATGGTGCGACGCTGTTGTGCTGTGCGGGCAGCAATGCCACCGCGCCCTTTCTGGATCAAATCTGCGCAACACTCGCCCTTGAGGGGACGTTGACTATCCTTTCGACGCCGTGGATGTTGCGACCCATAAAGTGTCGCAATGCGAAACTGCGGCGCCGTCGGCAAGCGACGACGCCAGAGGGGCAACCGCAGGAATCAACGAGCTTGCCGTTTCGCGGTAGTGAGCAAGTATATGCCGGTGATAAGGCTGGTCAGGCGCACGCAGAAAATTACCACACCGAAAACTCCGGCCAACGCGCCCGCGGCGATGAAACTGTACGGCAGCCAGGGGTTATCCGGGACGACGCGTGCCGATCCGGGATCCTGTGGCAGGTAGGAAACCGTTGCGACAGAACCGATCACTGGCCGCTTGCTGCTCTGCTGCGACTCGGCTATCTCGATCCGCTCCCCAGCCTCGGTAGTGAACGTCAGGGTACGTCGGTACATCGTCTGCCCCTCGCTCCCGCGAGAGGTCGTGAATTCGGTAACCGTGGCGGTCGTCGATACGCCGTCCGGAAAGGGCTGCTGCTGGCTATTCCACCACAGACCGAACCAAACGAATACGACGCCGATGACGATCAGCACGAGGGACCCGAAGATTCCCGCGCGCTTCCGTCCGCCGGGTAGGTCAATGCCGATCAGTCCATCGGTGACCAGCACTGCCCCCGCCGCCGTGCGCGTTCCTCTCCCGGTAAGAATCCTGCCCAAGCTACCCATCCACTGGTTGGACACACCCGCTCCCCTCTACCTGCTGTTCCTGCCCCTACACGGACACCGGATCCACGTACCGGGCGTCGGTGAGGTTCGCGCAACTGACAGCACGTGATCTGGATCTCAAACCCGAGCAGGTGCGAAGTACCGGCCGTCTGGCCACAAGCCGTCATCCAGGCGTGCACCGGAAATCCGCCGCTGGCCGCCGTACTTCCTGGGCGGGACTGGTGTGCCGTGAACCTGCTGGTGGGTGGGGACGTGTGGGAGTTGTCCCGTTCCTACAGCACGATCGAGGAAAGATGCCCGAACCCAGGATGTTCCGTCCGGCGAGGTACGCCGTGGCGAGTGTGGCCGGGCTGCTCGCCCTGGCCATCACGACCGCTGGCTGCGCCGCGACGACCAGCCAGGAGTCGCCGGGTGGCGGCTCCTCGACTGCCCCCACCCCGACGGCCGGCGGGTTGCCCGAGCAGATCTTGGCAGCAGTGGCGAAGTCCATTGACGGCACCGAGGAACAGGCCCGTGAGCGGCTGGCCCGGCAGGCCGAGATGACCGAACTGCACACGACGATCGCCCCGTCCCTGAAAGTCGACTGGAGCGCCGGCACCTGGCTCGACCGGGACACCGGCAACCTGGTGGTGGCCGTCACCAACGAACGCCGGGCCGCCGAGATCCGGGCCCGCAACGCCGAACCACGACTGGTCACCCGATCAGCACAGGACCTGCGTAACGTGCGAACGCAGGTAGAGCGCCTCCTGAAACAACACGCCGTCACCTGGGTCGGCACGTCCATCGACGTCACCAAGAACGTCGTCGTGGTCACCAGCCAGGAAGCGGATCTTCCCACCTCAGTCGCCACCGCGCTACAGCGCGAGTTCGCCGACGCGGTCGACATCCGCTACCAACAGGGCCGCGACACCGCCCTCGCCACCGCCAGCGGCGACCAGATCACCTCCGACAGCGGTACGCTGTGCTCGGTCGGCTGGTGGGTCAGGGACGCGAGGCCCGGCGCTGCCAGGAACTACGTGATGACGGCGGGGCACTGCGTGGCCAACGGCCCGGACGTCTCCTGGCGACACGCAGAAGGCGAGATCGGTCGGCCCGAGCGGTTCAGCTTCGATGGCCCCACCGGCTCTGACTGGGCTCTTATCTCGGTGGATGACGATGCTGCGCGACGGTTGTCGCCCTCGGTGTCGGTCCGAGGGGTGAAGCCGATCGGCGAAGAAGGGCAACCAGATCGCGATCTGGTCGTCTCGCTGTCCACCGCAGGACTGGCCCGCCAGACCGCGTTCCTGACCGGAACGATCGTCTGCAAGAACGGCCGCACGACACAGGTCACCTGCGGCCGCGTCATCGCGAATGATGTCGACCTCAACATCGCCGCCGGTGAAGGCCGTTCCGTCCCCCTGAGGGGAGTCACCAGGGTGTCCCTGCTCGCCCAACCCGGCGACAGCGGCGGCCCGGTCTTCATCCTCGGCGATCGAGACCAGGTGACCGCGATCGGCGTCGTCAGCGCGGCCAGTGGAGACCGAAGCAACCCGCTGGCCGCCACGATGACCTTCCAGCTCCTCGACCGGGCACTCACCGAATCCGGCACGAGACTGGTCATCGATCCCAACGCGCCGCGCTAGGTCGACGGGTGTCAGGCGGCGGTTGACCCGGTCGCGGTCAACCGCCGTCGGCACGTATGGCCACTGTCAATCCGCCATAGCCGCCGTGCGGTCACGGACCAAAGCCGTTGAACGCCCGGGGTGGGCGCGTTCAGCTTTTGGTCAGCATCCCTACCAGCGCCGCCACCTACGGTCGCAATGAACTGGAGATACAACGATGAGGAACAGACGATGTCAGATGGCCGGACTGGCACCCCGACGGCAGTGCTCGACTCTTACCGGCGGTCCGGAGCGGGTGGACCGATCGAGTTCAGCTTCGCGCTGCTGGGCCCCGTCCGGGCGTGGGGGCCCGACGGGGAGGTCGACCTCGGCTCACCTCAGCAGCGGAGCACGCTGGCCGTCCTGCTGCTGCACCAGGGTGCCGTAGCAACCGTGGACGAGTTGATCAGAGCCGTGTGGGGCGATGAGGCGCCCCGCGCGGCCGTCACCACCATCCGCACCTACGTGTCGCGCCTGCGGCGGGTGCTGGAGCCTACCCCGGACTCCCCCACGGGTGTACGGATCCGCTCGATGGGCGGCGGCTACGCACTGCAGGTGCCGCCAGACTCGGTCGACGTGATCCGGTTCCACCGGTACACGGCGTCGGCCGCCGCCGCAACGCGTCGAGGCGACTCTGCTGCGGCGGCCACCCGGCTGCGTGCGGCGCTGGCGCTGCCCAACGGGTCGCCTCTGGCCGGTGTGTCCGGTCCGTACGCCCATGGTCAACGCGTACGCCTGCAGCAGTTGGTCCTCAATGCCGAAATCGACCTGATTCACGCTCAGATCGACATCGGCCGGCACCACGACGTACTACCCGAGTTGTCGATGCTGGTGACCGAGCATCCGCTCTGGGAGCGTGTGCACGAGTTGTTCATGACGGCCCTGTACCGCAGCGGGCGCCAAGCCGATGCG